>CAVRMT010000015.1:0-82238 GCA_963722015.1 uncultured Actinomycetota bacterium | reverse complement strand
GCTGCGTGACAAGGCCGACCCCGCGGTCACCGCCCACCTCGAGGCCGAGAACACCTACGCCGAGTCGATGACGGCGGACCTGCAGCCACTCCGCGACGCCATCTTCGAGGAGATCCGCTCGCGCACGCAGGAGACCGACCTGTCCGTCCCCGTGGCGAGCGGACCGTGGTGGTACTACTCGCGCAGCTACGAGGGATCGCAGTACTCGGTGGAGTGCCGGGCGCCGCGCGTGGACGGCGCCCCCCGGCCCGACCCGGAGACGGGCGCGACCATCGAGGGTGAGCAGGTGCTGCTCGACGGCAACCTCGAGGCGCAGGGGCACGACTTCTTCGCCCTCGGGGCGTTGAGCATCAGCCCCGACCACCGGCTGCTCGCGTACGCCGTCGACACCGAGGGGGACGAGCGCTTCGCCCTGCGCGTCAAGGACCTCGGCACCGGCGAGGTCGTCGACACCGCGGTCTCGGAGGTCGGCTACGGCTGCGTCTTCTCCTACGACGGCCGCTACCTGTTCTACACGCGCGTGGACGAGACGTGGCGTCCGCACCAGACCTGGCGCCACGAGGTCGGCACCCCCGACTCCGCCGACGTGCTGGTGCACGAGGAGACCGACGAGCGCTTCTGGATGGGGCTGGGCTCCTCACGCGACGACCGCTGGATCATGATCGGGCTCGGGTCCAAGACGACGTCGGAGGTCCGGCTGCTCGACGCGACCGACCCGCTCGGCGAGTTCCGCGTCGTGGCGCCGCGCCGGGAGGGGGTCGAGTACGACGTCGAGCCTGCGGCCGACCGGCTCCTCATCGTCCACAACGCCGACTCCATCGACTCCGACCTCGCCTGGGCCCCCCTCGACGCCACCTCGGCCGACCAGTGGCAGCCGCTGATGCGAGCAGCCGAGGGCGAACGGTTCCAGGGGGTGGAGGCGTTCGACGACGTGGCCGTCCTCGGTCTGCGCAAGGACGGGCTCACCGCGGTGCGCGTCATCGAGCGCGACACCGCGAACGCCTCGGGGTATGGCGCCGCCCACGACCTCGTCTTCGACGAGCCGGTCTACTCCGTCGGCCTGGGGGAGAACCCCGAGAGCGCGACCACGAGCCTGCAGGTCGTCTTCGAGTCGCTGGTGACCCCGCGCACGGTGCTGGACTACGACCTGCGGACCCGTGCGTACACCCTGCTCAAGCGGCAGCCGGTGCTCGGCGGCTACGACCCGGCGCAGTACGAGCAGCGCCGCGAGTGGGCCACCGCGCCGGACGGCACGCAGGTGCCGATCTCCCTGGTCTACCCCGCTGGCAGCGAGCCGGACGGCACCCGTCCCGGGCTGCTCACGGCCTACGGCTCCTACGAGATCTCCTCGGACCCCTACTTCTCGGTGGCTCGCCTGTCGCTGCTGCAGCGCGGTTTCGTCTTCGCGATCGCCCACGTCCGGGGCGGGGGTGAGCTCGGCCGGGCCTGGTACGACCAGGGCAAGCTGACGCACAAGCGCGCCACCTTCACCGACTTCGTCGCCTGCGCCGACCATCTCGTCACCGCTGGCTGGGTGCACCCGGATCGCCTTGCAGCAGAGGGAGGTTCGGCCGGTGGGTTGCTCATCGGCGCTGCGGTCAACCTCGCACCGCAGCGGTTCCGCGTGGTGCACGCGGCCGTCCCCTTCGTCGACGCGCTGACCACGATCCTCGACCCCAGCCTGCCGCTGACGGTCGTCGAGTGGGAGGAGTGGGGCAACCCGCTCGCCGACCCCGAGGTCTACGCCTACATGAAGTCCTACTCGCCGTACGAGAACGTGCGCCCGGCGCCATACCCGGCCGTCCTGGCGACCACCTCCCTCAACGACACACGGGTCTTCTTCACCGAGCCCGCCAAGTGGGTGGCCCGCCTGCGCGAGTGCACCACGAGCGACCCCGAGCAGCGACCGGTGCTGCTGCGCACGGAGATGGTCGCGGGCCATGGTGGCAAGAGCGGAAGGTACGACGCGTGGCGTCAGGTGGCCTGGGAGTGGGCCTTCCTCGTCGACCAGGTGGGTGCCGGCGAGGGTGCCGGCGTCGTGGCCGCCCAGGACGTCGTCGAAGGGGCGCGGCCGGGCCCCTCATGAATCGGCCCGATCGGCCGATGAGAAAGGCACGGACAGGTGAGGCCCCACAGCGGCAGGATGATCCCTAGGCTGCGGAGAGGCGAAAGGTGGGGTTGGTGGCGGAGGTCGGGACAGAGGGTGCGCGAGCCCTCGCTGCCCACACTGATTGGTCCATGCTGCCCACCGGTGCCGCCGACCAGTGGCCGGCAGCCCTGCTCGCTGCGTGGGACCTGGCCCTCGACTCGTTGCTGCCCACGGCACTGCTCGTCGGTCCGGGGCGGGTCCTGCTCTACAACGACGCGTTCGCGGAACGTCTCGGCCCGCGGCACCCGGCCGCGTTCGGCCGCCCGGCGGACGAGGCCCTCCCCGAGCTGTGGCAGCAGTCCCACCTCGGCGGCCTGCTCGACCGGGTCCTGACCGACGCGGACCCCTTCCTCGACGAGGACTCACGGGTCGGCCGGGTCCCGGTGGCGGCTCCCGAGGCGGAGGTCGTCCCGCTGCTCGACCACCACCTGCGCACGGCGTCAGCCGTCCGCGACGAGTCCGGTGACGTCGTCGCGGCGCTCCACGTCATCGTGGAGACCTCCACCTCCCACGACCGGGCCAGGGCCGTCGCCGAGCTGGCCTCCGCGCTCGGCACGGCGGTGACGGTGGACGACGTCTGCAAGGTGGTGCTGCGCGAGGCGGTGTCCGCGTTCGGCGCCCGTTCGGCGGGCATCTGCCTGCCCTCGCCGGGTCCGGGAGGGTGGCGTATCGCGCGTCGTCACCGGATCGAGGACCTCTCACCGGACGAGGAGCGACTGCCGCTCATCTGGTCGGAGGTGCCCGAGGAGCTGGCCGAGACGGTGGGATGGACCATCGACGAGGGCGTGGTGCACAGCTCGGACTCCGGCGAGCTCGTGGTGGTCCCGCTCCAGACCCGCACCATCCAGGCGGCCGTCGTGGGCTTCCGGGAGGCCACGGCACTACCCAGGTCGCTCGGGGTGGTGCTGTCCGCCTTCACCGACCTCGTGGCCGAGGCGCTGGGCCGGGCGGTCGTCTACGACGCCGAGCGGTCCACCGCTGAGCTGCTCCAGCGCACCCTGCTTCCCCCGAACCTCCCGCAGTCGGACGCGATCAGCATCGCCGCGCGGTACGAGCCCGTCTCCGAGGGCACCGTCGCGGGAGGTGACTTCTACGACTCCTTCTTCCTGCCGGACGGCCGACTCGCCCTGGTCATCGGCGACGTCGCCGGTCGCGGCGTCATGGCGGCCACCGTGATGGGACAGGTGCGGGCCGCCGTGCGCGGCGCCGCGCTCGCCAACAGCAGCCCCGAGGTCGTCATGGGCGCCCTCGACCGGGTGGTCTGGGACCTCGACGCGCTGTGGCCGGCCTCGCTGCCGCTCGGCACGGCCCGGGCACGCCCCGGGATGTCGTTCGGCGGCGAGCTGTTCGTCACCATGCTGTATGCCACGATCACGCCCGACACGGGGGTCGTCGAGATCGCCAGCGCGGGGCATCCGCTTCCGGCTCTGCTCTCGGGGCGCGCTGCGCGTGCGGACGGCGCACCCCGGGGCCGGTTGCTGTCGATGCCGGTGGGCCCGCCCCTGGGCATCCCCGGTGCCCGGCCGGCGACCGAGCTGGTCCTGGACGTCGGCGACATGCTCGTCGCCTACACCGACGGTCTGCTCGAACGCCGTGGCGAGGACCTGGTCGAGGGTGAGGCGCGCCTGCTCGCGGCGCTCGCGGACCTCCCGCCGAGCAGCCCGCGCCGCGTGGCCCAGCGAGTCATGGAGGCGATGGTGCCCCCGACCGGCCAGGAGGACGACTGTGCCGTGCTCACCGTTGGGCGTTCACCCGCGGGGCACCGACGCTGCACCATCGTCATCCCGCCCATGCCCGAGTCGGTCAAGGCTGCCCGCGACTGGGCCCGCGCCCAGCTCTCGCTGTGGAACATCGGTGAGGGCGACCAGTACACCATCGCCACGGGCATCTCCGAGCTCATCACCAACGCCGTCCTGCACGCCGGCACCGAGTCGCACCTGACCATGGACCTGGACTCCGGCCTGATCTCGGTGACCGTGGCCGACAGCGGCAACCGTGGCGAGCCGCTGCTGACCGGGGGGGAGGCCATGGCCGTGCGTGGTCGCGGCCTGTCCCTCGTGAAGGCGATCAGCGACGCGTTCGGCTCGCACCGGACGTCGGCGGGTACGACCGTGTGGTTCGAGGTCGTGACGACCCCGGTCCCGAGAGACCGTGCCGCGGACGAACCGGTGGTCGGGGCTCCCGCGCGCTGAGTCGGCCACCGGCCAACGAAACGCACCGACGACGGGGATGCCCCCTCACTGCATCCCCGTCGTCGCTGCGCTGCTCGTGGCGGCCGTCAGGCTCGGGTGGTCACCGGACACCGACCACGAGGCCGGCGGTCGACCAGTCGCCACGCGAGACCTGCTGGCCGGACCCGGTGCCGAACGCGCCGGTCCCGGTGCCGTAGTAGGCCAGCCAGCGGCCGTCGGCGGTCAGGGCCATGAGGTCGGAGCGGCGGTCGCGGTTGAGGTCACCTGCGGCGAGGATCGTGGTGAAGCCCTGCCAGCCCTGGCCGATCTGGCGACCGGCAGAGGCCCAGCCGCCGGTGCCGTTCCCGGCGTAGAGCCACAGCGTGCCGTCCGGCTTGCGCGCCACCACGTCGGCGCGGCCGTCGCCGGTGAAGTCGCCGGGGGACAGGATGGTGTCGAAGACCTGCCACGCCCACCCGATCTGGGCGCCACCGGCGAAGCCGCCACTGCCGTTGCCGCGGTACAGGTAGAGCACGCCGTCGGGCCGGACCCCGATGAGGTCGGAGCGACCATCACCGGTGAAGTCGCCGGGGGACAGCAGGGTGGAGAAGGCGTTCCAGCCGGGACCCGTGGTCACGGGAGGAGCGAAGGAGGCGTTGCCCGTACCCCGGTGGATGCGCAGGGCACCGGCGGAGGTGCGACTGATCAGGTCGGGGTAGGCGTCACCGGTGAAGTCGCCTGGCGCGACGACAGCAGTGATGCCCGTCCACTGGGTGCTCAGCACCCGGCCGTACGGGTCGGAGACCGAGTCACTGAGCGTCAGCCGACCGTCGGTGAGCCGCAGCACGTCGGAGTCGATGGTCGAGTCCAGGCCCAGGGCCACCGGTGGGGCGGCGTGGACCCGGATCAGGGCCCGCCAGGTCGCGGCGTCGGTGACCCCTGTGGCGGCCACCCCGTTGCGCTTCTGCCACGCGACCAGCGCGGCCGCGGTGGTGCTCGAGAACGAACCCGTGGCGCTGGTGCCGATGGCGCTCTGCACGGCGGTGACGGCGGGGCCGGTGCTGCCCGTGCGCAGGTACGTGCCGGAGATGGCGACCAGCTGCTTGCCCAGGGCGGTGGTGGACGGCAGGGCGGTGACGGTCGGAGGTACCTGGCACCGCGTGCGGTTCGCCGAGGCGCGGGGGCTGGCCCAGTTGGTCAGCCATGTCCGGCACGGACCGTACTCCGGCGCCGCAACAGCCTTGGACCAGTACGAGCTGCGCTGCATGGCACCGGCCCACGACAACGAGATGTGGACGTGGTTGCGGTGGCAGGTGGTGTCGTAGGCCGTGCTCGCCCTGGCCGAGGAGAGGCAGCCCGAGTACTCCTTCCACCCCTCCTGGGGGCGGTAGGCCGACCAGGACCGGTTGTTCCAGATGAGGTACATGACGCCGAGGCGTCGGGCCATGGCATAGGGGTTGCCGCTCTTGTCCTTGGCGAGCATCCAGGCGATGGCGGCGTTGGCCTGGGCCTGTTGCGTGGCGTTGCGGTTGTTGACCATCCAGTCGACCGCACGGCCGTCGTAGTGCTCGGACGTCGCGAGCGCGTCGGAGGCGCAGGAGCGGGCACCCCCGTAGCTCGTGCCCGGGTAGGTCCTGACGAGCAGGGCGCCCAGGGCTGCCGAGCCCGGCTTGGTCGAGGCGTCGCAGGAGTTGGCTCCGACGTAGGACGCCAGCTCCTCGACACCGGCAGGAAGGCCGGTCGGGGTGGGCGGCACCGGGGTGGCGGCCGACGCGGCGGAGGCCGTGGCCAGGATGCTGCAGACCAGCGCGGCGACGGCGACCAGGACTGCGGTGTGCCGCCGACGGGACCGGTGGTGAGGGGGGTGCACCGGCCGCTCCGTCTGGGCGGACTCGCGATGGGGGGACAGGAAGGACATGACAGCTCCGGGGTGCGCGTTGGGGGGAGACGCACGAGCGAGTTTGTGGCATTTGGGGCATCCGGCGCGGGTCCGCGGCCCGAGGACGGCCGTTTTGGTTGACCCATCTCATACGTTTGGGTGAGACTGTCCGTAGAATGGTTGAGGTGGTCGTCCTGGTCGCCCCACCCCGTTGCCTCCGGTCGCATAGTCAGTGCTCCGCAGTAGACGCAGATCAGCGCCCGACGTTGATCCCGCAGAAGGTAGGTGTGGACATGTGGCAACTCTTCCTCGAGCGCTTCATCCCCGTCATGGAGGACGACGTGTCCGTCCTTGACCTCCGCGACGGCATCGGCTCCACGTTGGCCTCCCGGTCCGGCCGTGAGTCCGCCGGCACCACCATGGCTGCGGACAGCGCGGTCCTGAGCGCCTGAGTCGCGCTCCGCGCCAGGCGTTCCCCAGCACCACCCGCGCAGCACCCCTGCCGCAGCACGCCCCGCCGCGGTCACCGGCCGGCGTCAGCCCCTGAGGTCCGCAGCCTCGGTGAGCTGCCGCCCCTCGTCCCCACCGTGGGCCTCACCGGTCCCGTCGGCGTGCTGCGAGCGGTGCTCTGGCGTACCGGCGGCCGGAGGCAGGCTCTCACCCTCGATGTCGACCCGCGGCAGGATCCGGTCGAGCCAGCGCGGCAGCCACCAGGCCGAGTCGCCGAGGAACGACATGATGGCCGGCACCAGCGCGAGCCGGACGACGAACGCGTCGACGAGGACGCCGAACGCCAGCGCGAAGCCCATCGACCTGATGATGGGGTCGTCGACCAGCATGAAGCCGGCGAACACCGAGATCATGATGAGCGCGGCGGCCACGACGACCCGGGCGCCGTGCCCGACCCCGGACACGACGGCGACCCGGGCGGTCTGGCCGTGGACGAAGTCCTCCCGCATGCGCGAGACGAGGAAGACCTCGTAGTCCATGGCGAGGCCGAACAGGATCCCGATCAGCAGGATCGGCAGGAAGCTGACCAGCGGCCCAGGGGTCTGGACGCCGAAGAGGTCGGCGAGCCACCCCCACTGGAAGATCGCGACGGTCGCCCCGAAGGTCGCGCCGACCGTGAGCAGGAAGCCGGCGGTGGCCTTGAGCGGCACGAGCAGCGAGCGGAAGACCAGGGTGAGCAGCACGAAGCTGAGGCCGACCACGACGAGCAGGTAGACCGGCAGGGCGTCGCTGAGCTTGTCGGAGACGTCGACCCCCGCGGCGGTCGCCCCGGTGAGTGCGATGTCGGTGCCCGTGGCTTCTGCCGTGGGCGCCACGCCGCCGCGCAGGGCGCGCACGAGGTCGAAGGTGGCCTCCTCGGAAGGCCCGCTCGCGGGGATGACGGCCACGAGCGCCGTACGGCCGTCCGCGCTGGCACCCCCGGGGGCGACGGCGACCACACCGTCGGTCCGGGCCACCACGGCGCTCGCTCCGGTCACCGCCTCCTGGACAGCGGCAGGGTCGTCGCCGTGGACGACCATCACGAGCCGGCCGTTGAACCCGGGGCCGAAGCCCTCGGCGATCAGGTCGTACGCGACGCGCTTGCTGGTGCCGACCGGAGCAGTCCCGTCGTCGGGCAGGGCGAGCCGCATGTCCGCGCTGGGCAGCGCGACCGCACCCAGGAGCACGATGCCACCGAGGATGACGGGGATGCGCGCGCGCACCACCGCCCGGCCCCAGCCGAAGCCGCGGTTGCGCTGCGACCCCTCCGGGTCCACCGCTGCTCCGGCCCGGCGCTGGGCGCGGGGGAGCACCCGGTCGCCGGCGAAGCCGAGCAGGGCGGGCAGCAGGGTGATCGCCACGAGGACGGCGACCGTCACGGTCCCGGCCGCGGCCAGGCCCATCGCGGTCAGGAAGGGGATGCCGACGACGGACAGGCCGGCCAGGGCGATGACGACGGTGAGACCGGCGAAGACCACGGCCGAGCCGGCGGTGCCGATGGCCCGCCCGGCGGCCTCCTCGCGGCTCTGCCCGATGCCGAGGTTGTGCCGGTACCTCGAGGTGATGAACAGTGAGTAGTCGATGCCGACAGCGAGGCCGAGCATGAGCGCGAGCACCGGGGTCACGCTGGTGAGGTCGAAGACGTGGCCGGCCAGCAGCAGTCCCAGCAGCCCTACGCCGACGCCGATGAGGGCGTTGACCATGGTCATGCCGGCAGCGACGAGCGAGCCGAACGTCATGAGCAGAACGACCAGGGCGACCGCCACGCCGATGGCCTCGGTCGAGCCCACCTCGGGCTCGGTCATGAGCGGCTCGCCGCCCGCGGCGATGGTCCAGCCCGAGGGTGCGTCGGCCCCGAGCTCCTCGTATGCCGTGCGCTGCCCGGGGGTGAGCGTGTCGGAGGTCTGCTGGAACTGCACGGTCACCAACGCGTGGCGGCCGTCCCGGCTGATCGCCTCGGAGTCGTAGGGACTCACCGCGCCGACCACGCCGGGCAGGACGGTGGCCTCGGCCACGACGTCGGTCACGATAGTCCGGTTGGCCTCGTCGAGCAGGCTCTGGCCCGCCGGGGCGCGGACCACGACGGTGCCGGACGCACCACTGGCCGAGGGGAACTCGCGGGCCAGGGAGTCCAGGGCTCGCTGCGACTCGGTGCCGGGGATCGACACGCCGGCCGTGGGGGCGGTGCCCACCGAGGCGACGGCGGCGACCAGGGCGCCCAGCAGCACCAGCCACACCGAGACGACGATGCCGCGACGACGGAAGCCCAGGCGCCCGATCCGGTACAGAACAGTGGCCATCGGTGAGCTCCCCGGGGTGCATCGGCGGACCACGGTGGTCGGCCACATCGAAGTTAGTCGTTCGGCTAAGCGATGACAAGCCGATCGGCTAACCATGCTGCTACTGTGGCGCGCGTCACGGCCGACCGTCGGTGGGTGGCGCACCCCGCGCGGCCGCGCGGCAGGGACGGAGGATGCGATGGCCAGGCCACAGGCGCCGCGGGGCCAGGGCAGGGGCCGGGTCCTCGCCGCCGCCCTGGAGCTGTTCGCCCTGCACGGGGTCAGCGGGACGTCGCTGCAGATGATCGCCGACCACCTCGGGGTCACCAAGGCAGCGGTCTACTACCAGTTCCATGCCAAGGAGGACATCGTCCTCGCCGTGGTGGAGAAGGCCGTCGACCAACTCCGCGGGCACATGGAGGCCGCCGAGGCGGCCCCGACCGCGCACGAGGCGACGACGCTGGCCCTGGACGGGCTCATCGACACGGTGCTCACCCACCGCCAGGTCGTGGCCTCCGTCCTGAGCGACCCCGAGGTGGCCCGGATCCTGGACTCGCACGCCGACTTCAACAATGTCACGACGCGCCTGGTGGCCCTCCTGCTCGGACCGGACCCCAGCCAGCGACGCGTCGTCGCCGTGCCGCTGCTGGCTGCCGGGATCGCCCACGCCGGCGCCGACCCCCACCTGGGGTCCGTCGACGACGACACGCTCCGCGCGGAGATGGGCCTCCTCGGCCGGGTGCTCGTCGACGCCTCACGGTCGGCCCCCTGACGCCGGCGCCATACCTCCTATCCTTGACCGGACCCAGTCCGACCGCCCGGATCGTCCGCCCAGCGGTGTCCCCGCAGACGAAGGTGTCCACGTGAGCGACCTGCTGCCCTACCTCGACGCCCGGCGACCGGTCGCCGAACGCGTCGCCGACCTCCTCGAGCGGATGACGGCGCAGGAGAAGGTCGGGCAGATGATGCAGCTCGACGCGCGCAAGGGACTCGAGGACCACGTGCTGACCACGCACGTCGGGTCGATCCTGCACGCTTCGCCGCAGCGCCTCGCCGAGGCGCACGAGCTGACGTCGCGCACCCGGTTGGGCATCCCGCTGCTGGTGGGTGAGGACTGCATCCACGGACACTCGTTCTTCGAGGGCGCCACGATCTACCCGACCCAGCTCGGCATGGCGGCGAGCTGGGACCCCGTCCTCGTCGAGCGCGTCGCTCGGGCCACCGCCGTCGAGGTCGCGGCCACCGGGGTGCACTGGACCTTCTCGCCAGTTTTGTGCATCGCGCGGGACCTGCGCTGGGGCCGGGTCGACGAGACGTTCGGCGAGGACCCGTACCTCCTGGGCGAGCTCGCTTCGGCGATGGTGCGCGGCTACCAGGGTGACGGGCTGGCCGACCCGACCGCGATCCTCGCGACCGCCAAGCACTTCGCGGGGTACTCCGAGACCCAGGGCGGTCGCGACGCCAGCGAGGCGGACCTCTCCCGCCGCAAGCTGCGGTCGTGGTTCCTGCCGCCGTTCGAGCGCGTTGCCCGCGAGGGCTGCCGGACGTTCATGCTCGGCTACCAGACCATGGACGGTGTCCCGATCACCGTCAACGACTGGCTGCTGAGCGAGGTGCTGCGCGGCGAGTGGGGGTACACCGGGACGCTGGTCACCGACTGGGACAACGTCGGCCGGATGGTGTGGGAGCAGCAGGTGCAACCCGACCACACCCATGCCGCCGCCGCCGCGGTGAAGGCGGGCAACGACATGGTCATGACGACGCCGCAGTTCCACCACGGTGCCCTGGAGGCGATCACCCGCGGCCTGCTGGTCGAGTCGGACCTGCACGCCGCGGTCAGCCGCATCCTCACCGTGAAGTTCGAGCTCGGGTTGTTCGAGGACCCGCGGCGTCCCGACGCGGCTCGGCAGCGGGAGGTCATCGCCTCGGACGAGCACACTGCACTGAACCTCGAGGTTGCCCGGCGCTCGCTGGTCCTGCTGAGCAACTCCGGAGTGCTGCCGCTGCGGCCCGGCGACTTGGCGTCCGGTGGGCAGGCTGCGTCCGGTGGGCAGGCTGCGTCCGGCGGGCACGCTGCGTCCGGCGGGCAGGCTGCGTCCGGTGCCGGTGCCGGTGCCGGTGCCGGCGCCGGCGCTCGGCGGATCGCTGTGGTGGGTCCTCTCGCCGACGACGCCCAGACGCAGCTGGGGGACTGGGCCGGCTCCTCGGGCCAGGCCGACTGGATCCTGCAGGGCCACCCGCGGGACATGATCACCACGGTCCTCGACGGCCTGCGCGAGCTGGTGCCGGCCTCGTGGACGGTCACCCACGCCCGCGGCGCCGACATCCTCACCCTGGCCCCCGATCCGGCGGGCGAGCTGTTCCCCGACGGCCAGCCCCGACCGCAGGTGGCCGTGCCCTGCGCCCCCGACGCCGACCTCATCGCGCAGGCCGTCGCCGCCGCGTCGGAGGCCGAGGTCGTGGTGGCCGTGGTGGGCGACCGCATCGAGCTCGTGGGGGAGGGCCGCTCGACGGCGACCCTGGAGCTCGTCGGCGGGCAGGTGGCCCTGCTCGAGGCCCTCGCGGCGACCGGGAAGCCGATGGTCGTCGTCCTGCTCGCCTCCAAACCGCTCGTGCTGCCCGATTGCGCGCTGGACTGCGCTGCCGTGCTCTGGGTGGCCAACCCCGGTATGCAGGGTGGCCGGGCCGTCGCCGAGCTCCTCCTCGGCGACCTCGAGCCGAGTGGGCGGCTGCCCATCTCGTTCGCGCGGCACGTCGGTCAGCAGCCGACCTACTACAACCAGGTCCGCGGCCAGCACGGCGACCGGTATGCCGACCTGACCCAGCGGACCGCGTTCGCCTTCGGCGAGGGGCTGTCCTACACGACGGTGGAGTACACCGACCTGACGCTCGATGCCAGCCCGGTCGAAGCAACAGGCACCGTGCGGGCACGAGTCACCCTGTCCAACAAGGGATCCCGCCCTGCCCTGGAGACGGTGCAGGTGTACATCCGCGACCTCGTCACGTCGGCGAGCTGGGCCGACAAGGAGCTCAAGTCGTTCACCCAGGTGCAGCTCGACGCCGGCGCCACGGTCACGGTCGACGTCGAGGTCCCGGTGGCGGCCTGCTCCATCGTCGACGCCGCAGGTCGCAGGGTGGTCGAGCCCGGCCGGTTCGAGCTGCTCGTCGGCCCGTCCTCGCGGGACGAGGTGCTGCTGGCCGCTGGCTTCGAGGTGGTTGCCTAGCTCGAGCTCGAGCTAGGCACTGACTCAGCCCGAGCAGAGGCAGAACGGGTGCCCGGCGGGGTCGAGGAAGACCCGGAAGGTCGTCCCGGGCTGGTGATCGGCCTTGATGGCGCCGATCTCCAGCACCTGCGTCTCGGCGAGGTCGAGGTCGTCGACGACGACGTCGATGTGCATCTGCTGGGGCACCTCCTGACCCGGCCAGGCGGGGGCCTTGTAGTCCTCGACCGTCTGGAAGCTGATGCACTGCCCGTAGTCGGCCCGGACCTCGAACCAGCCGTCGGCCTCGGTGACCTTCCAGTCGAGCAGGGTGCCGTAGAACGACGCGAGGGCGGCGGCGTCGGGACAGTCCAGGACGACGCTGGGGTAGCGCGCGATAGCCATGAGGGCACGCTACCCACCGCTGCTGACATCGCGTCCTCGACCGGGGCCTGACGCGGGTGGTGGAGGCCGGCGAAACGTGAGCGCCCAGTGATCACAGTGACCGGTCAGCGCCCTCCCGCAGTGGCCAAGCCAGCGCCCAGTGATCACAGTGACCGGTCGGCGTCCTGCCGCGGTGGCGACGGCAGCGCCTGGTGATCACAGTGACCGGTCAGCGCCCCCGATGGCGACGCCGGCTCAGAGTGCAGCCCGGACGCCGAGTGCGAGCAGGCCAATCGCTGCACACACTCCGAGCGTGCGCAGGGCGCTCCACCTGAGCCGAAGGATCACGACCAGTGCGACCGTGGTGATGATGAATGCCAGAGGGTCCCACGAGGTCAGCACGGGCACGTCCATGCGAAGCGGACCGGCGTTCACGTCCGTGACGCGATCGAAGAGGTTGTGCAAGGCGAAGAAGACCGCCAAGCTCGCGATGACGCCGACGACCGCGGCACTGATGCCGGTCAGCGCCGCCGACAGGGTGCGGCTACCACGGAGTCGCTCGACGTACGGTGCCCCGAGGAGCACGAACAGGAAGCAGGGCACGAACGTGACCCACGTGACCAACAGCGACGCACAGACGGCTGCGGCCCACGGGTCGAAGCTGCCGGGGTTGCGGTACGCACCTAGGAAGGCCACGAACTGTACGACCATGATCAGTGGGCCAGGCGTGGTCTCGGCCAGAGCGAGACCGCGCACCATCTCGCCCGGGGCAAGCCAGCCGTAGACGTTGACTGCTTGCTGAGCGACGTAGGCAAGGACGGCGTACGCGCCGCCGAAGGTGACCACCGCTGCGCCGGAGAAGAACAGGCCTTGGTCGAGGAACACGCTCGTCGAGTCGACGAAGAGGGCAACGGCGGCGACCGGCGCAAACCAGAGCACCAGGCCGACGACGACGAGACCGAACGAGCGCCGTTTCGTGGGGAGTTCGTGATGCAGCATCTCGTCACTGATCAGGGGTGTCGGACCGTCGTCCGCGCTGCCTTGGCCCTTGGTCCGTGCGAGCTCGGGGATGCGCCGGCTCGCCAGCCAGCCGAGGATGCCTGCGACGAAGACGACGACTGGGAACGGCACCGCGAAGAAGGTGAGCGCGACGAAGGCACTGACCGCCAGGACCACGAGCACGGAATGGTCAAGGGCACGCTTCGCGACGCGGTGCACGGCCTGGACGACGATCGCGATGACCGCTGGCGCGACGCCGGCGAACAGGGCGGCAACCAGCTCGGTGTCGCCGAACTGCACGTAGACCACCGACAGGAGGCCCAGGGCGACCACGCCGGGCAGGACGAACAGCCCGCCGGCGATGAGGCCTCCGCGCGTTCCGTTGAGCAGCCAGCCGGTGTAGATGGCCAGCTGCTGGGCCTCGGGGCCGGGCAGCAGCATGCAGTAGTTCAGGGCGTGGAGAAAACGTTGCTGGCCGATCCAGCGCTTCTCGTCGACGAGCTTGTGCTGCATCACCGCGATCTGGCCAGCGGGGCCGCCGAAGGTCTGCAGCGAGATCGAGAACCACGCCTTCGTAGCCTCTCCCAGAGGGATGACGTCGCCCCCACGTGAAGGCGTCGAGAACGGGGTCTCGCTCGCGGGGTCGGGGGTGGTCATCACAGCTTCTCTTCCACGAAGTGGGGCCGCGGCGTGAGCAACGGTGGGGGAGGAGGGTAACGGGCCGGCCGCGTTGACCCTCACGACCGAGCAGGAACGACCCCCGACGCTGGAAGACCAGAGGAGTCTTCGCAGGTCGGGGGTCGCTCGTGGGCACCCGGCTGGGTCATCACCCATACGGGCTCAGATGTCGTAGTACATCTCGAACTCGTGGGGGTGCGGGCGGAAGCGGATCGGGTCCACCTCGTTCTTGCGCTTCCACTCGATCCAGGTCTCGATGAGGTCCTGGGTGAAGACGTCACCCTCGAGCAGGAACTCGTGGTCGGCCTCCAACGCGTCGAGCACGGCCGGCAGGGAGCCGGGCACCTGCTCGATGGCGTCGTGCTCCTCGGGCGGAAGCTCGTAGAGGTCCTTGTCGACCGGCTCCGGGGGCTCGATGCGGTTCTTGATGCCGTCCAGGCCGGCCATCAGCATCGCCGAGAACGCGAGGTAGGGGTTGGCCGACGGGTCCGGCACGCGGAACTCGACGCGCTTGGCCTTCGGGTTGTCGCCGGTGATCGGGATGCGGATGCAGGCCGAGCGGTTGCGGGCCGAGTAGACCAGGTTGACCGGGGCCTCGTAGCCGGGGACCAGGCGGTGGTAGGAGTTCACCGTCGGGTTCGTGAAGGCGAGCAGCGCCGGGGCGTGCTTGAGCAGGCCACCGATGTACCAGCGGGCCAGGTCCGACAGGCCGCCGTACCCGCGCTCGTCGTAGAACAGCGGCTCGCCGTCCTTCCACAGCGACTGGTGGGAGTGCATGCCCGAACCGTTGTCACCGAAGATCGGCTTCGGCATGAACGTGACGGTCTTGCCGCCCTCCCAGGCCACGTTCTTGACGATGTACTTGAACTTCAGCACGTCGTCGGCCGCCTGCTTCAGCGTGTTGAAGCGGTAGTTGATCTCCTGCTGACCGGCGGTGCCGACCTCGTGGTGCGCGCGCTCGATCACCAGGCCGGCAGCCTCGAGGGCCAGCGACATGTCGTCGCGCATGTCGGCGAAGTGGTCGGTCGGCGGGACGGGGAAGTAGCCACCCTTGTAGCGGGTCTTGTAGCCCTTGTTGCCACCCTCCTCCTCGCGCCCGGTGTTCCAGGCCGCCTCGACGGAGTTGATGTAGTAGTAGCTGGCGTTCTGCTTGGTCTCGAAGCGCACGTCGTCGAAGACGTAGAACTCGGCCTCGGCACCGAAGAACGCGGTGTCCGCGATGCCGGTCGACTTGAGGTAGGCCTCCGCCTTCGCAGCGATGTTGCGCGGGTCGCGCGAGTACTCCTCGCCGGTGAACGGGTCGACGATGGAGAAGTTGAGGATGAGCGTCTTTTCCTTGCGGAACGGGTCGAGGTACGCGCTCGTGGGGTCCGGGATCAGCTTCATGTCGGACTCGTGGATCGCCTGGAAGCCGCGGATCGAGGATCCGTCGAACATCTGGCCCTCCTTGAAGAAGTCCGCGTCCAACGTCTTCGCGGGCACGTTGAAGTGCTGCATCACGCCCGGCAGGTCGCAGAAGCGCACGTCGACGAACTTGACGTCCTCGTCCTGGATGAACTTCAGGACCTCGTCAGCATTGCTGAACAAATTGGGGCCTCCTGTTGGGGGACGGAGGGATCCGCCCATGACTGAACTGCTGTCGACCTCGACCCTAACGGCTGCAGGTTGCCCGGCCGTGACCCGAATGTTTCGTCGGTGTAACACCCCCTGCGGCTGCGATCGGGTCGACGCATAGGGTTTGGGTGTGGTCGACCGCAAGGACATCGGTTCCTGGCTCGAAGGGCCGGGTTCGCGCTCGGGTGACCCCGCGGCATACCCGGGGGAGCGCCTCGGTATGCCGCGTGGCGGCCCGGGTTCGATGGGCCGGTTCGGGCGGCGCGTCGTGGGGGTCGTCATCGACTGGACCCTCTGCCAGCTCATCGCCTACACGTTCTTCGCCGTGCCGCTGCCCTTCACCGCGGTGGCCAGCAGCCGCGACACCGCAGTCCTGCTCGCGGTCTTCGCGGTCGAGAACCTGCTGCTGGTCAGCACCATCGGCTACACCCTGGGCCACCGCGTGGTCGGCCTGCGGGTCCAGTCGACCGACGGCAGGACCGCCCGTCCGTTCCAGACGGTGGTGCGCACCGCCCTGCTGTGCCTGTTCGTCCCGGCGATGGTCTGGGACCGGGACGGACGCGGGCTGCACGACAAGGCCGCCGGCACCATCATCGTCCGGACCTGAGCGCCAATGACCTCCCACCGCATCGCCCTGTGCACCTGGTCGAACCCCGTCCACGTCGACCCCGAGCCGCGGCAGGCCGCCGAGCTCCTGCAGGCCCGCGGTCACCGGGCCGAGGTCGTCGCCTGGCACGACGACCTCGACTGGAGCGTCTACGACCTGGTGGTGATCCGCTCGACGTGGGACTACTTCGAGCGGCTCGAGGAGTTCCTCACCTGGGTCGACCGCGTCCACGTGCAGAGTCGGATCATCAACCCACCCAGCGTGGTTCGCTGGAACGCCCACAAGGGCTACCTCGCGGAGCTCGGTGCTGCGGGGGTGGCGGTCCTGCCGATGCTCGTGCTCCCGCAGGGGTCGCAGGACGTCGCCGCAGCCATCGCCGCGACCGGGTGGGACGAGGCCGTCGTCAAGCCCGCCGTCGACGGGGGAGCCCGGCAGGCGGCTCGGGGTGCGGCCGCCTCCGACACCCTGCTCGCGCACGCACAGCGCCTCGTCGCCCTCGGTGACGTCGTCGTCCAGCCCTACGCCGCAGGCATCGAGCAGGGGGAGGTCTCGCTCGTCGTCTTCGGCGGCGAGGTGTCGCACGCGGTGCGCAAGGTCCCGGCTCGCGGCGACTACCGCGTCCAGGCCCATCACGGCGGGGCGGAGCTGCCCCATACGGTCACCGATGCCGAGCTGGCCACGGCCAGGGCGGCGCTGGCGTCGGCGCCCGACGGCGTCGTCTACGCCCGCGTCGACCTCGTCGAGCACGAGGGCGTCCCCACCGTCATGGAGCTCGAGCTGATCGAGCCCGACCTGTTCCTGCGGCTCGACGAGCACGCCCTGGGGCGGTTCGTCGACGTCATCGAGGCGCAGCTCGCGTCCGCCTGACCGGTGCGGGCCGGGGCGTCCGTCGTGCTCAGCGGCCGCGCATCGCCTTGCGGTCGACGCGCTGGCGCTGCGGGTCCATGCCCTGGGGGATCGGGGGGCGCATGCCACCGAGGGACTTCAGCCGCTTGTTGACCGCGGACACCTCGTCCTTGGTCAGCACTGCCTTCATGCGGGTCATCTTGGAGCTCAGCTTGCGGACCGGCACCTGACCGGCGCCGTCGCCGACGACGATCGCGGTGACCGGGACACCGGGAGCGATGCGCTCCACCTTCTTGCGCTCCTGGGCGATGAGCTTGGTGCGGCGGGCGTCGGGACCCTCGGCCAGGAGGATGACACCGGGACGACCGATCGCACGGTAGACGAAGGCCGCGCCGATCATGTCCTCGGGGCGGGTGCCCCGGGCGCCGTCGATGGCCACCGGCTCCTGGGAGTAGAACCAGCCGCGCCGCAGGGCACCGAGCGCTGCGCCGGCAGCGCCGGGCTGACCGGCGAGGCTGGCGTAGGCGGCGCGTTCGGCGCGGCGGCTGAGGACCAGGGTGGCGGCGAGCATCGCCATCGGGATGCTGAGGACGAGCGCGTACTTCCAGTGGCCGACGAGCACCCCGATGCCCGTGCCGACCGCGAGGACCGCAATGAAGGCCAGGAGCATCCACCAGGGGATGGTGGGGTCGGCCTTGCGGGCCGCCGTGAACACCTGGCGGATCTGGGCGAGCCGACCCGGCTTCTTGGGCGTGCCGGACGCTTGCTTCTTCCTGAAGGCCATGGGGGTCAGGATACGGGTGTCAGGCGGGTGCACCCAACGCGGCCGGCGTGCGCGCGGCGACGAGGGAGGCAGCCTCCTGCCGCGCCGGGTCGCCCGCGGCGTCGGCGAGGTGCTGCAGGTGCTCGGGGATGTCGCGGCCCCACTTCTTCATGGCGGTCGCCCACAGGCGTCCAGCCCGGTAGGACGAGCGCACCAGGGGTCCGGCCATGACACCCTTGAAGCCCATCTCCTGCGCGACCTCGGACCAGTGCACGAACTCCTCGGGCTTGACCCACCGGTCGATCGGGTGGTGCAGCTTGGAGGGACGCAGGTACTGCGTGATCGTCAGGATGTCGCAGCCCGCGTCGTGCAGGTCGCGGATCGCCTGCTCGACCTCGTGGTCCTGCTCGCCCATGCCGAGGATGAGGTTGGACTTGGTCACGAGAGCGGCCTCACGGGCCATCGACAGCACCCGGAGCGACTTGTCGTAGGTGAAGGCGGGGCGGATCTGCTTGAAGATGCGCGGGACGGTCTCGAGGTTGTGGGCGAACACCTCGGGGCGGGCCTCGAACAGCTGACCGACCAGCTCGGGCTTGGCGCCGAAGTCCGGGGGCAGGATCTCGACACCGGTGTTGGGGTTCTTGGCGTGGATCTGACGGATCGTCTCGGCGTAGAGCCAGGCGGCGCCGTCGGGCTGGTCGTCGCGGGCCACACCGGTGACGGTGGAGTAGCGCAGGCCCATCTGGGCGACCGACTCGGCCACGCGGCGGGGCTCGTCGCGGTCGAGGGACTCGGGGCGGCCGGTGGCGATGTCGCAGAAGTCGCAGCGCCGGGTGCAGACGTCACCACCGATGAGGAACGTCGCCTCGCGGTCCTCCCAGCACTCGAAGATGTTGGGGCAGGCGGCCTCCTGGCACACCGTGTGCAGACCCTCGGTCTTCACCATCGAGTGCAGCTTGGTGTACTCGGGGCCCATCTTCGCGGTGGTCCGGATCCACTCCGGCTTGCGCTCGATCGGGGTCTCGGCGTTGCGCGCCTCGACGCGCAGCATGCGCCTGCCCTCGGGTGCCACGGTCACGAAGACTCCCTCGCTGTGATCTCGGTGCGTCGCCGGCGGCCGGTGTGCCGCGGGGCGCGGGTGCGCCAGGAGGTCCCCGGGCGTCACAGAAGACTACGCCGTGCGGGGCACGACTATTCCCGGGCCCTGCTCGGGCCGGTCACCTCCCCAGCGACGTGCAGTGCGCCGCGGCGCGGTACCTGCACGAGCACGGGGCACGCCGGCTGGCGAGGAGGTACCAGACCACTGCACGTCGGTTCGGCTGGTGCAGGCGTACGGGGTCACCGCACGTCGGTCCGTACGGAGCTCGGGCAGCGCGGACGGAGGTCAGGCAGTGGGGGCGAGGACGTCCGCGAGGTGCTTCTCGGCATACGGCAGGACGTCCTGGACGGTGACCACCCGTCCGGCCTCGCGGCTGATCGAGCCGACCCCGGCGTCCTGGATGCCGCAGGCGATGATGTTGTCGGCCCACGACAGGTCGGCGTCGCAGTTGAGGGCGAACCCGTGCATCGTCACCTGCCTGCTGACGCGCACCCCGATGGCGCCGAGCTTGCGGTCCGGACCACGGTCGTCGGCCAGGACCCAGATGCCGCTGCGGCCGTCCACCCGCACGGTCTCGACGCCGAACTCGCGGCAGGTGCGGATCATCACCTCCTCGAGACGACGCACGTGGGCGACCACGTCGATCGGCACGCCGTGCAGCCGCACGATGGGGTAGCCCACGAGCTGGCCCGGTCCGTGCCAGGTGATGAGGCCACCGCGGTCGACGTCGATGACCGGGGTGCCGTCGACCGGACGCTGCTGGGGCTCGGTGCGCTTGCCGGCGGTGTAGACCGCGGCGTGCTCGAGGAGCAGGACCGTGTCCTCGCCACCGGCGACGACACCCGCGTGGACCTCGCGCTGGCGTGCCCAGGCCTGCGCGTAGTCGACGAGGTCAGGGGCGAAACCGACGTGCTCGAACCGCATGGCCTCGACCCTACGCCCGCATCGGTGGGGCCTTGAGCCGGACCGGCTCGAGGCGCTCCTCGACGGCGGTGTCACCCTCGCGGGTCACGACGAAGGCGCCCTTGCCGTCGACCTCGGTGACCGCGCCCACGAGCTCGGTGCCGTGGTACACCAGACCGACGCCGTCATCGGTGCAGTGCGTCGTGGGCAGGGTGCCGTCGGCGACGAGCTGGTGGACCAGGGGGCGACGACCCTCCTCGGAGTCGTAGTGCACGCCGTTGCCGTAGGGGAGCAGGGCCAGGCCGTTCGTCACGGCTCGCAGCTGCGGGCCGAACGAGTCGGTGGTGCCGCCGCGGTACCAGCAGATCGACCCGGCCGAGACGCCGCCGAGGACCACGCCTGCACGCCAGACCCGTTCGAAGATCTCGTCGAGACCGTGCACCCGCCAGACGGCGAGCAGGTTCGCCACCGAGCCACCGTTGACCCAGACCACGTCCTGCTCCAGCAGGTGTCCCTCGATGTCGTCGACGCTGGGCATGGAGAAGAGGTTGAGGTGGCTCAGGTCGAACCCCGCGATCCGGGCGGCCTCGTCCATCCAGCTGTTGAAGTAGGCCTGGTCGCCGCCCGCCGTGCCCAGGTGGGTGATCCGCGCCGGGCGCCCCTGCACCCCGGACAGCTCGACCGCGTGGTGGACCAGGGAGTTGAACTCCAGGCGGGTGCGCGAGCCGTACCGGTAGCCACCCGAGGTGGCCAGGATCGTGGGCTGGTCTGCTGGCATGGCCCCGACTCTAGGCCGACCGCTGCAGCCTGTGGACAACCGGGGAGGTGGTGCCGACGCCGCGGTCACACTGGCGTGGTGGACCTGCGCGACGACCGCCCACCGGACCAGCCGGTGCCCCCGGTCGGTGCCCGGCTACTCGCTCGGGGCCCGGCTGGGGGCCGGCGGCAGTGCCGTGGTGTGGGCCGGGACGCGCGAGCGCGACGGCGCGCCGGTCGCGGTCAAGGTCGTCACCGTCGGGCTGGGGGAGCAGGCGGACGCGGTGGTGCGCGAGCTCGGGGTGCTCGCCCGCGTCGATGTCGAGGGGCTGGTGCGGTTCCACGAGGCCGTGTCGCTGCCGGGGCAGGACCGCCGGGTGGCCCTGGTCCTGGACCACGTCGGCGGCGGGTCGCTGCAGGGCGTGGTCGGCGCCCGTGGGCACCTCAGCGTCGGGGAGTCGGTGACGGTGCTGGCCCCGGTCGCCAGGGCGCTCGCTGGCCTGCACGCAGCCGGGGTGGTGCACGGCGACGTCACTCCCGGCAACATCCTGCTCGAACGCACCGGCCGGCCGCTGCTGGCCGACCTCGGGGTCGCCCGGTTCGTCGGTGAGGCACCGGGAGAGGCCGTCGGCACCGAGGGGTTCGTGGCGCCCGAGGTGGTCGACGGCGGTGCCGTGACCTCGGCCGCCGATGTGTATTCCGCGGGCGCGCTGGCGTGGTGGTGCGTCACCGGGCAGGTTCCCGGCCCCGCGTCGTGGCGCGCTCCGCTGGAGTCGCTGGCCCCGGGGCTGCCGCAGGCCTGGCGCGAGACCACGACGCAGGCGCTGGCCAGCGACCCTGCGGACCGGCCCACGGCGGCCGAGCTCGCCCTTGCCTGGTTCGACTCCTCGCCCTGCGAGCCGCTGCGGCTGGTGGTCGGCACCGACGAGACGTCGTTGCTCACCCACCGGTTGCGCAGGCCTGCGTCGGAGGTCGAGGAGCCGAGGACCTCGGCGAGCAACCGCGGGGTGGCCCGGGCCGGACCGGCCGTCCGCACCCCGGCGGTGCTGGCCGGGGTAGGGCTCGTGGCCTTCCTCGTGATCGGTGCGCTCCTGGCCACCGGTGTGCTGTCCTCACCCGCGTGGCTCGTCGCCCCGGGGAGCCACACCGAGCCGGTCGTGGACCGGGCCACCCCGGCGGCACGCTCCTCGCCGGGGACGCCGGGGACGCCGGGGACGCCGGGGACGCCGGGGACGCCGGGGGCGCCGGGGGCGCCGGGGACGCCGACGTCCTTGCCGGCCACCTCTGCTGCCACGCCCTCCGTGCCGCCCGTCCAGCGAGACCGCCGGGCGCCGACGACGGCCGCCCGGGCCCTGATGCAGGAGCTCGCGTCGCTGCGGGCCCGGGCCATGGTCAGCGGCCGGGTCGCTGACCTTGCTGCCCTGGACGCCCCCGGGTCGCCGGCGCTCGCGAGCGACTCCGACACCCTGCGCCGGGTCCGGGCCGCCGGGGTGGCCTACTCGGGCGTGCACCTGACGGTGCGATCGGCCCGCACGGTCGGTGCCACCGAAGGGAGGGCGAGCCTCGAAGCGGTCGTGGACACGGCGGCATACCAGGTGGTGTCGGTGACCGACGACCGACAGGTCGTGCGGACCGAGCAGGCGGTGCGGGGGCAGACGCTGCGGTTCGCGCTGGTGTGGTCCGGCGGGCGATGGCTGGTCGAGCGCATCGAGCCCGTCCGGTAGTGGCTGGGCACGGCCGGCCCGTTCAGGACTGGTGGGTCACGGTTGCCGGGTCAGGGTTGCCGGGTCAGGGTTGCTCGGCGAGGACTGCCCGTAGCGCCGACGCGAGGTCGGGGTCGCGGTGCTCGAAGCCCGACGCCGTCAGGGTCGAGGCGACGACCCGCTTGCTCGTGAGGATCTCGTCGGAGAAGCCGCCGAGCACGAGCTTGATGCCGAAGGCCGGTGCCGGGAAGAGCGCCGGACGGTGGAGCTGGCGGCCGAGCTCACGGGCGATGTCGATCTGGCGGTCCGGGTTGGGGGCGACGAGGTTGACCGGACCCTCGACCTCGGGGTGGTCGACGAGGTGGGCCAGTCCGGCGACGGTGTCGCGCAACGAGATCCACGGCCACCACTGCCGCCCGTTGCCGAGCGGGCCGAGGATGCCCCAGCGCGCGAGCGGCAGCATGCGTGCCAGCGCACCGCCCTCGGGAGACAGCACGATGCCGGTACGGGGGTGGGCCACGGACAGCCCGGCCGCACGGGCCGGCTCGGCGGCCGCCTCCCACGCGCGAACCACCTCGCTGAGGAACCCCCCACCGAGCAGGGAGTCCTCGGTGAGCACCTCGTCGCCGCGGTCGCCGTAGACGCCGACCGCAGAACCACTGACCAGGCGCACCGGTTCGCCAAGGGCCGCCAGCGCGGTCGCGATCGTCGTCGTGCCGTCGACGCGCGAGCTCAGGATCTGCTGCTGGTAGGACGGCGTCCAGCGGTGGTCACCGACGCCTGCCCCCGCGAGGTGCACGACAGCGGTGACACCCGTGAGCTGCTTCGGGTCGAGCCGCCGGGAGGCCGGGTCCCAACGCACCTCGTCGGGCTGCTCGGGCGCACGGCGGACGAGGCGCACCACCTCGTCGCCCCGATCCCGCAGGAACACCGACAGCGCGCTGCCGATCAGACCGGTGGAACCGGTGATGGCAACGCGCTGCGGCATGGGTGCTCCTACGGGGTGAGGGGTGGGTCAGAGTCCGAGGTCGGACTCGAAGCCGCCCTCCTCGAGCCGGGTCTTCATCGTGGTGAGGAACCGCGCCGCGTCGGCACCGTCGACGACCCGGTGGTCGTAGGACAGGGCCAGGTAGATCATCGACCGGATCGCGATGGTCTCGCCGCCGTCGCCGTCGGACACCACGACCGGGCGCTTGACCACGGCACCGGTGCCGAGGATGGCGACGTTGGGCTGGTTGATGATCGGGGTGTCGAACAAGGCGCCCCGGCTGCCGGTGTTGGTCAGCGTGAAGGTGCCGCCACCGAGCTCGTCCGGGCCGATCTTGTTGGTACGGGTGCGCTCGGCGAGGTCGGCGATCTTGCGGGCCAACCCGGCGATGTTGAGGTCGCCGGCGTCCTTGATGACCGGGACGAGCAGACCCCGCTCGGTGTCGACGGCCACGCCCAGGTTCTCGGTGCCGTGGTAGGTCACCTCGGTGCCCTCGACACTGGAGTTGACCGACGGGTGGGCCTTGAGGGCCTCGACCGCGGCAAGGGCGAAGAACGGCAGGAAGCTGAGCTTGGTGCCCTCGCGCTGCTCGAACTCGGCCTTGGCCTTGGTCCGCAGCCGCGCGATCTTCGTGACGTCGACCTCGACCACCGTGGTCAGCTGGGCCGAGACCTGGAGGGACTCGACCATCCGCTTGGCGATGGTCTGGCGCAGCCGCGACATCTTCTCGGTGGTGCCCCGCTTGGGCGACCCCGACGAGGAAGCCGCTGCCGACGAGCCTGCCGACGACCCTGCGGCCGAGCCGGACGAGGACTTCGCGGGCGCAGCAGGCGCGGGGGCAGCAGCAGCCTTGGCGGCCTCCTCGGCTGCCTTGGCGGCCTCGAGGACGTCCTGCTTGCGGATGCGTCCGCCCACCCCGGTGCCCTTGAGCGAACCGAGGTCGACCTTGTGCTCCGCTGCGAGCTTGCGCACCAGGGGCGTGACGTAGGCCGACGCGTCCTGGCTGTCGCTGGACTTGGCCTGTGGTGCCGGTGCGGAGTCCGCCTGCTTCGGCTGCTCGGGTGCCTCGGCCTTGGGCGCGTCGGACTTGGGCGCCTCGGACTTGGGCGCCTCGGCGGGGGCGGCGTCCTGCTTCGGCTCGGGCTCGGCCTCGGGTTCGGCCTCTTCTGCCTGCTTCGGCTGCTCCGCGACTCGGGCTCGGGCTCGGACTTCTCCTCCGGTGCCTCCTGCGCGGGGGCGCTGTCGCCGGAGCCACCAGCCGAGCCGGAGCCGCCGATGACGGCGAGGTCGCCGCCGACGGGGACCGTGTCGTCCTCCTGGACGAGGATCTTGCTCAACGTGCCGGCGAACGGCGACGGGATCTCGGTGTCGACCTTGTCGGTGGACACCTCGAGCAGCGGCTCGTCGACCTCGACGGTGTCACCCTCGGCCTTGAGCCAGCGGGTGACGGTGCCCTCGGTGACGGACTCCCCGAGCGCCGGCATGGTCACGGTCTCGCCGCCACCGCCACCGCCGCCGTCGCTGGAAGCGGTGCCACTGTCGTCGGAGCTGGTGTCGTCGTCGCCGTCCGAACCGCCGTCCGAGCCCTGTGCGGCCTCGGCCTCGGGCTCGGCGGTGGACTCCTGTGGGGCCTGTTCGGTCGAGGGGGCCTCGGCGGGCGGCTCCTCGGACTGCGCGGAGGCCTGCTCCTGCGACGCCTGCTCGCCCGAGTCCTGCTCGCCCGCGTCCTGCTCGCCGGCATCGCCCGAAGCATCGCCGGAGTCGCTGGAGCCACTGTCGCTGCCGTCGCCGATCACCGCGAGGTCTGCACCGACGGGGACGGTGTCGTCCTCGGCGGCGAGGATCTCCTGCAGGACGCCTGCGACGGGCGAGGGGATCTCGGTGTCGACCTTGTCGGTGGACACCTCGAGCAGCGGCTCGTCGACCTCGACGGTGTCGCCGACATTCTTCAGCCAGCGCGTCACGGTGCCTTCGGTGACCGACTCACCCAGGGCCGGCATGGTCACGCGTTCAGACATGTCCCTCTATCTCCTTGTTTCGTGTTCGCTGGCAGATCGGCAGTAGGTCTAGCTGTGTGCGTGCAGGGGCTTGCCGGCGAGCGCCAGGTGCGCCTCGCCGAGGGACTCGTTCTGCGTCGGGTGCGCGTGGATCAGCCCCGCGACGTCGGAGGGCAGGGCCTCCCAGTTGTAGATCAGCTGCGCCTCGCCGATCTGCTCGCCCATGCGGGCGCCGATCATGTGGACACCCACGACGGGGCCGTCCTTCTCGCGGACCAGCTTGACGAAACCCTGGGTCTGCAGGATCTGGGACTTGCCGTTGCCGCCGAGGTTGTACTCGTAGGTCTCGATCTCGGCGTACCTCTCGGCAGCCTGCTGCTCGGTCAGGCCCACCGAGGCGATCTCGGGGTCGCAGTAGGTGACCCGTGGGATCCCCAGCTCGTCGATGACCGCGGGCTCGAGCCCGGCGATCTCCTCGGCCACGAAGATGCCCTGGGCGAACCCGCGGTGGGCCAGCTGCAGGCCGGGGACGATGTCGCCGACGGCGTAGACGCCCTCGACACCGGTCCGCAGCCGCTCGTCGGTGGTGACGAACCCGCGCTCCAGCGCCACACCGACCTCGGCGTACCCGAGGCCCTCGGTGACCGGGCCCCGGCCGACCGCGACGAGCAGCAGGTCGGCCTCGATGCTGTCGCCGTCCTCGAGCGAGACCGTCACGGTGTCACCGGACTGCGTCGCGCCGGTGAACTTGACCCCGGTCCGCACGGTGATCTTGCGCTTGCGGAACGAGCGCTCGAGCGTCTTGGAGACCGCCTCGTCCTCGGCCGCCACGAGTCGGGGGAGCGCCTCGACGACGGTGACCTCGGACCCGAAGGAGCGGAACACCGAGGCGAACTCGACCCCGATCACCCCGCCACCGAGGACGACCACCCGCGGCGGCACGAAGTCGAGGGCCAGGGCCTGCTCGCTGGTCATGATCCGGCCCCCGATCTGCAGGCCGGGCAGCGACTTCGCGAACGAACCGGTGGCCAGGACGACGGTGCGACCGCGGATCTGCCGACCGTCGACCTCGACGGTGGAACGGTCGACCAGACGGCCCGCGCCCTCGACCAGCTCGATCTTGTGGGCCTTGGCCAGGCCCAGCAAGCCCTTGTGCAGGCGGGCGACCACACCGTCCTTGTAGGCGTTGACGCCGGACATGTCGATGGACTCGAAGGTCGTCTTGACGCCGAACTTCGCACCCTCCCGGGCGGTGTCGGCGACCTCGGCGGCGTGCAGGAGGGCCTTGGTCGGGATGCACCCGACGTGCAGGCAGGTGCCTCCGAGCTTGTTCTTCTCCACGAGCGCGACGCTCAGTCCGAGCTCGGCCGCACGGAACGCGCAGGCGTAGCCGCCACTTCCTCCGCCCAGGATGACTACATCGAAGGTGGTCTCGGCGTCAGCCGACATGCTCGCTCCCTTGCGTCGTGGGCACTGGACGGTCTGCGTCGACCGTGGGATGGCCAGGTCGTGACCAGCCCGGAATCGACACAGTGCATCTTGTCACTGATTGCCGCGCGAGGCGCAAGGAGGTCCACGTCAGGGGTAATGGCCGCGACGGGGGGTCCCGTCCCCTTATCGTGGGGCCATGGCTTGGTGGAAGCGGGGACGCAAGGGCTCCGAAGGTGGTCCCTCTGACGGACCCAACATGAGCGTCGACCAGCAGGCGGTGCGCAAGCACCTCGCTGAGTTCGCGCAGAGTCGGCGTGGGGTCGAGGCCTACGTCGAGCCACCCACCAACGTCACCGCGACGACGATCATCCTCATCGCCTACGACGGGGAGTGGACCCGTCGGGCGTCCGGTTCGCGGCAGGCCGCGTTCGAGCTCGCCGGCAGCCTCGGTGTCCCCGTCTACGACGTCCTGCAGACGGGGTACCCGAGCCGTATGCGCGAGTGGAACTCCAGGCAGCGCAAGAAGGGCTGAGCCCCGTACCGGCTGCACCGCCCAGAGGGCGCGGAGGGTGGGCCAGGCATATGCGGTGGTGCCCGGCGCGGCGGGGATGCGAAGGTTGACCCACAGCGGGTCGGCAGGCGACCCGCGTCGCACGAGCAGCAGGAGGGCACGATGGCCAAGTCCGACGGTGCGAAGTCCCAGGGAGCATCGGGACCCAGCGAAGAGATGAAGCGCAAGTTCCGCGAGGCCCTGGACAAGAAGACGTCGCACGCCGGACGCGACGTGTCCGACGACAGCGAGCACGGCAAGGTCGACCACGCCCAGGGTGCGGCGACGTCTGCCACGCAGCAGATGTTCCGCCGCAAGAGCGGCGGCTGACCCGCGCCGTTCAGCGCCGAGATCTATCCGCGAAGGGGCCCGTCCGATCCGGACGGGCCCCTTCGCCGTGCGATGGCGTATGCCGCCGGGCCGGGTCAGCCGGCGTAGTCCTCCACGAGCGAGAGCAGGGTGGCCACGCCGTACCCGGTCGCGCCCTTGGGGGTGTGGCCGTAGGCCGAGCCCTCGTTGAACGACGGGCCGGCGATGTCGACGTGGGCCCACGGGATGCCGTCCTTGACGAACTCGCGCAGGAACAGCCCGGCGGTGAGCATGCCGCCCCAGCGCTCGCCCTTGTGGGAGAGGTCGGCGACGGCCGACTCGAGCTGGGGCCGCAGGTCCTCGGGCAGCGGCATGGGCCAGGCGGCCTCGCCGGACCCGTCGGCGGCCGCGCGGACGCGGTCGCGGAAGGCGTCGTCGTTGGCCATGATCCCGGCGACCCGACCACCGAGGGCGACCATCTGGGCGCCGGTGAGGGTGGCGATGTCGACGATGGCATCGGGGTTCGACTCGCCGGCGAGGACGAGGCCGTCGCCGAGCACCATGCGACCCTCGGCGTCGGTGTCGATGATCTCGACGGTGGTGCCGCCGCGCATGGTGACGACGTCGCCGGGACGCTGGGCGGTGCCACTGGGCATGTTCTCGGCGAGGCAGAGGTAACCGGTGACCTTGACGGGCAGGCCGAGCTCGGCGGCGGCGAACACCGTCGCGGCGAC
This sequence comes from uncultured Actinomycetota bacterium, assembly GCA_963722015.1. GTDB lineage: Bacteria > Actinomycetota > Actinomycetes > Actinomycetales > Dermatophilaceae > Pedococcus. The sequence continues at coordinate 53,710 of CAVRMT010000015.1, read as the reverse complement.
CGCCGCGGCGCCGGCCATGTCGGACTTCATGGTGAGCATCCCGGCCGCGGGCTTGATGCACAGGCCACCGGAGTCGAACGTGATGCCCTTGCCGACGAGCGCCACGGAGTGGGAGGCCTTGGCCGGTGCCCAGGTGAGGGTGACGATGCGGGGCGGGTTGACCGAGCCCTGGCCGACGCCGACGATGCCGCCGAAGCCGCCCTTCTCGAGGGCCTTCTCGTCGAGCACCTTGATCGTGACCTTGGCGCCTGGACCGGCTGCGGTGTTGCGCGCCTTGACCGAGTCGGCGAACGACTGCGGGAAGAGCTTGTTGGGCGGGGTGTTGACCAGGTCGCGGGCGTAGGCCTTGGCATCGGCGAGGACCCCGGCGCGGGTGGCTGCGGCCTTGACGGCCTTGAGCCGCGCGTCGGCCGTGACCACGGTGACCGCGGTGACGCCGTCGTCCTTCGTGGCGGCCTTGCTGCCGGTGCCGCTCCTGCCGCTCTTGCTCCCGTTGGCCGGACCATGGATCCCGGTGTAGCGGTAGGCGCCCAGCGCAGCGCCCTCGGCGACTGCGGCGACTGCGGCGACGTCGGCGGTCGGCAGCGCGACGACGACCTTGGCGGCCTTCCTCAGCGAACGGACGGCGGCACCTGCCGCGCGGCGCAGGACCTCGGCCTCGAACGAGGTGGTGCCCGAGGAGGCAGATCCCAGTCCCGTGAGCACGACTCGCGACGCGGCGACCGACGGCACGGCCGCGAGGGTCAGCACCTCTTCGGCCTTGCCGGTCGCGTGCAGGGCCGCGAGCTGTGCGGCCACGTGGGCGGCTGCGTCGGTCGGGAGCCCGTGGCCCGCGGCGAGGGCCGCGGTGCCGGAGTCGTCGACCGTCCCGAGCACGACGACGTCGGCCTTGAGGTCGTGGGCGGATCGGTCGGAAACGCTGACGGTGGTCACGTTCGCATCCTTTGCGTGGTGTGGGGTTGGCCCTGCTTGCCGCAGGATATCTGTGGCTGTGGTGTCCGCAGGACGGGACGGTAGCGTTCGGCGCATGAGCGACGCAGCCCGCAAGACCTCCCCCCTGCACGACCGGCACGTGGCGCTCGGCGCCAAGATGGCCGATTTCGGTGGCTGGGAGATGCCCATCGAGTACCCCGGCGGCGGTGTCGTGCGGGAGCACACGGCCGTTCGCTCCTCCGTGGGGATCTTCGACGTCTCGCACCTGGGCAAGGCGCGCGTGTCCGGGCCGGGCGCTCGCGACTTCGTCAACTCCTGCCTCGCCAACGACCTCGGCCGCATCCACGAGGGCAAGGCCCAGTACACGCTGTGCTGCGACGAGAACGGTGGGGTCGTCGACGACCTCATCGCCTACCTGCGCAGCGACGAGGACGTCTTCCTGATCCCCAACGCCGCCAACACCGCCGAGGTCGTCCGCCGCCTCGCGACGGCTGCCCCCGAGGGCATCGTCGTCGAGGACCTGCACGAGTCCTACGGCGTCATCGCCGTCCAGGGCACCCGGTCCGACGAGGTGCTCGACGCCCTCGGCCTGCCCACCGGCCACGACTACATGTCGTTCGTCGAGACCGACTGGAACGGCCTGCCCGTCATCGTGTGCCGCACCGGGTACACCGGTGAGCGTGGCTACGAGCTCGTCCCGGCGTGGGACGTCGCCGCCCAGCTGTGGGACGCCCTCATCGAGGCCGCCGCCCCCCACGGCGGCCTGCCCTGCGGTCTGGGCGCCCGCGACACGTTGCGCACCGAGATGGGTTACGCCCTGCACGGCCACGAGCTGTCCACCGAGATCACCCCCGTCCAGGCGCGCGTCGGCTGGGCGGTGGGCTGGAAGAAGGACACCTTCTGGGGCAAGGACGCGCTGACCGCGGAGAAGGCCGCCGGCCCCGAGCGGGTGGCGTGGGGCCTGCTCGTCGCCGGCCGCGGCATACCTCGTGCGCACTGCCCCGTGCTGGTGGACGGGACGGTCGTCGGCGAGGTCACCTCGGGGACGTTCAGCCCCACCCTCAAGCAGGGCATCGCCCTCGCCCTGCTCAAGCCGTCCGTCGCCGAGGGCGACGAGGTGGTCATCGACGTGCGCGGCCGGGAGGTCGCGGCAACCGTGGTCAAGCCGCCGTTCGTGACGGTCGACGTCCGCGAGGGCTGAGGGGCGCCTCGGGTAGGAGAGCGGGTATGGCGCCGCACGAGTACCGCGCACAGGTCCGGTGGGGCGGGTCGACGGGCGTGGGCTACCGCAGCTACGGGCGGGCGCACTCGGCCTTCCTGCCGCCGGCGACCGAGGGGCTCGACCTGTCGGCCGACCCGCACTTCCGCGGCGACGCCGACCTGCCCAACCCCGAGCAGCTGCTCGTCCTCGCTGCGTCGTCCTGCCAGCTGTTGTCGTTCCTCGCGCTGGCGGCGCAGGCGAGGGTGGACGTGGTCGGGTACGCCGACGACGCGACGGGGGTGATGCCGCAGGACGCGACGCCGATGCGGATCACCCGGATCGTGCTGCGACCCGTGGTCACGGTGTCGGGGCCGGTTCCGGACGAGGAGGTCGAGCGGCTGCTGCACGTGGCGCACGAGGAGTGCTACATCGCGAACTCGCTGACCACCGAGGTCGTGCTCCAGCCCCGGGTCGTGCGCGCCTGAGGGGTGGCGCGAGGGATGGGCGCGAGGGGTGAGCGGTGTCGGTGCCTGCGGCTAACGTGCAGAGGATGAGGTTCGGATTCGTGGTCCCGTTCGCCGATGCCCTGGAGTTCACCGAGCTGGCCGCCCTGGGTGAGCGGCGCGGGTGGGACGGCGTGTTCACGTGGGAGACCCTGTGGGGCACCGAGGCCTGGGTGACACTGGGAGCGGCGGCCATGACCACCTCGCGCATCCGGCTCGGCACGTTGCTGACGCCGGCGTCCCGGCACCGGCCGTGGGACCTCGCCTCACGGGTCGGGACCGTCGACCGGCTCAGCGGGGGCCGGGCGATCATGTCGGTCGGGCTCGGTGCGCTGCACGAAGGCTGGACCGCGTTCGAGGCCGACGAGGGGCGCAGGGAGCGGGCCCAGAAGCTGGACGAGTGCCTTGCCGTCTATGCCGGCCTGTTCCACGGCCAACCCTTCACCTACGAGGGCAGGCACTACAGCGCCAGGCCCACGGAGTTCATGCTGCCCCCGCCGCCGGTGCACCAGCCGCACCCACCGGTGTGGGTGGTCGGGGCGCACGTCGTCGGTGCGTCCCGCCAGCGGTCGCTCGAGCGGGCGGCCCGGTGGGACGGGCTGCTGCCGACGGTGGTCGACGAGCACGCCAAGGAGGGTGCACCGTCCTACGACCTCGACTCGTTCGCCGAGGTGCTGTGGATCGTGCGCGAGATGCGCGAGGAGGCCGGCCTGCCGTGGGAGGGCTACGACCGGGTCGTCGAGGCCGACAGCTCGCGCGAGTTCGTCCAGCTCGACGGGACCCCGGCCGACTGGGAGGAGGCCGGCGCCACGTGGTGGGTGGAGAGCTGGTGGAGCGTCCAACCCGGCCCCGACGGCCTGGCCGAGGTACGCCGTCGGGTCGAGGCAGGACCGCCCGGCGCGCACGGGAGCTAGCGCGGGTCCGGCTCCTCCAGCGGCCGGGGGTGGTCCAGGGCGGCGACGAGCGAGGCGACGGTGAGGTGGGGCGCCGGTCGGACCACCTTGGCGACCTGCGGGGCGAAGGCGGGGGAGTCGAGCAGCACCGTCACCGCCGGGCCGTCGGCGACGACCTCGCCCTCGGCGAGGACCACGACGCGGTCGGCGACCTCGGCGGCGAGCTCGACGTCGTGGGTCGCGACGAGCCACCGCAGCGCCACCAGCGGCCAGCTCGCGCAGGACGGTCACGAGCCGGGCCTTGGCGACGTAGTCCAGGCCCCGGGTGGGTTCGTCGAGCAGCGTGAGCGGGGCGTGACGGGCCAGCACCGTCGCCAGGGCCAGCGCCATCCGCTGACCCTGCGACAACGACGACGGGGGTCGGCCGGGGTCGACGCCGGGCGCGAGGCGTCCGAGCACCACCGCCGAGCTGCCGGCTGCGAGCCCGTGGTGGCGGTCCGCGGCGGTCAGGACCTCGGCGACGGGCCGGGCGCAGGGCGCGACCAGGGTGGCCCGCGTGTCGAGTGCATCGAGTGCATCCAGTGCATCCAGGGTGGCCGACGGGTCCTGGGTCGACAGGGCCACCCCCACGTCGGCGGCCCGACGCACGCGACCGGTGTGAGCGGGCAGGCCGCCTGCGAGGGCGTGCAGCAGCGTCGACTTGCCGGCTCCGTTGCGCCCCATCAGGGCGACCACCTCACCGGCGGCCAGGGCCAGCCCGACCTCGCGCAGGGCCACCGTGTCGCCCCGCAGCACGCCGAGGCCGTGGGTCGTCACGACAGGGCGCCCGACCTGGCTCGCGCGGCTGCTCCCGGCCCGGCTCGCGCCGCTGCTCCCGGCGTCGACGGCCGGCGCAGGGGTCCCGGGCGCGGTGTCGAAGCTCTCGCGCAGCCCGTACGCGGCCCGGCGGGCGTCGCGCACCGACAGCGGCAACGGGTCCCAGCCCAGGACCCGCCCGAGGTCGACCAGCGGTGGGTGGATCGCGGATCGGGCCATGGCCTCGGACGGGCCGAGCAGCGCACTGACGACACCGTCGCCGACGAGCAGGACGGCGTCGGCGTGGTGGACGACGCGCTCGAGGCGGTGCTCGGAGACCAGCACGGTCACGCCGACGTCGTGGACCAGTCGGTGCAGCGTGGCGAGCACCTCCTCGGCAGCGACCGGGTCGAGTGCCGACGTCGGCTCGTCCAGGACCAGGACGCGCGGGCCGGTCACGAGGGCAGCGGCGATGGCCACCCGTTGCTGCTCGCCGCCGGACAGGTCGCCCAGCGGTCGGTCGCGCAGGGCGCTCAGACCGAGCAGGTCCAAGGTCTCCTCGACGCGGCGCAGACCCGCGTGCCGGTCGCTCGCCTGAGGGCGGACGCGGCGGGCGACCTCGTCGTGCACGGTCTGGGCGGCGAACCCGGTCGACGGGTCCTGGGCCACCCAGCCGACCAGGGCCGAGAGCGCCGCCTGGTCGGCGGTGCGCGGGTCGGTCCCGTCGACCGTGACACGCCCCGCGGTCACGGCCGAGCGGGCGTGCCCGGCGTCCGAGAGGGCACGCAGCAGGGTGGTCTTGCCCGACCCCGTCGGCCCCACCACGAGCACCAGCTCACCCTCGGGCACGCGCACGGTGACGTCCCGCAGGGCCGGCTGCGCGCCATACGCCAGGCACACACCCTCGAGGACGATCACAGTGCCCGACCGTTGCACCGGTGCCCCGGGGTGTCAAAGCCAGCAGGGGGCAGCCGTCGCGGTCGCCCCCTAGGGTGTCGACCATGAGCGAAGCGTGGACCTGGACCTATCTCGACGTCGACGGCTCGGAGCTGACCGGCGACGAGCTCGTCACGACGGCCTTCCCCTCGCAGTCCGACGCCGAGAACTGGTTCGGCGAGACCTGGCACGAGCTGGGTGAGGCCGGGGTCGACGCCGTGGTGCTGCACCGCGACGGCGCGGTGGTCTACGGGCCGATGAGCCTGCGCGCGGCCGAGTAGGCCATCCCAGGAGGACACCGGGGCAGCGCCGCAGCGCCCGCCCCGCCGGTCAGGTGGGGTACTCGCCGCGCTTGGCGAGGGCGCGCGGCATGCGCGAGCGGCGGATCTGGAACCCGCGCATCACCGCGTACATGGCCAGGCCGCGGCCGACCTTGTCGGCGCCGAACTTCTCGACCAGGCGCGGCTTGAGCCCGCGCCACATGAACCACGAGTCGATGGCGGCGGCGAGCAGCAGGCCGTACACCCCGACCGAGACGAACAGGAACACGGCCGGCACGCGGACGAAGGACAACGCCAGCACCAGGATCATCACCGGCAGCATGAACTCGCCGACGTTCCAGCGGGCGTCGACGTGGTCACGGATGTAGCGCCGGACCGGACCCTTGTCACGCGGCGGCAGGTGGGCGTCGTCACCGGTCGCCATGGCCGCGCGCTGCAGCATCTGGGCCTCGCGCCGCTTGGCGCGGTCGAGGTTCTTGGCCTCCTTGCGGTCGGCCACGACCAGCGGGCGGCGGCGGGCCGCCTCCTGCGCCTTGCGCTTGGGCGTGGGCCGGTTCTTGGCACCCTCGCGGGGCGCGTGGTCGACCGTGGCGGTCTGCTGCTCGTTGAGGGTCTTGCTGCGTCCAAACACCACCCCACTGTATGCGGTGTGCGCGACTTCCCCGGCATCGCCGACGGGCGGGCGTGGCAGTCCCACCCGTTAGGCTCCCCGCCGTGACCGACGACGTTCTGAGCACCGACCAGGTTTCCGCCCTCAAGGCCACGGTGGCCGACCTCATGCCCGGCCTGCGGGCCGACCTCGAGGCGTTGACGCGCATCCCGAGCGTCAGCCTCGACGCCTTCGACCAGGGGCACGTCGAGGCCAGTGCCGAGGCCACCGCCGAGCTGCTGCGCGCCGAAGGGCTCGAGGTCGAGATCGTGCGCGAGGGCGGCCGTCCGGCCGTGATCGGGCACCTCGACGGACCCGAGGGTGCACCGACCGTGATGCTCTACGCCCACCACGACGTGCAGCCCCCGGGCGACGACACGGACTGGGACAGCCCGCCGTTCGAGCCGACCGAGCGCGACGGGCGGCTCTACGGCCGCGGCGCCGCCGACGACAAGGCCGGCATCATGGCCCACCTCGCCGCACTGCGCGCCCACCGTGGCCGCCTGCCCGTCGGGGTGACCGTCTTCGTCGAGGGTGAGGAGGAGATCGGCTCCGACTCCCTGCCGACGATCCTGCAGCGGCACGGCGAGAAGCTGCGCGCCGACGCGATCGTCCTGGCCGACTCGACGAACTGGGCCATCGGCGAGCCCGCCCTCACCACCACCCTGCGCGGCCTGATCAGGGTCGTCGTCACCGTGCGCACCCTCGACCACGGCATCCACTCGGGCATGTTCGGTGGGGCCGTCCCCGACGCGATCACCGCCCTGGTGCGCCTGCTCGCGACCCTGCACGACGAGGCCGGTGACGTGGCCATCGCTGGCCTGCGCTCCGGCACGGCCAGCGACCTCGACTTCGACGAGGCCCGCCTGCGCGAGGAGTCCGGCCTGCTCGACGGGGTCGACGTCATCGGCACGGGCTCCCTGCTCGAGCGCATCTGGGCCAAGCCCACCGCGACGGTCATCGGCATCGACGCCCCCTCGGTCGCCAGGTCCTCCAACACCCTGGTCCCCACCGCGAGCGCGAAGGTCTCGATCCGCCTCGCCCCGGCGGAGGACCCCATGGACGCGTATGCCGCCGTGCAGCGCCACGTCGAGGCCAACATCCCCTGGGGCGCCAAGGTCGAGGTGCACCTGGAGGACCAGGGCTCGGGGTTCGCGGCCGACGCCGACGGCCCGGTCTACGACCAGGCGCGCGCGGCGTTCACCGATGCCTGGGGCGTGGAGCCGGTCGACATCGGTGTGGGCGGCTCCATCCCGTTCGTCGCCGCCTTCGCCGAGAAGTTCCCGCAGGCGGCGATCCTCGTCACCGGTGTCGAGGACCCCGACACCCGGGCCCACGGCGCCAACGAGTCGCTGCACCTCGGCGAGTTCGAGAGGGTCTGCGTGGCCGAGGCGATCCTGCTGGCCCGCCTCGGCGCGCTGCCCCGCTGACCGTCGCCACCGCTGCGCGTACCCGGCCGGGCGCGTTAGGTTCGTGACATGGGTCAGAGCAAGGGTTACGTCGAGCCGTCGTTCGAGCGGGACACCCGGTACATCAACGACCGCATCACCACCGCCACCACCACCGAGGGCGAGGGCGGGCACGACGACGGGGACGACGGGCAGTGGCCGGTCGAGCCGGGGCGGTACCGCCTCGTCGCGGCACGCGCCTGCCCGTGGGCGAACCGGACGATCATCGTGCGCCGGCTGCTCGGACTCGAGGACGCGATCTCGCTGGGGCTGTGCGGCCCGACCCACGACCAGGACAGCTGGACGTTCGACCTCGACCCCGGTGGTGTCGACCCGGTCCTGGGGATCCCGCGGCTCAAGGACGCCTACGAGGCACGCCAGCCCGGGTACCCGCGCGGCATCACCGTGCCCGCGATCGTCGAGGTCGACAGCGGGAAGGTCGTCACGAACGACTTCGCCCAGATGACCCTCGACTTCTCGACGCAGTGGCGTGACCACCACCGCGACGGTGCGCCCGACCTGTATCCCGCGCCCCTGCGCGAGGAGATGGACGAGGTGATGAAGCGCATCTACACGGAGGTCAACAACGGGGTCTACCGCTGCGGCTTCGCCGGGACGCAGGAGGCCTACGACCAGGCGTACGAGCGCCTGTTCACGGCGCTGGACTGGCTGGAGAACCGCCTCGCGGACCGCCGCTACCTGATGGGCACGACGATCACCGAGGCCGATGTCCGGCTGTTCACGACCCTGGCCCGCTTCGACGCGGTCTACCACGGCCACTTCAAGTGCAACCGGTCCAAGCTCAGCGAGCTGCCCGTGCTCTGGGCGTACGCCCGGGACCTGTTCCAGACGCCGGGCTTCGGCGACACGACGGACTTCGCGCAGATCAAGCGGCACTACTACGTGGTCCACCGCGACATCAACCCCACCGGCATCGTGCCCGCCGGTCCCGACCCGTCCGGGTGGCTGACCGAGCACGGCCGGGAGGCCCTCGGCGGCAGTCCCTTCGGCGACGGGACACCGCCCGGGCCGGTCCGTGCCGGGGAAGCCGTCCCCGCGCAGGGCCGGGCATGACCGTCCGGCAGCACGACGTCGTGGTCTACGGCGCCACCGGGTTCGTCGGGAGGCTCGTCGCGGACTACCTTGCCCGCAACGCCCCCGCAGGCACCCGGATCGCGCTCGGCGGCCGCTCGCGCGACCGGCTCGAGGAGGTGCGTCGCGCGCTTCCCCGGGCCGCTCGCGACTGGCCGATCGTCGTGGCCGACGCTGGGGACGAGCGCGCGCTGCGCGACATGGTGACGTCCACCACGGTCGTCGCCACGACCGTCGGCCCCTACCTGCGCCACGGGCTGCCACTCGCGCGCGCCTGCGCCGAAGCGGGCACCCACTACGCGGACCTCACCGGCGAGATCCTCTTCGTGCGCCGGGCGATCGACGCGTGCGACGCGCTCGCCAAGGACAGCGGCGCGCGCATCGTCACGGCCTGCGGCTACGACTCGGTCCCGTCCGACCTCGCGGTGCACCTGCTGCACCAGCGGGCCCTGCACGATGCCGCGGGCGGACTGCTCGACACGACCCTGCAGGCCCGCGCCAAGGGCGGCGTCAGCGGTGGCACCGTCGACTCGTCGCGCGCCCAGCTCGACGCCGTGTCGAGCGATCGGCGCGCCCTGAAGACTCTCTTCGACCCCTACTCCCTGAGCCCCGACCGCAGGGCCGAGCCCGACCTGGGCAAGCAGCGCGACCCTGACTCGGTCTTCCGCGACGCCGAGACCGGCGACTGGGTCGGCCCGTTCGTCATGGCGAGCTTCAACTCGCGGATCGTCAGGCGCAGCAACGCCCTTCGCGGTCACGCCTACGGTCGCCGCTTCCGCTACCGCGAGCTCTCCGCCTACGGCCGGGGGCTGCTGGCCCGCGAGCGCGCCCTCGTCCACACCGTGGGCCTCGGCCTGGCCATGAAGGCGATGGCCGACCCCCGCACGCGACCGGTCCTCGACCGGTTGGCGCCGGCTCCCGGTGAGGGACCCAGTGAGCGTGTGCGGCGCGCCGGGTGGTTCTCGATGAAGGTCCGCACGACCACCGAGACCGGCCGTCGCTACCTCGCCACGGTCACGGCGCAAGGGGATCCGGGGTATGCCGCGACGACGGTGATGTTCGGGGAGGCGGCGCTGTGCCTGGCCCTCGACAGTGACCGGCTCCCTGCCGTCGCCGGGGTGCTGACGCCTGCCACCGCTCTGGGCGATGTGCTCGTGGACCGGCTGCGCCGGCGCGACTTCACGCTGCGGGTCGAGGAGATCCCGGGCACCTGAACGCGCTGCACGGACCCGACCGGGGGACGTCCCCGGAAGGCCGGCGGGCCAGGTGCGGCGAAGTGGACGAACCTGCGCCCCGGGGGCGATAGGGTGGTGCCACCGGTCCGCACAGTTCTGCCTCGGGCCGTGGCACGTGATCAAGCTCTTGCGCTGCGAACCCACCGTCGGTTTCGCGCCGGGCGGAACACCCCTTTGACTTCTCTGGAGTACCTCTGTGTCTGTTGACACCACCTTCTCGAGCCTCGGCGTCCCCGACGCCCTGGCCTCCGTCCTCGCCGCACGCGGCATCACGGTTCCCACCCCGATCCAGACGGCGACGCTGCCTGACTCGCTCGCCGGTCGGGACGTCCTCGGCCGGGGTCGCACCGGCTCCGGCAAGACCTACGCCTTCCTGCTGCCCATGCTGGCGCGCCTGTCGGCCTCGAAGGCGCCGCGCCAGTCGCGTCGTCCCCGGGCGCTGATCCTGGCCCCGACCCGCGAGCTCGTCACCCAGATCCAGGCCGCCATGGCGCCGCTCGGTGAGCCGCTCGGGATCTCCTCGGTCACCATCTTCGGTGGCGTCGGCCAGAACCCCCAGGTCTCCGCCCTGCGCAAGGGCGTCGACGTCGTCCTGGCCTGCCCGGGTCGCCTCGAGGACCTGCTGCAGCAGGGCGCCCTCACCCTGGACGGCATCGAGGTCACCATCCTCGACGAGGCCGACCACATGGCCGACCTCGGCTTCCTTCCTGGCGTGAAGCGGATCCTGGACAAGACCCCGCGCAACGGCCAGAAGCTGTTGTTCTCGGCCACCCTGGACGCCGGCATCGACGTCATCGTCAAGCGGTACCTGTCCAATCCCGTGACCCACCAGGCAGATTCGGCACAGTCCCCGATCTCGACGATGGCGCACCACGTCTTCCACGTGCACCGCGACGCTCGCCTCGACGTGCTGCTGGACCTCACCTCGGCGCCCGGCCGCAAGGTCGTCTTCACCCGCACCAAGCACGGTGCCAAGAAGCTCGCCAAGCAGCTCAACGCCTCGGGGGTGCCCGCAGTCGAGCTGCACGGCAACCTCGGCCAGGGTGCCCGTGACCGCAACATGGCCGCCTTCCACGAGGGCAAGGCCACCACGCTCGTGGCCACCGACATCGCCGCGCGCGGCATCCACGTCGACGACGTGGCCCTGGTCATCCATGCCGACCCGCCGGTCGAGCACAAGGCCTACCTGCACCGCTCGGGACGCACCGCGCGTGCCGGCGCGGACGGCACCGTCATCACCCTGATGACCGACGACCAGGTCGCCGACGTCCGCATCCTGACGAACAAGGCCGGCATCCGCGCCAAGACCACCCGGCTCGGCCTGGGCCACCCGATGCTGCTCGAGGTCGCACCGGGGGAGCGGGTCACGACCGGCCCGCTCGTCCTGACCACGCCGACCCAGCCCTCGGGCCCCGGCCGCTCCGGTGGCGGGCAGGCCCGCCGCGGCGGTTCCCCGCGCGCCGGCAGCGGTGCACGCACCGGTGACGCGACGCGCCCCAACGACGGCGCCCGCTCCGCAGGAGGCCGCCGCGGCGGTCGCCCGGCTGGTGCCCAGGACTCCACCGGCGGCTCGCGCCCGGCCGGTGGCCGTTCGGGTGGACAGCGCACCGGTGGCCAGGGATCGGCGGGCGGGCAGCGCTCGGGCGGCCAGCGTTCCGCAGGCCGTGCGGCAGGTGGGTCCACCACTGCGTACTCCACCTCGTCCGGTGGTGCCGCAGCCTTCTCCGCGGGCAGCCGCGGCGGCCGCGGTCGCTGACCACGCCCGACCGAACCAGGCCCGCCCTAGCGCGCCCGGTCACGCACGACTGTTGACGCACGAGGTGACGACCGCCCCGGCGGACGTCACCTGACGGGGACCGGCACACGTGCCGGTCCCCGTCACGACGTCGCCCCTGCGAGGTCGTGACGGGGACCGTCCCCCTTGGTGATCCCCGGTCCGGGATGAGTCGGACCGGTGCCCCCTGCGTCTCGTGCCGGCGCCGCACGCCCCACCCGCGCGGCGCCGGTGCCCTACAGCCGGTACCTCCAGACCTCTCCGCCGCCCGGGCAGACCGAGCAGGTGGAGACGTACGCCGATGAGCCCCGCACGGCGACGCCATACGGTGCGACGAGGTCGTCGGCCACCACGGTGTGCGCACCGCTGCGCGAGACCTTGAGCAGTGACCCGGAAGGCAGTGCGTCGCCGGCGGCGAGCAGTCCGGTGTCGGCGAGCTGCACGGCGTACAGGCGTCCTCGGGAGTCGAACGCCAGGCTGGTGACGTTCGTCAGGCCGGTGGCCCACACCGTCGGGGCGTGACCCTTGACGACGCGGTAGATGTTCGCGCCGCCGGCCGGGAACGGGAAGCCGGTGAGCTGGCTGACGTACCACGCTCCGTCGGGCCCCTTGGCGACGGCGGTCGGCACCGCCTGCGAGGGGATCATGGTCCCCGGCGGGAGCCCGAGGAAGTCCGGGGCCGGCGCCATCTGGTCCTGGAACACCGCGGTGGTCGAGGTCTTGCCGTGCTTGACGGTGACCAGGTCGTTGCCGCCGGCATCGGTGACCACGTAGCCGGAACCCGACCTGACCAGCGACGTCGGGTTGCTGTCGGGGTCGTGGATCGGGTTGGCCGTCGCCTCGTGCTGGGCGAGGTCGGCGATGGTGCGGGTCTGGTAGCGGCCCTCCCGAGCGAGCTGGAGGGTCCCGAGCCGCGCACCAGCCTTCGCCAGGCCGGCGCGGACCGCCGGGTCGGCGCCCAGGCCGATGAGCACGGCGAGCTGGCGGCCGCCGAGCACCTCGACGTCCGAGGGACCGATCGCTGCCGATCCGTCCGGTGCGGCCAGCGACGGCAGCCCGCGCACGACGCGGTACTGGTGGCCCCGGGTGGGCACCTTGGTGATGGCGCCCGAGGTGCCCAGGCAGACCTCGCCACCCTCCGGTCCGGGCATGCACGGCCCGTCGCCCCCGAGGCCGGCCTCGGCGACGTACACCTCGCCCCGCCCGGTGACGGTCAGCTGGCGCGGGTTGTCCAGACCGCGGGCGACCTTGGTCGGCTTCGCGGAGCGGTCGTCGCCGTGGGCGCCTGCCGGTGCTGCGGTCGCGCCCACCGCCGCTGCGACGAGGGCGGCCACGGTGCCGCAGGTGAGTAACGCGTGTCGAGCTCGCTGTCCTGCGACGGTGTCGATGGTGACCATCCGGGTTCTCCTGCGTCGGTGAAACCCCTGCAAGCCACCTAGTGTGTTGATGGATGCCCGGGTCTGCCTCCTGCACGAGGACTAGTCTTGGCAGGGTGGGGAACTAGTCCCGGTGGGTCTCCCCGGGCAGGGCGAGCATCTGGTCCAGCGCCACCCGCGCGTGGTGGGCGACCTCGGGGTCGACGCGGATCGGGTTGACCACGCGTCCCTCGACCAGGGACTCCAGCGTCCACACGAGGTGGGGCAGGTCGATGCGGTTCATCGTCGAGCAGTAGCAGACGTTCTTCTCCAGGAAGGCGATGTGCTGTGCGGGGAACTGCGCAGCGAGGCGGCGCACGAGGTTGAGCTCGGTGCCGACCACCCACGAGGTCCCGTCCGGAGCGGCGGCGATGGTGGTGATGATCTTCTCGGTGGAGCCGACCTCGTCGGCCGCCTCGACGACCTCGTGCCGGCACTCGGGGTGCACGATGACCTTGACGCCGGGGATGTCGCGGCGAGCCTGCTCGACGGCTTCGAGGCTGAACCGGCCGTGCACCGAGCAGTGCCCCCGCCACAGGATCATCGTGGCGTCCGCCAGCTGCTGTCGGGTCAGCCCGCCCATCGGCTGGTGCGGGTCGAACACGACACAGCCGTCCAGCGGGCCGCCGAGGTCGCGCACGAAGGTGTTGCGGCCGAGGTGCTGGTCGGGCAGGAACAGCACCTTGGCCCCCTCGCCCTTTCGCGCCAGCGCCCAGCTGAGCGCGCTCTTGGCGTTGGAGGAGGTGCAGATGGTCCCGCCGTGGCGGCCGGTGAACGCCTTGATCGCCGCGGAGGAGTTCATGTAGGTGACCGGCACGGTCTGGTCGGCCACCCCTGCCTCGACCAGGTCCTCCCAGGCGTCCTCGACCTGCCGGATGGCGGCCATGTCGGCCATCGAGCAGCCGGCGGCGAGGTCGGGCAGGATCACGGTCTGCTCGTCGCTGGTGAGGATGTCGGCGGACTCGGCCATGAAGTGGACACCGCAGAACACGATGTACGGCGCGTCCGGCCGCGCAGCCGCGTCCTTGGCCAGCTTGAAGGAGTCGCCGGTGACATCGGTGAACTCGATGACCTCGTCGCGCTGGTAGTGGTGGCCCAGGACGAAGACCCGGTCGCCCAGGGCGGTCTTGGCAGCCCTGGCTCGCTCGACCAGACCGGGGTCGGAGGCGGCGGGGAGGTCACCGGGACACTCGACGCCGCGCTCGCTGTGCAGGTCTCGACCGCGGCCGAGGACCAGCAGGGGCAGCGGCGAGGTGGGGGAGGCGTCCGTCGAGGTGCTCACCCCACGATCGTATGCCGTCGGATGGAGCCCGGCTCCGAGGTCGGTCTAGAGCGGGTGGATCTTGCTGCTGTTGAGGGCCACGCTCACCGTGGTCTGACCGAACCGGACCTCCATGCGGTCACCGGTGATCCGCAGGACCGAGCCCAGACCATGGCGGTCGTGGGTGACGCGGTCGTTGACCGCGAAGTCGTGCAGCTCGGGTGCCGGTTTGGCCTGGAACGGGCTGTTCTTCAGGACGGGCTTCTTGGCGGGCTGTCGGGGGCGCATCAGACCAGTCTCCTCCTATTCGGTGGCCTCTGGGTAATGCCGGGCCGTCCAGATCGGGTGTTTCGGCACCGGGACCGCGTCGCGCAGGTCGACGACAGGCGTCTGACCTGCGCGAACGCGGTGCGGTGCAGCTGTCGACCGGTCAGCACTTCACCCAGTAGCCGGGGGACGTCTGCTTGAGGGTGGCCGTGTAGTACGTGTTGTACAACCCGAGGTTCTGGTTGGACCCCAGGGCCAGCGCATAGCCGCCGGACACGTATGCCCGGCCCGCCTGCACGTGCGCGTAGTTGGTCGCCGTGATGCAGGAGGCCGTCGTGGTGGTCGTCGGGGGAGGGGTGGTGGTCGTCGGGGGCGTCGAGGTGCTCGACGTGGTGGTGGTCGTGGTGGTCGTCGACCCGCCACCGCCACCGAGGCCGAAGAAGGCCGCGTCGTGGTAGGCGGAGCAGACCGTGTCGAGGAAGTACGCGCCGGCCGTGCCGCACTGGGTGGGCCCGGTGCCCGGGTCGACAGGAGTGCCGTGCCCCATACCGGTGATGGTGGTCAACCGGACGGCACCGGCGCCGAACTCCTGCCACGTGGTCCTGGCGTCCAGCGACCCGCTCGAGCTGGGCGTCTGGGAGACCCCGAGCACGTTGGTGAACTGGTCCCGCAGCTCGACGCCGTTGAGCGGCGCCACGGTGGTGTCGGACTGGCCCTGCCAGATGGCGACCCGGGGGCGCGACCCGGCGTACCCCGGGTGGGCAGCCCGGACGAGGTCGCCCCAGGCCTGCGGCGTCTTGTCCACGCCGGGGTTCATGCACGAGTACGCCTGGGCCACCGTGGTGGCGCAGCGGTAGGGCAGCCCGGCGACGACCGAGCCGGCAGCGAACTTGTCGGGGTAGGCGGCGAGCATGACCGCAGTCATCGCGCCTCCCGCCGAGAGGCCGGTGACGTAGACCTTCTTCGACGCGGTGCCGTAGCTGGCCACGGCGTGGTCGACCATCGAGGCGATCGAGGCCGCCTCACCCGAGCCGCGCGAGGTGTCCGCGTTGTCGAACCAGGTGAAGCACTTGTTGCTGTTGTTGGCCGTCGACTGCTGCGGCAGCACGAGGGCGAATCCGCGCTGGTCGGCGAGCTGTCGCCATCCCGAGCTGGTGAAGTAGGTGGTGGCGTCCTGCGTGCAGCCGTGCAGGGCCACGACGAGAGGAGCTCCCGAGGGCAGCCCGTCGGGGCGGTAGGAGTACATCGCCAGGGCCCCGGGGTTGGACCCGAACGAGGTGACCTGCTGCAGCGTCGCCGCCTGGGCGGGGCCGGCGGCGGACACCACGAAGGCCGTGGTGCAGGCGAGCACGGCGGCAGCCAGGCTCGCCAGCCAGCGGAGGGGAAGGGACACGACCACGAGGGGACCTCCTGCTCGGGGGCATCGCCGTCGACGCCCCGATCCTGCGCAGGCTAGGGACAGGGCACGGTCCGTGGTGTGGTCCGCGCGCCCAGGATGTCGGCTTTGTCGGTGGCGCCGCGTCACACCCGGGGGCGCCGCCGGCACGGACGCTGCCACAATGCGCGGGTGCACGTCGTCATCGCCCCGGACTGCTTCACCGGCACCCTCACGGCCCAGCAGGCCGCCGAGGCGATCGCCCGGGGGTGGCGCGAGCGGGCACCTCATGACCTGCTGACGCTGGTGCCGTTGTCCGACGGCGGGCCCGGCTTCCTCGACGTCCTCGCCGGGGCTCGGCCGGAGGCCCGTACCCTCGCCGTCACGGTCGCCGACCCCCTCGGGCGCGAGGTCCCCGCCGCGATCCTGCTCGTCGACGGCGAGGCCGGCACCACGGCATACGTGGAGTCCGCGCAGGCGGCGGGGTTGCACCTGCTGGAGGCGGACGAGCGAAACCCCGGCGTCACGAGCACGTGGGGGGTGGGGCAGCTGCTCGACGCGGCGCTCGCCGCAGGAGCGAACCGCATCGTGGTCGGCCTCGGCGGCAGCGGCACCAACGACGGGGGAGCCGGGATGCTGGCCGCGCTCGGCGTGGGCGGGCCGGCCGAGCTCGCCCGCGGAGGTCTGGCGCTCGCCGACCTCACCGACGACGCGCTCACCGGGCTGCAGCACCTGCGGCACAAGCTGTCCGGGGTCGAGCTCGTGGCGGCCAGCGACGTGGAGTCGCCGTTGCTCGGGCTGCAGGGCGCCTCAGCGGTGTTCGCGCCGCAGAAGGGTGCCTCACCCGAGCTGGCGCAGGCCCTCGAGGGCGCGCTGGGACGGTACGTCGAGGTGGTGCGGCGCACCCTGCCGGAGACCACGGACCTGATGACCGGGAAGCCGCTGCGCCTGGACAAGCTGCCGGGGGCGGGCGCCGCCGGAGGGCTCGGCTACGCGTTGTACCTGCTCGGGGGGCACCGCGTCAGCGGGGTCGACGAGGTGCTCAGCGCGGTGGGGCTGCGCGAGCTGGTCGCGGCCGCCGACCTCGTCGTTACCGGCGAGGGCTGCTTCGACTGGCAGAGCCTGCAGGGCAAGGTCGTCGCCGGGGTGGCCGGGCTGGCCCTCGAGACGGGCACCCCCAGCGTCGTCATCGCCGGCCAGACCCTCGTCGGGCGCCGCGAGGCGATGACCCTGGGGCTGTCGGGCACCTATGCCGTGGCCGACTCGGCCCGTGCGGTCGAGGCCGCCATGGCCGACCCCGTGGGGACGCTGACGGCACGCGCCGCCCGGGTGGCGACCACCTGGTCCCCCCCGCGCTGACCACGACGTACAGTGGTGGTGCGGGAGGGAACATTTCCCGCAGACCGTGGGTTGGCACAGATGGTCAGCTGACCCCGACCACCGACATGAAGGGCGCATCACGATGAGTGTTCAGGACCAGACCGCTGCGGCCACCTCCACGGCTCCGGCCGAGGCCTCCGAGACGACCCACGGCGTCCTCCTCTCCGACGTCGCCGCCACCAAGGTCAAGTCGCTGCTCGAGCAGGAGGGTCGTGACGACCTGCGCCTGCGCGTCGGCGTCCAGCCCGGCGGCTGCTCGGGCCTGATCTACCAGCTCTACTTCGACGAGCGCACCCTCGACGGTGACCTCGTGCGCGACTTCGACGGGGTCGAGGTCGTCGTCGACCGCATGAGCGCTCCCTACCTGGAGAACGCCAGCATCGACTTCGCCGACACGATCGAGAAGCAGGGCTTCACCATCGACAACCCCAACGCGGGCAGCTCCTGCGCCTGCGGCGACTCGTTCGGCTGACCGGACCGCCCCACTCAGCCCACCGAAGTGCGCCCTGCCCCCGAAGCTTCGGGGGCAGGGCGCACTTTCGTGGGCAGAGGCCTCGGGTAAGCCGCCGAGCTCAGGCGCGCTGCGTGCTGCCTGCCGGGGAAGCGCGACGGTGCGTGTACGGGCGCCACGGCTGGGCGGCCAGGACGAACGTGAGCAGCACGAGCACCGGGATGACCCAGGGGAGCGTGCCCCCGACGGCGAAGCCGGTCTGACCCGGCTCGACCCGGGCGGTGAGCTCGGTGCCCCAGGGGAAGCTCGTGGCGGCCAGCTCCCGCCCGGTGACCCCGCTGGCGCGGACGCCGTCGGCGAACCCGAAGAGGCTGAACATCCAGGCGTAGGACAGCACCGTGAGGGCGAGACCGGCCATGGTCGCTGCGTAGGTCCAGCGCGGTCGGCCCTCGTGGGCCTCGCCGGCGGCATCAGCCAGGGTCCGGGGCGGCCCGAGCGCCGCGACGGCGGCGCGCGCCCCGTCGTGGGCAGCGGCCTCCTTGAGGTTGGCCGTGAGCTCGTGGCGCAACCCCTTGCGGACCTTGCGCGGCACACCGCGGCGGTCCATCCAGAAGTCGTAGCGGCTGACGGTCCAGGCGATGCGGGACTGGTCGAGCAGGTTCATGACGGGACCCCCTGTGGCGATGCGGTGGATGAGCTGGAGCTGGTCGCCACCGCCGGTGCGGTGGCGACGTCGACGGCGGCGACCAGGGCGCGCCAGGACTCGGCGCGGGTCGCCAGCTCGGCCCGGCCGAGCTCGGTGGTGCGGTAGTACTTGCGGGCCGGGCCGGAGGCCGACCGCTCGAGGCGGGACTCGAGCAGACCGGCCGCCTCGAGCCGGGTGAGCGCGGGGTACACCGTGCCCTCCGCGAGGTCGTCGAAGCCGGCCGCCTTCAGCCGGGTGACGATGCTGTAGCCGTACCCGTCCTGCTCGCTGAGCAGGCTCAGCAGCAGCAGGGCCAGGACCCCCTTGAGCATCTGTGCGTCGTGCGCCATGGCAGGAGAGTATGCCTGGTACTAGGTATCGTCAAGTACCTGACATGGTGGAACGGGAAGTCGCTCAGGACAGCTCGGGGTTCGGTGGTCGGGGTCAGCGGTACTCGGGGTTCGGGTGCTCGGGGTTCGGGTGCTCGGGGTCCGGGTGCTCGGGGTAGTCGAAGCGGGCACCGGCGTCCCACTCGGCGCGCTGGTTGCCGCCGACGGGGAACCCGCCCGCAGCCCGGTACATGGCCGCGAGGTGCATGAGGTTCCACGTCATGAACGTCGTGTTCCGCTGCGTGAACTCGTTCTCGGGACCGCCGCTGCCCGGGTCGAGGTAGGAGGGCCCCGGCCCCGCCTCGCCGATCCAGCCGGCGTCCGCGGCGGGCGGGATGGAGTACCCGATGTGCTGCAGGCTGTAGAGGATGTTCGACGCGCAGTGCTTGATGCCGTCCTCGTTGCCGGTGATGATGGCGCCCCCGACCTTGCCGTAGTAGACGTACTGCCCGGCGGCGTTGGTCATCGACGAGCCGGCGTAGAGCCGCTCGATGACCTGCTTGGTCACCGAGGAGTTGTCGCCGAGCCAGATGGGACCGGCGATGACGAGGATGTCCGCCGCGATGATCCGGGAGAACAACGTCGGCCACTCGTCGCGGTCCCAGCCGTGCTCGGTCATGTCGAGGTAGACGCCGGTGGCGATGTCGTGGTCGACGGCGCGGACCACGTCGACCTCGACCCCGCGTCGGCGCATGATCGCCGCGCTGGCGTCGACGAGGCCCTGGGTGTGGCTCTGCTCGGGGGAGCGCTTGAGGGTGCAGTTGACGAACACCGCGCGCAGGCCCGAGAAGTCGTGCTGGAGATCGCTCATGGGCGCATGCTCCCCCGTCGGCGGCCACGGGGCAATGGGTGCCGCCGTGGTGCCGACGGGGTAGGTTGCCGGACTGTGCAGATAGCCATCACCGGTTCCATCGCCACCGACCACCTCATGACGTTCAAGGGCAGGTTCCGCGACTCCCTGGTCGTCGAGCAGCTCGACAAGGTCTCGCTGTCCTTCCTCGCCGACGACCTCGAGGTCCGCCGCGGTGGTGTCGCGGCCAACATCGCGTTCGGTATGGCGGGCCTGGGCCAGCGTCCGATCCTCGTCGGCGCGGTGGGCCAGGACTTCGCCGACTACCGCAGCTGGTTGGAGCGACACGGTGTGGACTGCACCTCCGTGCACGTCTCGGAGTCCAAGCACACGGCCCGGTTCGTCTGCACCACCGACGAGGACATGGCCCAGATCGCCACGTTCTACGCCGGGGCGATGAGTGAGGCCCGGGCCATCGAGCTGGGTCCGGTCGCCGACCGCGTCGGCGGGCTGGACCTGGTCGTCGTGGGCGCCAACGACCCCGAGGCGATGTTGCGCCACACCCGCGAGTGCCGCTCGCGGGGCATCCCCTTCGCCGCCGACCCCAGCCAGCAGCTGGCGTTCGCCGACGGCGACACCATCCGCCAGCTCATCGACGGCGCCGACTACCTGCTCACCAACGAGTACGAGGCCGCGCTCGCGTCGCAGAAGACGGGCTGGAGCCCCGAGGAGATCGCCGACCGCGTCACGACGCGCGTGATCACCAGGGGCAAGGACGGGGTGAGCATCGAGCGCCGGAACGAGGAGCCGATCGAGGTCCACGTGGCGCGGGAGGTGCGCCGGGCCGACCCGACCGGGGTCGGTGACGCGTTCCGGGCCGGCTTCCTCACCGGCCTGGCCGTCGACCTCGGCCTGCGGCACGCCGCGGAGCTCGGGTCGATGCTCGCCACCTACGTCATCGAGACGGTCGGCACGCAGGAGTACACCCTGGGCAAGCGCAGCTTCCTCGAGCGGCTCGGTGACGCCTACGGCCAGGACTCCGCCGACGCGATCGGACCCCACATCGCCTGCATCGCCCCCTAGCGATGCAGCCGCCCACCGAACCGCTCCCGACCTCCTGGGAGTTCGACCTCACGGGGATCGAGGACGGCGAGGACCTCGTCGCCGTCGGTGGGGACCTGCGCGCCGGCACCCTGCTGTCGGCCTACCGCAGCGGGCTGTTCCCGATGGGGCTGGGCGAGCACGGCGACCGTCCGCTGGGCTGGTGGTCGCCGGACCCGCGTGGTGTCCTGCTGCCCGGTGCCGTCCATGCGAGCCGGTCCCTGCGACGGTCCCTGCGCCACTTCGAGATGCGGGTCGACACCGCGTTCGACCAGGTGGTCGCCGCCTGCGCCGACCCCAGCCGAGAGGGGCGCTGGATCACCGAGGAGATCATCGACGCCTACACCGAGATGCACGCCCTGGGCTGGGCGCACAGCATCGAGACGTGGCTCGACGACGAGCTCGTGGGTGGGCTCTACGGCATCGCGGTGGGCGGGCTCTTCGCCGGTGAGTCGATGTTCCACCGGGTCGCCGACGCCTCCAAGGCCGCGGTCGTCGCCATGGCCGGCTATGTCTTCGCCGACGGCGACCCCCGCCGCCTCATCGACGTCCAGTGGTCCACCGACCACCTGCAGACCCTGGGGGTGGTCACCATGTCCCGCCCGGACTACCTGCGCCGGTTGGAGCAGGCCCGCGAGCTCACGCCCCCCACCTTCGACGCGTAGCGCCACGCCTAGCGCGACACGACCCGCACGAGGTATGCCGCGTGCGCGCCCCCCTCGGCCGGCTCACGACCGTGGGCCGCGACGTACTCCTGACCGCGCATCCGGCACCAGGCCGGGATGTCCGCAGCCGCTGCGGGATCGGTCGCCCACACCTCCACGAGGGTTCCCGGCGCCAGGTCACGCACCTGCTGGGCCAGCCGGATCACCGGCAGGGGGCAGCGCAACCCCCGGGCGTCGACCACGACGTCCGGGCGCGGCGGTGGCTGGGCGCTCATGTCGAGGGGCTCACAGCGCGCTGGCCCCGAGCTCGGCGCGGACCGAGGCCACCACCGCGGCGACGACCGCCGCGAACTGCCGGACCTCACGGGCCCGGTCGGGGCAGACGGCGGCCAGGGGGAGCGTGACGCGGGTGTTGCCGTGGGTCAGGGCGCCCATGGCGGCCAGCACGTGGCTGGGCTCGAGGGTGCTGGACGTGCACGCCGAGCCCGAGGCCACGGCGAACCCCCTGCGGTCGAACGCGCGCACGAGCGCCTCGCCGTCGGCATACAGCGCCGAGAAGGTCAGGACGTGGGGGAGCCGTTCGGCGGGGTCGCCGACGACCTCGACGTCCTCGACCGCGGCCGCGGCGGCACGCAGCTCGTCCACGAGGGCGAACGCCTCGGCCGCGTCGTCGGCCCGGACGGCCGACGTCTGCTGCCAGGCCTCGGCGGCCGCCAGCGCCAGCGGGACCCACGGGGTGTGGCGGCTCGGGCCGTGCAGCGCCGCATCCGGGTCAGCGGGGCCCGGCAGCAGCCAGCGGGTGCGGTCGGGGACGACGAGGACACCGAGCCCGCCCGGCCCGCCCCAGGACTGGGCGTCCCCGGCCAGCACGTCGTAGTCGCGGGGCGGCTCGACGCGGCCCAGCGACGCCTGGGCGTCGACGCCCAGGGGCACCCCGGCCGCGCGGCACGACTCGTGGGCGCTCGCGAGGGGCTGCAGGGTGCCGACCTCGCCGTTGGCGTGCTGCAGCAGGGCGGCGACGGTGCCCGGCGACGCGACGTCCCGGGTCCAGGTGTCCAGGTCCACCCGGCCGTGCCGGTCGACCGGCACGAGGCCGGCCAGGGACCGGTCCCCGGCCTGGGCGGCCGCGTGCCGGGCCGGCAGCAGGACGGCGGAGTGCTCGACCGCGGAGGTGACGACGCGGGCACCGCGCCGCCGCGCGGCATACGTGAGGCCCTGCGCCATCCACCGGACGGCGGTGGGGCCGTCGGGGGCGAAGGCGACCTCCTCGGGGCGCACCCCCAGGCCGTCGGCGAGGACGGCGCGCGCGTCCTCGAGCAGCCGGCGGGCCGCGCGGCCCTCGGCGTGCAGGCGTCGCGGGTCCGCCCACCCGGCCTCGACGGCGGCCGTGAGCGTCGCCCTGGCGACGGGGTGCATCGGGCCCGGACCGGCGTCGAGCACGGCCCTGCGAGGGGCTTCGGGAGGGGGGTTCGCCACACCCCGACGTTAGTAGCACCCTGACCTGTTGACCGGCCCGGGCTGGAGTAGGGTTTGCGCTTGATGGCCCATCACTGTCTCGAAGAAGGTGCACCGTTGCGTCAGCTCGACGTCTCCGCGCCACGCCCCAGCCGGCGTCGGTCTGCAAGCAGGAGATCAGCCACGGCCCTGGGCCTGGCGATCACCACCCTCGTCCTGTCCGGGTGTGCAGGTCGCCCCCAGGACGGGTTCCTGCCGCGCGCGATCACCGAGAACGGTGAGCGCGTCACGTCCTTGTGGAACGGCGCGTGGATCGCAGCCCTCGCGGTCGGCGTGATCACCTGGGGGCTCATCCTCTGGTGCGTCGTGGCCTACCGCCGCAAGAAGGACGACACCGAGCTGCCGGTGCAGCTGCGCTACAACGTGCCGATGGAGATCCTCTACACCGTCGTCCCGGTGTTCATGGTCGCGGTGCTCTTCTACTACACCGCGCGTGACGAAGCCGCCCTCCTGGACACCTCCAAGGAGCCCGACGTCGTGGTCAACGTCGTCGGCAAGAAGTGGAGCTGGGACTTCAACTACGTCAAGGAGCAGACCTACGAGACCGGCACGCAGGCCGAGCTCACCGGGGAGCCCGGCGTCGAGGAGACCCTGCCGACGATGTACCTGCCGGTGGGCCAGCGCACCGAGTTCGTGCTCACCTCGCGTGACGTCATCCACTCGTTCTGGGTGCCGGCGTTCCTGCAGAAGCTCGACATGATCCCCGGGCGGGTCAACAAGTTCCAGGTCGTGCCCACCGAGGTCGGCACGTTCCAGGGCAAGTGCGCCGAGCTCTGCGGTGCCTACCACTCCCAGATGCTGTTCAACGTCAAGATCGTCCCCCCGGCTGAGTACGAGGCGCACATCGCCGAGCTGAAGGCGAAGGGCAACAACGGTCAGCTCGACAACAGCCTCAACGTCAACAAGCTGATGAACGAGGACAAGAACCTCGTGCCGAGCACAGGGAGCAACTGATGGCAGCCGCCACCGAGTCGACCGGGACGTACCTGCGTTCCACGCAGACCACAGCCACCCGTCGGCTGACCAAGGGCCAGACGGTCGTCAAGTGGGTGACCACGACCGACCACAAGGTCATCGGCAGCCTCTACTTCATCACCTCGTTCGCGTTCTTCATCTTCGGTGGGATCCTGGCCCTGCTCATCCGTGCTGAGCTGTTCCAGCCGGGCCTGCAGGTCGTGGACAACCCCGAGCAGTACAACCAGCTGTTCACGATGCACGGCACGATCATGCTGCTGCTGTTCGCGACGCCGCTGTTCGCCGGGTTCGCCAACGCCCTCATGCCGATCCAGATCGGTGCGCCCGACGTCGCCTTCCCGCGGCTGAACATGTTCGCCTACTGGCTCTACCTGTTCGGCGGCCTCATCGCCTCGGGCGGCTTCCTCACGCCGTCGGGTGCGGCCTCGTTCGGCTGGTTCGCCTACGCGCCGCTGTCCGACTCGACCAACAGCCCCGGCCTGGGTGGTGACCTGTGGGTCTTCGGGCTCGCACTCGCCGGTTTCGGCACCATCCTGGGTGCCGTCAACTTCATCACCACGATCATCTGCATGCGCGCGCCCGGCATGACGATGTTCCGGATGCCGATCTTCACCTGGACGATCCTGATCACCTCGCTGCTGGTGCTGATGGCGTTCCCGGTGCTCGCCTCCGCGCTGCTCGCGCTCGGTGCCGACCGCAAGTTCGGCTCCCACATCTTCGACCCCGGCAACGGCGGTCCGATGCTGTGGCAGCACCTGTTCTGGTTCTTCGGCCACCCTGAGGTCTACATCATCGCGCTGCCGTTCTTCGGCATCATCTCCGAGATCCTGCCGGTCTTCTCGCGCAAGCCGATCTTCGGCTACAAGACCCTGGTCTTCGCCACGATCGCCATCGCGGCGCTGTCGGTGACGGTCTGGGCCCACCACATGTACGCCACGGGACAAGTCCTCCTACCGTTCTTCGCGGTGATGACGATGCTCATCGCCGTGCCGACCGGGGTGAAGTTCTTCAACTGGATCGGCACCATGTGGGGCGGCAAGCTGTCCTTCGAGACCCCGATGCTGTGGGCCATCGGCTTCCTCGTGACGTTCCTGTTCGGCGGCCTGACAGGCATCATCCTGTCGAGCCCGGCGCTGGACTTCCACCTGTCCGACAGCTACTTCGTGGTCGCGCACTTCCACTACGTCGTCTTCGGCACCGTGGTGTTCGCGATGTTCGCCGGCTTCTACTTCTGGTGGCCGAAGTTCACCGGGCGGATGCTCGACGAGACGCTCGGCAAGATCCACTTCTGGATGCTGTTCTTCGGCTTCCACATCACCTTCCTCATCCAGCACGTGCTCGGCATCGACGGCATGCCCCGCCGCTACGCCGACTACCTGCCCGAGGACGGCTTCCAGTGGGAGAACCAGGTGTCGACCTACGGGTCGTTCCTGCTCGCCGCCTCGACGCTGCCGTTCCTGTACAACGTGTGGAAGACCTGGCGCACGGCACCCCTGGTCGACACCGACGACCCGTGGGGGTATGGCGCCTCGCTGGAGTGGGCGACCTCGTGCCCGCCCCCGCGCCACAACTTCGACACCATCCCGCGGATCCGCTCCGAGCGTCCGGCCTTCGACCTGCACCACCCCGAGGCGGCGCCCGCCGGGGGGCTGCAGGCCGACGCCGACACGCTGACCCGGATCATCGGGCCGGCCGAGGTCGGTGTGGGGGAGCACTCCCACACCACGGGCGAGTTCGACCACGACAAGCACCCCCGGTTCCACGAGGAGCGTGACTGACCATGAAGATCGAGTACAAGCTCTTCGTCATCCTGGCTGCGTTCTTCGCCCCCGTGGGCCTGGTCTACGGCATCTTCACGCAGTGGAGTGAGCCGGTCGGCACCGCTGGGCTGTTCCTGTCCTCCGGGCTGGGCATCATGATCGCCTTCTACCTGTGGGCCACCGCCCGCCGTCTGCCGGAGCGTCCTGAGGACAACCCCGGCGGCGAGATCGCCGAGCAGGAGGGCGAGTACGGCTTCTTCAGCCCGCACTCGTGGTGGCCGCTGCCGCTGGCGGCCGCCGGTGCCGTGATGTTCCTCGGCCTCGCCATCGGCTGGTGGCTGTTCATCATCGGCACCGTGTTCGGTGTCGTCGCCCTGGTCGGGTGGACGTTCGAGTACTTCAAGGGGCCGCACGCGGTCTGAGCACACGCCCGACGACGGCGCCTCCCGCTCTGCGGGCAGGCGCCGTCGTCGTCTGCCCGCGCCGGCAGAGGCGTCGCCTGATCCGGTGTCGGCGCCGGGGTGCTAGGCGCTCCTGGCTCAGCCCCAGCCGAGCGCGTGCAGCGTGGCGTCGTCGATGCCGAAGTGGTGCGCGATCTCGTGCACCACGGTCACCGCGATCTCGTCCAGCAGCTCGTCGCGGTCCCGGCACATCCGCGACAGGGGTCCACGGAAGATCGTGATCCGGTCCGGCAGCGCGCCGGCCCAGCCGTCTCCCCGCTCGGTCAGGGGGGTGCCGTCGTAGACCCCGAGCAGGTCGGGGTCCTGCGGGGGCGGCTCGTCCTCGATGAGGAACACGACGTTGTCCAGCAGTGCCATCAGCTCACCCGGTACCTCGTCGAGCGCGTCGCCGACCGCCAGCTCGAACTCCCGCGCCCCCATCTCGACCACACCCCCAGCCTGCCAGAGGCCGGTCGCCGCACCGGACCCGCCCTGCTGCAAGGTCGGACAGGGCGTCCGGTCGGGTCGGGTGCGGGGCCGGGCCTGGCCCCTGACAGCGGTATGCCGCCCGCTCCGAGGAGCGGACGGCATACGCGGGGATTGCTGCCGGGAGGACGTCAGGGACGCTTGCCCGGTTCGCGGTGGGAGCTCTCCAGCGCCGGACGTGAGGCTTCCTCCTGCAGGACGCCCTCGATGGCCTCCAGGGAGTGGCCGTCGTGGTGGGCGGCGGCGAGCTCGGCGGGGGTGACCGGGTCGATGCGGTCCTTGAAGTAGAACGACGACAGGGCAACCCGCAGCTTGTCCTTGCGAGCCGTGGGAGAGGCGACACCGTGCTCGTCGACCCCTGCCGTGAGCTGCAACGGCTCCTGCTTGTCGTGCTGCACCAGCAACCAGCGGGTGTACTCGTCGAGCGGCTCGTGCTGCTCGAAGAACTGGCCGTCGGCGGTGCGCACGATGCGCCCCGTCTCGCGACCGTGCAGCACCAGATCACGGTCGCGGCGCTGCAGCGACAGGCAGATCCGCTTGGTGACCCAGAAGGCGATCACGGGGAAGACGAAGAACCCGATGCGGAAGATGTAGGTGAGGTCGTTGATGGACAGCCCCAGCTTGATCGCCATGAGGTCGTTCGCCGAGGCGAACATCAGGACGCCGTACATGGTCAGAGCGGCAACCCCCAGCCCGGTGCGGGTCGGGTTGTTGCGCGGCCGGTCGAGCAGGTGGTGCTCCCGGTCGTCGCCGGTGACCCAGCGTTCGAGGAACGGGTAGGCCGCCATCAGCCCGTACATCACGGGGATGAGCAGGATGGCACCGATCATGACGTTGAAGGAGTACGTGTTGCCGAAGGCCTCGAACTCGAGCCAACCCGGCAGGAGACGCAGCGCACCGTCGGCGAAGCCCATGTACCAGTCGGGCTGGGCTCCGGCAGTCACGGCCGTCGGGTCGTAGGGTCCGTAGGCCCAGATCGGGTTGATCGTGACCACGGCGGAGATGAGCGCCAGGACGCCGAAGACGATGAAGAAGAAGCCACCGGCCTTCGCGGCATACACCGGCATGATCGGGAAGCCGACGACGTTCTCGTTGGTCTTGCCCGGGCCGGGGTACTGGGTGTGCTTGTGGACGAACACCAGGCCGATGTGGGCGACGAAGAGGCCGACGAGGATCGCGGGCAGCAGCAGCACGTGGATCGAGAACAGGCGGGGGATGATCGCCTCACCGGGGAAGGCCCCGTCGAACAAGAAGTACGACAGGTAGGACCCGACCACGGGAACCGAGCGCATGAAGCCTTCGGCGGCACGAAGACCGGTACCGGAGAGCAGGTCGTCCGGCAGGGAGTAGCCGGCGAAGCCCTCGATGAGGGCCAGCATCGACAGGACCGAGCCGATCACCCAGTTGATCTCGCGGGGCCGGCGGAAGGCGCCGGTGAAGAACACCCGCAGCATGTGGACCGACAGGGCGACGATGAACATCAGCGCGGCCCAGTGGTGCATCTGCCGGATGAGCAGGCCGCCGCGGATGTCGAACGAGATGTCGACCGTGGAGCTGTAGGCCTCGGAGACGGTGATGCCCCGCAGCGGCAGGTAGGAACCGTCATAGACGATCTGCCCGGCGCTCGGCACGTACCAGAACGTCAGGAAGGTCCCCGAGATCAGGCAGATGATCATCGAGTACATGGCGACTTCGCCGAGCATGAAGGACCAGTGGTCGGGGAAGACCTTCTTCATGAGGTAGCCCACGGGCTTGGCAGCACCGGTGCGGTCGTCGAGCCACCCGGCGACCCCGCCTACCGCCTTCATGCCGGGGGCGTTCGGAGCCTCGGGCCGCTCGTCGTCGGCGCGCAGGCGGTCAGCGCCTGTGGTGGTGTGTGTACTCATCCACGCTCCCAGAAGCTCGGGCCGACTGCCTCGCGGAACGGGGAGGCGGCTACCAGGTATCCCTCGGCATCAACAGTGATCGGCAGCTGCGGCAGCGGACGCTTCGCCGGGCCGAAGATGACCTCGCAGTCCTGCGTCACGTCGAAGGTCGACTGGTGACAAGGACACAGCAGGTGGTGCGTCTGCTGCTCGTACAGACCCACGGGGCAACCCACGTGGGTGCAGATCTTGGAGTAGGCGACGATGCCCTCGTAACCCCAGTCGCGCTCCTTCTGGACTTTGATCTCCTGCGGGTCCAGGCGCATGACCAGGACCGCAGCCTTGGCCTTGTCCTCCAGGACGTGCTCGGACTCCTCGATGGACTCCGGCAGCACGTGGAAGACCGAGCCGATCGTCACCTCGTCAGCGCGGATGGGCGATCGCTCAGGGTCGCGGACGAGGCGGTCGCCCTTCTTCCAGATGGTCTTGGAGAGCTCGTCACCGGGAACGGGTCCGAGACCGGCTGCCAGCGGGATGACCAGCGTCAGCGGCGGCAGGGCGAGGGCGCCGAGCAGGGAGTACTTGATGAGCGGGCGTCGCCCGAGCTGCGCCTTCTCGCCACCGTCCATGAGGTTGGTGACCACGCGCTGGCGGTCCTCGTCCTTGGCTCGCTGCGGGTGGCGCTCCTCGACCGACTCCGCGTCGGGCATCAGCGTCTTGGCCCAGTGCACGGCACCGAGACCGACTCCGAGCAGGGCCACCGCCATGGTCACGCCGATGACGACGTTGTAGATGTTCGTCAGGCCGAGACCGGGCACGTAGCCGCTGGTCTCGGGGTCGATCGCGAAGAACGCGATGATGAAGGCGACGGTACCGAGGCTGGAGAGCCCGAAGAGGGTCGCAACCTGCTTCTCGGCACGCTTGGCGGCCGACTCGTCGAGGTCGGCCATGCGCGCGACGTGGGGTGGGAGGCCGGGGTTCTCGAAGCGCTCCGGGAGACCCCCGGTGCCTTCGACGTGACCCTGGTCCAGCCGCACCGCCGAGGCGCCGTAGCCGTCCGAGCCCGTGCCGACGACCTCGCCGTGGGGCGTGTCGTTATCGCTCATCGTGAGATCGATCCTGTCGCGTCGCAGTCGTGAGTTCCATGGTGCGCCAACGGCGCGGAAGTGGCCACCTGGTGTGACATAGGCATCACGCGGCCTTCCTACCCAGCCACACGGACAGGGCGATCATGATGCCGAGCCCGAAGACCCAGACGAACAGTCCCTCGGACACCGGGCCCAGGTTGCCCAGGTTCATGCCGCCGACGTTCTCCTGCTCGTTCACTGAGTTCAGGTAGGCGATGATGTCGTTCTTGGCCTCGGGCGAGATGTTGGTGTCGCTGAAGACCGGCATCGACTGCGGGCCGCTGACCATGGCCTCGTAGACGTGCTTGCCCTCGACGTCGCGCAGCGAGGGAGCGTACTTGCCGCGGGTCAGGGCGCCGCCGGAGCCGGCGAAGTTGTGGCACATCGCGCAGTTCACGCGGAACAGCTCGGCGCCCTTGGCAACGTCGCCCCCCTCGCCGTTGGCGTACTCGGCGTCGGGGATGGCGGGGCCCGGGGCCAGGGACGCGACGTAGGCGGCGAGCGCCGCGGTCTCCTCGTCACTGAACTGGACGTCCTTCTTGGGTGCCTGGACGTCGGGGGCGGCCAGCGGCATACGACCGGTGCCCACCTGGAAGTCGACCGAGGCGGCGCCGACTCCGACCAGGCTCGGGCCGGCCTTGCCGCCCTGGGCCTGCAGGCCGTGACACGTCGAGCAGTTGGCGAGGAACAGCTTCTTGCCTTCCTCGACCTGGCTCGCCGAGGCGGTGGCGGCCTCCGCCTGCTTGGGCGCGAAGGTCGAGTAGGCGATACCGGTCACGACCAGGCCGAGCAGGATCAGCAGGGCGATCGCGGCAGGGTGGCGACGGCGGGCGGCCAGGGCGTTCACGGTGCGGTCCTGTCGGTGGTGGCGGGCAGGGCGGGCAGGGCGGGCAGGGGGCTGGGGCGCAGCGCGGCGGACATGTCGCGGCCGGTCACTTCAGCAGGTAGATCGTCGCGAACAGCGCGATCCACACCACGTCGACGAAGTGCCAGTAGTAGGAGGTCACGACGGCGCCGGCCGCCTGGGCGTGGCTGTAGTGCCGGGTGGTGAAGGTGCGGCCGATGATGAGCAGGAAGGCGAGCAGCCCGCCCGTCACGTGCAGGGCGTGGAAGCCGGTGGTCAGGTAGAAGACCGAGCCGTAGGCCTCGGAGGCGAGCGTGATGTTCTCGTGCACGAGCTCGGAGTACTCCAGCACCTGACCCGAGACGAAGATCGCGCCGAACAGGTAGGTCAGGACGTACCACTCCCGCATGCCCCACTCCTTGACCGACAGGAGGCTGGCGCTGCCGCGGTGCGCCTTGCCGTGCTCCGCGGCGTGCACGCCGAGCTGGCACCACACCGAGGAGATCACGAGGATGATCGTGTTGACCGTGGCGAAGGGGACGTTGAGTACGGCGGTCTTCTCCGCCCACAGGCCGGGCTCCACCGAGCGGATCGTGAAGTACATCGCGAACAGGCCCGCGAAGAACATCAGCTCGCTGGAGAGCCACACGATGGTGCCGACCGACACCATGTTGGGTCGGGACACGGGCCCGTGGCCGGGAATGCTCCCGGTCGATCGGGGGACGTCGGAAGTCACGGATGCTGTCGCCACGAGCGTTATTATTGCCCATTCCCGGACGGGCGCGCCGCCGACCCCCCGGCGGGTCGCCGACGGGTGCCGGACAACCGCCTCACAGCGGCGGGTGAAGTGCTGCGGAACGGTGGTGGACACCCCGGAACGGGCGTGCCGCAACCCGCCGGGGCCGCACGGGTAGCATCTGCACCATGACCGCTTCGCACGCGACCGCCGCCGGCTCGACCGCCGCCACGGGGTCCTCGGCTCACCAGATCTCGGTGCTCCTCTACAGCGACGACCGCACCACCCGTGACGCCGTACGCGTCAACGTGGGTCGCCGGCCGGCGCGCGACGTCGAGGTGGTCTCGTGGCGTGAGTGCGCCACCGCGGCGGCCGTCATCGAGGCCGTGGAGACGACCCGGTTCGACCTGCTCATCCTCGACGGTGAGACTGCTCCCGTCGGGGGCCTGGGGCTGTGCCGCCAGCTGAAGAACGAGATCTTCGGGTGCCCGCCGGTCCTGGTCCTCACCGGCCGTCCGCAGGACGGCTGGCTCGCCACGTGGTCCCTCGCCGACCTGGCCGTGCCGCACCCGCTCGACCCGATCGCCCTGGCCGGTGCCGTGGCCGAGCTCGGTCGGCGCGGGCGCCAGAGCGCGTCCTGACCACCGTGTCCGCGCCGGTCGGGTCCGTGTACACCTGGCCAGACCTGCTCACGCTGCTGCTGGCCGGCGAGCACCTCACCGGTGACCAGGCCTCCTGGGCCATGGACCAGGTGATGAGTGGCGAGGCGTCGGCGGTCCAGGTCGCCGGCTTCCTCATCGCGCTGCGCGCCAAGGGCGAGACCGTCGAGGAGCTGCGCGGCCTCGCCGACGTGATGCTCGCGCACGCCAACCGCATCGTGGTGGCCGAGCCGAGCCTGGACATCGTCGGCACCGGGGGCGACCGCTCGCACACGGTCAACATCTCCACGATGGCCTCGGTGGTCATCGCCGCCAGCGGGATCCGGGTCGTCAAGCACGGCAACCGGGCCGCCTCCTCGTCCTCGGGGTCGGCCGACGTCCTCGAGGCCCTCGGGGTCAGCCTCACCCTGTCGCCCGAACGCGTGCAGCAGGTGGCCGGCGAGGCGGGCATCACCTTCTGCTTCGCCCAGACGTTCCACCCGGCGATGCGTCACGCCGCCGCCGCACGCAGCGGCCTCGGGGTCGGCACGACCTTCAACGCCCTCGGCCCGCTCACGAACCCGGCCCAGCCGACGTATGCCGCCGTCGGCGTCGCCGACCGTCGGCTCGCCGGCCTGATGGCCGGGGTGTTCGCCGACCGGGGCAAGGACGCCGCGGTGTTCCGCGGCGACGACGGGCTGGACGAGCTCACCCTGGGCACCACGTCCACGGTGTGGTGGGTCCGCAACGGCTCGGTGACCGAGCGCACCCTCGACCCCCTCGACCTCGGCCTGGGACGTCAGCCCATCGAGGCCCTGCGCGGAGCCGATGCCGCCCACAACGCCCAGGTGGCCCGCGACCTGTTCAACGGCGGCCACGGCGCGGTCCGCGACTCGGTCGTCCTCAACGCCGGGATCGCGCTGGCCCTGACCGAGCCCGACCGCGGTGCCTCGGACGAGGACTTCGTGGCCGGGGTGCGCGCCGGGATGGACCGCGCCGAGCAGGCGCTGGACTCCGGTGCGGCAGCGGAGAAGCTCGCCGCCTGGGCCGCAGCAACGATCTCCTGACGGCTCACGCCGAAGAGATCACGCCTGCAGGCGCACGCCTGATGGATCGGTCCTGACGATGCTCGGCAGTGGATCGCACCGGGTCACGACATCGAGCTGAGCCAGCTCGCGGCGTGCCGGGCGCCGGCCCGGCTCTGCTCGTACCGCACGCCGAGCAGCAGCAGCGCCACCCCGAGCGTGCCCAGGGTGAGGTAGCGCGGGGCGTGCAGGGTCGCCGGCCCGAGCTGGGTCACCGCGACCAGCGCCGCAGCGAGGGCGCCCACCACGACCAGCGACTGCCACCGGCGCCACGCGCCCAGCGCCAGGACCGCGGCCCCGATGCTCACGGTGACCAGGGCGCGGGGGAGGTCCTCGGAGACGGCAGTCGCCAGGGCCGACGGCAGCAGACCGACGACCAGCGCGGGCCCGGCGACCGACCAGGACCGGTCACCGAGCTGGCGGTGCGACCACAGCCCCGCCGCGAGCAGGAGCACGGCCAACGGCACGGTGTAGCCCTCCAACCGGGTCACGTCCGCTTCGAGCAGCTCGACCCAGGTCGCGGCGGTGAACCCCACGACGGCAGCGGCGACGACACCCCGTCGGTGCGGCAGGGCGGCATACCCGACCGCGACGAGGGCGTAGGCGGCTGCCGCACCGGCGGCCGCGTGCGGCCAGGACCGGTCGAGCGCGACCGCGACGGCAGTGACGCAGGTGAGCGCAGCGAACAGACCCAGGACCAGCTCGTCCGGGGTGCCCCGCCGCCAGCTGGCCAGGGCGGCGAGCAGGGCGGCGGTGAGGGCGAGCAGGATCCACTGGACGTCGGGTGAGGCCAGCCCGCCGAGCAGCCACAAAGCGGCGGTGCCGGAGAGCACGGTCACCGCCTCGGCGGCGGGTCGGACCTGCCGGCGCAGCGCGGCGGCGGCGCCGCTGGCCACCGCGACGGCGGCCAGCACCGTCGCGATGATCCCGTCAGGGAGCGGCTCGCTCACCGACGCCAGGAGCGCCAGGGCGAAGGACAGACCGGCGACCACGGCGAGGGGCGCCTCCTCGGCCCGGGAGGGGCGGGCCAGGGCGGTCGCGGCAAGGACGACCCCGAGGGCTGTCACGGCGAGGACCTGCTGGGTGGGCGAGCCCAACCCCGAGGCGACGACCACGGCACCGAGCAGGGCGAGCGAAGCGGCTGCGGAGGCTGCGGCGCGCCACGCCGGCCGCAGCACCGCGGTGGCCGTCGCGACCAGGGCCACCACCAGCAGGGTGATGGTGGTGGGGATGTCCGCACCGTACGCGACAGCCACCGCGACGAGCAGGAGCTGGGCGAGGCCGGCCTGGCCCAGCAACCACAGGTCACCGACCGACCGGCTCGCCGGGCGCAGGGCCAGCAGGCCCAGGCCGAGGGTGCCCACGACCACGGCCAGGACTGCGGTGCCGGCACCCTCGACCTGCAGGGCCAGGGTCACGACCGCCGAGGGCGCCGCGAGGCTGGCGACCAGGGCCACCACCCCGACCGCCCGCCAGTCGCCGGTGAGGGCGCGAGCCGCCCAGTCCGCGCGGACCGCAGCCCGTGAGCCCAGGGTCGCGGAGCGGGTGACGACCACGCGGCGAACGAGCAGGGCACCGGCGACCGCGATCAGGACCAGCACGGCGACCGAGGCCAGGCCCGAGGGTGAGGCCGACGGGCCCGGTTCCGCGCCTGCGGCGTCGAGGGCTCCCGCGGTGGCGGCGAGCCAGGCCAGGACGGCCCAGCCGGAGGCGGGGCCCGCCGCGGCACGTCGGGTCAGGCCGAGCGCCTCGGGCAGCAGGAAGCGGGCGGCGCCGAACACCACGGCTCCCACGAGGGCAAGAGCAGCTCCCGTGGCTGCGTCGTCGGCGAGGGCGACCACCCCGGCCCACCCGATCGAGGCGGAGGCCAGGGACAGCAGGGCGAAGGCGGCGACGCGACGATCACGGCGGTGCAGGCCCGCGAGCAGGACGGCGACGAGCAGCCCGGCGGCCACGGTGTAGAGCCGCGAGTCGAGCCGGTCCAGGCCCAGCAGGCCGAACCGGCGGGCGGCGGTGGTGTCCAGGAGCAGGAGCCCGCCGGCCACGAGGGCCAGGGCCTCGGCGCTGCTCGACAAGCCGCGCCGGGAGAGCCGGAACGAGGCCCAGGCGGCGAGGGCGGTCAGTCCACCCATGACGACCATCTGGCCGTAGCGGCCGATGAGGAACCACGCGACAGCCAGGGCGATGGACGACGCGACGAGGACGAGGAGCACCCCGACGGCCAGCAGGGTCTGCTGCGTGGTCCAGCGTCGCCGCGGGGCTGGGGCTGGGGCAGTGGCAGGGGCGGAGGCGGGAGCAGGGACAGCGGCGCAGGCGGGGTCCGCGGACGGGGCCGGGAAGGGCAGGGACGCTGCTGCGAAGGCGCCGATCGAGGGGTCGCCCAGAGCGCCGGGCGGTGTGCCCCCTGCTGTGACACCCGCTGGACCGGGCGCGGTGCCGGGCGCGGTGCCCCCTGCTATGACACCCGCTGGACCGGGCGCGGTGCCGGGCGCGGTGCCGGGCACGGGCCGGGCCTGCGCCGCGCCCCGGGCGCGCAAGGCGGTCAGCACCTGCGCGCGGTCGGCCTGCAGGGCGGCAAGGCGCTGGTCGAGCTCCCACAGCCGCGCGGCGTCCGGTCCGGTCAGGGGCAGCCCGCAGGCGAGGCACCGGACCGGTTGCGCGGGCAGGAAGGCGCCGCAGGACGGGCAGGGGATCGGGGGCATCGGTCCTCCAGAGGAAGGCGCGCATCGTACGCGGTGGCCCGAGTGTGGAGCCTGCGCCGCCCGGAGGCATGGGGTTTGCTACTCAGATCAGCCGGATGGCGCTCCGCGCAGCAAGGTCGACAACCCGGTCATCGAGTTCACCACGGTCCCCGCTCTGCCCACCACAGTGCACTCTGCCCGGGAAGCTTCGTGGGCAGAGTGCACTGCGGTGGGCAGGGGCAGGGCAGGGCGTGGCAGGGCGGCCGGGGCCGCGGGCACGGTGGGCAGGGCGGCCGGGCCGCGGGTGCGCCGGGCGGGGACGCGTCAGCCCGTGGACGGGGTGCGGCGGTCAGTCGCCGTCGAGCCCCAGGCTGAACGCTGCCTCGAGGTCGTGCTTGGAGTAGGTGCGGAACGCGATGTGCGTGTTGGTGCCCGTGACGCCCTCGACCTTGTTGAGCCGCCCGGCGATGGCGTCGTGCAGCTCCTCGTGGGCGCGGACGCGCACCATGGCGATGAGGTCGGCGTCACCGGCCACGGAGTAGACCTCGCTGACCCCGTCCAGCTCGGCGATCGCCTGGGCGACCTCGGGGATCCGGTCGACTTCGGCGTTGATGAGGACGATGGCGGAGATCACGGTGCCCACTGTATCGGCGCTCGGTGCCCGAAGTGGAGTGCTCACCCCATCCCGTCCCCGTGGTCGTCGTGGTGGTCGTGGTGGGTCATCGTGCTGGTCGTCGTGGTGGTGCTGGTCGTCGTGGTGGACGTGGTGGACGTGGTGGACGCAGTGGCCGAGGTGGTCGAGCCGTCCTGCCCGCGCGCCTACGACGCCGCGACGAAGGCGGAGCGCGAGGAGCGCTCGGACGCACCCTCGAGAGCCGCACGGGCGCCGGCTGCGCCCCCCACCGGGCAGGTCCACTCACCCTCGACGTCGACGACCCGAACCCCTGGCTGCTCCAACCAGCGCAGGATCTTCTCGGTCTCCTCCGGGATCGCGGCCGGGGCGGGCCACGGCGCGGGCAGGACGACCTCGGCCGCCTGGCGCATCGCCTCGACGTAGGGCATGGGGTCGGCGCCGCGGGGGGAGACCGTCGAGGCCGCGAGCCGGCCGTGGCGGACCACGACCAGCTCCCACCCGCCGGTCGCCGCCCGGCGGGCTGCGACGATCTCGGGACTCGCGGCGAGGGGCGCGATCCGCTGGGCACGGGCCATACCCCGCACCAGCGCGAGGAGGCGGTCACGCAGGGTGCCGGCGTCCTCGTAGCGCTCCTGCTCGGCGAGGGTGCCCATCCGTCCCCGCAGGGCGGTGACGACCGCACGGGAGTCGCCGACGAGGGCGTGGACGGCGTCCTGGACGACCACGTCGTACTGCTGGACGGACTGGGCCCCGGTGCACGGAGCGCCGCAGCGCCCCATGTCGGCCAGGACGCACGACCCGACGAACCGGGTGGGGGAGAGCCGTTGGACGCACTGGCGCAACGGGATCACCTCGTGCACCGCGGCGATCGCGGCCTCGGCCGAGGAGCGGCTGCCGAACGGGCCGATGTACTTCGCGCCGTCCCGACGGACCTCCCGGACGATGGACAACCGGGGGAACGCCTCGACGGTGAGCTTGACCCAGGTGGCCCGCTCGGGGGTCTTGGACCGGCGGTTGTAGCGCGGCTTGTGCTCGGCGATGAGGCGCAGCTCGCGCACCTCCGCCTCCAGCGTCGTGGCACAGACCACCGGGGTCACGCTCTCGGCGAGGCGGACCATCTCGGCCATCCGGGAGCGGTGCTCGGACGCGGTGAAGTAGCTGCGGACCCGGGTGCGGATGTTGACCGAGGTGCCGACGTAGAGCACCCGGCCGGCGCCGTCCTTGAACAGGTAGACCCCCGGCTGGTCGGGCAGCCCGTCGGCGAGCCACCGCTTGCGCCGTTGGGCCGGGCTGACCCGCGAGGTGTAGCTCGACAGCTCCTCCAGGGTGTGGACCCCGAGGCTGCCGACCCGGCCGATGAGGGCGTGCAGGACGTCGACCGTGGCGCGTGCGTCGTGCAGGGCCCGGTGGTCGGGGGTGGTCTGGGCCCCGAACAGCGCGGCGAGGGTCGACAGCTTGTGGTTGCGCGCCTCCTCGCGGGTGACGAGCTGGCGCGCGAGGTGGACGGTGTCGAGCACGGTGTGTCGCGGCCACTCGATGCCCTGCACGGAGGCGGCCATCTTCAGGAAGCCGATGTCGAACCGCGCGTTGTGCGCCACCAGGACCGTGCCCCGGGCGAACTCCATGAACGCGGGCAGGGCCGTCTCGATCCGCGGGGCGTCGGCGACCATCGCGGTCGTGATGCCGGTCAGGGCCTGGATGAACGCCGGGATCGGCAGGTGCGGGTTGACCAGGGTCTGGAACTCGCCGAGCACCTCGCCGCCGCGCACCTTGACGGCACCGATCTCGGTGATCGCGCTGTCCGCGGGGCTGCCGCCGGTGGTCTCGAGGTCGACGACGACGAACGTGACATCGGCCAGCGCCGTGCCCAAGTCGTCGAACGTGCCCTGGACCATCTGCATGTCCCCGACCGTATGCCGGTGGTGTGACAGCCCGACGCAGGCGCGCCTGCAGCGTCAGGCACCGGTGGGGGTGAGCTTGTAGTGCAGGCGCAGGACGGTGGCCGACCAGAGCTGGAGCAGGTGGTCGGTGCGCAGGACGCCCTCGTCGTCGACGTACACCCGGAAGTGCTCGTGGATGGGCACGCGGGCGGCATACGGCCGACCGACCCGTGATCGAGTCCCGTGTCGGGTCCTGCGGGCCGGACCCTGCCCGGCCCCCGTCGCCCACCAGGACGTAGGCGCCGTCCTGGCCGAACCCGCCTGCGGGGGAACGCAGCTCGAGGCCGCCTCCGGGCAGGACCGCGGGTCGCAGGAAGACCTGGACGTTCCCCGCCTCGAGCGGGAAGGCCACGTGCACGCTCGGCTGTCGCGACCCGGGCAGGGTCCGGCTGGAGTAGCACCCGCTGTAGACGTACCCTCCCGTCGAGCGCAGGGTGCGCAGCCAGCCGGCGGCCTGTTGCCGGCCGGAGGGGTCGAGGATGGCCACGACCCGGCTGTCCATGCCGTGGGCCACGTCCAGCGGCCGGGTCGGCAGGGCGAGCTGGTGGACGCGGCGCCCGAAGTGCCGCGAGACGAGCTCGCCCGCGGGCTGGAAGAGGGTGTTCCACTGGGCCCACACCTCCATCCGCCAGCGCGCGGTGTGCTCGTAGAAGTCCCTGACCTCGGGGGCCAGGTCACTGGCGCGGAAGGCCGGGCCGTCGAGCGCGGCCAGGTCGGGGAGCAGGCCCGCTGCCGGGTCCTGCACCAGCGTTCCACCCAGGCGTGCCGCCTCGGCCCCGAGCCAGTGGTCGCCGACCGTCGCCCCGTCGTGGACCGGGGCGTCGAGCCACCGCTCGGCCCCACCGAGGTCCACCGGACGTCCCACGGTGCGCCAGAACGTCCGCGTCAGGCGGTCCAGCCGCGGCATCAGCGAGCTCACGGGCGCCACTGTGCCAGAGGGGTGCGCAGGGCGCGGGTGGTATGGCATCGGGGGCGTTGTCGGTGGCGTCTCGTAGCGTCCTGCACAGGTGGAGGTGGTCCACCGGTGCCGAACAGGAAGGGGTGATCGCGATGATCATCGACTGCCAGAGCTGCCCCGTGCGTGACCTGCACTGCGACGACTGCATGGTCACGGCGTTCCTCACCCCCACCAGTGCCGGGCTGCCGCTCGACGCCGCCGAGCGGCTGGCCCTGAGCCGCTTCGCCTCAGCCGGGCTGGTGTCGGCCCAGGAGGCCGGCAGCGCCACGGCTCGACGCGAGCCGTGGGCGGCCCACGCCCGGGCCGTCGGCTGACCGCGGTTCCCGCACGCCGCTGCTGCCGGCACCCCTGCCTACGATGGGCGGGTGCGGACCAGGGTGGGGCAGCGAGGCGACGCGACGCCAACGAGGTTCCCCCTCCTGCTCCTCGTGCTGCTCGTCGTCGTGGTGGGCCTCGGGCTGGGCGTCGGCGCCTGCGCCGAACCCGCGACCGCCCCGACGACGTCCTCGGTCCCTGCGAGCACGACGACCGCCACCACGACGCAGACCCGGCAGGGCTCGGTCAACCCGACGGTCGACCGCGAGGAGGCCCTCGCGGCGCTGCTCGCCAGTCGCGCCTCAGCAGTGCTCGCCCACGACCGGGCCGGGTTCAGCGACACCCTCGATGACCCGACCTCCGGCTTCGGCCTGCGCCAGCTCGCCCAGTACGAGGCGCTCGTCAAGCTGCCGCTCGCCGCGTTCCGCTACGGCACGCCGGAGCCTGCCCCGGCGCTGTCCGGCGAACGGGTCGCCCAGCTCGGCCCGGACGCGTGGGTGTCGCGGGTGGGCGGCCGCTACGGCTTCGCCGGGTTCGACAGCGGGACGAGGGAGTTCGAGTCCTACTTCACCGTGGTCCGACGGGCCGACGGTTGGAAGCTCGTCGACGACACCGACGGCGGCACCCAGGCGCAGGTGTGGGACCTGCCGAGGTTCACGGTCGTCCGCAGCGCGACGACCCTGGTCCTCGGGTCGGGCCCGGCGAGCCGGCTGCGCCCCTACCTCGCGCTGGGCGACCGAGCGGTGTCCAGCGTGCGCGCGGTCTGGACGGCGCCGTGGAACTCGCGGCTGGTCCTGGTGGTCCCGGCCAGCGCTGCCCAGATGGCCGAGCAGGTCGGTCAGGACCCGACCCAGGTGGAGCAGGTGGCCGCCGTCACCGACGGTCCGTTCGACGGTGACGGCCGCGCCGGGGCCGACCGGGTGGTGGTCAACCCCGAGGCGTTCGACACGCTCGAGCAGACCGGGCAGCAGGTCGTGACCACCCACGAGGCAACGCACGTGGCCGTCCGGGCGACGACCACCCGCCCGGTGCCGATGTGGCTGTCGGAGGGCACCGCCGACTACGTCGGCTACCGAGCGGTCGACGCCACCCGACAACGCATCGCCGCGGCCCTCCTGCAGCAGGTCCGGGCCGGGACCGGGCCCACGGCCCTACCGACGGCCCGGGAGTTCGACCCCGGTCGTTCCACCATCGCCCCGAGCTACAACGCTGCCTGGCTCGCGGTCAGCCGGATCGTCGACCGCCAGGGGGAGGCGGGGCTGGTGAGGTTCTACCTCACCGTGGCGGCGGCTCCCGACCCCGGGGGCCCCTCCGGCGATGCCGAGACCAACGCCCGGACCGCCTTCGAGTCGGTCCTGGGGACCACCGAGGCCGCCTTCACCCGCGACTGGCTGACCTACCTGCGCAAGCTGGCCTCGGGCTGACGGCGCACAGCGAGCGAGACGACGACCAGGGCTCCCACCAGCCAGAACTGGTTGTAGAACGCCTGCTTGTTGACCAGGTTGGCCACGAGCAGCACGACCGCCAACCAGCGCAGCACCGACCCGAGGTCGGGTTGGCGCCGCCAGACGGTCCACACCACAGCAGCCAGCGTGCCGAGGACGACGACCCCAGTGACGTAGAAGGGCAGCGTCACGCCGAAGGTGTTGAACGCCAGCAGGTAGAGCGTGTTGGCGAACCTGATCGGGTGGAACGACAGCAGCAGCGTGATGGTGTCGTGGACGAAGTCGGACGGGCTC
The DNA here is from genome assembly GCA_963722015.1 of uncultured Actinomycetota bacterium. Classification (GTDB taxonomy): domain Bacteria; phylum Actinomycetota; class Actinomycetes; order Actinomycetales; family Dermatophilaceae; genus Pedococcus. Next base: position 12,453 of record CAVRMT010000015.1, on the reverse strand, counting down.
GCGAGGAACCACGGCGCGAGCAGCAGCCCGGTCAGTGCTCCGGTGGTGACGGTGCGCTGCCACCCGAACGGCCGCCACACCAGCAGCACCGGCAGCAGCAACGCCAGGTGCTGCTTGCTCGCGCAGGCCAGCGCCAGGGGGACGACCGCCCACCACGCCCTGCCTCGCTGCACCAGGACGGCCCACCACACGATCCCGGTCAGCAGCAACGGCTCGGTCCACGCCTGGTCGAGCTGGGTGAGCGTGCCGGGGGCGAGCAGCAGCAGGGCGGTGACCGCGGCGGCCGTCCAGACCCAGGGTTGCGCCCCGGAGTCCGGATCCGGCCCCGTGGACGTGCCTGCGCCCGATCCTGGTGCCTGCTCCCGGGTGCCGCGGCCGGTATGGCGAGCCAGGAACCAGACGCCGACGACCCCGACCAGCGTCCAGAGGGCCAGGGCCCACCGGACGTCGTCTGCGATCCAGCGCCCGGGGGCGAGCAGCACCGCGGTCCACGGCAGGTAGGTGAACGCGTCCTGGATGCCGGGGGAGTCGGTCCAGCTCATGGTGTAGAAGTTCTCGCCCCTGCCCAGGGCGTCGCTGGCCTGCTGCAACGTCACCCAGACATCGATGCGGGGCCGGGGGGAGGACACGATGGCGGTCGCAGCGGCGGCGGCATACGCGAGCACGGCGGCGGCACCGGCGGCCCACGCCGCTCGGCGCGCAGCCGGGCCGTGGGACCACAGCAGGCCGGCACAGACCAGTGGTCCCGCCACGAGCAGGCTGGTGGCCACCGCCAGGCCGGTGGGGGCGAGGTAGCTGAACAGCGGCACGGTCAGCGTCGCGAGGGCCGACCCGGCCAGCGCGAGCGAGACCGCAGGCCCGGTCAGCCGGACCTGCCAGCCGCGCCACTGCCACAGCGCGAGGGCGAGCGTGGCCGCTGTCAGGGTCGCGACGATCGGGATGCGGTAGCGCACGACGCTCCACTGCAGCACGGTGAAGAACACCAGCCAGGCCACCGCGAAGACGGTGGCCTGGCTGGGACGGTGCGGGCGGGCGCCGGAGGGCATGGCTAGACCGTAGAGGTCAGTCCTTCGCGCCGGAGTACAGCCCCTCCACCTGCTCGTGGAAGTCCTTCATCACGACGTTGCGCTTGAGCTTGAGGCTGGGGGTGAGGTAGCCGTTCTCCTCGGTGAAGTCGTCCTCCAGCACGGCGAACTTGCGGATCGACTCGGCCTTGGAGACCGACTTGTTGGCGTCGTCGACGGCGTCCTGCAGCGCCTTGAGCACTCGTTCGTCGGTGTGGGCCTGCGCGAAGCTCACGCCGGCGACGCCGTTGTTCTTGGCCCAGCCGGGGTACATCTCCTCGTCGAGGGTGAGCAGGGCGGCGATGAAGGGCTTCTGGTCGCCGACGACGATGCACTGGGACACCAGTGGATGGGCGCGCAGGCGGTCCTCGAGGGCCGCCGGCGCGACGTTCTTGCCCCCGGCGGTGACCAGGAGCTCCTTCTTGCGGCCGGTGATCTTGAGGTAGCCGTCCTCGTCGAGCTCGCCGATGTCGCCGGTGTGGAACCAGCCGTCCTGCATCGCGGCGGCCGTGGCGTCGTCGTTGTTGTGGTACTTCGCGAAGACGTTGTTGCCCCGGATGAGGATCTCGCCGTCGTCGGCGATGCGGATGCCGACACCGGGCAGCGGCGCCCCGACGGTGCCGATCTTGACGCGGTCCGGGACGTTGACCGTCGCGGGGGCGGTGGTCTCGGTGAGGCCGTAGCCCTCCAGGACGATGACGCCGATCCCGCGGAAGAAGTGGCCGAGGCGCGTGCCGAGCGGGGCGCCGCCGGACACGGCGTACATGACCTGCCCGCCCATGGCCGCACGCAGCTTGCCGTAGACGAGCTTGTCGAAGACCCCGTGGCGCAGCTTGAGGGCCAGGCCGGCGCCACCGGTGTCCTGCGCCGTGGACCAGGCGATCGCGGTCTCGGCGGCGGTCGCGAAGATCTTGCCCTTGCCGTCGGCGGTGGCCTTCGCCTCGGCCGAGTTGTAGATCTTCTCGAAGACCCGGGGCACCGACAGGATGAACGTCGGCTTGTAGTCGCCGAAGTCCGCGAGGAGGTTCTTGATGTCGGCGCTGTGGCCCATCTTCGCCTCGCTGGTGACGCAGAGGATCTGGATGAACCGTGCGAAGACGTGGGCGAGCGGCAGGAAGAGCAGCGTCGAGGCGTTCTCGGCCTTGACGACCTCGTGCAGCTTGGTGATCGCGTTCTCCGTGAGCGCCATGAAGTTGTCGTGCGTGAGCTGCACGCCCTTGGGGCGCCCGGTGGTGCCCGAGGTGTAGATGATCGTGGCCGTGCTCGTGCGGTCGACCCCCGACGTGGCCGCGGCGAGGTCCTCGTCGCTCACGTCGGCACCGGCTGCCGAAAGGTCGGCGACGGCTCCCGCGTCGACCTGCCACACGTGGTCGAGGCCGGACAGCTCGCCACGAACCTCGTCGACGGTGGCCTGGTGGGACGGCGTCTCGAGCATGATGCCGCGGGCACCGGAGTCGTCGAGGATCCAGGCGACCTGCTCGGCGGACGACGTCTCGTAGATCGGGACGGTCACGCCGCCGGCGGTCCAGACGGCGAAGTCGGTCAGGGTCCACTCGTAGCGCGTCTTGCACATGATCGCGACCCGGTCGCCGGGGGCGAGGCCGGCGGCGACCAGCCCCTTGGCCACGGCGCGGACGTCGTCGTTGAACTCGCCCGCGGTGACGTCGACCCAGGCGGCGCCCTCCTTGCGGGAGAACGCGACGTTCGTCGGGTTGTTGGCCGCGTTGCGGGCGGGCAGGTCGGCGAGGCTGCCCTCCGTCGTGGGCTCGACGAGTGGGGGCGCGACGTGTTCCTGCACAGAGTCTCCTTTGACAGCGGATCACTTGCCTTCGACCTGCAGCCTATCGAGGGGTGGTGGCGGTGGGGAGGGCGCGCTGCAACCCGACCGTTCAGTACGGGACACTGGCCCCTGTGAGGGACTCACGCATCGACGTCATCGACGAGACCTTCGTCGACGCTCCACCGGCGCTGATCCGCGCCCAGCTCGGCGACGAGGCGTGGGCAAGCCGGGTCTGGCCGCACGTGCAGCGCGAGCTCGTGCGGGACCGTGGGGCCAAGGGCATCCGCTGGGCCGTGACCGGTCAGGTCGTCGGCGAGATGGAGGTGTGGCTCGAGCCCTGGTGGGACGGCGCCATCGTGCACCACTACCTGCGCGGGCACCGGCAGCCGTCGGCGCCCCGCGACGTCGCCACGCGGCACACGCTGCGGTGGAAACGGGCCGTGCACGGACTGAAGGACAGGCTCGAAGGGAAGTCGTTGTAGCCTTCGGCGCATGGCCGACCGCACCGAGTCCAGCATCGACATCGCCGCCACCCCTGGCGACGTCCTGGACGTCATCGCCGACTTCGAGAGCTACCCCGAGTGGGCCACCGAGGTGAAGAAGGTCAGCGTCCTGACCGAGGAGGGCGACGGCTGGGCCGACCAGGTGCAGTTCACCCTCGACGCCGGCGCGATCAAGGACACCTACGTCCTGGACTACCAGTGGGACGTCACCGAGGACGGCACCGGCGTCGTGTCGTGGACGCTGGTCGAGGCGAACGTCCTCAAGGCCATGAACGGCTCGTACACCCTTGCAGCGCAGGGGCGGACCGGCGCCACGGTCACCTACCGGCTCGCGGTCGACGTGAAGATCCCCATGCTGGGGATGCTCAAGCGCAAGGCCGAGAAGGTCATCATCGACACGGCGCTCAAGGAGCTCAAGAAGCGCGTCGAGGGCTGACCCGGCGACCACCGGGCCGACCTCATGCGCGTTCTCCTCTTCACCGGCAAGGGCGGGGTCGGCAAGACCACCACGGCAGCGGCCACGGCGGTCCGCGCGGCCCGAGGCGGCGTCAAGACGCTCGTGATGTCGACCGACGCCGCCCACTCCCTCGGCGACGCGCTGGGGGTGGACCTCGCCGGAGCGGCTGCCGGACGACCCGTCGAGGTCGAACCGGGGCTGTCGGCCCTGCAGGTCAGCCCGCCGCACCTGCTGGGGGAGTCCTGGCGGGTGGTCCAGGACTACCTGCTGTCGGTGCTCGGCACCCTGGGCATCGACACCGTCGTGGCGCAGGAGCTGACGCGGCTGCCGGGCGCCGAGGAGGTCGCGGCCCTGCTCGAGATGCGCTCGCAGGTCGAGTCGGGCCCCTGGGACCTCGTCGTCGTCGACTGCGCACCGACCGCGGAGACCTTGCGCCTCCTGGCCCTGCCGGAGGCCCTCGCCTGGCACCTCGACCGGCTGCTGCCCGCCCAGCGTGGCCTGATCCGCAGCCTGCGTCCGGCCGCGGCCGCCGCGGCCGGCGTGCCGCTGCCCGCGCCCGAGGTGGTCGAGGCGGTCACCGGGTGGCACCGGCAGATGCGTCAGGTCCACCGCATCCTGACCGGCGACCAGACGTCGGTGCGCCTCGTGCTGACACCCGAGCGCGTCGTCATCGCCGAGTCCCGCCGGACGTGGACGTCGCTGTCGCTGTACGGGTTCGTGGTCGACGCGGTCATCGTCAACCGGGTCTTCCCGGACGCTGCCGAACCGGACGCCGCCGAGCCGGACGCCGCCGAACCGGACGCTGCCCGCCAGCCCGCCCCGTCAGCGCCGGTCGACCCGTGGCGCAGCGGGTGGAACGCCGCCCAGCAGGCCGGCCTGGTCGAGGTGCGGGAGTCCTTCGCCGGGTTGGCCGTCCTCGTCGCGCCCTACCTCGCGGCAGAGCCCATCGGGGTGGAGGCCCTGGCCGCCCTGGGCCGCGCCCACGGCGCCGACGACGCGCAGGACCTCCTCGCCCCGGTGACCCACCGCGGCATGGCCGTCGAGCGCACCGACGAGGGGTTCACCCTCAGCCTGCCGCTGCCCCTGGCCCACGCCCGCGACCTGGGCCTGCAGCGTCGGGACGACGAGCTGCTCGTCGCCGTGGGCGAGCACCGCCGGGTCCTCACCCTCCCGGCGGCTCTGCAACGATGCGTGGTCGACGGGGCGGCCGTGCGCGACGGCCTGCTGCAGGTCCGTTTCGTCCCCGACGAGGAGGTGTGGCCACGTGGCCGACCAGACTGACCAGACCGACCAGACCGACCAGACCGACCGGCGCCGGCACGACGAGGGAGCAGCGCAGCACGGCCCGGACGAGCACCCCCACCAGCCCGGCCAGCCGCCGGTGGGCTCGGTCGCGGAGGAGGCGGCGCGGCTGCTCGACGCCCTCGGGGGGTGGGTGAGCACGAGCGGGTACGCCGCCGGGCCGGCTCGCGAGGAGGCGCCCGACCCGGCCGTCCCCGACACCGAGGCGCCGCCGGATGAGACGAGGACGCAGGACGCGCAGCGCTGCGGGCACTGTGGTGCCGCCAACGGGGGCGAGCGGCCCGTCACCTGTCAGTGGTGCCCCGTGTGCCAGGGCATCGGGCTGCTGCGGTCGGTGCGACCGGAGACGGTCGACCGGCTGGCAGACCTGGCCGGGGCCCTGGCCACGGCACTGCGCGACGTGGCCACCCACACCCGTGGGACGGCCGGCAGCCCTCCGGCACCGCACGACCCCGGGACCCGCGGCCCGCGGGTGCAGGACATCACCATCGACGACGACCAGGGGGACCCAGCGCCATGAGCGTGACGATCGGCGTGGACATCGGTGGCACGAAGATCGCCGCCGGTCTCGTCTCGGCGACCGGTGAGATCCTCGCGAGGGCTCGTCGCGACACCCCGGCGCAGGACCCCGACCAGATCGCCCACGACGTGGCCGCGCTGGTCGTCGAGCTCGCCGCGCCGCGCTCGGACGTCGTCGCGGTGGGTGTCGCATGCGCCGGCTTCGTCGACCGGACCGGCTCGACGGTGCTGTTCGCCCCCAACCTCGCGTGGCGTGACGAGCCGCTCAAGCGCCGCCTCGAGGCGCTCGTCGACCACCCCGTCATCATCGAGAACGACGCCAACGCCGCTGCGTGGGGCGAGTTCCGGTACGGCGCGGCCCGCGAGGTCGACGACATGGTGCTCGTCACCGTGGGCACCGGCATCGGTGGCGGGGCCATCATCGACTCCCGGCTGCTGCGCGGCGCCTACGGCGTCGCCGGGGAGCTGGGCCACATGCGCGTCGTCCCCGACGGGATCCGGTGCGGCTGCGGCAACCGCGGCTGCTGGGAGGTCTATGCCTCCGGCAACGCCCTGGTCCGCGAGGCCCGTGAGCTGGTGGCCTCCGGGACCCCGCACGGAGCGGCGTTGTCCGACGCGTGCGGCGGCGATGCCGCCGCACTGCGCGGTCACGACGTGACCACGGCAGCGCAGGCCGGTGACGCCGCGGCCATCGAGCTGCTCGCCGACCTCGGCCGCTGGCTCGGCGAGGGCGCGGCGTCGGTGTCGGCCCTCCTGGACCCCGAGCTCATCGTCATCGGCGGTGGCGTGGTCGCCGCAGGCGACCTGCTCATGGGACCGGCCCGGGCCGCATACGGTCGTCAGCTGACCGGTCGGGGGCACCGGCCGGTGGCAGAGTTCGTCCCGGCCACGCTCGGCAACGACGCAGGCCTGATCGGTGCCGCGGCGCTCGCGGCGGAGGGGATCGGTTCATGAGCGAACGACTCGCAGTGGGCATCGACATCGGTGGAACCAAGGTGGCCGGGGGACTGGTCGCCCAGGACGGCACGATCGTCGCGCGGGCGCGCCGCGACACCCCGCACCGCTCGAAGAGCCCCGGCGTGGTGGAGGACACCATCGTCGAGGTCGTCGCCGAGCTGCTCGACCGCGCGCAGGACGAGGTCGTCGCCGTGGGCATCGGTGCGGCCGGGTTCGTCGCTGCCGACCGGGCGACCGTCGTGTTCGCGCCCCACCTGTCCTGGCGCGGTGAGCCGCTCGAGGCCAACCTCCAGCGCCGGGTTCCGGTCCCGATCTCGGTGGACAACGACGCCAACGCCGCGGCCTGGGCCGAGTGGCGGTTCGGGGCGGCCCGCGGCGAGACGCACCTGATGATGATCACCCTCGGCACCGGCATCGGTGGGGCGCTGCTGTTCGACGGTCAGGTCGTGCGAGGCAAGTACGGCATCGCGGGGGAGTTCGGGCACATGCAGGTGGTGCCGGGCGGGCAGCGTTGCGAGTGCGGCAACCGGGGCTGCTGGGAGCAGTACGCGTCCGGCAACGCCCTGGTCCGCGAGGCGCGATCGCTGATGACCGCGAACAGCCCGGTGGCCTCGGACCTGCTGGCCCGGGTCGAGGGTGACCCGATGGCCCTCACCGGCCCCCTCATCACGCAGGCGGCGCAGGAGGGTGACCCCACGGCCACCGAGCTGCTCGGCGAGATCGGCACCTGGCTCGGGGTGGGCATCGCCAACCTCGCCGCAGCCTTCGACCCCGGCACCTTCGTCGTCGGGGGCGGCGTCAGCGCGGCCGGCGACCTGCTGCTGGAGCCGGCGCGCACGACCTTCCGCCGCCACCTCACCGGTCGCGGCTACCGACCCGAGGCGCGCATCGTGGCTGCCGAGCTCGGCAACGACGCGGGACTCATCGGGGCGGCCGACCTGGCCCGACGCGACGCATGAGCACGATGCGCGTGGCGTCCTACAACCTCAAGGACCTCACCCTCGACCGGTCCGCGGCGGTCCGCGTGATCCGGGCGATCGACCCCGATGTGCTCTGCCTCCAGGAGGTGCCGCGTCGCCTCTTCGGGGCGTGGCAGGTCTCCTCCTTCGCCGCCGAGTGCGGCCTGTACTGGTCGGGTCGGCACCGCGGCAGCGGCGGCACGACCATCCTCACCTCGCTGCGGGTGCACGTCAGGGAGTCGCGGCACCACCGGCTGCGGGTGGCTGCCCTCCAGCGCACCCGCGGGTATGCCGTGGCGCGCGTCGCGCCCGCAGGTCACCAACCTCTCGTGGTGGCCTCGGTCCACCTCGGCCTCGACGCCGCCGAACGCGAACGACACGCGGGGCAGATCCTGGAGTCGGTGTCGGGCGGTGGCCCGGTGCTGCTCGCCGGTGACCTCAACGAGGGGGAGACCGGGCAGGCGTGGCAGCTGTTCGCCGCACCGCTGCACCTGGTGTCGCCGAACACCCCGACCTTCCCCGCCAAGGCCCCGCGGAAGGTGCTCGACGTCATCTTCGCCTCGCGCGAGCTCACCGTCCTGCCGCACCCACCGGTGCAGCTCGACGAGGCTGACCTCGTCGCAGCCAGCGACCACCGGCCCACCTGGGTCGACGTCGACCTCGACCGACCTAGACGCGGGCCCCGTTGTCGGGGTCGCTCTCGTCCCGGTCGCGCGGCTGGCGCATGACGAGCAGGACGAACCCGCCGACGGTCATCGCCAGCGCTCCCAGGGTCCACCAGTTGCTGACGTCGGGGTGGAACATCACCAGCCACAGCAGCACGACCGGCCCGACCACGAGGCCGACGACGATGCCCCAGAACTGCACGTCCTCCTGCGGCGGCAGCGGCGCGGTGGGCCCGGGCTCGAAGTGCTCCTCACCGTCGTGGTCGACGAGCTCCGCCGGCGGGGTCTCCTCCGGCTCGTCCGGGCCGGGCGCAGGAGGCTGCTCGGCGCCGCGCCAGACCACGAACGGCCGGGTGGGCGGCGGGTTGATGCCGGTGCCCGGCTCGAGCGCAGGGTTCACCCCGGCGTCCTGCGGCTTGTCCGGCAGCGACTGCACGTCGTCCCAGCGCGCGACGATGTCCGCGAACTGTGCGTCCACGTCCTTGTCGCCCATGGCGGTCCTGCTTCCTGCTGGGAGGGCTGCGCGATCAGCTGAGCCGCTCGATGAACTGCACCGACTCCTCAAAGATACGGGGCGCGTCGTGGTCGAGGGTAGCCACGTGGTAGCTGTCGTGCAGGACGATCTCGGTGACGTCGGTGCTCGAGACCCTGGAGAGGAACAGCTCGGAGCTGGAAGCAGGCACGACGTGGTCGTCCACGCTGTGCCAGAGCAGCAGCGGCTGGGTCACCTCGGGCAGGTCGCGGACCACGGTCGCCCACAGCTGGGTCTGGGAGTAGAGCGCCTTGAGCGGGACGCGGTCGTAGCAGATCTCGTCCTGACCCGGCTTGTGGATGTCGTTGCCGATCCCGGGCAGGGACGGCAGGACGGCCTGGAGCAGCGGCAGCGCCCTGAGCCGCACGTCCTCCACCTTGTAGGCCGGGTTGACCAGCATCAGGCCCTTCACGCGCGGGCCGTGGTCCTGGGCCAGCCGGGTGGCGAGCGCACCCCCCATCGACAGGCCGCCGACGAAGACCTGGTCGCACTGCTCGTGGAGCTCACGGAAGGCACTGTCGACGGCGGCATACCAGTCCTGCCACGTGGTGCGGTTCATCTCCTGCCACCTGGTGCCGTGGCCGGGCAGCCGGGGGAGGCGCACGGTGTACCCGGCCTCGGCGAGGAACTCGGCCCAGGGGCGCAGGCTGGCCGGGCTGCCGGTGAACCCGTGGGCCAGGACGACACCGGTCCGGCCGCGCTCGCCCGTCCCGTCGTGGGAGTAGGGCTCTGCACCGGGTCGGACGGACACGAGGGGCGCTCCTTGGCGGCGCCGAGGGCACCGCTGGACGGGCGTCGGACGAGGTCACGGGGACCGGCTGGTCCCGAGCCCCGCCGCCGACGGTGACGGACGTTGGCGCGAATCCTCGCACGCACCGCGGCAGCCGTCGAGGGTGCGTCCGCTCGTCTCGGCGGGCCGTCTGCTCGCGGTCACCACCGGCCGCTGCGTATCCGCCTCAGGCCGGACTTCACCGAGTTGACACCACTGCGCCTGACCGCGCTGCTGTAACCGGTCCTGTAGCCGACCCAGAAGCCTGCCACCAACGTCACCACGGCCCATACCTGACCTTCGCCCATCCCGACCATCCCCCTCGTGCGCCACCGACTCATGGAACACCTCGCGCAGGGCTCCTGCCTAGGGCGTGCCCACCGTCGTCGGAACGGGCTCGGGAAGGGGCCTGCCGGCGTCGCTATGACTCACCCCTGTTCGACCCTCGCGGTGCCGTAGAGTTCACCGCGTCACAGGGAGGTGATCGGTTGTTCTACTGGGTGCTCAAGACGGTCGTGCTGGGCCCGATCCTTCGGCTGTTGTTCCGGCCGTGGGTCGAGGGGGAGGAGAACATCCCCGAGGACGGCGCGGCCATCTTCGCCAGCAACCACCTGTCCTTCTCGGACTCGATCTTCCTGCCGTTGGTCGTCCCGAGGCGGATGACGTTCCTGGCCAAGTCCGACTACTTCACCGGCCGGGGGATCAAGGGGCGCCTCACGGCGGCCTTCTTCCGCGGGGTCGGCCAGCTGCCCGTCGACCGGTCGGGAGGCGGTGCCGGTGAGGCGGCGCTGCGCTCCGGCCTGCGCGTGCTGCGTCGCAACGAGATGCTCGGCATCTACCCCGAGGGCACCCGCAGCCCCGACGGACGCCTCTACCGCGGCCGGACCGGGGTGGCTCGGATGGCGCTCGAGGCTGGGGTGCCCGTGCTGCCCGTCGCGATGATCGGGACCGACAAGGCCCAGCCGACCGGCAAGAAGATCCCCAAGCTCATGCGCATCGGGGTGAAGATCGGCAAGCCGCTGGACTTCTCGCGGTACGAGGGCATGGAGGACGACCGGTTCGTCCTGCGCTCGATCACCGACGAGATCATGTACGAGCTGATGCTGCTGTCCGGCCAGGAGTACGTGGACATGTACGCCACCTCGATGAAGGACCGCATCCTGGCCGCGGCCAAGACCAAGGCCCGTGAGCTGCAGGAGGCGGCCCTGCCCGGGTCGGCGGCCAAGGAGCTCGAGGAGGCCCTCGACGCCCACGACGACGAGGCCATCCGGCGCGCCCGGCGACGCATCGACGACGCCACGGCCGACATCGACGAGACGACCGAGCTCGGTGCCGACCCGCAGGAGGAGAGCCGCGACGGGGTTCAGGACGATGCCGAGGCCCAGCACGAGGCCCAGCACGAGGACCAGGACGAGGACCAGGACGAGGACGAGGACCAGGACAGCGGCCGGGGCGGGTCCCACGGGCGGCGCCGCCGCGAGGCCAGCTGAGCCGGTGACCTCGGGGGAGCACGTGACGAGGACGAGGAGCGCGGCCGGGGGGAGCAGCAGCCGTCGCCCGCGGCTGCTGGAGGTGCCCGACTCCGAGCCGGCGGTCGTCTCCGCCTTCTGGAAGGGCATCGACGTCTTTCGCCCGATCGCCCTGGCGTATGCCGCGTACTCCCTCTGGGACCGGCCCCAGGACCTCGTGCGCCCGGCGCTGGGGTGGGGTGTCCTCGCGGTGCTCGGCGTCTGGACGGTGTTCCTCGTGGTCTACCGGCGGCGCCGTCTGTGGCTGGTGCTCGTGGAGCTGGTGCTCGCGGCAGGGGCGATCCTGGCCACGCGCCTGGTCGACTCGGCCGAGTCGATCGAGGCGGGGTCGCGCACCCTGGCCACCTTCTGGCCGGCCGCCGGGGTGGTCTCCGCCGCGGTGCTCCTGGGACGCAAGGGCGGGGTCGTCGCCGCCGCGTTCATCGGGGTGGTGGACCTCGTCGAGGTCGGGCGCGCGACGCCCAACACCATCAACAACATCGTCCTGCTGCTGCTCTTCGGCACCCTGGTCGGGTACGCCGTCGACCTGGCGCGTGAGGGCCACCTCAAGCTGCGCGAGGCCCTTGCCGTCGAGGCACAGGTGCGCGAGCGCGAGCGCCTGGCCCGGACCGTCCACGACGGGGTCCTGCAGACCCTGGCGTTCATCAACCGGCGGGGCGCCCAGCTCGGTGGTGAGGCGATGCAGCTGGGGCAGATGGCGGCCGACCAGGAACGCCTGCTGCGGGCCCTGGTCAGCGGCACCACCCCCGACGAGTCGGCGTCCGAGCTGTCGGCGCAGGTCCACGGTGACGTCGACCTGCGCCAACAGCTCGGCCGCTTCGCGCAGGGCCGGGTGCACCTCGTCGCCCCCGCCGACCCCGTCCTGGTGCCGCCGCGGGTCGCCGGTGAGCTCGTGGCCGCGGTGGGTGCGGCGCTGGACAACGTGCGCCAGCACGCCGGTGAGTCGGCGCAGGCGTGGGTGCTGGTCGAGGACGAGGGGCAGACCGTGGCCCTGACGGTGCGCGACAACGGCATCGGTATGCCGCCGGGCCGCCTCGAGGAGGCGGCCTCGGCAGGTCGGCTGGGTGCCTCCTCGAGCATCCGGGGCCGGTTGGCCGACCTCGGGGGAGAAGCGGTGTACTCGGGCCGGCAGGGCTCGGGAACCACGGTGACGATGCGGGCGCCCAGGACGGGCGCCCCCGGTGGAGGGGTGGCATGACCGAGCAGCAGCACTCGCAGCAGTCGCAGGGCCCGCAGCGCAGCGGACCGCCCCGGGAGCGGACCGGCCCGCTCTCGGTCGTCGTGGCCGACGACCACCCCCTGTGGCGGGACGCGGTGGCCCGCGACCTCGCAGCGGCAGGGATGACCGTGGTGGCCACGGCCGACGACGGCCCGTCCGCGGTCAACCGCACCAAGGCGACCAGGCCGGATGTGCTCG
>CAVRMT010000014.1:0-18029 GCA_963722015.1 uncultured Actinomycetota bacterium | reverse complement strand
GTTGATGATCTCCGGCTCCAGGGCCCAGGTCGGCTCGTCGAAGAGCATGATCTTGGGGTTCATCGCGAGGGACCGGGCGATGGCCACCAGGCTGCCGCTGTCCACCGGACAGCTGGGCAGGGACGTTCTCGGCCTGGTGGGCGACCCCGACCCGCTCGAGCAGCTCGGTCGCATGCTTCTCTGCTTCGGACTTGCCCATCTTGCGCACCTTGATCGGGCCCAGGGTGACGTTGTCGAGGATCGTCTTGTGGGCGAACAGGTTGAACGACTGGAACACCATGCCGACGTCGGCGCGGAGCTGGGCGAGCTCCTCGCCCTCCTCCGGGAGGTTCTGGCCGTCGATGGTGATGGTGCCGGTCTCGAAGGTCTCGAGCCGGTTGATCGTGCGGCAGAGAGTGGACTTGCCCGAGCCCGAGGGGCCGATGACCACGACGACCTCACCCTTGCCGATGGACAAGTTGATGTCGCGCAGCACGTGCAGGTCGCCGAAGTGCTTGTCGACGTCCTTGAGGACGACGAGGGGCTCGGTCATGTTCAGCAACTTACCGGCTCCACCGCCGAAGGGGACCACCCGCATCGGTACTGTCACGCAATGGCAACCTGTGGCGCGTACGTCCGGTGGTGTCTTCGTGGCTCGACTGGCATGGCAGGGTGCGCCTGTGACGCAACACTTCGCCACCGGCGCCGGCGCGCCGCTGGTCATGGGGATCGACCTGGGCACTGCCAGCAGCAAGGGGGTGCTGACCACGGCGGACGGGGTCGTCGTGGCGACCACCACCAGGCCACGACCGCGTTCCATGTCGATGCCACGCCCCGGGTGGGCCGAGAGGTCGATGCGGAGGCGGTCTGGTGGGGTGACGTCGTGGCCATCACGCGGGAGCTGGTCGGTGCGGCCGAGGGTGCCCCCGTGTCCGCCGTCTGCATCAGCGGCGTCGGCCCCTGCCTCGTCCTGTGCGACGAGCAGGACCGCCCGCTGCGACCCGCCATCCTCTACGGCATCGACATGCGGGCCACGGCGGAGATCGACGAGCTCAACGACCGGTACGGCGTCGAGACCATCCTCGGGGTGGCCGGGACCCCGGTCACCGCGCAGGCCATCGGTCCCAAGGCGTTGTGGGTGCGGCGCAACGAGCCGCAGGTCTGGGCCAGGACCCGCCGCTGGTACAACTCCAGCTCCTACGCGGTCCGCAAGCTCACCGGCGAGTACGTGCTCGACCACCACACGGCCAGCCAGAGCGTGCCCCTGTACGACCTCGAGGCGCGGACGTGGCACGAGCCCTGGTATGCCGCGTGCATGGGCGACCTGCCCGCCCCGCGCCTCGCGTGGCCGGCGGAGGTCGTCGGTGCGGTGTCGTCCTCGGCAGCCGAGGCCACCGGGCTCGCACCCGGGACGCCGGTGTGCGCCGGCAGCGTCGACGCCTGGGCGGAGGCGCACAGCGTCGGGGTGCGCTCGCCGGGAGACCTGATGCTCATGTACGGCTCGACGATGTTCGTGCTGCAGGTGCTGGAAAAACCGGCCCGCCACCCGCCGCTGTGGAACACCGTGGGGGTCGACCCGGGGTCGTGGTCGCTGGCGGCTGGGATGGCGACCTCGGGCACGGTCACGACCTGGCTGCGCGAGCTCGTCGGTGACGTGCCGTTCGAGACGCTGGTGACCGAGGCTGCGGCGACACCGGCGGGTGCGGACGGCTTGCTCGTGCTGCCCTTCTTCGCGGGGGAGCGGTCGCCGGTCTTCGACCCACGCGCCCGGGGAGTCATCGCGGGGCTGACGCTGCGCCATACGCGAGGACACATCTTCCGCGCGGTCTACGAGGGCATCGCCTTCGGGGTGCGGCAGCTCCTCGAGCTCTTCGACACCCCGGACCACCCCGTGCGCAGGGTGGTGGCCGTCGGTGGGGGGACCCAGGGCGGCCTGTGGACGCAGGTGGTCAGCGACATCACCGGGCGGGCGCAGGACGTGCCGGCGCAGACCGTCGGGGCGAGCTACGGGGACGCGCTCATGGCGGCGGTGGGCGCGGGACTCGCCGCTCCCGATACCGACTGGACGGCGCCGGGGACCACGGTCGTGCCCAACCTCGCCGTCCGGGAACGGTACGACGCCCTCTACGAGCAGTACCTCGCGCTCTACCCGGCGACCCGCACCCAGATGCACGCCCTGGCCACGATCCAGGAGCAGGCGCAGCTGGTGTCCGATGGCCTGCCCGCCACCACCTGAGACAGCACGCGAAAGCGCCTCCGCCGTCCCGGAACGGGACCAGCGGAGGCGCTGGACGTGCGGCCTGCCCCTGATCGTTCGGCCGCAGTCGGGGCCCGCGGTTGATGAGACCGGGACCATCGACGACGTCGAGTGGCTTCGCTGCTGAATGGGGGTGCGCTGGGCCTCCCGACTCCTACGACAGTACGCCTGCGGAGCGGTGCAGCGGCAGTACCTTGACCGGACCTTTGCCCTTCGGGGGCCAAGACCATACCCCCGGACCTGCCATTGCGCCCGATACCGGGCGGAGGTCGGGTCAGGCTGCCACGACGCGAGAGGCCACGAGGCGCGCGGTGTCCGCGTCGATCTCGTGGATCCCGTGGTCACGCTGGGCGTGCCCGACGACGTCCTGCATCAGCAGGTCGCGATCGGTGTTCTCGAAGTGGGCGCTGCATCCGGGCATGACGTCCCCGCAGGAGAGTCGAAAAGTCATGTCAGTCCATCCTCTGGATCGTTGGTGTTGGTGGTGCCGGGTCTGGGAACACGGGTCCACAGGACCAGCTCGTCGCCGGTCTGCTCAAGGCCCATGACTCCGCCATGGGCCACGGTCAGGGCGCGGGCGAGGTACAGGCCGAAGGTGATCCCGGAGGTGTCGTCGTCGAGGTCGAAGGGTTCGAACAGGCCCTGCAGCCGCGCCGTCGACAGCGCGGGGCCCTGACGGGTCACCCGCACCTCGGTCCAGGCAACGGTCTGGTGGCTTTGCACCGCGACGTTCCACGGCGTCGGCTCGAGGTGCGCCGCACCCCACAGGTCGCGCAGGACGCGCGTGAACAGGCCGGCGTCGACCAGGGCGAGGTGGTCGCTGGCTGGCGAAGGGAGGTGGGCGGCCTCGAGGAGCGCGGTGACGGGAACGAGGTCGCGGGTGACCTTCAGCCGTCCCAGGGACGCTGCGGCCAGCAGCTCGACATCGTGGATGCGGCTCTCCAGGGCGAGGTAGGACTTCTGCAGGCGCTCGCTCACGCGGTCGAGCTGTTGGGGCGGGAGGTCGCCCTCTACCAGCGCGTCCAGCCAGCCACGGCCGACAGCCAGCGGGGTCCGCAGCTCGTGGGCGAAGGCTGCCAGGAAGCGGTCCCGTTGCGCGGCGGCCTGTTCGTCGGGGGTGTTGGTCACGGCTCGGGTGCCGGCGTCGAGGAACTGCTGGACCCAGCGGTGGAGCACGGCCGGATCCACGTCGCCGCGGTGGGCCACGGTGGCGACGGACTCGCCGGCAAGGACCTCGCGCACCAGGACGACTCGTGCGTCCGGGATCTGGGGGTCCCCCCGGAGGACCCGCAGCGATGTCAGCGTGCTTGGCATTCCCACCCGATCGGCTTCGCGTGCAACGAGATGGTCATCCCGGGGTGGCCCGCTGCACGTCGGACGCGGGCCACCACCGGGATCTGGGAAGACTCTAGGGACCCCGTTCTCGGCCCGAGCGCAGAACGCCGAAGCGTCGACCAGCCTCTGGCCGTTCGGCTGAGCCGCCTGGTCGTGCGGGTCTGGCGGCTCAGGCCTTCGGGAGTGCGGAGTCGTCGAAGCTGCCGTCGATGACCTCGCCGGCGACCTGGAGCAGTGGGCGGCCGGAGCGCCGTGCCTGCGTGCGCATCGCGGTGAACGCCCGGTCCATCGCCAGGTCGTGGCGCTCGGCGAGAATGCCCTTGGCCTGCTCGATCAGGATGCGGCTGTTGAGCGCACCCTGGAGCTGCTCGGCCAGGACCTGCTTCTCCCTGATGGCGCGTTCCTGGAGCAGGCCGATGGTGGCGATGTCGGCCAGGCCCTGGCCCAGGGTCAGGTTCTCCGGGGAGAGCCCTCCGGGTCGGGCGAGGAAGAGGTTCATCGAACCGATGACCTCATCGCGTAGTCGCAGGGGGAGGGCATGGACGGAGTCGAAGCTCGCGGCGCGGACCGCGGCGCCGAAGGCCGGCCACCGCCGCTCGGCCTCGTCGGGGTCGATGTTGACGACGGGCTCGCCCTGGCGGTAGCAGTCGAGGCAGGGTCCCTGGTCGTGCTGGAGCTCGAACAGCTCGAGCAGACGCGACTCCTCGGTGGAGGACGCGACCACCTGGAGGTTTCCCCGTTGGTCGGCAAGCATGAGCCCGGCCGCATTGGCGTCGAGCAGCTCGACGCTGGTCTCGGTCAGGGTGTGCAGGAAGTCGATGACGTCGAACTCGGCGACCAACGTGTCAGCGAGCTCGACGAAGACATCCAGGAGGCGCTCTTGGGTGACCATGTCGGGCCGCCTTTCGGGTCTGGTGGCGTGCTTGTGGGGTTCGGCGGTACTACTCATGATCCTCTGATTCCGCGGGAAAGCGCACGGTGCGCGCGACCACGTCGCGGGCGACGTCCACGATGCTCCGTTCGCTGGAGTACGCACGGGCTCGCAGCAGCAGCAGTGCCTCGGTCAATCCCACGTCGGCCTGGACCGAGATCATCCCGGTGGCCTGGTGGACCTCCGGTCGGTGATGCGCGCCACCGACGAGGTCCGGGTGCAGGCCGGCATCCAGCGGCATCTGGTCCTGCAGGTGCAGCAGCACCCTGGTGGCCGCGTCCGCGAAGGCGAGGGCCTCGGCCAGCTCGGGAGGGCTCAGCGTGCCGGGGACGTCGCGGTACAGGTCCAGCACCCCCAGGCGGATGCTCCCCACCTGCAGCGGGAACGCGAAGATCGCCTCGATCCCGGCGTCGACCGCCGCCGGGCCGAAGCCGGGCCACCGGGACGGTCCGGTCTTCCTCAGCTCCGGCTGCAGGACAGGGCGACCACCCACCGAGGCATCCACGCAAGGACCCTCGCCCAGGGTGAACTGCAGCTCTTCCATCGTCGACGCCGGACCGTCGGTCGCCGCGGCCAGACCGGCCGGGCCCTGGTCGTTCATCAGGATCAGCCCGACCCCCGTGACCGGGAGGGCAGCCGCGCACGCCTTGCACAACACCGCCGGCAGGGTGGACCCCTGACGATCGGCAGCACCCGCCGCGAGCAGGATCTGCTGCACCCGGGCCTTCGGCACTGGGTCTCACCCGTCCCTCAGATTGCGTGTCGGTGCACTCCGGCACCGGATCTGGGGCAGCGGCGTTGCTAGAGCCCTGACGCTAGCCCCCCTGGTGGTGGGGAGCAAGGACCTGGCCGCCCACGGGGTCGGCGCGCCGCGAGACCAGACGTCCGCACGCTTGACATGGCCTGGACCGAGGTGCCATTTTTGGGGGACAAGCCACAATATGTGGTGCTGCCCCGGACCCTGCAGCGCGTCACGACCACGATGCCAACAGGACGGGGCTTTCTCATGTGGCCTGCGACTCCCTCGTCTCCCGTTGGTCGAGCCGTCACCCAGGTGATGGGCCGACCCCACGATCAGGCGCCGCCGCCACCTGTACACCAGGGGGTGCACCAGCGGCGACGGCGCCGAACTCTTCCCCCCGCGGGCGGACACCAAGCGGCCCCCGCGGGGGGATGAACCCGAGGACCACATGCCGAACCCGACACGACGACGTCAGCGGTCGCCCGCACCGAGACAGGGCCCGGCGCCGGTGGAACGCGGCCGTACGCCCCCCAACGGTGCGCTGGGGGCCGAGGCAGCCTTCGCAAGACTGCTGGCCGACGTCTCCTTCGCCGACATCGTGGCCATGGCACCGGCGCTGGTCCTGCAGGCCCTCCCGGTGGCGACGGGTGCCAAGCTGCTGGTGACGCGTCCCGGCCAACGGTTCCCGGTCACCTCGTCCGCCGACCGTGACGGCAGCTGCACGGCTGCTGTGCTCCCCGCGGACACGCGTGTCCTGACGCTGCGGATCTGCCTCGAGGACCGTGCCGATGCCGGAGTGCTGCGGCTGCACACCCGCAGCGCGCACGGGTTCAGGGGCGCCACGGCCGTGACGGCGGCCATCCTGACCAGCCAGCTCGAGGCTGCCCTCGACCGGGCTGTCGCCGAGGAAAAGTCGTCCCGTCCGCAGAACGGCGGACCGGCGGACGACCTCGACCTCGGGGTGGCACTGGGCCTGGTCATGGCCAGCCAGCAACTGGACCGGGACGGAGCGCTGGAGCTGCTGCACGGGATCAGCATCCACGCCGGCCTGGACCTGGCCGACGTCGTCGCGCACGTGATCCAGATCGGAGAGTCCGGCGCGACCGGACGGCAGCTGCGCCTGGTGGATCCCCTCCCCGTCAGGTGACGTCAGGTGACGCACGCACTCGGTTGGACGAGCCTGCCCACGGGCGGTACGGCGTGCACCGTTCCTTGCGGGTCCAAGAGCTCGAACACCCGACCGACCGAAGCGGTGGCGCCCCTCAACCCCACCCAGGTGCGGCGGCCCGCCTCGAGGATGAGCTCGACCGAAGCCGCGTCACAGAAGCGCAACCGGCTCACATCGAGCACCAGCCGTTCCCGGTGCCGGTTCTCGGCGGACGCCAGCTCAGCGGCGAGCACGTCCCGGCTGGCCAGGTCGGACTCGCCGATGAGGGTGAGCACCCAGACCGCCCCGCAGTCGTCATGGCGCGCACGCAACATCCAGGAAGGACGCTGTTCGTCCACGAGCGGGGGCTGGGAGGTGCTCATGGGGCGCTCCGGTATCCGTGACGTCGCAACCGGGTCCGGGGCAGCCTTCGATCTCACTGTACGCCCGAGGAGGCAGTTCCGACCCCACCCGGGCGACGGTTGATCGCCGCCGGTTCCCGGCCCTCGGGGCGACCCGGCATGGCAGGGTGCAACGGTGATCTTCGAAGGTTTCGAGCTGGCGTACGTCGCGGTCGACGACGAGGTGACGTTGCGGGTCCGGTCAGCAGGGTCGGGGACTCCGGTCGTGCTGCTTCACGGCCACCCGCGAACCCACACGACGTGGTACCGGGTGGCGCCGTTGCTGCTCGCGGCCGGGTACGCGGTCGTGTGCCCTGACCTGCGGGGGTACGGACAGTCGTCGACGCCGGAGCCGGACGGCGGTCATTCGACGTACTCCGACCGTTCGATGGCCGGCGACGTCGTGGCCCTGATGGCCAGGTTGGGCCACGAGCGCTTTGCGGTGGTCGGTCACGACCGGGGGAGCTATGTGGCATACCGGACAGCGCTGGACCACCCCGCCAACGTGACGAGGCTGGCCGTCCTCGACGGTGTCCCGATCGTGGAGGCGCTCGAGCGTGCGGACGCTCGTTTCGCCGAGCTGTGGTGGCACTGGTTCTTCTTCTCCTCTCCGCAGGCCGCGCGAGTCATCAACGCCGACCCGATGGCCTGGTACCGCCCCGACCGCCTGTCCATGGGGGAGGAGAACTACCAGGACATGGTGCGGGCGATCACGCAGCCGTCCACCGTCCGGGCGATGGTGGAGGACTACAGGGCAGGGCTGCACGTCGACCGCCAGGCCGACGAGACAGATTGGCAAGCCGGCCGGCACATCACCTGTCCGGTCCTGGTGGCGTGGTCCAGGGACGACGACATGGGGCTGCTGTACGGCGACCCCGCCCGGATCTGGACACCCTGGTGCACCGAACCGGTCCGCAGTGCCGTCATCGACTCGGGGCACCACATGGCCGAGGAGGCCCCCGAGCAGCTGGCCGCGATCCTGGCCGACTTCCTCTCGGCGTCGGGTGCCGACCTCGGTGGTGGGGCAGGTCGGGCTTGAACCGACGACCGACGGATTATGAGTCCGCTGCTCTGACCGACTGAGCTACTGCCCCAGCGCGAGCCCGGCGATGGCCGGCTGCGCGCCGCGAGCCTACCGGCACCACGACGGGGTCCGACGGGCGCGTGAGGTCATAGCGGCGGGACTGGTGATAACGCTGGTGCCGAAGTGGTGCGTGGTGCACAATGGTCGCCAGCAGGACCCAACTGAAGATCGCGGCAACACACCGAGCTCGACGCGTGCGCAGGTTCGTGGGGAAGACGTCCCTCGCACACCAAGGAGGCCCGGAATGTCTGTCGCGATGCCGCGTGTCACGACTCGCGGGGTGGTGTTCATTCACTCCACCCCCAAAGCGCTGTGCCCGCACATCACCTGGGCCCTGGAGTCGGCGCTCGAACGCAAGGTCTCCATCGACTGGACCCCCCAACCCGCCGGCGCCGGGCTCGTCCGCGCGGAGTTCGCGTGGACCGGGCTGCAGGGGACCGGGGCCAAGCTCGCCTCGACGCTGCGCGGCTGGGACAAGCTGCGCTACGAGGTGACCGAGGAGCCCAGTCCCGGCGCGGACGGTTCGCGCTGGTCGCACACGCCGGCCCTGGGCATCCACCACACCTGGACCTCGGCCTCGGGGGACGCGGTCGTCAACGAGGACCGGCTGCGCGAGGTGGTGCGGTTGTCACAGGGCTCCCCTGAGGCGATGGCCGAGATGCTCGAGGAGCTCCTGGGCTCGGACTGGGACGCAGAGCTCGAGCCGTTCCGCTACGCAGGCGACGGTGCTCCCGTGCGGTGGCTGCACAAGGTCGGTTGACGCCCCGCCCCAGACTCGGGTCGCGTGCGACTGTGGGTCGCGAGCGCACCCGGTCGCGCGAGTGCCCCTCCCCGCGGCAGCGGGAAGGGGCACTCGACCGGGTCACCGGGGCATCAGGACCAGGAGGTCACGAGCTCACGGCAGGACCGGTCACGGGTCACACTTGGCCTTGGAGTAGCTGGACGAGGAGTTGACGCAGGTGGCGACGAACTTCTCGAAGTCCGCCTGACGCCAGGTGTTCCAGAAGTCGGCGTGGAGGGTCTCGCCGTCCTTGACGTTCGCGTGCTTGTCCGAGTCGAGCGAGATGTCGTTGCCCGGACCGGTGTAGGCGAACTGGAAGGTCTCGCGCAGCTTCACCATCTTGTTCGGGAAGCCGGGAGGGCAGGTCGTCGAGCCCTTGGACGTCACCGGGTAGGCGTAGTGGGCGTTGTCGTTGGTGTTGCCGACATCGGTCGCCTTGTGGTTGGGGCGTACTCCGTCCCAGCAGGACGGGAAGTCGACGTGGGCGGTCAACGTGTGTCCGGGCTTGCCCGATTCTCCGACGCACGAGGGGATCGACGGGCCGACCTTCACGCCGGAGAACTGACCGCAGCCCCAGTCGTGCTTGGTCGCGACCAGGCGGGTGTCGGCCGGGAAGGCCATTCCCTGACCGAAGTCGTTGTGGTCGAAGCTGCGGTAGTAGGCGGTGAACTGCTGGGCGGGGACGAGCTGTCCGGCCTTGGGACCGGAGTGGTACCGAAGGGTCGGGATCCAGTAACCGGCCGAGTCGGCCGACGTGGACAGGCCGAGGACGCTGCGGCAGTTGTTCGCCGCGCCGGCGAGGTCGGTGTAGTTGGCGTTGTTCGGCTTGGCCAGCTTGTGCCAGGCGGTGTTCCCGAAGAACTGGTGCTCATGCGCGGACCCGGTGAGGTTGTGGTTGACGATCGGGTCGTACCGACCGACGGCAACAGTGGGTTGCTTGTCCGAGTCGCACTTGACCTTGCCCAACGCCTGGGCCGGGGCGGCCGAGAGCAGGGATGAGGTCGAGACGAGGGCGATGAGAGCCAGGGCAATGCGTTGACGCATGTTTCTCCTTGGGTGGGGGGATCGGCTGCGTCCAGGGCACGTCGAAACTCGACTCCATGGACGGGTCCCTGGGGGGTGGGGACACGCGCGTGGCAGCTGCGACGAGGCATGCCTCATCACCATCACCGACACATCTCGGCACCAGACCGGGTCGCCCTGCGTTCGCCAGTCGGCACGACCCCGGGCATGTCACGCTTCGCGCGACCCACATCGGGAGCTCGGCCCCGCCAAACGGGGGACCAACGAGCAGCCGAGCAGAGAGAGTACACGATTCGGGCACCGAGTCCACATCAGGGAAATTCAGGCACCGAATCACCTGCCGGCGCTGCTAGCGCACCAGCCTGCCCAGCCGCTGTGAGCGACGTAGACCCATCGCCTCGCCGGCGACGTCCAGCGGCCGGTGGGGCGTGCCGTGCGCCGACGGCAGGAACGTGCGGCCGGCCCTGGCCCGGATGACGCTGAGCTCGTGCGTCTCGAACACCTCCACGGGCAGGGTCCACAAGGAGGGGTCGTGCTCGATGACCACCACGTCGGCGTACTGGTGCACCCCGGTGACCAGCGAGTACCGGTACTCCACGGAGGAGTCGTGGTCCCTGACGCGGATGCTCTCCTGGCCGACGGTCACCGCGATAAACCGGCCGGGCACCACCTCCCGGGCCAGCCAGGCCTCGTGACGGCGCATGGTCGTGAGCACGATCGCTGCGTACGCAGCCGGGCCCACCGCGAGCAGGACGCACAGGAGCCACCACAGCAGCGTCAGGGGGACGACGTGGTGCTGCTCGGCCCGGACCAGAACGGCCACCGCCGCCACCCCCAGCGCCACGAGGAGGCGACGCAGGACGAGGGGGCTGCGCAGCGTGTGGGCCCACAGGGCAGCGCGAAAGCGTGGCGCCAGGTGGTGGTCGACCACCTGGATCCGCTCCACGCCCCAGCCGCGCGCGCCCGTCGCACCCACTCGTGACCTCCTGATCGAACCAGCGGCCTCAAACTAGCCGTCAGTCCACGGTCGTGAGCGCTTCAGGAGGCAATCACCATCCGAACGGATGAGCCCGCCTCACCCCAGGCAATCGCACGGATCAGAGGGAAGTGAACACCACCGCGACGTTGTGGCCACCGAACCCGAACGAGTTGTTCAGGGCGGCGATGTCCCCCGACGGCAGGGCCCTGGCCTCGCCGTGCACGACGTCGAGCTTGATCGCCGGGTCGAAGTCGTCGAGGTTGATGGTGGCGGGAGCGATCCGGTGGTGCAGCGCCAGGATCGTCAGGACGCCCTCGAGCGCACCGGCCGCTCCGAGCAGGTGTCCGGTCATGGACTTGGTGGCGCTGACCGGCATCGCGTCGGCGGCGTCACCGAAGGCACGGCGGATCGCGTTGGACTCGGCGACGTCGCCGACCGGGGTGGACGTCGCGTGGGCGTTGACGTGGACGATGTCCTTGGGGGACAGGCCGGCGCGCTGGACGGCCTCGACCATCGCGCGGGACGCGCCGGCGCCCTCGGGCTCCGGGGCGGCGATGTGGTGGGAGTCCGCGGACATGCCCACGCCGCCGATCTCGGCGTAGATCTTGGCGCCGCGGGCCTTGGCCGCCTCGTACTCCTCGAGCACGATCACCGCGGCGCCCTCACCGAGGACGAACCCGTCACGGCCGGTGTCGTAGGGGCGGGAGGCGCGCTCGGGGTCGTCGTTGCGGGTCGAGAGGGCCTGCATCGCCGCGAAACCGGCGATGGGCAGCGCGTGGACCGCGCCCTCGGTGCCACCGGCGACGGCGATGTCGGCGCGACCGGCGCGGATCATGTCGTAGGCGTAGCCCATCGCCTCCAGACCCGAGGCGCAGGCCGAGACGGGGGTGTGTGCGCCGGCCCGGGCGCCGATCTCCAGGGACACGGCCGCCGAGGAGGCGTTGGGCATGAGCATGGGCACAGCGAGGGGGAAGACCCGGCGCGGGCCCTTCTCGCGCAGGTTGTCCCACTGCGACAACAGGGTCCACACGCCGCCGATCCCGGTGCCGATGCTGGCAGCGAGCCGCTCGGGGTCGACCTCGGGCGCGCCTGCGTCGGCCCACGCCTCACGGGCCGCGATGATGGCGTACTGGGCGCTGGGGTCCAGGCGACGCACCTCGACCTTGCTGAGCACCTCCGCGGCGGGGGTCTTCAGGGTCGCGGCGAACTTCACCGGGAGGTCGTACTGCTCCACCCACTCGTAGGGCATGGTCCGGGCACCGGACCGGCCGGCGAGGATGGCGTCCCACGTGTCGGGGACGTTGCCGCCCACCGGGGTGGTGGCTCCGAGGCCCGTGACGACGACGCGTCGTTCGGCGGTCATGTCTGGGTGCTCCTTCGTGCGGGGGGCAGGGATGGGGTGCTGCTGCGGGGTGGCGGCCTGCGAGCCGGTACGGCGCGGGCGCGCCACCCCGCGGGTGGTGCGGGTGCGGCGTCAGCCGCGGATCAGCTCTGGCTCTTGGAGATGAAGGACACGGCGTCGCCGACGGTCTTGAGGTTCTTGACCTCGTCGTCGGGGATGCGGACGCCGAACTTCTCCTCGGCGTTGACCACGATGGTCATCATCGACAGCGAGTCGATGTCGAGGTCGTCGGTGAAGGACTTCTCGGACTGCACCGAGTCGGTGTCCAGGCCGGTCTCCTCGTTGACGATCTCGGCCAGGCCTTCGAGAATCTCCTGCTCGCTCTGCGCCATGTGGCTCAGCTCCTTCGTGTTCGACTGTCGTCGGTTGGGTTGGTCGGCCCGGTGTTCCACCCGCGGGCCATCGGGAGCTCTGGGGTCCTGCTACGGCAGGACGACGACCTGCGCGGCATACACCAGGCCGGCACCGAAGCCGATCTGGAGGGCCAGTCCACCCCGGGGGGCCTGGCCGTCACGCAGGAGCCGCTCGGTCGCCAGCGGCACCGAGGCCGCGGAGGTGTTGGCGTTCTCGGCGATGTCGCGGGCGACGGCGATGTCCGCGGGCAGCTTCAGCTGCTTGATCATCGCGTCGATGATGCGCATGTTCGCCTGGTGGGGGATGAAGGCGTCCAGGTCCTCGGGGCGCACCCCGGCAGCATCGAGGGCCTTGAGGGCCACCGGCGCCATGCCCCACACGGCCCATCGGAACACGGTCTGGCCGGCCATGCCGATGGCGGGCCAGCGCAGTCCCTGCTCGTGGACGTCGACCCAGGACTCGCGCTGCGAGATGGCCTTCCACTGCGCGCCGTCCGAACCCCACACGGTGGGGCCGATGGCAGGGGTGTCGGACGGGCCGACGACCGCCGCGCCGGCGCCGTCGCCGAAGATGAAGGCCGACCCGCGGTCGCTCAGGTCGGTGAAGTCGGACAGCTTCTCGACGCCGATCACCAGGACGTGCCGGGCGCTGCCGCTGCGCACCATGTCGTTGGCCAGGGTGATGCCGTGGCAGTACCCCGCGCAGGCGGCCGAGATGTCGAACGCGGCGGCCTGGATGCCGAGCCGGTCCGCGACGATCGGCGCTGCGGCCGGCGTCTGGTAGGGGTGCGTGACGGTCGCCAGGACCACGGCGTCGATGGCCGAGGCCTCGAGACCGGCCATGGCCAGCGCCTCGTGAGAGGCGAGCACCGACATGTCGACGACGGACTCGTCCTTGGCGGCGAAGCGGCGGCTCTTGATGCCCGAGCGCTCCTGGATCCACTGGTCGGAGGAGTCGATCGCCTCGACGAGCTCGGCGTTCATCACGACGCGCTCGGGGCGGTAGGCGCCGATCCCGAGGATGCGGGCGTGGGCGGCTCCGCTCGGGACCGAGATCGTGCCGGTGCCCTTGGGGGCGGGTGTGGTCATGTCAGGCCTCTTGCACGTCGTCGGAGATGAGCTGCTGGGCGGCCTCGAGGTCGTCGGGCGTCTTCACGGCCAGGGTGGTGACCCCGGGCATGCCGCGCTTGGCGAGCCCCACGAGGGTGCCTGCCGGGCAGAGCTCGATGAGCGTGGTGACGCCCTGCTCGACCATGGTCTGCATGCACAGGTCCCAGCGCACGGGGTTGCTCACCTGCTGGACCAGCCGGGACAGCACCTGCGAGCCTGCGACGACGGGGGCGCCGTCGCGGTTGGACAGCAGGGTGACGCCGGGGTCGCTGACGTCGAAGCCCTCAGTGAGCCGGCCCAGCGCCTCGACGGCGGGTGCCATGTGGGGGGTGTGGAAGGCCCCTGCCACCGCCAGCGGGATGACCCGTGCCCTGGCCGGTGGGTCGGCCGTGAGGGCCGCGAGCTGGTCCAGCGTGCCGGCGGCGACGGTCTGACCGGCTCCGTTGGCGTTGGCGGCGGTCAGCCCGTGACGCTCGAGGACTGCTGCCACCTCGGCCGGGTCGCCGCCGAGGACGGCGCTCATCCCGGTGGGGGCGTTGGCGCTCGCCGCGGCCATGCCCGCACCGCGCTCGCGGACGAAGACCATGGCGTCGTGGTCGGACAGCACCCCTGCGAACGCTGCGGCGGTGATCTCGCCGACCGAGTGGCCGGCGGTGACGCCGACCGTGCCGGCCACTCGGTCGGGGAGCAGGACCGCGGCGGCCGCGAGGCCGGCGCCGACGATGAGGGGTTGCGCGACCGCAGTGTCCTTGATGGTCTCGGCGTCGGAGGTCGTGCCGTGCGCGACGAGGTCGAGCCCGGCGACGTCGGACAGGGCCTGCAACCGCTCCCGGAAGGCCGGGACCTCGAGCCAGGGGGCGAGGAAACCGGGGGTCTGGGAGCCCTGTCCCGGGCAGACGATTGCGAGCACGGTCCCAGCCTTGCGGTCCGTGGCCA
Source organism: uncultured Actinomycetota bacterium (assembly GCA_963722015.1). GTDB lineage: Bacteria > Actinomycetota > Actinomycetes > Actinomycetales > Dermatophilaceae > Pedococcus. The sequence goes on along the minus strand of CAVRMT010000014.1, from coordinate 3,569 downwards.
CCTCGGGCGTGGCCGTTTGGCACGAACATCCGGGACGGGTTTTGGAGGTTTCCTCCAACGGGCGACGGCGATCGCGCTCTCAGTGCGTCGGTGTGTAGCGCACCGCCGAGGGCCCGGGACGGCTCAACCGGCCCAGCGCCAGGGCGATCCGCACCGTGTGCGCGTCGTGGGGGTCGGTGAGCTGGTAGCCGGTGAGGTCGGCGATCTTGCCCAGACGGTAGCGGACGGTGTTGGGGTGCACGAACAGCAGGCGCGCGGTGCCCTCGAGACCGCCACCGGTCTCCAGGTAGGACGACGCCGTGTCGAGCAGCGCACCGCCACTGGCGGACAGCGGGTGCCAGATCCGGTCCAGCATCAGGGCGCGCGCAGGGGCGTCCCCGATGAGCACGCGTTCGGCGAGCAGGTCGTCGGCCGCCACGGGCCGGGGCGCCTCGGGCCAGGCCTGGGCACAGGAGTGACCGGCCAGCGCGGCCCGGGCAGAACGGCCGGCGGCGAACAGGTGGGGGACGGTGGGCCCGACCACGACCGGGCCCTCACCGAACTGGTCGCCCACCTCCCGGGCGGCGGCCAGGGCATCCTCGACGTTGCCGAGGATGCAGACCAGGCGCCGTCCCTGCACTGCCGCGAGCGTGTCGACCCCCACCCGCTCGGCCGCCCTGCGCAGGCTGTCCACGACACCGCCGGAGCTGCCGGGCGGCGTGCTCCCGGCGACGACGGCCACCCGTGTCGTCGACCCCCAGCCCAGTGCGGCGGCCCGTGACTGCATCGAGTCGTCGGCCTCGCCACGCAGGACGGCGTCGACGACCAGGCCTTCCAGCCGGGCGTCCCACGCACCGCGGGCCTCGGCCGCGTGCGCGTAGACCTCGGCCGCGGCGAACGCGATCTCGCGGGAGTACCGCAGCACCGACTCGCGCAGGGCCTGCTCCTCGCCGGGCTCGGCCAGGGCGGTGGCGTCCTGCTCGACGACGTCGACGACCGAGCGCACGAGGTCGAGGGTCTGGCGCAGGGTGATGGAGCGGGTCAGCTCGCGCGGTGCGGTGCCGAACACGTCGGCCGTGACGGGGATGTGGTCACCGCCGCCCTCGCGCAGCCAGGCGATGAAGGCCGCGATGCCCGCCTGCGCGACGAGCCCTACCCAGGACCGGTCCTCGGCCGACAGCGCGCGGTACCAGTCGTGCGCCGCTTCCATCCGACGCGTGGCGCCGCTGGACAGCTCACCCGCTGCCCGCTCCACCCGTTGCAGGGTGGCGGGGGACGTCGTGACCGTCGGGCGCGCCATACCGGGAGTGTATTTGTATGACGCCCACAACCGTCGCCAGGCAGCCTCGCCGTCCCGGGGCACCTCCTGCGACAGCCGGACCGCCGCTGGGTTAGGTTCGCGACCATGTGCCCGACGCAGCCGCCCCGCCGCAGGGTGCCCGGGCTGGTCGCCGCGGTGGCCGCGGTGCTCGCCGGCACGGTCCTGCTGGGTGGGTGTGCCACGACGGCGGCGGACCGGCCGCCGGCACCGTCGGCGACCCGGCTGCGGGCCGAGCCGCTCGTGATCGCCCACCGCGGTGCCTCCGGCTACCTGCCGGAGCACACCCTGGCGGCCTACGCGCTCGGGGCGAAGCTGGGTGCCGACGTCATCGAGCCCGATCTGGTCCCCACCAGCGACCACGTCCTGGTGGTGCGCCACGAGAACTTCTTCGGCGACTCGACGGACGTGGCAGACCACCCGGAGTTCGCGGACCGCCGCACGACCAAGATCGTGGACGGCGTCGCGGTGACCGACTGGTTCACCGAGGACTTCACCCTGGCCGAGCTGCGCACGCTGCGAGCACGCGAACCCGAGCCGCGACAGCGCCCCGAGAGCGCAGCCCACGACGGCAGGTACCTCGTGCCCACCTTCGAGGAGGTCCTGGACCTGCGGGTGGAGCTCACCGAGGACCTCGGGCGCACCATCACGATCGCCCCCGAGATCAAGCACTCGACCTACTTCGCGGCGCTCGGCATCGAGCTGGAGCCGTTGGTGCTCAAGGCGTTGCGATCCCACGGGCTCGACCAGCCGGGCGCACCCGTCGTCGTGCAGTCGATGGAGCTGACCAATCTGCAGGTGCTGGCCCGCGAGGGGTTGGAGGTGCCGCTGGTCTTCCTGACCAAGCGCAAGGGCAGCCCCTACGACCTCGTCGCGGCACGCGACCCCCGGACGTGGAAGGACCTGCTCACGCCGCAAGGACTGCGTGGGCTCAGGGCCGACGGCATCGACGTGCTGGGACCGGACAAGGTGCAGGTGATCAGCCGGGAGGACGACGATGACCTGGGTCGGCCCACCCGCCTGGTCGCGGATGCCCATGCTGCGGGCCTTCAGGTCATGCCCTACACCTTCTGCGCCCAGAACCAGTGCCTGCCGGCCGACTTCCGCCGCGGCGAGGGCGCCGCGGCGGTGGGCGACGCGACCGGCGAGCTGCTGGCGTTCCTGCGGGCCGGGGTGGACGGCGTCTTCACCGACGAGCCCGACCTCGGCGTCGCCGCCCGGGCCGAGCTGCTCGGCACGAGCTGACCTGACGGGACACTCGCCGCAGGAGCCTCAGACGTGGTCGCGCCAGGAGTGCTGCGGGTCGTACCCCAGCACCCGACGGGCCTTGTCGATCCCGAGGAGGGTCTCGTGCTCGCCGAGCTCCTTGCGCACCTCGACACCGGGGAACGCCTCGACCACCAGCTCGGCGCTGGACCGGCTCATCACGGTGTCGGCGTTGGCGATCACGAACACCTCGGCACCGGGCTCGGTCCGCTCCAGGCCCAGCCGCACCGCCTGGGCGCCGTCGCGCGCGTCGATGTAGCCCCACAGGTTCCACCGCCGCAGCGACGCGTCGGCGTCGAAGGACGGGAACGCTGCGTAGTCCTCGGGATCCATGACGTTGGAGAACCTCAGCCCCACCATCACCAGCTCAGGGTCCCAACGGCAGAAGTGCCCGGCCATCGCCTCCTCCAGCGCCTTGTTGAGCGAGTACGTCGTCTCGGGGCGCGGGTCGTACTCCTCGTCCACGGGCACGTAGGGCGGGGGAGTGTCGAAGGGCAGGCCGAGCACCGTCTCGCTCGAGGCCCACACGACGCTGCGGACCTTCAGCGCCCGGGCAGCGGCGAACACGTTGTAGGTGGCGGCCGAGTTGTTGGCGAACGTGGCCGCATTCGTCGTCAGGCCCGGGGCCGGGACCGCCGCCAGGTGCACGACGGCGTCGACGGGGGTGGGGTGCTCGTCGACCCCGCCGGAGAACGCCTCGAGGACCTGGCCGTAGTCGGTCAGGTCGACCGCCACGAACGGGGTCGCCGGTGCCGGAGGACGGGTCCGGTCCACGCAGAGCACGTCGTAGCCATGCTCGACCAGGTGCGCGACGACGGTGCGGCCGAGCTTGCCGGACGAGCCGGTCACGGCGACGCGGCGCCGCGGGGTCTGGGGGGAGGTCATGACCCCATCCTGCCCCAGGCTGCGCCGCCCGACATAAGGGTATGCCGCCTGCTCAAGATGAGCAGGCGGCATACCCGTTGTCCCACAAGGGGACTCAACACATCCGGCTCGGGACCGGTCC
>CAVRMT010000013.1:0-23129 GCA_963722015.1 uncultured Actinomycetota bacterium | reverse complement strand
TGTGCTGGGCACCTGGGTCGAACGCCAGGGTCCCCGCAAGGCGATGGTGGCCGCGGCCCTGTGCTGGAGCGTGGGCTTCTTCGTGGGCTCGCTCGGCATCGCGACCACCCAGCTGTGGCTGCTCTACCTGGGCTACGGCGTCATCGGCGGCATCGGCCTGGGTATCGGCTACATCTCGCCGGTCTCCACCCTGATCAAGTGGTTCCCCGACCGTCCGGGTCTCGCGACCGGCATGGCCATCATGGGCTTCGGCGGCGGCGCGCTCATCGCCTCGCCGGTCACCAACAAGCTGCTCGCGGTCTTCGACTCCGGGTTCGTCCCCACCGTCAAGGGAGCGGTGGCCGACGGCCACGCGCTGAGCATGACCTTCCTGGTGCTCGGCCTCGCCTACCTGGTCTTCATGCTCCTCGGCGCCTCCCTGATCCGGCTGCCCCCGGACGTCGACGACATCCACTCCGAGGGCGCGGAGCACCGCGCCGGCAAGAACGGTGCGCAGGTGCGCGCGGCGACCGCCGTCCGCACCAAGCAGTTCTGGCTCCTGTGGGTCGTGCTCTTCTGCAACGTGACCGCCGGCATCGGCATCCTCGAGCAGGCCAGCCCGATGATCCAGGACTTCTTCCGTGAGGGCAGCACCTCGACCGTCACCGCGGCCGCCGCCGGTGGCTTCGTCGGCGTGCTGTCGCTGGCGAACATGATCGGCCGGTTCGTCTGGTCCAGCACCTCGGACGTCATCGGACGCAAGCCGATCTACATGATCTACCTCGGCGTCGGCATCGTGATGTACGTGCTGCTGGCCACGATCGGCCACATCTCCACGGCGATCTTCGTCATCCTCGCCGCGGTCATCCTGTCCTTCTACGGTGGCGGGTTCGCGACCGTGCCGGCCTACCTCAAGGACCTCTTCGGCACCCTCGAGGTCGGCGCGATCCACGGCCGGCTGCTGACCGCCTGGTCTGCGGCCGGGGTCGCCGGACCACTGATCGTCAACGGGGTCCTCGACGCCGCCGGCAAGCCCGGCACGCTGAGCAACGGCGACTACCGTCCTGCCCTGTTCACCATGGTCGGGGTGCTCGTCGTCGGCTTCGTCGCCAACCTGCTGATCACCGAGGTGGGCTCCGACCGCTTCGACCGCACCGCCATGGCGGACGACGTCCGCACCGACACCGACCGCACCGACCCCGTCGGCGAAGGAGCCCTCCGATGAGCGACACCCGAGACCAGGGCGCGGCGTCCGCCGTGACCACCAGCCCGATCGTCGTGGGGGCGGCCTGGCTGGCTGTCGGCACCCCCCTCGCGTACGGCCTCTGGCAGACCATCCTGCGGGCCTCCAAGCTGTTCGCCGGATAGGTTGGGGGCGTGAGCACCACGCCCCCGCCGTACCCGCCCGAGCCGGTCCGGGACCCCGCCACGAGCGGGGTCCCGGACCGGCTCGTCGGCGGTGTCCCGGACCCCGGCACCGGTGCTGCGGGTCACGGACCGGGTCCTGCCACGGTCCGGCTCTACGACGACCTGGGTATGGCGTGGCAGCCGGTCTCGCAGCGGCTCGCCACCGCGCGGTTCGTGGTGCTCGGCTCCGTGCTGGCCCCCGTCCTGGTCGTCCTGGTCGTCCTCGCAGCCTTCGTCTGGGTGTGGTTCTGGCTGGTCGCCGTGGTCCTGGCCGCCGTCGGGCTGTGGTCCGGGTGGCTCATCGGACGCCAGGTCTCGGCGATCAGCTGGGCCGAGGGGGCCGAGGAGCTGGTCGTGCGACGTGGTCGGCTGTTCCGTTCGGTCGTGTCGGTGCCGTACGGCCGGCTGCAGTACGTCGATGTCCAGTCCGGGCCGCTCGAGCGGCGCTTCGACATGGCCACCGTCGAGCTCCACACCGCTTCGCCCCAGAGCGGGGGACAGATCCCCGGGCTCCCGACGGCCGAGGCCGAACGGCTGCGTGAGCGGCTGGCTGCCCGCGGGGAGTCACAGCGAGCCGGCCTGTGAGTGGACCCGAGGCCGAGCACTCGGCCGTCGTGGTGCGGACCGAGCCGCCGTGGCTGCACCTGCACCCGCTGTCGCCGATCCTGCGCGGCGGCCTGGCGTTCGCCGCGCTGGTGGCCTACTTCGTGTCACAGCAGCTCGACACCCTCTTCGGTGCCAGCAGCGACGACCCGACGCGTGGTCACCTCGGCTGGGCCGTCCTGGTCGTCGCGACCGTCCTGCTCCTGATCGTCGCGGGCTCGTGGCTGTCCTGGCGGTTCTCCCGGTACCGGCTCGGTGCCACCCTCATCGAGCTGCGCACCGGGTTCCTGTTCCGCCAGCACCGCCAGGTGCGCTTCGACCGCATCCAGGCCGTCGACGTCGGGCGACCCCTGCTGGCGCGGCTCACCGGCCTGTCCGAGGTCGTCGTCCAGTCGGCCGGAGGGCGCAACTCCCAGCTCAAGCTCTCCTTCCTCGCCGACTCCCGGGCGCGGGAGGTGCGTGAGCAGCTCATGTCGCTGGCGAGCGTGGCGGACTCGCAGGTCGCTGCCGACCAGGCCCTGGCGAGCACACCGGACACGGCTCTCGGCGTGCCCGAGCCCGGCCGTGCGGCCCCGGACGGCCTCCCGGCTGCTGCGGGGGTCGTCGGCGAGCGCGTCGTCCTCGTGCCGAACTCCCGGGTCGTGCAGTCGATCCTGTACAAGGGCCAGAGCGTCTTCCTCGTGCTGGCCCTGCCTGCGCTGGCCGGGGCGTTCATCGCGGGGGTCGGCGGCATGGTGGCCTGGTTGGGGCCGATGACGCTGGCTCTGGGGACCGCGCAGGTCAAGCGGCTGATGCAGGAGTGGAACTTCGAGCTGCTCCACGGCGGCGACCGGCTGCGGCTGCGACACGGCCTGACGGACCTGCGGGCGACGACCGTGCCGATGCACCGGATCCAGGCGGTCGAGGCCAGTCAGCCGTTGCCCTGGCGGCTCACCGGCTGGTGGCGACTGCGGATGAACGTGGCCGGCGCCGGTCAGGACGAGGACGCGACCGAGACCGTGCTGCTGCCGGTGGGCACCTTCGAGGAGGTCCTGGACGTCCTGGTGCTCGTGCTGCCGGGGACCTCTCCCGACGTGATCGCGGCAGCGTTGCTCGGTGACGGGCCCGGGCACGGCTTCACCACCGCGACCGCGCGCGCCCGACGCCTGGACCCGGCCGGCTGGCGCCGGCTCGGCTACACCGCCACACCCCAGGTGCTGGTCACCCGTCGTGGTCGCTGGTGGCGCGTGGCGCAGTTCGTGCCGCACGCCCGGGTGCAGTCGCTCATGGTCTCGCAGGGACCTCTGGAGCGCTCGCAGGGCGTGGCCTCGGTGCGGTTGATGTCGACGCCGGGGCCGGTCTCCCCGGTCGTCGCCCACCTCGACCTGGCCGCGGCCGAGCGCCTGCTCGAGGAGCAGGTCGTGCGCTCCGGGGTGGCCCGACGGCTCGTCTGAGACGCGGCCGAGGCGTGCCATGAGAGGCCATGGCCTCGGCCCCGGACCCGCAGAGCTCAGCGTCGCAGGAGCGCGTGCCCGGGCGGGGACGTCCACATCGCGGCTGATCTGCGGCGATTCTGGGGACCTGGTTGCGTAAACGGCCCGGACAGAGTGGACTGTGCGCCACAGTCCCCGACCAGCTGGGGTCGACGACACGAAACAGGAGAAGGCACGTGAGTACGTCCGCACAGGCGGCGCCGCACGGTGGGGCCGACCGTCTGGGGTTCACCGCAGGCCAGGTGATCCAAGAGTTCGGCTATGACTCGGACGTCGACGACGCCCTGCGCTTTGCCATCGAGGACCTCACCGGCAACGACCTCGAGGACGAGGACTACGGCGACGTGGCCGACTCGGTCCTCATCTGGTGGCGCGAGGACGACGGCGACCTCGTCGATGCGGTGGTCGACGCCCTGACCAACCTGGCCGACGGTGCCTTCATCGTCATCCTCACCCCGAAGGCCGGTCGTCCCGGACACGTCCAGGCCAGCGACATCGAGGAAGCTGCCACCACGGGTGGCCTGCACACCTCCGGCACCGTCAACGCCTGCGAGGACTGGACGGCGACGAGGCTCGTCGCCCCCAAGTCCGCCCGCCGGTGAGCTCGCTGGCAGACTGCCAGCCATGACCTCACCGCTCGCCGTCGGCGCTGCCGCACCCGACTTCACCCTCCGGGACCAGAACGGCCAGGAGATCACGCTCTCCTCGTTCAAGGGCGACAAGTGCGTCGTCGTGGTCTTCTACCCGTTCGCCTTCTCGGGCATCTGCACCGGTGAGTTCTGCGAGATCCGCGACAACCTCGGGGCCTTCGTCTCCGACGACGTCCAGGTGCTCGGGGTCTCCGTCGACCACATGTTCACCCAGCGCGCCTGGGCGGACCGGGAGGGGTACTTCTTCCCTCTGCTGTCCGACTACTGGCCCCACGGAGCGGTGGCGCAGTCCTTCGGGGTGCTCCACGAGGGGGCGGGAGCGGCCCTGCGCGGGACCTTCCTCATCGACCGCGAGGGCATCATCCGCTGGTCGCTGATCAACGAGATCGGTCAGGCCCGCGACTTCACCGGCTACCACCAGGCCCTGCGCGAGCTGGCCTGACGCCACAGGCCCGGTACGCCACAGGCCCGGTACGCCACAGGCTCGGTACGCCACAGACCCGGTACGCCGCGGGTGCGGCGTACCGGGCCTGTACGGCTGTGCGGGTTACTTCTTCGGCGGGGTGACCAGCAGCCGCGCCATCTGGTTGCGCTGCATCGTCATCGCGACGGTGACGGTCGTGCCGTAGCCGACCTTCGAGTCCGCCGGGTTGCCGGTGCCGAACCCGTCGCCGTACTGCGACGGGAGGAGCTTGCCGGACTTGTCCACGATCCTCACCGTGTACGGCGCGTTGCCCCGTGAGGGAACGACCGTGGAGGCGTCGGCGTCGCGGTAGAAGTACGGCGCCTGCGCGTTGAGGTCGGGACGGTACTCGATACCCGGGTACCACCCCTTGTCGTCCGTGAAGGTGCGCACCGCCGCCTGCTTCGGGTGGCTGTTGCAGGCCACCTTCGTGACGGCCTCGTCGGTCACGCACTCCGTGAAGGGGTAGGTCCCCACGAGGTTGAACGCGGCGTTGGACGACTGCGGTCGCGACGGCAGGTTCTTCAGCCGGCTCGGGTCGAGCGCAGCCGCGGCACCGGTGCGGCGCAGCGGGTCGAAGTGGCTGTCGACGATGAGCAGACCGCCCTTGGCGCCCTCGCTCGGCAGGGCCGAGAGGTTGTTCAGGACGTGGTTGGCGTTGCCGAAGGTGGTGTCGCGGTACCAGACCAGGGCGCCGGGGGCGTTGTACCTGATCTTCTCGACCTTCCACGCGCCGTCGACCTGGTAGGTCGTGTCGTAGGCGTACTGCAGGCCCTTGTCGAACCCGTCGAAGTTGCGCCACTCGACCAGGTAGTACTGCGCCTTGGTCTGGGTGCCCGTGTCGAGGATCCAACCGGTCCCCGAGGTGTCGACGAACGTCCCCACCTTGGCCGTCCAGCCGTTGTTGGCCTCGGCGTCGTCACTCCAGACCACGGTCGCGCCGTTGGTCAGCGCCAGGTCGTCGACGAACCAGCCGCGGTCCTCGTAGCCCGCGTCGGTGGCGTAGCGCAGGCGGACCTGGATGGTCCTGCCCGCGTAGCCCGTGACCTTGGCGTAGTGGTGCTGCCAGCCGTCCGTGGCACCCGTGAGGCCGTACCTCTTGTTGCCGAAGGTCTTGAGGTTGCCGTTCGGGTCGGCGTAGGTGTCCGACGTGGAGACCTCGGCGCCCGCGCTGTCGTAGACCTTCTGCTCGGTCCACGTCGAGCCGCCGTCGGTCGAGACCTCGACGAAGCCGAAGTCCCAGTCCTGCTCGATGGAGTAGTTGTTCCACATCCAGAACTTCGCGTCGCTCGACCCCGCAGGGACGCTGACGGTCCGGGTCAGGGTGTTGTCGGCCCACGCCTGGTCGCCGCTGGAGAACCACATCTTCGAGCCGCTGTGCGGCGTGGCCAGGGTGATCGTCTTGTTGGGCAGGTTGATCTTGAGGCCGTCCTGGGTGCCGCGCGGGGTGCGCGAGGCCTGCCCGAGCAGGACCGACTGGCGGCGGTCGCCGGGGTTGACGACCTTGGGCTCGGCCCAGCCGAGGACCCACTTGTCCCAGATGCCCATGTGGGTCGGCATCGACTGGAAGATCGGGCCCGAGTGCGAACCGGAGCTCATGAGGTCCCAGAAGTCGACGTCGGAGTCGCCACCGCTGGCGGTGTCGTACAGGTCCGGCAGGCCCAGGTCGTGACCGTACTCGTGGGCGAAGACACCCACGCCGGAGTCCTCCGGCTGCACGATGTAGTTGCTCAGCTTGAGGGTGGTCCCGGGGACGGGGGCACCGCCGGCAACCGCCGAGGAGTGCGCCCAGAGGGCGTAGGTGCCCTCGGCGCCGCCACCGCCGGACTTGTCCTCGCCGGCGTGGACGAGCACGACGTGGTCGATGACCCCGTCCGGCTCGTGGTAGTTGCCGTCACCGTCGACATCGCCCTGGTCCTCGATGTCGTAGTCGGCCCAGGGGAAGCCGGGCTGGGCCTTGGCCAGTGCGGCCACGGCGTCGATCGGCAGCTGGCCGGCCCCGAGCGGGTTGCTCGGGTGACCCTGCATGTCCTGGATCGCGTCGTAGGTCCAGGTGCCGTTCTCGTCCTGGTGGCAGCGGGTGGCGCCGTAGTAGGCCTCGGAGTGGGGCACGGTGATCCACGGGGTGGCTGCGCCGTCCACGGTGTAGGCCCCCTTGGACATCTCCTCGTACATGTTCTTCATCGTGTAGCCGGAGATGTCGAAGCCGGGCTTGCCGTCGGGACCCTTGAGGTCCGTGCGCACCCGCTGGGTGATGCCCGTCCTGGTGTAGAGCATGGTGTTGTAGTGCGCGGACGAGAAGTCCTTGACCCACATGGAGTTGTTGTCGAGCAGTCGCGTGCTCGCGGGGTTGGGGATCAGGTTGTGCCTGGGACCGTTCTGCACGGTGCCCGCCGTGCACGTGTCGGACCCGAACTCCGAGGGCACCATCGAGGAGCGGAAGTCGTCGTTCGCCCGGTCGTTGAACTCGACCAGGATCGTCAGGAGCTTGGCCTGCTGCATCGTGGGCGCCTGCTTGAACCTGCGCTTGATCGCCTGGGGGCTCTGGCCGGTGCGCAGTGACTGCGCCTCCACCTTGGCGAGACCGCGCGCGGCCACGGGGTTGCCCTTGGCGTGCTTGGCGTCGAACTTCTTGGCCTTCTCCAGGGCTGTCGCCTGACGGGCGAGCACCTTCGTGTCCTTGGTGACCTGGGTGTCCATGCCGAAGGCGCGCTCGGCCTGGGGGGCCACGGTGTTGAGGTAGGTGCTGCCGCCGACGGCGACACCCCGGCTGGCCGGCGCGGGTGCGGGTGCGGCCGACGTGGTGCCCGCTGCGCCGACAGCCGCAAGGCTGGTGGCGACGAGGGCGAACGTCGGAACCACCGCGGCGGCCCGGAGTGCACGCCCCGTGATCCTGCGATGAGTCATTGTTCCTCCAAGTTCTGACCCGGGCCGAAGGTCGCCGGGTGCAGGGACCTCTCGCTGTGAGAGATCACGATGGGGGGCATCCTGCACCTCGGGGACGACCTCTGGAAGGAGAATCCGCACAATCCGGCACGTCCGCCACGATTTCCCACGCATCGGTGCCGGCCTGACACAATGGCGCCGCGCGGTGCGGCTGGTCCGTTCGCGCTGGGGCCTGTAGCTCAGTTGGTAGAGCACCGCGTTTACACCGCGGGTGTCGTCGGTTCGAGCCCGGCCGGGCCCACGTGCATCCCTCCCTGGCCGACGTCGTCCGCGCCCTCGAGGCCTTCTACCCTCCGTCCACCGCGCAGAGCTGGGACCAGGTGGGTCTGGTGTCCGGTGACCTCGCCCAGCCGGTGGCCGGCGTCCTGTTCGCCGTGGACCCCACGCTGGCCGTCATCGACGAGGCTCGCAGCCTCGGCGCCGACCTCGTGGTGACCCACCACCCGCTCCTGCTGCGGGGGGTGCACAGCGTCGCCACGTCCACCGCCAAGGGCGCCGCCATCACCGCCCTCGTCGTCCACGACATCGCCCTGTACGTCGCCCACACGAACGCCGACGTCGCCGAGCCCGGCGTCAACGACGCGCTCGCGCAGGCCTGCGGGCTCACCGACCTCGCCCCGCTCGCCGTCGTCGAGGGCCAGCCCCTGGGCCGCGTCGGCGACCTCCCGGCGCCCCTGAGCCTGGGCGACTTCACCGCGGCCCTGCATGCCGCCCTGCCGCCGTCCGCGGGCGGCATCCGGGTCGCCGGGCCACCCGGCGCCCCCGTGCGGCGGATCGCCGTGATGGGTGGCGCCGGCGACGACATGTTCGACCACGTCCGGGCTGTCGGTGCCGATGTCTTCGTCACGGCGGACCTGCGCCACCACCCGGTGCTGGAGGCCCGCGAGCAGGCGCGGGGAGGCGTGCCCTACCTCGTCGACGCGGGGCACTGGGCCACCGAGTCGCTGTGGCTCTCGGGGGCGGCACAGCGGCTGGAGGCAGCGCTTGCGGGCGGGGACCGGGCGGCCTCTAGAGTGGAGACTCACATTTCCACACTGCGCACCGACCCGTGGACCTTCGTCGTCGGTGCCGAGCCGCCCGGAGGTATGTCCTGAAAGCCGACCCGTCCCGTCAGTGGAGGCTCCTGGACCTGCAGGCGATCGACACCCGTCTCGACCAGATCGCCCACGCCACCAAGAACCTGCCCCAGCGCGCCCAGCTCGCCGAGCTCGAGCGGCGCGCAGCGGCCCTGGACTCCGACCTCGTCCGTGCCCAGACCGCGTTCGGAGACATCCAGCGCGAGGTGGCCAAGGCCGAGACCGACGTCCAGCTGGTCCGTGACCGGGCAGCCCGCAACCGGGCGCGGCTCGACGCCGGCACCGGCACCGCCAAGGACCTGCAGGCGCTGCAGCACGAGCTGGACTCGCTGCACCGTCGCCAGGGCGAGCTCGAGGACGTCGAGATCGAGATCATGGAGCGGGCCGAGGGGGTCGAGGCCGACGTGACCCGCCTCGAGGCCGAGCGGGCCTCGCTGACCGAGGAGCTGGAGGCGGCGACCGCAGCCAGGGACGCGGCACTGAAGGACCTCGAGGCCGAGGGCGCCAAGGTCGTCGGTCCCCGCGCCGACACCGTGGCCGGCGTCGGCGCGGACCTCGTCGCGCTCTACGAGAAGATCCGCACGCAGACGGGTGGGCTGGCGGCGGCCCCGCTGCGCCAGCGCCGGTGCGGCGGCTGCCAGCTCGAGCTCAACACCGTGGAGATGAACCGGATCAAGGCCGCGCCCGACGACGAGGTGCTGCGCTGCGAGGAGTGCCGCAGGATCCTGGTCCGCACGTCCGAGTCCGGCCTCTGAGCGGTGGGTCGTCAGCTCGTCGTCGAGGCCGATGGTGGCTCCCGGGGAAACCCGGGGGTCGCCGGCTACGGCGCCCTGGTCCGTGACCCCGCCACCGGTCGCGTCCTCTGGGAGGGTGCCGCGCCGCTGGGCAAGGAGTCCAACAACGTCGCGGAGTACTCCGGCCTGATCGCCGGGCTGAGGGCGGCCCAGCGCATCGACGCCGCCGCCCACGTCGAGGCCAGGCTGGACTCCAAGCTCGTCGTCGAGCAGATGTCCGGTCGCTGGAAGATCAAGCACGAGGACATGCGTCGGCTCGCGCTGGAGGCCCGCGAGCTGGCGGCGCTGATCAGCCGCGGTGGCGGGTCGGTCTCCTACACGTGGATCCCGCGCGAGCAGAACAAGGACGCCGACGCGCTGTCCAACGACGGCATGGACGGCCGCACCATCGACCGGATGCTGGGGCAGGCGCCGTCGACGACCGTCGAGGAGCTGGTCGAGCAGATCATCGACCCGAGCCCCGGCACGACGGCGTCCGTCCCGGCGGCGGGTCAGGGCACGCCCACCAGGCTGGTGCTGGTGCGCCACGGTGTCACCGACTTCACGGTCCACGCGCGGCTCGACGGTCGCGGCGGCGCCGACCCGTCGCTGAACGAGACGGGCCGCTCGCAGGCCCGGGCCGCGGGAACCGCGGTGGCCCACCTGCTCGGCGGCACCTCCGCCCGCGTGGTCACCTCGACGCTGACCCGCGCCGTGCAGACCGGTGCCGCGGTGGCAGCCGCGGTCGGGGTCGACGCGGAGCGCGACGGCGCCTGGGACGAGCAGGACTTCGGCGACTGGGACGGCGTGAGCGTCCACGACCTCGCCCGGGAGCAGCCGGCCGAGCTGGCCCTCCTGCGCGGCGACGCGGCATACGCCCGCCCGGGCGGTGAGACCCACCTCGAGCTCACCGAACGCGTCCTGGCCGCCTACGCGCGGGTGGTCGCCGCCGGCGGCACCACGGTGGTGGTGTGCCACCGCAAGCCGATCATGGTGGTCCTCGCGCACGTGCTCGGGATCCCGCACGACAAGATCTGGCGGCTGGCCGCTGCACCGGGGTCCCTGACCGCGCTGGAGGTGTGGCCGGACGGCAACGTCTCGGTGGCGTTCACCAACCGCACGTAGGGCCGGCGCCGCCGGGTCCGCCCACGATGCGGCCGGGCGGTCTCACCACGTGGCAGTCGGCCTACCCTTGGGGCATGAGCTATGCCGGAGATGTGGCGCCCCAGGATGCCTATGCCGCGTTGGCGGCCGACGAGGACGCGGTCCTGGTCGACGTGCGCACCGATGCCGAGTGGAACTACGTCGGCCTGCCCGACCTCACCGACCTGGGCAAGAAGGTCATCTGCGTGCAGTGGCAGCGCTTCCCCGACGGCGCCGTGAACGGCGACTTCGTCGAGCAGCTGCGGGACGCCGGCTTGCCCGACGGGGCGCCGGTCTACTTCCTGTGCCGTTCCGGCGTCAGGTCCGTCGCTGCCGCCGAGGCAGCCACGGCTGCCGGGCTCGAGCCGTCCTACAACATCACCGAGGGCTTCGAAGGGCCGCACGACGACCAGGGGCACCGCGTCGTCGCCGGGTGGAAGAACGCAGGGCTGCCGTGGCGGCAGGGATGAGCGACGGGCCCACGCTGCGCCCCGACACGGTCGCGGTCCGCGGAGGACTGAGCCGCAGCCACTTCGACGAGACGTCCGAGGCGCTCTACCTCACCTCGGGGTTCGTCTACGACAGTGCCGAGCAGGCAGAGGCCGCGTTCAAGGACGAGGTGGACCACTTCATCTACTCGCGGTACGGCAACCCGACCGTGTCGATGTTCGAGGAGCGACTGCGCGAGCTCGAGGGGGCGCAGGCCTGCTTCGCCACCGCCTCGGGCATGTCGGCGGTCTTCGTCGCCCTGGCGGCACTGCTCGGGCAGGGCGACCGGGTGGTGTCCTCGCGCGGGCTGTTCGGCTCGTGCTTCGTGATCCTCGACGAGATCCTGCCGCGCTGGGGCGTGGAGACGGTGTTCGTCGACGGGCCCGACCTCGAGCAGTGGCGCGAGGCGCTGTCCGTGCCGACGCAGGCCGTCTTCTTCGAGACCCCCAGCAACCCCATGCAGGAGCTCGTCGACATGCAGGCGGTGTCCGACCTCGCCCACGCCGCCGGTGCGAAGGTCGTCGTGGACAACGTCTTCGGCACCCCGGTGTTCTCACGACCGCTGGACCACGGCGCGGACGTCGTCGTCTACTCCGCGACCAAGCACATCGACGGCCAGGGCCGCACCCTCGGTGGCGCCGTGCTGGGCACGAGCGAGTTCGTCGACGGCCCGGTCAAGAACCTCATGCGCCACACGGGGCCGGCCATGTCGCCGTTCAACGCGTGGGTGCTCGTCAAGGGGCTGGAGACGCTGAGCCTGCGGGTGCACCGGCAGGCGGCCAACGCGCTCGCGGTCGCGCAGGCGCTCGACGCCCACCCTGCGGTGGCCAGGGTGATCTACCCGTGGCTGCCCTCGCACCCCCAGCACGAGCTGGCCCGTCGCCAGATGCTCGGCGGTGGCACCGTGGTGACGTTCGAGCTCGACGGCGGCAAGGCCGAGGCCTTCGCGCTGATGAACGCCCTGCGGGTCGTGGACATCAGCAACAACCTCGGCGACGCGAAGTCGATGGTGACCCACCCGGCGACGACGACGCACCGCCGCCTGACGCCCGAGGGCCGTGCTGCCGTCGGCATCACCGACGGCACCGTGCGCATCTCGGTCGGGCTGGAGGACCCGCAGGACATCATCGAGGACCTGCTCGGCGGACTGCCCGGCTGAGGACGCCCGCGGCTCAGCGCGCCGTGGCGTCGAGCACCCAGGGCCGGCCGGGCTTCGCCGGAGGGGTGAGGTCGACCTCGAACCCGTCGTCGAGCACCTCGAGCAGCTGCGCGACCCTGCGCACGTCGCGCCCCGCCTCGCACAGGTGTCGGGCCACCAGCCCCCGCGTGTGCTTGGCCATGTGGGTCGCACCCGGCACGCGGACCTGGACCCAGCGGTCCGCGAGCCCACCCTGCGGTGTCCAGGCCGCCGCATACGTGCTGGAGCGGCAGTCGACCACGAGCCCGCGTCCGGCGGCCTCCGGCAGCACCTCGCCGAGCTCGGGCTTCCAGACGCCGGCGAGGGGACCGACACCGGGGAGGTTCACGGCCATCGAGAGCCGGTACGGCGCGATGGCGTCCGTCGGGCGCACAGCTCCGTACAGCGCGGAGACGACCACGATCCACCGGTTGGCGCGGCGCTTGGCAGCTGGCTCGAGCGAGGCGTGGTCCAGGGCGTCGTAGAGCACGCCGGAGTACACCTGCGACGCGGGCAGCGAGGGCGCCGAGCCGAGCACGGTGTTGCGCGCGATCTCCTGCACGAGGTTGGGGCTGACGCCCAGCACCCCGGCGGCGTCGGGACGAGCACTGACCTCGGCCACGGCGGTCGCCACGGCACGTCGGGTCTCGGTCGAGCTCGGGGAAGCTCAGGCTCTCGGGGACGACAGGGCGCCCGCGGGTGCGACCCGTCTTGGACTCCGACGGGGGCAGCAGGATCAGCACGGGGGCCAGACTAGGTCCGAGCCCCAAGGGGTGCCGCGCCGGCCGGCTGGATAGGTTGGGCGCCATGGCGATCCGACGTATCCAGGTGGGCAAGCCGGTGGCCGAGCGGGCCGTGGCCCAGTCCGCAGAGCTCCGGGCACGGTTCGACGCGGTCCGCGCCGAGAACGACGTGCCCCAGGCGTTCCCACCCCGGGTGGAGGCCGAGGCGGAGCAGGCTGCGGGGTCGCCCGACCTGCCCGAGCGCGACGAGACCGCCGTGGCCTTCCTGACGGTCGACCCGCCCGGGTCCATGGACCTGGACCAGGCCCTGCACATCGAGCGCGACGGGACGGGGTACCGCGTGCGGTACGCGATCGCGGACGTCCCGGCGTTCGTGCGCGCCGGTGGCGCCATCGATGCCGAGACCCGGCGCCGGGGGCAGACGATCTACGCCCCGGACCGCCGCACCCCGCTGCACCCTCCGGCCGTCAGCGAGGACGCCGCGAGCCTGCTGCCCGACCAGGTGCGTCCCGCGTACGTCTGGGACATGCGTCTGGCCGCCGACGGTGAGGGCACCGAGGTGAGCCTCTACCGGGCGATGGTCCGCAGCACCGACCGGTTCGACTACGACCAGGTGCAGGCGGCGGTCGACGCGGGGGGTGCCGACGAACGGCTCGAGCTGCTCAAGGAGGTCGGCACGCGGCGCATCGAGCTGGAGCGCCGGCGCGGCGGAGCGAGCCTGCCGATGCCGGAGCAGGAGGTCACCGAGGACGACGACGGCCACTACCGGCTGCACTTCCGCCCGCCGTTGGACGCCGAGGACTGGAACGCGCAGATTTCGCTCATGACCGGTATGGCTGCGGCCGAGCTGATGCTGCAGGCCGGGGTCGGCATCCTGCGCACCATGCCTGCGCCGGACGAGGCCGCCGTGCGACAGTTCCGGCGCGCCAGCCGGGCCCTGGGCGTCGAGTGGCGCGAGGACGTGCCGTACGGCGAGTTCCTGCGCACGCTGGACCGCACCGACCCCAAGCACCTCGCCCTGATCCACGAGGCCACGACGTTGTTCCGCGGTGCGGGCTACACGCCGTTCGACGGAGCGGCGCCCCAGGACTCGCAGCACGCCGCGGTGGCGGCCGCCTACGCCCACGTCACCGCGCCCCTGCGCCGGCTGGTCGACCGGTTCGGGCTGGCCATCTGTGCGGCGATCAGCGCCGGCACCGAGCCACCCGGCTGGGCGCGCGAGGCGTTGTCGTCGCTGCCGGCCGTGATGACCACGACGGGCAAGGTGGCCAGTGCCGTCGAGCGTGGGTGCGCCGACGCCGTCGAGGCGGCTGTCCTCGAGGACCGGGTGGGTGAGGTCTTCGACGCGGTGGTCATCGACCAGCGCGCCGAGGGTCGTGCGGTGGTCCAGGTCGAGGAGCCGGCGGTCCTCGCGAACGCGACCGGCGACCACGAGCTCGGCACCCGGGTCTCGGTGCGGCTCGCCGAGGCGAGCATCAGCACGAGCACGGTGAGGTTCGAGATCGTCCCTTAGCCCGGCCGGGGGGCGGTCACTCGTCCTGGGTCTGACCACCCGTCGTGGCCCCCGTGGGGGTCGTGGCGCAGGGGTCCGGGGTGGGGTCACCGGTCGTGGTGCCGCTGTCGGTAGGTGTCCCGGTGGGGTTCCCGGTGGACGCCGTGGACGTCGTCGACGCAGGGGCCGGGATGTCCGTGGTCGACGAGGCCGCCGGGGTGCTCGGGGTGGTGCTCGAGCCGGTCGAAGCCGTGGTGGGGGAGTCGGTCGTGGTCGGGGTCGAGCACGACGAGGGCGACGGTGTCGACGTGCCAGGCGTGCCCGTGGTCGCGGTGGACGACCCGGTCGGGGTGGTTGGGGTGGTCGTCGCGGGGCCGGTCGTGGACGCGCTGGTGGAGGACTGGGTCGGGGTCCAGGTCGCGGTCGGGTTCGAGGTGGGCGGCCACGTGGACGTGGTGGACGAGGTGGGTCGTGGCACGTCGGACGTGGTCGTACCGCCCGGCGCGCTCGTCGAGAAGCTCGTCGGGGCCGGTCGCGGTACCGCGGGGCCCGTCGGTCCGGTGGGGCGGGCAGCGGCGAGCACCGGCTGCCGCGACGGGGGGCCCACGACGGGCGTCGGCGCGGACGGTGCGAACGGCGCCGCGGGAGCGAACGGCAGGGTCACGACCGACCGCGGGACCGCGCCGCCCGGCGACACCGTCTTCATGAGTCGCAACACGTCGGCGAGGTACACGTCCGAGTGGTTGTAGGACAGGATCGCCGAGCGGAGGTCCGCGCTGGTCGACAGGTCGCGGCCACCGGCACACAGGTAGGCGGCGGCCGAGTGCGCGCTGTCCTCGACGTTCTGGGGGTCGCGGACGCCGTCGGCGTTGCCGTCCCGGCTCCACGTCTGCCAGGTCGAGGGGATGAACTGCATCGGGCCGACCGCTCGGTCCCACGTGGTGTCCCCGTCGAGCCGGCCGTCGTCGGTGTCGTGGATCGCCGCGAAGGAGCCCCCGTTGAGGACGGGACCCAGGACGGCGGGCACCGCCCGGTGGCGGCTGTCCAGGTGGCGACCCGAGAGGGAGCCGGACTCGACCTGGCCGATGGCCGCGAGCAGCTCGACAGGCAGGCGGCACGAGGCAGGGGCCGAGGCGACGGCCGACCGGTAGGCGCTCCACAGGATGACCGGGACGTTCGTGGACCCCTGCGAGGTCGACCCCGAGGACAGGTCGGCGATCCCGGTGTGGAGCGAGGCGGCGAGGGTGGCCACCTGGAGGGGACCGGCGAGCACCTGGTCGATGGTCAGCAGGCCGGTGCCGCCCACGAGGCCGCGCGGGGTGACGTCCCAGTCGCCCGCGTCGCTCGCGGCCGAGGTGGCGGCTCCCTGGGCGGGCCCGGTCGGGGGAGCGGCGAGCGTGGGGCCCCGGTCGGTGCTGCCGCCCACGAGCAGGGCGGCTCCGAAGGCCACCATCGAGATGGCGCTGACGAGCGGGCGCGCCACAGGGATGCGGACCACACGTGGCCCCCGCCTCGGGTCTGGCTCGGCCATCAGTTCTCCCCACTGGGTCGGCCGTCGTACATCCGGCGCCGCGACGTCGCGGTCCCCGGAGGCGATGCTAGGCCGGTTCCACCGTCGGATCGACCCCTGCGAGGACGAGATCTCGGCCAGGCCGTGACAGCGGTGACGCAAGGTGTTGCTGTGACC
The DNA here is from genome assembly GCA_963722015.1 of uncultured Actinomycetota bacterium. GTDB lineage: Bacteria > Actinomycetota > Actinomycetes > Actinomycetales > Dermatophilaceae > Pedococcus. The sequence continues at coordinate 7,029 of CAVRMT010000013.1, read as the reverse complement.
GAAGTGGCGTCCCGCGGACTGCCGGCCGGGCGAGGGTGCAGGGACCGGGGCGCGTGGAACATGCCTCGATGGTCGCGTCGCGACCTTGGGCAAACCTTGGGGCCGCGGGTGGGCCCCCTCGGGTCCGCACACAGGTGCCCGGCACATCGAGGTGATGTGCCGGGCACCTGCGTGGTTGGGCGGTGCCCCGGACGGTGTGAGGGTGGTCCGGGGCCCGCGGTCGTGGGGTCGTGCTCGGGAGGTGCCGGGTCCGGGGACCCTCGTCCCCGGACCCGGTCGTCGTCAGCTCATCGGGCCAACACCGTGTTGGACCGTGCCGACGGAGCGCTGTTGCCGATGGCGTTGACCGCGATCACGTCGAACTGGTAGCTCCCTGCGGGCAGGGTGATCGACCTGTCCGTGACGGTGGCAGCGACAGTCGTCTGGCTGACGAAGGTCGTGGTGCCGTTGGCGTTGACGCGGTAGGCGTTCACCCGATAGTTCGTCAGCGGCGAACCTCCGTTGCTGGCAGGCGCCGACCACACTGCCCTGGCGTTCACCGCGCCTCCGGCTCCACCTTGACGGGCGATGCCGATGACCGGTGCACCGGGGACTGTGGCGGTGGTTCCAGCAGCCGGGGTCACGGTGTTCGACGCCGCCGACAGGCCGCTCTGCCCGATGGCGTTGATGGCGCGCACCCGGAAGTTGTACACCGTGCCGTTGGTCAGCGCCGTGATGGTGGCGCTGGGAGCGCTGCCGGAGATGGTGGTCGTCCTGACCACCGTCGTCCCGGTCCGGGTCTGGACTATCCAACCGGTGATCGGTGAGCCGCCGTCACTGCCCGGGGTCCAGCTCAGGCTCGCGCTGGCGTTGCCGGCGACTGCTGTGACCCCTGTGGGAGCCGCGGGAGCGACCGCCGTCGGGGCCTGCGGGGTCACCGCATTCGACGGGGTGGACGGCGCGCTTGGTCCGAACACGTTGTTGGCACGCACCTGGAAGGTGTACGTCGTGCCGTTGACGAGTCCGGTGACCGCGCGGCTGGTGGCCGTCGCTGCGACCCCGGTGATGGTCTGGGTGACCGCCCCGCCGGAGCTGACCAGGACGTCGTAGCTGGTGACGGGCGAGACCCCCGCGGCCAGGACCGGTGCGGTCCAGGTGACGGTGGCCGAGCCTGCGGCCGTCGTTGCAGCACTCACGTTCGTGGGAGCGCTGGGGGTCGCCACGGTCACGACCTGGTCGGTGAACTGGAGGCGCTCGATGCCGCGCAGCGTGTCGACACCGTCCGACACCCTCTGCGTGGCCGCGTTGACCGCACCGGTCTGCGTGACCGTGAGGCTCCCGTCGGCGTTGGGCACGATGGTGAACGACGCCCTGGGGGCGAGGAACACCGCCGTGTCGATCCCGGTGTCGCCGGTCGGCGCCCCCACGATCTCGCGCACCGACACCAGCTGCCCCGGGTCGAGCGTGCCGTCGAAGATGGCCTGCTGCAGCGTCTTGGGGTTGCCTGCCTGGTAGGTGCCTTCCATGAGGGTGGCGGAGCCGATCTCGGGCCCGGTGCCGTCGGCGTTGGCACGGACGCTGATCCGCACCTGCAGGGACCTGTCACCGTCGATGATGTCGTCGGCGCCACGACCGGTGATCGTGTCGCTACCACCACCGCCGAGCAGGATGTTCCCGTCGCCCCAGATGGGACCGGAGAGCGGGCAGGAGCCCGCTGCCGAGGCCTCGACGACCGGAGCCAAGTCGCCCGTGAGCGGCTGGGGCACGATGGCCGAGAGCCCGCTGATGCGGTCGACCCCGGCCTGGTCGAGGACGTTGCAGCCGGTGAAGCCGGCGCCACCGAGGGCGGACGGTGCGTCATCGGTGCCTCTGATGACGTCGTCCCGGCTCGAGCCGGAGTCGGCCTCCACCTCCTGCCAGCGGTCGCGGTTGACGACCACCTGGATCGGCAGCGGACCGAGGTTGTTGTTGATCGCCATGTCGTCGTCGGCGGCCACGGTGTTGTACTGGTGGATGGCCCAGTCGAACCCTCCCGATCCCGCGTTGCGGTCGACGAAGGCGTTCTGCGACATGATGTCGTCGCCACCCTCGGAGTCGTAGTCGTTCTCGCCGACCTGGCCCACGAAGATGTCGTGGCCCGGGCTGGTCTCGGCAGGGTCGTCGAAGAACGGGGCCGCGTGGTCGCCGATGAGCAGGTCCTGGCCGGAACCACCCTGGATCCAGTCGTCACCGCCGTCGCCGAACACCGTGTCCGTACCGAGCCCACCGATGATGAAGTCGTCGTCGGGTCCGCCGAACTCCTCGTTGTCGTTGGCGCCGCCGTTCATGAAGTCCTTGCCGTCGCCGCCCATCATGATGTCGAGGCCGTTGCCGGCGTCCATGGCGTCGTTGCCGGGACCGCCCTTGAGGACGTCCGCACCACCGGTGTCGGTGATCCGGTCGACACCCTCACCACCGATGACGACGTCGTCACCGGAGTTGCCGTCGAGCCAGTCGTCGCCGTCGTTGCCGAGGATGGTGTCGTTGTCGATGCCACCCTTGACCCGGTTGGACTGTGCGTCGCCGTTGTACACGCCCTGGCCGTTGATGCCGGCCGGGTCTACGGAGTTGTTGAGCTTGTACGTGATCTGTCCGTTGGGCGACCGGGTCAGCAGCAGGTTCTCGTTGCAGTCCGTCGTCGGGTCGTCGGTGACCGTGGCGCCGGACGCGGTGAACCCGGCGGCGGTGTTCGCGAGGTTCTCGAGCTGGAACTTGCAGTCGGCCGTGGCGAAGGCGTCCTGCTTGAGGGTGTTGGTGTTGTCGGTGTTGCGCATGACCAGCTCGGCGAAGCTGTTGCTCTCCAGCTGGGCCCGCAGGTTCATGCCGGGCGTCCGGGCCAGGTAGTAGAACCGGTCGCCGTTCTGCAGGTCCGTCATCGCGTTCTCGAAGACGTAGTTGGAGGTCCGACCGAGCAGACCGCCGTTGATGTCGGTCGCCTCGGCCAGGCCACCCATCCACATGTCGACGTTGTTGATGCCGGTCTCCTGGTTGGCCCAGGCACCGCTGCTGTTGATGAAGTCCATCGCCTCCTGGCTCGGGTTGAGCCCGAAACCCGGGTTGACGATCTCCTGGGCGGCGGTGCGCTTCTCCTCGTAGGTGCCCGCGTCCACGACGCTCGGGAAGGTGCCGTAGGCCGCCACGAAGTTCACCAGGGACTCCGGGTGCTTGAGGTTGTTCCCGAAGTCGGCCCAGCTGGTGTACGGCGCCAGCTGCCCGTCGTTGGTGGCCGCGTGGATCTTGCGACGCACCTCGTTCAGGGAGGGGACGCCCTCCGAGCGTGCCCGGGTCAGGTTGATCGTGGCGAGGTCGAGCGGCAGTCCCAGCAGGTTGCTGCGCAGGGTGTCGGTGACGAACTCGTCGATCTCCTGGCCGACCTGGTCGGACATGCCCATCATGATTCCTCCGGCAGCCGCCTCGGAGCTGATGGTGGCTCCGTCCTGGTTCCGGTGGTACTCCGGGGGGTTGAGGAACCCGTCGAGCAGCGAGATGTCGTAGTGCTGCGGCGGTGAGGTCGAGCCGGCCACCTTCGGCGCTGTGCGGTCGAGCGTCTCGGTCAGCATCGAGTGGCCGAAGCGGTAGACGGCGTGGGCGAACTCAGCGGGGATCGTCGGGTTCACGTCGGTGTGGTAGGTCTTGAAGGGGTCGATGGCCGGCTGCACCTTGCGGCCGAAGTCCTCGAACACCAGGTGCTGGTACTCCATCTCGGTGACGAAGCGCGCCGCCTGGAAGAGCCGCTGGCCGTAGGTCCAGCCAGCCGGGCCCGTGGTGCGGGTCCACTGCGCCAGGACGGTCGCGGGGACCTTCGTGGTGAGCGTGGTGTTGATGTCCGCCACGAGCCGGTCGTGCTCGGAGTGGAAGACCTGGTGCACGGCCGTGAGGGCGATGTTCTCGTTGACCCGGCCGTCGCCCGCGGTGAAGTGCTCGTCGAGCAGCTCGTCGTCGTAGGTGTTGGCGGCCTGACCGTCGAGCTGGGTGCCCGCGGACGTGTCCTCGTCGGGGTCCTTGCACTTGTTGGGGCTGTTCACCCCGGGAGTGGCGCAGGGACCGACAGCGCCGGGGTCGGCGTCGTGCGCGATGTCCATGAGGAACGGTGTCTGGAAGTGCAGGACGTCAGCCGGCGGCTCGACCGGGGACGCGAGGTCTCCCTCGACCATGCCGGTGGCCGTCACGTACTGCGGCAGGCCTCGGGCGGGACCGGGGACGAAGTTGCCGTAGGCGTCGGTGGCCAGCATCGGGATGTCGAGCACGTCGACGTCCCGCAGCTTGAGGCCGAGCACCTTGGCGGCCTGGTTCTTGGTCACCTCCCACGTCGACATGCCTCCCGCGCGCAGGTCGTTGGTGGCCAGCCCGTTGGCCACGCTCGGACCACCGAGGAGGCGGCCGGTGTCCCTGGGGCGGCTTGCAGCGTCCAGCTCGTACTCGCGCAGGAAGGCCTGGTGCGAGCTGTGCGAGGAGTACGTCTGGCTCTGGTCCACCAGGGGGGTGTCGGTGTTGTCGGCGTCCTGCACGTCGTCGCTGTTGCCGAGGATGCCGTCAGGGCCGGGCTGGTTCTGGCCGCGGGTGAGGACCATGAACCGCAGGTTCGCCGGGAGGTCGTCGCTCGTGCCGAACGTCCCGTCCTCGCCCATCACCAGCGGGTCGTCGTTGCGCAGCGGGACGAACACGGTGCCGCCGCCCTTGACGGTCTGGTCGATGCCGTGGTCGAAGAACTGCCCGAAGATCGTGAAGAGGCCGTTGAACGGCGGCGACAGGCCGACGTCCGTGGTCACGTTGGGGATGGACAGCGTCTCACCGGCGGGGGTGCAGCCACTGGGGTTGCCATCGGCGTCGCAGGGGAACACCCCGACGTTGCCCTGGCTGCGGATCGGGAAGCCGGCGGCAGCGACGGCTGCGGGGTTCTTGGCGGTCTGGTCGACGATGAGGTTGCTGATCAGTCGCGGCTGGGCGTCGAAGACCATGTTGCCCGGGTTCTTGGACTTGTAGCTCGTGGCGGACCCGCTTCCCGGGCCGAACCCGGGCGGCACGTTGTCGGCGTCCCTGAAGTCGGGCGCCGCCAGGCGCGGGAAGGGGACGTGCGCCGCACCGAAGGTCTCACGGCCGGGTACGAGGTTGTTGCACTCGCCACCGACGGTGCGCAAGCCGTAGGTCGTGAGGATGTTGGGGACCTGCTCGACGTCGGGGATGTTGTCGCCGGTCTTGTTGAGCAGTCCCTTGCAGGGCTCGGTGGGGGTCGCGGTGGCAGCGTGCCGCTCGGCGATGTTGATCTGCTTGAGGATGAACGAGAGGTCACCGGTGGTGACGGTGAAGCCGGCGCCGACCGGAGCCACTGCCGCGCTGGCAGCCAGCGTCGGTTGGAGCAGCAGTGCGGCGACGACGGCACCGACGGACCCCAGGACCGTCAGTCGTGCCGGACGTCGCAAGGTCGCTGTGCGTCGGCGGCCGCTCGGGCCGGTCCGACTGTCTGCGGGGTTCCGGAGCTCGCGGGTAACACGCTCGAACCGTGCGGGGGAAATGGCCAAGACACACCTACCTTGTGAGGGAATGACAGGGCAACAGTGGAGACACGACCTTTGGGAAACCTTCGTGGTCCATCGCGTACGGCGCGTACGGCGCGTACGGCGCGTACGGCGCGTACGGTCAGCGGGGGAGGCAGGCGCGGACGGTGGTTCCCTGCGGTCGCCGAGGCTCGACCACGACAGTGCCGCCCGCCTCCGCGATCGTCTCCCGGACGATGTCCAGGCCCACGTGGCCGGCCTTCCGGGGGACGTCCGCCGCCTGCGAGCCGCGCCCGTTGTCCGACACGCGCAGGTCGACCGCGTAGGGCGTGATGGTCAGCTCGACGTCGACGACGGTGGCCTCCGCGTGCTTCGCCACGTTGACGATGGCCTCGCGGGCCACCCGGTGGACCAGGCCTGCAGTCACCGGGTCTACGCCGTCGTCGGGGTCGAGGTCGAGGTTGACCACCAGCCCCTGCTCGCCGAGGCCGGCCGTCAGGTCGCGGATCGTCTCGTGCAGTCCTGCGCCGGGCGCGGTGACCGGGAACAGGTTGGCCACGATGTCACGCAGCAGCCGGACGTCCCGCCGCAGGATCTCGGCGGAGCGGTCGGCCGTCCCGTGCAGGCGGTCGTCCGACCTCCCGAGCGACTCGAGGGTGACGGCCACCCCGGACAGGTCCTGGATGACGTCGTCGTGCAGCTCCTGCGCCAGGCGCTGTCGTTCGAGCTCGACGGCCTTGACCGTCTGGGCCAGCAGCCGCTGCCGCGACTGCCGGATGCTGCTCACCCGTCGAGCGAGTCCGATGGCCAGGGGCAGCTGCGACAGGCTGAGGGCGCCGAGGGCGAGCATGCCGACCGGTGCCATCCGTGCGACCAGCTGGTCGCGCTGTCGTTCCACGCGGACCAACGGGAAGTACAGCTCGTAGACCATGTCCGTGTCCGCCGCGGACGGCGCGACCAGGTAGACCTCGACGAGGGGTCGATCGCCCCCGTCGAGGCGGTTCTCGTCCTCGGTGAGCTCGGAGATGGTGGTGACCGGGGAGCCGTCGCGACGTGCCTTGGTCAGGTCCGGGTTGGCGGGGAAGGACTGTCCGATGAGCTCGTGGGCGTCCGAGTAGACCACGGTCCCCTCGGGCGTCCAGATCTTGACCCGGACCAGCGAACCGTCGCTCATCCGTGAGACCAGGCGTCGGTCCATGGCGTCGACGGCTTCCGGCTGGGAGGCGATCAGCTCGTCGGTGACCGCCGGCGCGAGCAGTCGACCGACGATGCTCGCGGCGTCCTCACCCGCGCTGTCCAGCGCATGGGCCTCCGCGATGCGACCGAGGACGAAGAAGGTGGGCACCGAGATGACGACCAGGGCGACCGCGCCGTACATCAGGTAGCGCCGGACCGCGTGGCGCACCTCGGTGGCCTCCGAGGACGGCGGCCTGCCGAGCGTCATGGGGACTGCTCGACACCCGCCCGGTGCAGGGGTTGGTCGATCGTCACCAGCCCCAGCTGTGCGGCGATCACG
>CAVRMT010000012.1:0-62387 GCA_963722015.1 uncultured Actinomycetota bacterium | reverse complement strand
TTCCGGTCGAGACCTTCGACCCCGGCCTGGTATCTCACCCACGCGTGGACCGGTCGGCCATGGTCATGGTGCGGATGGCCAGGTACTTCGTCCCAGCACGTCTGATCGGGCGCCGGATGCGGGTGTCGCTGCGCGCCTCCGAACTGGTCGTGTTCGACGGCCGCACAGTGGTGGCCAGGCACACTCGGGTGGTCGCCCGGGGCGGCACCTCGATCGTGCTGGACCACTACCTCGAGGTCCTCAAGACCAAGCCCGGCGCACTACCCGGGTCAACCGCCCAAGCCAGAGCATCGGGTGCGTTCACGGCCGCGCATGACGCGTTCTGGGCCGCCGCACGACGAGTGAACGGCGACGCCGACGGAACCCGTGAGTCTATCCGAGGTCCTCCTGCTACACCGCTCTATGACCACCGAGCAGGTCCACACCGGCATCACCGCAGCCCTGACCGTCGGCGCCGTGTCAGCCGATGTGGTCGCGGTCGAAGCCCGTCGCCACGCTGCGCCCACTGCGGAGACAGGCGCGGGTGGGGCCACTTCCGACCGTCACCTTGTTGCTCAGGCGACGTTCAACGAGCAACGCGTTGTCAGCCTGACCCAGCGCCGCCTGACCCACCCCGCGGCCGTCATCGCCGGCCTACCAGCGGACACCAGGCCGCTGCCCGACGTGGCCGCCTACGACGGCTTCCGCCCCGCCGCACCCAGCAAGACCCGACAGCATCGCCGGCCCGACCGGCCCGGACAGGAAGCAGCGCCTCATGACCCCAACCCCAGCAGCCGGCACACCCGTCACGGCCACCCTGCGCCGCCGACGCGGCCTGACCCCGGAGGCCGCGACAGCCGCGGTCGACCAAGCCTGCCGCCGGCTACGACTACCCACGATCAGGGCCGTCCTCGACGAAGCCCTCCGGGTGGCCGGGGAGGAACAGCTGACCTACCAGGCATTCCTCGCCGAGCTGCTGCTCGCCGAGTGTGACGACCGAGACCGGCGCCTCCTCCATCCGCCGAGTCAAAGCGGCCGGATTCCCCCGTGGAGAAGTGGCTCGGCGACTTCGAGTTCGACGCCAACCCCAACATCAATGCCGCCACCATCCACCAGCTCGCGACCGGCGACTGGATCCGCAAGGGCGACCCGCTGTGCCTGATCGGGGACTCCGGCACCGGAAAATCCCACCTGCTCATCGCGTTGGGCACCGCGGCCGCGGAGAAGGGGTACCTGGTGAAGTACACCCTGGCCACGCGGTTGGTGAACGAGTCGTCGAAGCCGCCGACGACAAGATCCTGGCCAAGACCATCGCCCGCTACGGCCGTGTCGACCTGCTGATGGATTGACGAGCTGGCCACACTGGGCCTGGACCGTCGCGGTGCCGAAGCTCGCTGTTCCAGGTGTTGACCGAGCGGGAGGAAAAGAACAGCATCGCGATCGCGTCGAACGAGTCGTTCTCCGGCTGGACCAAGACCTTTGCCGACCCACGACTGTGCGCGGCCATCGTCGACCGGCTCACCTTCAACGGAACCATCATCGAAACCGGCACCGCGTCCTACCGCCTCGCCCACGCTCGGAACCAGCGGGCCAGCTGAGAGTTCGGCCAGCCCGCGGCGTCGAACTCGAGCCAATCGGGCTATTGACGCCTCCTAGCGGACAGATCATTCTGCACTCACAGGTCTTCGAGCCAAGGGGTGTCGACATGGGGGAACGTCGGTCAAGCAGGCTGGCAAAGGAATGTCTCGTTGTAGGGGTGGCCGGTGTGGCCGCGGTTGGCTTGCTCTCGGCATGCGGTGGCGCCCTACCCGATTCGCCTGACCGTGCCCTACTCGTCAGTGCTCCCGTGTTCTCAAGCACCCGGTCCATGATGGTCGAGTCCGACCTTGTCGTGATGGGCACCGTCTCCGACGTAGCTCCTGGCCGCGAGGCGGGTGAAGGACCCGAAAAGATCCAGTATCGAGACGTCACCATCACCGTGAAGCAAGTGCTCTTCTCACGAGGCGAGAAGCCCACAACCGCGGTGGTGCAGGAGACCGGATGGGTCAATGGCAAGTCCGCTCAAAACGTTGATCTCCCGTGGAGCAAGGTCGGCGACGAGGGCTACTTCTTTCTGCAAAACGACGTCGCGGGAAAGTACGGCTACCTCGGCCCTCAAGCTCGCGTCCTGATCCAGGACTCGAAGCTGTCGCCAGGTGGCGATCATGATCTCAAGGCCGTGCAAAAGGTTAAGGCGCAGGGCGTCCAGGAGTACGCCACGGAAATCGCCGAGAACGCCCAGGCCGTCAGCGAGGCCAAGACCCCGAATCCACCCGGGCCCGCCAATGGCGATGGAGACGCACAATGAACAGCCGAACCTCTCGACTCAGCTGGAGCATCGCGCTGACCGGCGTCTTCATCGTTGGAATCTCAGCACCAGCGCATGCTTCCCACCAAGACAGCCAGCCCGACCCTGACAACACGACACAGTGCGTCAAATCCCCAAGCATCGTTCCGAAGACCGTGATCGCCCGCGACCAAGGGTTCGCCCAGCTTGACCGCACCGACATCGACACCCAGTACTGCACGGGCGACGACATCTGGGTCCAGGACTACACCTACGGGGCAACCGGATGGTACGGACAAACCTTCTGTGACGACAAGACCCTCACCGGGCGCTGCGACATCTACATCGTGCAGTTCAACGAAAGTACCTACGGCTCCCAGTCGAACTCGTGGCTGAGATCGCTGGGATGCCACGAGTTCGGACACACAGGCAGCATCGGCCACCGCGCCTACGCTAACGACACCGACAACAACTCCTGCATGCACACCGGCATCTCACCCGAGACATACGACTCGCACGACATCACCGCCATCAACGGCGGCGTGTAAGGCGGAGCCTCCGCACCAGATCTGCTCCCAGCTCGCGCCCACCCGCATTCTGTGGGCTCACCGGCCCCCGCAGCCGACCCTGCCCTCGTGGAAGATGCCGTGGTGACACGCCGAACGACCTCTTGCTGTCTAGCCATGCTTCCAAAGACATCGGACCAACAGCGAAGGCGTCGCGGCAGCCAACCGACTGCAGCGGGGCCAAATACATCCGCCCTGCTGGGGCCAGTTGAGGTTGACACATTCACAAGGATCGGGACGCTGACCGAACGGGCCTTGGACCCGCCCCGGGCGAACAGGACTAGGCCACCTGAGCCCGCGTCCCGATTCGGCGACTGCGCTGATCTGCTCACGATTTCTCCCTTCTCCGAATCGGCGTCTGCAGGGGCGACCGGGCCATTCCCAACCACGCCCCGCTCGAGCCGGCTGTGGTTCATCAGGCAGTGTCACCTCTGGGACCGACACCCGCGGGGCCAGGGCGACCGGGAACGCAACCCACCGTGCCGTCACGAAACCCGCGGAGAGTGTCGATGGTCAGGCACCAGACATCTCACGGGTCCGGGCTCATGAAACAGCGCGCGTCTTTACGCCCAGATTGGGTCGGGTTCAGAAGCTTGGCGAGGACGGTTCGGCGAGGATGGCCTCATTGACTTCCACAAGAGTCGTCGAGGTCTCGCAGGCCGCCCGAGGCGATTGACGGGACCCCCTGATGTGGTCCAACCGCTATGAGAGTGCTGGTTGGTTGGGGCTGGTCCAGGTCGCGGCGTACTCCGCCGGGGTGAGGTCTCCGAGGGAGGAGTGCGGCCTGTAGGTGTTGTACTCGATGTTGAACAGCTCGTCGCGGACGCGGCTGTTGAAGGACTCGACGAACGGGTTCTCCCACGGCGAGCCTGGCTCGATGAACGCGGTGCGGGTGCCGGCCAGGCGGCAGTAGTCGCGCAGTGCCCAGGTGAGCACGTCGACGACCTCGTCGGAGGTGCAGGTCCGCCCAACACGCATCGCCAACGCCTCGCGGGTGTGTTCGTCGACCACGTGCAGCGACTTCAGACGACGCCGGTCGGAGGTTTCGTCGAACCGGAAGTCCAGCGCCCAAACATGGTTCGGACGCTCGGCCCGTAGCCGCTCGGCGGTGTCCGGGCTGACCCGGCGGCGTTTCCTGGCGCGGACCGGGCGACGCAGGCCCTCCTCGCGCCACAGACGTTGGATCCGCTTGTGGTTCACCCCTGCCCACGCCTTGGTGGCGTCGCGGCGCAGCAGCCGGTACGCCATCCGCCACCCCCACCGCGGATGTCGGCGCGCGATCGCCCGCAGCTCGGTGCGCAACCGCGACTCCTCGTCCGGGCGGGCCCGCCGAGGAAGCCGGTGGGTGGAACGGTGCGCGCCGACGACCCGGCACGCTCGTCGCTCGGAAAACCCGAACCGCTCCCGCACATGCCCCACGGCACGGCGGCGACGCTCCGGGGTCAGAAGTTTCCAGTGATGATGGTGACGGTGTCGGCCGGCGTGGTCTGACCCGCAAGTTTCCTGGCCGAACCAAGGTGCCTTTCAGAGGACCTGTGGGCTTTGTCGGCCGACATCACGACCGAACGAATCGTGAGTTTCGCCGGGCGGTGTGACCTCATAGGAGCGTGTTCGCCCGCAGCCCATCACTGGCCTGTCCACCCTTTCCGGTGAGACTCACCGCAACCGATGGGACCCCCCGAATGGCGCGTACGAGACGACTGATCATCGGCGGCGTGGACACCCATGCTGCCACCCACCACGCGGCGGTGATCGACCTGCACGGTCGACTACTTGACGATGCCGAGTTCGCTGCCTCGCCGACTGGGTACTCCCAACTGCTGGCCTGGATGCGCGGGCGTGGCCAACTCCAGTCCGTCGGCATCGAAGGCACCGGCGCCTACGGCGCCGGCTTGGCCCGCCACCTGCACGAGCGCGGCGTGCAGGTGTTCGAAGTGCCGCGCCCGGACCGGCGTCTTCGCCGCCAAAAGGGCAAGAGCGACCCGATCGACGCCGAAGCCGTTGCCCGCGCAGTGCTGGCCGGCAACGCCTGCGGCGCGCCCAAGCTAGCCACCGGCCAGATCGAAGCGATCCGCATGCTCAGAGTCGCCAGAACTGGCGCCGTGAAAGCGAAAACAGCCGCCGCGAACACCCTGCTCGCCGTCCTGGTCACCGCACCCGAACCGCTGCGCAGCCAGCTTCGTCACCTATCAACCGCCAAGCTGATCGACACCTGTGCACGCTTTCGCCCGGACACGGCGAATCTGGGTGACCCCGTCCAAGCCGCCAGGCTGTCCCTGCGCTCGATCGCCACCCGAGCCCCAGGGCTCGACGCCGAAGCCCGCGGATTGAAGAAGCAACTCGACGCGCTGACCTCCGCTGCTGCTCCTGCGACCAGCGCCATCTTCGGCCTCGGACCAGACACCACAGCGGCCCTGCTCGTCGCCATCGGCGACAACCCCGACCGGCTGCGCTCAGAAGCCGCCTTCGCCCGCCTGTGCGGCGTCGCACCCCTCCCCGCCTCATCGGGTAAGACCAACCGGCACCGACTGCACCGCGGCGGCGACCGCTCCGGCAACCGGGCCCTGCACATCGCCGTCGTCGTGCGCTTGCGCTACGACCAGCGCAGCCGCGACTACGCCAACCGCCGCACCACCCAAGGCAAGTCGATGCCCGAGATCATCCGCTGCCAAAAGCGCTACCTCGCCCGCGAAGTCTTCACCGCCCTACGCACCGACTACGCCGCCCTGACGACTTGACGATCTATAGGAGCGTCCTCGGCCAGCTCCTTGAGCATGTCGATGTCCAAGGCCTGGTTGGCCACCAGCTTCTTGAGCCGGGCGTTCTCGGACTCCAGCTCCTTGAGGCGCTTGGCCTCGCTGGCTTTCATCCCGCCGTACTGGGACCGCCAACGGTTCCACGTCGCCTCGGAGACCTCCAGGGTGCGCAGCACCTCGGTCAGGTCCTTGCCCTCATTGAGTATCCGCTCGCCCTCACGCAGCTTGCGGACCACCTGCTCGGGGGTGTGCCGGTGTCGCTTCATCGTGATCGTCCTCCTCACCCACAGTGTGGGCTCTTGGACTCTCACAACGGGTGGATCACTCCGGAGGGGTCACGTCACGATGACGCCGTCAGGGGACGCCTCAACGAGGATCGGGGTATACCGGCTCCACCCCACACTTCCGCAACCTGTGGTCGCGGGTTCTCCTCTTCACCGATACGGTCGTTTACTGAATAACGGACAGGCAGCTGCACAGCGGAGGGGCAGATGAACACCGAGGTCACCCGACCCTTTCCAGAAGGGAGTCTTCTGAGGAGCCGCGGCGCGAGCCCTATTTACCTTGTGGTCCGGGGTAGACGCCGACACATTCCGGATGGGGCCACATTCCGCTATTTACAATTCCAGCCTGATCGGGTTATCCAGCTGTCGCAGACCGAGGTCGACGCACTTCCTCTCGGCGACCGTCTTCCCACGTTCGAGGGTCGAGAAGTCACCCAGATCGAAGAGTCTCATTCGAGCGTCGCCGTCGCTGGCCATCTCCCAGAGCTAACGCACATCGCACCTGGGCGCCTTCGTGTCCTGCTCTCGGGAGTCGTTCTCCTGGCTCTCTTCGCAGCTGCCGTCTATGTTCCCGAACTCGTGCACTATCCGAACGGCCTGACAGCGGATGGGCAAGCCAAAGCCCGGGCAGACCTGCGCACTTCACTGATTCAGGTGATGGCCGCTCTGTCAGTTCTGGCCGGACTCTACTTTTCGGTGCAGACCATACTTCTCAGCCGACAGACTCTCGCGGCCACCACCTATAATCAAGTCGCTGAACGCTACACCACGGCCCTCCAACTCATCGTCCCAGGTAATGCTGTGAGCACGCGACTGGGCGGGCTGTTGTCACTCTCCAGAATCGCCAGAGCATCGGTCACAGACCGTCCCTCGATTGCCACGTACTTCACGACGCTCTTAAAGTTGGATTCGGTGGAAGGAGGGCGACATGATGTCGAAACTTCTGCAATATTGAAAGGCCTCAGTGAACTAAGGCAGATTGGGTTCAAAGCGCCATACAATCTGACTGATTGCAAACTGCGCAATCTCGGCGGTGGCGGCATAGCGGCCAGCAGAAGTGACTTCTCCAGATCCTGCATTGATGATTTTGTGGCATACTACTCGGATCTTACGGATTCGAAGTTTATCGACGCTAAACTGAACAGCGTCGACCTTCGATTCTCTAGACTACAGAGGATCTTGGTGCGGTCAACGGTGACGCAGAACGTCGACGTCTCGTGGTGTGATCTTGAAGACGCCGTTTGTATTTTATCTGACTTCCGGGGGATCAGCTTGGTCGGCTCAAGACTCGATCGCGCTCACTTCATCGGGGTCGACCTCCGTGAAGCCAACCTCAGACACACCGATCTGAGTGGTGTGAATCTCTCAGACTGCAATCTTGAGGGCGCCTTTTATGACGTGAGAACCGTATGGCCGCAGGGGTTTGACGTCGTCGCCTCGGGCGCGAGGCCGGACTAGGTCTGTGGTGGAAAAATGAAGATTGCTGCAGTCGTTGTGGGGCACAACTCGTATGCTTGGCTGGAGCGATGTCTGACGTCGCTCACGCAGGATATCTCCGTAACTACGGTCATATATGTTGACAATGCTTCAAGTGACTCAAGCGTGCGCGCCGTCGCTAGGTTCTCGGACGTGCGAATCATTTCGCTCCCTAAGAATCTTGGGTATGGCGTTGCATGTAATGTAGGAGCCTCTTTTGCGTCCAGAATAGGATGCGACACCGCCGCTTTCCTAAACCCGGATGTCGTCATTGAAGGGCGAGTCCTCGAAGAACTCGGGAGAGTACTAAGCGGCGATGTCCAGTTGGCTGCGGTAGGGCCGCTTCAGCGAGAAATGGCGTCAGAATGCGAAGCCGAGTCAGATTCAATGTATAACACGTGGACCAGAAAGACACCCCTGGTGGCTAGCCTGGAACCAATTCTGCATACGTCCGTCAACCCCATGTCGACGGTGAATTTCAACAGGTGGCTTGCGAAGGCGCCTGACGTATATGACGTTTCCTACGTCAATGGGGCCATCTTCGTTGTGAGCCTGTCCAAGTTCTGGGCAGTGGGTGGTTTCAATCCCGCGTTCTTCCTATTTTTCGAGGAAGTCGATCTTTGTCGAAGACTGCGGCTCGCTGGGTACAAAATTTGCCTGAGCAAGGCCCATGAGGCTGAACACGCTTGGGGTGGTCACACCTCTGGCAGCCGATATGTGGAATGGCTAACAAGCAGGCTCATATACATAGCAAGCGATCCCGTTCGCGGACCATGGGCGGTCGTACAAGGCATTGTTTCGGCGGCCATCGGGGAGATCGCTGAGGACGGTACTGCGGCGCTTGCACCGAGCGTCAAAGCAATTTTCAAGTTCATACTGCGAGGGCCGCGCATTGCTCGCCTCCGACGATTGAACAGGTTGATGGCCACAACGTCCCCGTTGTTGACTGCCGAAGTATGAACCAACCAGGCAGGCGGCCAGTGCCATTGGGCCGGCAGCGATACATAGCCTTTCGAGCTGCGGTGATGTGCGGATCGGCGCTCTGGAGAGGTCCTTGGGGCTCTTCCGAATCAGTGTGGGGTTCATACTTGAGGACTTCTTCGGTGGTGACCGATTCGTCCCCCTTTTGGGCGTGCTACTCGTCCGATTGACGAGCACGTTCCGTACTACGTAGCGGCCTAGGACTCGCACCTACGGCCCGGCCACGGGCGAAGGAATTCGTTCGCTACTCCATGGCGTATGGGGAACACAAGGATTGCAAGACGAAACGGTGAACCTACTCGAGTTGCTCCACCGACCCGAGTTGGCCCTGGCCGCGGCGAGGGGACGACTTTCCCTCAACGTTGAACTCCTAAATCATCTCTTAGGCAACCACACAGAAAATGTCACCTGAACGGGTGATCCATTTGACACTGCTGGTAAGCGTCAAGCGCTCGCCTCTGCTCGGGCGCGGTGCCTGCTAAATCCATGCGCTCCCGCTCGTCGGCACAAGGGCTAGTCCGATCGCAGTATCCGACCAGCAGCAGAAATAGAAAAATATACACGAGAGTGGTGACACAGCCCCCTAAGCACGATCCCTGAGTCCGCCCTTGCCCACCGCCCTGCTGTAGTTGCTGTTGTCGTTGCAGGTAGCCGGCGGCATGATCATTGTCGCTCGGTCCTCCAGGCGTTATAGGCACTGTCCCGCAAACCTGCAGATTGAGGCTACTCGTCGCGCACCCGCGCAAGTTGAGGATGAACCGCGAGAGCGGTCTGATTGCTGCAGGCGCATGTGCCGGGGTCCTCCGCGAACATGTGGGTGTCGCATGTAGGAATCGCTTAGTCAACCTATATAGCACAGTGGACGCCCCCTGCGCCCGGGGTGTCCGGCGGTCGCAAGGTCGGCGAGACCAGTCGGAGGGGGCAGCCTCGAACGGCATGCCAAAATATGCCGGAACCAGCACAACCTCAGACTGATGGGCTGACGCGCACTCCATCGAGGTCGTCGCAACTGACCACCGCACCTGCGCCTGCTCGAGGTCGACGGTGAGGTCGACAAACTTCGGGGCCTGACCCCGGTTCTTGGACACGCTGAATCCAGCATCTGCTGTGAAAGCGAGATGATCCACATCATGGCCAGGAAGAACTACTCCGAGGAGTTCCGTCGTCAGGCCGTCGACCTGTACGAGTCCACGCCGGGGGCCACGGTCCGCGGCATCGCTGATGACCTGGGCATCGTGCGGGGCACGGTGCGGCATTGGCTCGAGGTGCACGGCACCGGCAAGAAGACCGCTGCGGACGGCGCTGTGACCTCGAGTCCGCTGCGGTCCACACCGGCGGCGAGTGCGGGGTCGCCAGGTGAGGCCCCGGAGCGCAAGATCGCCCGGCTCGAGGCCCGCGTCGCCGAGCTCGAGATCAACCAGACGAAGCTGACCACGGAGCGAGAGATCCTCCAGCGGGCGGCCAAGTATTTCGCCGGGGAGACGCGCTGGTGAGTCGCTTCCAGTTCGTCGCCGACAACTCCGCCACCTTCGAGGTGAAGCGACTGTGTGAGCTCGTCGAGATCGAGCGTTCGTCCTACTACGCCTGGAAAGCAGGGGCACCAGCGCGGGCCGTGCGAGCAGCAGCGGACGCGGCGCTGGTGGATCGGATCCGGATCATCCACACAGCTGACAACACCGTCGGCGCCCCGAGGGTGACCGCCGAACTCAACGACGGCGCACCGCCGGCCGAGCGCGTCAACCACAAGCGCGTCGCGCGCCTGATGGCCCGCAACCGCATCGCCGGCTACGTCAAGAAGCGCCGCGTGCGCACCACCATCGCCGATCAGGCCGACCAGTTGGTCCCCGACCTGCTCGAGCGGAACTTCACCGCTGACGCGCCTAACCAGCGCTACGTCGGTGACATCACCTACTTGCCGCTGGCCGACGGGACCAACCTGTACCTGGCCACCGTCATCGACTGCTACTCACGTCGGCTCGCAGGGTTGGGGCCTACCCCCGGATGTTGGACACGGGGTGTTGTCGGCAACAGCGCCGCGCCTGGCGGCCGGTGGTGGCGCAGCACAGGCCGGAGCCCGGCTGACACCGATTGCGATGCTGATCGCAGTCGACGCGGATCACGCGTACCAGTCCGATTCCGTTCACCGTTCGCCGGCCGTTCCGAAGTCTACGGTTGCGAACGCGGCCGCGGTGAGGTCATCCATCCGGCTCCGTGTCGCTCTCACGTAGCGCTCGGCCGCCTGGGTCGAGCTGTCCCCAAGGAACACCTTGACTTCGTCGACATGCGCCCCTCGCTGGGCCATCCGGGTGGCGCCGGTCGCTCGCAGGTCGTGGAAGTTGATCGGGCGCCCCACCGCCTCGCGAACGACGAGCCAGCCGCCGGAAGCCTTCCGAAACCTCGTCTCGGACAGCCAGCTGCCGTCCGGGGCGGGGAAGAGGAGTCCGTCCCGGCCTGTGACGTACGACCGCAGGTGTTCGGTGAGAGCGTCGACGACGGCGGCGGGAATGCGCTGATCCCGTGTTCCCGCCGCGCTCTTGGGGCCCTTCTCGTAGCGGCGCCCGCCTTGGCCGGTTCCGACAGCGCGGGTAACCCGCACGACAGGCGGAGTCGCCTTCAGGTCGATATCGGACCGGCGGAGCGCAATCATCTCGCCGAACCGCAGCCCGCAGCCGAAGGCGAGCGCCACCATGGCCCGCCACTCTGGCCGGATGGTCGACGTGATCACCAGCAGGTCGTGTTCGTCGATCACCTCCGTACGGGCACGGGAGCGAGCGCCGAAGGAACCGGCACCGTCGATCTTGAAAGGGTTCACGGCACCCGCAAGCACGCCATCTGCGGCCGTCGCTGTTCGCATGATGGCCGAGCCGAGGGCGTAGCACTCGCGCGTCGTCTTCGGCTTGTCGTGAGGGAGAGCGTCTTCGTACCAGCGGAGGACCACCGTCGGAGTGATCTCGTCAAGGGGGAGGTCCCCGAGAGACGGAAGTAGGTATTTGTCGAGCCAGATCCGGTAGCCGCGACGTGTGGACTCCTGCAATGTGCCGCGCTTGGTTCGGCGCGTCCGAAGCCAGGTCGCGGAGAACTCGGCGAAGGTGACGACGGCCTCGCGCTCTGTCCGTGCTCGTTCGGCCTGCGGCGTGTTCGTCGAGGGTGGCCCACGCTGCTCCTTCGGCATTGAGGCGCCGCTCTTCGTCGCGGAGCCAGTCCCCGGCGGCTTCCTTGCCGTACGTGGTCGGTTCGAAGGTGTGGGGTGCGGTGATGGTCTGGCCCCCGCGGCCGCAGGGGTGCCCGAGCGGGACTGTGAAGCGGGCTTGCCAGCGACCCGATCGCATCCGGGTCACCTGCCCGAAGCGACGACGCGGGGATTTTGCATCGTTCATGCAGCGGATCGTACGGCAGAACGTGTCCCTTCGCGTCCCGCTCTGGATGGTTGGAGCCGCAGTGCATTCGTGCGTTTCCGCAGGTCAGAGCCTCTTGTGTCCTACTGTGTCCACGTGAGTCCAACAAGCACTGGATGTTGGTTCGAGTCCAACCGGGGGAGCACACGAAAGGCCCGGGTCATCCGACCCGGGCCTTTCGTCGTGCGGTAAGAGCGTGGCGCGGGCTCGTCGAGCGCTGGAGAGCTGGACCTACTTGCGGGGGCGGATCATCCGCGAGCCGGCGGCAGCGGACTCACCGGGCTCGGCGCGACCCTGCACGATGTTCGGGACGTTGGTCGTCACCGCAGCGGAGGTGGTGCCGCGCGCCTTGAGCCAGCGCTCGACATAGGCCGCCACCCTGGTCAGGGAGTAGTTGATGACGATGAAGACGAGGGCGACCACGAGATAGGCCGGAACCGTGTTGGAGTAGGCCGACCCCAGGGTCTTGGCGGAGGTGAGCAGCTCCGGGTAGAGGATGACCGTGCCGAGCGCGGTGTCCTTGAGCACCACGACCAGCTGGCCGACCAGGGCCGGCAGCATCGCCGTCAGCGCCTGGGGCAGCTGGATCGAGCGCAGCGTCTGACCCTCGGTCAGGCCGATGGACAAGCCGGCCTCGGACTGTCCCTTGGGCAGGGAGTAGACGCCGGAGCGGACCAGCTCGGCGATCACCGAGCCGTTGTAGAGGGTCAGGGCCAGCACGACCCCGCGAGGGGCGCGTGCTGGTTCGGCAGCCACGAGGCGGTGGAGAACCAGCCGAAGAAGAAGAAGATCATCATCAGCAGCACCGGCACCGAGCGGAAGAACTCGACGACGGCACCACAGGTCCAGCGCAGCCACCTGGTCGTGGAGAGCCGGCCCATGCCGAACAGGATGCCGAAGATGCCGGCGAAGACCACGGACAGGATGGCGGCCTTGATCGTCTCCCACAGACCCCTGAGCAGGTACTGGGTCCAGACCTCCGGGTCGGCGACGAACGGCTTCCACAGCGCGCCCTGCAGCTGGTTGGCCGAGCCCATCTTGCGGACGACCACGTACAGGAGGCCGAGGACGAGGACCGCACCGATGACGGTGAGGATCGCGTGGCGACGCCTGGCCTTGGGGCCGGGGGCGTCGAACAGGACCGACTCTGCACTCATCGCTTCACCGCCAGTCGCTGGGAGAGGTTGGTGAACAGGACACCGAGGGGGAGGGTGAGGATGACGAACCCGAGCGCGAACAGGAAGAACACCGGCAGGCTCGCTCCCTCGTTCTCGGTGATCTCGGCCAGCTGCCCCGCAGCCTCGGCGGTGCCGAGGATGACGGCGGCGACCGTCGTGTTCTTGATCAGGGCGATGAGGGTGGAGCCGAGCGGCGCGATGGACCCGCGGAAGGCCTGGGGGAGCAGGACCTCGCGCATCGACTGGGCGAAGGTGAGCCCGACCGAGCGCGCTGCCTCGGCCTGCCCGGCCGGGATGGTGTTGACCCCGCTGCGCAACGCCTCACAGACGAAGGCGGCGTGGTAGATCGACAGCATGATCACGGCCCACCAGTAGGAGTCACGGGACTGGTCCTGGCTGATGGCCAGGCCGAGGATGATGCTGAGCCCGAGGATGCTGAACGCCATGAGCAGCGTCAGCGGGGTGTTGCGGATGATGTTGACGTAGCTGGTGCCCAGCAGGCGCAGCACCCGCACCGGGGACACCCGCAGGACGGCCACGACGGTCCCGATGACCAGGGAGCCGATCGCCGACAGGATCGAGAGCTGGATGGTCACCCAGAAGGCGCCGAGGATGTCGTAGTTGCTCAGGATGCCCATGCATCACCTCTCGTGAAGAGCTGTGCGCGGTATGCCGCCGACCCACTGTCGGGCCGGCGGCACACCGCGGGTTGCTGGTCGGGTCAGCTGCAGGCGTCCGGCTTCGGCGGGTTGGCGCTGTCGACCTTGAACCCTGCCGGGCCGAGGTTGTCGTCGACGGCCTTCTGCCATGCGCCGTCGGCGACCATCTTCTCCAGGGCGGTGTTGATCTTCTCGCAGGTCGCGGTGTCACCCTTCTTGATCCCGATGCCGTAGCGCTCCTCGGAGAACGTCTCACCAACGACCTTGAGCTTGCCCTTGTACTGGTCCTGCGCGGCATAGCCGGCGAGGATCGTGTTGTCCGTCGTCACCGCATCGACGCCGTTGGCGACGAGGGCGGCCACGCACTCGGAGTAGGTGCCGAACTCGCGCAGGTTGACGCCGGGGAACTTGTCCACGACCTTCTGCGCCGAGGTCGAACCGGTCACCGAGCACAGCTTCTTGCCGGTGAGCGAGTCGGGCCCGGTGATCGAGGTGTCGTCGTCGCGGATGAGGAGGTCCTGGCCGGCGATGAAGTACGGCCCGGCGAAGGAGATCTTCTCCTTGCGGGAGTCGGTGATCGAGTAGGTGGCGACCACCATGTCGACCTGGCCGGTCGAGATGAGCGTCTCGCGCTGGGCAGACGGCGCCTGCACCCACTGGATGTCCTTGGCGTCGTGGCCCAGCTCCTTGGCGACGTAGGTCGCGACGTCGACGTCGAGGCCCTTGTACTCGGAGCCGACCTTCAGACCCAGACCGGGCTGGTCGAACTTGATGCCGATCTTGACGCCCGAGCTGCTGTCGGTGCTGCCGGAGTCCGAACCGCTGTCCCCGCACGCGGCAAGGCCCAGCGCGAGCACCGACACCGCGGCGACTGAGCCGATGTGACGAACCTTCATGTTTCCTCCTGATGTTTGATCGCAGCGCGTCCGCGCTCGGTCGTGCAGGTCTGTCGTGCAGCTCGTGCTGCAGTCCCGCCGTGCAGGTCGTGCAGGTCGTGGTCAGTGGGTGAGGATCTTGCCGAGGAAGTCCTTGGCCCGGTCCGACTTGGGTGCCGTGAAGAAGCCCTCCGGCTCGTTCTCCTCGACGATCGAGCCCTCGGACATGAAGACGACGCGGTTGGCTGCCTTGCGCGCGAAACCCATCTCGTGGGTCACGACGACCATGGTCATCCCGTCCTTGGCGAGGCCGATCATGACATCGAGGACCTCGTTGATCATCTCCGGGTCCAGGGCCGAGGTCGGCTCGTCGAAGAGCATGATCTTGGGGTTCATCGCGAGGGACCGGGCGATGGCCACGCGCTGCTGCTGTCCACCGGACAGCTGGGCAGGGAACTTCTTGGCCTGGTGGGCGACCCCGACCCGCTCGAGCAGCTCGGTCGCATGCTTCTCTGCTTCGGACTTGCCCATCTTGCGCACCTTGATCGGGCCCAGGGTGACGTTGTCGAGGATCGTCTTGTGGGCGAACAGGTTGAACGACTGGAACACCATGCCGACGTCGGCGCGGAGCTGGGCGAGCTCCTTGCCCTCCTCCGGGAGGTTCTGGCCGTCGATGGTGATGGTGCCGGTCTCGAAGGTCTCGAGCCGGTTGATCGTGCGGCAGAGAGTGGACTTGCCCGAGCCCGAGGGGCCGATGACCACGACGACCTCACCCTTGCCGATGGACAAGTTGATGTCGCGCAGCACGTGCAGGTCGCCGAAGTGCTTGTTGACGTCCTTGAGGACGACGAGGGGCTCGGTCATGTTCGGCAACTTACCGGCTCCACCGCCGAAGGGGACCACCCGCATCGGTACTGTCACGCAATGGCAACCTGTGGCGCGTACGTCCGGTGGTGTCTTTCGTGGCTCGACTGGCATGGCAGGGTGCGCCTGTGACGCAACACTTCGCCACCGGCGCCGGCGCGCCGCTGGTCATGGGGATCGACCTGGGCACTGCCAGCAGCAAGGGGGTGCTGACCACGGCGGACGGGGTCGTCGTGGCGACCACCACCAGGCCACGACCGCGTTCCATGTCGATGCCACGCCCCGGGTGGGCCGAGGTCGATGCGGAGGCGGTCTGGTGGGGTGACGTCGTGGCCATCACGCGGGAGCTGGTCGGTGCGGCCGAGGGTGCCCCCGTGTCCGCCGTCTGCATCAGCGGCGTCGGCCCCTGCCTCGTCCTGTGCGACGAGCAGGACCGCCCGCTGCGACCCGCCATCCTCTACGGCATCGACATGCGGGCCACGGCGGAGATCGACGAGCTCAACGACCGGTACGGCGTCGAGACCATCCTCGGGGTGGCCGGGACCCCGGTCACCGCGCAGGCCATCGGTCCCAAGGCGTTGTGGGTGCGGCGCAACGAGCCGCAGGTCTGGGCCAGGACCCGCCGCTGGTACAACTCCAGCTCCTACGCGGTCCGCAAGCTCACCGGCGAGTACGTGCTCGACCACCACACGGCCAGCCAGAGCGTGCCCCTGTACGACCTCGAGGCGCGGACGTGGCACGAGCCCTGGTATGCCGCGTGCATGGGCGACCTGCCCGCCCCGCGCCTCGCGTGGCCGGCGGAGGTCGTCGGTGCGGTGTCGTCCTCGGCAGCCGAGGCCACCGGGCTCGCACCCGGGACGCCGGTGTGCGCCGGCAGCGTCGACGCCTGGGCGGAGGCGCACAGCGTCGGGGTGCGCTCGCCGGGAGACCTGATGCTCATGTACGGCTCGACGATGTTCGTGCTGCAGGTGCTGGAAAAACCGGCCCGCCACCCGCCGCTGTGGAACACCGTGGGGGTCGACCCGGGGTCGTGGTCGCTGGCGGCTGGGATGGCGACCTCGGGCACGGTCACGACCTGGCTGCGCGAGCTCGTCGGTGACGTGCCGTTCGAGACGCTGGTGACCGAGGCTGCGGCGACACCGGCGGGTGCGGACGGCTTGCTCGTGCTGCCCTTCTTCGCGGGGGAGCGGTCGCCGGTCTTCGACCCACGCGCCCGGGGAGTCATCGCGGGGCTGACGCTGCGCCATACGCGAGGACACATCTTCCGCGCGGTCTACGAGGGCATCGCCTTCGGGGTGCGGCAGCTCCTCGAGCTCTTCGACACCCCGGACCACCCCGTGCGCAGGGTGGTGGCCGTCGGTGGGGGGACCCAGGGCGGCCTGTGGACGCAGGTGGTCAGCGACATCACCGGGCGGGCGCAGGACGTGCCGGCGCAGACCGTCGGGGCGAGCTACGGGGACGCGCTCATGGCGGCGGTGGGCGCGGGACTCGCCGCTCCCGATACCGACTGGACGGCGCCGGGGACCACGGTCGTGCCCAACCTCGCCGTCCGGGAACGGTACGACGCCCTCTACGAGCAGTACCTCGCGCTCTACCCGGCGACCCGCACCCAGATGCACGCCCTGGCCACGATCCAGGAGCAGGCGCAGCTGGTGTCCGATGGCCTGCCCGCCACCACCTGAGACAGCACGCGAAAGCGCCTCCGCCGTCCCGGAACGGGACCAGCGGAGGCGCTGGACGTGCGGCCTGCCCCTGATCGTTCGGCCGCAGTCGGGGCCCGCGGTTGATGAGACCGGGACCATCGACGACGTCGAGTGGCTTCGCTGCTGAATGGGGGTGCGCTGGGCCTCCCGACTCCTACGACAGTACGCCTGCGGGGCGGTGCAGCGGCAGTACCTTGACCGGACCTTTGCCCTTCGGGGGCCAAGACCATACCCCCGGACCTGCCATTGCGCCCGATACCGGGCGGAGGTCGGGTCAGGCTGCCACGACGCGAGAGGCCACGAGGCGCGCGGTGTCCGCGTCGATCTCGTGGATCCCGTGGTCACGCTGGGCGTGCCCGACGACGTCCTGCATCAGCAGGTCGCGATCGGTGTTCTCGAAGTGGGCGCTGCATCCGGGCATGACGTCCCCGCAGGAGAGTCGAAAAGTCATGTCAGTCCATCCTCTGGATCGTTGGTGTTGGTGGTGCCGGGTCTGGGAACACGGGTCCACAGGACCAGCTCGTCGCCGGTCTGCTCAAGGCCCATGACTCCGCCATGGGCCACGGTCAGGGCGCGGGCGAGGTACAGGCCGAAGGTGATCCCGGAGGTGTCGTCGTCGAGGTCGAAGGGTTCGAACAGGCCCTGCAGCCGCGCCGTCGACAGCGCGGGGCCCTGACGGGTCACCCGCACCTCGGTCCAGGCAACGGTCTGGTGGCTTTGCACCGCGACGTTCCACGGCGTCGGCTCGAGGTGCGCCGCACCCCACAGGTCGCGCAGGACGCGCGTGAACAGGCCGGCGTCGACCAGGGCGAGGTGGTCGCTGGCTGGCGAAGGGAGGTGGGCGGCCTCGAGGAGCGCGGTGACGGGAACGAGGTCGCGGGTGACCTTCAGCCGTCCCAGGGACGCTGCGGCCAGCAGCTCGACATCGTGGATGCGGCTCTCCAGGGCGAGGTAGGACTTCTGCAGGCGCTCGCTCACGCGGTCGAGCTGTTGGGGCGGGAGGTCGCCCTCTACCAGCGCGTCCAGCCAGCCACGGCCGACAGCCAGCGGGGTCCGCAGCTCGTGGGCGAAGGCTGCCAGGAAGCGGTCCCGTTGCGCGGCGGCCTGTTCGTCGGGGGTGTTGGTCACGGCTCGGGTGCCGGCGTCGAGGAACTGCTGGACCCAGCGGTGGAGCACGGCCGGATCCACGTCGCCGCGGTGGGCCACGGTGGCGACGGACTCGCCGGCAAGGACCTCGCGCACCAGGACGACTCGTGCGTCCGGGATCTGGGGGTCCCCCCGGAGGACCCGCAGCGATGTCAGCGTGCTTGGCATTCCCACCCGATCGGCTTCGCGTGCAACGAGATGGTCATCCCGGGGTGGCCCGCTGCACGTCGGACGCGGGCCACCACCGGGATCTGGGAAGACTCTAGGGACGCCGTTCTCGGCCCGAGCGCAGAACGCCGAAGCGTCGACCAGCCTCTGGCCGTTCGGCTGAGCCGCCTGGTCGTGCGGGTCTGGCGGCTCAGGCCTTCGGGAGTGCGGAGTCGTCGAAGCTGCCGTCGATGACCTCGCCGGCGACCTGGAGCAGTGGGCGGCCGGAGCGCCGTGCCTGCGTGCGCATCGCGGTGAACGCCCGGTCCATCGCCAGGTCGTGGCGCTCGGCGAGAATGCCCTTGGCCTGCTCGATCAGGATGCGGCTGTTGAGCGCACCCTGGAGCTGCTCGGCCAGGACCTGCTTCTCCCTGATGGCGCGTTCCTGGAGCAGGCCGATGGTGGCGATGTCGGCCAGGCCCTGGCCCAGGGTCAGGTTCTCCGGGGAGAGCCCTCCGGGTCGGGCGAGGAAGAGGTTCATCGAACCGATGACCTCATCGCGTAGTCGCAGGGGGAGGGCATGGACGGAGTCGAAGCTCGCGGCGCGGACCGCGGCGCCGAAGGCCGGCCACCGCCGCTCGGCCTCGTCGGGGTCGATGTTGACGACGGGCTCGCCCTGGCGGTAGCAGTCGAGGCAGGGTCCCTGGTCGTGCTGGAGCTCGAACAGCTCGAGCAGACGCGACTCCTCGGTGGAGGACGCGACCACCTGGAGGTTTCCCCGTTGGTCGGCAAGCATGAGCCCGGCCGCATTGGCGTCGAGCAGCTCGACGCTGGTCTCGGTCAGGGTGTGCAGGAAGTCGATGACGTCGAACTCGGCGACCAACGTGTCAGCGAGCTCGACGAAGACATCCAGGAGGCGCTCTTGGGTGACCATGTCGGGCCGCCTTTCGGGTCTGGTGGCGTGCTTGTGGGGTTCGGCGGTACTACTCATGATCCTCTGATTCCGCGGGAAAGCGCACGGTGCGCGCGACCACGTCGCGGGCGACGTCCACGATGCTCCGTTCGCTGGAGTACGCACGGGCTCGCAGCAGCAGCAGTGCCTCGGTCAATCCCACGTCGGCCTGGACCGAGATCATCCCGGTGGCCTGGTGGACCTCCGGTCGGTGATGCGCGCCACCGACGAGGTCCGGGTGCAGGCCGGCATCCAGCGGCATCTGGTCCTGCAGGTGCAGCAGCACCCTGGTGGCCGCGTCCGCGAAGGCGAGGGCCTCGGCCAGCTCGGGAGGGCTCAGCGTGCCGGGGACGTCGCGGTACAGGTCCAGCACCCCCAGGCGGATGCTCCCCACCTGCAGCGGGAACGCGAAGATCGCCTCGATCCCGGCGTCGACCGCCGCCGGGCCGAAGCCGGGCCACCGGGACGGTCCGGTCTTCCTCAGCTCCGGCTGCAGGACAGGGCGACCACCCACCGAGGCATCCACGCAAGGACCCTCGCCCAGGGTGAACTGCAGCTCTTCCATCGTCGACGCCGGACCGTCGGTCGCCGCGGCCAGACCGGCCGGGCCCTGGTCGTTCATCAGGATCAGCCCGACCCCCGTGACCGGGAGGGCAGCCGCGCACGCCTTGCACAACACCGCCGGCAGGGTGGACCCCTGACGATCGGCAGCACCCGCCGCGAGCAGGATCTGCTGCACCCGGGCCTTCGGCACTGGGTCTCACCCGTCCCTCAGATTGCGTGTCGGTGCACTCCGGCACCGGATCTGGGGCAGCGGCGTTGCTAGAGCCCTGACGCTAGCCCCCCTGGTGGTGGGGAGCAAGGACCTGGCCGCCCACGGGGTCGGCGCGCCGCGAGACCAGACGTCCGCACGCTTGACATGGCCTGGACCGAGGTGCCATTTTTGGGGGACAAGCCACAATATGTGGTGCTGCCCCGGACCCTGCAGCGCGTCACGACCACGATGCCAACAGGACGGGGCTTTCTCATGTGGCCTGCGACTCCCTCGTCTCCCGTTGGTCGAGCCGTCACCCAGGTGATGGGCCGACCCCACGATCAGGCGCCGCCGCCACCTGTACACCAGGGGGTGCACCAGCGGCGACGGCGCCGAACTCTTCCCCCCGCGGGCGGACACCAAGCGGCCCCCGCGGGGGGATGAACCCGAGGACCACATGCCGAACCCGACACGACGACGTCAGCGGTCGCCCGCACCGAGACAGGGCCCGGCGCCGGTGGAACGCGGCCGTACGCCCCCCAACGGTGCGCTGGGGGCCGAGGCAGCCTTCGCAAGACTGCTGGCCGACGTCTCCTTCGCCGACATCGTGGCCATGGCACCGGCGCTGGTCCTGCAGGCCCTCCCGGTGGCGACGGGTGCCAAGCTGCTGGTGACGCGTCCCGGCCAACGGTTCCCGGTCACCTCGTCCGCCGACCGTGACGGCAGCTGCACGGCTGCTGTGCTCCCCGCGGACACGCGTGTCCTGACGCTGCGGATCTGCCTCGAGGACCGTGCCGATGCCGGAGTGCTGCGGCTGCACACCCGCAGCGCGCACGGGTTCAGGGGCGCCACGGCCGTGACGGCGGCCATCCTGACCAGCCAGCTCGAGGCTGCCCTCGACCGGGCTGTCGCCGAGGAAAAGTCGTCCCGTCCGCAGAACGGCGGACCGGCGGACGACCTCGACCTCGGGGTGGCACTGGGCCTGGTCATGGCCAGCCAGCAACTGGACCGGGACGGAGCGCTGGAGCTGCTGCACGGGATCAGCATCCACGCCGGCCTGGACCTGGCCGACGTCGTCGCGCACGTGATCCAGATCGGAGAGTCCGGCGCGACCGGACGGCAGCTGCGCCTGGTGGATCCCCTCCCCGTCAGGTGACGTCAGGTGACGCACGCACTCGGTTGGACGAGCCTGCCCACGGGCGGTACGGCGTGCACCGTTCCTTGCGGGTCCAAGAGCTCGAACACCCGACCGACCGAAGCGGTGGCGCCCCTCAACCCCACCCAGGTGCGGCGGCCCGCCTCGAGGATGAGCTCGACCGAAGCCGCGTCACAGAAGCGCAACCGGCTCACATCGAGCACCAGCCGTTCCCGGTGCCGGTTCTCGGCGGACGCCAGCTCAGCGGCGAGCACGTCCCGGCTGGCCAGGTCGGACTCGCCGATGAGGGTGAGCACCCAGACCGCCCCGCAGTCGTCATGGCGCGCACGCAACATCCAGGAAGGACGCTGTTCGTCCACGAGCGGGGGCTGGGAGGTGCTCATGGGGCGCTCCGGTATCCGTGACGTCGCAACCGGGTCCGGGGCAGCCTTCGATCTCACTGTACGCCCGAGGAGGCAGTTCCGACCCCACCCGGGCGACGGTTGATCGCCGCCGGTTCCCGGCCCTCGGGGCGACCCGGCATGGCAGGGTGCAACGGTGATCTTCGAAGGTTTCGAGCTGGCGTACGTCGCGGTCGACGACGAGGTGACGTTGCGGGTCCGGTCAGCAGGGTCGGGGACTCCGGTCGTGCTGCTTCACGGCCACCCGCGAACCCACACGACGTGGTACCGGGTGGCGCCGTTGCTGCTCGCGGCCGGGTACGCGGTCGTGTGCCCTGACCTGCGGGGGTACGGACAGTCGTCGACGCCGGAGCCGGACGGCGGTCATTCGACGTACTCCGACCGTTCGATGGCCGGCGACGTCGTGGCCCTGATGGCCAGGTTGGGCCACGAGCGCTTTGCGGTGGTCGGTCACGACCGGGGGAGCTATGTGGCATACCGGACAGCGCTGGACCACCCCGCCAACGTGACGAGGCTGGCCGTCCTCGACGGTGTCCCGATCGTGGAGGCGCTCGAGCGTGCGGACGCTCGTTTCGCCGAGCTGTGGTGGCACTGGTTCTTCTTCTCCTCTCCGCAGGCCGCGCGAGTCATCAACGCCGACCCGATGGCCTGGTACCGCCCCGACCGCCTGTCCATGGGGGAGGAGAACTACCAGGACATGGTGCGGGCGATCACGCAGCCGTCCACCGTCCGGGCGATGGTGGAGGACTACAGGGCAGGGCTGCACGTCGACCGCCAGGCCGACGAGACAGACCGGCAAGCCGGCCGGCACATCACCTGTCCGGTCCTGGTGGCGTGGTCCAGGGACGACGACATGGGGCTGCTGTACGGCGACCCCGCCCGGATCTGGACACCCTGGTGCACCGAACCGGTCCGCAGTGCCGTCATCGACTCGGGGCACCACATGGCCGAGGAGGCCCCCGAGCAGCTGGCCGCGATCCTGGCCGACTTCCTCTCGGCGTCGGGTGCCGACCTCGGTGGTGGGGCAGGTCGGGCTTGAACCGACGACCGACGGATTATGAGTCCGCTGCTCTGACCGACTGAGCTACTGCCCCAGCGCGAGCCCGGCGATGGCCGGCTGCGCGCCGCGAGCCTACCGGCACCACGACGGGGTCCGACGGGCGCGTGAGGTCATAGCGGCGGGACTGGTGATAACGCTGGTGCCGAAGTGGTGCGTGGTGCACAATGGTCGCCAGCAGGACCCAACTGAAGATCGCGGCAACACACCGAGCTCGACGCGTGCGCAGGTTCGTGGGGAAGACGTCCCTCGCACACCAAGGAGGCCCGGAATGTCTGTCGCGATGCCGCGTGTCACGACTCGCGGGGTGGTGTTCATTCACTCCACCCCCAAAGCGCTGTGCCCGCACATCACCTGGGCCCTGGAGTCGGCGCTCGAACGCAAGGTCTCCATCGACTGGACCCCCCAACCCGCCGGCGCCGGGCTCGTCCGCGCGGAGTTCGCGTGGACCGGGCTGCAGGGGACCGGGGCCAAGCTCGCCTCGACGCTGCGCGGCTGGGACAAGCTGCGCTACGAGGTGACCGAGGAGCCCAGTCCCGGCGCGGACGGTTCGCGCTGGTCGCACACGCCGGCCCTGGGCATCCACCACACCTGGACCTCGGCCTCGGGGGACGCGGTCGTCAACGAGGACCGGCTGCGCGAGGTGGTGCGGTTGTCACAGGGCTCCCCTGAGGCGATGGCCGAGATGCTCGAGGAGCTCCTGGGCTCGGACTGGGACGCAGAGCTCGAGCCGTTCCGCTACGCAGGCGACGGTGCTCCCGTGCGGTGGCTGCACAAGGTCGGTTGACGCCCCGCCCCAGACTCGGGTCGCGTGCGACTGTGGGTCGCGAGCGCACCCGGTCGCGCGAGTGCCCCTCCCCGCGGCAGCGGGAAGGGGCACTCGACCGGGTCACCGGGGCATCAGGACCAGGAGGTCACGAGCTCACGGCAGGACCGGTCACGGGTCACACTTGGCCTTGGAGTAGCTGGACGAGGAGTTGACGCAGGTGGCGACGAACTTCTCGAAGTCCGCCTGACGCCAGGTGTTCCAGAAGTCGGCGTGGAGGGTCTCGCCGTCCTTGACGTTCGCGTGCTTGTCCGAGTCGAGCGAGATGTCGTTGCCCGGACCGGTGTAGGCGAACTGGAAGGTCTCGCGCAGCTTCACCATCTTGTTCGGGAAGCCGGGAGGGCAGGTCGTCGAGCCCTTGGACGTCACCGGGTAGGCGTAGTGGGCGTTGTCGTTGGTGTTGCCGACATCGGTCGCCTTGTGGTTGGGGCGTACTCCGTCCCAGCAGGACGGGAAGTCGACGTGGGCGGTCAACGTGTGTCCGGGCTTGCCCGATTCTCCGACGCACGAGGGGATCGACGGGCCGACCTTCACGCCGGAGAACTGACCGCAGCCCCAGTCGTGCTTGGTCGCGACCAGGCGGGTGTCGGCCGGGAAGGCCATTCCCTGACCGAAGTCGTTGTGGTCGAAGCTGCGGTAGTAGGCGGTGAACTGCTGGGCGGGGACGAGCTGTCCGGCCTTGGGACCGGAGTGGTACCGCAGGGTCGGGATCCAGTAACCGGCCGAGTCGGCCGACGTGGACAGGCCGAGGACGCTGCGGCAGTTGTTCGCCGCGCCGGCGAGGTCGGTGTAGTTGGCGTTGTTCGGCTTGGCCAGCTTGTGCCAGGCGGTGTTCCCGAAGAACTGGTGCTCATGCGCGGACCCGGTGAGGTTGTGGTTGACGATCGGGTCGTACCGACCGACGGCAACAGTGGGTTGCTTGTCCGAGTCGCACTTGACCTTGCCCAACGCCTGGGCCGGGGCGGCCGAGAGCAGGGATGAGGTCGAGACGAGGGCGATGAGAGCCAGGGCAATGCGTTGACGCATGTTTCTCCTTGGGTGGGGGGATCGGCTGCGTCCAGGGCACGTCGAAACTCGACTCCATGGACGGGTCCCTGGGGGGTGGGGACACGCGCGTGGCAGCTGCGACGAGGCATGCCTCATCACCATCACCGACACATCTCGGCACCAGACCGGGTCGCCCTGCGTTCGCCAGTCGGCACGACCCCGGGCATGTCACGCTTCGCGCGACCCACATCGGGAGCTCGGCCCCGCCAAACGGGGGACCAACGAGCAGCCGAGCAGAGAGAGTACACGATTCGGGCACCGAGTCCACATCAGGGAAATTCAGGCACCGAATCACCTGCCGGCGCTGCTAGCGCACCAGCCTGCCCAGCCGCTGTGAGCGACGTAGACCCATCGCCTCGCCGGCGACGTCCAGCGGCCGGTGGGGCGTGCCGTGCGCCGACGGCAGGAACGTGCGGCCGGCCCTGGCCCGGATGACGCTGAGCTCGTGCGTCTCGAACACCTCCACGGGCAGGGTCCACAAGGAGGGGTCGTGCTCGATGACCACCACGTCGGCGTACTGGTGCACCCCGGTGACCAGCGAGTACCGGTACTCCACGGAGGAGTCGTGGTCCCTGACGCGGATGCTCTCCTGGCCGACGGTCACCGCGATAAACCGGCCGGGCACCACCTCCCGGGCCAGCCAGGCCTCGTGACGGCGCATGGTCGTGAGCACGATCGCTGCGTACGCAGCCGGGCCCACCGCGAGCAGGACGCACAGGAGCCACCACAGCAGCGTCAGGGGGACGACGTGGTGCTGCTCGGCCCGGACCAGAACGGCCACCGCCGCCACTCCCAGCGCCACGAGGAGGCGACGCAGGACGAGTGGGCTGCGCAGCGTGTGGGCCCACAGGGCAGCGCGAAAGCGTGGCGCCAGGTGGTGGTCGACCACCTGGATCCGCTCCACGCCCCAGCCGCGCGCGCCTGTCGCACCCACCACTTGTGACCTCCTGATCGAACCAGCGGCCTCAAACTAGCCGTCAGTCCACGGTCGTGAGCGCTTCAGGAGGCAATCACCATCCGAACGGATGAGCCCGCCTCACCC
The DNA here is from genome assembly GCA_963722015.1 of uncultured Actinomycetota bacterium. Lineage (GTDB taxonomy): Bacteria > Actinomycetota > Actinomycetes > Actinomycetales > Dermatophilaceae > Pedococcus. The sequence continues at coordinate 36,817 of CAVRMT010000012.1, read as the reverse complement.
CAGGCAATCGCAAGGATCAGAGGGAAGTGAACACCACCGCGACGTTGTGGCCACCGAACCCGAACGAGTTGTTCAGGGCGGCGATGTCCCCCGACGGCAGAGCCCTGGCCTCGCCGTGCACGACGTCGAGCTTGATCGCCGGGTCGAAGTCGTCGAGGTTGATGGTGGCGGGAGCGATCCGGTGGTGCAGCGCCAGGATCGTCAGGACGCCCTCGAGCGCGCCGGCCGCTCCGAGCAGGTGTCCGGTCATGGACTTGGTGGCGCTGACCGGCATCGCGTCGGCGGCGTCACCGAAGGCACGGCGGATCGCGTTGGACTCGGCGACGTCACCGACCGGGGTGGACGTCGCGTGCGCGTTGACGTGGACGATGTCCTTGGGCGACAGACCGGCGCGCTGGACGGCCTCGACCATCGCGCGGGACGCGCCGGCGCCCTCGGGCTCCGGGGCGGCGATGTGGTGGGAGTCCGCGGACATGCCCACGCCGCCGATCTCGGCGTAGATCTTGGCGCCGCGGGCCTTGGCCGCCTCGTACTCCTCGAGCACGATCACGGCGGCGCCCTCACCGAGGACGAACCCGTCACGGCCGGTGTCGTAGGGGCGGGAGGCGCGCTCGGGGTCGTCGTTGCGGGTCGAGAGGGCCTGCATCGCCGCGAAACCGGCGATGGGCAGCGCGTGGACCGCGCCCTCGGTGCCACCGGCGACGGCGATGTCGGCGCGACCGGCGCGGATCATGTCGTAGGCGTAGCCCATCGCCTCCAGACCCGAGGCGCAGGCCGAGACGGGGGTGTGTGCGCCGGCCCGGGCGCCGATCTCCAGGGACACGGCCGCCGAGGAGGCGTTGGGCATGAGCATGGGCACAGCGAGGGGGAAGACCCGGCGCGGGCCCTTCTCGCGCAGGTTGTCCCACTGCGACAACAGGGTCCACACGCCGCCGATCCCGGTGCCGATGCTGGCAGCGAGCCGCTCGGGGTCGACCTCGGGCGCGCCTGCGTCGGCCCACGCCTCACGGGCCGCGATGATGGCGTACTGGGCGCTGGGGTCCAGGCGACGCACCTCGACCTTGCTGAGCACCTCCGCGGCGGGGGTCTTCAGGGTCGCGGCGAACTTCACCGGGAGGTCGTACTGCTCCACCCACTCGTAGGGCATGGTCCGGGCACCGGACCGGCCGGCGAGGATGGCGTCCCACGTGTCGGGGACGTTGCCGCCCACCGGGGTGGTGGCTCCGAGGCCCGTGACGACGACGCGTCGTTCGGCGGTCATGTCTGGGTGCTCCTTCGTGCGGGGGGCAGGGATGGGGTGCTGCTGCGGGGTGGCGGCCTGCGAGCCGGTACGGCGCGGGCGCGCCACCCCGCGGGTGGTGCGGGTGCGGCGTCAGCCGCGGATCAGCTCTGGCTCTTGGAGATGAAGGACACGGCGTCGCCGACGGTCTTGAGGTTCTTGACCTCGTCGTCGGGGATGCGGACGCCGAACTTCTCCTCGGCGTTGACCACGATGGTCATCATCGACAGCGAGTCGATGTCGAGGTCGTCGGTGAAGGACTTCTCGGACTGCACCGAGTCGGTGTCCAGGCCGGTCTCCTCGTTGACGATCTCGGCCAGGCCTTCGAGAATCTCCTGCTCGCTCTGCGCCATGTGGCTCAGCTCCTTCGTGTTCGACTGTCGTCGGTTGGGTTGGTCGGCCCGGTGTTCCACCCGCGGGCCATCGGGAGCTCTGGGGTCCTGCTACGGCAGGACGACGACCTGCGCGGCATACACCAGGCCGGCACCGAAGCCGATCTGGAGGGCCAGTCCACCACGGGGGGCCTCGCCGTCGCGCAGCAGCCGCTCGGTCGCCAGCGGCACCGAGGCCGCGGAGGTGTTGGCGTTCTCGGCGATGTCGCGGGCGACGGCGATGTCCGCGGGCAGCTTCAGCTGCTTGATCATCGCGTCGATGATCCGCATGTTCGCCTGGTGGGGGATGAAGGCGTCGAGGTCCTCGGGGCGCACCCCGGCAGCGTCGAGGGCCTTGAGGGCCACCGGCGCCATGCCCCACACGGCCCAACGGAACACGGTCTGGCCGGCCATGCCGATGGCGGGCCAGCGCAGTCCCTGCTCGTGGACGTCGACCCAGGACTCGCGCTGCGAGATGGCCTTCCACTGCGCGCCGTCCGAACCCCACACGGTGGGGCCGATGGCAGGGGTGTCGGACGGGCCGACGACCGCCGCACCGGCGCCGTCGCCGAAGATGAAGGCCGACCCGCGGTCGCTCAGGTCGGTGAAGTCGGACAGCTTCTCGACGCCGATCACCAGGACGTGCCGGGCGCTGCCGCTGCGCACCATGTCGTTGGCCAGGGTGATGCCGTGGCAGTACCCCGCGCAGGCGGCCGAGATGTCGAACGCGGCGGCCTGGATGCCGAGCCGGTCGGCGACGATCGGCGCTGCGGCCGGCGTCTGGTAGGGGTGCGTGACGGTCGCCAGGACCACGGCGTCGATGGCCGAGGCCTCGAGACCGGCCATGGCGAGCGCCTCGTGGGAGGCGAGCACCGACATGTCGACGACGGACTCGTCCTTGGCGGCGAAGCGGCGGCTCTTGATGCCCGAGCGCTCCTGGATCCACTGGTCGGAGGAGTCGATCGCCTCGACGAGCTCGGCGTTCATCACGACGCGCTCGGGGCGGTAGGCGCCGATCCCGAGGATGCGGGCGTAGGCGGCTCCGCTCGGGACCGAGATCGTGCCGGTGCCCTTGGGGGCGGGTGTGGTCATGTCAGGCCTCTTGCACGTCGTCGGAGATGAGCTGCTGGGCGGCCTCGAGGTCGTCGGGCGTCTTCACGGCCAGGGTGGTGACCCCGGGCATGCCGCGCTTGGCGAGCCCCACGAGGGTGCCTGCCGGGCAGAGCTCGATGAGCGTGGTGACGCCCTGCTCGACCATGGTCTGCATGCACAGGTCCCAGCGCACGGGGTTGCTCACCTGCTGGACCAGTCGGGACAGCACCTGCGAGCCTGCGACGACGGCGGCGCCGTCGCGGTTGGACAGCAGGGTGACGCCGGGGTCGCTGACGTCGAAGCCCGCAGTGAGCCGTCCCAGCGCCTCGACGGCGGGTGCCATGTGGGGGGTGTGGAAGGCGCCTGCCACCGCCAGCGGGATGACCCGTGCCCTGGCCGGCGGGTCGGCCGTGAGGGCCGCGAGCTGGTCCAGCGTGCCGGCGGCGACGGTCTGGCCGGCTCCGTTGGCGTTGGCGGCGGTCAGGCCGTGGCGCTCGAGGACGGCTGCCACCTCGGCCGGGTCGCCGCCGAGGACGGCGCTCATGCCGGTGGGGGCGTTGCGCGCTCGCCGCGGCCATGCCGGCACCGCGCTCGCGGACGAAGACCATGGCGTCGTGGTCGGACAGCACCCCTGCGAACGCTGCGGCGGTGATCTCGCCGACCGAGTGGCCGGCGGTGACGCCGACCGTGCCGGCCGGGCCGTCGGGGAGCAGGACCGCGGCGGCCGCGAGGCCGGCGCCGACGATGAGGGGCTGCGCGACCGCAGTGTCCTTGATCGTCTCGGCGTCAGAGGTCGTGCCGTGCGCGACGAGGTCGAGCCCGGCGACGTCGGACAGCGCCTGCAACCGCTCCCGGAAGGCCGGCACCTCGAGCCAGGGGGCGAGGAAGCCGGGGGTCTGGGAGCCCTGTCCCGGGCAGACGATTGCGAGCACGGTCCCAGCCTTGCGGTCCGTGGCGACCTCGGGCGTGGCCGTTTGGCACGAACATCCGGGACGGGTTTTGGAGGATTCCTCCAACGGGCGACGGGCGATCGCGCGCTCAGTGCGTCGGTGTGTAGCGCACCGCCGAGGGCCCGGGACGGCTCAACCGGCCCAGCGCCAGCGCGATCCGCACCGTGTGTGCGTCGTGGGGGTCGGTGAGCTGGTAGCCGGTGAGGTCGGCGATCTTGCCCAGACGGTAGCGGACCGTGTTGGGGTGCACGAACAGCAGGCGGGCGGTGCCCTCGAGACCGCCACCGGTCTCGAGGTAGGACGACGCCGTGTCGAGCAGCGCACCGCCACCGGCGGACAGCGGGTGCCAGATCCGGTCCAGCATCAGGGCTCGCGCAGGGGCGTCACCGATGAGCACCCGCTCGGCGAGCAGGTCGTCGGCCGCCACCGGCCGGGGCGCCTCGGGCCAGGCCTGGGCACAGGAGTGACCGGCCAGCGCGGCCCGGGCGGAGCGGCCGGCGGCGAACAGGTGGGGGACGGTGGGTCCGACCACGACCGGGCCCTCACCGAACTGGTCGCCCACCTCCCGGGCGGCGGCCAGGGCATCCTCGACGTTGCCGAGGATGCAGACCAGGCGACGTCCCTGCACGGCCGCGAGCGTGTCGACCCCCACCCGCTCGGCCGCCCTGCGCAGGCTGTCCACGACACCGCCGGAGCTGCCGGGCGGCGTGCTCCCGGCGACGACGGCCACCCGGGTCGTCGACCCCCAGCCCAGGGCGGCGGCGCGTGACTGCATCGAGTCGTCGGCCTCGCCACGCAGGACGGCGTCGACGACCAGGCCCTCGAGCCGGGCATCCCACGCACCCCGGGCCTCGGCCGCGTGCGCGTAGACCTCGGCCGCGGCGAACGCGATCTCGCGGGAGTAGCGCAGCACCGACTCGCGCAGGGCCTGCTCCTCGCCGGGTTCGGCGAGCGCGGTGGCGTCCTGCTCGACGACGTCGACGACCGAGCGCACGAGGTCGAGGGTCTGGCGCAGGGTGATGGAGCGGGTCAGCTCGCGGGGTGCGGTGCCGAACACGTCGGCCGTGACAGGGATGTGGTCACCGCCGCCCTCGCGCAGCCACGCGATGAAGGCCGCGATGCCCGCCTGCGCGACGAGCCCGACCCACGACCGGTCCTCGGCCGACAGTGCCCGGTACCAGTCGTGCGCCGCCTCCATCCGACGCGTGGCGCCGCTCGAGAGCTCACCGGCCGCCCGCTCCACCCGCTGCAGGGTGGCGGGGGACGTCGTGACCGTCGTGCGCGCCATACCGGGAGTGTATTTGTATGACGCCCACAACCGCCGTCGACCGGCCCCGTCCGTCGCGAGGCACCTCCCGCGACAGCCGGACCGGTCCTGGGTTAGGTTCGCGACCATGTGCCCGCCGCCGCCACCCCGCCGTAGGGGCCAGGGCTGGTCCGCGCGGTCGTCGCGGTGCTCGCCAGCGCGGTCCTGCTGGGTGGGTGCGCCACGACCGCGGCAGGACGGGTCGCCGCCACCCGTCGGCGACCCGGCTGCGGGCCGAGCCGCTCGTGATCGCCCACCGCGGCGCCTCGGGCTACCTGCCGGAGCACACCCTGGCGGCCTATGCGCTCGGGGCGAAGCTGGGCGCCGACGTCATCGAGCCGGACCTCGTCCCCACCAGTGACCGCGTCCTGGTCGTGCGCCACGAGAACTTCTTCGGCGACTCGACGGACGTGGCCGACCACCCGGAGTTCGCGGACCGCCGCACGACCAAGGTCGTGGACGGGGTCGCGGTGACCGACTGGTTCACCGAGGACTTCACCCTGGCCGAGCTGCGCACGCTGCGGGCACGCGAACCCGAGCCGGGACAGCGCCCCGAGAGCGCGGCCCACGACGGCAAGTACCTCGTGCCCACCTTCGAGGAGGTCCTGGACCTGCGGGAGGAGCTCACCGAGGACCTCGGACGCACCATCACGATCGCCCCCGAGATCAAGCACTCGACCTACTTCGCGGCACTCGGCATCGAGCTGGAGCCGTTGGTGCTCAAGGCATTGCGAGCCCATGGCCTCGACGAGGTGGGCGCGCCCGTCGTCGTGCAGTCGATGGAGCTGACCAACCTGCAGGTGCTCGCCCGCGAGGGGCTGGCGGTGCCGCTGGTCTTCCTCACCAAGCGCAAGGGCAGCCCCTACGACCTCGTCGCTGCACGCGACCCCCGGACGTGGAAGGACCTGCTCACGCCGCGAGGGGCTGCGTGGGCTCAGGGCCGACGGCATCGACGTGCTCGGACCGGACAAGGTGCAGGTGATCAGCCGCGAGGACGACGACGACCTGGGTCGTCCCACCCGCCTGGTCGCCGACGCCCACGCAGCCGGCCTGCAGGTCATGCCCTACACCTTCTGCGCCCAGAACACGTGCCTGCCGGCCGACTACCGCCGCGGCGAGGGCGCCGCGGCGGTGGGCGACGCGACCGGCGAGCTGCTGGCGTTCCTGCGGGCCGGGGTGGACGGCGTCTTCACCGACGAGCCGGACCTCGGCGTCGCCGCTCGGGCCGAGCTGCTCGGCGCGGGCTGACCGCCCGCCGCGGAGCCTCAGACGTGGTCGCGCCAGGAGTGCTGCGGGTCGTAGCCCAGCACCCGACGGGCCTTGTCGATCCCGAGGAGGGTCTCGTGCTCGCCGAGCTCCTTGCGCACCTCGACGCCGGGGAAGGCCTCGGCCACCAGCTCGGCGCTCGACCGGCTCATCACCGTGTCGGCGTTCGCGATGACGAACACCTCGGCGCCGGGCTCGGTCCGCTCCAGGCCGAGCCGCACCGCCTGGGCCCCGTCGCGCGCGTCGATGTAGCCCCAGAGGTTCCACCGGCGCAGTGACGCGTCGGCGTCGAACGACGGGAACGCCGCGTAGTCCTGCGGGTCCATGACGTTGGAGAACCGCAGCCCCACCATCGTCAGCTCGGGGTCCCAACGGCAGAAGTGCCCGGCCATCTGCCTCCTCCAGGGCCTTGTTGAGCGAGTACGTCGTCTCGGGACGCGGGTCGTACTCCTCGTCGACGGGCACGTAGGGCGGGGGAGTGTCGAAGGGCAGGCCGAGCACCGTCTCGCTCGACGCCCACACGACACTGCGGACCTTCAGCGCCCGGGCAGCGGCGAACACGTTGTAGGTCGCGGCCGAGTTGTTGGCGAACGTCGCCGCATTCGTCGTCAGGCCGGGGGCCGGGACCGCCGCGAGGTGCACCACGGCGTCGACCGGGGCGGGGTGCTCGTCGACCCCGCCGGAGAACGCCTCGAAGACCTGGCCGTAGTCGGTCAGGTCGACCGCCACGAACGGGGTCACCGGCGCCGCGGGTCGGGTCTGGTCCACGCAGAGCACGTCGTAGCCACACTCGACCAGGTGGGCGACGACGGTGCGGCCGAGCTTGCCGGAGGAGCCGGTCACGGCGACGCGGCGCCGCGGGGTCTGGGGGGAGGTCATGTCCCCATCCTGCCCCAGTCTGCGCCCTGCACCAACAGATGGGTATGCCGCCCGCTCATGATGAGCGGGCGGCATACCTGTTGTCCCACAACGGGATTCACTACGTTATCGACCGGGTCCGGCCGGTGGTCAGCCGGTCAGCTCTCGCCACCCGCATTGCCGGAGGTGCCGGCGGTGACGTCGAGCAGGCGGTAGCGCGAGGCTGCCTCGCGCGCCACGCCGGCATCGATCTCGCCGCGCTCGGCCAGCATCTGCAGCGCCCGCACCGTGACCGAGGGGCCGTCGATGTGGAAGTAGCGACGGGCGGCCGGACGGGTGTCGGAGAAGCCGAAACCGTCCGCGCCGAGCGACGCGAAGTCGCCGGGCACCCACTGCTGGATCTGGTCCTGCACCTGGCGCATGTAGTCCGAGACCGCGACGACAGGACCTCGGGTGTCCTTCAGGCGCTGGGTGACGTAGGGGACGCGACGCTCCTCTCGGGGTGCAGGAAGGACTGCTCGTCGCAGGCCAGGCCGTCGCGGCGCAGCTCGGTCCACGAGGTCACCGACCACACGTCGGCGACGACGCCCCAGTCGTTGCGCAGCAGCTCCTGGGCCTCCAGCACCCACGGGACACCGACACCGGAGGCGAGCAGCTGCACGCGCGGTGCCTCGTCGCCGACGCCCTCGGTGCTCCCCGGGGCGAAGAGGTGCATGCCCTTGAGGATGCCCTCGCTGTCGACGTCCTGCGGCTCGGCCGGCTGGCTCATCGGCTCGTTGTAGACCGTCATGTAGTAGATGACGTTCTCCGGGTCGTCGCCGTACATGCGGCGCAGCCCGTCCTGCATGATGTGGCCGATCTCGAAGGCGAACGCCGGGTCGTAGGACACGACCGCGGGGTTGGTCGCCGCGAGGATCGGGCTGTGGCCGTCGGCGTGCTGCAGGCCCTCACCGGTGAGGGTGGTGCGACCGGCGGTGGCGCCGATGAGGAAGCCGCGGGTCATCTGGTCGGCAGCCGCCCAGATCGAGTCACCCGTGCGCTGGAACCCGAACATCGAGTAGAAGACGTAGATCGGGACCATCGGCTCGCCGTGCGTGGCGTAGGACGTCCCGGCCGCGGTGAAGGCGGCCATGGAGCCCGCCTCGTTGATGCCGAGGTGCAGGATCTGGCCGTCCTTGGCCTCCTTGTAGGCCAGCATCAGCTCGGCGTCGACCGAGGTGTACTTCTGCCCGTGCGGGTTGTAGATCTTGATCGTCGGGAAGAACGAGTCCATGCCGAACGTGCGGGCCTCGTCGGGGATGATCGGCACGACGCGCTTGCCGAACTCCTTGTCGCGCATGAGCTCCTTGAGCAGTCGCACGAACGCCATCGTCGTGGCGACCTGCTGCTTGCCGGTGCCCTTCTTGACGATGTCGTAGGCCGACGCGTCGGGCAGCTTGAGCGGCTCGTGCTGGACACGGCGGATCGGCAGCGGGCCACCGAGCTTCTCGCGCCGCTCGCGCAGGTACTGGATGGTCGGGTCGTCGGCTCCCGGGTGGAAGTACGGCGGCCGGTAGGGGTCCTTCTCGAGCTGCTCGTCGGTGACCGGGATCTTCAGGCTGTCGCGCAGGCCCTTGAGGTCGTCGAGCGTGAACTTCTTCATCTGGTGCGTGGCGTTGCGGCCGGCGAAGTGGGTGCCCAGGCCGTAGCCCTTGATCGTCTTCGCGAGGATGACGGTCGGCTGCCCGGTGTGGTTCATCGCAGCCTGGTAGGCGGCGAAGACCTTGCGGTAGTCGTGGCCACCACGCTTGAGCTTCCACCAGATGTCCTCGTCGGACCAGTCCTTGACCATCTCGCGCGTGCGCGGGTCCTTGCCGAAGAAGTGCTCGCGGACGTACTTGCCGTCGTTGGCGCGGAAGGTCTGGTAGTCGCCGTCGTTCGTGGTGTTCATGATGTGCGCGAGGGCGCCGTCACGGTCGGCCGCGAGCAGCGGGTCCCAGCCACGGCCCCAGACGACCTTGATGACGTTCCAGCCCGCACCGCGGAAGAACGACTCGAGCTCCTGGATGATCTTGCCGTTGCCGCGGACCGGGCCGTCGAGGCGCTGCAGGTTGCAGTTGATGACGAAGGTGAGGTTGTCGAGCTCCTCGCCGGCCGCGAGCTGCAGCAGGCCGCGCGACTCCGGCTCGTCCATCTCGCCGTCGCCGAGGAACGCCCACACGTGCTGCTGGCTGGTGTCCTTGACGCCGCGGTTCTGCAGGTACTTGTTGAACTGCGCCTGGTAGATGGCGTTCATCGGGCCGATGCCCATCGACACGGTCGGGAACTGCCAGAAGTCCGGCATGAGGCGCGGGTGCGGGTAGGACGGCAGCGCGAGCGGCTCGCCGGCCACGACGTGGCTGTGCTCCTGGCGGAACCCGTCGAGCTGGTCCTCGGACAGGCGTCCCTCGAGGAACGCGCGGGCGTACATGCCGGGGGAGGCGTGCCCCTGGAAGAAGACCTGGTCGCCGCCACCGGCGTGGTCGGCGCCGCGCCAGAAGTGGTTGAAGCCGACCTCGTAGAGGGTCGCGGCCGAGGCATAGGTGGAGATGTGGCCACCGACCCCGATACCGGGTGCCTGGGCGCGGTGGACCATGACGCCGGCGTTCCAGCGCAGGTAGGCGCGGTAGCGGCGCTCCACCTCCTCGTCGCCGGGGAACCACGGCTCTGCCTCGGGGGAGATCGTGTTGATGTAGTCGGTCGCCGTCAGTGACGGCACGCCGACCTGCATCTCCCGAGCGCGCTCGAGCAGCTTGAGCATCACGTAGCGGGCCCGCTGGCGACCGCCTTCCTCGATGACTCCGTCGAGGGAGTCGAGCCATTCCTGGGTCTCATCGGGGTCGATGTCCGGGAGCTGGCTGGGGATGCCGTTGAGAATGGGTCCGGCTTCCTCGCGTGCGGCCACGGTGGTGAGTCCTTTCTCGCGCCACGGTCGCGGGGTTGCCTGCGACCGGTCCCCATCTTCCCCCCTCAGCAGGGGTCGGTCACAACCCGGTACGGCCTACTGGCCAGTATCCGGAGCGCTGGGCGCACAGATGTGTGTGGACCCGCGATGGGTGCGAACCTCAGCCGAGGTCGAAGCGGTGGTCGCCGGAGTAGACCGTGAGCCGTGGTGCCCTGGCGAAGCCGACGAGGGTCAGCCCGGCCTCGCGGGCCAGTCCGACGGCCAGCGACGACGGCGCGGAGACCGCCACCAGCGCGGGGATCCCGGCCATCACGGCCTTCTGCACGAGCTCGAAGCTCGCCCGCCCGCTCACGACCAGGACGTGCCCGGTCAGGGGGAGCCGGTCCTCACGGCCGGCCCAGCCGATGACCTTGTCGACGGCGTTGTGCCGGCCCACGTCCTCGCGCACGACCAGGGCCTCGCCCTCGGCGGTGAACAGCCCTGCCGCGTGCAGCCCGCCGGTCTTGTCGAACACCTTCTGCCGGGTCCGCAGGACGTCGGGCAGGCCGGCCACGACGGCAGGGGCCAGGCGCACCGGGTCGGTGTCGACGGCATACGGGCGGTGGGTGGTGATCGCCTCGATGCTCGTCTTGCCGCACACGCCGCAGGCGCTGGTCGTGTACTGGTTGCGTTCGCTGCGCGACAGGTCGACGGTCACGTCGGGTGCGAGCGTCACGTCGACGACGTTGTAGGTGGGGGAGCCCGACTCGTCCTCGTCGAGGCAGTGCATGAGGCGGGCGACATCGGTGGCGTGCCGCAGGACCCCCTCGGTGAGCAGGTAGCCGAGGGTGAGGTCGAAGTCGTCGCCCGGCGTGCGCATCGTGACCGAGATCGACGTGCCGTCGACCCGCATCTCCAGCGGCTCCTCGACCGCGACCGTGTCGGGCCGCGAGATGGACCGCACCCCCTCGGGGGTCACCTCGAGGCGTACTGCCGGCGTCCGCTGCGTCACCCGTCCCACACCGGCCAATGTATGCGGCGCCGTCGACCGGCGCGCACCCGGAGGGTGAGTTCGCCTGCCAGACGCGCGGTTTCGGCCCACCCCGGGTAGCGTCACGAAGTCGGTTCTTTGCCCCGAAGGCCGTATACAGGAGGTAAGTGCATGTCGGTCCTCGACCGCAGCCGGACCATTGCCGGTCCCGGCTACAGCAAGTGGCTGATCCCCCCAGCCGCTCTCGCGGTGCACCTGTCCATCGGACAGGTCTACGCATTCAGTGTCTTCAAGGTCTCCCTGGTGGACCACTTCGGCACCTCGCAGACGCCGATCGCCTGGATCTTCTCCATCGCGATCGTCATGCTCGGGCTGTCCGCCGCGGTGCTCGGCACCTGGGTCGAGCGGCAAGGACCCCGCAAGGCCATGGTGGCCGCAGCACTGTGCTGGAGTGTGGGCTTCTTCGTCGGCTCGCTGGGCATCGCGACCACCCAGCTGTGGCTGCTCTACCTCGGCTACGGCGTCATCGGAGGCATCGGCCTCGGCATCGGCTACATCTCGCCGGTCTCCACCCTGATCAAGTGGTTCCCCGACCGTCCCGGTCTGGCGACGGGCATGGCCATCATGGGCTTCGGTGGTGGCGCGCTCATCGCCTCGCCGGTCACCAACAAGCTGCTCGCGGTCTTCGACTCCGGGTTCGTCCCGACGGTCAAGGGGGCGGTGGCCGACGGCCACGCGCTGAGCATGACCTTCCTGGTGCTCGGGCTCGCCTACCTGGCCTTCATGCTCCTCGGTGCCTCCCTGATCCGGCTGCCCCCGGACGTCGACGACCTGCACTCCGAGGGCGCCGAGCACCGGGCCGGCAAGAACGGCGCGCAGGTGCGCGCAGCGACTGCCGTCCGCACCAAGCAGTTCTGGCTCCTGTGGGTCGTGCTGTTCTGCAACGTGACCGCCGGCATCGGCATCCTCGAGCAGGCCAGCCCGATGATCCAGGACTTCTTCCGGGACGGCAGCACCTCGACCGTCACCGCGGCCGCCGCCGGTGGCTTCGTCGGCGTGCTCTCGCTGGCGAACATGCTGGGCCGGTTCGTCTGGTCGAGCACCTCGGACGTCATCGGACGCAAGCCGATCTACATGATCTACCTGGGCGTCGGCATCGTGATGTACGTGCTGCTGGCCACGATCGGCCACATCTCCACGGCGGTCTTCGTCATCCTCGCCGCAGTCATCCTGTCCTTCTACGGTGGCGGGTTCGCCACCGTGCCGGCCTATCTCAAGGACCTCTTCGGCACCCTCGAGGTGGGCGCGATCCACGGTCGGCTGCTCACCGCGTGGTCTGCGGCCGGCGTCGCGGGACCGCTGATCGTCAACGGCGTCCTCGACGCTGCGGGCAAGCCCGGCACGCTGAGCAACGGTGACTACCGTCCCGCCCTGTTCACCATGGTCGGGGTGCTCGTCGTCGGGTTCGTCGCCAACCTGCTGATCACCGAGGTCGGCTCCGACCGCTTCGACCGCACCGCCCGAGCGGACGACGTCCGCACCGACCGTACCGACCCCGTCGGCGAAGGAGCCCTCCGATGAGCGACACCCGAGACCAGGGCACGGCGTCCGCCGTGACGACCAGCCCCATCGTCGTGGGGGCGGCCTGGCTGGCTGTCGGCACACCGCTGGCATACGGCCTCTGGCAGACGATCCTGCGGGCCTCCAAGCTCTTCGGCGGATAGGTTGGGGGCGTGAGCACCACGCCCCCGCCGTTCCCGCCCGAGCCGGTCCGGGACACCGCCACGAGCGGTGAGCCGGACCGGCTCGCGGGCACCGTCCCGCGTGCCGACACCGGTGTCGCGGACGGCTACGGACCGGGTCCTGCCACGGTTCGGCTCTACGACGACGTCGGTATGCCGTGGCAGCCGGTCTCGCAGCGGCTCGCCACTGCGCGGCTCGTGGTGCTCGGCTCCGTGCTGGCCCCTGTCCTGGTCGTCCTGGTCGTCCTCGCAGCCTTCGTCTGGGTGTGGTTCTGGCTCGTCGCCGCGGTCATCGTCGCCGTCGGGCTGGGGGTCCGGTGGCTCATCGGACGCCAGGTCTCGGCGATCACCTGGGCCGAGGGGGCCGAGGAGCTGGTCGTGCGACGCGGTCGGTTGTTCCGGTCGGTCGTGTCGGTGCCGTACGGCCGGCTGCAGTACGTCGACGTCCAGTCCGGGCCCCTCGAGCGGCGTTTCGACATGGCCACCGTCGAGCTGCACACCGCCTCGCCCCAGAGCGGGGGACAGATCCCCGGGCTCCCGACGGCCGAGGCCGAGCGGTTGCGTGAGCGGTTGGCTGCCCGCGGGGAGTCCCAGCGTGCCGGCCTGTGAGTGAACCCGGGGCCGAGCGGGGCAGCGACCTGGACAGCGAGCAAGCACAGCGCCACGCCGCGGCCCCCTCCCTCGGCGTTGCCGACGGAGCCGCCGTGGCTGCACCTGCACCCGTTGTCGCCGATCCTGCGCGGGGGCCTGGCGTTCGCCGCCCTGGTGGCCTACTTCGTGTCACAGCAGCTCGACACCCTCTTCGGTGGCACTGGCGACGACCCGACGCGCGGGCACCTGGGCTGGGCCGCCTGGTCGTCGCCGTCGTCCTGTTCCTGGTCGTCGCTGGCTCGTGGCTGTCCTGGCGGTTCTCCCGGTACCGGCTCGGCGCCACCCTGATCGAGCTGCGCACCGGGTTCCTCTTCCGCCAGCACCGTCAGGTGCGCTTCGACCGCATCCAGGCCGTCGACGTCGGGCGACCCCTGCTGGCCCGTCTCTCCGGCCTCTCCGAGGTCGTCGTGCAGTCGGCCGGCGGTCGCAACTCCCAGCTCAAGCTCTCCTTCCTCGCCGCCTCCCGGGCCCGGGAGGTGCGCGAGCAGCTCATGTCGCTCGCCAGCGTCACGGACTCGCTGGGCGGTGCCGACCAGGCCCCGCCGAGCACGTCGGGCGGCGCTCTCGGACGTGGCCGACCCCGGCCGTCCCACCCCGGACGGCCTCCCGGCTGCTTCGGGGGTCGGTCGGCCGACGCGTCGTCCTCGTGCCGAACGTCCGGGTCGTGCAGTCGATCCTGTACAGGGGCCAGAGCGTCTTCCTCGTGCTGGCCCTGCCTGCGCTGGTCGGGTCGTTCGTCGCGGGGGTGGGCGGCATGGTGGCCTGGTTGGGGCCGATGACGCTGGCCCTGGGGACCGCCCAGTTCAAGCGGCTGATGCACGAGTGGAACTTCGAGCTGCTCCACGGCGGCGACCGGCTGCGGCTGCGGCACGGCCTCACGGACCTGCGCGCGTCGACCGTGCCGATGCACCGGATCCAGGCGGTCGAGGCCAGTCAGCCGTTGCCCTGGCGGCTCACCGGCTGGTGGCGGCTGCGGATGAACGTGGCCGGCGCCGGTCAGGACGAGGACGCGACCGAGACCGTGCTGCTGCCGGTGGGCACCTTCGAGGAGGTCCTGGACGTCCTGGTGCTCGTGCTGCCGGGGACCTCGCCCGACGTGATCGCAGCAGCGTTGCTCGGTGACGGGCCCGGGTACGGCTTCACCACCGCGACCGCGCGCGCCCGACGCCTGGACCCGGCCGGCTGGCGTCGGCTCGGCTACACCGCCGCACCCCAGGTGCTGGTCACCCGTCGTGGTCGCTGGTGGCGCGTGGCGCAGTTCGTGCCGCACGCCCGGGTGCAGTCGCTCATGGTCTCGCAGGGACCTCTGGAGCGCTCGCAGGGCGTGGCCTCGGTGCGCCTGATGTCGACGCCGGGGCCGGTCTCCCCGGTCGTCGCCCACCTCGACCTGGCCGCGGCCGAGCGCCTGCTCGAGGAGCAGGTCGTGCGATCCGGGCTGGCTCGACGGCTCGTCTGAGACGCGGCCGAGGCGTGCCATGAGAGGCCATGGCCTCGGCCCCGGACCCGCAGAGCTCAGCGTCGCAGGAGCGCGTGCTCGGGCGGGGACGTCCACATCGCGGCTGATCTGCGGCGATTCTGGGGACCTGGTTGCGTAAACGGCCCGGACAGAGTGGACTGTGCGCCACAGTCCCCGACCAGCTGGGGTCGACGACACGAAACAGGAGAAGGCACGTGAGTACGTCCGCACAGGCGGCGCCGCACGGTGGGGCCGACCGTCTGGGGTTCACCGCAGGCCAGGTGATCCAAGAGTTCGGCTATGACTCGGACGTCGACGACGCCCTGCGCTTTGCCATCGAGGACCTCACCGGCAACGACCTCGAGGACGAGGACTACGGCGACGTGGCCGACTCGGTCCTCATCTGGTGGCGCGAGGACGACGGCGACCTCGTCGATGCGGTGGTCGACGCCCTGACCAACCTGGCCGACGGTGCCTTCATCGTCATCCTCACCCCGAAGGCCGGTCGTCCCGGACACGTCCAGGCCAGCGACATCGAGGAAGCAGCCACCACGGGTGGCCTGCACACCTCCGGCACCGTCAACGCCTGCGAGGACTGGACCGCGACGAGGCTCGTCGCCCCCAAGTCCGCCCGCCGGTGAGCTCGCTGGCAGACTGCCAGCCATGACCTCACCGCTCGCCGTCGGCGCTGCCGCACCCGACTTCACCCTCCGGGACCAGAACGGCCAGGAGATCACGCTCTCCTCGTTCAAGGGCGACAAGTGCGTCGTCGTGGTCTTCTACCCGTTCGCCTTCTCGGGCATCTGCACCGGTGAGTTCTGCGAGATCCGCGACAACCTCGGGGCCTTCGTCTCCGACGACGTCCAGGTGCTCGGGGTCTCCGTCGACCACATGTTCACCCAGCGCGCCTGGGCGGACCGGGAGGGGTACTTCTTCCCGCTGCTGTCCGACTACTGGCCCCACGGAGCGGTGGCGCAGTCCTTCGGGGTGCTCCACGAGGGGGCGGGAGCGGCCCTGCGCGGGACCTTCCTCATCGACCGCGAGGGCATCATCCGCTGGTCGCTGATCAACGAGATCGGTCAGGCCCGCGACTTCACCGGCTACCACCAGGCCCTGCGCGAGCTGGCCTGACGCCACAGGCCCGGTGTCGCCACAGACCCGGTACGCCGCGGGTGCGGCGTACCGGGCCTGTTCGGCTCTGCGGGTTACTTCTTCGGCGGGGTCACCAGCAGCCGCGCCATCTGGTTGCGCTGCATCGTCATCGCGACGGTGACGGTCGTGCCGTAGCCGACCTTCGAGTCCGCCGGGTTGCCGGTGCCGAACCCGTCGCCGTACTGCGACGGGATGAGCCTGCCGTACTTGTCCACGATCCTCACCGTGTACGGCGCGTTGCCCCGTGAGGGAACGACCGTGGAGGCGTCGGCGTCGCGGTAGAAGTACGGCGCCTGCGCGTTCAGGTCGGGACGGTACTCGATACCCGGGTACCACCCCTTGTTGTCCGTGAAGGTGCGCACCGCCGCCTGCTTCGGGTGGCTGTTGCAGGCCACCTTCGTGACGGCCTCGTCGGTCACGCACTCCGTGAAGGGGTAGGTCCCCACGAGGTTGAACGCGGCGTTGGACGACTGCGGTCGCGACGGCAGGTTCTTCAGCAGGCTCGGGTCGAGCGCAGCCGCGGCACCGGTGCGGCGCAGCGGGTCGAAGTGGCTGTCGACGATGAGCAGACCGCCCTTGGCGCCCTCGCTCGGCAGGGCCGAGAGGTTGTTCAGGACGTGGTTGGCGTTGCCGAAGGTGGTGTCGCGGTACCAGACCAGGGCGCCGGGGGCGTTGTACCTGATCTTCTCGACCTTCCACGCGCCGTCGACCTGGTAGGTCGTGTCGTAGGCGTACTGCAGGCCCTTGTCGAACCCGTCGAAGTTGCGCCACTCGACCAGGTAGTACTGCGCCTTCGTCTGGGTGCCCGTGTCGAGGATCCAGCCGGTCCCCGAGGTGTCGACGAACGTCCCCACCTTGGCCGTCCAGCCGTTGTTGGCCTCGGCGTCGTCACTCCAGACCACGGTCGCGCCGTTGGTCAGCGCCAGGTCGTCGACGAACCAGCCGCGGTCCTCGTAGCCCGCGTCGGTGGCGTAGCGCAGGCGGACCTGGATGGTCCTGCCCGCGTAGCCCGTGACCTTGGCGTAGTGGTGCTGCCAGCCGTCCGTGGCACCGGTGAGGCCGTACCTCTTGTTGCCGAAGGTCTTGAGGTTGCCGTTCGGGTCGGCGTAGGTGTCCGACGTGGAGACCTCGGCGCCCGCGCTGTCGTAGACCTTCTGCTCGGTCCACGTCGAGCCGCCGTCGGTCGAGACCTCGACGAAGCCGAAGTCCCAGTCCTGCTCGATGGAGTAGTTGTTCCACATCCAGAACTTCGCGTCGCTCGACCCCGCAGGGACGCTGACGGTCCGGGTCAGGGTGTTGTCGGCCCACGCCTGGTCGCCGCTGGAGAACCACATCTTCGAGCCGCTGTGCGGCGTGGCCAGGGTGATCGTCTTGTTGGGCAGGTTGATCTTGAGGCCGTCCTGGGTGCCGCGCGGGGTGCGCGAGGCCTGCCCGAGCAGGACCGACTGGCGGCGGTCGCCGGGGTTGACGACCTTGGGCTCGGCCCAGCCGAGGACCCACTTGTCCCAGATGCCCATGTGGGTCGGCATCGACTGGAAGATCGGGCCCGAGTGCGAGCCGGAGCTCATGAGGTCCCAGAAGTCGACGTCGGAGTCGCCACCGCTGGCGGTGTCGTACAGGTCCGGCAGACCCAGGTCGTGACCGTACTCGTGGGCGAAGACACCCACGCCGGAGTCCTCCGGCTGCACGATGTAGTTGCTCAGCTTGAGGGTGGTCCCGGGGACGGGGGCACCGCCGGCAACCGCCGAGGAGTGCGCCCAGAGGGCGTAGGTGCCCTCGGCGCCGCCACCGCCGGACTTGTCCTCGCCGGCGTGGACGAGCACGACGTGGTCGATGACCCCGTCCGGCTCGTGGTAGTTGCCGTCACCGTCGACATCGCCCTGGTCCTCGATGTCGTAGTCGGCCCAGGGGAAGCCGGGCTGGGCCTTGGCCAGTGCGGCCACGGCGTCGATCGGCAGCTGGCCGGCCCCGAGCGGGTTGCTCGGGTGACCCTGCATGTCCTGGATCGCGTCGTAGGTCCAGGTGCCGTTCTCGTCCTGGTGGCAGCGGGTGGCGCCGTAGTAGGCCTCGGAGTGGGGCACGGTGATCCACGGGGTGGCTGCGCCGTCCACGGTGTAGGCCCCCTTGGACATCTCCTCGTACATGTTCTTCATCGTGTAGCCGGAGATGTCGAAGCCGGGCTTGCCGTCGGGACCCTTGAGGTCCGTGCGCACCCGCTGGGTGATGCCCGTCCTGGTGTAGAGCATGGTGTTGTAGTGCGCGGACGAGAAGTCCTTGACCCACATGGAGTTGTTGTCGAGCAGTCGCGTGCTCGCGGGGTTGGGGATCAGGTTGTGCCTGGGACCGTTCTGCACGGTGCCCGCCGTGCACGTGTCGGACCCGAACTCCGAGGGCACCATCGAGGAGCGGAAGTCGTCGTTCGCCCGGTCGTTGAACTCGACCAGGATCGTCAGGAGCTTGGCCTGCTGCATCGTGGGCGCCTGCTTGAACCTGCGCTTGATCGCCTGGGGGCTCTGGCCGGTGCGCAGTGACTGCGCCTCCACCTTGGCGAGACCGCGCGCGGCCACGGGGTTGCCCTTGGCGTGCTTGGCGTCGAACTTCTTGGCCTTCTCCAGGGCTGTCGCCTGGCGGGCGAGCACCTTCGTGTCCTTGGTGACCCGGGTGTCCATGCCGAAGGCGCGCTCGGCCTGGGGGGCCACGGTGTTGAGGTAGGTGCTGCCGCCGACGGCGACACCCCGGCTGGCCGGCGCGGGTGCGGGTGCGGCCGACGTGGTGCCCGCTGCGCCGACAGCCGCAAGGCTGGTGGCGACGAGGGCGAACGTCGGAACCACCGCGGCGGCCCGGAGTGCACGCCCCGTGATCCTGCGATG
The DNA here is from genome assembly GCA_963722015.1 of uncultured Actinomycetota bacterium. Classification (GTDB taxonomy): domain Bacteria; phylum Actinomycetota; class Actinomycetes; order Actinomycetales; family Dermatophilaceae; genus Pedococcus. The sequence goes on along the minus strand of CAVRMT010000012.1, from coordinate 17,931 downwards.
AGTCATTGTTCCTCCAAGTTCTGACCCGGGCCGAAGGTCGCCGGGTGCAGGGACCTCTCGCTGTGAGAGATCACGATGGGGGGCATCCTGCACCTCGGGGACGACCTCTGGAAGGAGAATCCGCACAATCCGGCACGTCCGCCACGATTTCCCACGCATCGGTGCCGGCCTGACACAATGGCGCCGCGCGGTGCGGCTGGTCCGTTCGCGCTGGGGCCTGTAGCTCAGTTGGTAGAGCACCGCGTTTACACCGCGGGTGTCGTCGGTTCGAGCCCGGCCGGGCCCACGTGCATCCCTCCCTGGCCGACGTCGTCCGCGCCCTCGAGGCCTTCTACCCTCCGTCCACCGCGCAGAGCTGGGACCAGGTGGGTCTGGTGTCCGGTGACCTCGCCCAGCCGGTGGCCGGCGTCCTGTTCGCCGTGGACCCCACGCTGGCCGTCATCGACGAGGCTCGCAGCCTCGGCGCCGACCTCGTGGTGACCCACCACCCGCTCCTGCTGCGGGGGGTGCACAGCGTCGCCACGTCCACCGCCAAGGGCGCCGCCATCACCGCCCTCGTCGTCCACGACATCGCCCTGTACGTCGCCCACACGAACGCCGACGTCGCCGAGCCCGGCGTCAACGACGCGCTCGCGCAGGCCTGCGGGCTCACCGACCTCGCCCCGCTCGCCGTCGTCGAGGGCCAGCCCCTGGGCCGGGTCGGCGACCTCCCGGCGCCCCTGAGCCTGGGCGACTTCGCCGCGGCCCTGCATGCCGCCCTGCCGCCGTCCGCGGGCGGCATCCGGGTCGCCGGGCCACCCGACGCCCCCGTGCGGCGGATCGCCGTGATGGGTGGCGCCGGCGACGACATGTTCGACCACGTCCGGGCTGTCCGGTGCCGATGTCTTCGTCACGGCGGACCTGCGCCACCACCCGGTGCTGGAGGCCCGCGAGCAGGCGCGGGGAGGCGTGCCCTACCTCGTCGACGCGGGGCACTGGGCCACCGAGTCGTTGTGGCTCTCGGGGGCGGCACAGCGGCTGGAGGCAGCGCTTGCGGGCGGGGACCGGGCGGCCTCTAGAGTGGAGACTCACATTTCCACACTGCGCACCGACCCGTGGACCTTCGTCGTCGGTGCCGAGCCGCCCGGAGGTATGTCCTGAAAGCCGACCCGTCCCGTCAGTGGAGGCTCCTGGACCTGCAGGCGATCGACACCCGTCTCGACCAGATCGCCCACGCCACCAAGAACCTGCCCCAGCGCGCCCAGCTCGCCGAGCTCGAGCGGCGCGCAGCGGCCCTGGACTCCGACCTCGTCCGTGCCCAGACCGCGTTCGGAGACATCCAGCGCGAGGTGGCCAAGGCCGAGACCGACGTCCAGCTGGTCCGTGACCGGGCAGCCCGCAACCGGGCGCGGCTCGACGCCGGCACCGGCACCGCCAAGGACCTGCAGGCGCTGCAGCACGAGCTGGACTCGCTGCACCGTCGCCAGGGCGAGCTCGAGGACGTCGAGATCGAGATCATGGAGCGGGCCGAGGGGGTCGAGGCCGACGTGACCCGCCTCGAGGCCGAGCGGGCCTCGCTGACCGAGGAGCTGGAGGCGGCGACCGCAGCCAGGGACGCGGCACTGAAGGACCTCGAGGCCGAGGGCGCCAAGGTCGTCGGTCCCCGCGCCGACACCGTGGCCGGCGTCGGCGCGGACCTCGTCGCGCTCTACGAGAAGATCCGCACGCAGACGGGTGGGCTGGCGGCGGCCCCGTTGCGCCAGCGCCGGTGCGGCGGCTGCCAGCTCGAGCTCAACACCGTGGAGATGAACCGGATCAAGGCCGCGCCCGACGACGAGGTGCTGCGCTGCGAGGAGTGCCGCAGGATCCTGGTCCGCACGTCCGAGTCCGGCCTCTGAGCGGTGGGTCGTCAGCTCGTCGTCGAGGCCGATGGTGGCTCCCGGGGAAACCCGGGGGTCGCCGGCTACGGCGCCCTGGTCCGTGACCCCGCCACCGGTCGCGTCCTCTGGGAGGGTGCCGCGCCGCTGGGCAAGGAGTCCAACAACGTCGCGGAGTACTCCGGCCTGATCGCCGGGCTGAGGGCGGCCCAGCGCATCGACGCCGCCGCCCACGTCGAGGCCAGGCTGGACTCCAAGCTCGTCGTCGAGCAGATGTCCGGTCGCTGGAAGATCAAGCACGAGGACATGCGTCGGCTCGCGCTGGAGGCCCGCGAGCTGGCGGCGCTGATCAGCCGCGGTGGCGGGTCGGTCTCCTACACGTGGATCCCGCGCGAGCAGAACAAGGACGCCGACGCGCTGTCCAACGACGGCATGGACGGCCGCACCATCGACCGGATGCTGGGGCAGGCGCCGTCGACGACCGTCGAGGAGCTGGTCGAGCAGATCATCGACCCGAGCCCCGGCACGACGGCGTCCGTCCCGGCGGCGGGTCAGGGCACGCCCACCAGGCTGGTGCTGGTGCGCCACGGTGTCACCGACTTCACGGTCCACGCGCGGCTCGACGGCCGCGGCGGCGCCGACCCGTCGCTGAACGAGACCGGCCGCTCGCAGGCCCGGGCCGCGGGAACCGCGGTGGCCCACCTGCTCGGCGGCACCTCGGCCCGCGTGGTCACCTCGACGCTGACCCGCGCCGTGCAGACCGGTGCCGCGGTGGCAGCCGCGGTCGGGGTCGACGCGGAGCGCGACGGCGCCTGGGACGAGCAGGACTTCGGCGACTGGGACGGCGTGAGCGTCCACGACCTCGCCCGGGAGCAGCCGGCCGAGCTGGCCCTCCTGCGCGGCGACGCGGCATACGCCCGCCCGGGCGGTGAGACCCACCTCGAGCTCACCGAACGCGTCCTGGCCGCCTACGCGCGGGTGGTCGCCGCCGGCGGCACCACGGTGGTGGTGTGCCACCGCAAGCCGATCATGGTGGTCCTCGCGCACGTGCTCGGGATCCCGCACGACAAGATCTGGCGGCTGGCCGCTGCACCGGGGTCCCTGACCGCGCTGGAGGTGTGGCCGGACGGCAACGTCTCGGTGGCGTTCACCAACCGCACGTAGGGCCGGCGCCGCCGGGTCCGCCCACGATGCGGCCGGGCGGTCTCACCACGTGGCAGTCGGCCTACCCTTGGGGCATGAGCTATGCCGGAGATGTGGCGCCCCAGGATGCCTATGCCGCGTTGGCGGCCGACGAGGACGCGGTCCTGGTCGACGTGCGCACCGATGCCGAGTGGAACTACGTCGGCCTGCCCGACCTCACCGACCTGGGCAAGAAGGTCATCTGCGTGCAGTGGCAGCGCTTTCCCGACGGCGCCGTGAACGGCGACTTCGTCGAGCAGCTGCGGGACGCCGGTCTGCCCGACGGGGCGCCGGTCTACTTCCTGTGCCGGTCCGGCGTCAGGTCCGTCGCCGCCGCCGAGGCAGCCACGGCTGCCGGGCTCGAGCCGTCCTACAACATCACCGAGGGCTTCGAAGGGCCGCACGACGACCAGGGGCACCGCGTCGTCGCCGGGTGGAAGAACGCAGGGTTGCCGTGGCGGCAGGGATGAGCGACGGGCCCACGCTGCGCCCCGACACGGTCGCGGTCCGCGGAGGACTGAGCCGCAGCCACTTCGACGAGACGTCCGAGGCGCTCTACCTCACCTCGGGGTTCGTCTACGACAGTGCCGAGCAGGCAGAGGCCGCGTTCAAGGACGAGGTCGACCACTTCATCTACTCGCGGTACGGCAACCCGACCGTGTCGATGTTCGAGGAGCGACTGCGTGAGCTCGAGGGGGCGCAGGCCTGCTTCGCCACCGCCTCGGGCATGTCGGCGGTCTTCGTCGCCCTGGCGGCACTGCTCGGGCAGGGCGACCGGGTGGTGTCCTCGCGTGGGCTGTTCGGCTCGTGCTTCGTGATCCTCGACGAGATCCTGCCGCGCTGGGGCGTGGAGACGGTGTTCGTCGACGGGCCCGACCTCGAGCAGTGGCGCGAGGCGCTGTCCGTGCCGACGCAGGCCGTCTTCTTCGAGACCCCCAGCAACCCCATGCAGGAGCTCGTCGACATGCAGGCGGTGTCCGACCTCGCCCACGCCGCCGGTGCGAAGGTCGTCGTGGACAACGTCTTCGGCACCCCGGTGTTCTCACGACCGCTGGACCACGGCGCGGACGTCGTCGTCTACTCCGCGACCAAGCACATCGACGGCCAGGGCCGCACCCTCGGTGGCGCCGTGCTGGGCACGAGCGAGTTCGTCGACGGCCCGGTCAAGAACCTCATGCGCCACACGGGGCCGGCCATGTCGCCGTTCAACGCGTGGGTGCTCGTCAAGGGGCTGGAGACGCTGAGCCTGCGGGTGCACCGGCAGGCGGCCAACGCGCTCGCGGTCGCGCAGGCGCTCGACGCCCACCCGGCGGTGGCCAGGGTGATCTACCCGTGGCTGCCCTCGCACCCCCAGCACGAGCTGGCCCGTCGCCAGATGCTCGGCGGTGGCACCGTGGTGACGTTCGAGCTCGACGGCGGCAAGGCCGAGGCCTTCGCGCTGATGAACGCCCTGCGGGTCGTGGACATCAGCAACAACCTCGGCGACGCGAAGTCGATGGTGACCCACCCGGCGACGACGACGCACCGCCGCCTGACGCCCGAGGGCCGTGCTGCCGTCGGCATCACCGACGGCACCGTGCGCATCTCGGTCGGGCTGGAGGACCCGCAGGACATCATCGAGGACCTGCTCGGCGGACTGCCCGGCTGAGGACGCCCGCGGCTCAGCGCGCCGTGGCGTCGAGCACCCAGGGCCGGCCGGGCTTCGCCGGAGGGGTGAGGGCGACCTCGAACCCGTCGTCGAGCACCTCGAGCAGCTGCGCGACCCTGCGCACGTCGCGCCCCGCCTCGCACAGGTGTCGGGCCACCAGCCCCCGCGTGTGCTTGGCCATGTGGGTGGCACCCGGCACACGGACCTGGACCCAGCGGTCCGCGAGCCCACCCTGCGGTGTCCAGGCCGCCGCATACGTGCTGGAGCGGCAGTCGACCACGAGCCCGCGCCCGGCGGCCTCCGGCAGCACCTCGCCGAGCTGGGGCTTCCAGACGCCGGCGAGGGGACCGACACCGGGGAGGTTCACGGCCATCGAGAGCCGGTACGGCGCGATGGCGTCGGTCGGGCGCACGGCTCCGTACAGCGCGGAGACGACCACGATCCACCGGTTGGCGCGGCGCTTGGCACCTTGCTCGAGCGAGGCGTGGTTCAGGGCGTCGTAGAGCACGCCGGAGTAGACCTGCGACGCGGGCAGCGAGGGCACCGAGCCGAGCACGGTGTTGCGCGCGATCTCCTGCACGAGGTTGGGGCTGACGCCCAGCACCCCGGCGGCGTCGGGACGAGCACTGACCTTGGCCACGGCGGTCGCCACGGCACATCGGGTTTCGGCGAGCTCGGGGAAGCTCAGGCTCTCGGGGACGACAGGGCGCCCGCGGGTGCGACCCGTCTTGGACTCCGACGGGGGCAGCAGGATCAGCACGGGGCCCAGACTAGGTCCGGGGCCCAAGGGGTGCCGCGCCGGCCGGCTGGATAGGTTGGGCGCCATGGCGATCCGACGTATCCAGGTGGGCGAGCCGGTGGCCGAGCGGGCCGTGGCCCAGTCCGCAGAGCTCCGGGCGCGGTTCGACGCGGTCCGGGCCGAGAACGAGGTGCCCCAGGCGTTCCCACCCCGGGTGGAGGCCGAGGCGGAGCAGGCTGCGGGGTCGCCCGACCTGCCCGAGCGCGACGAGACCGCTGTGGCCTTCCTGACGGTCGACCCGCCCGGGTCCATGGACCTGGACCAGGCCCTGCACATCGAGCGCGACGGGGCGGGGTACCGCGTGCGGTACGCGATCGCGGACGTCCCGGCGTTCGTGCGCGCCGGTGGCGCCATCGATGCCGAGACCCGGCGCCGGGGGCAGACGATCTACGCCCCGGACCGCCGCACCCCGCTGCACCCTCCGGCCGTGAGCGAGGACGCCGCGAGCCTGCTGCCCGACCAGGTGCGTCCCGCGTACGTCTGGGACATGCGTCTGGCCGCCGACGGTGAGGGCACCGAGGTGAGCCTCTACCGGGCGTTGGTCCGCAGCACCGACCGGTTCGACTACGGCCAGGTGCAGGCGGCGGTCGACGCGGGGGGTGCCGACGAACGGCTCGAGCTGCTCAAGGAGGTCGGCACGCGGCGCATCGAGCTGGAGCGTCGGCGTGGCGGAGCGAGCCTGCCGATGCCGGAGCAGGAGGTCACCGAGGACGACGACGGCCACTACCGGCTGCACTTCCGCCCGCCGCTGGACGCCGAGGACTGGAACGCGCAGATCTCGCTCATGACCGGTATGGCTGCGGCCGAGCTGATGCTGCAGGCCGGGGTCGGCATCCTGCGCACCATGCCCGCGCCGGACGAGGCCGCCGTGCGACAGCTCCGGCGCGCCAGCCGGGCCCTGGGCGTCGAGTGGCGCGAGGACGTGCCGTACGGCGAGTTCCTGCGCACGCTGGACCGCACCGACCCCAAGCACCTCGCCCTGATCCACGAGGCCACGACGTTGTTCCGCGGTGCCGGCTACACGCCGTTCGACGGAGCCGCGCCCCAGGACTCGCAGCACGCCGCGGTGGCGGCCGCCTACGCGCACGTCACCGCGCCCCTGCGCCGGCTGGTCGACCGGTTCGGGCTGGCCATCTGTGCGGCGATCAGCGCCGGCACCGAGCCACCCGGCTGGGCGCGCGAGGCGTTGTCGTCGCTGCCGGCCGTGATGACCACGACGGGCAAGGCGGCCAGTGCCGTCGAGCGTGGGTGCGCCGACGCCGTCGAGGCGGCTGCCCTCGAGGACCGGGTGGGTGAGGTCTTCGACGCGGTGGTCATCGACCAGCGCGCCGAGGGTCGTGCGGTGGTCCAGGTCGAGGAGCCGGCGGTCCTCGCGAACGCGACCGGCGACCACGAGCTCGGCACCCGGGTCTCGGTGCGGCTCACCGAGGCGAGCATCAGCACGAGCACGGTGAGGTTCGAGATCGTCCCCTGACTCCCGGGTGGGGCCCGGTCACTCGTTCTGGTTCTGACCACCCGTCGTGGCCCCCGTGGGGGTCGTGGCGCAGGGGTCCGGGGTGGGGTCACCGGTCGTGGTGCCGCTGGAGGTCGGGGTGTCGGGAGGTGTCCCGGTGGGGTTCCCGGTGGACGTCGTCGACGCAGGGGCCGGGATGTCCGTGGTCGACGAGGCCGTCGGGGTGCTCGGGGTGGTGCTCGAGCCGGTCGAAGCCGTGGTGGGGGAGTCGGTCGTGGTCGGGGTCGAGCACGACGAGGGCGACGGTGTCGACGTGCCCGGCGTGCCCGTGGTCGCGGTGGACGACCCGGTCGGGGTGGTCGTCGCGGGGCTGGTCGTGGACGCGCTGGTGGAGGACTGGGTCGGGGTCCAGGTCGCGGTCGGGTTCGAGGTGGGCGGCCACGTGGACGTGGTGGACGAGGTGGGTCGTGGCCCGTCGGACGTGGTCGTACCGCCCGGCGCGCTCGTCGAGAAGCTCGTCGGGGCCGGTCGCGGTACCGCGGGGCCCGTCGGTCCGGTGGGGCGGGCAGCGGCGAGCACCGGCGGCCGCGACGGGGGGCCCACGACGGGCGTCGGCGCGGACGGTGCGAACGGCGCCGCGGGAGCGAACGGCAGGGTCACGACCGACCGCGGGACCGCGCCGCCCGGCGACACCGTCTTCATGAGTCGCAACACGTCGGCGAGGTACACGTCCGAGTGGTTGTAGGACAGGATCGCCGAGCGGAGGTCCGCGCTGGTCGACAGGTCGCGGCCACCGGCACACAGGTAGGCGGCGGCCGAGTGCGCGCTGTCCTCGACGTTCTGGGGGTCGCGGACGCCGTCGGCGTTGCCGTCCCGGCTCCACGTCTGCCAGGTCGAGGGGATGAACTGCATCGGGCCGACCGCTCGGTCCCACGTGGTGTCCCCGTCGAGCCGGCCGTCGTCGGTGTCGTGGATCGCCGCGAAGGAGCCCCCGTTGAGGACGGGACCCAGGACGGCGGGCACCGCCCGGTGGCGGCTGTCCAGGTGGCGACCCGAGAGGGAGCCGGACTCGACCTGGCCGATGGCCGCGAGCAGCTCGACAGGCAGGCGGCACGAGGCAGGGGCCGAGGCGACGGCCGACCGGTAGGCGCTCCACAGGATGACCGGGACGTTCGTGGACCCCTGCGAGGTCGACCCCGAGGACAGGTCGGCGATCCCGGTGTGGAGCGAGGCGGCAAGGGTGGCCACCTGGAGGGGACCGGCGAGCACCTGGTCGATGGTCAGCAGGCCGGTGCCGTCCACGAGGCCGCGCGGGGTGACGTCCCAGTCGCCCGCGTCGCTCGCGGCCGAGGTGGCGGCTCCCTGGGCGGGCCCGGTCGGGGGAGCGGCGAGCGTGGGGCCCCGGTCGGTGCTGCCGCCCACGAGCAGGGCGGCTCCGAAGGCCACCATCGAGATGGCGCTGACGAGCGGGCGCGCCACAGGGATGCGGACCACACGTGGCCCCCGCCTCGGGTCTGGCTCGGCCATCAGTTCTCCCCACTGGGTCGGCCGTCGTACATCCGGCGCCGCGACGTCGCGGTCCCCGGAGGCGATGCTAGGCCGGTTCCGCCGTCGGATCGACCCCTGCGAGGACGAGATCTCGGCCAGGCCGTGACAGCGGTGACGCAAGGTGTTGTTGTGACCGAAGTGGCGTACCGCGGACTGCCGGCCGGGCGAGGGTGCAGGGACCGGGGCGCGTGGAACATGCCTCGATGGTCGCGTCGCGACCTTGGGCAAACCTTGGGGCCGCGGGTGGGCCCCCTCGGGTCCGCACACAGGTGCCCGGCACATCGAGGTGATGTGCCGGGCACCTGCGTGGTTGGGCGGTGCCCCGGACGGTGTGAGGGTGGTCCGGGGCCCGCGGTCGTGGGGTCGTGCTCGGGAGGTGCCGGGTCCGGGGACCCTCGTCCCCGGACCCGGTCGTCGTCAGCTCATCGGGCCAACACCGTGTTGGACCGTGCCGACGGAGCGCTGTTGCCGATGGCGTTGACCGCGATCACGTCGAACTGGTAGCTCCCTGCGGGCAGGGTGATCGACCTGTCCGTGACGGTGGCAGCGACAGTCGTCTGGCTGACGAAGGTCGTGGTGCCGTTGGCGTTGACGCGGTAGGCGTTCACCCGATAGTTCGTCAGCGGCGAACCTCCGTTGCTGGCAGGCGCCGACCACACTGCCCTGGCGTTCACCGCGCCTCCGGCTCCACCTTGACGGGCGATGCCGATGACCGGTGCACCGGGGACTGTGGCGGTGGTTCCAGCAGCCGGGGTCACGGTGTTCGACGCCGCCGACAGGCCGCTCTGCCCGATGGCGTTGATGGCGCGCACCCGGAAGTTGTACGCCGTGCCGTTGGTCAGCGCCGTGATGGTGGCGCTGGGAGCGCTGCCGGAGATGGTGGTCGTCCTGACCACCGTCGTCCCGGTCCGGGTCTGGACTATCCAACCGGTGATCGGTGAGCCGCCGTCACTGCCCGGGGTCCAGCTCAGGCTCGCGCTGGCGTTGCCGGCGACTGCTGTGACCCCTGTGGGAGCCGCGGGAGCGACCGCCGTCGGGGCCTGCGGGGTCACCGCATTCGACGGGGTGGACGGCGCGCTTGGTCCGAACACGTTGTTGGCACGCACCTGGAAGGTGTACGTCGTGCCGTTGACGAGTCCGGTGACCGCGCGGCTGGTGGCCGTCGCTGCGACCCCGGTGATGGTCTGGGTGACCGCCCCGCCGGAGCTGACCAGGACGTCGTAGCTGGTGACGGGCGAGACCCCCGCGGCCAGGACCGGTGCGGTCCAGGTGACGGTGGCCGAGCCTGCGGCCGTAGTTGCAGCACTCACGTTCGTGGGAGCGCTGGGGGTCGCCACGGTCACGACCTGGTCGGTGAACTGGAGGCGCTCGATGCCGCGCAGCGTGTCGACACCGTCCGACACCCTCTGCGTGGCCGCGTTGACCGCACCGGTCTGCGTGACCGTGAGGCTCCCGTCGGCGTTGGGCACGATGGTGAACGACGCCCTGGGGGCGAGGAACACCGCCGTGTCGATCCCGGTGTCGCCGGTCGGCGCCTCCACGATCTCGCGCACCGACACCAGCTGCCCCGGGTCGAGCGTGCCGTCGAAGATGGCCTGCTGCAGCGTCTTGGGGTTGCCTGCCTGGTAGGTGCCTTCCATGAGGGTGGCGGAGCCGATCTCGGGCCCGGTGCCGTCGGCGTTGGCACGGACGCTGATCCGCACCTGCAGGGACCTGTCACCGTCGATGATGTCGTCGGCGCCACGACCGGTGATCGTGTCGCTACCACCACCGCCGAGCAGGATGTTCCCGTCGCCCCAGATGGGACCGGAGAGCGGGCAGGAGCCCGCTGCCGAGGCCTCGACGACCGGAGCCAAGTCGCCCGTGAGCGGCTGGGGCACGATGGCCGAGAGCCCGCTGATGCGGTCGACCCCGGCCTGGTCGAGGACGTTGCAGCCGGTGAAGCCGGCGCCACCGAGGGCGGACGGTGCGTCATCGGTGCCTCTGATGACGTCGTCCCGGCTCGAGCCGGAGTCGGCCTCCACCTCCTGCCAGCGGTCGCGGTTGACGACCACCTGGATCGGCAGCGGACCGAGGTTGTTGTTGATCGCCATGTCGTCGTCGGCGGCCACGGTGTTGTACTGGTGGATGGCCCAGTCGAACCCTCCCGATCCCGCGTTGCGGTCGACGAAGGCGTTCTGCGACATGATGTCGTCGCCACCCTCGGAGTCGTAGTCGTTCTCGCCGACCTGGCCCACGAAGATGTCGTGGCCCGGGCTGGTCTCGGCAGGGTCGTCGAAGAACGGGGCCGCGTGGTCGCCGATGAGCAGGTCCTGGCCGGAACCACCCTGGATCCAGTCGTCACCGCCGTCGCCGAACACCGTGTCCGTACCGAGCCCACCGATGATGAAGTCGTCGTCGGGTCCGCCGAACTCCTCGTTGTCGTTGGCGCCGCCGTTCATGAAGTCCTTGCCGTCGCCGCCCATCATGATGTCGACGCCGTTGCCGGCGTCCATGGCGTCGTTGCCGGGACCGCCCTTGAGGACGTCCGCACCACCGGTGTCGGTGATCCGGTCGACACCCTCACCACCGATGACGACGTCGTCACCGGAGTTGCCGTCGAGCCAGTCGTCGCCGTCGTTGCCGAGGATGGTGTCGTTGTCGATGCCACCCTTGACCCGGTTGGACTGTGCGTCGCCGTTGTACACGCCCTGGCCGTTGATGCCGGCCGGGTCGACGGAGTTGTTGAGCTTGTACGTGATCTGTCCGTTGGGCGACCGGGTCAGCAGCAGGTTCTCGTTGCAGTCCGTCGTCGGGTCGTCGGTGACCGTGGCGCCGGACGCGGTGAACCCGGCGGCGGTGTTCGCGAGGTTCTCGAGCTGGAACTTGCAGTCGGCCGTGGCGAAGGCGTCCTGCTTGAGGGTGTTGGTGTTGTCGGTGTTGCGCATGACCAGCTCGGCGAAGCTGTTGCTCTCCAGCTGGGCCCGCAGGTTCATGCCGGGCGTCCGGGCCAGGTAGTAGAACCGGTCGCCGTTCTGCAGGTCCGTCATCGCGTTCTCGAAGACGTAGTTGGAGGTCCGACCGAGCAGACCGCCGTTGATGTCGGTCGCCTCGGCCAGGCCACCCATCCACATGTCGACGTTGTTGATGCCGGTCTCCTGGTTGGCCCAGTCACCGCTGCTGTTGATGAAGTCCATCGCCTCGGGGGTCGGGTTGAGGCCGAACCCCGGGTTGACGATCTCCTGGGCGGCGGTGCGCTTCTCCTCGTAGGTGCCCGCGTCCACGACGCTCGGGAAGGTGCCGTAGGCCGCCACGAAGTTCACCAGGGACTCCGGGTGCTTGAGGTTGTTCCCGAAGTCGGCCCAGCTGGTGTACGGCGCCAGCTGCCCGTCGTTGGTGGCCGCGTGGATCTTGCGACGCACCTCGTTCAGCGAGGGGACGCCCTCCGAGCGTGCCCGGGTCAGGTTGATCGTGGCGAGGTCCAGCGGCAGTCCCAGCAGGTTGCTGCGCAGGGTGTCGGTGACGAACTCGTCGATCTCCTGGCCGACCTGGTCGGACATGCCCATCATGATTCCTCCGGCAGCAGCCTCGGAGCTGATGGTGGCTCCGTCCTGGTTCCGGTGGTACTCCGGGGGGTTGAGGAACCCGTCGAGCAGCGAGATGTCGTAGTGCTGCGGCGGTGAGGTCGAGCCGGCCGCCTTCGGCGCTGTGCGGTCGAGCGTCTCGGTCAGCATCGAGTGGCCGAAGCGGTAGACGGCGTGCGCGAACTCAGCGGGGATCGTCGGGTTCACGTCGGTGTGGTAGGTCTTGAAGGGGTCGATGGCTGGCTGCACCTTGCGGCCGAAGTCCTCGAACACCAGGTGCTGGTACTCCATCTCGGTGACGAAGCGCGCCGCCTGGAAGAGCCGCTGACCGTAGGTCCAGCCAGCCGGACCCGTGGTGCGGGTCCACTGTGCCAGGACGGTCGCGGGGACCTTCGTGGTGAGCGTGGTGTTGATGTCCGCGACGAGCCGGTCGTGCTCGGAGTGGAAGACCTGGTGCACGGCCGTGAGGGCGATGTTCTCGTTGACCCGCCCGTCGCCTGCAGTGAAGTGCTCGTCGAGCAGCTCGTCGTCGTAGGTGTTGGCGGCCTGCCCGTCGAGCTGGGTTCCCGCGGACGTGTCCTCGTCGGGGTCCTTGCACTTGTTGGGGCTGTTCACCCCGGGAGTGGCGCAGGGACCGACCGCGCCGGGGTCGGCGTCGTGGGCGATGTCCATGAGGAACGGTGTCTGGAAGTGCAGGACGTCAGCCGGCGGCTCGACCGGGGACGCGAGGTCTCCCTCGACCATGCCGGTGGCCGTCACGTACTGCGGCAGGCCTCGGGCGGGACCGGGGACGAAGTTGCCGTAGGCGTCGGTGGCCAGCATCGGGATGTCGAGCACGTCGACGTCCCGCAGCTTGAGGCCGAGCACCTTGGCGGCCTGGTTCTTGGTCACCTCCCACGTCGACATGCCTCCCGCGCGCAGGTCGTTGGTGGCCAGCCCGTTGGCCACGCTCGGACCACCGAGGAGGCGGCCGGTGTCCCTGGGGCGGCTTGCAGCGTCCAGCTCGTACTCGCGCAGGAAGGCCTGGTGCGAGCTGTGCGAGGAGTACGTCTGGCTCTGGTCCACCAGGGGGGTGTCGGTGTTGTCGGCGTCCTGCACGTCGTCGCTGTTGCCGAGGACGCCGTCAGGGCCGGGCTGGTTCTGGCCGCGGGTGAGGACCATGAACCGCAGGCTCGCCGGGAGGTCGTCGCTCGTGCCGAACGTCCCGTCCTCGCCCATCACCAACGGGTCGTCGTCGCGCAGCGGGACGAACACGGTGCCGCCGCCCTTGACGGTCTGGTCGATGCCGTGGTCGAAGAACTGCCCGAAGATCGTGAAGAGGCCGTTGAACGGCGGCGACAGGCCGACGTCCGTGGTCACGTTGGGGATGGACAGCGTCTCACCGGCGGGGGTGCAGCCACTGGGGTTGCCATCGGCGTCGCAGGGGAACACCCCGACGTTGCCCTGGCTGCGGATCGGGAAGCCGGCGGCAGCGACGGCTGCGGGGTTCGTGGCGGTCTGGTCGACGATGAGGTTGCTGATCAGTCGCGGCTGGGCGTCGAAGACCATGTTGCCTGGGTTCTTGGACTTGTAGCTCGTGGCGGACCCGCTTCCCGGTCCGAACCCGGGCGGCACGTTGTCGGCGTCCCTGAAGTCGGGCGCCGCCAGGCGCGGGAAGGGGACGTGCGCCGCACCGAAGGTCTCACGGCCGGGTACGAGGTTGTTGCACTCGCCACCGACGGTGCGCAAGCCGTAGGTCGTGAGGATGTTGGGGACCTGCTCGACGTCGGGGATGTTGTCGCCGGCCTTGTTGAGCAGTCCCTTGCAGGGCTCAGTGGGGGTCGCGGTGGCGGCGTGCCGCTCGGCGATGTTGATCTGCTTGAGGATGAACGAGAGGTCACCGGTCGTGACGGTGAAGCCGGCACCGACCGGAGCCACTGCCGCGTTGGCAGCCAGCGTCGGCTGGAGCAGCAGGGCGGCGACGACGGCGCCGACGGATCCAAGGACCGTCAGTCGTGCCGGTCGTCGCAAGGACGCTGTGGGTAGGCGGCCGCCCGGGCCGGTCCGACTGTCTCCGGGGTCCCGGAGCTCGCGGGTAACACGCTCGAACCGTGCGGGGGAAATGGCCATGAAACACCTGCCTCGTGAGGGAATGACAGGGCCACGGTGGAGGTACGACCTTGGGAAAACCTTCGTGGTCGACTGCGCACGCCGCGAGGGGCGGCGGGAAGGGGTCAGCGGGGGAGGCTGACTCGGACCGTGGTCCCCTGCGGCCGCCGCGGTTCGACCACGACGGTGCCGCCCGCCTCAGCGATCGTCTCGCGGACGATGTCGAGGCCCACGTGACCGGCCTTCCGGGGGACGTCCGCCGGTTCGGTGCCGCGACCGTTGTCCGACACGCGCAGGTCGACCGCGTAGGGGGTGATGGTCAGCTCGACGTCGACGACGCTGGCCTCCGCGTGCTTCGACACGTTGACCATGGCCTCGCGGGCCACCCGGTGCACCAGGCCTGCGGTCACCGGGTCGACGCCGTCGTCGGGATCGAGGTCGAGGTTGACCACCAGCCCCTGCTCGCTGAGGCCGGATGTGAGGTCGCGGATCGTCTCGTGCAGTCCTGCGCCGGGCGCGGTGACCGGGAACAGGTTCGCCACGATGTCACGCAGCAGTCGGACGTCTCGCCGCAGGATCTCGGCGGAGCGGTCAGCCGTCCCGTGGAGTCGGGCATCCGACCGCCCGAGCGACTCGAGCGTGACGGCCACTCCGGACAGGTCCTGGATGACGTCGTCGTGCAGCTCCTGCGCCAGTCGCTGCCGCTCGAGCTCGACGGCCTTGACCGTCTGGGCCAGGAGGCGCTGCCGTGACTGCCGGATGCTGCTCACTCGTCGGGCAAGGCCGATGGCCAGGGGCAGCTGCGAAAGACTGAGGGCGCCCAGCGCCAGCATGCCGACCGGTGCCATCCTGGCCACCAGCTGGTCGCGCTGTCGTTCCACGCGGACCAGCGGGAAGTACAGCTCGTAGACCATCTCCGTGTTCGCCGCGGACGGCGCGACCAGGTAGACCTCGACGAGCGGTCGACCGTCCCCGTCGAGGCTGTTCTCGTCCTCGCTGAGGTCGGAGATGGTGGTCACGGGGGAACCGCCGCGTCGCGCCTTGGTCAGGTCCGGGTTGGCGGGGAAGGACTGCCCGATGAGCTCGTGCGCGTCCGAGTAGACCACGGTCCCGTCGAGTGTCCAGATCTTGACCCGGACCAGCGAACCGTCGCTCATCCGTGAGCCCAGGCGCCGGTCCATGGCGTTGACGGCGTCCGGGCGGGAGGCGATCAGGTCGTCGGTGACCGCAGGCGCAAGCAGACGACCGACGATGCTCGCGGCGTCCTCACCTGCGCTGTCGAGCGCGTGGGCTTCTGCGATGCGACCCAGGACGAAGAAGGTGGGCACCGAGACGACGACCAGGGCGACCGCGCCGTACAGCAGGTAGCGCCTGACCGCATGACGCACCTCGGTGGCCTCCCGGGAGGACGGCCTGACCAGCGTCATTGGTGCTGCTCGACACCCGCCCGGTGGCTGGGTTGCTCGATCGTCACCAGCCCGAGCTGCGCGGCGATGATGACGGCCTCCAGCTGGCTGTGGGCCTGCAGCTTGGTGAGGATGGTCCGCACGTAGCTGCGGCAGGTGCTCAGGAGATGCTGAGCTCCTTGGCGATGTGCTGCACGTCCTCACCGCGCGCGAGCAGTGCGAGGACGTCGAGCTGGCGCTCGCTGAGCCGCACCGTGGCAGCAGGCGGCGCGGCGGCCTCGGTGATGAGGTGGATCATCAGGTCGGGGTCCACTGCGACGTGGCCCGGGCCAGCGGTGCGGACGGCCTGGAGCATGTCGGCGAGCGTCCCGTCCTTGGCCAGGAAGCCACAGGCTCCCGCGACGAGGGCTTTCCCGGCGAAGTCGGGTCTGGCGTGGGCCGTGAGCACGATGACCCTGGCGAACGGGTCGATCTCCATGATCTGCCTCGTCGCGTCGAACCCCGACGAGTCCGGCAGCTGGAGGTCCATGAGCACCAGCTCGGGTCGCAGCTCGCGGAACATCGCCACACCCTGCGCCGCCGTGGTCGCCCGCCCCACACTCTCGAGGTCGGGCTCGCGGTCCAGCGCGTTCGTCAGCAGCTCGGCGAAGGTGGCATGGTCGTCCACGACCATGACCCGTGTCGTGCGTTGCGGCTCCAGCATCCAATCGGCCCCCTGCTCGTCCCAACCAGAACGAGGGCCGCCATGGTGCCTCCAGCCCCCAACAGGCCGGCCCCTTCCCGATTGTCAGGCCGTTCGGGCCGTGGCGCCTCCTCCATTCTGCGTGCTGGCGCGAGTCAGGAGACCGGACAGGACCCGCCGCGCCTCCTCGAAGGGCACCGGCGAGGCCGACCGCGTCGTCGGTCCCCGGTCGACCTGGGAGCGCCGTACTCCTCGATCCGGCGACGAAGTGCAGGCTGACCACGGCGTCGAGCAGACGGCTCAGCTCGCCGTTGGCCTCGTTCGCGCCCCGCAGCAGCCGCACGTAGGTCTCCTGCAGGACGCGACCGGGGGAGCACCCGAGCTCGCGCGAGAAGACCAGGCGGCAGTCGTTGTAGGCCCGCAGCCCTTCGGCGTGGAGCCCCAGCCGCTCGACGCTGCCCAGGTAGGCGATCCAGGCAGCCTCGTCCAGGGAGTCCTGGGCCAGCGCCTGCAGTGCCCAGTGCCGGGACACGGTCGGAGCCAGGCCCATGACCTTGACGGCCCCCTGGACCAGGTGGTCCCGCCAGCTCGCCGCGTGGAGCCGGCGCAGCTCTGTGAGCCACTCCAGGTCGCCCTCCTCCGGCAGCACCTCTGCCTCTCCCAGGGCGAGCGCCTCGACGAACAAGGGCAGCGCGTCGGCCGCCGAGGTCCGTGGATCGCTCGCCGTCGCGACGAGCCGCCGGTAGCGGTCGAGGTCGAGGTCCACCCGCGACATGTCGAGCGTGTAGCTGCCGGCCACCGAGCCGATCACGTCCTCGACCCCGGGGGCAGCCGTGTGCAGGTGCTTGCGCAGGACGCAGGTGTAGGTCTCGAGGTTGGCCTTCGACCCTCTGGCGCCGGCGCCCTCCCAGAGCATGGAGACCAGCTTGTCCTTGGAGACCGGCGCGCCGCCGTGGGCGAGCAGCGCCTCGAGGATGAGGCGCGGCTTGGTGCCTCCCAGCTGCCGCGGCCCCAGCACGGCGGGGCCGGCCTGGAGGTGGAACCCACCCAGGAACCCCACCGTCAGTCGAGCTGCTGTCGTACCGCCCTGTCGCTTCGGGCGGGCTGTGATGTTGTCGAGCGTCGTCATGGTTCCCCTCTCACCGAGTCCGAGGTTGTCCCACCTCGCCCGCGCGCACACGGTGCATTTCGAGCAGATCCACACCCCCAATCCTGTGTGGCCCGACATGACCACGACACATGGTTCGCAGGAACTAGTTACTTCGGACCTCGCCACAGGTGTGCCGCGTGGTCCGCCACGCGGCATACCTGCCCTATCCTTGCGGCGGATGAGTCGGCCAGGCGGTCGCGTCGGTGGGCAACCACCGCCGAGGAACGTCCGGGCTCCACAGGGCAAGGTGGTGGCCAACAGCCACCCGGGGTGACCCGCGGGACAGTGCCACAGAGAACAGACCGCCACGGTGGACCACGCAGCTGCGGTTGCGCAGGCGCCGCGGTAAGGGTGAAACGGTGGTGTAAGAGACCACCAGCGGGCCAGGTGACTGGCCCGGCTAGGTAAACCCCACCCGGAGCAAGCTCAGACAGTGTGCGCTCGAGGGCTGCCCGCCCGAGCACACGGGTAGAGCGCTGGAGGCAGTCGGCAACGGCTGTCGTAGATGGATGACCGTCACCGCGGCCCGGGCAACCAGGTCGCGGGACAGAACCCG
>CAVRMT010000011.1:0-71942 GCA_963722015.1 uncultured Actinomycetota bacterium | reverse complement strand
CCCTTCCGCCTTCTGACCGAAGGGTTCGGCGTCTCGCCTCGTAGGAGGCGATGGGTCGGTTCCACGTCCTGCTCTCTCTGGCCTGATGGCACCCCAGCCGTCTACGTTGGGAAGCCGACAAGTGCTGATCGGCGCCCCACCCGAGGACCCTTCCGGTCATGGTCGAGAGGAAGCGGATGCCCGTATTCATGGTGGAGCGACGATTCGCCGACCAGTTGGAGGTCGCCCCGGAGACGGCTGCGGCGATCAATCGGATCAATGACGAGGCCGGCGTGCGTTGGCTCAGGTCCTTCCTGTCCTCGGACAAGCGCAAGACGTTCTGCCTCTACGAGGCCGACGACGTCGACGCGATCCGCACGGCCGCCATCCGCGCCGGTATCCCCGCCGATGCGATCATGGAGCTGTCCGGGACGGTGTCTCCGGACGGTTCGTTCGCACCGATGTAGACCGGGTGCGGTGCCTACATGAGACGGTGTTCGGCGGCGAAGACCGCAGCCTTGGTGCGGTTGGGCGCGGCGGTCTTGATGAGGATGCTGCGCACGTGGTTGGCGCAGGTGTTGGCACTGATGAAGAGCCGTTCGCCGATCTCCCGGTTGGACAGCCCGTCCGCGACCAGACGGAGCACCTGGAC
Organism: uncultured Actinomycetota bacterium; assembly: GCA_963722015.1. GTDB lineage: Bacteria > Actinomycetota > Actinomycetes > Actinomycetales > Dermatophilaceae > Pedococcus. The sequence continues at coordinate 71,311 of CAVRMT010000011.1, read as the reverse complement.
CTCCCGCTCGGTCAGGCCGTTCGGCAGGGGAGCGCTCTCGGGGTGCGGAGCCGGGTCGGCGTCGAGATCCCTGAGCACGCGGCGGTGACCGATGCGTCGGGCCAGCGCGCGTGCCTCCTCACGCAGGCTGGTGGCTGACGGTGACGGCTGTCCCTGCGTCGGAACGTCGCGGCGGCTGCGGTGCCAGCTCCACGCGGCGAGCGTCTCCACCTGGTGGGTGACCGCGCCCATCCGCCGGTCCATCTCGAGGGCACGCTCGAAGTGGTGGTCGGCGCTGGGAGCGCCGAGCACCGAGTCGAGCTGCGCCAGGTAGCGATCGGCGGAGCCGAAGACGGCAGTATTGGCGCCGGCCATCAGGTTGGTACCGCCGTACTCGGTGAGGAGCGGTCGCAGCACCGCCGCGGCCACGGGGTCGTCCAGCTTCGCCGTCGCCTCGGTCGTGAACGCCAGCACGCCGGCCCATTGGGCGCCGGCGCGATAGTCCTCGAGCCGGTCCCGCAGGTGTGTCAGGAGGCGCGCGGCAGGCTCCACCATCTCGAGCTCTGCATAGAGGGCCAACAGGCCCGGCAACCAGTGGTCGTCGTAGCTCTCGTCGCCACTGACGAGGGATCGGATCTGTTCGAGGCCACCGGTTGTCCGGTGCAGCATGAACTGTTGGACGCCCCACGATCCCTCGGTGGCGCCATCGAACTCGTGGCTGAACTGGTCGTCGAGCCACGCGACGATGTGCTCGGCGCCCGCGAAGTCGCCGACGGCATACCTGTGGGTGTAGCGGGAGCATCCGGAGACGTAGCGGAAGAATGGTTGCCCGCGCGACAGCGCGATCTCGGTCAGATCGCGTTGAGCGCTGCTCCAGGCGGGCTCGTCGCCCACGATGTAGGCGAAGGCGCCTCGGTGGAATGCCGCCGGTCCGAGGTGGTCGTCGTCGCGGAGGCGTGCACCGATCTCGTGCAGCTCGAGGGCGCGGGCCAACAGGGCGGGGGCCAGCTCCGGCGTGAGGCCCTGCCACAGGGTCGCACGCAGGGCATGTGCGGTGAGTTCGTCGTCACCGCTGGCGCGGGCAAGCTGAAGCGCCTCCTCTCCGAGCTCGCGAGCCTGCATGCGGTCACCGGTGAACGAGGCCGCGCGACCCATGCTGGCGAGGGCGCGGATGTTCAGCGGATCGCCATCATCCAGTGCGGCAGCGCGCCGAGCCTCGCTGAGCAGCGCGAGCGATCGCTGACCGTTCTCCGAAGGTCGCCACGAAGCGTCCTCGTGACCGATCGCGGCCAGCAACCGGACCTGGGGGTCCTGATCCGTGCCCAGGCCCTCGTAGATGTGTCGGGCGGTCGGGAAGTGGCCGGCGTGCATGTGGCAGCGGGCGGCGGCGGAGAGCAGCTCGACCCGCGGAGGGCCTCCGGCGACGTGAAGCTGCGCAGCCCGCTCGTACAGCGTGGCCGCTTCGCTGGGGGCGATGCTGCGGACGGCCTGCTGGGCTGCGAGCACCAGGTAGTGGACTGCCTTGTCCCCGTGTCCGAGAGCCCGGGCCTGGACGTAGTGGTGCGCAAGCTGGGACATGAGCCCCGGGTCGTCCTCGCCCACGCGATTCTCCAGAACCCGAGCGACTCGAGCGTGAGCCGCGGCGAGATCTGTGGCCGCCATCTGGTCGAGCACGGCCTGGCGAGCCAGCGAATGGACGAACCGGTGACCGTCGGCGTCGCCGTTGGCGCCCAGGAGTCCGGCGCGGACCGCGAGGTCGATCCCCTCGAGGACCGCGTCCGGGCCGAGGTCGCAGGCCTGGATCAGGAGGGTGGGATCGACGACGTCGCCTGCCACGGCGGCCAGCTCGAGGACCCGCGTGTGAGCGAGATCGAAGGCGGCCAACCGACGCGCCAGCGCGTCCTGCACCGACCCAGGCGCCTGAGCGGTCCCGGAGCGGATGGCGGCGAGACCGCCCCGGGAGGCGAGGTCGTGCCAGTACTCCTGGAGGAAGAAGGGGTTGCCGCCGGTGTGGTCTCGCAGCAAGGGGGCGGCCGCGCGGGCCGCACCGAGTGGGACCCCGGCCTCCCGGACGAGGTACTCGACCACGTCCTCGGTGGTCAGCCCGACGAGGTCGATCCGGGCGACCCCATCGAGTCGGTGCAGGTCCGCGAGGGCATGGCTGACCGTGTCGGTGCGGTCCGGGGCAGTGGTGCGGCGGGTGGCCAGGACGAGCAACCGCTCTCCCGCCGTGGACTCGACGAGGTGCGACAGCATCGCCAGCGTCGGTTCCGGGGCCCAGTGCAGGTCCTCCAGGACCAGCACGGTCGGCCTCTGCTCGGCCGCCGCCACCAGCACCCGCAGGACGGCATCGAAGAGGATCGCGCGGGAGTCACCATCGTCGGACGCGAGCCCGGCCGCCGACGGCCAGTGCGGCAGGGCGGCGGTGGTCAGGCGCAGGAGCGGGGCCGCAGCGTGAGGAGTGATGTCGCGCAGGACCTCCGGCGACATCTGCTCCAGCGCCTGCTCGAGGATCGCGACGAATGGTCGGTAGGGGGTGTTGAACTCCTCGCGGCACGAGCCCCACAGCACGGTGGCCCCGTGGGCACGAAGTGCCGCTGCCACCTCGACCGCCAGCCGGGTCTTGCCGACGCCGGGCTCGCCCCCCACGAAGACGACCTTCCGTTGGTCGGCCTCGACGGCCGCCCAGACCGTCTCGAGGCGTTCCATCTCCGCCTGGCGCCCCACGAAGGTGGTCCGACTCCGCGCGGGCCCCGTCGTCGAGCTCACCGGAGCAGGTTCCATGGTCTGTCGACTGTAGCCCGATCCCGCGCCCACCGAGATAGTCAGATCTGACCCCCACCCCTCCTGACCGATCGGGTCAGATCAGGTCAGGCGCCACGCTCCTGCCCTCCGTAACGTCGCTGGGGTCGACACACCCCATCGCAGAGGAGCAGCACCATGGCTACACCGATCAAGGACCTGCCCGTCGAGGTGTCCCAGGGTGACCTGGAGACCAGGTACGTGGAGCAGGGCGACATGGCCATCCGGCACATCCGGGTCCCGGCCGGCACCGACTTCGGCCCCGTACTGAGGGGCCTTCCAGGCGACCGTTGTCCCAGCCCCCACTGGGGGATCGTGCTGGAAGGCTCGGTCCGACTCGAGCACGCTGACGGAACCATCGAGACCGCGAACGCGGGCGAGGTCTACTACTGGCCCTCCGGACACACCGCCACCTCGTCCGACGGCGTCGTCTTCATCGAGATCGGTCCGGTCGCGCCGATGCGTCAGTTCCACGATCACGCCCAGCAGGTGTTCGCCTGATCCGAAAGCCCACTCGCCTGCCCACCCCATCCACCAGCTCTGTCGAGAAAGAACAGGAAGCAATCATGAGCGGCACCCCGGCACTCACCATCCTCGACGCCGCACGCGGCGACGTGGTCACCTCGCAGTCGCCCGAGTACGACGAGGCGCGTTCGGTCTACAACGCGATGATCGACCGGCGACCTCTCGCGATCGTTCGGGCGGTCGACGTCACGGACGTACGCGTCGCCGTCGACGCTGCCCGCGAGAGCGGGCTCCCCCTCGCCATCCGGGACGGCGCGCACAGTGTCCCGGGGTTCGGGACGGTCGACGACGGCATCGTGCTGGATCTCAGCGCAATGAAGGGGATCCGGATCGACCCGGAGAGGCGGGTCGCGCGGGTGCAGGGCGGCTGCGACTGGGGCGACTTCGACCATGCCGCACACAGCTTCGGCCTGGCCACCACTGGCGGGATCATCTCCACCACCGGGGTCGCCGGGCTCACCCTGGGCGGCGGCATCGGCTACCTGGCCCGGGCGCACGGGCTGTCGATCGACAACCTGCGGTCGGCCGACGTCGTACTCGCCGACGGAAGCTTCGTGACCGCCAACGAGACGGAGAACCCGGACCTGTTCTGGGCGCTTCGCGGTGGTGGCGGCAACTTCGGCGTGGTCACCGAGCTCGAGTTCGACCTGCACCCGGTGGACACCATCTACGGCGGGCCGATGTTCTTCGAGCTCGAGGTCGCGGAGGAGCTGTTCCGGACCTACGGCACGTGGATCGCCTCGGCACCGCGCGAGATGGGCGCCTTCCCAGCGTTCCAGATCGCCCCGCCACTGCCGTTCATCCCCGAGGGCCGGGTCGGCGAGCCGTTCGCGCTGCTGGTCTCGTGCTTCAACGGCAGCGACGAGGACGCCGAAGCGCTGCTGGCGGAACTGCGGGCGGTCGGGTCTCCCGTCGCCGAGCACGTCGGGCGGATGCCCTACCCGGCGCTGAACAGCGCCTTCGACGGTCTGCTCCCCAAGGGTCTCCAGCACTACTGGAAGGCCGCCTTCCTACCCGAGCTCACCGACGGCGTCATCGCTGCCCACGTCGAGCACGGCCCCCGGGTGCCGGCGATGGAGTCCACCATGCACCTCTACCCGATCGACGGCGCCGTCCACGACGTCGCAGCGGACGCGACCGCGTTCGCCTACCGGGACGCGAACTTCGCGCCGGTGATCGCCGGCATGTGGCCCGACCCGGCCGACAACGAGGCCAACATCAGCTGGGTGCGTGACTACCACGCAGCGCTCGAGCCGCACACGAGCGAGGGTGGCTACATCAACTTCATGGCCGGGGACGACCAAGGCCGCATCCGCGCCAACTACGGCATCAACTACGACCGCCTGGCCTCGGTCAAGAAGAGCTACGACCCGGGCAACCTCTTCCGGATCAACCAGAACATCGCTCCGGCGGAGTAGTCCCGCATCCAGACGTGGATGGCGACCGCGCAGACGGTGTGAAGAGCCATCGGCCGATCGCTCTCTGCGCGCAGGCAACCGAGGCAGTGGGTGGGTACCCGACGTCGCGTTCGGCGGACGCTGGACAGCGGGGCCGGCATCGTTCATCCCCCGCAGGACGAGGACTGGGGCGTCCGTCGCCTCCTTCTGCGCACCAGAGCTGGGCAGGTGGTGAACGTGCTCCGACATCACGGCTGAGCGGCCGCCCTCGTCTGCTCAGATCGGAGGGTTGCACTGGCGGTGATCTGGACGCACCTGTCGCCGACGGGCATACAGGGAGCTCCGGTTCAACCACTACCAGAGCCCCAGCGGCGTCGCATCCACCGCGCCAGTGGCCCACAAGAAGAGCCACAGCGCGAGTCCGGCAGCGATACCCGCCACCAACGGAACCATGGCGCGGCTCAATCCCCGAGGGCGCTGAACGCGACCCGTGTGGCCCACCATCCGTTCCGCTGGGCCAAGGGCGCCGATCAGGGCTCCGATCGAGGCACCAATGACCACGAGCGGCACGCCCATGAAGACCAGCGGGTCGGTGACCTCGTAGTAGTCACCCTGGATCGCCCGCGGCAGCAGGATCATCAGGAACACCAGGGCCAAGCCCGCTGCGAGCCCGAACACTGCGCCTCGCCCCGGCCGTCCCCTCATCCCCGAAGTTTCACCCTGGCAGCCCGATATCCACAAGGCTTCGGATGCTGCCCGACGTCCTCAGCTCCGGGCCGCGAGGAACCGGGCGCCCTCGACGCGGCGAGTTGGGCCACTCGCACCGACGTCGCTGACGCTTCACACGACCACGTGGCGCCGAGCCGATGCAAGGGATAGCCCGTCTGCTAGGCCCTAGCCGTCGCTGGCTGCCCAGCCCATGACCGTGATGATGCGGCACACGACGACCCGGTGGAAGGGCCGGTCGGCGTACTGGGGAACGGTCCGGGCCAACCGGTCGGCCAAGTCGTCGGTCACTGACCGCGGGGCGTCCGGAACGTGCTCGAGCTGGGCCCGGACCCACCAGAGCTTCGACCAGTCGTAGGTCTCCCAGTGCTCGATGAGCAACGATGCGCGTCCGTCGGCAGCCAGGTTGTCCTCGCGCTGCAGCCGGGACGACGACTTGGGCTTGACGGTGTCGATGGGCACCCCGACGTACCCGTCGTCACTCACCGCGTACACGACCGGCTGCGGGTCGGGACCGCGTCTGGGGTGCAGCGTGCACAGGACGCCATGGACGTGACTGCTCAGGCGGGACCGTGCCGCTTCCTCGTCCAACCTCATGGGACTGCTCCTTCGGACGCGGGGTTCGGCCGCGGCTGGTGGGCCGTTGCCTGCCAGCCTCACCCATCGGCGCCCGGGGAACAATCACGCCTTTCTCAACATCGGCCGTCTGCCCTTGACCCCGCGGCCGACCAGCGGACAGGTTGGCCCCATGAACCTCGCCACGTGGGTCGAGCGGCACGGCCGGGGCCTGCGTGACCGGCCTGCGTTGGCCCAGGGAGCACGGGTGCACTCGACCTGGTCGCAGTTCGCTGCCACGGTCGCTGCGACGGCCTCGGGCCTGCGCGAGGAGCGGGCCCTGGAGGGTTGATCATGGCGTCGGACAACGGGTCGAGCCCGTGGACGGGGGACAGCACGCGTTGGAACGTCCAGAGGGAGGCGTACCCCAGTTCCTCGGCGCGTCGAGCGATGCGCATCATCGTGTCCGGGGTGGCCCAGCTACCCGACACCTGCAGCCCGAACCCCAGCAGCGGCAGGTCCTCGATCACGATCCCACTTTGGCAGCGGGTTGCCTCCAACGCCTCGTCCTCGAGCAGCCTGCCGCGGCTCGAGGCCGGGCAGGACAGCGGTACACCGCCAACGCTCGCAGGTCCTCGCCTAGCTCCTTCGGTTGGCCAGGATGTGGTCGGAGACGCGCCAGGCGTTCGCCATGATGGTGAGGGTCGGATTCGCCCCCGTTGCCGTGGGGAACGCAGAGCCGTCGACCACGAACAGGTTCTCGACCTCGTGGGCGCGGCAGTTCCGGTCCAGGACCGACAATTCAGGGTCCTCACCCATTCGGGCGGTGCCATGCTGGTGCGAGCAGTTGCCGGTCACCTTCTCGGCGTACACGCGGTCGACCTGCTTGGCCCCCGCGGCGTCGAGGATCTCCCCGCACCGGTCCACCAGGAACCTGCCCTGGTCGATGTCGTTCTGGTGGGTCTGCAGGGTGATCCGGGCGACTGGGAGCCCCCAGGCGTCCGTGACGTGCGGGTCGAGGTCGACCCGGTTGTCGTGCTGCGGCATGTCGTGCAGCACCATGGCGACCGCCATGCTGTGGCTGAAGTAGTCGCGATCGTTCTGCTTGGCCTCGGCGCCCCACGTGGGCCGCCCCGGTAGTCCCCAGTTGATGGGGAGGGGTATGCCGACGCCTGCGGCAGCGATGTGCCCGCCGCTGACGAACCCACGGGAGTCGTCGTGCTCGTAGAACTGGAAGCTGCTCGCGCTGACGTAGCCGCCGCCGGCCCAGGCGTTGATCGGATCCTCGAAGGTGCCGACCGACGCGCTGTACTCGTGGAAGGTGACGTTGCGGCCCACGAGGTCGCTGCCGTTGGCCAGTCCGTCGGGGAACCTCGAGGACGTCGACATGAGCATCAGCCGGGCGGTCTCCACAGCACCGCAGGCGAGGATGAAGACATCGGCCTCCTGCTCCACCACGACTCCCGCGGAGTCCTCGTAGACGGCGCTCTTGATGCGTCCTCGCGAGTCGACCGTGAGCTCACGGACGTAGGAGTCCGCGCGGAGGTCGTACCGGCCCGTGGCGACGGCATCGGGGATGAAGACGTTCAGTGCACTCGACCGGGTGCCGCTAGGGTCGCCGTGCTGCTGCGCGAAGGCGCTGATGACCGTGGCGGGCCGCCCGTTGAAGGGCTGCGACAGGGCCGCTTGCGGAGTCGGGAAGGAGTTCCAGCCGAGCTGTTCGCAGCCGAGGTGGAACTTCTCGGCATACCGGGACTGGGGCATCGGCGGGCACGGGTAGCCACGAGAGCGGAAGGATTCGAACGCGTTCGCGCCCGCCTGCCCCGAGACGCCGAAGGCCCACTCGACCTTGTCGTAGTACGGCTCCAGCTCTGCATACGTGATCGGCCAGTCAGCCAGAGTGGTCCCCGGAAGATCACCGGCGATGCTGCGCAGGCGGAAGTCGTTCTCGGTGAAGCGTGGCAACCATCCCTGCCAGTGGACCGTTCCGCCACCGACCATCTGCGGCACCGGGCAGAAGAGGTCCACCTCCGCTGCACTGTCGGTGTCGCGCCGTGAGGTGCGCGGGTTCAGCAGGGGATCGGGCCACAGGTTGTAGCGGTTGACGTTGGCCAGCTCGTCCCCGCCGAAGGTCTCCTTGGTGCGCCAGGGACCCTTCTCCAGGGCGACCACGCGCATCCCTCCCTCGGTGAGCACCTTGGCGGCGGCGGACCCCGAGGCGCCGGCTCCGATGACCACGGCGTCGACTCTTTCGGGCTTGGTCGCGGGGATGGTCATGAGGGCTCCTGCAGGCTGCGATGGGTCGGATTGTCAGAGAAGTACTGGTGAGTCGTGTACTGGCCGGTGTGCACCTCCGCGAGATCCTTCGGCCCGGGAAAGCCGATGGTCTGCCAGCCGACCTGGGCGCGATTGCCGCCGTAGATCGGATCTGCCAGATAACCCTGGCGGGTGTGCGTCACGAGCAGCCCGAAGAAGTCGAGGTCGGACTCGGCGCTGGTCTGCTGCAGGGCGGGCTCTTCGGGACCGCCGTAGTTGATGGTCGGTGCCGTCGGGCCGCCGCGCTCGAGACCACGGAGGATCTCGTCCTGCTCGGCGTCACCGAGCAGGACGAACGGCCTGCCGTGAGCGTCATCGGCCCGTTTGTCGAGCTCGATGACCCCGGCGACGTACACGCCGCGTGCGTGGTCCACCCGCTGTTGCCAGGCCGACGCCCGCGGGCCGGTGAGCGTCTCGAAACCGCTGCCGTCGGGAAGGGCATAGATGTAGCCGATGCCGGACAGGTAGCGGTCGAGGAAGTCGATCGTGCCGGCCTCGCGCGCGCCAGGGGTGTCGTCAGTGGGGATGATGCGGGCCATTGCCGCCTCTATCGTCTCCCGCTGGTGGGTGTCGAAGAAGGTGTCAGCCACGGGGGCCTCCGTTCGAGTCGTGGTTCAGGCGATGATGAGGGGTCGCAGGGTCTGGTGGGCCACCAGCAGCCCGGTCTCGATCCGGGCCTCGCTGCCGCCCCAGACGGGATCCTCGTGCTCCACCGACAGCACGCCGTCGAACCCGCCCTCGTAGAGGGTGTCAACGACCCGGTTCCAGTCGACCTGGCCTCGCCCGGGGATGCGGTAGCGCCACCAGCCGACCTCCCACGGATCTGCGCTCTTGTCCGCGATCCCGGGCCAGCCGAACCGGTTCCGCTTCTCCGGGAACAGCTCGATGTCCTTGGCCTGCGCGTGGGCGACACGGTCCACGTAGGGACGCAGTGCCTCCACCGGGTCGATGCCCATCCAGACCAGGTGGGAGGGGTCGTAGTTCAGGTAGAGGCCCAGCCCGAACATCCACTCCCAGAGCTCTGGGGAGTAGGCGAGGTTTCCCGGGTACCCGTCAGGGTGCCAGCCCTCCATCACGCAGTTCTCGATGACGAGCTTGACACCCTTCTGGCCGGCGTGATCGACGAGTCGCGGAAAGATCCTCTCGGCCTCGCGAAGGTTGTCCGCCACGCTCTGGCCGGGGTGGCGGCCGATGAACGTCCCGACGGTGGGCACCCCGAGCAGGGCGGCAGCGTCGATGCACGCGATGACGTGGTCGTTGACCGCCTGGCGTTCGCGGGGGTCCGGGTGGAGGTTGTTGTCGTAGAACGCCAGGGACGACAGGGTGAGACCCAGCTGTCCGAACAGCTCGCCGACCTTCTCGGCCTCGGCGCCGGTGAACGACTCGGCCGCGATGTGGCTGGCGGTGAACGGTCGATCACCGAGCGCGGGCCACGCTGCCACCTCCAGTGCCTCGTAGTCATGCGCCGCTGCCCAGTGGGCGATGTCTTCGAGCGACCGGTCCGGCAGGCAGGCCGTGAGGAATCCGAGTTTCACGAGGGGACCTCTACCCATGAGTTCTTGGCGGCCGAGGTGAGAACGGCCTCGGTGATGATGGCGGCCCGGTGGCCGTCGCTGAAGCTGGGGAGCCCTTCGGGCCGCGGGCCGGCCACCGCGGCATACGCATCGGCCATGAAGGCGGTGAAGCTGTCCTGGTAACCCTGTGGGTGACCCGCCGGCAGACGGGAGTATCCAGCGCCCCCACCGGCTGCAAACGTGTCCGGTCCGCGGGGGACGATCTGGTTGGTGGACCGCCCACCCACCCAGAGAGAGTCCGGGAGCTCCTGGTCGAAGACGTAGGCCGCGTCGGTGCCGTCGAAGGAGAACCACAGCCGGTTCTTGCGGCCGAGTGCCACCTGGCTGGCAACGACCGAACCGGTCGCGCCGCGGTCCGTCTCGAACATCACGGTTGCGCCGTCCTCGGTCCCCACGCTGGAACTGCCGTCGGTGCCGGTCCTGCTTGCGTGAGCCTGCGACATCTGTGACACGAGGCGTGTGATGCGGTGTCCGGTGGTGAACTCCATGACGTCGCACCAGTGGACGCCGATGTCGCCGAACGCCCGCGACCCACCGCCGCGCTCCGGGTCGACCCTCCAGTTCGTCTCCTGTGAGCTGGAGAGCCAGTCCTGCAGATAGGAACCGTGCAGCATCCACAGGTCTCCCGCCTGTCCGCGGGAGATGCGGTGCCTCGCCTCGCGCACCGAGGGATAGAAGCGGTAGACGAAGGGCACCGCGGTGACCACGCCGGTGGCTTCGGCCATCTGGGCCAGATGGGCGGCGCGTTCGGCCGTCGTGGCCAGGGGCTTCTCGCAGATGACCGCCTTCCCGGCCTTCATCGCGGCGAGCGCGAGGTCGTAGTGGGTGTCGTTCGGTGTGCAGATGTGCACCACGTCGACGTCGTCGGAGGCGATGAGTGCCTCAGCGGACTCGGCGCCTGCACGGGCGCCGAGTCGCGCGGCTGCCTGAGCGGCTGCCTCGGGGGAGTGGTCGGCGACCTTCGTCACGACTCCACCGCTGGCTCGCACCGCATACGCATGGACGCCACCGATGAAGCCTGCACCGATGATTCCGGCTCTGAGTGCGGGCATGCCGATTACTTCTTCCGGGCGAGTGCGACGGCCAGGATGATGATGACGCCGCGGACGACCTGCTGCTGGCTGCTGTCGAGGCCGGCCAATATCAGCCCGTTGTTGATGAGGCCGATGAGCAGAGCACCGAACAGCGTGCCGACCACGGAGCCAGCGCCCCCGAAGAGGCTGGTGCCGCCGAGGATGACGGCCGCGATGGCCGACAGCTCGTCGCCTGCGCCCCACTGGAACCGACCGGACTGCAGGCGCCCCGCGTACAGCATGCCTGCCACGCTGGCCACCGTGGCGGACAGGAGCAGCACCTGGAACTTGATCCGGCGGGTGTTGACGCCGGTGAACTGAGCCGCGGTGCGGTTGCCGCCGGTGGCGAGCACCTGTCGGCCGAAGCGCGTCCTGGCCAGCACGATGGCGCCGATCGCCACGAAGATCGCGCTCCAGGCGAGCAGCCCGGGGATCGGGCCGAAGTTGCCGCCGCCGAAGATCAGGTTGAAGGAGTCGTTCAGGATGGGCTGGGGTGCCGAGCTGGTGATCCACTGCGCCACCCCTGCGGCGATGCCGAGCATCCCCAGGGTCACGAGGAACGAAGGGATCCCGAGCAGGCTCACCAGGGCGCCGTTCACCGCGCCGACAGCCAGGCCCACCGCGAGTCCGGCGAGCACGCCGGGGATCAGGCCCCAGCTCGACAGGGCCATGGCCGTCACGACACTCGACAGTCCTGCCACAGAGCCCACGGACAGGTCGATCTCGGCACAGGCGATGACGTAGGTCATGCCCACGGCGATGACGGTGATGGTGGCGGTCTGGCGGAAGATGTTGAGCAGGTTGTTGGAGGAGAGGAATCCCTCGTCCCGCAACAGGACTGCGAAGAACGCGAAGACCACGACGAAGCCGATGTAGATGACGTAACGACGCCAGTCGATCGCGGCGAGGCGGCTCTGGAACGAGTCCTCTGCGACGCTGTCCTTGGTGGGTGTGATGGTGCTCATGACTCAGACTCCTTGAACGGCAAGTTGGAGGGATTCCTCGTTGGCGATCTCGCTCCGCCGCAGATCGCGGGCCACGGAGCCGTCACGCAGGATGAGGATGCGGTCGCTGACCGCGAGGAGCTCGGGGTACTCCGAGGAGATGACGATGACGGCTTTGCCGGCGTCGGCCAGGGCACGGACCATGTCGAGGATCTCGGACTTGGTTCCGATGTCCACTCCTGCCGTGGGTTCGTCGAGGATCAGGACGTCCGGTTCGGTGCCGAGCCACTTGGCGATGACGACCTTCTGCTGGTTGCCGCCCGAGAGCAGGCGGATGGGCCGACCAGGGTTGGCCGCCTTGATGGCGAAGCGTTGGATGAGGCTGGAGGACAGGGCCTTTCCCGCCTTTCCGTCAAGCAGGGGGCCCTTGCTGAGCTTGCCCAGGAGAGGCAGCAGCAGGTTCTCGCGCACCGAGTGGTCCAGGACCAGTCCCTGCTCGCGCCGGTCTTCCGGGATGAGCGCCAAACCGTGAGCTATGGCGTCGCGGGGGTCGTTGATGGTGATCTCCTGGCCGTGCAGGCGGATGGTCCCGCTGGTGGCCTTGTCGATCCCGAAGAGGGTCCGAGCCAGCTCGGTGCGCCCACTGCCCATCAGGCCAGCCAGCCCGATGATCTCGCCTGCGTGGACGGTGAAGGACACGTCGCGCACGAGGGGACCGCTGGTCAGCCCGGACACCTCCAGCAAGGCCTCTCGCTGATCGAGTCCTTGGCGTTCGCGGTAGTTCATCTGGCCCTCGATCTTCTTGCCGACGATGCCCTCGACGATCTGCTCGGGCGTGACGGCAGCCAGCGGCTCGGTCAGGAGGCGCCGCCCGTCGCGCAGGATGGTGATGCGGTCGGCGATGCGGTAGATCTCGTCCATCCGGTGAGAGATGTAGATGATCGAGATGCCGCGGTCCTTGATCCGGCCGATCAGGTCGAACAGCGCCTCCGTCTCGTGCTTGGCCAAGCTCGCCGTCGGCTCGTCCATGATCAGGACCTGGGCGTTCTGGGCGAGCGCCTTCGCGATCTCGGTGAGCTGCCAGTAGGCGGTTCCCAGGCTGGCGACGGTGGCCTTGGGGTTGACCGAGACCTCCATGTCGGCAAAGACCTCCCGGGCCTTCGCGACGGCAGCGCGGTCGTCGATGAGGCCGAACCTCCCGGCGGGTTCGTCCGCCAGGAAGATGTTCTGCGCCACGGTCAGGCTGGGGACCAGGCTGAACTCCTGGAACACCATGCCGATGCCAGCGGCTCGCGCGCTGTGGATGGAGCTGATGGTGACGGGCGCGCCGTTGACGCGGATGGTGCCCTCATCGGCCCGGTAGACCCCCTGGAGGATTTTCATGAGCGTCGACTTGCCAGCCCCGTTACCCCCGGCGAGCGCGTGGACCTCGCCGCGGTGGACCTCGAAGTCCACGTCATCGAGGACGACGACGCCGTCGAACGCCTTGTGTATGCCGTGCATCTCCACCGCCGAGGCAGTGCCATTCTGATTGCTCACCGCGAACTCCCTTCCAGGGGCGGGATGGACCACGTCGGGTCCATCCCGCCGGGGACACCTACTTCTTGTACGAGCTCAACAGGTCGGCCGGGGCGTCCTCGTGGTAGACCTGCTTCCAGGCCTCGAGCACGTTGGAGTGCTCAACCGGGAGCGCGGGGATGGCCACGTAGCCGGGCTGCTTCTTGCCCAGCAACGCGCCCGCGGCCAGGTCGACCTGGGCCACGCCCATGTCGAAGGGACGCTGGGCGCCAAGACCGACGACCAGCTCGTTCTTCGCCAGCGCGATGGCGACATTCTTTCCGAGGTCCTCCGTGGCGATCTTCAGGTCCGCACGGCCAGAAGCGCGCGCCGCAGCCATGACGCCCTCAGCGGGAACGTCCCAGACGGCCCAGATGCCGGCCAGGGTGGGGTGCTTGCTCAGCATGGCGTTGGCGACGCTCTGCGCGTCACCGGCGAAGTCCGGTCCGGCGATGCCCTGCTCCTCGACGATCTTGATGTCGGGGTAGTCCTTGGTGATGGTGGACTTGAAGGCGTCGTACCGCTGCTTGGTCACGAAGAAGTCCGCCTCATGGAACACGAGACCGATCTCGCCCTTGCCGCCCAGCGCCTTGGCCATCAGGTGTGCCGACACCACGCCGTTGCCGAAGTCATCCGCGGACACGACAGACACGTAGTCCTTGCCCACCGTCATGCCCTGGGCGGTGTTGCCGATGAAGACGAGCTTGACGCCCGCCGCCGCGACCTTCTTGTATGCCGAGGCCGTCGCCACCGGGTCGGTGGGGATCGAGATCATGATGTCGGGCTTCTGGGCGAGGACCGTCTCGATGTCCGACACCTGCTTGTCCGGCTTGAAGTTGGCATCCGTGGTGGCGATGACCTTGATGCCCAGACGCGCGAACTCCGACTTCATCCCGGCCACCTGGGCGTTGGACCAGTCGTTGCCGCCGTAGTGCATGACGATGGCGGCCGTCGCGTTCTTGGCCTTCACCTGGTCCACCTCGGCGTCGCTGAGCTTCGCGTCCTCGGGCGCCGCGGCCTCCTCACCGTTGGCGCCCTTTCCGAGGACCTTGCCCTCGATGCTCGCCAGGGCAGCCTCGGCCTTCGACGACACTCCGGGGTCGACCGCACTGGTGGTGGTGGAAGCTGCGCTGCACCCGGCCGTGGCCAAGGCGATGGCGGCAGTCAGGCCCGCGAGGCGGTACGTGGTCTTCTTCATCGGTTCTCTCCTGAGGGGATGGTGCCGCCGGCAGTCGCGAGCAGCGCGTCGAGGTACTTCTTGCTTGTGGCAGCGGCCTCACGGGGGTCGCCGTCGTAGGAGTCCAGCTCGACGACGATCCAGCCGTCGTAGCCGCTGTCCTTCACGGCGGCGATGACGTCGTCGAAGTCGACGTCGCCCTGGCCGAGAGGAAGGAACCGAGTCGTCGCCACGTCCACGTCCTTGAGGTGCACGTGGCGCAGTCGGGTGGCATACCGGCGGATCAGGGCTGCGGGGTCACCGCCACCGGCAGTCAGGTGGGCGGTGTCGGGGCAGAAACCGATCCGCGTGAGCTGCATCAGCCGGTCGAGCTCCTCCGGGCTCTCGACGATGGTGGACAGGTGCGGGTGGTAGCAGGCCGCCAACCCGTGCGCCTCGGCGATGTCGGTGATCTGGTCGAGCGCAGCACCCAGCGCGGAGTAGTCCGCGTCGGTGGTCCCTGACGCCCTGCGGGCGCCGCCGCCCACGACCAGGTTGTCGGCCCCGAATCGCGCAGCGAGCTCAGCCGCCTGACGCACCCGGTGCAGCTCGTCGGTCAGGATGTCCGGGTAGATGAAGTTGCCCCCGGTGTAGACACCGGCAAGCACCACGCCTGCGCTGGTGAGCAGGTCGGTGAGCTCGGCGGGCCGGTGTGCGTAGTCCGCCACGTTGCCGTCGAACATCTCGACACCCTCGTACCCCAGGCTCGCGATGTCGGCGATGGCGCGGTCCATGGGCCCGTTCACGCGGTAGAAGAGGTCCTTGACGCTGGTCACTCCGGTGGCGTCGCCCACGACGCCGCCCCAGGAGATGGTGTGATAGCCGAGCCTCATCGTCGAGTTCCGTCCTGTCTGCCGTGGAGCCGTCAGTGGTCCGTCGGGTTTTCCTTCTTTAATGCATACTTCTGCATGGAGAGTGCGAAAGTCAATAGATGAGGTGCTGATATCTTTTCCGAACAGACAGAAGGGAGGGGCTGACATGGATGCCAGAACCGCAGGGCCCCTGGCCCCGGATCACGTCGCCGACCTCGTGCAGGTGCTGGAGGCGCTGCGCTTCGGCCGGGCCAGCACGCGGCCGGAACTTGCCCACGTAACGGGTCTGGGCCGCAACGTCGTGACCCAACGCGTGGCTCGTCTCATGGACGCCGGCCTGCTGGTCGAGGGTCCGACTCTGCGGTCGACCGG
Source organism: uncultured Actinomycetota bacterium (assembly GCA_963722015.1). Lineage (GTDB taxonomy): Bacteria > Actinomycetota > Actinomycetes > Actinomycetales > Dermatophilaceae > Pedococcus. The sequence goes on along the minus strand of CAVRMT010000011.1, from coordinate 55,463 downwards.
GGGGCGCGCCCCGCGTGGGCTGCGGTTCCCCGCCGAAGCCGGCCGGATCCTGGTGGCAGAGCTCGGCGCGACGAGCATCGGGGTGGCCGTGAGCGACCTCGAGGGGATCTTGCTGGCCGAGCACGAGGAGGAGGCGGACGTGACCGTGGGCCCGGTCACGGTGCTCACCCGCGTGGCCGAGGTCTTCGACGAGCTCCTGGACCAGCTCGGTGCCGGCGCGCCCGTGTGGGGCACGGGGATCGGTCTACCGGGCCCCGTCGAGTTCGCGACTGGTCGTCCGGTTGCGCCGCCCATCATGCCCGGCTGGGACGGGTTCGACGTCCGCGAGTTCTTCGCCGGGCGGTTCCGAGCGCCGGTCTGGGTCGACAACGACGTCAACGTGATGGCCCTGGGTGAGCTGCGTGACGGCAGGGCCAAGGGCCTTCGCGATGTCATCTACGTCAAGATCGGTTCCGGTATCGGAGCAGGACTCGTTTCGCAGGGGCACCTGCACCGGGGAGCCCAGGGCTGCGCGGGCGACATCGGGCACGTGGCCGTGGAAGAGGACTCCGCCGTGCTGTGTCGGTGTGGCAAGTTCGGTTGTCTCGAGGCACTTGCGGGGGGTGCAGCGCTGGCCCGCGACGGCGAGGCCGCTGCCCGAAACGGTGAGAGTGCCTATCTCGCCGATCTCCTCGGACGCGGAGGCAGGATCGATGCGCGTGCCGTGAGCGACGCCGCCACGCACGGGGACCCCGTGGCGATCAACCTCCTGGCCGGCTCGGCGCGACTCGTCGGGCAGACGCTGGCGCGGATCGTCAACTTCTTCAACCCCGCTCTGATCCTTGTCGGGGGAGGGGTCTCCGAGGCGGGCGACTACTACCTGGCGGAGGTCCGGCAGACCGTGATCGGCCGGTCGCTGCCGCTGGCGACCCGTTCGCTGCAGATCGTCCGTTCACGGCTCGGTGACCGGGCCGGCCTACGCGGCGCAGCTCACATGGTGATGGACGCACTGCTGTCGCCGGAGATCCTCCCGACGTGGCTCGAGCAAGGAACCCCAGCAGGCCGCGCCGAACTCACTGCCTAGTCGGGAGCGCGCGCAGGGTGGCGGTGCGCGGGCGACGAGGCGCGACCCCCTCCACGGCGGCCGACTCCGACCGCACCCCCCCCGCGGCCTTGGGGGCGACGTGTTGTCGCCCCCAACGCCCGGGTGGGACCATGCGGTGGTGCGGGTGCTGTGCTCCACGACGGCCGGTGATGGCCACTTCGGGCCGCTGATGGTCGTGGCTCACGCCTGTGCGGAGGCCGGCCACGAGGTCCGGGTTGCAGCGCCGGAGTCGTATGCGGCCACGGTGCGCCGGGCCGGCTTGGACCACGTGGCTTTCGCGGACGTGCCGATGCAGGTCATCGGCCCGGTGCTGGCGGGCTTGCCGGAGATGGGGTGGGACGAGGCCAACGAGACCGTGATGCGCGAGGTGTTCGGTCGGCTCGACGCCCAGCACGCCTTCCCCGCCCTCAGGGCGGCCGTGGACGCGTGGCAGCCCGACATCGTGCTCCGCGAACCGGCCGAGCTGGGATCGCTGGCCGCTGCAGCGGTCACCGGTACACGCCACGCGGAGGTGGCGATCGGGGTGGGTGCCCTGAAGGACTGGGCACTTGCTCTGCTCGCAGAACCGCTCGCAGAGCTCGACGCCCTGGTGGGGCTGGCGCAGGGCCGTCTCCTCGCGGCGATGGCAGCGGCCCCGGTGTTCACGACGGTGCCGGCCAGTCTGGACGGCCCGGCGGACAGGCCCGTGACCGGGGACGGGGGAGCCGGGTCGGTCTTCCGGTACCGGGTGCCCGCGGTCGGGGACGGCGCGACCACTGCGCGCCTACCCAGGGCCTGGGGCGACCCGGACCTGCCGCTCGTCTAGGTCACCTTCGGGACGGTGGCGGCCGGCCTAGGGACGTTCAGCGCGGTCTTCGAGTCGGCCTTGACCGCACTGGCGGAGCTACCGGTGCGGGTGCTGCTGACGACCGGGCACGCCGGTGGCTCCGTGGGTCCACGGCCGTGGCCCGCGAACGCGCACGTCGAGCGGTACTGGCCGCAGGACGAGGTCATGCCCCTGGCCAGCGCGGTGGTGGGACACGGCGGGTTCGGCACCACGCTCTCGGCCCTGCGCGCCGGTGTGCCGCAGGTCGTCGTCCCGCTCTTCGCGACGGACCAGGCCCTGAACGCCGACCGGGTGGTCGCCGTCGGCGCAGGCATCCGCCTCGACGGCGGCGCGTCCGCGCTGTCGCAGCTGGGCGCTGCCGTGAGGCAGGTCCTCGGCGACGCCGAGATCCGCCGCCGGGCTCGAGAGGTCGCGGTCGATATCGCTGCGCTGCCCGACACTGCTCAGGTCGTGCGTCAGCTCGAGCGCCTCTGCGGTGGCGGTCGGTGAGCAGCTCCGCGGTGGTTCATCACGGGTGAGACGGGGTCAGACGCTGGAGGCTGCCTTGCGGAACAAGCCCGACAGGTTGGTGCCCAGCAGCGTGACGGCGACGATGATGACGATGGCGATGAGTGCGACCATCAGCCCGTACTCGACCGCGGTCGCCCCGCGCTCCCTGCTCATGGTCGTGAGGCGTGCGGCCAGCCGATGCATAGTGGGGGCCCTTCGTCGGCGGTCGTCCTCGACGTGCGGGCGAGGACAGATGGGGGAATGTGACTCGCAGTCTGTCGTGACGACCATTGCGGCGGCATCGCCAGATCGGTCAAGGCTCAGGGGCCGAACGGACGAGGTACCGCCTACGCAGGTCGCGGCCTACGGTGGACGAATGCGGATCACCCACCTCGGTCATGCCTGTCTGCTCGTCGAGATCGCGGACGCGCGCATCCTGATCGACCCCGGCACCTTCTCACCGCAGGCGCAGGACCAGCGCCACCTCGATGCCGTGCTCGTCACCCACCAGCACCCGGACCACCTCGACGTCGAACGGCTGCCCGGGCTGCTCGAGGCGAACGCCGGAGTCCAGCTCGTGACCGACCCCGAGACCGCGCACCAGCTGCAGGACAAGGGGATCGACGCACACCCCCTTCGCGCGGGCGACGAGGTCGCAGTCAGGACCGCCACCGTCAGCGGGGTCGGCGAGATGCACGCCCTCATCCACGACGACATCCCGCGGATCCACAACACCGGTATGCGGGTCACGGCGCAGGGGGAGCCGACGTTCTTCCACCCGGGGGATGCCCTCGACGCCGATCCCGGCGAGGTCGACGTCCTCGCCTTCCCCCTGAATGCCCCGTGGGCCCGTAGCCGTGACATGACGGGGTTCCTGCGCCGCCTCGCGGCGCCCCACGCCATACCGGTCCACGACGCCCTCCTCAGCGAGGTCGGCCGCACCCTGTACCTGACCCAGGCGGGCAACCTCGGGTCGAAGTCCACCGAGATCCACGATCTCGCCGGTGGGCGCAGCCACGAGTTCACCGCCTGACCACCCGGGCGCTAGCGTTCTGGCCATGCCGGACGACCAGATCGCCCTGGGCCTGCGCGGCCTGACGAAGCACTTCGGTGCGATGGTGGCCGTCGACCACCTCGACCTCGACGTCCCGCGCGGGTCGTTCTTCGGCCTCGTCGGCCCCAATGGTGCCGGCAAGACGACCACGTTGTCGATGGCCACCGGCCTGCTGCGACCCGACCAGGGCACTGCGCACGTCCTGGGCGTCGACGTCTGGACCGACCCGGTCGCAGCCAAGGCCCGGATCGGTGTGCTGCCGGACGGGCTGCGGCTCTTCGACCGCCTGACCGGACGCCAGCTGGTGACCTACGCCGGCCTGCTGCGCGGCATGGACCGGGAGCTGGTGGCCGCGCGAACGGCGGACCTGCTGGGGGCCCTGGGCCTGGTGGAGGCGGGCGACAAGCTCGTCATCGACTACTCGGCCGGCATGACGAAGAAGATCACCCTCGCCTGCGCCCTGATCCACGCACCCCGGCTGCTCGTGCTCGACGAGCCCTTCGAGGCGGTCGACCCCGTCTCGGCCCGCACGATCCGCGGCATCCTGGAGGACTTCGCCGCGAACGGCGGCACCGTCGTGCTGTCCAGCCACGTGATGGACCTCGTGGAGCGCATCTGCACGCACGTGGCCATCATCGTCGCAGGGCGGGTGCGCGCCCACGGCAACGTCGACGACGTCCGCGCCGGCATGAGCCTGGACGACCGGTTCCTGGACCTGGTCGGCGGACAGACCGACGTCGAGGGGCTCGCGTGGTTGCGCACCTCCTCCGACTGAAGCTCGACCTGCTGCGCAACGGGTTCCGCCGCAACGCCGCGGCCATCGTGGGCATGGTGCTGGGGATGCTGTACGGCGGCGGCCTCGTCGTCGGCGTGCTGCTCCTGCTCGTGACCCTGCGCCTCGAGGGCGATGCCGAGCTCACCCGCACGATCGTGACGGTGGGCGGTGCGGGTCTGGTGGCCGGCTGGGGGCTGCTGCCCGTGGTGCTGTTCGGCATCGACCCCACGCTCGACCCGACCCGGTTCGCGACCTTCGCGGTCCGCGAGCGGACCCTGGCCGTGGGCCTGCTCCTCAGTGCACTGATCGGGCTACCGGGAGTCGGCACGGTCCTGGTCGTCCTGGGCTCGGTCTTCGCCTCGACCAGGTCACTCAGCGCCACCCTGGTGGCGCTGACCGGCGGCGCCCTGGGGTTGCTGACCTGCCTGCTCATCAGCAGGGTCGTGTCCGGCGCGGCGGCCGCGGTGCTCGCCTCGCGCCGTGGGCGGGACATCGCCGGCGTGGGAGGTCTGCTGTTCGTGCTCGCAGTGGTGCCGCTGCTCGCCTTCGTCGACGACGGCGGCCTCACCCGCGAGCGCCTGGTCTCCCTGAGCGACGTCCTCGCGTGGACGCCGTTGGGCTGGGCGTGGGCCGCCTCGGGTGATGTTCTGCTCGGCCACCGGGGTGCTGCCGGGGTCCGCCTGCTCCTGGCGGCCGTCTTGTGCGTGGTCCTGTTCGTCCTCTGGGAACGGCTGCTCATGTCCGCCCTGCGCAACCCGAGGGGCGCCGTGAGCGGTGGGGGGACCCGCCGTGGCCTCGGCCTGTTCGCCGTGCTGCCGGGCACGCCGATGGGGGCCGTCGCCGCGCGTGCGGGCACCTACTGGGTCCGCGACCCGCGGTTCAACTTCCCTGCCATCATGACGATCCTGCTGCCGGCGGGGCTGCTGTTCCCGGGACTGGGCGGAGGCGGTTCGGACGTCATCCTGGCGCTGATGCCCCTGGTCTCCGCGTACCTCATCGGCTGGGGGCAGCACAACGACGTCGGGTACGACTCGACCGCCTTCTGGATGCACGTCACCTCGGGGGTCGACGGGGTGGCCGACCGAGTGGGTCGACTCTTCCCCTCGGCCGTCCTGGCGCTGGTGTGCCTGCCCGGGTACGCCGTGCTCGCACCTCTCGTGGGCGGTTCGTGGGCGCTGCTTCCCGCCTCCTTGGGCGCAGGGACGGCGGTCCTGCTCAACGGGTTCGCGGTCTCGTCCATCACCAGTGCCGTGAAGCAGTACGCGGTGCCGGCGCCGGGGGAGAGCCCGTTCAGCAGCCGTCCGGGCTCGGTCGGGGTGACGTTCGCGGTGCAGGCCGTGTGCGGTGGTGCTGTGGTGGCCCTGTCGGTCCCGGCGCTGGTGCTGTTCGTCGTCGCCCTGCTCGGCTACTCCTGGGCGGCGTGGGTGGTGCTCGCCCTTGGCCCGGTGCTCGGGGTCGTCGCCTTCGTCGTCGCGGTGCGTCTGGGGGCGGGCCTGTTCCGGACCCGGCAGTCCGACCTGCTCCAGGACCTCGTGTCGATGGGCTGACCCGACGGCCCCGCGACAGCACACCTCGAAGGGCTACTGCTGGCGGCGGTCGTGCTCCTCCTGCGCGAGGTGGGCAGCACCGATGATGCCCGCCTTGTTCTGCAGGGTCGCAGCCACGATCGGGGTCCTGAGCCGCAGCAGCGGCAGGAACTGTTCGGCGTCCTTGGAGACCCCGCCCCCGACGACGAACAGGTCCGGCCACAGCAGCGCCTCGACGTGGCTGTAGTAGCGCTGCAGCCGTTCGGTCCACTCGGGATAGCTCAGGCCCTCCTTGTCCTTGATCGAGGACGCCGCGCGCGACTCGGCGTCGAACCCGTCGATCTCGAGGTGGCCGAGCTCGGAGTTGGGGATCAGCTTGCCGTCGAAGATCAGGGCCGAGCCGATGCCGGTACCGAGCGTCGTCACGACGACCAGGCCCCGCTGACCCTTGGCAGCGCCGTAGTGGAGCTCGGCGACCCCCGCGGCGTCGGCGTCGTTGACCAGCACGATGTCGTGGCCGAGCTTCTTCTCGAGCATCGGCTCGGCGTCGAAGTCGAGCCACGACTTGTCGATGTTGGCCGCCGAGCGCACCACGCCGTGGGTGACGACGCCGGGAATGGTGACCCCGATCGGGGAGTCGCCCCGAACGTCCTCGAAGTGGTCGACGACCTCGTCGATGACCGCGGCGACCGCCTCAGGGGTCGAGGGGCTGGGGGTGACGATGCGCAGGCGCTTGGACGCGAACGAGCCGGTGGCCAGGTCGACGGGTGCGCCCTTGATGCCGCTCCCCCCGACATCGATCCCTAGGGGGAGTCCCTGCTTCGCGTGCTTGGACATGGTGTGCCGCCTCCTTGCGGTGGCCGAGCCTCACGGCAGGGTCAGGATCTCGTTGCCGTTCTCGGTGATGAGGATGGTGTGTTCGAACTGCGCGGAGCGCTTGCGGTCCTTGGTGACGACGGTCCAGCCGTCGTCCCACATGTCCCACTCGGCGACCCCGAGGTTGAGCATCGGCTCGATCGTGAAAGTCATGCCCGGCTCGATGACGGTGTCGTAGGCCGGGGCGGCGTCGTAGTGGGGGATGATCAGGCCGCCGTGGAAGGACCGGCCGATGCCGTGCCCGGTGAAGTCGCGCACGACGCCGTAACCGAAGCGCCTGGCGTAGCTCTGGATGACCCGTCCGATGATGTTGATCTCGCGACCCGGCACCGCCGCCTTGATGCCGCGCATCATCGCCTCGCGGGTGCGCTCGACCAGCAGCCGCGACTCCTCGTCGACGTCACCGCACAGGTAGGTGGCGTCGGTGTCGCCGTGCACGCCGCCGATGAAGGCGGTGATGTCGATGTTGACGATGTCACCGTCCTCGAGACGCCGGCTGTCCGGGATGCCGTGGCAGATGACCTCGTTGACCGAGGTGCACAGCGACTTGGGGAAGCCCTTGTAGCCCAACGTCGAGGGGTAGGCGCCGTGGTCGAGCAGGAACTCGTGCCCGACCCGGTCGACCTCGTCGGTGCTCACGCCCGGTGCGATGACGGCAGCGGCCGCGGCCATGGCCTGGGCCGCGATCCGGCCGGCGACGCGCATCTTCTCGATCGTCTCGGCGTCCTTGACGTCGCCACCCTCCTCACGCTGGGGGGCGGGCTGGTCGACGTACTCCGGGCGCTCGATCGTGGCGGGGACCGCGCGACGAGGCGACACCTCGCCCGGGGCCACGCTTGCGTGCGTTGTCGGCATACGGTGGAGTCTAGAGAGTCCGCAGGTCCGTCGAGTTGGAGGGCACCCCCATGGCTTACTGGTTCAACGTCGATACCCGTCAGGTCGAGACCGACGACTCCAAGAGCCAGGGGGACCACCTCATGGGTCCCTACGACTCCCACGAGGCGGCCGCGTCGGCCCTGGATACGGCCAGGGCGAAGTCGGAGCAGTGGGACGCCGAGGACCGTGCCTGGGACGAGGGCACCACCGCGGACTGAGCCGACCCGGCTGCCGTCTCGCGTGCCGCCCCGTCAGCCACCGACCCGGGTCAGTCGTTCAGACGGTGCACCGAGACGGCGTATGCGCCGCCGGCCACCCAGGGGGACCTCTCCCAGGTGGCGTGACGACGCAGGAACGACAGGCCGGCGACCTCGCAGGCCTGGTCGAAGTCCGCCAACGGGGTGACCGGGCAACCGGGCGGGAGGTGGGCCGCATCCAGCCCGAAGCCGGTGACCATCAGCCCACCGGGCTGCAGGTGTGCCGCTACCCGGCTGACCGCGGCGAGCATCGTGCCCGGCGCGAGCAGGGGCACGACGTTGCCCGCCAGCACCGCGACGTCGAACGCCTGAGCGCGCAGCTGGAGCCGGCTGAGGTCCTGGCGCACCCAGGTGGTCGCCGGGTCGCGGTGCTCGGCGACCGCGATCATGTCGGCATCGGCGTCGACCCCTACGCAGTGGTAGCCCAGGGCCGTGAGCTGCGTGGCGACGCGACCGGTCCCGCAGCCGGCATCGAGGACGCGCACCGGCGGCTCGACGAGGGAGGCGACGAAAGCTGCCTCACCGTGGATGTCGACGCCCGTGGCAGCGAGGTCGTCGAATCGCTGCTGGTATGCCGTGGCGCCGCCGGGACCTCCGGACACCTCGGACCAGCGCGTGCGTGGCTCCATCTCCGTCATGCTCGTGCCTCTCGTGCCCGGTCGGCGTGCGGCGACCTGGCTCCAGTGTGGACTCGGTTGGGGCGCAAGGGAACCGCCGTCAGCCCAGCTCGCGCAGACCGGGCAGCACGCGGTCGGCGAACGTGGTGAGGAAGCGTGACTGGTCGGCGCCGGGACCGTGGAACACGAGGTGGTTGAAGCCGAGGTCGACGTAGGGCCTGACCGCAGCCACGACCTCCTCGGGGTCGTCGGTGACGATCCAGCGGGAGGCCACCTGCTCGTCGGACAGCTCGTCGCCGAGGCGCTCCATCTCCAGGGGGTCGCTGGTGCCGTGCTTCTGCTCCGCGGTGAGCGACAGGGCAGCCCAGAACCGGCAGTTCGCCACCGCCTGGTCGCGGTCGGGGTCCCACGAGAGCTTGACCTCGATCATCCGGTCGAGGTCGTCCCGGGTGCGACCGGACTTGGCCAGCCCCTCGTCGACGGCCGGCAGCAGCTTGTCGCGGTAGAGCTCCTCGCCCTTGCCCGAGGTGCAGATGAAGCCGTCACCGGCGCGACCGGCGTAGCGGGCGACCAGCGGCCCGCCGGCAGCGACGTAGATCGGGACCTGCTGCTCGGGCTTGTCGTAGATGGTCGCGTCGGTGGTCCGGTAGTACTCACCCTCGAAGGTGACCCGGTCCTGGGTCCACAGCAGGCGCATCAGCGTGACGGCCTCCCGGAGCCGGGCGAACCGCTCCTTGAACTCCGGCCACTGGTCGACCGAGCCCACCACCACCTCGTTGAGGGCCTCGCCGGTGCCGATCCCGAGCATCACGCGGCCGGGCTGGAGGGCGCCGAGGGTGCCGAAGGCCTGGGCGACGATCGCGGGGTTGTAGCGGAACGTCGGGGTCATCACCGACGTGCCGAGCTGCACCCGCTCGGTCCGCTCACCGAGGGCGGCCAGCCAGGCCAGCGAGAACGGTGCGTGCCCCCCGTGGTGGCGCCAGGGCTGGAAGTGGTCCGAGACCATGACGCTGTCCAGGCCCACCTGCTCGGCCTGGACGGCGAAGTCCAGCAGGTCACGCGGAGAGAACTGTTCGGCCGAGGCCTTGTACCCGATGCGCAGCGTCATGACCCCACCGTATGCCGCCGCCACCACCCGCGCCGCCCACCGCCGGTCGTCCGTGGCAGGCTCGGCCCATGGCGTCGGCACCGCAGGCACTGACCGAGCAGGAACGACGGGTCGTGGAGGCCGTGGACGCCGACCTGCTGCTCGCGGACCTGGCCGCCCTCGTGGCGACGGCACCGATGGGCGGTGCCCCCGGTGAGGTGGCGGTCCAGCGCTGGTGCGCGGGCCGGTTGCGCGAGTGGGGGCTGGACGTCCGGGAGTGGGACGTCGACCTCGCCGCAGAGGTGGCGCACCCCGGGTTCCCCGGCATGGAGGTCGAGCGGGGCGCCCTGGTCGGCGTCGTCGGGACGTGGGGGGCCCACGACGACCGGGACCGCCCGGCCCTGGTGCTCTGCGGGCACACCGACGTCGTGCCGGTCGAGGACCCGACCCGGTGGCGCACCGACCCCTTCGTCCTGCACGTCGGTGACGGCACGGCGACGGCCCGAGGCGCCTGCGACATGCTCGGAGGGGTCGCCTCGATCCTCGCCGCGGTGCGGGCCCTCATGACCGCGGGCGTGAGCCCGGCTCGACCACTGGCCATCCACCTGGTCAGCGGCGAGGAGGACGGCGGAGTCGGAGCATTCGCGACGCTCCGGGCCGGGCACCTCGGTGAGGCCTGCGTCATCGCCGAGCCCACCGGTGGGGCCGTCATCCCCGCGAACGCCGGCTCCCTGACCTTCCGCCTGGAGGTCGACGGCCGCGCGGCGCACGGCTCCACCCGCACCGCCGGCGAGAGCGCGCTGGACCACCTCGCGGTGGTGCAGCGCGGACTGCACGACCTCGAGGCCCGCAGGAACGTCGACCCCCCGGCCGAGTTCGCCCACCTCGACCTCACCGCCCCCATCTCGATCGGGATGCTGCGCAGCGGCACGTGGGCCAGCACCGTGCCCGACCTGCTGGTCGCCCACGGCAGGTACGGCGTCCTGCCCGGCGAGCCGCTCGACGTGGCCACCGCGGTCTTCGAGGAGACGATCTCACTACTGGGAGAGGGAGATCCCTGGCTTGCCGAGCACCCGGTGAGGGTGACGTGGCCGGGAGGCGCGTTCGCGTCGGGCACCCTGCCGCCCGGTCACCCGCTGCTCGAGCAGACCGTGGCCGCCGCCACGGACTCGGGCGCTGCGACCCCACGCGTCGAGGGCGCGCCCTACGGGTCGGACCTGCGGCACTACGCGGCCAATGCCGTGCCCACGCTGCAGTACGGGCCGGGCGAGCTGCGGCAGGCGCACGCCGTCGACGAGTCCGTGCCGGTCGAGGAGCTGGTCCATTGCGCACGCGCGTACGCCCTGCTGGCGCTGCGGCGGTGCGGCGCCGCACAGGAGGGCTGAGGGGCCGGGGTCCGGGCCCTCGGGGGCCTACTCGGCGAAGGAGTGCTCACCCGCGGGGAACGCGCCAGAGGCGACGTCCGTGGCATACGCGCTCGCGGCCCGGCCGAGCTCGCCGCGAAGGTCGGCGTACTTCTTGACGAAGCGCGGGGCCTTGCCCCCTCGGAGTCCGGCCATGTCCTGCCAGACGAGGACCTGGGCATCGCACTGCGGCCCTGCACCGATGCCGATGGTGGGGATCGACAGCTCCTCGGTGATGCGGGCGGCGAGCGGGGCCGGGACCATCTCCATGACGACGGCGAAGCACCCGGCATGCTGCAGGGCCATGGCGTCCTCGACGAGGCGGTCGGCGGTGTCGCCGCGGCCCTGGACCTTGTAGCCGCCCAGCACGTGCTCGCTCTGCGGGGTGAACCCGATGTGACCCATCACGGGGATCCCGGCACGCACGAGCAGCTCGACCTCGGGCACCATCGGCGCACCGCCCTCGAGCTTCACGGCGTGCGCCATGCCCTCCTTCATGAAGCGGGTCGCCGTGGCCAGGGCCTGCTGCGGGCTGGCCTGGTAGGAGCCGAACGGCAGGTCCGCGACCACCATGGCGTGCCGGGCGGCCGAGGTGACCGCGCGCACGAGTGGCACCAGGTGGTCCACCGTCACCGGGACCGTGGTCTCGAACCCGTAGACGTTGTTGCCCGCCGAGTCGCCGACGAGCAGCACGGGGATGCCTGCCTCGTCGAAGATCTCCGCCGAGTACATGTCGTAGGCGGTGAGCATCGCCCACTTCTCGCCCCGCTCCTTCATGGCCTGCAGGTGCGGGATGCGCACCCGCCGCTGCGGGGCGGCCTGCACCCCGGTGCCGTAGGGAGCGGCGACCTCCGAGGAGGCCGAGGGGGAGGAGGGCTGGTCGCTCATCCCCGCATCCTATGCAGCGCCGGGACGTCAGCCCGCGGGGATGTTGCGCTCGATCTCGGCCAGCCAGGCGGTCGCCCGCGCGTCCGAGGGCATCCGCCAGTCACCGCGGGGCGACATCGTCCCGCCCTGGCTGACCTTGGGGCCGTTGGGCAGCGCGGACCGCTTGAACTGGTTGGCGAAGAACCGCCGCACGAAGACCTCCAGCCAGTGCCGGACGGTCGCGAGGTCGTAGGCCGTGCGCCGGCTCTCGGGGTAGCCGGCCGGCCACTCGCCCAGGCGCGCGTCGTGCCACGCGTGCCACGCGAGGAAGGCGATCTTGCTCGGACGGTAGCCGCGCCGGATCACGTGGAACAGGGTGAAGTCCTGCAGGGCGTAGGGCCCGACCGTTTCCTCGGAGGACTGGATGTGCTCGCCCTCCTTCGTCGGGACGAGCTCGGGGCTGATCTCCTGGTCGAGGATCTCGGTCAGCGTGCGGTTGACCTCGCCGTCCAGCTGCCCGCTGGTGACGACCCACCGGATCAGGTGCTGGATCAACGTCTTCGGGACGCCGCTGTTGACGCCGTAGTGCGACATCTGGTCGCCGACGCCGTAGGTGCACCAGCCGAGCGCGAGCTCGGACAGGTCGCCGGTCCCCAGCACGATGCCACCGCGCTGGTTGGCGGCCCGGAACAGGTAGTCGGTCCTCAGCCCGGCCTGGACGTTCTCGAAGGTGACGTCGTAGACCTCCTCGCCCCGGCCGAACGGGTGCCCCAGGTCGCGCAGCATCTGGGTGGCGGCGGGACGGATGTCGAGCTCCTCCCACGTCGTGCCGAGGGACTGCATGAGGTGGAGAGCGTTCGTCCGGGTGCCCTCGCTCGTCGCGAAGCCCGGCATGGTCAGCGCGATGATGTCGGTGCGCGGCCGGTCGAGGCGGTCCATCGCCTTGGCGGCGACGATGAGCGCGTGGGTGGAGTCGAGCCCACCGCTGACGCCGATGACCACCTTGGGGCTGCCGATGCTGCGCAGCCGCTGCTCGAGCCCGGAGACCTGGATGTTGTAGGCCTCGTAGCAGTCGAGGGCGAGGCGGGCCTCGTCGTCGGGCACGAACGGGAAGCGGTCCACCTTGCGGCGCAGCCCGATGTCGCCGCGGGGCGGCGCGAGGGTGAACTCACGCACCCGGACCGGGTGCCCGTCGCCGGCCAACGTCGCCGCGTGGCGGTTGTCGTCGAACGACCCCTGGCGCATCCGTTCCTGCCGCAAGCGGTCGAGGTCGATGTCCACGACCGTCGCCTGCGGGCCGCGCGGGAACCGCTCGGTCTCGCCGAGCAGGTCGCCCATCTCGTAGACCATCGTCATGCCGTCCCACGAGAGGTCGGTCGTGGACTCACCGCTGGACGCGGCGGCATACAGGTAGGCCGCGTTGCACCGCGCGCTCGCGGACCGGGCGAGCAGGTGGCGGTCCTCGGCGCGGGAGACGGTGACCGGGGAGGCGGACAGGTTGAGCAGGACGGTCGCGCCCTGCAGCGCGGCCCGGGCGCTCGGCGGCACCGGCACCCACATGTCCTCGCAGACCTCAGCGTGGACGGCCAGGCCCGGCAGGTCCACGGCCTCGAAGACGAGGTCGGTGCCGAACATGACGTCGCCGTCCTCGTCGGCACCGGGCCAGTGGGGGACGTGCAGGTGCTCGTCCTGCAGCTCGGCGCCCGGCGCGAACCAGCGCTTCTCGTAGAACTCGCGGTAGTTCGGCAGGACCGCCTTCGGCGCGACCCCGAGCACCTCGCCGCCCTGGATGACGATGGCACTGTTGTAGAGCCGGTTGCCGTGACGCACCGGCGCGCCGACGACGATCACGGGGCGCAGCTTCGCGCTGGCCCTGGCCAGCTGCACGATGGCCGCATCCACCGCGTCGAGCAGGACGTCCTGGAGGAACAGGTCGTCGATGGCGTACCCGGACAGGCTCAGCTCGGGGAACAGGGCCACAGCCACGCCGTCGTCGTGCAGGCCGCGGACCTGCGAGAGGATCGCGGCGGCGTTCGCAGCCGGGTCAGCCATGGTCACCGGGGTGGTGCAGGCCGCCACGCGCGCGAAGCCCTGGTCGTATGCCGAGTAGAAGTTCACGGGCGAGAGTCTAGGGAGCCGGCGCCGACCGGACCCGGACCCCACTGATGCTCACCTGCATGCCTGCGTCGCCGGTGGCCGGACCCGGGACGGGCGTGTCGTGGTGACCTGGGTCACCCTGAGCCTTAACACTCCGTCAATCAGGTGAACGGGTGAATTTCTTTACCTTTTCCTGACCAAGACCGACAATCCGCCATACCTGATCCCGTGTTTGGGTCGTTCTTGCGTGTGCCGGACCCAGGTACGCGCACAGTGAGTGTCAATTGGAGGATCAGTGAAGAGACATCACCTGAGCGTTCTCTCGGGAGTGGCCGTCGCGGCTGTTGCCCTGAGCATGGCTCCCGCCTCGGCGCAGGCCACCCCTGTCGTCGGCGACCGGGAGGCCAAGGTCGCCGAACGTGACCACGACCTGCCGAACCCCCTCGGCGACGCCCAGCGCGACCTGCGCGAGGAGGCCGTCAAGAAGCTCATCAAGGGCGAGGCCACGACGGAGACCCGAGGTGGCCAGCGCGTCATCAAGGTCAAGGGCAGCAAGAACGTCGCGGCCCGCGGGACCAAGGCCGCCAAGGACAAGTACGTCTCCTGGCCGGTGAACCGCGAGGAAGACATCTTCACGATCCTGACCGACTTCGGCGACCAGACCCATCCCGCCACGGGTGGGACGCCCGGTCCACAGCACAACCAGATCCCCGAGCCCGACCGCACGTGGGACGGCAGCGCCACCGACGACAACTCGACGAACTGGACCGAGGACTTCAACCGGGCGCACTTCCAGGACCTGATGTTCGGTGACGGCGAGTCCATGAGGGACTTCTACGCCAAGCAGTCCAACGGCCGGTTCCTGGCCAAGGGCGACGTGTCCGACTGGGTCACGCTGCCCTACAACGAGGCTCGCTACGGCAGCAACAAGGTCAGCCAGTCCTCGACCTACTGGGCCTACGTCCGTGACACCGCGACCGCGTGGTACGAGGACCAGAAGGCACAGGGCAAGACCGACGCGCAGATCGCCACCTACCTCGAGCAGTTCGACAAGGTGGACCGCTACGACTTCGACGGTGACGGCAACTTCAACGAGCCGGACGGCTACATCGACCACTTCCAGGCCATCCACGCCGGTGAGGGCGAAGAGGCCGGCGGCGGCGCCCAGGGTGCGGACGCCATCTGGTCGCACCGCTGGTACGCCTACTCCAACAACCAGGGCAAGACGGGCCCGACCGGCAACCTGCTCGGTGGCGTGCCGCTCGGCAACTCCGGCATGTGGATCGGTGACTACACCACCGAGCCCGAGAACGGTGGCCTCGGCGTGTTCGCGCACGAGTTCGGCCACGACCTCGGACTGCCCGACCTGTACGACACCGCCGGCGGCGACAACGGGACCGGTTTCTGGACCCTGATGTCCGGTGGCTCGTGGCTCAACCACGGCACCGACTCCATCGGCACCACGCCCGGCTACATGGGCGCCTGGGAGAAGCTGCAGCTCGGCTGGCTGGACTACCAGCAGGTCGACCACGGCTTCGACCGCGACGTGAAGATCGGGCCGGCCGACCGCGACGCCGCAAAGCTTCCGCAGGCCCTGCTCGTTAACCTGCCGAACAAGACGGTCACCACCGCGTACAACACCCCGCACAGTGGTGCCTACGAGTGGTGGGGCGGGTCGGCCGACGGCCTGAACACCACGCTCGGGCGGACGATCGACCTGACCGGCAAGACCTCCGGCAGCGTGTCCGCGTGGACCTGGTACAACATCGAGAAGGACTACGACGCGCTCTACGCCGAGGCCTCCACCGACGGTGGCACGACGTGGGCGCAGGTCGGATCGTTCCTCGACGGTGAGAGCAAGACCTGGACCCAGCAGACCTGGAGCCTGGACGAGTTCGCCGGGCAGAAGATCGACTTCCGCTTCCGCTACGCGACCGATGGTGGCCTGCACTACGAGGGCCCGTTCCTGGACGACATCACCATCACCGCCGACGGTGAGACGATCCTGAACGACACCGTCGAGAACGGTGACAACGGCTGGACCGCCAACGGGTTCAAGCGGATGGGTGGCTCGACCTCCGAGGTCGTGCAGCACTACTACCTGGCCGAGAACCGCGTGTACTCCGGCTACGACAAGACGCTCAAGACCGGCCCGTACAACTTCGGGTGGTCCAGCACGCGTCCTGACTGGGTGGAGCGCTTCCCCTACCAGAACGGTCTGCTCGTGACCTACGTCGACGGGCAGTACAGCGACAACAACACCAGCGTGCACCCCGGCCACGGCCAGGCGCTCCCGGTGGACGCCCGCTACCAGCCGATCAAGTTCCCGGACGGCAGCCTGCTCGGCAACCGTCGCCAGCCCTTCGACGCCACGTTCGGCCAGGAGAAGACCGACTCGGTCACCTTCCACCGCAACGGCGTCCCGACCACGGTCAAGTCCAGCAAGGCCATCCCGACCTTCTACGACCTCGACCCGAAGCGGTACTGGACCGCGGACAACCCGCAGAACTCGGTGCAGGTCGCCGGCTCGGGCACCAAGATCACGGTGGCCAAGACGACGCGCAACGCCCAGGAGATGCTGCTCAAGGTTCGCTTCGACAGGTGAGCACGAGCTAGCTGAACCACACCGGCTCAGCACCACGAGCGGGGCCCCGGGACATCCCGGGGCCCCGCTTCGTCGTCCCCGGCACCCGGCCCACCCGGTCGATCCGTAGGCTGCCGTGCGTGAACTACGACGACGTCGTCATCGGTGCCGGCCACAACGGGCTCACCACCGCCGCCTACCTGGCCCGCGCCGGGCGCAGGGTCCTGGTGCTCGAGGCCGCCGACCACGTCGGTGGCGCGGCGGTGTCGGCGCGGGCCTTCCCCGGGGTAGACGCACGCCTGTCGCGCTACTCCTACCTCGTGTCGCTGCTACCCAGGCAGGTGATGACCGACCTCGACCTCGACGTGAGGTTGATCCGCCGGCGCTACTCCTCCTTCACCCCCGTGCCGTCCGACCCGGCGCGGGGGCTGCTGGTCGACCACGGTGACCCGGCCGCGACCGCGGCAGGGTTCGCCGACCTCACCGGGGGGCCACGGCAGCATGCCGCGTGGTCCGACTTCTACGGCCGCGTGCAGCAGCTCGCGGAGAAGGTCTTCCCGACGGTCCTGGAGCCGCTGCGCACCGAGGACGACCTCGCGGCCCTCGTCGGCGACGACGAGCTCTGGCAGGCCCTGGTACGGCGCCCGCTCGGGGAGGTGCTGGAGGCGACCTTCGACGACGACACGGTCCGCGGCATCGTGGCGACCGACGCGCTCATCGGCACCTTCGCCGACCTGCGCGGCGAGGACCTGCGCCAGAACGTCTGCTTCCTCTACCACCTCATCGGCGGGGGCACGGGGGACTGGGACGTGCCCGTCGGCGGGATGGGCGCGGTGACCGACGCCCTGGCCCGGGCTGCCGTGGCCGCCGGCGCCGAGATCCGCACGGGGACCCGGGTCCAGGCCGTCGACCCCGGCGGGGAGGTCACGTGGGACGGTGGCTCCGCCACGGCCACCACCATCCACGCCGCCTGCGCGCCCGCCGTCCTCAACCGCCTGCTCGAGGCAGCCGATGCCGACCCGGTCGCCACCGAGTCCGCACCCGAAGGGGCCCAGCTCAAGGTCAACATGCTGCTCTCGCGGCTGCCCCGGCTGCGCGACGCGTCGGTCGACCCGGCGAGCGCCTTCGCGGGCACGTTCCACATCAACCAGGGCTACACCCAGCTGCAGGACACGTATGCCGTCGCGGCCGCCGGGCGCGTGCCGCAGCTCCCGCCGTGCGAGGTCTACTGCCACAGCCTGTCCGACCGTTCCATCCTCGGGCCGGACCTCGCGGCGAGCGACGCCCAGACGCTCACGGTGTTCGGGCTGCACCTGCCAGCCCGGCTGTTCCGCGGGAGCGCCGAGGACCATGCCGCCACCAAGGACCTCGCGCTGGCTCACACCCTCGCGTCGATCAACTCCGTGCTGGCCGAACCCATCCAGGACGTCCTGCTGCGCGACGGTGACGGCGCCTACTGCCTCGAGGCTCGCACGCCGCTGGAGCTCGAGGCCGACCTGGGCCTGCCGGGCGGCAACATCTTCCACCGTTCGTTGCAGTGGCCGTGGGCGGAGCAGGCGTCCGAGGTCGGCACCTGGGGTGTCGAGACCCAGCACGCCGCGGTGCGCATCGCCGGCGCCGGCGCGCGCCGGGGCGGCGGCGTGAGCGGCATACCGGGTCACAACACCGCTGCGTCGGTGCTCGCGAGCTGAACACGCCACAGCGCCGGGACCATCTTCGGGCGCACCGCGGGGCGTCCCGCACGCCCTACGCCGTGGTGCTCCCCTGCTGAGGCAGGATGACGCCATGCCCGAACACGAACACGATGCGAACCAGGACGAGCTGGACGAGGCTGTCGACCGCATCGTGGAGCTGGGCAAGCCGCGACTGCACCGCTCCTTCCCGATGCAGGTGCTGACCGGGGCCGTCGCGGGTGGCGAGCTGAGCTTCGGCGTCCTCGCACTGCTGGTCGTGGAGGAGTCCACCGGGAGCAAGCTGCTGGGTGCCCTCGCCTTCGCCATCGGGCTGCTCGCGCTCCAGCTCGGCCACAGCGAGCTGTTCACGGAGGGCTTCCTCGTGCCGGTGACGACCGTCGCGGCCAAGGAGGGCACCGTGCGCCAGCTCTTCGGGCTGTGGGGCGGGACCTTGCTGGGCAACCTGATCGGTGGCTGGGTGGCCATGGGCCTGATCGTGCTGGGCTTCCCCGCGCTGCACGCGCGCATGGTCGAACACGCCGTGGTGTTCGCCGATGCCCGCATCGGGTGGTCCACGCTGGCACTCACCGTGCTGGCCGGCGCCGCGATGACCCTGTTGACGCGCATGCACACGGGCACCGACGACGAGGTCGCGCGCACGATCGCCACCATCGCCATCGCCTTCGTGGTGGCGGGCACCGGGGTCTACCACAGTGTCCTGGACTCGTTGATGATGTTCGGAGCCCTGCAGGCAGACGCGCCGTTCGGCTACCTGGCCTGGCTCGGCTTCGTCTGGTGGGCGATCCTCGGCAACATGGTGGGGGGGATCGTGCTGGTGACCGCCACGCGTCTGGTCCGGAGCCGCGCCAAGATCCAGCAGACCGCAGGCTCCGGAACCACGGAGTCGTCCTGAGCCCTGCCTCCGGCCCGTGCACGGCGGCGTCGGCGGGACCGCCGGCCACGCTGAGGGCGACCCGGAACCGAACCGACCCGGGGTCGCCTGGGTGCCCGCCAGCTGGACTCCACGGCGCTGCGGTCCCCGCGGCACCGCTCTACTAGGGCAGGATTCACCCCATGGATCGTCAGCAGGAGTTCGTCCTTCGCACCATCGAGGAGCGCGACATCCGCTTCGTGCGGCTGTGGTTCACCGACGTGCTCGGGACCTTGAAGTCGGTGGCCGTCGCCCCGGCCGAGCTGGAGGGCGCGTTCGCCGAGGGCATCGGGTTCGACGGCTCGGCGATCGAGGGCTTCGCCCGGGTCTACGAGGCCGACATGCTCGCCAAACCCGATCCCGCGACGTTCCAGGTGCTGCCCTGGCGGGGGGAGAACCCGGGTACGGCCCGCATGTTCTGCGACATCACCCTGCCCGACGGCGCGCCGAGCTTCGCCGACCCGCGCCACGTCCTGCAGCGGGCCCTGGGCAAGGCCGCGGACCTCGGGTTCACCTTCTACACCCACCCCGAGATCGAGTTCTACCTCCTCAAGCAGGGGTTCACGCCGGGCGACAGCCCCGAGCCCGTCGACCAGGCCGGCTACTTCGACCACGTGCCCCACGGCACCGGTCACGACTTCCGCCGTGCGGCCATCACCATGCTGGAGTCGATGGGCATCTCGGTGGAGTTCAGCCACCACGAGGGTGGCCCGGGCCAGAACGAGATCGACCTGCGCTACGCCGACGCCCTGTCGACCGCCGACAACATCATGACGTTCCGGACGGTCATCAAGGAGGTGGCGCTCGAGCAGGGCATCTTCGCCTCCTTCATGCCCAAACCGTTCGCGACCCACCCCGGGTCGGGCATGCACACCCACATGTCGCTGTTCGATGGCGACAGCAACGCCTTCCACGAGGCGGGAGCGCCCTACCAGCTGAGCAAGGTGGGGCGTCAGTTCATCGCCGGACTGCTGCACCACGGCGCGGAGATCACGGCCGTGACCAACCAGTGGGTCAACTCCTACAAGCGGCTGTGGGGTGGCGGCGAGGCCCCGGCGCACCTCACCTGGGGCCACAACAACCGCTCGGCCATGGTCCGTGTCCCGATGTACAAGCCCGCCAAGGGCCAGAGCAGCCGGGTCGAGGTGCGCACCCTCGACGCGGCCTGCAACCCCTACCTCGCCTTCGCGCTCATGCTCGCCGCGGGGCTCAAGGGCATCGAGGAGGACTACGCGCTGCCACCGGAGACCGAGGACGACGTGTGGGGCCTGACCTCTGCCGAGCGCCAGGCCATGGGCATCGAGCCGCTGCCCACCTCGCTGTACGAAGCCATCCGGGTCATGGAGAAGAGCGACCTGGTGGCGGAGACCCTGGGCGAGCACGTCTTCGACTTCTTCCTGCGCAACAAGCGGGCGGAGTGGGAGGACTACCGCGGCGAGATCACCCGCTTCGAGCTCGAGCGCTACCTGCCCGGACTGTGAGGACCGGTATCGCGCCGGCGCCACCGGCGCGCCCGTCCCGCCCGGGCCGGTCGACCCGGGCGTGGACCTGATGGCCGGGCGGGCGGTCTCCCAGACCGCGACCCTGGCCCGGCTCGGCTTCGCCGACCCGCCCAGGGCCGAGCGGCTCCTCGCCGACGAGGCGCTCGCCGGCCTGGTCGACCCCTTCGACGACGTCTTCAACGACGGGCTGCCGGACGCGCTGTCGGCGGTCGCCGACCCCGACCTGGCCCTGCTCAGCCTCGTACGGCTCATGGAGTCGCTGCGCGCGAGCGCACCCGGGCGTCGCGACGCCGAGTCCGGTGCCGGGGCCGAGGTGGGCGGGCTGGTGGGGGCGCTGCGGCACCCCGGGCCCGCCCGGGACCGGCTGCTGGCCGTCCTCGGGGCGTCGACCGCGCTCGCCGACCACCTCGTCGCCCACCCCGAGCACTGGCGCAGCGTCACCCAGGCCGAGCCGCGCACCCCGTCCCAGCGGGTGCACGACCTCGTTGACGCGGTCCGGGTCCCCGGTGAGCGCACGGCGTACGACGCCCTGCGGATCGGCTACCGCCGCCAGCTGCTCGGGATCGCCGCGCTCGACCTGACCACCACCGACGCCCCGGCCGCCCTGCCGGAGGCTGCGGCGGCGCTGGCCGACCTCGCCGAGGCCGCGCTCGAGGCGGCGCTGGAGATCGCCCGCCAGCACGTGGGTGAGGACGCAGAGCTGTGCGACTTCGCCGTCATCGGCATGGGCAAGACCGGTGGCCGTGAGCTCAACTACGTCAGCGACGTCGACGTGATCTTCGTGGTCGAGCCACGAGAAGGGGTGCAGGAGGCCCGTGCCATCGGGGCCGGGACCTCCTTGGCGACCCATCTCATGCGGGCCTGCTCCACCTCCACCGGCGAGGGGACCCTGTGGCCCGTCGACGCCGCACTGCGTCCCGAGGGCAAGCACGGTCCGCTGGTGCGCACCATCGAGAGCCACCGGGCCTACTACGAGCGCTGGGCCAAGACGTGGGAGTTCCAGGCGCTGCTCAAGGCCCGTCCGGTCGCAGGGGACCGTGCCCTCGCCGAGGCCTACCTCGACGCCGTCCGCCCGATGGTGTGGCAGGCGGCGTCCCGGGAGAACTTCGTCGAGGACGTGCAGGCGATGCGGCGCCGGGTCGAGCAGCACGTGCCCGCCGCCGAGGCCGAGCGCCAGCTCAAGCTGGGCCCGGGCGGGCTGCGCGACGTCGAGTTCAGCGTGCAGCTGCTGCAGCTGGTGCACGGCCGCTCGGACGACTCGCTGCGCTCGGGCACGACCCTCGAGGCGCTCGACGCCCTCGCCCGGGGTGGGTACGTCGGCCGTGAGGACGCCACCACCCTCGATGACGCCTACCGGCTGCTGCGCACCCTCGAGCACCGGATCCAGCTGTTCCGGCTGCGGCGCACCCACCTCATGCCCACCGGTGAGTCCGACCTGCGGCGGCTCGGTCGAGCCCTCGGTCACCGCTCCGACCCGGCCAAGGCCGTCGTCGCCCAGTGGCAGCAGCAGGCCCGCGAGGTGCGGCGCATCCACGAGCGGCTGTTCTACCGACCGCTGCTGGCGGCTGTGGCCCGGCTCAGCAGCTCCGACGCACGGCTCGGCCCGGAGGCGGCACGCGAACGGCTCGCGGCCCTGGGCTTTCGTGACCCGGCCGGCGCCATCCGCCACCTGGAGGCGCTCACCTCCGGTGTGAGCCGCCGCGCCGCGATCCAGCGGACCCTGCTACCGGTGATGCTCGCGTGGTTCGCCGACGAGGCGGACCCCGACGGCGGGCTGCTCGCCTTCCGGAAGGTGAGCGAGGAGCTCGGCTCGACCCACTGGTACCTGCGCCTCCTGCGCGACGAGGGGTCGGCGGCGGAACGGCTGGCCCACACCCTGGGGCGCAGCCGGTATGCCGCGGACCTGCTGGTGGGGGCACCGGAGTCCGTGGCGGTCCTCGGCGACCCGGCCGGGATGACGCCGCTGCCCCGCGCCGACCTCGTCAAGCGGATGACCGCTGCGGCGGGCCGCCAGGAGGACCCCGACCGGGCGGTCCGGGCCGCGCGCAGCCTGCGCCGCCAGGAGCTGTTCCGGATCGCGGTCGCCGACCTGTCCGGCCAGCTCGACCTGCGCCAGGTGGGGGCCGCCCTGACCGACCTCATGGCTGCCCTGCTCGAGGCCGCGCTGACCGTGGCCGTCCGGGTCGTGGCCGAGCAGCAAGGCCCGCCGGTCACCCGGCTGCTCATCGTCGGCATGGGACGCCTCGGTGGCGGCGAGGTCGGGTACGGCTCCGACGCCGACGTGATCTTCGTGCACGAGCCGGTCGAGGGCACCGAGGACTCGGTGGCCCAGGACCAGGCGCTGGCGACGGTCCAGGAGCTGCGCCGGCTGCTGGGTGGGGCCGGTCCCGACACCGTGCTGGGGCTGGACGCCGACCTGCGTCCCGAGGGCAAGAGCGGACCGCTGGTGCGCAGCCTCGCCAGCTACCGCGCCTACTACGAGCGCTGGTCGCTGACCTGGGAGTCGCAGGCGCTGTTGCGGGCCACCCCCATCGCCGGCGACGCCGAGCTGGGGGAGCGGTTCGTCGAGCTCATCGACCCGCTGCGCTGGCCCGACGACGGCCTGCGCCCCGAGCAGGTGCGCGAGATCCGCCGGCTCAAGGCCCGCATGGAAGCCGAACGGCTGCCCCGGGGCGCCGACCCGAAGAGCCACTTCAAGCTCGGGCGCGGTGGGCTGACCGACGTGGAGTGGACCGTGCAGCTGCTGCAGATGCAACACGCCCACGAGGTCCCCGGGCTACGGACCACCAGCACCCTCCCCGCCCTCGAGGCCGCCCAGGACGGCGGCCTCATCACGGCGGAGCACGCCGAGGCGCTGCGGGAGTCGTGGACCCTGGCCTCGCGGCTGCGCAACGCCGCTGTCCTGTACCGAGGGCGACCGGTCGACAGCGTGCCCTCGGACCTGCGGGTCGCCGACGGGGTGAGCCGGATCCTCGGCGGGGAACCGGGCTCCGGAGCCGAACTCGCGGGTAGGTACCGCCGGGCGGCTCGGCATGCGCGTACGGTGACCGAGGTCAACTTTTACGGTTCTCGGTAGCGGGGTACGGTCGGCGCATGGTGACGGGCAGAGAGGGTGCCGCCGGGGTGCCCTCGTACGCCGAGGTGCTGCGGGCCCCGGTGTTCCTGCCGGTGTTCATGGCGTCGACGCTGTCGACGTGGGGCGACTACATCGCGCGCATCACCATCGCCTCCGTGGTCTTCGCCTGGACCGGTTCGGCGCTGGCGACCGCGGCCACCTTCGCGGTGTCCCTCGTGCCCACCATCCTGGGGCGCGCCCTGCTGTCCCCCTTGTGCGACCGCTGGCCGCCGCGGACCGTCATGGTCACCACGCACCTCCTGCGGGCGCTGCTCGTGCTCGCCCTGATGGCCACCGTCGCCACGACGGAGTCCCTCGTCCTGGTCCTGTCGATCGTGTTCGTGCTGGAGTTCATCGGTGGGCCGGCCATCACCGCGGGGCAGGTGATGCTGACGGACCTGTTCCCCGACCGCCGGCTCTACGCCCGCGCGTTCGGCCTGACCACGCTCGCCACCCAGATCAACCAGGCGATCGGGCTGGCCATCGGCGGTGTCATCGTCGGGCTCATCGGCGACACCCAGGCCCTCATGCTCGACTTCGCGACCTTCGTCCTCGGTGCCGCCCTGCTTGCCTGGATCACCCCTCCCAAGTCCCTGGTCGAGACCGTCGAGGCCCCGCTGGGCAGCCTCCTCGGGGACCTCGCGCACGGCTGGGGGCAGATCCGCGCCAGCCGGGTGCTGACGATGCTGCTGCTCCTCTCCCTGGCCAGCGCACTGGCCATCGCGGCACCCGAGGCCGTCGCTCTCCCGTACGGCGCCCGCCACAGCGGGTCGTCGTCGTGGGGCGGCCTGCTCATGGCGGCACCGATCCTCGGCGCCGTGGTCGGTGTCCTGCTGATCTCACGGCTCCCGGCCGAGCGGCAGTTCCGGCTCGTCATGCGGCTGGCCCTGCTCATGCCCGTGCCGTTGCTCGTGACCATCTTCGAGCCGCCGCTCCCGGTGGTGTGGGGGGCCTGGTTCCTCTCCGGGGCCCTGCAGAGCTACATGCTCCCCCTGCAGTCGGCGTTCACGCTGCTGGTCCCGCCGGCGATGCGCGGTCGCGTCTTCGGCCTGGCAGGGGCCATGTCCGTCGGGGTCACCGGGATCTGCTTCCTCGCGGCCGGGTGGATCTCCGAACACACCTCTGCCGCCGCATCGGTCGGCATCTGCGCCGTGATCACGCTCGGGATGCTCGTGCTGCTGGCTGCTCGCTGGCCGCGCGACGAGGTGGCTGCGAGCATCGAGGCGACGTTCCGCCAGGACGCTCCGCAGGGCGAGCAGCGGTCCGGCGCCGTCCCGGACGCCGGGGTCGGTCCCGAGGTGCCGAACGACCCGCTCGTGCCCGGCAAGGCCTCAGGAGGCTGACGCCGGTTGGCCCTTCCCCCTGCCGACTGACGCCGGCAGGCGCCGGCAGGCGTCGGCTGTCGTCGGGCCCGCCCGGGGGGTGCAGGCAGGGAGGGGACCGTGGCGAGCGCCGTCTGCGGCGCCACCTAGACTTGGCGCCATGATGTCCACGATCGACCTGCGCGGACGGGTGCTCGGTGTCCGCGAGCTGCGCCACCTCCTGCCCCGTGCGGAGCTCGACGTCGCCACGGCCGTTGAGACGGTCCGCCCGCTGTGCGACGACGTCCGGCACCGCGGGGCGCAGGCCCTGTACGACCTGGGGGAGCGTTTCGACGGGGTGCGGCCCACCACCCTGCGTGTGCCGGCCGAGGTCCTGGCTGCCGCGCTCGACACCCTGGCCCCCGACGTGCGGGCCGCCCTCGAGGAGTCGATCCGCCGTGCGCGGCTCGTGCACGAGGACCAGCGGCGCACGACCACGACGACCACCGTCGTCACGGGCGGCACCGTCAGCGAGCGCTGGGTGCCGGTCGACCGGGTCGGGCTCTACGTGCCCGGTGGCCGCGCCGTCTACCCCTCCAGCGTCGTCATGAACGTCGTGCCGGCCCAGATCGCCGAGGTCGGCTCGCTGGCCGTGGCGAGCCCACCCCAGCGCGAGAACACCGGTGTCTTCGCCGGCTACCCGCACCCGACGGTCCTCGCGGCCTGTGCGCTGCTCGGGGTCGACGAGGTGTATGCCGTGGGTGGCGCCCAGGCCGTGGCCGCCTTCGCCTACGGCTTCACCGACGGTGAGGGGCCGGACGCCGTGGTGGCCGAACCGGTCGACCTCGTCACCGGCCCGGGCAACGTCTACGTCACGGCAGCCAAGCGCCTCCTCAAGGGCCTGATCGGCATCGACTCCGAGGCGGGGACCACCGAGATCGCGATCCTCGCCGACGACTCCGCCGACCCCGTCCACGTCGCCGCCGACCTCATCAGCCAGGCCGAGCACGACCCCCACGCAGCATCGGTGCTCGTCACCGACAGTCCCGGGCTGGCCGAGGCCGTCGCCGCGGTCGTCGAGGTCAGGGTGTCGGCGACCAAGCACGCCGGACGCGTCCGCACCGCCCTGACCGGACCCCAGTCCGGCGTCGTCCTCGTCGACGACCTCGACCGTGGGCTCGACGTCGTCGACGCGTACGCCGCCGAGCACCTCGAGATCCAGACGCGCGACGCCGCCGCGGTGGCGGCCCGCGTCCGCAACGCCGGCGCCGTGTTCGTCGGGGCCCACTCCCCGGTCAGCCTCGGCGACTACCTCGCCGGCTCCAACCACGTCCTGCCGACGGGCGGCTGCGCCAGCCACAGCAGCGGCCTGTCGGTGCAGTCGTTCCTGCGCGGCATCCACGTCATCGACTACAGCCGGGCCGCCCTGCAGGAGGTCGCGCACCACGTCGTGGCGCTGTCCCAGGCCGAGGACCTGCCTGCGCACGGCGAGGCCGTCACCGCCCGCTTCGACCCGTCTGCCTGAGCCGGAGGACCCATGAGCGACCTCAGCTCCCTGCACGCCCTGCTGCGCCCCGACCTGCGCGGGGCCAGCCCCTACGGTGCCCCGCAGCTCGACGTGCCGGTGCGCCTGAACACCAACGAGAACTCCTACCCCGTCCCCGCCGACGTGGTCGCAGACATCACCGCGCGGGTGGCCGCCATCGCCCCGGAGCTCAACCGGTACCCCGACCGGGAGTTCACCGACCTGCGGACCGCCCTCGCGGCATACCTGGGCACCACCGCCGGGGTGGAGCTCGACGCGGCGCAGCTGTGGGCCGGCAACGGTTCCAACGAGGTCCTCCAGCACGTCGTGCTCGCCTTCGGTGGCCCCGGGCGGGTCGCCCTCGGCTTCACCCCGGCGTACTCCATGCACCCGCTGATCAGCACCGGTGTCGGCACCACGTGGGTGGACGGGCTGCGCGGCCAGGGCACCGATGCCCCCTTCGACCTCACGGCCGAGTCCGCCGTCGAGCAGGTGCGGGCGCACCAGCCGCACGTGGTGTTCCTCTGCTCGCCCAACAACCCCACCGGCACCGCCCTGTCCCTCGAGGTGGTCGAGGCGGTGTATGCCGCGGCGGAGCGGGCCGTCGTGGTCGTGGACGAGGCCTACGCCGAGTTCGCCCGCCCCGGGACGCCGAGCGCCCTCACCCTGCTCCGGGGACGGCCGCGGCTGGTCGTGACCCGCACCATGAGCAAGGCGTTCGCGTTCGCGGGCGGCCGGCTGGGCTACCTTGCCGCCGACCCTGCGTTCGTCGACGCGCTGCGGCTGGTCCGGCTGCCGTACCACCTCTCGGCGCCCACCCAGGCGATCGCGCTCGCTGCGCTGGACCACGCCGAGCAGATGCTCGGCACCGTCGAGGTGATCAAGGCGCAGCGCGACCGGATGGTCACCGAGCTGACCGCGCTCGGCTACGACCCCGTGGCCAGCGACGCGAACTTCGTCCTCTTCGGTGGGCTGGTGGACGCTGGCGAGACGTGGCGCGACCTGCTCGACCGGGGTGTGCTGGTCCGGGACGTCGGGATCGCCCACTATCTTCGTGTGACGGCCGGGACCCCGGCCGAGACGGACGCGTTCCTGGCCGCCGTGGCCGAGATCGCCCCAACCGCCACCAACAGGAGCGCGTCGTGACCGCAGGTGACCGCAGGGTCTCGCTCAGCCGTTCAACCTCCGAGTCGAGCGTGGAGCTCGAGCTCGACCTCGACGGCACCGGGGTGGCCGACATCTCGACCGGCGTGCGGTTCTACGACCACATGCTCTCCTCGCTGGCCAAGCACTCGCTCATCGACCTGCGCATCAAGGCCACCGGCGACGTCGACGTCGACGCGCACCACACCGTCGAGGACGTCGCCATCGTGCTCGGCGACGCGCTGCGCGAGGCGCTCGGCGACAAGAGCGGGATCTCCCGCTTCGGCGACGCCACCGTCCCGCTCGACGAGGCGCTGGTCCAGGCCGTCGTCGACGTCGCGGGCCGCCCCTACGTCGTGCACACCGGCGAGCCGGAGGGTCAGGCCTACGTGCTGATCGGCGGCAACTACGTCGGCTCGCTGACCCGGCACGTCTGGGAGTCGCTGGCCTACCGGGCCGGGATCGCCCTGCACGTGCGCGTGCTGTCCGGGCGGGACCCCCACCACGTCGTGGAGGCGCAGTTCAAGGCCGTCGCCCGAGCGTTGCGTGCCGCCGTCGCCCGCGACCCCCGCGTGGTCGGCGTACCCAGCGCGAAGGGCAGCCTCTCCACGTGAGCGTCCCGTGGCAGCCCCCGCGGGACTCGCGTGGGCTGCTCCTGGTGCGGGCCAGGCCCGGTCCGGTGTCCGGCTGGGTCCGCAGGGGCCTGGTCGCCTGCGACGTCGTCCCGCTGGGGGAGTGGACCGCACTCCTGCCGGTGGAACGCGCGTCGCGAGCCAGCGCCCCCTACGACGACGCCATCGCCGTCCTGGCTGCCCGTCCGCTGCCGCTGCGCCTGCGGCCGGCGCTCGGTCTCTTCGTCGTCGACCACCGGGCGGTGGTGAGCCTGCAGCCGCAGGGCCTGCGGCCCGCGCACCGGTGGTTGGTGTGGGAGCCCGAGACCGGCAGGGTGCGCACCCCCGGGCTCGAGGCGGCCCGACCCCCGGACCTGGCCGCGGCGGCGCGCCACCGAACCGCTGCCCCTGTGGTCCACCAGGTCCTCGAGAACGTCGCCGGCGACGCGCCGAGACTGCTGCGTCGGCTGCTGGACGCCCTCGCCCTGCCCGGCGCCGACCTGCTGACCCAGTTCGAGCAGCCCCGCGGCCAGGTCGTCGCCCCGACAGCGCGGTCGGTCGCCCGCTTCGAGTCCCGCATGGCCGAGCAGGCGCAGCACCGCGCCGAACTGGAGGAGAACTGATGGCACACGTCGTGGTGTTCGACTACGGCAGCGGCAACGTCCGCTCGGCGGTCCGCGCCCTCGAGCACGTGGGTGCCCAGGTCACCCTCACCGGGGACCGCAGCCTCGCCCTCGGGTCCGATGGCCTCTTCGTGCCGGGCGTCGGCAACTTCCACGCCTGCATGGCCGGGCTGCGGGCCGCCGACGGACCGCTGG
The DNA here is from genome assembly GCA_963722015.1 of uncultured Actinomycetota bacterium. Taxonomy (GTDB): domain Bacteria; phylum Actinomycetota; class Actinomycetes; order Actinomycetales; family Dermatophilaceae; genus Pedococcus. Next base: position 26,426 of record CAVRMT010000011.1, on the reverse strand, counting down.
TCATCGAGACCCGCCTGGCCGGCGGCCGTCCCGTCCTCGGGGTGTGTGTCGGCATGCAGGTGCTGTTCGACGGCTCCGACGAACCCTCGGGCAGCCCGCAGGAAGGTCTGGGGGAGTGGCCCGGGACGGTCGCCCGCCTCCGGGCCGAGGTCGTGCCGCACATGGGTTGGAGCGAGGTCGAGGCGCCCAGCGACACCCGCCTGTTCGCCGGCATCGAGTCCGAGCGGTTCTACTTCGTCCACTCCTACGCCGTCCAGGACTGGGTCCTGCAGCCCCCCGCCGGCCCCTTCGCCGCGGTGGCCCCCAAGGTCACCTGGGCCGAGCACGGCGGTCGCTTCGTGGCCGCGGTCGAGAACGGCCCGCTCTCGGCCACCCAGTTCCACCCCGAGAAGTCCGGTGACGCTGGACTGGCACTGCTCGAGAACTGGGTCCGCGCCCTCTGACGCCGGCCGGCGCCATACCGAGGCCAGCCGCCGTCACCACCGCCGTCACCACCGCACCCACCACCGCGCCCGAACGACCCGCCCGAACGACCCGCCCGCACCACCCGGACCCCCACCCGACGGACCAAAGGACATCGCATGACCACCCCTCGCCTCGAGCTCCTGCCCGCTGTCGACGTCTCCGACGGCCAGGCCGTCCAGCTGGTGCAGGGGGTGGCCGGTACCGGTGGGCAGTTCGGTGACCCGTGGGAGGCCGCCCTGGCGTGGCAGGAGCAGGGCGCCGAGTGGCTGCACCTCGTCGACCTCGATGCGGCCTTCGGGCGCGGCTCCAACCGCGAGCTGCTCGCCGACATCGTCGGGCGCCTGGACCTCAAGGTGGAGCTGAGCGGCGGCATCCGCGACGCCGCCACGCTGGAGGCCGCGCTGGCCACGGGCTGCCGTCGGGTCAACCTCGGCACCGCGGCCCTGGAGGACCCGCAGTGGACCGCTGCCGCGATCGCCGAGCACGGTGACCGGGTCGCCGTCGGCCTCGACGTCCGCGGCACGACCCTGGCCGCCCGGGGGTGGACCCAGGAGGGCGGCGACCTCTGGGAGACCCTGGAGCGCCTGGACCGCGAAGGGTGCGCACGCTACGTGGTCACCGACGTCAACAAGGACGGCATGCTCAAGGGGCCCAACCTCGAGCTGCTGCGGGAGGTGTGCGCCCGCACCGACCGTCCGGTCGTCGCCTCCGGGGGTGTCTCCACGCTCGCCGACATCGAGGCGATCCGTGGGCTCGTGCCCGAGGGCGTCGAGGGCGCGATCGTGGGGTCTGCGCTCTACCGGGGGGCGTTCACCCTTCCGGACGCGCTCGACGTGGCGGGGCGCCCGTGACCTCGGGGCAGGAGCCGGCACAGCCTGCCGCCCGTGACTCGGCCGGGATCGCGTTCGGTGGGCGCCAGCTGACGGGCACCGGGTTCGACGGTGACACCGGTGCAGCCGACCCGGCCCTGGTCGCCGCACTGGCCGACCCCGGCGACGAACGCGCCCTGATGGCTGCGGTCGCGGCCGCACGCCTGCTCGTGCCGATCGTCGCCGAGCCCGTCTCGGTCGACGACGGTGGCGAGCACCTCGTGGAGAAGCAGACCGACATGGCCGCGGTCACGCTCGTCGCGCCGGACGGTGCGCGGGCGCTGCCCGTCTTCAGCTCCATGGCCGCGATCGCCGCCTGGGATGCCGGAGCCCGGCCGGTACCCGTGACCGCGGCGCGCGCCGCCCAGGCCGCGGTGAGCGAGCGGTGCGACGTCATCGTCATCGACGTCGCCGGCGAGCAGCCGCTGGCGCTGCGCCCGAGCATGGTCTGGGCCCTGGCCCAGCAGCGCGAGTGGCTGCCGGCCCACGAGGACCCGACCGTCGCCGACGCGGTGGCCCGCGCAGTGCAGGACCAGCCGGACGTCCTGACCCACGCCCTCACTGCCGGGGCGCCCGGCGAGGGCGTCCTGCGGATCGCCCTGACGCTCGTGCCCGGCCTGGACGCCGATCGCCTCCAGGCGGTCGCGACCGCCATCGGCGAACGGCTGGCGACCGACGGCGAGATCCGCGCCCGCATCGACGGCCTGGCCTTCTCGATCAGCTGAGCGCGACGCCCACCCGGCGGACAGGCCCACCCGGTGGGCGGCCCACCGGGTGGGGTGTCGGGGCGGCTCAGGTCGCGGCGTGGGTGTGGTCCTCCACGATCGGGTCCTGGACGACCTTGGCGTCGTCGGCCATGCCGCCGGGGTTGTCGCCACCGAGACCGGCGCGGACCAGCTCCTCGATCTGCTTGCCCGTGTCCGCGTCGACGTTCTTCCAGTAGTCGAACGCCCGCTCCAGGACGGGCGACCGCACGCCGCCGAGCAGGTGGCCCGCCACGGTCTCGACGAACGCCTCGCGCTGGGTGTCGTCCCAGACCTCGCGCACCAGGGTGCCGGCCTGGCCGAAGTCGTCGTCGTCGGCGCGCAGCGTGTAGGCCTGGCGCACCATGGCGCCGTCGGCCTCCCAGCCGTCCTCCACCTCGCCGACCTGGTCGGCGTAGCCGCGGCCCTGGCTGTTCGGGGCGTAGACCGGCGCGTCCCCGCTGTGCTGGAAGGCCATCGCACCGTCGAACGTGTAGGTGTTGTGGTCCGTCACGGCCCTGGGCTGGTTGACGGGGAGCTGGTGGTAGTTCGCGCCGATCCGGTAGCGGTGCGTGTCGGCATAGGCGAAGGCACGACCGAGCAGCATCTTGTCGGGGGAGAACCCGATGCCCGGGACCGTCGCCGACGGCTCGAAGGCCGCCTGTTCGATCTGGGCGAAGAAGTTGTCGGGGTTGCGGTTCAAGGTCATCGTCCCGACCTTGATCAACGGGTAGTCGCTGTGCGGCCACACCTTGGTCACGTCGAACGGGTTGAACCGGTAGGTCCTGGCGTTCTCGTAGGGCATCGCCTGGATCGACAGGGTCCAGCTCGGGAAGTCGCCTGCCTCGATGGCGTCGTAGAGGTCGCGGCGGTGGTGGTCGGCGTCCTGCCCGGCGATGCGGGTGGCCTCCTCGCCCGTCAGCCCCTCGACCCCCTGGTTGCTGTGGAAGTGGTACTTGACCCACGTCTTGTCACCGGCCTGGTTGACCCACAAGAAGGTGTGCGACCCGTACCCGTTCATGTGGCGGAACGTCTTGGGGATGCCCCGGTCACCCATGAGGTAGGTGACCTGGTGGGCCGACTCGGGGTTGAGGCTCCAGAAGTCCCACTGCATGTGGTTGTCGCGCAGGCCCGAGCCGCCGAGGCGCTTCTGGCTGCGGATGAAGTGCGGGAACTTCATCGTGTCCCGGACGAAGAAGATCGGGGTGTTGTTGCCGACGAGGTCGTAGTTGCCCTCGGGCGTGTAGAACTTCAGGGCGAAGCCGCGCGGGTCACGCCAGGTGTCGGGGGAGCCCTGCTCGCCGGCGACCGTGGAGAAGCGAGCGAGCATCTCGACCGTCGAGCCCTGCTGGAACAACGCCGCCTTGGTGTAGCGCGAGACGTCCTCGGTGGTCTCGAAGGTGCCGAACGCACCCGAGCCCTTCGCGTGGACGTTGCGCTCGGGCACCCGCTCGCGGTTGAAGTGCGCCATCTGGTTGAGGAAGTGCACGTCGTGCAGCAGGATCGGCCCGTCCGGACCGAGCGTCAGCGAGTTGCGGTCGCTGGGTGCGGGGGAGCCGGTGTCCGTCGTCGAGCCGAGCCTGGCCTCGTCGGACGGTGCGGTCTGGATGGACTCGGTGTCCGTCATGGTTCTCCTTCGTTGTTCGGCACCTCAGCCTCGCCGAAGACGCGGCCGGCCGCATCCCGCCAGCTGCCGACGAGCGCGTGACTGCAAGGTGCGGCCGTGGTCGGCGGCCTCCCCGCGGGTGGTGCGCGGCTCTGCCCACCACGGTGCACCCTGCCCACGAAGCTTCACGGGCAGGGTGCACCGTCGTGGGCAGAGCGCCTGTTGTGCCGCCGCGCGCCGGATAAGGAGTTGGTCGCTGCCGCCGGCCACTGGGACACTGGCATCGTGCCGATAGCCCGTTACCGCCGTGTCCTGGACAGCGCCGCCGTGCGGCAGGCGCTGGTGCTCGGTGTGCTCGTCCGGATGCCGATCTTCGGCGGTGGCGTCGTCCTGACGCTGCACGTCGTGTCGGCCCTGGACCGTTCGTATGCCGCCGCGGGCCTGGTCTCTGCGGCGGCTACCCTCGCCATCGCCGTCAGTGGGCCCTGGCGAGGACGGCTGCTCGACCGGTTGGGGCTGCGCCGGGTCGTCGCGCCGTCGATCGTGGTGGCAGCCGCCTGCTGGTCGGTCGCCCCGTTCGTGTCCTACTGGCCGCTGCTCGTGCTGGCGTCGGTGGCCGGCTTGTTCGTGGTCCCGTCGTTCTCGATCATCCGGCAGGCGATCCTGGCCGCGGTTCCCGAGGACGACCGTCGCACCGCCATCTCGCTGGACTCGGTGGCCATCGAGCTGTCGTTCATGATCGGCCCGGCGCTGGGCGTCTGGGCTGCCACCGTCTGGCCCACGACCTGGGTGCTGTTCGGCATCCAGATGCTCGGCGTCGCGGCCGGCATCCTGCTGTGGGTGGCCAACCCGGTCATCCGCGAGGAGGCGGAGCGCGAGGTCGACGACCAGGGCGTGCCGCTGACCGCGGTGGCTGCGGTGCCGCCGCGCTCGACGTGGTTCCGGCCGCAGTTCGTCGTCATCTGCCTCGCCGCCTCGGCCACCACGGTGGTGCTCGGCGGTTCCGACATCGCCTTCATCGCAGCGCTGCGGGCGTTCGACAGCCCCGGGTCGATCGGCTGGGTCCTGGCCGTGTGGGGCTTCGGCTCCCTGGTCGGTGGGCTGGTCTACGGCGGGATGCGCCGACCCATCTCGGCCTTCTGGCTGCTCGGGGGACTCGCCGCGATCACCGCCCCGATGGCGCTCGCGACGGGGGCACCCTCGCTGGCGGTGCTCGGGTTCGTCGCCGGGCTGCTGTGCGCCCCGACGATCACCGCGACCATCGACCAGGTCAGCCGGGTGGTCCCGGCCGCCGCCAGGGGAGAGGCGATGGGGTGGCACGGCTCGGCCATGACCGCGGGTATGGCGCTCGGCGCCCCCCTCGCCGGCGTGGCGATCGACCTGGGAGGATGGGGTGCCGGGTTCGTCGTGGTCGCCGTGGCCGGGGTCGCCGTCGCCCTCATCGGCGCCGCCGCCACCTCGGGTCGGGCCCGCCGCCGCCGCGCGGGCCGGGCCCTGCGCTCACGCGAGCGCAACCACGCTGCCGCGACCGTCTGAGCCGCCCGGCAGGAGCCGTCAGACGACCGACCCGGTGAGCTTCTCGCCGGGGCCCTGCCCGGGCGGGTCGGGGATGACCGAGGCCTCGCGGAACGCCAGCTGCAGCGACTTCAGCCCGTCCCGCAGGGGAGCGGCGTGCTGGCTCCCGAGGTCGGGGGCGGAGGCGGTGATCAGGCCCGCGAGGGCGTTGATGAGGCGGCGCGCCTCGTCGAGGTCGAGGTGGTCGGCCGCGTCCGGCCCCTCGGCCAGCCCGCACTTGACCGCAGCCGCACTCATCAGGTGGATGGCCGCGGTGGTGATGACCTCGATGGCCGGTACCTCGGAGATGTCGCGGGTCTGGCTGGCGACGTCGCCGTGCTCGGCCGTGCTCGGGTGGGGATTGGCAGATTGCGTGCTCACGCTGGTAGCCTTGCAGATCGACCGGCCGTGACCACTCACGGGGTTGCCTTCGGGTGGCTCCTGCGGGGTCACGGTGTGCAAGAGAAGCAGCACCTGCTTCCACCCGCGTCGACCACACAGGTCGCCGGGTTCCCGGGTCACCGAGGCGTGTGCCGCGGGCGTGAGCCACGCAGCATACGGACCCTCGGGGCACCCGTGACGGAACTGGTGAGGCTTCTCGCGCGACAGCGGCGAGGAGCCTCTTCTCGTTGGGTGCGGTCGGACATTCCCTGACCGAAGGAGCACCACCATCAGCGAGCCTCGCATCAACGACCGCATCCGGGTCCCGGAAGTGCGGTTGGTTGGCCCCAACGGAGAACAGGTCGGCATCGTGCGCGTCGAGGATGCGCTGCGGCTCGCCGCCGAGGCCGACCTCGACCTCGTCGAGGTGGCCCCGATGGCCAAGCCTCCAGTCGCCAAGCTCATGGACTTCGGCAAGTTCAAGTACGAAGCAGCACTGAAGGCGCGCGAAGCACGTAAGAACCAGGTCAACACGGTCATCAAGGAGATCAAGCTCCGCCCGAAGATCGACCCGCACGACTACGGCACCAAGAAGGGCCACGTCGAGCGCTTCCTCAAGGGCGGCGACAAGGTCAAGGTGACGATCATGTTCCGTGGCCGCGAGCAGTCGCGTCCCGAGCTGGGCTTCCGCCTGCTGCAGCGCCTCGCCGAGGACGTCGTCGAGCTGGGCACGGTCGAGTCGGCCCCCAAGCAGGACGGCCGCAACATGATCATGGTGATCGGTCCGACGAAGAAGAAGTCCGAGGCGATGGCAGAGCAGCGTCGTGCTCGCAGCGCCACCCCGGCCCACGAGGCCGACGGGGCGCAGGCCAGCGACCAGGCGCAGGACGTCTCCGAGGAGACGACCGCCGACGCCACGCCCCAGGCAGCGAGCACCAACGCAGCGAGCACCGACGCAGCGAGCACCGAGCCGACCAGCTGAGGTCGCTGCACCCCCTGAACCACCTGCACGAACGAAACGGTTACACCAACACCAAGGAGATCGGCCTCATGCCGAAGATGAAGACGCACTCCGGTGCGAAGAAGCGCTTCCGGATCACCGGCACGGGCAAGGTCATGCGCGAGCAGGCTGGCGGTCGCCACCTGCTCGAGCACAAGTCCTCGCGCTTCACGCGCTCGATCGCGAACGACGTCGAGGTGTCCAAGCCGGACTCCAAGAAGGTCAAGAAGCTCCTCGGCCGCTGAGCCGACCCCCACCCACCCCATTGTTTGGCCGGGCTCAGCACGACGCCTCGCAAGCAGTTAGACAGCAAGGAGAACTCACGTGGCACGCGTGAAGCGGGCAGTCAATGCCCATAAGAAGCGCCGGGTCGTCCTCGAGCGCGCCAGCGGCTACCGCGGACAGCGTTCGCGCCTCTACCGCAAGGCCAAGGAACAGGTCACCCACAGCCTCGGCTACGCCTACCGCGACCGTCGCGCCCGCAAGGGTGACTTCCGTCGCCTGTGGATCCAGCGCATCAACGCCGGTGCCCGCGCCAACGGCATGACGTACAACCGCTTCATCCAGGGCCTGAAGGCCGCTGAGATCGAGGTCGACCGTCGCATGCTGGCCGAGCTGGCCGTCAACGACGAGGCAGCCTTCGCCGCCCTCGTCGAGATCTCGCGCGCGAACGTCCCGGCCGTGGCCGAGACCGCGAACGCCTGATCCAGCGCCACACAGCACTCCACCCGAGCGCCGGGACATGCCCCAGCCGAGCACGCAGCTGACCAACCCCAGGTCGGACCGCGTGAAGTCGGTACGGGCACTGTCCCGGCGCTCGGTGCGTGACAAGGTCGGCCGGTTCCTCGTCGAGGGGCCCCAGTCGGTGCGTGAGGTGGTCCTGCACCACCCCGAGCTGGTCCTGGACCTGTACGCCACCGACGACGCGGCCCACCGCCACCCCGAGGTCCTCGTGGCGGCGACGGCTGCCGGCCTCCACGTCCACGAGGTCTCGGACGAGGTGCTCGCGGCGATGAGCGAGACGCCGACACCGCAGGGCCTCGCGGCCGTCTGCCGGGTACCGTCGGCCACCCTCGACGAGGTCCTGGCGGCGGCGCCGCGGCTGCTCGTGCTGCTGACCAACGTCCGCGACCCCGGCAACGCCGGCACGGTCATCCGGGGTGCCGACGCGGCCGGCGCCGACGCCGTCCTGGTCAGCGACGCCTCGGTCGACGTGCTGTCGCCCAAGGTGGTCCGCTCCACGGCGGGGTCGCTGTTCCACCTCCCCGTCGTGACCGGCCTCCCGGTCGAGGCCACCATCGTCCGCCTGCGGGACGCCGGCATCCGGGTCCTGGCCGCCGATGGCGCGGGCACCGTCCTGCTCCCCGAGGTCGACCTCGGACCGGCGCACGCCTGGGTCATGGGCAACGAGGCATGGGGTCTGGACGAGGTGGTCCGGGCGCAGTGCGACCAGGTCGTGCGCGTCCCGATCTACGGTTCCGCCGAGTCGCTCAACCTCGCGATGGCGGCCACGATCTGCGTCTACGCCTCCGCGGCAGCACAGAAGGACTAGGGTTCCCCGCATGGACTACCGGCCCGGCTCCATCCTGGACCCCGAGCGGGCCGCCATGGCCAGCGAGCTGCTCCCCGACGGGATGGTCGCGGCCGAGGCCGATGCTCGCATCAGCTTCCTGAACCGCCGCGCGATCCGGATCCTCGACATGAAGCCGCGCGACCTGGTCGGTCGCGACATCCGCACGGCGCTCTCGCTGCGCGACAGCGACGGCACCGACTGGTGGGAGGTCACCGACCCGTGGTCCGGCCTGCGGATCCGCACCGGCCACCGGGAGAAGTTCCTCATGCTCGAGGGAGGCCGGGAGGTCCTCGTCACGGCCAAGTACCTGCGCCCGGGGCGCAACCAGCCGGTCAACCGGGTCATCCTCATGGTCCGCGACGCCGAGGCCCGGCGCCGCCTCGAGGCCGACCACGCCGCCCTCATCTCGACCGTCGCCCACGAGCTGCGCTCCCCGCTGACCTCGGTGAAGGGTTTCTCCTCGACCCTGCTGCGGCGGTGGGACCGCTTCACCGACGACCAGAAACGCCTCATGATCGAGACGATCGAGGCCGACGCCGACCGCGTCACCCGTCTGATCACCGAGCTGCTCGACATCTCGCGCATCGACGCGGGCCGTCTGCAGATCCGGTCCCAACCGGTCGACGTCGCCGCGGTCTACGGCCGGCACGTCGAGCGCGCCGTGGCCTCCGGGCAGGAGCGAGACCGCTTCGCGATCGACGTTCCCGAGGACCTGCCCGAGATCTGGGTCGACCCCGACCGGCTCGACCAGATCCTGTCCAACCTCATCGAGAACGCGTTCCGCCACGGTGAAGGGCTCGTCACCCTCGCGGCCGGCAAGGCCTGCGGCGCCGCCCAGGACCAGCTCGCCGCCAAGGGGCACCACCAGGGCATCGACCTCGTCGTCAGCGACGAGGGCAAGGGCATCCCGCCCGACCACAGGGACATCGTGTTCAGCCGGTTCTGGCACGGCGCCGCCCGCGGGAGCACCGGCCTGGGCCTGTATGTCGTCAAGGGCCTCGTCGAGGCGCACGGTGGCCGGGTGCAGGTCGAGTCCTCCCCGAGCGGCGGGGCGCAGTTCCGCCTCAGCCTGCCGTCCGAGCCGCCGGACTACCTCGCCTGAGCGATGGTGCGGCCCTGGCGCAGCGGGGTGTCGCGGCTGGGGAACGGCTGGCGGCAACCCAGCCCCGGGGGCGGCGTCGCGCGCCCCTAGACTCGGTGGGCCCGACCCGGGCGCCGAGCCGTGCGCGCCCACGGGTGGAGAGCTCCCGAGGCTGCGCCGACCAAGGAAGTGGCATGTCAGGACCCAACAAGCAGTACGACCCCGTCGAGGTCGCCGCGCTGGACCCGGCGGTGGTCGAGCAGGCCGTCGTGGACGCGGTGGCGGCGATCGCGGCCGCCGACTCCCTCGACGCGCTCAAGGCCGCCCGCCTCGCGCACCAGGGGGAGAAGAGCCCGTTGGCGCTGGCCAACCGTGAGATCGGAGCGCTGCCGCCCAGCGCCAAGGCCGAGGCGGGCAAGCGGGTCGGCCAGGCCCGCGGCCGCGTCGGCCAGGCGCTCACCGCCCGGCAGGCCGAGCTCGAGGCCGAGCGAGACGAACGGATCCTCGTGGAGGAGACGGTGGACCTGACCGTCCGCGTCCCGCGTCGTCCGCTGGGGGCCCGGCACCCGATCAGCCTGGTGTCCGAGCGGATCGAGGACATCTTCGTCGCGATGGGGTGGGAGATCGCCGAAGGCCCCGAGGTCGAGTCCGAGTGGCTGAACTTCGACGCGCTCAACCTGTCCCCGGACCACCCGGCCCGCGGTGAGGCCGACACCTTCTTCGTGGCCCCCAGCGGCAGCGGCCTCGTGCTGCGCACGCACACCTCTCCGGTGCAGGTCCGCACCATGCTCGACCGCGAGCCCCCGATCTACGTCCTGTGCCCCGGCAAGGTGTTCCGCACCGACGACCTCGACGCGACGCATACCCCTGTCTTCCACCAGTTCGAGGGCCTGGTCGTCGACGAGGGCATCACGATGGCCCACCTCAAGGGCACGCTGGACGCGTTCGTCCAGCGGCTGTTCGGCGACGGGATCGTCACCCGCCTGCGCCCCAACTACTTCCCCTTCACCGAGCCGAGCGCCGAGATCGACTGCCAGTGCTGGGTCTGCGGCGGGAACGACGCCGCCTGCCGCACGTGTGGCGGCACCGGCTGGATCGAGCTCGGCGGCTCGGGGATGGTCAACCAGCGCGTGCTGCGCGCTGCCGGCGTCGACCCGGAGCGCTACACGGGGTTCGCCTTCGGCCTGGGGATCGAGCGTTCCCTGATGCTGCGCCACGGGGTGGCGGACATGCACGACATCGTCGAGGGAGACGTTCGCTTCTCCCGCCAGTTCGGAATGGAGATCTGATGCACGCGCCCGTGTCCTGGCTTCGTGAGCTGGCCGACGTGCCCGCCGCCGCCACCGGTGCCGACGTCGCCGCAGCCCTGGTCCGGGTCGGTCTCGAGGAGGAGGGGCTCAGCGGCGGCGACCTGCGCGGTCCCCTCGTCGTCGGTCGCGTCCTGACCAAGGAGGCGGAGCCGCAGAAGAACGGCAAGACGATCAACTGGTGCACCGTGGACGTCGGCGAGCACGGCCAGCAGGTCACCGAGGGCAAGGCCCAGGAGATCGTCTGTGGCGCGCACAACTTCGCCGTCGGCGACCTCGTCGTCTGCGTCCTGCCCGGCGGTGTCCTGCCCGGCGGGTTCGAGATCTCGGCCCGCAAGACCTACGGCCACGTCTCCAACGGCATGATCTGCTCCGCTCTCGAGCTCGGCCTCGGCGAGGACCACGACGGCATCATCGTGCTGTCCGAGCTCCTGGGGGAGCAGGCCGCGGCTGCCCTGGCACCCGGTGACGACGCCATCGAGCTGCTCGGCCTCGGTGACGAGGTCGTCGAGGTCAACGTCACCCCCGACCGCGGCTACTGCTTCTCCCTGCGGGGGATCGCCCGCGAGTACGCCCTGTCCACCGGCGTCACCTTCCGCGACCCCGCGGACCCCGGCCACCTCGTCGTGGCCCCGGCCAACGCCGACGGGTATGCCGTGAGCGTCACCGACCAGGCGCCCATCGAGGGCGTGGCCGGCTGCGACCGCTACGTCGCCCGCATCGTGCGCGGGGTCGACGCTGCGGCGTCCACCCCGCAGTGGATGACCACGCGGCTCACCCAGCTCGGCATGCGCCCCATCTCGCTGGCCGTCGACGTCACCAACTACGTGATGATGCTGCTCGGACAGCCGCTGCACGCCTTCGACCTGGACACCCTGTCCGGTGGGGTCGGTACGCGTCGTGCACGGGTGGGGGAGAAGCTCACCACCCTGGACGACGTCGCCCGTGCCCTCGACCCGCAGGACCTGCTCATCGTCGACGGCCTCGACCGCCCGCTCGCCATCGCCGGGGTCATGGGCGGCGCCACGTCGGAGGTCACGTCCTCGACGACCGAGGTGCTCATCGAGGCCGCCCACTTCGACCCGATCTCGGTCGCCCGCTCCTCCCGCCGCCACCGCCTCACCACCGAGGCGTCCAAGCGGTTCGAGCGTGGCGTCGACCCGGAGGTGACCGCAGCCGCGGCCCAGCTCGCCGTGGACCTGCTCGTCACCCTCGGCGGAGGCACCGCCGACGTGGGGGTCACCGATGTCGACCAGCGCCCCAGCCGTGCCGCGATCGACTTCGACACGACCCTGCCCACGCGCTACGTCGGGCTCGACTACCCCCACGACGAGGTGGTCGACACCCTGGTCGCCATCGGCTGCGAGGTCGAGCCGGTCGACGGCGCCGACGCCGACGCCGACGCCGGCAGGGTCACCGTCCTGCCGCCTTCCTGGCGACCGGACCTCGTCAACGGGCCAGACCTGGTGGAGGAGGTCGCGCGGGTGCGCGGCTACGACCAGATCCCGTCCGTCCTGCCGACCCCCAGGGCCGGGCACGGGCTGACCCACGGCCAGCGTGTCCGCCGCGTCGTCGCGAACACCCTGGCCCAGCAGGGCCTGGTCGAGGTCCTGACCTATCCCTTCGTCGCGCCCACCCTGTTCGACTCGCTCGGGTACGCACCCCAGGACGTCCGCCGCCGGACCGAGGCCCTCGTGAACCCGCTGTCCGACGAGCAGCCGCTGCTGCGCACGTCGGTGCTCGACACGCTGCTGGACGCGTTGCGCCGCAACGTCGCCCGGGGGCACCGTGACGTCGCGGTGTACGAGCTCGGCCTGGTCACCATCGGCCGTGAGCAGCCGTCGAACGCCCCGGTCCCCGGGATCGAGGTCCAGCCCGACGCCGAGACGCTGGCGCAGATCCGCGGCGCCGTCCCGGAGCAGCCGCGGCACGTCGCCATGGCCGCGGCGGGTGACATCGAACGCGGGGGCCCCTGGGGCCCCGGGCGCAAGGCCGACGCCTCCGACGCCGTGGCGTGGGCGCTGTCGGTGGGGACCGCCCTGGGTCTCGAGCTCGTGGTCACCGCGACCGAGCGCCCGCCGTGGCACCCCGGTCGGGTGGCCAGCATCGCGCTGCAGGACGGCACCGTCGTCGGTCACGCCGGCGAGCTGCACCCCAAGGTCACCTCGGCCCTCGACCTGCCCCCACGCACGGTGGCCGCCGAGCTGGACGTCGACGTCCTCGTCGCCGCGACGGGGGTGCCGGTCCAGGCGACCGAGCTGTCGACCTACCCGCCGGCGCACACCGATGTGGCCCTGGTCGTCGCGCAGGAGGTCCCCGCCGCACGCGTCGAGGCAGCACTGCGTTCCGGGGCCGGCGACCGGCTGGAGTCGGTGCAGCTGTTCGACGTCTACCGTGGCGAGCAGGTCGGTGAGGGGCGCAAGTCGCTGGCCTACCGCCTGACCTTCCGGGCCGCGCAGCGCACGCTGACCACCGACGAGGTGAGCGCCCTGCGCGATGCCGCGGTCGCCGCTGCCGCCGACCGCACCGGCGCGGTGCAGCGGTGAGCGTCGCCGTCGTCACGGGTGCCTCGCGGGGGATCGGCCGGCACCTCGCCGACGCCTTCGAGCAGGCCGGGTATGCCGTGGAGCGGGGTTCACGCGACGTCGCGGACGTCACCGACCGGGTGGCCGTCGAACGCTGGGTGGGCGAGGTGCTCGCCCGTCACGGCCGGATCGACGTGCTGGTCAACAACGCCGGCGTCATCGACACCGAGGTGCCGATCCACGAGGCGGACCCCGAGCAGTGGTGGCGGACCATGGAGGTCAACGTCCTCGGGCCGTTCCTCATGACCCGCGCCGTCCTGCCGCTCATGGTGGCGGCGGGGACCGGTCGGGTCATCAACCTCAACAGCGGCGCCGGGGTGCGTCCTGGCGCCGTGGCCTCGGCCTACCACGCGAGCAAGACCGCGCTGGCCCGGCTGACCGGGTCCACGGACCTCGCCGGACGCGACCACGGTGTCTACGCCTTCGACCTCGCGCCGGGTGTGGTGCGCACCGACATGACGCAGGCGATGGTCGGCCACGAGGGGCGCACCGAGTGGACCGACCCCGGCGAGGTCACCGCGCTCGCGCTGGCCCTCGCAGCGGGGGAGCACGACGTCTGGTCGGGGCGGATGGTCCGTGCCGGTGTCGACACCCCTGCTTCGCTGCGGGACCGCGCAGCCGGGGGCCTCGCAGCCTCCGACCGCAAGATCACCCTGGTCCCATGGGGGGACGACGACCCCCTGGGGTGACCGGACTTCCCGCCGCTGCCCGGCTTCCCGCCGCTGCCCGGCTTCCCGCCGCGGGCCGGGCCCCGCGCTGCTGACCCGGTGACCGGAAGCGCGTGCATGAGTTTCCGTGCGGGTGTATGTTCATGCACATGCAGCGCGTGGCAGTCGCCGGAGCCAGTGGCTACGCCGGGGGAGAGCTCCTCCGGCTCCTGCTGGCGCACCCCGACGTGGAGATCGGCGCGGTCACGGCCGCCTCGAGCGCCGGACAGCTGCTCGGCGCCGTCCACCCGCACCTGACACCGTTGGCGTCCCGCGTGATCGAGCAGACCACCCCCGACACCCTGGCGGGGCACGACGTGGTCTTCCTCGCCCTTCCCCACGGACACTCGGGCGCCCTGGCCGCCGAGCTTCCGGACGAGGTCGTGGTCATCGACTGCGGTGCCGACTTCCGGCTGCGGGACGCCGAGGCGTGGCAGTCCTTCTACGACACCCCGCACGCGGGAACCTGGGCCTACGGCATGCCCGAGCTCCCGGTCGGCGGCGGCGTCCGCCAACGCGACGCGCTCGTCGGCGAGCGGCACGTGGCCGTGCCCGGCTGCTACCCGACCGCGGTCTCCCTGGCCCTCGCACCCGGCTACGCCGCGGGCGTCCTGGCCGCGCGCGACGTCGTCGTGGTCGCTGCGTCCGGCACGTCGGGGGCGGGCAAGTCGCTTCGGGCCCACCTGCTGGGTGCCGAGGTCATGGGGGCGATGTCGCCGTACGGCGTGGGCGGCACCCACCGCCACACCCCCGAGATCGAGCAGAACCTCTCCCTGGCCGCCGGGGTCGACGTGACCATCTCCTTCACGCCGACGCTGGCACCGATGCCCCGCGGCATCCTCGCCACCTGCACGGCACCGCTCGCCGAGGGCGCCGACCCCGCACGGGTGCGGGCCGTGTGGGAGCAGGCCTATGCCGCGGAGCCGTTCGTCCACGTGCTGCCGCAGGGGTCCTGGCCGTCGACCGGGAGCGTCCTCGGCAGCAACACCGTGCACCTGCAGGTCGTCGTCGACGAGCGGGTGGGCAGGGTCGTGGTGGTCGCGGCCGTGGACAACCTCACCAAGGGCACCGCCGGGGCTGCCGTGCAGTGCATGAACCTCGCGCTCGGGCTGCCCGAGACCACCGGTCTCCCCGTGACGGGGGTGTCCCCATGAGCCTGCCCCTGCACCTGATGCGCCACGACCAGGACGTCGCCTTCGTCCGGCTGCCCGCAGGCGAGGAGCCGTCGTGGGACTGGCGGACCGGTCCGCTGGCCTCCATCACCTACACCGACAGCGAGACCTCGATCGTCTCCGCCTTCGACGCCCTGCCTCCGGGCGTCCAGAAGGAGGGCCCGCTCACCGCCTTCGAGATCGCAGGCCCGCTCGACTTCACCATGGTCGGTGTCCTCTCCGGCCTGCTCGAACCGTTGGCACGCAAGAAGATCAGCATCCTCGCCCTCTCGACCTACGACACGGACTGGATCCTCGTGGACAGCGACCGGGCCGACGACGCAGCCGACACCTGGCGCCGTGGCGGGCAGACCGTCGCCCCCGCACGACTCTCCGGAGGTACCTCGTGAGCACCACCACCCCTGCCGGCTTCCGCGCTGCCGGGGTGGCGGCCGGCCTCAAGAGCACCGGCGCGCCCGACCTCGCGCTCGTCGTCAACGACGGTCCGGACCACCACGCGGCGGCGGTCTTCACCAGCAACCGGGTCGAGGCCGCGCCGGTGACCTGGTCGCGCCAGGTGCTCACCGACGGCCGGGTGGACGCCGTGGTCCTCAACTCCGGCGGGGCCAACGCCTGCACCGGCGCCCAGGGGTTCGCCGACACGCACACGACGGCCGAGAGGGTCGCCGAGGTCCTCGGGATCTCCGCCGGCGACGTCGTGGTCTGTTCGACCGGCCTGATCGGCGAGCTGCTGCCGATGCCCTCGGTGCTCGCCGGCGTCGATGCCGCCGCCGCGGCGCTCGACCCCGACGGTGGTGAGGACGCCGCGATCGCGATCCGGACGACCGACACCGTGCACAAGCAGGCCGTCGCCGAGCGCGACGGGTGGAGCGTGGGCGGCATGGCCAAGGGGGCCGGCATGCTCGCCCCGGCCCTGGCCACCATGCTCGTGGTCGTCACCACCGATGCCGTGGTCGGAGCGGGTGAGCTCGACGGCGTCCTGCGGACGGCCGCGGCCACGACGTTCGACCGGATCGACTCCGACGGCTGCCAGTCGACCAACGACACCGTGGTGCTGCTCGCCTCGGGTGCCTCGGGAGTCGCCCCCGGCGCTGAGGAGCTCACGACGGCCGTCACGCAGGTGTGCGCCAGCCTGGCGCGGCAGCTCATCGCCGACGCCGAGGGCGCCCACCACGACATCGCCATCGAGGTGCGGTCGGCCGCCAGCGAGGCCGACGCCCTCGAGGTCGCGCGCTCGGTGGCCCGCAACAACCTCTTCAAGTGCGCGGTGTTCGGCAACGACCCCAACTGGGGACGGGTGCTGGCAGCGGTCGGCACCACGCAGGCAGCCTTCGACCCCCACCGGCTCGACGTCTCGATGAACGGGGTCCAGGTCTGCCGGGCCGGTGGCGTGGGCCAGGACCGCTCCCTGGTCGACCTCACCGCCCGCGAGGTCCACGTGCTCGTCGACCTGCACGCCGGCGATGCCACGGCCACCGTCTGGACCAACGACCTCACCCACGACTACGTCCACGAGAACTCGGCCTACTCGAGCTGAAGGCAGCCATGACCGTCCCCCCCGACCCCACGTCCCCGAGCCCGGCGTCCCCGAGCACCCTGTCCTCGAGCACCCTGTCCTCGAGCACCCTGTCCTCGAGCACGGTGCGCGGCCACATCGGCAAGGCCGCCCTGCGGGTGGCCCGCGGCAAGGCCCAGACGCTCGTCGAGGCCCTGCCGTGGCTCGAACGCTTCCGTGGCTCGCTCGTCGTGGTCAAGTACGGCGGCAACGCGATGGTCGACGCCGAGCTCAAGGCCGCCTTCGCCCAGGACGTCGCCTTCCTGCGGTACGCCGGGCTGCGTCCGGTCGTCGTCCACGGGGGAGGCCCGCAGATCGCGCAGATGCTCGGACGACTGGGCCTCGAGAGCGAGTTCCGGGGCGGGCTGCGGGTCACGACGCCCGAGGTCATGGATGTCGTCCGGATGGTGCTCACCGGCCAGGTGGGCCGCGAGCTCGTCGGGCTGCTCAACCAGCACGGCCCGGTGGCCGTGGGCCTGTCCGGGGAGGACGCCGGCCTCTTCGGTGCCCGGCGCCGCGGCACCGAGGTCGACGGCGAGGTCGTGGACCTCGGTCTGGTCGGTGACGTCGTCACCGTCAACCCCGGGGCGGTGCAGGACATCCTCGACGCCGGCCGGATCCCCGTCGTGTCGACCGTCGCCCCCGACCTCGACGTCGAGGGCCAGGTGCTCAACATCAACGCCGACACCGCGGCCGCAGCCCTGGCCGTAGCCCTCGGTGCCCACAAGCTCGTCATGCTGACCGATGTCGAGGGGGTCTACGCCGAATGGCCGGACCGCGACTCGCTGCTGTCGTCGCTGTCGGTCAGCGGCGCGCGGGAGCTGCTCGACCAGGTCGACGCCGGGATGATCCCCAAGCTCGAGGCCTGTGTCCGCGCGGTCGAGAACGGCGTCCCCCAGGCCCACGTCATCGACGGTCGCCAGCCGCACTCACTGCTCCTGGAGGTGTTCACCTCCGAGGGGATCGGCACCATGGTCGTCCCCGACCCCCCGGACGACCCCCGCGCCGACACGGCGCCGACACCAGCGCCGACACGGGCGCCGACATGAAGGGTCGGACCAGATGACCACCCGCAACGAAGAGCTGCTCGCGCGCTACGAGACCTCGCTCCTGGGCGTCTTCGGCCGTCCGCCGCTGGTGCTGTCGCACGGTGAGGGCTGCTGGGTCTGGGACGTCGACGGCAAGCGCTACCTCGACCTCGTGGGGGGGATCGCCGTCAACGCCCTCGGCCACGGCCACCCCGCCCTGGTCGCGGCGATCAGCAAGCAGGCCGGCGAGGCGATCCACGTCTCCAACCTGTTCACCTCGCCGGGCCAGATCGCCCTGGCCGAGCGGATCCTGGGCATCGCCGACGCCCCGCCCGGGTCGGGGGTCTTCTTCGCCAACTCCGGCGCCGAGGCCATCGAGGCCGCCATCAAGCTCAGCCGGCGGACCGGCCGCAGGGGGATCGTGGCCGCCGAGGGCGCCTTCCACGGCCGCACCACCGGGGCGCTCGCCCTGACCCACAAGGAGATCTACCGGGAGCCGTTCGCCCCGCTCATCCCCGGCGTGAGCCACGTGCCGTACGGCGACGAGGCAGCCCTGCGCGCCGCCATCGGCCCGGGGACCGGTGCGGTCGTGCTCGAGGCCGTCCAGGGTGAGGCCGGGGTGCTGGACGCCGGGACGGCGTACCTGCGCCTCGCCCGGGAGCTCACCACCGAGCACGGTGCGCTCCTGGTCGTGGACGAGATCCAGACCGGGATCGGGCGGACCGGCACGTGGTTCGCGTTCCAGCAGGCAGGGATCGTGCCGGACGCCATCACCCTCGCGAAGGGGCTCGGGGGTGGCGTCCCCATCGGTGCCCTCGTGACCTTCGGACCCGAGGTGTCCGGTCTGCTGACCGCCGGGCAGCACGGCTCCACCTTCGGCGGCAACCCGCTCGCCGCCGCGGCCGGGCTCGCCGTCATCGACACCATCGAGGAGCAGGAACTGCTGGACCACGCGACCCGGGCCGGCGAGCACCTCGTCCGGGCGGTCCGCGCGCTGGCCCACCCGCTCGTGACCGGCGTGAGGGGACGAGGCCTGCTGCGAGCGATCACCCTCGCGGAGCCGGTGGCTGCTGCGGTGGCCGCCGCCGCACGGGACGCCGGCTTCATCGTCAACCCGGTGGCGCCCGACGCCCTGCGGCTCGCCCCGCCGCTGGTGGTCACCACCGAACAGCTGGACTCGTTCGTCACCGCCCTGCCCGGCCTGCTCGCCGGCCTGGACACCCCCTCGATCGAGGGTTCCGGTGCCGCCCCCGGCGGCCCCACCCCGACCACGAAGGACGCCTGATGACCCGCCACTTCCTGCGCGACGACGACCTGAGCGCCGACGAGCAGGCGCTGGTGCTCCAGCGGGCCCTGGAGCTCAAGGCCGCGCCATACTCCCGGACCCCGCTGGCCGGGCCCCGCACCGTGGCGGTCATCTTCGACAAGCCCACGCTGCGCACCCAGGTGTCCTTCGCCGGCGCCATCACCGGGCTCGGTGGCTACCCCACGGTGGTCGACGGCGCCCTGGCCCAGATCGGGACCCGCGAGTCCGTCGCCGACACCGCGCGGGTCCTCGGGCGGCAGTCCGCGGCGGTCGTCTGGCGGACCCACGGACAGGAGCGCATCCAGGAGATGGCGGCGCACGCCGGGGTTCCCGTCGTCAACGCCCTGACCGACGAGTTCCACCCGTGCCAGATCCTCGCCGACCTGATGACGGTGCTGGAGCACCGGGGAGCCCTGCGCGGGCTGACGTTCGCCTACGTCGGTGACGGGGCCAACAACATGGCGCACTCCTACCTCCTGGGCTGTGCCCTCGCCGGGATGCACGTCCGCATCGGCACCCCCGCGAGCCACCAACCCGACGCGGCGGTCCTCGCCAGGGCCCAGGCGATCGCGGACGAGCAGGGCGGTTCCGTCGTCGTCGCCACGGACGCCCCCAAGGCCGTCGAGGGCGCCGACGTGGTCGTCACCGACACCTGGGTCTCGATGGGCATGGAGGACCAGAAGGGCGACCGCCAGGGCGCCGAGAGCCCGTTCGTGCCCTACGCGGTCACCGAGGAGCTGATGAGCGGTGCCGCCGCCGACGCGATCTTCCTGCACTGCCTGCCGGCCTACCGCGGGTTCGAGGTGACGGCAGCCGTGATCGACGGGCCGCAGTCGCTCGTCTGGGACGAGGCCGAGAACCGCCTGCACGCCCAGAAGGCCCTGCTGTCGTTCCTGCTGGAGGGCCCGTGACCATCGCCGCGACCCCCACCGGGCGCCAGCGACGCATCGTCGAGCTGCTCGGGCGCCACGAGGTGCGCTCCCAGGGCGACCTGCTCGCGCTGCTCGCCCAGGACGGCATCGAGGTCACCCAGGCGACGCTGTCCCGTGACCTGCTCGGGCTCGGTGCCGTCAAGGTCCGGGCCGGCCGCTCCCTGGTGTATGCCGTGCCGGGGGAGGGCGGTGACCGCACCGCCCGGCCCGCACCCGACGGCTCCGCGTTGGCCGCACGCCTGCGCCGGGTGTGCGAGGAGCTGCTCGTCACCGCTGAGCCGTCGCACAACCTCGTCGTGCTCCGCACCCCACCGGGAGCCGCGAGCTTCCTGGCCTCGGCGATCGACCACGCAGCCCTGGCGGGGGTGCTCGGCACCATCGCCGGCGACGACACCATCATGATCATCACGACGGGGACGGCCGCCAGCCGGCGGACCGCCACCGACCTGCTCGCACTCGCGGGCACCACCGACCAGGAGCACCTGTGAGCCCCGACAGCCCGACCCCCACCACGCAGCCCGACCCGCCGCAGCCCGGCAAGGTCAGCCTGTGGGGCGGGCGCTTCGCCGGCGGCCCGGCCGACGCGCTCGCCGCGCTGAGCAAGTCCACGCACTTCGACTGGCGGCTCGCGCCGTACGACCTCGCGGGCTCACGCGCCCACGCACGGGTCCTGCACGCCGCCGGCCTGCTGGACGACACGTCCCTCGAGGCCATGCTCGCGGGGCTGGGACGGCTCGCGGCCGACGTCGGGTCGGGTGCGTTCGTGCCCGCCGAGGACGACGAGGACGTCCACACCGCACTGGAGCGTGGGCTCATCGAGCGTGCCGGTGCCGACGTGGGCGGTCGCCTGCGGGCGGGACGCTCGCGCAACGACCAGGTCGCCACGCTGTTCCGGATGTACCTGCGCGACCACGCCCGCTCGGTCGCCGCCCTCGTGCTCGACGTCGTCGACGCACTGGTCTCCCAGGCCGTCCGCCACCCGGAGGTGGCGATGCCGGGCCGGACCCACCTCCAGCACGCCCAGCCCGTCCTGCTCGCCCACCACCTGCTCGCGCATGCCTGGGCGCTGCTGCGCGACGTGCAGCGGCTGCAGGACTGGGACGTGCGGGCAGCGGTGTCACCGTACGGATCCGGTGCCCTCGCCGGCTCCTCGCTCGGGCTCGACCCGGAGGCGGTTGCCGCGGACCTCGGCTTCACCACGTCGGTCGAGAACTCCATCGACGGGACGGCGTCGCGGGACTTCGCGGCAGAGATGGCCTTCGTGGCAGCCATGACCGCCGTGGACGTCTCCCGGCTGGCCGAGGAGGTCGTCCTCTGGGCCACCAAGGAGTTCTCCTTCGTCGCGCTGGACGACGCCTACTCCACGGGGTCGAGCATCATGCCGCAGAAGAAGAACCCCGATGTCGCCGAGCTCGCGCGCGGCAAGGCGGGTCGGCTGGTCGGCGACCTCGCCGGCCTCATGACCACGCTGAAGTCGCTGCCGCTGGCGTACAACCGCGACCTGCAGGAGGACAAGGAGCCGGTGTTCGACGCCATCGACACGCTCGAGGTGCTGCTCCCGGCGTTCGGCGGCATGGTCGAGACCATGGTGTTCAACACCGAACGGCTCGCATCCCTTGCGCCGCAGGGCTTTTCGTTGGCGACGGACATCGCCGAGTGGCTGGTGCGTGAAGGTGTGGCGTTCCGGGTCGCCCATGAGGTCGCCGGGGCCTGCGTCCGCGAGTGCGAGGGTCGCGGTATCGAGCTGTGGGACCTCACCGACGCCGACCTCACCACGATCTCGCCCCACCTGACGCCCGCGGTGCGTGACGTGCTCAGCGTCGAGGGATCGCTGGCCTCGCGCAGCGCCAAGGGCGGCACCGCGCCGGTGCGCGTCGCAGAGCAGCTGACCCGCCTGCAGCAGCAGGCGGCAACAGCCCGGAAGTGGGCCAGCACCCCCATCACGGTGCGGTGACGCCTGCGGGCCCGGTGGAAACACGTCGGGCAAAGTCCCACGAATTCGGGTCCGCTTCGCGCTAGGTTCGGTGGCATGGGTCAACGGCGACCCATCTCGACCTTCGCGACAAGGACGGTGCCATGGGTGTCAGCGACGACCTCACTGCGGCTGCGGGTCACGTGGCCGGACTGCGACGGGCGGTGACCGCGCTCTCCAAGGACCTGGGAAACACCCTCGACGTCCAGCGGCTGCGTGACGACGTCGTGCGGCTGGCGGACGACGTCGACCTGCTGGCCCGCGGCGCGGGCATCGGCTCCCAAGACCGGGCGGGTGGCCCGGGGGAGGTCGTGTTCATCACCGACGAGGAGTACGACCCCTCCCTGTGGTCGGACGCCGAGGACGAGGGCGTCGGCCCGTCCCGGGGCCACTGAGGTGTCGAACGCTCCTTTCGGCGCAGGCGTCCACGCCCCCGGCCGCGCCCGGGTCGCGGCGCGCACCCTGCGCCAGGACCGCTGGTGGCTGCAGCCGTTCGTCACCTTCGTCCTGTTCACCGCCTGGCTGCTCTACGGGCTGGTGCGCACGGCCACGCAGAAGGACTACTTCGTCGCGGACTACGGCTACCTCACCCCGTTCGCGTCCCCGTGCGTCAGCGCGAGCTGTGTCCCCGGCTCGGCCCACTTCGGCGAGTGGTTCGGCGAGTTCCCGCCGCTGGTCCCGCTGGCGGTCCTCACGCTGCCGTTCCTGCTGCTCTTCCGGCTGACCTGCTACTACTACCGCAAGGCGTACTACCGCGCGTTCTGGATGAGCCCACCGGCCTGCGCGGTCCCGGAGGCGCACCGCACCTACTCGGGCGAGACGCGGTTCCCCCTCGTCGCCCAGAACCTGCACCGCTACTTCTTCTACGCCGCCGTGCTCATCTCCCTGATCAACACCTATGACGCCCTGCACGCGTTCCGCGGCAAGGACGGCGGCTTCGGGCTGGGCCTGGGGACGGTGATCCTGGTCGCCAACGTCGTGCTGCTGTGGTGCTACACGCTGGGCTGCCACTCCTGCCGCAACATCATCGGGGGCCGGCTCAACCACTTCAGCAAGCACCCCCTGCGCTACAAGGCGTGGGGTTGGGTCGGCAAGCTCAACGCCCGTCACATGACGTTCGCCTGGGTGACGCTCGGCAGCCTGGTCGTCACCGACGCCTACATCGCCCTGGTCTCCTCCGGGACGATCACCGACCTGCGGTTCATCAACTAGGAGTGCGAGTGAGCCAACTCGAACGCCACGACTACGACGTGATCGTCATCGGTGCCGGCGGGGCCGGCCTGCGGGCGGCGATCGAGGCTCGCGAACAGGGCCTGAGGACGGCCATCATCTGCAAGAGCCTGTTCGGCAAGGCCCACACGGTGATGGCCGAGGGCGGCATCGCCGCCTCGATGGGCAACGCCAACGAGAAGGACAGCTGGGAGGTCCACTTCCGCGACACCATGCGTGGTGGCAAGTTCCTCAACAACCCGCGGATGGCCGAGCTGCACGCCAAGGAGGCGCCGCAGCGGGTGTGGGAGCTGGAGACCTACGGGGCGCTGTTCGACCGCACCCCCGACGGCCGGATCAGCCAGCGCAACTTCGGCGGGCACGAGTACCCGCGGCTGGCGCACGTGGGCGACCGCACCGGCCTGGAGCTCATCCGCACCCTGCAGCAGAAGATCGTCAGCCTGCAGCAGGATGACCACCGCGAGACCGGCGACTACGAGTCACGGTTGCGGGTGTTCGCCGAGCTGACGGTCACTGATGTCCTCAAGGACGGCGACGGCGCAGTGTCCGGCGCTTTCGGCTACTGGCGCGAGTCGGGGCAGTTCGTGGTGTTCTCCGCCCCCGCGATCATCCTGGCCACCGGCGGCATCGGGAAGTCGTTCAAGGTGACCAGCAACTCCTGGGAGTACACCGGGGACGGGCACGCCCTGGCCCTGCGGGCGGGCGCGACCCTGCTCAACATGGAGTTCATCCAGTTCCACCCCACCGGCATGGTCTGGCCACCTTCGGTGAAGGGCATCCTGGTCACCGAGTCGGTGCGCGGGGACGGGGGAGTGCTGCGCAACTCCGACGGCAACCGCTTCATGTTCGACTACGTGCCCGACGTGTTCCGCGGCCAGTACGCCGACTCCGAGGAGGAGGCCGACCGCTGGTACAAGGACCCGGAGAACAACAAGCGCCCACCAGAGCTGCTCCCGCGCGACGAGGTCGCCCGAGCCATCAACAGCGAGGTCAAGGAGGGCCGCGGCTCGCCGCACGGTGGGGTGTTCCTCGACGTGTCGACGCGGCTGCCGGCCGAGGAGATCACCCGTCGGCTGCCCTCGATGCACCACCAGTTCAAGGAACTCGCCGACGTCGACATCACGGCCGAGCCGATGGAGGTCGGGCCGACCTGTCACTACGTCATGGGGGGAGTCGAGGTCGACGCCGACACCGCGGCCACCTCGGTGCCCGGCATGTTCGCCGCGGGCGAGGTCGCGGGCGGCATGCACGGCTCGAACCGCCTGGGGGGCAACAGCCTCTCGGACCTGCTCGTCTTCGGCCGCCGCGCCGGTGCCGGCGCCGCCGCCTACGTTGCGGGACTGGGGAGCTCGCGTCCGCCGGTGAGTGAGACCGACGTGGACTCGGCCGTGCAGACCGCCCTCGCACCGTTCCGTGACGCCTCCGAGAACCCCTACGCCGTCCACGACGAGCTGCAGCAGAAGATGAACGACCTGGTCGGGATCATCCGGCGCGAGGACGAGGTCCGAGAAGCCCTGGAGATGCTCGACCAGCTCGACGAGCGCGTGAAGAACGTTGGGGTGCAGGGAGATCGGCCCTTCAACCCCGGCTGGCACCTGGCCCTGGACCTGCGCAACATGATGGCCGTCTGCCGGTGCGTGGCCCTGGCGGCGCTCGAACGCACCGAGTCGCGAGGCGGCCACACCCGCGAGGACTTCCCCAAGATGGACCCGCAGTGGCGGGGCGTCAACCTCGTCTGCACGCTGGACCCCGCCGGCGAGGTCGTGCTGAGGCACCAGCCCGTGCCCGAGATCAGGCAGGACCTGCTCGAGCTGTTCGAGCACACCGAGCTGGGCAAGTACCTCACCGCTGCGGAGCTGGCCCGCCGCGGCGCGCCGGCAGCAGCGCAGGGGACCGACGACGGGAGCGGGACATGAGCTACGACGCGAAGTTCAGGGTCTGGCGCGGCGACGCCGAGGGGGGCGAGCTCCAGGACTACTCCGTGGAGGTCAACGAGGGCGAGGTCGTCCTCGACATCATCCACCGGCTGCAGGCGACGCAGACCCCGGACCTCGCGGTGCGGTGGAACTGCAAGGCCGGCAAGTGCGG
Source organism: uncultured Actinomycetota bacterium (assembly GCA_963722015.1). GTDB lineage: Bacteria > Actinomycetota > Actinomycetes > Actinomycetales > Dermatophilaceae > Pedococcus. The sequence goes on along the minus strand of CAVRMT010000011.1, from coordinate 1,272 downwards.
ATCGTGCAGCGCCGAGATCAACGGTCGTCCGCGGCTGTTGTGCATGACCCGGATGAGCACCTTCGAGGAGGGCCAGACGATCACGGTGACCCCGCTGCGGGCGTTCCCGGTGACGCGCGACCTGGTCACCGATGTCTCGTTCAACTACCAGAAGGCGCGCGAGGTCCAGGCGTTCTCGCCGCCGGAGGGCCTGCAGCCGGGCGACTACCGCATGCAGCAGGTCGACGTGGAGCGCAGCCAGGAGTTCCGCAAGTGCATCGAGTGCTTCCTGTGCCAGGACGTCTGCCACGTCGTGCGCGACCACGAGGACAACAAGCAGGCCTTCGCAGGACCGCGCTTCCTCATGCGTGTCGCCGAGCTGGACATGCACCCCCTCGACAGCGCCGACCGACGTCCGGCCGCTCGTGAGCAGCACGGTCTCGGCTACTGCAACATCACCAAGTGCTGCACCGAGGTGTGCCCCGAGAACATCAAGATCACCGACAACGCGCTCATCCCGCTCAAGGAGCGCGTCGTCGACCGTCACTACGATCCCGTGGTGTGGCTGGGCAACAAGATCCGTCGTCGCAAGGACTGACGTCCTCCGTGCCCCGTGACCGCCTGCCGCGGTCGTTCTTCGCACGCGACGTCCTGACCGTCGCCCCGGCGCTGCTCGGGGCCACGGTCAGCCACGCGGGCGTCACCATCCGGCTCACCGAGGTCGAGGCGTACGCAGGGCTCAGCGACCCGGGGTCGCACGCCTTCCGCGGCCCCACCCCGCGGACCGCGGTGATGTTCGGTCCGGCCGGTCACGTCTACGTGTACTTCACCTACGGGATGCACTGGTGCGCCAACGTCGTCTGCGGTGACGACGGTGCTGCCAGCGCGGTCCTCCTGCGGGCCGGTGAGGTGGTGGGGGGAGAGGAGACCGCTGCTGCCCGTCGGGAGGGCGTGCGCCGTCGCGACTGGGCGAGGGGACCGGCCCGGCTCGCCACGACCCTGGGCCTGGACGGGGCGCAGACCGGCGTCGACGCCTGCGCGCCCGACTCCGCCGTGGTCTTCCACGCGTCCGGAGCGGGTGTCGACCCGGCACTGGTGCAGGTGGGGCCACGCGTGGGGGTGTCGGGAGCGGGCGGCGACGCGCAGGCACACCCCTGGCGGTTCTGGCTCGCGAACGAGCCGACCGTCTCGGTGTACCGACCCGCAAAACCCCGTGCGCGTCCCACCCCGTCATAGGGCAGGCTGTGCGCGTGCCTGCGGTCCCGCTGCACGCCCCCCGGACAAGGAGAACCG
>CAVRMT010000010.1:0-130273 GCA_963722015.1 uncultured Actinomycetota bacterium | reverse complement strand
CCGGGTCGCGGCCCGTGAGCGCGCCGCCGAGGTGCTGCGCCACGTGGGACTCGCCGAGGAGCGGTACCGCCCAGGGCGGCTACTCCACCCGGCATGAAGCAGAAGGCCAGCGGCCCAGGCCCTGGCCCATCACCACCCGGCTGGTCGCTGCTGGACGAGCCGACGAACGGGCTCGACCCCGCAGCGCGCGAGGAGATGTTGGGACTGGTCCAGCGGATCGGGCACGACTTCGGGATCGCGGTGGTCCGCTAGACCTCACACCTGCTCGGTGAGCTCGAGCGCGTGAGCGACCACGTGGTGGTCCTCGACGGCGGCCGACTGCTGCGGGCCTCGCGGACCGACGACTTCCTCGACGACCACGGGGTCCTGCTCGTCGAGGTGCTCGGCGACGACGCGCAGGCACGGATGACCGAGGCCCTGACCCGTGCCGGGGTCGCGACGGCGCCGCGCGGCGCCCTGCTGACCGTCGCTGCCGTCCACGAGCAGCTGGACGTGCGCGACCTGGTCCGCGACACCGCGAGCGACCTTGGCCTCGGCCTGGTGCGCCTGCAGGTCGACCACCGACGCATCGAGGACGTCTTCGCCGACGCCGGGCAGCCGTCCCGTGGCTGACCGCTCGTCGACCGACCCGACGGCTGCGACGCCTGCGGGTGGCAGCGTCATCCACGACCTCGGCTACCGCCCGTACACCGGCCCGCGGTGGGGACCCGCAGCCATCGCCCGGGCCCTGGTCGTCACCGGCTTCCGCAACGCCTTCGGCCTCGGCCGCTCGGGGCGGTCGAAGGTGCTGCCGTTCATCCTGCTCGCCCTCAATCTGGTGCCGGCCCTCGTGATCGGCGGGGTGATGGTGTTCGTCGGGCTCCAGGAGCTGCCGATCGGCTACGCCGAGTACGCCTCCACGACCCAGGTGCTCCTCGGGATCTTCGTCGCCTCGCAGGCGCCGGTGCTCTTCTCGCCTGACCTCCGGCACGGCACCATCTCCCTGTACCTCGCGCGGCCCCTCCCCTCGTCGACCTACGCGCTGGCCCGCTGGGCATCCCTGCTGGGTGCCACCCTGGTCTTCCTGCTGCTCCCGATCCTGCTCCTGTACGCGGTGGCGCTGCTGGGCGAGCTGGACGTCTCCCAGCAGACCGGCGACGCCGCAATAGCGGTGTGCCTCGCGCTGCTCCTCGCCCTCTCGCTGGCCGGCGTGGCCGGACTGGTCGCGTCGTGGTCCACCCGCCGCGGGTTCGCCGTCGTCGCCACCATCGCGCTGCTGCTCATCGGCGACGGCATCGTGTCCGCCATCCAGGCGATCGCCACCGAGGAGGGACAGCCACGCGTCGGCGAGGTGGCCGGGCTGTTCTCGCCGTACTCGCTCTACCGCGGCCTGATGGCCACCTGGACCGACTCGTCGGCCCTCACACCACCCACGGGCACCCCGATGCAGCTCGCCTACCTGGCCGTGTTCACCTTCGTGTCTGCTGCGTGCGTGGTCGGTCTGGTCTGGCGCTACCGACGGGTGGCCACGGCATGAGTGTCATCAGCATCGACAAGGCCTCACGCTGGTACGGCAACGTGGTCGCCGTCAACGGCATCTCGATGACCGTGCGCCCGGGCGTGACCGGCCTGCTGGGTCCCAACGGGGCCGGCAAGACCACCCTGATCGCCCTGATGTCGGGCTTCCTCGCGCCCTCGGCAGGCAGCGTCACCCTCGACGGCGCCCCGATCTGGCGACACACCGACGCGTACCGCACGATCGGCCTGGTGCCGGAGCGAGAGCTCAGCTTCGGCTACCTCACCGGCCGCCAGTTCGTCCTGGCCAACGCCGAGCTGCACGGGCTCGCCGACCCCGGCACCGCCACCGAGCGGGCCCTGTCGGTCGTGGAGATGGCGAGCCGGCGCGCGCCGGATCGGCACCTACTCCAAGGGCATGCGACAGCGGGTGAAGCTCGCGTCCGCGCTCGTCCACGACCCTGCCGTGCTGCTGCTCGACGAACCCTTCAACGGCGTCGACCCGCGCCAACGGCTGCACCTCATGAGCCTGCTGCGCCGGATGGGCGCCGAGGGCCGCACGGTCCTGTTCAGCTCCCACATCCTGGAGGAGGTCGAGCAGGTGGCCCGGCAGATCGAGGTCGTGGTCTCCGGTCGACATGCGGCGTCCGGGGACTTCGGCCAGATCCGACGGCTGATGACCGACCGGCCGGTCCAGTACGTCGTCGTCGCGGACGACGACCGTCGCCTGGCTGCCGCACTGATGGCAGAGCCCTCGGTGGTGTCGGTCTCCCTGCGCAGCGCAGGCGGGGTCGACGTCTCGGTCTGCGACTTCGGAGCCTTCGCGGTCCGGCTGCCCAGGGTGGCACGCAGCAGATCCGGATCGTCGAGCTCATCCCCAGCGACGAGTCCCTCGAGAGCGTGTTCACCTACCTGGTGGGGGTCGACCGGTGAACGCCACCATCCTGCGACTCTCCGCGCAGGCCCTGCTGGGTCGCCGGCGGGCTGGTGCTGGTCCTGATCCCCGCGGTACTCCTGGCCCTGGCGGTCGTGGTGCGGGCGCTGACCGACGACCCGGCGGTCGGCTACGACGCCGTGACCGGGCTCGGCTTCACGCTCGGGCTGCCGCTGGTCGCCCTGCTGGCGGCCACTGCCGTCCTCGGTCCCGAGATCGACGACGGGTCGGTCGTCTACCTGTTGTCCAAGCCCGTGAGCCGGCACGTCATCGCCCTGAGCAAGTACGTCGTCGCCTGGGCGGCGACGATGGTGCTCGGCGCCCTGCCGGTCCTGGCAGCAGGGCTGGTCCTCGACGTGGGCGACCCCCGTCAGGCGGTCGCCTGGGGTCGGCGCCGCGGTGGCCGGCACGGCATACACCGCACTCTTCCTGGGCCTGGCAGCCTTCACCAGGCACGCAGTGGTGGCCGGGCTGCTCTTCGCACTCCTGTGGGAAGGGGTCCTCGGCAACGTCCTCGACGGCATCCGGTGGGTCGCCGTCGGCGCGTGGGGTCGCGAGGTCGCCACGGAGATCAGCCCACTCGTCCCGGCGCCGGGCACCGGCCTCGCCTACGCCGTGGTCGCCACGGCAGCCCTGACGGTCGCGTCGCTGTGGTTCACCGGCGACCGTCTGCGGTCCTTCACCCTGCGCGGCGACGAGTAGCGGAGCCACCACGGCGGGTGCGGTCCGGCACGGGACGACGAGGGCCCGCACCGATCCTCGAGAAGCTGGAGAAGCCAGGACCGGCGCGGGCCTTCGTCGTGCGGGTGGGTCAGCCCCAGACGAGGCCCCGGGCCGGGTCGGCGAGGACCGCGCCGACGTCGGCGATGAACTTGCTGCCGAGCTCACCGTCGACGAGCCGGTGGTCGAAGCTCAGCGCGAGCTGGGTCACCCACCGCGGCTCGATCGTCTCGGTGCCGTCGGGAGCCGTGACCACCCACGGCTGGCGACGGATCGCACCGAACGCCATGATCGCCGCCTCACCGGGGTTGATGATCGGGGTGCCCGTGTCGACACCGAAGACGCCGACGTTGGTGATCGTGATGGTGCCCCCCGACATGTCCGCGGGCTGGGTGCGACCCTCGCGCGCGGTCGCGGTGAGCGCACCGATGGCCTCGGCGAGCTGGAGCATCGACATCTGGTCGGCGTCCTTGATGTTCGGCACGATCAGGCCCCGCGGGGTGGCGGCGGCGATGCCGAGGTTGACGTAGTGCTTGACCACGATCTCCTGGGCTGCCTCGTCCCACGTCGCGTTGATCTCGGGGTGACGGCGGATCGCGACGGCCATCGCCTTGGCCAGCACCAGCAGCGGCGTGACCTTGACGTCCTTGAACTCACGGTCCTTCTTGAGCCGCTCGACGAGCTCCATCGTCGCGGTCGCGTCGATGGTGACCCACTCGGTGACGTGCGGCGCGGTGAAGGCACTGCCGACCATCGCCTGGGCCGTCATCTTGCGGACCCCCTTGATGGGGACGCGGGTCTCGCGCTCACCACCGCGGGTGAAGACCGGAGCCTGGTATGCCGCCGGCGCGCCTGCCGTGCCGGACGTCACGGACGCTGCGGACGAGGACCGCGTGTCCCAGCAGCGCCGTTGGCGTGGGCGTCGACATCGGCGCGGCTGATGATGCCGCCCTCGCCGGAGCCTGCGACCGCCTCGAGGTCGACCCCGAGGTCCTTGGCGTACTTGCGCACCGGCGGCTTGGCCAGGGCGCGAGCGCCACCCTCCCGGACCACCGCAGCGGCGGGAGCCGGCTCGGCAGGCGCCGGGACGGCCCTGGCCTCCTGGGCGGCGGGCGCCGAGGCGGGCTGGACCGCAGGAGCCACCCCGGCGGCGGCACCCTTGCGCGGACGACGGACGGCCTCGGTCTGCTTGACGCCGTACCCGACCAGGACGGCGGTGCGACCGGTCGACGTGGTGCCGCCGATCTTGCCCTCCTCGATGGCCTCCTCCTCGGCCTCGGCAGCCGCAGCGGCGGCGGCCACCTTGGGAGCCGGCGAGCCCTTCCATCCCGGGCTCGACGGCACCGGCGGCAGGCGCCTGCTGGACCGACGTGGGGGCACCCGCACCGGCAGCACCAGCGGTGTCGACGGCGATGATCGGCGTGCCGACCTCGACCGTGTCGCCCTCGGACACGAGCAGGGCGGTGACCGTGCCGGCGAACGGCACGGGCAGCTCGACCAGCGACTTGGCCGTCTCGATCTCGACGACGATGTCGTTGACCTTCACCGTGTCACCGACAGCGACGTTCCACGTGACGATGTCGGCCTCGGTCAGTCCCTCACCGGGGTCGGGAAGCTTGAACTCCTTGACTGCCATGCGTTTTCGCGCCCCTCTCAGAAGGCCAGCGAGCGGTCGACGGCGTCCAGGACGCGGTCGAGGTCGGGGAGGAACTCTTCCTCGAGCTTGCTCGGCGGGTAGGGCAGGTTGTAGCCGCCGACCCGGAGCACGGGTGCCTCGAGGTGGTAGAAGCAGCGCTGCTGCAGGGCTGCGGCGATCTCTGCACCCATGCCGAGGAAGGTCGAGGCCTCGTGGACCACGATCGTCCGGCCGGTCTTCTCGACCGAGGCGGCGATCGTGTCCAGGTCGAGCGGGCTCAGGGTGCGCAGGTCGATGACCTCGAGGTTCTTGCCCTCGGCCGCGGCGGCCTCGGCGGCCTGCAGGCAGGTCTTGACCATGGGGCCGTAGGCGATCAGCGTGGCGTCGGTGCCCTCACGGACGACCTGGGCCTCGAGCAGGGGGCGCGGGGCGGCCGACTCGTCGACCTCACCCTTGTCCCAGTAGCGGCGCTTGGGTTCGTAGAACAGCACCGGGTCGTCGGACTCGATGGCCTGCTGGATCATCCAGTAGGCGTCCTCGGCGTTGGAGCAGCAGACGACCTTCAGCCCCGCGGTGTGGGCGAAGTAGGCCTCGTTGGACTCCGAGTGGTGCTCGACCGCGCCGATGCCACCACCGACGGGGATGCGGATGACCATGGGCAGCTTGATCTTGCCCAGCGAGCGGGCCCGCATCTTGGCGACCTGGCTGACGATGTGGTCGAACGCCGGGTAGATGAAGCCGTCGAACTGGATCTCGACGACCGGGCGGTAGCCGCGCAACGCCATCCCGATCGCGGTGCCGACGATGCCGGCCTCGGCGAGCGGGGTGTCGATGACGCGGTCCTCGCCGAAGTCCTTCTGCAGGCCGTCGGTGACCCGGAAGACGCCACCGAGCTTGCCGATGTCCTCACCCATGAGGACGACCTTCGGGTCGCGCTCCATGGCGGCGCGCATGCCGTTGTTGATGCCCTTGGCGATCGTCATCGTGCCCATCAGTGACCACCCTCCGTGGTGAAGCCGGCGTGGTACTCGGCGAACTCCTTGCGTTCGGCCTCGACGACCGGGTGCTTCTCCACGTAGACGTGGTCGAACATCGAGTCGCCGGTCGGGTCCTGCATGGACAGGCAGCCCTCACGCACCCGCACCGCGAGCTCGTCGCCCTCGGCCTCGACCGCGTCGAAGAACTCCTGGTCGGCCTTCTGGGTGTGCACGAGGTAGGACTTCAGGCGCTCGATCGGGTCACGGTGCTTCCACACCTCGACCTCGGCGGAGACGCGGTACTTCGTCGGGTCGTCGGACGTCGTGTGCGCACCCATGCGGTAGGTGTAGGCCTCGATGAAGGTGGGGCCGTTGCCGCTGCGGGCGGCGTTGAGCGCCTGTTGCGTGACCGCGTACACCGCGAGCACGTCGTTGCCGTCGACCCGTACGCCGGGGAAGCCGAACCCGCGCGCCCGCTGGTAGAGCGGGATCCGGGTCTGGCGCTCGTTGGGCTCGGAGATCGCCCACTGGTTGTTCTGGCAGAAGAAGACCACCGGGGCGTTGTTCACCGCCGCGTAGACGAACGACTCGTTGACGTCGCCCTGGGCGGTTGCGCCGTCGCCGAAGTAGGCGATGACGGCCGCGTCGCGCTCGTCGTCGCCGGTGCCGACGTCGCCGTCACGCTGGATGCCCATGGCGTAGCCGGTCGCGTGCAGCGTCTGCGCGCCGATGACGATCGTGTAGAGGTGGAAGTTCTTCTCGTTCGGGTCCCAGCCGCCGTGGTTGACGCCGCGGAACAGCCCGAGCAGGTTGAGCGGGTCGACCCCGCGGCACCAGGCGACGCCGTGCTCGCGGTAGGTCGGGAAGGCGTAGTCCTGCGGACGCATCGCGCGACCCGACCCGACCTGCGCCGCCTCCTGGCCGAGCAGGCTGGCCCAGATGCCCAGCTCACCCTGGCGCTGGAGCGCGGTGGCCTCGGCGTCGACCCGACGGATCAGGACCAGGTCGCGGTAGAAGCCGCGCAGGTCCTCCTCGGTCAGGTCCTTGACGTACTCGTCGTACTCGCCGTTCTCGACGCGCTGCCCCTCCGGGGTGAGCAGCTGGATCATCTCGGGTCCACCGTCACCGACCTCGGGGACGGGGGCGGTCAGGCTGGCGAGCACGTTCTCCTCGCGGGGGACGGCGCCGGCCTTCTCACCGGTACTGGCGACAGCGTTGTCGCTCACAGGCACTCCTTCTTCCTCCGGTCCCGCGGATGACGGGTCCTTCGGCTCGGGCCACGACAACCCCGCGGGGTCACCGCTGCTGGCGTTGCGCGGCAGGCTGGTCTGCACCGGTTGTGGCGGCGCTCACATAGGGCCTTGCTCAGCCCAAACATAACGGGGCGAGGGGAAATCTCAGAATCCGGACTCCACCACCCCGGCAAAACGCCGGTTGCGCGGCATACCTCGCGTCGAATTCACGCGGTATGCCGCGCAACCGGCGTTTTGCGGGGAGGGGTGGGCGTGCGTCAGCCGATCTCGGACTGGCCGCGCCACAGGTCGATCCCGGCCTCCACGGCGTACGCGTCGATCTTCTCCAGCTCGGTCCCGCTGAAACGCAGGTTGGCGACGGCGGCAGCGGAGTCCTCGAGCTGCTCCACCGACGACGCCCCGATCAGCACCGAGGTGACCCGCTCGTCGCGCAGCGCCCAGGCCAGGGCCATCTGGGCCAGGGACTGGCCACGCTCGGAGGCGAGGTCGTTGAGCCTGCGGATGTTGGTCAGCGACTCCTCGGTGAGCAGGTCGCGCGACAAGGACTTGCCCTGCGAGGCCCTCGAGCCCTCCGGGACGCCCCCGAGGTACTTGTTGGTGAGCATCCCCTGCGCGAGCGGGCTGAACGCGATGCAGCCGATGCCCTGCTGGCCCAGGGTGTCGAGCAACCCACCCTCCACCCAGCGGTTGAGCATCGAGTAGCTCGGCTGGTGGATGAGCAGCGGGACCCCCAGGCCGGCGAGGACCTCGGCTGCCCGCTCGGTGCGTTCCGGGGAGTAGCTGGAGATCCCGGCGTACAGCGCCTTGCCCTGCTTGACCGCGGTGGCCAGCGCTCCCATGGTCTCCTCGAGCGGGGTGTCCTCGTCGGGGCAGTGGCTGTAGAAGATGTCGACGTAGTCCAGGCCCATCCGCTCCAGGCTCTGGTCCAGGCTGGCCAGCAGGTACTTGCGCGAGCCGCCGATGCCGTACGGCCCGGGCCACATGTCGTAGCCGGCCTTGGAGCTGATGACGAGCTCGTCGCGGTACGGCTTGAAGTCGGCCGCGAAGTGTCGCCCGAAGTTCTTCTCGGCGCTGCCGTACGGCGGGCCGTAGTTGTTGGCGAGGTCGAAGTGGGTGATGCCGATGTCGAAGGCGCGGCGCAGGATCGCCCGCTGCACCTCGAACGGCTTGTCGTCGCCGAAGTTGTGCCACATGCCGAGGGAGACGGCGGGCAGGCGCAGGCCGCTCTGGCCCACCTTGCGGTAGGGCATGGGACCGTAGCGGTCAGGGCTGGGGAGGTAGGCGGGGAGCCAGGTGTCGACCATGCCCCCAGTCTGTCGTGGGTCGCCTCCCGCGACCAGCGGGGTATGGCGTGGTGTCGGGGCAGTGGGACCACCGGCCATTGCCCTGCCGCGCACCCGGGGTGAGGATGGGTGGATGAGACCCCTTCGTCCGCTCCTGGCCCTGTCCGTCGTCGCCCTGATCGGCGCCTGCGGGGTGGACGACGGCACGAGCGCGTCGAACAGCGGTACGAGCGGGACCAGCGAGTCCCGGACGTCCACCCCACCGGCGTCGACCAGCAGCACGACCTCCCCCGCGACCCCCACGACGACCGCCACCGACAGCGAGAACCCGACCCTGCCCAGCACCGGACGGGGCAAGCTCGTCACGGTCACCGGGACCGTCTCTGCCGGCGTCGAGAGCGGCTGCCTGCTGCTGACCACCGAGCCGGCCAGCCCCGACGGTCCGTGGCAGCTGATCGGCAACACCGCCGGCCTCGAGGCCGGCCAGCAGGTCACCGTTCGGGGGGCCAGGATCGACACGATGGCCACGACCTGCCAGCAGGGCCTGCCGTTCGAGGTGCAGAGCGTCGTCACCAGCTGACGCCCCACCCCCCAGAACTCCTGACGACCCACCCCCGACGCACAGGACCCCGCGGGCGAGTGCCCGCGGGGTCCTGCTGTCGAGGCTGTCGCCCCGGTCCTGACTACTGCGTGACGTTGCCGATCACCACGGACCCGGTGCCGAGCACCGCGCCCTCGGAGGAGACGACGTTCATCTCGCCGAACAGCTTGCGGCCCGCGGCGGGGGCCTCCTGCGCGGTGACCTGACCGGTCACCGTCGTCGACCCACCGGCAGGCAGGTCGATCGAGGTGCTGGGCACGTCGAGCGAGCCCAGGCCGGAGGCGAAGAACACGTCGAGGTAGTCGTACTCCGTGGAGCCCGCAGGCACCGCGTAGCCGTCGACCACGACCGTGTAGGTGCCCGCAGCCGGGTCGGCGACACTCGTCGCCTCCTCGGAGTCACCGTCGGCTGCCGATCCCACCAGGTTCCCGGCCTCGTCGTAGACGTAGAGGTCGAGGTCGGCCCCCAGGTCGGAGGTGTTGCCGATCGCCACGTCGAGGCGCTCGGCACCGGCCGGCACCACCACCTCGAACTCCTGCACGCCGCCGTCCGCGATGGTCTTGCGGTCCGACGAGGAGCTGCCCAGCGAGCCGCCCTTCGGCGTGACCGTGACCGCACCGAAGGCGTTGGTGACCTTCCAGCTGACCGGGGTCGGCGTGCCGGCCTGGACCGACGGGAGGGTCTGGGTCTGCGGATCGACCACGACCCCCTGCGCGGCGGCGGTCAGGCGGAACGGGTTGTCCAGGAACGGCGACGTGCGCCGGGCCTCGACCTCGAACTCCCAGATGCCGGGCAACGGGTTGGCGTAGTTGCGCGACGTCGGCTTGCACACCTTCGGGTCGCTGAAGTTCGTGTAGCACGCCAACGACGAGGTCGACTCGACCGGGACGCCATACGGGTTGATCCCGATGAAGCGGACCTGGCTGCTGGTCGCGATGCCGCCGAGGTTGACCTGCAGGGCCTTGGTGCCCTCCGGGACGTTGACGAACAGCTTCTTGGTCAGGTTGCGACCGACCTTGCCGCTGGTCGTCGCGGAGTACGAGGGCTTGACCAGCTCCTTGGCCAGCACCACCGTGACGAGCACGCGGTGGTCGACCACCGAGGTTGCCGGGTCGTCGATCTCCAGGATGGCCGAGTGGGCACCCTGCGTCGTCGTCCTGGCCACCACGGGGATGCTGATCGTGCTCCCCTTGCTCATCCTGGCCTTGGTCACCGGCAGGGAGAACGTGCCGTCGTTGCCGACCAGCCGCAGCTGGTGCACGGCCGGGCCGGAACGCCCGCTCGTACGGGTCGCCGAGACCGTGTAGGTCTTGGAGACACCCGAGACCTGACCGCCCTCGTCGCTCCCACAACGGTTGTAGACACCCGTGCCGACGTCGGGCGTCGCGAGGAAGTCCGAGATCGGGGTGCAGACCGGCGCGGAGACGGTGTAGCCCTGCGTCGCCGGACGCTTGCGCAGCAGCGTCCAGGCACCGGGGACGTTCATCTGGCCGGTGCCCTGGGCGATGGCCTCGACGCCCTTGACGAACTTCGCCGAGGTGTAGATGGAGTTGCGCAGCTGCGCCGGCGTCGTGTCGGTGCCCGTCGCGAAGGAGGCGGACAGCAGCAGCGCCGCGCCACCGGCGGCCTGCGGGGAGGCCATCGAGGTGCCGTTGAACATGGCGTAGCCGACCGGCAGCGTGTAACCGGTCTCAGCGACACCGGCGTGCTCCAGCCAACGGGGCACGGTCGAGACCGCCGAACCGGCAGCCATGATGTTGGGCTTGAACCCACCGTCCTCACGCGGACCGCGTGAGGAGTAGTTGTGCAGGGTCAGCGGCGTCGAGACGGTCGAGCCGTAGTTGGCCAGCCAGGTCGACTTGGTGATCGAGGAGGCCACGCTCACGACGTCGGTGGCCACGGACGGGTCACCGATCGTGTTGATGCCGGGGCCGCTGTTGCCCGCCGAGATGAACAGCTGCACGCCGTACTCGTCGATGAGGCGGTTGTAGAGGGCGGCCCGGGCGTTGTTGCCGTCGTTGAGGGCCGGCAGTCCGCCGATCGACATGTTGACGACGTCGACGTTGCGGTTGGCGACGAGGTCGACCATGCCGTCGGTCAGCGCAGCGGCGGTGCAGCCGCCGCCCCAGGAGCAGGCCCGCGAGGAGACGATCTTGGCGCCGGGCGCCGCGCCGTCCATCTGGCCGCCGAACAGGCTGTGGCCGGCCGCGATACCCGCCACGTGGGAGCCGTGCGCGTCCTCGACGATGCCGATGTTCACGAAGTCGGCGGTCGGGGGCAGGGACGGGTCCTGGTAGGGCGCCAGGCTGACGTCCTCGCGGAACTCGACGGTGAAGGGCATCCGCTCGACGACAGCCGTGCTGGGGTTGTCGGTGCCGAAGTAGTGCACGTCGAAGCGCTCCTTGTAGGGGCGCATCATCTCGTCGGCCGTGAACTTCGTGTCCTGGTTCGCGTCGACCCAGATGTCGTTGGTGGCGTAGTCGTAGAGCACGCCGAACCGGTCGGTGGTGTCACCGTCGCGGTTGACGTCCCCACCGGGCTCGCTGCTCGCCGTGATGCTCTCGGAGAACCGGCTGACCGCGTACTCACCGGCGGCCGGGGCCGTCCAGGTGCCGCCCGCGTAGCTGAACGTCGGGGTGGCGCTGACCTTGGTGATCATGGCGCGCCAGGTGGCGTCACCGTCGAAGATCGGGTCGGTGCCGGTCACCCAGTCGACGATCTTGCGCTCGCCGTTCGAGGTGGTCTTCAGCGCCGGGTGGTCGAGGTCGACACCGGAGTCGACGATGCCGATGGTCACGCCACGGCCGTCCCAGGTCGGGTGCTTCTTCTTGAAGTCGACCGAGCCCTGGTCGCGCGTGGGCATGTAGGGGTTGGTGTCGGGGGTGCCCTTCCCGGGCGGGCTGACGGCCGCACTCGCCCCCGCCTTGGAGCGCTCGAGCGCCGGGTCGGGCAGCGGGATGGCCTCGTCGAGGTCGACGGCGATCACCTTGAGGGCGCTGGCCACCTTGTCGACGTTGCCCGTCGGCACACTGGCCCGGACATAGCCGATGCGGTCGTTGACCATGCCGGTCCAACCGCCAGAAGCCTTGACGGCCTTGACGACGTCCGCGGTGGCGCCCTTCTCGGTGGCGAGCATCAGGGTGACGCGCTTGGTCCCCTTCTGCTGCGCCCGGTTGAGCAGCTCGCGGTCGTGCTGGCCGAGCTTGTCCTTCTTCTGGGCCTTCTTGACCCGGTCCTTCTCGGCCTTGGCCGAGGGTGCCTTGCTGACGTTGCCACCCGGTTCGGCTGAGGCGACGGGCGCAACGGTTGCTGCGACCACCCCCGCCACAGCGATCCCGGCCACGAACGTGAGTCCCCGGCGCGTCGTGCGTCGTGCGGTCACGTGGGATTCCCCTTCCCTCCGACGCCCCCCAGCGGCGGGCGATCCGGGTCAGTCTCGCCCCGCGCACGCGGGATTGGTTCCACCCCGAAGGTAAAGTTTTCCCCAAGTCTGCCGGTCAGCGACGGGAGAACGACCGTTTGCCGACGTTTGGGTGTCAGCCGGCCGAGTGCTCGCGCGAAGGCTCGGCCGGGTGGGCGGCGAGGAAGTCCCCGGCGACGCGGATCAGGACGTCGTTGGCCTCGGACTCGCCGATCGTCGCCCTGACGCCGTCGTCGCCGTACTGGCGCAGGGTCAGCCCGGCTGCCTGGGCGGCTGCGGCGAAGTCTGCCGAACGCGCGCCCAGCGCGAACCAGACGAAGTTGGCCTCGGTGTCGGCCATGAACCAGCCCTGACCGCGTAGTGCGGCCAGGACGCGGGTCCGCTCCGAGACCAGCTGGTCGACCCGCTCCTGGAGCTCGTCGAACGCCTCGAGCGAGGCGACCGCGGCAGCCTGCGCGATCGAGTTCACCCCGAACGGGGTCGCCGTCTTGCGCAGGGCGCCGGCCACGGTCGGGTGCGCCACCGCATACCCGACGCGGAGCCCGGCGAGGCCGTAGGCCTTGGAGAAGGTGCGCAGCACCATGACGTTGGGTCGGTCCCGGTACAGCTCGAGGGAGCGAGGGGCGTCCTCGCCGGTGACGAACTCGACGTACGCCTCGTCGATGACGACCAGCACCCGCGACGGCACCCGGTCGAGGAACGCCTCGAGCTCGGTGTGCGTCACCATCGGCCCGGTCGGGTTGTTGGGCGTGCAGACGATGACCACCTTGGTGCGGTCGGTGATCGCGGCGTGCATGGCGTCGAGGCGGTGACGCTCGTGGTCGTCGAGTCCGACCTTGACCGAGGTGGCACCGGCGAGGGCGGTGACGATCGGGTACGCCTCGAAGGACCGCCACGCGTGGACGACCTCGTCGCCGGCGTCGCAGGTGGCCGCGATGACCTGTCCGAGGACGCCGACCGAGCCCGTTCCGGTGGCGATGTGCTCGACCGGGACGCCGAGGCTCTTCGCCAGGGCGTCCGACAGGGCGGTGACGGCCATGTCGGGGTAGCGGTTGACCTTGCCGGCCGCCTCGCTGATGACCTCGAGCACCGAGGGCAGCGGCGGGAACGGGTTCTCGTTGGACGAGACCTTGTATGCCGCCACACCGTCGGGTGCCGACGCCGGCTTCCCGGGGACGTACGCAGGCACCTGGTCGAGGGCGCTGCGCAGCTGGACGTCGGTGCCACGGGCCGTGTCGCTCATGGTCATCACCATATGGGGGTCGCGTTCGGGCAGCAGCACGGGACCCGGACGGGTCCAGGCCCATCGTCCGAACGTCCGGCCGCAACGGCGTCCGCGCGCGGGGGTGTCCGAGTTGTGTGAGTATGCGACGTCGTACGGGGACGCCAGGGGGAGAGCACCGATGATCACGGCTCGGCTGGACGAGAGCCTGCGCCTGGACCTGCTGCGTCGCGCCGCGCGGTTGACGGCGACGGTGAACGAGCTCGCCCTGGACCACCTCGAAGGGCGTCGCACGGCGGGGTTCGGCCTCGTCGGCGCCGGCACGGAGGCGATCGACGCCGGGTTCGCCGCGCTCGAGCCGCTGAGCACGAAGGTCGTGTGCAGTGTCGTGCCGGTGCTGCGGTTCGACCCGTGGGGACCGGCCCTGGAGCTGAACCGGCGCTCACGCGGGCGCGGGGTCGAGCTGCGCGCGGTCGTGGGCCGGCGGAGCCTGAGCGTGAACCCGCTGCTGACCTCGCTCGACCCCACCTGTCGGATCGGGCACGCGGCCACCACGTTCCACCTCATCGACCGCGCGCGCGTCCTGGTGCCGGGGCCGCTCACCCACGACGGCCTCGCCACCGTCTGGGGTGCCACCGCGAGCTCGGTGCTGGGCCCGGCCCGCGAGCTCTGGGACCTGATCTGGGACGGCTCGCGGCCGGCCGTGCCCGAGGGCGAGCGGCCCCCGTTCACCGATCGGCAGGTGCGCACGGCGATCCTGCTGGCGCGCGGCGCCAAGGACGCGACCATCGCCCGCGAGCTCGGGGTCTCGGTGCGGACCGTCGTCTCCGAGGTGGCCCACCTCGTCACCCGCCTCGGCGCGAACAGCCGGGTGGACGCCATCCTCATCCTGCGCAACGGCCGCGGGCGGGCCTGAGCACGCGCAGGTCCTGCTTCTTGCGTGTTCACGCAAGTTTGGGCCAGTTGAGTGGCGCTGGCCGTTTCGTGCTGTCACAGTGTCCGTCGGTGACTTCTTCCGGGGGGACGGAGGTCACCGGCGACCCGCAGACCACTTCCGTGCAGGGGCAGGTAGCGGGTCCGCTCACGTCGCGAGGCCGCATCCCGTTCGGGGTGCGGCCTCGTCTCGTGGGTCGGGCGGTGCGTGGGTCAGTCGTCGTCACCGTCCGGCAGGACCCAGTTGAGGACCATCGAGACGATGGTGACGACCAGGGCGCCGAGGACCGCGTCCCAGAAGAACTCGTCGATGGTGAAGCTGAGGCCGAGCGGCCCGGCGATCCACTCGGTGAGCTGCAACATGAACGCGTTGACGATGAACGTGAACAACCCCAGCGTCAGGATGATCACCGGGAAGCTGAGGAACTTGGCGATGGGCTTGACGACGGCGTTGACGACCCCGAAGAGGACGGCCACGAGCAGGACCGTCGCGAACTTCGACCCGAACTTGCCGTCGTCCAGGCCGATGCCGGGGAGCAGCCACGCGGCCACCCAGAGGGCGACCGCGTTGACTGCGACCTTGAGGAGAAAGTTCATGGTTCGATCGTGCCAGACGACCCGTCCGCGGCGAACTACAGGTGCCGCCGCGACGTGACGACCCGGAACCGGTTGGCCACGAACGCGGCGTCGGTGTAGGCGGCGTTCGCTGCCGGGTTGGCGCCGGTGCCGTGGAAGTCGGAGAAGGCCGCCGTCTGGTTGACGAACACCTGGCCGGTGAGGTTCTCCGACAGGGCGACGCCGGCGTCGGCGGACGCCTCGCGAGCCGCCTCGAGGACCTCTTCGTCGGTGGAGTACACCGCAGCGGTCATCGCGCCGTGCTCGCGGACCGTGTCGCGGAACTGTGCGAGTGACTGCTCGGTCCCGGCGGTGCCGATGAGGAAGCTCACCGGGCCGAAGCACTCCTGGGTGTAGACGTCCTCACGGCTGGCGTCGAGGCTGACCAGCCCCGGGGCGCGGACCACCGCGTCGGGCCAGGTCGGGTGCGTGACGGCTCGGGAGTCCAGGACCACCGCGCCGCCGGCCTCCTCGGCGAGGGCCGCGAGGCCACCTGCGTTGGCGCGTACGCCGTCGTTGACGGTGGCGCCGAGCAGCTCGACGGCCTTGGCGTCGTCACCGGTGAGCTTGCCGACCGCGGCCGCGAGCCTGGCGCCGAAGTCCTCGAACGAGACCGGGCCCTCGTCGGTGCTGATGCCGTCCCGCGGGACGAAGATGTTCTGCGGGGCGGTGCACATCTGACCGGAGTAGAGGGACAGCGAGAAGGCCAGGTTGCCCAGGACGCCGCGCAGGTTGTCCGTGGAGTCGACGACGATCGAGTTCACACCGGCCTTCTCGGTGTAGACCAGCGTGCCGCTCGCAGCGCCGGCCTCCTCGAGCCAGGCGCCGAAGGCCGGGCCGCCGGTGTAGTCGATGATCCGCACCTCCTCACGCTCGGCCAGGACCTTGGCCAGACCCTCGCCCTCGGCCTCCGGGGCCAGCTGCACCAGGTCGGGGCTGAACCCTGCGGCCGCCAGCACCTCACGGGCGACCGCGACCGACAGCGCCAGCGGCAGCACGGCGCGCGGGTGCGGCTTGACGAGCACGGGGTTGCCGGTGACCAGGGAGGCGAACAGTCCCGGGTAGCCGTTCCACGTCGGGAAGGTGTTGCAGCCGATGACGAGCGCGAGTCCGCGCGGCACGATGCGGTAGTCCTTCTGCATCCGCAGGGGCGCCGGGTTGCCCTGGCGGTCCTTGCCCGGCTTCTCCCAGACGACCGAGGCCGGGACGCGCTCCTGCTCGACCAGGCCGGCGACGACCGCCTCGAGGGCCCGGTCCTGGGCGTGGGGACCGGCGGCCTGGAACGCCATGACGAACGGCTGGCCGGTCGTGTGCATGACCGAGTGCGCGATCTCGAACGAGCGGCGGTTGATCCCCTCGATGATCTCGACGCAGACCGCCGCCCGGGTGCGGGCACCGGCGTCGCGCCATACCGGGAGGGCCTGCTCGGCGGCCGCGACGGCGGCGTCGACGTCCAGGTGCGGGTAGGTGATGCCCAGGGCCGGGCCGTACGGCGAGACCTCCTCACCCGTCCACGAGCCGTCGGTGGCCACGGCACCGAGCGCGCCGAACGCCTTGCCCAGCAACGCCTCGTAGGCCGCCTGGCCGTCCCTGCCGGCCGCCTCGCCGTAGACGCGGGGGGACGGGGACTCGGGGTAGCGCGAGAAGTACGAGCGGGCGGCGAGCGCGGCGGTGGCCTGCTCGAGGACGTCCGCGTGCTTCGCGACGAGGGGGTGGGTGGAGCCGTCGTGGGGCTCATGGGACTGCGTGGGCGCCGTTGCCGTGGTCATGACGTCATCGTAGGCGCGACGGCGGATACGGCCCTGACCGGTCACTGTGATCACTGCGCGTCGCGGGAACGCTCTCGTGAAGACGGCACGTGATCACAGTGAGCGTTGGGGACTGCCTGCCGGAACCGGGTGGCACGCAATACGGTGGGGGCATGCGCGTCTTGGTCACCGGCGGTGCCGGCTTCATCGGGTCCCACACCGTCGTCCAGCTGGCTGCAGCCGGCCACGAGGTCGTGGTGATCGACAGCTTCGCCAACTCCAAGCCGACGGTCGTGCCGCGCCTCGAGGCCCTCGTCGGCGGCCCGCTGGAGGTGCACGCCTTCGACCTCACCGACCGTGACAAGACCGAGAACCTGTTCGCCGAGCGCAAGTTCGACGCGGTCGTCCACTTCGCCGGGCTCAAGGCCGTGGGCGAGAGCGTGGAGGTGCCGCTGGAGTACTACCAGAACAACCTCGACTCGACCTTCGCGCTCGTGCGGGCGATGCAGCGCCACGGCTGCTTCCGCCTCGTCTTCTCCTCGTCGGCGACCGTGTACGGGGAGAACGCGCCGGTGCCGATGAAGGAGGACTTCCCCACCTCGGCGACCAACCCGTACGGGTGGACCAAGGTGATGATCGAGCAGGTGCTGCGCGACGTCGCCCGGACCGACGACCGCTGGCGGATCGCGCTGCTGCGCTACTTCAACCCGGTCGGCGCGCACTCCTCCGGCACCATCGGCGAGGACCCGCAGGGCATCCCCAACAACCTCATGCCGTTCATCGCCCAGGTCGCGGTGGGGACGCGCGACAAGCTACGGGTGTTCGGCGACGACTACCCGACCCCGGACGGCACGGCGCTGCGCGACTACATCCACGTCGAGGACCTCGCCGCCGGCCACCTCGCGGCACTGACCAGGCTCGGCGCCACCGACGAGGTCGTCTCGACCTGGAACCTGGGCACCGGTCGCGGCACGAGCGTCCTGGAGGTGCTGCACGCGTTCGAGAAGGCCTGCGGCCGCGAGCTCCCGTACGAGGTCGTCGGCCGTCGCGCCGGCGACATCGCCGCGTCCTACGCCGACCCGACCAGGGCCGAGACCGAGCTGGGCTGGAAGGCGACCCGCACCATCGAGGACATGTGCGCCGACCAGTGGCGCTGGCAGCGCGAGAACCCGGTCGGCTACCCCGACTGAGCGACCACCCAGTCGAACAGCGCCTGCTGGTGCGGCACGGTCGCGGCGTCGACCTCGGGGTGCCACTGCACCGCGAGCACCCGGCCGTCGGCCGACTCCATCGCCTCGACGCAGCCGTCGGGGGTCGTGGCCGACAGCAGGTAGCCGTCGGCCAACCGGTCGCAGGCCTGGTGATGGTTGGACCAGCCACCCAGGCGCACCCCACCGGAGCGCTGCGGGGACATCACCCGCTCGAGCAGGGTCCCGGGCACGAGGTCGACGTCGTGCGGGTTGTCGGCGTGCGCGACCGAGGTCTCGTCGTAGTGCTGGTGGATCGTCCCGCCGAGCACGATGTTGAGCACCTGCATCCCCCGGCAGATGGCGAGCACCGGCAGCCCGGACTCGACCGCGGCACGGGTCACGGCCAGGTCGGCAGCGTCCTGCTCCGCCGGGGGGTGCGACTCGCGCGGGTGCACGTCGGGGATGCCGAACGGTCGCAGGTCCAGGTCGTCGCCGCCCTGCAGCACCACGGCGTCCGCGCGCGCCACCAGCTCCCGAGCCCGCTCGAGGCTGTCCGGCCACGCGAGCACCGGTTCGCCCCCGGCCCGGGTGATCGCGTCGACCAGGATGCGCGGGGCGAAGACACCCGGGCGCTCGCGCCCCCCGATCACCCCGGCCCAGCGAGCGGGCACGAGGACGAGCGGACGCGGCATACCGCAGACCCTAACCACGACCGCACGGGCGCGGGCCGTGGGCGAGGCTGTTGAATGGCCACCATGGATGCGAAGCGGCCCTTCCGCGTGACCGTGGTCTGCACCGGCAACATCTGCCGGTCCCCGATGGGCGAGTTCCTCCTGCGTGAACGGTTCGCCGACGCGGGCCTGCAGGACCAGGTCGTGGTCGACTCCGCGGGCACGCACTCGTGGGAGGTCGGCAACCCCGCCGACCCCCGCACCCTGGCGGTGCTGGCCCGCAACGGCCACGAGGACCTCGGTGGAGCGGCCCACGTGGCTCGCCGGTTCGAGCAGTCGTGGTTCGACGAGGTCGACCTCGTGCTCGCTGCCGACGCCGGCCACGCGGGCGAGCTCGCCCGGCTCGCCCGCACCGACGAGCAGCGCGCCAAGGTCCGGATGTTCCGCTCGTTCGACCCGGCCTCGGCCGAGCAGGGGGACCTCGACATGGACGACCCGTGGTTCGGTGACGACCGCTCCTTCGACCGGACCTATGCCGAGGTCACGGCGGCGGCGGACGGCGTGGTGGCGCACGTACGGCGCCTGCTCGCCTCCCGGCCCGACTGACCTCCCTGCGGAGGCGCGACGGCGACAGCGCCAGCCGGTGACGTGGTGGCGACAGCAGACGGAATAGTTGAAATCAAAACGATGTTCTGGAGGCATGACCACGATGACGACGCCGTTCAGCCTCCGGCTGGCGCTCGCCGAGGCCCTGTCCGACCGCGGTGACCACGCGGCAGCGGCCACGGCGTACGCCGAGCTCGTCGACGAGGCCACCCGGGAGGACCCCGGCCACGGCACCACCGCACTGCGCACCGCACTGGCCCGGGCGTACTTCGGCTCGGCCCAGCTCGGCCGCGCCGAGTCGGTGCTGCGCCAGCTGGTCGACGAGTCGCCCGACGACGGCTACCTGCACCTGCTGCTCGGCCGTACCCTGCAGCGCCAGCGGCGTCACGACGACGCCCGGCGCCACCTCGCCCTCGCGAACATCCTGGGCGACCACGAGCGCCCCACCGCCTACGGAGAGGCGCGATGACCGACTACGGGCACGAGCTGCGGTTCGGGATCTTCCCGAGCCCGGACGCCGACCGGTCCGACGAGGTGCTCGCCCTCAGCGAGGCGGCCGACGTCGGCGGCCTGGACCTGGTGACGATCCAGGACCACCCCTACCAGGCCAAGCACCTCGACGCCTGGACCCTGCTGTCGGTCATCGCAGCCCGGACGACCTCGATCCGTGTCGCGCCCAACGTCGCGAACCTGCCGATGCGCCCGCCGGTGGTGCTCGCCCGCAGCGTCGCCACCCTCGACCAGCTCTCCGGTGGCCGGGTCGAGCTGGGGCTGGGCACCGGGGCGTTCTGGGACGCGATCGTCGCGGCGGGCGGTCCACGCCGGACGCCGGGCGAGGCGGTCGAGGCCCTGGAGGAAGCCATCGCGGTCATCCGTGGCCTGTGGTCGGGGAAGGGACCGGTCCGGGTCGACGGCCGCCACTACCCGGTCAAGGGTCTGCACGCCGGGCCCACCCCCGCCCACGACGTGGAGATCTGGCTCGGCGCCTACAAGCCGCGCATGCTGCGAACCACGGGTCGCCTCGCGGAAGGCTGGCTCCCCAGCCTCGGGTACGCCGCACCGCAGGCCCTGGACGCGATGAACGCCACCATCGACGAGGCCGCGCAGCAGGCAGGTCGCTCCCCGGCTGCGATCCGGCGGCTCTACAACATCCACGGCCGGTTCGGGACGGGCGGCGGGCTGCTCGAGGGCCGGCCCCGCGACTGGGCCGAGCAGCTCGCCGAGATCACCCTCGACCAGGGCATGAGCACCTACCTGCTCGCGGTGAGCAGCCTGGACGAGGTCGAGCGGTTCGCCGCGGAGGTGGCTCCCGCGACCCGTGAGCTCGTCGACGCCGAGCGGGCCCGGATGGCGACGGAACCGTCCCGGACCGGTGGGGTCCTCGAGGTGTCCCACGCCAACAACCGGCCCAGCGCTCCGGTCGACCCGTCCGAGCAGCTCACCCCCGTCCAGCAGGCGACCGGCCGGCACCTCGTCGATGTCCACGACCACCTGCGCGGTGAGCTCGAGCGCCTCCGCGAGGTGGTCGAGCAGGTCGCCGCTGGCGAGACCGACGCCGGCCGCGCGCGCAACATCATCAACGAGCTCACCCTGCGGCAGAACAGCTGGGCCCTGGGGGCCTACTGCGCGTCGTACTGCCGTGTCGTCACCGGACACCACCTGCTCGAGGACCGCTCGATGTTCCCCCATCTGCGCCGCAGCGACCCACGGCTGGCCCCGGTCCTGGACCGGCTCGAGCAGGAGCACCACACCATCCACGACGTCCTCGAACAGGTCGACCACGCACTCGTGCAGATGGTCTCGGGCGAGCAGGGCACGTCAGCGGTCCGCGAGGCGGTGGACCTGCTCAGCACGACCTTGCTGTCGCACCTGTCCTACGAGGAGCGCGAGCTCGTCCCTGCCCTGGCCCGCCACGGCTTCGGCTGACCCGGCGCCGCCCCCTGCGGGTGGCGCAGGGGGCGGCGGTGCTGCTGCGGGCGGCTCTCAGACGGTGACCGAGCGGTGGCGCTGGGCGACGCCGGCGGCGCCATACGGGTAGTCGTCCAGCTGCGGCGCGCTGACCGCGGTGAGCCGGTCGAGCTGCTCGGGGGTGAGGTCGAGGTCGGCGGCAGCGAGGTTGTCGGTGAGCTGGGTGACGTTGCGGGCGCCGAGGATCACCGAGGTGACCGCAGGCTGCGCGCCGAGCCACGCGAGCGCGACCTGCGCCGAGGACACGCCCTGCTCCTTCGCCACGTCGCCGACGGCGTCGATGACCGCCCAGGTGCGTTCCTGGCTGTTGCGCGGGCCGTAGGCCTCCATGCCGCGCTCCGGGTCCTCACCCAGCCGCGACTCCCCGGTGGGGGTGGCGTCGCGCTGGTACTTGCCCGTGAGCCAGCCACCCGCCAGCGGCGACCACGGCAGCAGCCCGAGGCCACCGTCGAGGCAGGCCGGCACGACCTCGTGCTCGATGTCACGCACGAGCAGGTTGTACTGCGGCTGCAGCGTCACCGGCGCCGTCCAGCCGTGCTCGCGCGCGGTGTGCACGGCCTTGGTGACCTGGTAGCCCAGATAGTTGGAGAAGCCGTAGTAGCCGATCTTTCCGGCACCCACGGCGTCGTCGAGGAAGCGCAACGTCTCCTCGATCGGGGTCACCGCGTCCCAGGCGTGCATCTGGTAGAGGTCGATGTGGTCGACGCCGAGGCGGGTCAGGGATGCGTCCAGGGCCTGGCGCAGGTGGCGGCGCGAGAGGCCGACGTCGTTGTGCCCCTTCCCCATCGGGAAGCGACCCTTGGTGGCGATGACCAGGTTCCTGGCGTCGTCGGGGTGGGCCTTGAGCCAGCGTCCGATGATCTCCTCGGAGACACCGGAGGAGTAGACGTCGGCCGTGTCGAGGAAGGTGCCGCCCGCCTCCACGAACGCCTCGGTGATGGTGGCGGAGGTGGCTTCGTCGGCCTCCGCGCCGAAGGTCATGGTGCCGAGGCACTGGGTGGAGACGACGGTGCCGCTGGATCCGAGTGTGGTGTAGCGCATGGCTTCCACCGTATGTCGCGTGGCGCGATGCCGCTCGGGCGGACCGGTCCCAGCCCGACCCCCTGCGGTCGCAGGCACCGGCTGGACGGGTGTGCGGCGGGGGCTGTTCTCTCTGGGAGACTGCAGTCATGGCCTTGCTCGCTGACGCGACCCCCTCCATCGCCCTCGGCTCCCTCGACGGTCGCTACCGCGGCGTCGTCGCGCCGTTGGTCGACCACCTCTCCGAGCCGGCGCTCAACAGGGCCCGCATCCGGGTCGAGGTCGAGTGGCTGATCTGGCTGACTACCCACCAGGTCGTCCCCGGGGTCCGCTCGCTGACCGGGCACGAGCAGGCCGAGCTGCGCAAGGTCGTCGACGACTTCGGCGCCGCCGAGATCGAGGAGCTCGCGACGATCGAGCGCGAGACCCTGCACGACGTCAAGGCGGTGGAGTACTTCCTCAAGCGCCGCCTCAGCGCCATCGCCCCGGGGACCGAGGACGCCGGTCTCGCCGAGCTGATCCACTTCTGCTGCACCAGCGAGGACATCAACAACCTGTCCTACGCGCTCATGGTGCAGGGCGCGGTGCGCCAGGTCTGGCTCCCGCGGGCGAGCCGGCTCGTCGAGGTGGTTGCGACGATGGCCTCCGACCTGCGCGACGTGCCGCTGCTCGCGCACACCCACGGGCAGCCGGCGACGCCGACGACGATGGGCAAGGAGCTCGCGGTGCTCGCCCACCGCCTCGGCCGCCAGCTGCGCCGTATCGAGGCCGCCGACTACCTCGGCAAGCTCAACGGCGCGACCGGCACCTACGGCGCGCACCTCGCCGCCGTGCCCGAGGCCGACTGGCCAGCAGCTGAGCCGCGGGTTCGTCGAGTCCCTGGGCCTGGAGTGGAACCCGCTCACGACCCAGATCGAGAGCCACGACTGGCAGGCCGAGCTGTACGCCGACCTGGCACGCTTCAACCGCATCCTGCACAACCTCTGCACCGACGTGTGGACCTACATCTCGATGGGCTACTTCGCCCAGGTGCGCGGTCAGGGCACGGTCGGTTCCTCGACGATGCCGCACAAGGTCAACCCGATCCGCTTCGAGAACGCCGAGGCCAACCTCGAGGTCAGCAACGCCCTGCTCGACGTGCTCGGCTCGACCCTGGTCACCAGCCGGCTGCAGCGCGACCTGACCGACTCCTCGATGCAGCGCAACATCGGCTCGGCGTTCGGTCACTCGCTGCTCGCCATCGACAACGCCGAGCGTGGCCTCGCCGGGCTGGACGCGGCGCCGGCCGCGATGGCCGCCGACCTCGACGGCAACTGGGAGGTCCTGGGCGAAGCGGTCCAGTCGGCCATGCGTGCGCTCGGCGCGCAGGGCGTCGCCGGGATGGAGAACCCCTACGAGCGCCTCAAGGAGCTCACCCGGGGTCGCCGGATCACCGGTGAGGACCTGCGCGAGTTCGTCGCGGGCCTCGGCCTGCCCGACGACGTCGCCGCCCGCCTCGCGGCGATGACCCCGGCGACCTACATCGGGGCCGCACCACAGCTCGTCGACCACCTCGACTGAGCAGCCGCGCCGCGCCGAGCGCGCCGACGGTCGGGGGCAGGGCTAGCGTGACCGGGTATGACGGCGCGGAAGGCTCGGCTGGCGGACATCGGCGAGATCGCCCTCGGGCTGCCCGAGGTCGAGGAGGGCACGGCGTGGGGGCGTCCCGCCTACCTGGTGCGGAAGAAGTCCTTCCTGCTGTTCCGGGGCCCGCGCCCCGACGCGCTCGACCCGGAGTCCGGGGAGCGGATGGACGACGTGATCATGTTCGTCACCGGTGACCAGAACGACAAGGACGCACTCGTCGCCTCGGCCGGCCCGTGGTTCACCACACCCCACTTCGATCACTCCAACGCCGTCCTGCTGCGCGCTCGCGACCTCGACACGGTCACGCGGCGCGAGCTCGAGGAGGTCATCACCGACGCGTGGGCGGCCCGGGCACCGAAACGCCTCGTGAAGGAGTACTTCGACGAGGCATGACCGACGAGGCGCACCGACGAGGTGTGACCGACTGCGGCGGGTGCCGCAGCCGGCGCGGGTCAGACGGTGACCTTGCCGTTCGGGGTGTCGAAGGTGACCGACAGCAGCCCGGGGGTGCCGTGCGGTGCGACGAAGGTGAAGTCGATGACCGTCGAGGTGTGGTCGGCCGGCAGGTCGAGCCAGTCGCGGACGCGGGCCGGGTCACCGGCGATCTGGAGCTGGTCGATGGTGACCTGCGTGTGCGCCGCCGTCGAGGGGTGCAGGCTCGGGTCGTCCCACTTGATGAAGAACGGCAGCTGCGGGTCGGACATCAAGCCTTTAACGCCGAGCTGGCGCCAGCGCAGCTCCACCCCGTCGGGGCGGTGCCGGTTGCCGACGACCGCCTCGCGGCCGATGCGCAGCTCGTACGGCGCGAGGTCGTCGACCGCCACGACCCAGCCCAGCCACCCGCCACCGGCCTCGGAACGCGCTCGGACCGCCTGCCCGAACGGAGCCTTGTCGGAGGCCGGGTGGTCGAGCACCTCGACGACCTCGACGTAGCGGTCGTGGGCCAGCGGGAGGATGATGTTGCGAGTGCCGAACCGCGGGTGGATGCCCCCGTCGACCGCGTCCACCCCGATGACCTGGGACAGGCGAGCCGCAGTGGCTCGCAAACCGTCGTGCTCAGCGGCATACGAAACATGGTCAACTCGCATACCCGACATCGTGGCACACCCCACGGAGTGCTCCTGACACGGGTGTGGTCAGAGGGGCAGCCGTGCCGCCCGAGCCGCTCGCTGGCGCACCGCCTCGTAGATGACGATGGCAGCCGAGGTGGCGACATTGAGGGAGTTGGCCTTGCCCACCATGGGGATTCGGACCTTGTAGGCAGCGTGGGCCAGCACCTCGTCGGTGAGGCCGTACTTCTCCGCACCCACCGCGATGGCCACCGGGCCGGTGTAGTCGATGTCGGTGTGGTCGACGTCGGTGTCCGGGGTGGTGGCCACGAGGGCGATCCCCCGGGCGTCGAGCCAGGCAAGCGCGTGCTCGGTCGAGTCGCTCGCGACCGGCACCGAGAAGACCGTGCCCTTGGAGGCGCGCACGAGGTTGGGGTTGCCCCAGTCGGTCACCGGGTCGGCGGCGATGACCGCCTCGACCCCCGCGGCATCGGCGGTGCGCAGCATGGCCCCGAGGTTGCCAGGCTTCTCGACCCCCTGGCACAGGACGGCGAGGGGGTCCGGTCCGGTGACCAGGTCGGCGCAGCTGCGGACCACGGCCGGCACGACGGCGATGAAGCCGTCCGGGCCCTCGCGGTAGGCCGCCTTCTCGAACGCCGCGCGCGACACCTGCACGGTGTCGACACCGGCGCGACGGACGTCGTCGACGACCCGCGTCTGCGTCGCCGGGTCGAGCATGAGCTCGGGGCAGTAGTAGAGGGCACCGGGCAGGACGCCCGCGTCGAGCGCCAGGGTCAGCTCCTCATACCCCTCGATGAGGGTCTGGCCGGCCTCCTCACGGGTGCGCCGTCGACGCAACGCGGCAAGCGCCTTGAGCCTGGGGTTGGACGGCGAGGTGATGATCAGGTCAGCCATGGCGCGCACCAGCATGGCAGGTCGGGCAGGCGTGGTCGTGCAGACTGTCCGCCATGAACCAACCTGCCGTCACCGAGCACTACGCCCTGCGACAGAAGATCACCCTGATGGTGAACCGCTACGAGATCCGTGCCGTCGACGCCGCCGGCAACGAGGGACCCCTGGTCGCGGTGGCGCAGCAGAAGCGGATGGCCTTCAAGGAGCAGGTCACGTTCTACGCGGACGAGGCGCGCAAGCAGCCGGTCTTCTCGTTCAAGGCCCGCCAGCGGATGGACCTCGGCGCGACGTATGACGTGTTCGACGCCGGCGGCGCGCCGATCGGCTGGTTCCGCAAGGACTTCGGCAAGTCGCTGCTGCGGTCGTCGTGGCACCTCGGCACCCCGGACGGGCTCGAGGCGTTCGGCACCGAGCGCAACAAGAACATTGCCATCGTCCGCCGCGTGTGGGACCTGGTGCCCTACGTCGGCGAGATCCCGCTGCCGTTCCTGTTCCACTTCGACTTCACCGCCAAGGACGGCAGCGTCGTGCTGTCCTCGGTGCGCAAGCGCTCGCTGCGCGACCGCTACGACATCCACCTGCCCCAGGCGAGCAACGGCTGGCAGCTGGACTGGCGGGTGGGGCTGGCCATGGCGGTGGCCCTCGACGCCCTCCAGTCCCGCTGACCGGTCCGGCCGCGGCTGCGCTCACTCCTCGAGGCTCCAGGCCTGCTTGATGCTGAGCTTGCCACCGGTCTGCATCAGGGCCCGGCGGTAGACCCGCTCGGCCGCGAGCACCAGCAGGGCCGCGAACCCGACGAGCAGCACCATGGCCAGCAACGGCTCCCACCAGGCGACGCCTCCGTCGAGCATCCGGATCGGCATGAGCAGCCCTGACACCGGCGGCACGAACGAGGCGATCGTGCGTGCCGTGCCGTCCAGGACCAGTCCGCCGAAGAAGATCAGCACGACGAGCGTGGTCACCGGTGTCTGCGTCGACTGGAGGTCCTCGGTGCGCGAGGCGAGCGCCCCGGCCACCGCCCAGAGGCAGGACAGCGCCACGAAGCCCACCAGGAAGAACGCCAGGAACCACGCCACCGTGCCGGACACCCCGGCCACGAGGCTGCTGTAGTCGGTGAACGCCAGGCCCACGAGCGCCACCCCGACGTAGACCGCCATCTGCCCGACCGCCAGCACCGTGTTGCCGGCGATCTTGCCGGCGAGCAGCTGTCGCAAGGGGATCGCGCCCGCGATGATCTCGACGATGCGCGACTGCTTCTCCTCGACGATGCTGTTCGCGAGGGCGAGCCCGAACAGCAGCGCAGCGACGTAGAACAGGAATGCGAACGCGAACCCCATCAGCTGGCTCAGCTCCGACGCCTTCGCGTCACCGACGAGCTGGGTGGTGGCCACCTGGGCGCCCTGCTCCAGGGCGGTCAGGGTCGTGCCGGCAGCGTCGGCGTTGCGGCCGATCGTGGTGGCGCGCACCACCTGCTGCACCACCGTGACCACCGAGGGGTCGGCGCTCTCCTTGGTGGTCAGCTCCCATCCGTCCGAGGTCTGGCGCAACCAGGCGTCGACGTCCTCGTCCTGGACGGCGCTCTTCGCCGCGGCGTCGCTGTCGGACCTGGCGAGCTCGACCTCGACCAGCTCGTCGATCGCGGTGGCCTGGTCGGCGACCTGGTGGACCATCGACACCGCCGCGGGCGAGGAGGCGGCGATCCTCGTCGTGCTGGCGTGACCGCTGAGGATGACCTCCATGGCCAGCGCGCCGATGATCAGGACGAGCGTGACCGCCGTCCCGATGAGGAACGACTTGTCGGTGACCTTGACCATCACCTCGCGACGGGCCACGAGGGCCCATGAGCCCTTCGTCCGGGTGCTCATGCCGTCACCTCCTGGTAGATCTCGCTGAGTCTCGGCACGACGCGACGGAACTCGTGCACCGGGCCCCGAGCAACCGCCTCGGCGAGCACGTGCTGCTCGGCGCCGGGCTCGAGGACCTCGATGAGGGCGGTGCTCCCCTCGACGTCGGCGACGTGCACGCCACGCTGGTCCCGCGTCCAGCCGGCGTCCCCGCCGAGGACCAGCCGGTAGCGGACCGGGCCTCCCGAGCGCAGCTCGTCCGCCGAGCCCTGGGCGACCACCTTGCCGTGGGCCATCACCACGAGCCGGTCGCAGAGGCGGTCGACGAGGTCGAGCTGGTGGGAGGAGAACAGCACCGGTGTCCCCCGGCGGGTGTGCTCGCGCAGCAGGTCGGCCATCGAGTCGACCGCCGCCGGGTCGAGGCCGGAGAACGGCTCGTCGAGCACCAGCGCGATCGGGGTGGGGACGAGCGCTGCGATGATCTGCACGCGCTGCTGGTTGCCGAGCGAGAGCTTCTGCACGGGGTCCCGGTGCCGGTCGCCCAGCCCGAACCGCTCGAGGTGCTCCACGACGGCGGCGCGTGCCGCGGGTCCGTCCATCCCGCGCAGCTGGGCGAGGTAGACGAGCTGGTCGGCGATCGGCTGCTTGGGGTAGAGCCCCCGCTCCTCCGGCATGTAGCCGAACTGCCGCCGGTCGGCTGCTGCGATGGGGCGTCCGTCCCAGCGCACCTCACCGTCGTGGACCCCGAGCACCCCCATGATCATCCGCATCGTCGTGGTCTTGCCGGCCCCGTTGCCGCCGACGAACCCGGTCAGCACGCCCCCCGGTACCGGGAAGCCCACCCCGTCGACCGCCGTGGTGCCCCCGAACCGCCTGGTCAGTCCTCGTGCCTCGATCATCGTGTCCCCTGGTGCTGTCATGGCTCAACGCTAGGCAGCCGCCGCGCCTCCCGGATCCCTCTCGGGAGGGAGATGTGAGGGGGAGGTCGCGACAGCGACGATGCGGGGGCCGCGGGTGGTCACCACGGTGGGGCGTGGTCAGTCCCCCTGGGGGATGAGACCGGCACGGTGCGCCCACACGACCGCCTGCACCCGGTCACGCAGGTGCAGCTTGGACAGGCAGTTGGACACGTGCGTCTTGACGGTGGCCTCGCCGACGAAGAGCCGGGCCGCGATCTCGGCGTTGCTCAGCCCCGTGCCGACCAGGACGACCACCTCGCGCTCGCGTTCGGTGAGCAGCCCGTAGCCCGGGGCGACGTCGATCACCGGTCCGGCCCGCCCCACACCGCCGGCAGGTATGGCGTGGGGTGGCGCGGGGGGCGTCCCCGCCGCAGTGCCCGGCGGCCGCGCCGCCGTCATCCGCTCGATGACCCGGCGGGTGACCTCGGGGGCGAGCAGCGCGTGCCCGCTCGCCGCGGCGTGGACGGCCTCGACGAGGGTGTCCGCGTCGGAGTTCTTCAGCAGGAAGCCGCTGGCACCGGCCTCGAGTGCGTCGAAGAGGTAGTCGTCGCGGTCGAAGGTGGTCAGGATGATGACGCGGCCGAGGTCCTCGGCGACGACCCGTCGGGTGGCCTCGATCCCGTCCATCCCCGGCATCTGCACGTCCATGAGGACGACGTCGGGCCGCAGGGCGCGGGCCTGCTCGACGGCAGCCGCGCCGTCGGCCGCCTCGCCGACGACCTCGAGGTCGTCCTCGACGGACAGGATCATCGCGAACCCCGACCGCACGAGCTGGTGGTCGTCGACGATGAGCACGCGCACCCGGTCGGTCATCCGCGCCGCCCCGGCGTCACGGCGTGCGCTGCGGGGGCCGGGTCCGTGCCGAGCTCGTTCTCGCCCGCGTGCCGAAGTGGGGCGAGGTCCTGCAGCGGGAAGCGCACCCGCACCCTGAACCCGCCACCGATACGTGGACCGATGTCGACCTGGGCCCGACGTGAGGCGGCCCGCTCACGCACGCCGAGCAACCCCAGGCCGGAGCCGGAGGAGCCCGGCACGGGACGGCCGTCGTCGGTCACCTCCACCTCGGCGAACGGCGTGGCGGCCGCGCGGTCGACCCGCAGGACGACTGCGGCGTTGGCGGCGCTCGAGTGCCGTCGGACGTTGGTCAGCGCCTCCTGGGCGATGCGGAACAGCGACAGGCCCAGGGCGCCGGGCAGCTCGGTCGCGGCACTCGGCGGTGACTCGACGAGCTGGTAGGTCACCCGCAGGCCCGGGGCCTGGACCTCACTGACCAGGGTCGGCAGGTCGGCCACGCCGGGCTCGGGGGCGCGGTGGGACACCTCGTTCGAGGCGTCGGCGGGGTCGGGTTCGGTGGGTTCGCGCAGGGCGCCGACGAGGGAGCGCATCTGGTGCACCGCCTCGCGGGACGACCCCTCCACCGAGGCGAGCGCCCGGCCCGCGGCCTCGGGGTCGCGGGTGAGCAGCCGCCGCGCCCCTGCCGCCTGGATCCCGATCACGGACACGTGGTGGGCCACGACGTCGTGCAGCTCCCGCGCGATACGCAACCGTTCACCCAGCACCGCGCGCTGCTGGAGGTCGCTGCTCTGATCGGCGATCGTGCGGGCTTGGTCGGCCAGCCGGGCACGCTGGCGGGCTCCACGCCACGCCACCTGCCCGCCGATGATCGCGCCCCCGAAGTAGAGGGCGTTCACCACCGCGACGATGACCACGCTCGCTGCGACCGGGCTCACCAACCCCGGGCGCAGCGCTGCATCCCCGCCGAGGGACTCGCGGATGGAGTCGATGCCGCTGCCGACCGCGAACGTCCACGCCAGCCAGACGAACATGAACAGCACCACGGCGCCCATCACCACGAGCATGTCGCGCCTGCTGCGGCTCCACGCGACCCCGCTGAAGATCGCGACGAAGTAGACGATCTGCAGGGCCAGCTGCCCCATCACCTCGGGCATCGTGACGCCGACGACGAACATGTGCAGGGCCGCGAGGGAGGCCACGGACAGCGGCCAGCGCCGGCGGCCGACGAGGAGGACGGCACCCAGGGCGACGGCGAGGTACTGCAGCCAGAGCGGTTCGTCGACGCCTTCGAGGGCCCCCATGCTGCGCGTCATCTCGAGGGTCACCGCCGACAGGGCGAACGTTCCCGCACCGACGACCAGGTCCCAGCGGGACACCGCAGCGCTGCGGAACCACGGGTCGTCGACCGCGAAGAACGCAGCGAGCCGGGACCGCGCCGAGGCGGTGGCGGCGGGCTGGGCGGTCACCGGTCCACCCTAGGGCGGACGCCTTGCGTCGGTCCTCCCCCTGGAGTCGGAGATCGCAGCGCTCACTGTGATCGGTAGGCGTCGTCGGGAGTATGGCGTGGGGACGCCTGGCGCTCACTGTGATCAGTACGCGTCGTCGGCGGTATGGCGCGGGGGCGCCTGGCGCTCACTGTGATCAGTAGGCGTCGTCGAGAGTATGGCGCGGGAGTCGTCAGAGCAGGGAGCGCAGGATCGGCACGAGGCCGTTCTCGTCGACGTCTCCGGTGACCTCGTCGGCCGCGGCCTTGACCTCGTCGGGGGCGTTGCCCATTGCCACGCCCCGGGCCGCCCACTGCAGCATCTCGAGGTCGTTGCGCTGGTCACCGACGGCGACGGTGTACTGCGGGTCGATCGCGAGGTGGCGACGCAGGATCTCCAGCGCCGAACCCTTGGAGACCCCCTCGGGGTTGAGGTCGAGCCAGGCGCTGAACCCGACCGCGTAGTTGACGCCGTGCAGGCCGATCCGCTCGGTCAGGGCCAGGAAGTCCTCGGCGGTGCCGCTCGGCGACCGGAACGTCACGCGCGTCACCGGCTCGGCGATCAGCTCCTCCCACGGCACCACCGTGAGCTCGCCCTGCAGCTCGCCGTCGGGGAACGGAGCGCTGAGCTTGAAGCCGACCCCGAGGTCCTCGACCGCGATCACCGCGTCCGGCCACTCGTGGCGCAGCAGGTTCAGGGCCGGTGCCGGGTCGAACGTCACGGCCTCGATGATGCGGAATCCCTTGTCGTGAGCCGGATCCAGCTCGAGGGTGACCGCACCGTTGGAGCACACGGCATACCCGGTCTTGATCTCCAGCTCCTCGAGGATGAACGTCGTCGCGGGGATGGACCGGCCCGTCGCGATGATCACGTGGTGCCCGGCTGCCACCACCGCGTGCACGGCGTCGCGCACCTCGGAGGCGAGCTCACCGGCGTGGTTGATCGTCGTGCCGTCGACGTCGAGGGCGATGAGGTGGGGGTGGACCATGGCCCGAGCCTACGGAAGGCGCACGTGCTGCGGCCCCAGGTCCGAGATCTGGCGCGTGCCGAGCAGGGCCATGGTGCGCCGGGCCTCGGCCGTGAGGATGTCGGCCGCCCGCTGCACCCCGGCCTCGCCGCCGGCCATCAGCCCGTAGAGGTAGGCCCGCCCGACCATGACGCTGCTGGCGCCGAGGGCCACGGCGGCCACGACGTCGGCACCGGACATCACCCCGGTGTCGAGCATGATCTCGGCGTCACCGCCCAGGGCCTCGCGGACGTCGGGGAGCAGCCGCAGGGGCACCGGCGCCCGGTCGAGCTGGCGGCCGCCGTGATTGGACAGGACGATCGCGTCGACGCCGGCATCGACCACCATCTGCGCGTCGTGCACGGTCTGGATGCCCTTGATGATGAGCGGGCCGTCCCAGACCGAGCGCACCCACTCGAGGTCGGCCACGGTCATCGTCGGGTCGAACAAGGTGTTGAGCAGGTCGGCGACGGTGCCCTCCCACGACGACAGCGACGCGAACGTGAGCGGCTCGGTGGTGAGCAGGTTGCCCCACCAGCTCGGGTGCAGGGCTGCGTCGGCGACGGTCCTCGCCGTCAGGGCCGGCGGGATGGAGAAGCCGTTGCGGACGTCGCGCAGCCTCGCCCCTGCGACCGGCACGTCGACGGTGAGGATGAGCGCCTCGTACCCCGACTCCTTTGCTCGGCGCATCAGGTCCTCGGCGGCGCCGCGGTCCTTCCACACATACAGCTGGAACCACTTCCGGGCCTCGGGTGCAGCAGCGGCGACGTCCTCGATCGAGGTCGTGCCCATCGTCGACAGGGCGTACGGGATGCCGATGCGGTCGGCGACGCGGACCACCGCCCGCTCCCCCTCGTGCTGCATCATCCGGGTGAACCCCGTGGGGGCGAAGGAGAACGGCAGCGACGACGGGGTGCCGAGGAAGCTCGTCGACAGGTCGATCTGCGAGACGTCCTGCAGGACCGCAGGGTGGAACTCCAGGCCTGCGAAGGCCTGTCGAGCCCGCCGCAGGCTGATCTCCGCCTCGGCGGCCCCGTCGGTGTAGTCGAACACCGACGTGGGCGTGCGGCGCTTCGCCACCCGCCTCAGGTCGGCGATGGTCAGGGCCGCGTCGAGGCGGCGCTTCTTCGCGTCGAGCTCGATCGGCTTGGGGCGCAGGAGCGGTCCCAGCTCGGACCACTTGGGCAGCTGTCGGTGACTCATCGCCCCCGACGCTACCCGGCCGGTCGCACGGACCGCGTCCGGGCGGTCCGACGATGGGCGCCCGGTCGCCCCGGGTCGTCCCAGGTCCCCCCACCTCGGGTCTCGGGGACCGCGGTCACCCCCAGCACCTCGTCGACCTCGGAGTCGCTCAGCTCGTGGGTGACCCCGGCCACGGCAGCCACCACCTCGCCGAGAAGGATGATCTCGGCGAGCAGGTCACGGTCATCAAGGGCGCCCACCCCCTCAGGTTCGACCACCGCCGCAGCGCAGAACATGGCCCACCTGAGCCCCTTGGGGACCATATGGTCCTAAGACCTGCAGACCCGACCGGACTACTTGACAGGCGTGAGCACCTCGAGGCCGAGGAACGGCTGGAGCGCCTTCGGCACCACCACCGAGCCGTCGGCCTGCTGGTGGTTCTCGAGGATGGCCACCATCCAGCGCGTCGTGGCGAGCGTCCCGTTGAGCGTGGCGACGGCGCGGGTGCCCTGGCCGGCCGGGTCGCGCTCACGGGTGTTGAGCCGGCGCGCCTGGTAGGTCGTGCAGTTGGACGTCGAGGTGAGCTCGCGGTAGCGACCCTGCGTCGGGACCCAGGCCTCGCAGTCGAACTTGCGGGCCGCCGGACCGCCGAGGTCACCGGCCGCGGTGTCGATGACGCGGTACGGCACCTCGATCTTGGCCAGCATCTCCTTCTCCCAGCCGAGCAGCCGCTGGTGCTCCGCGGCAGCGTCCTCGACGCGGCAGTAGGTGAACATCTCGACCTTGTGGAACTGGTGCACGCGGATGATGCCCCGGGTGTCCTTGCCGTGCGAGCCCGCCTCACGGCGGTAGCAGGCCGACCAGCCGGCGTAGCGCTTCGGACCCGACGACAGGTCGAGGATCTCGTCGGCGTGGTAGCCGGCGAGCGCCACCTCGGACGTGCCGGTGAGGAACAGGTCGTCGGCCTCGAGGCGGTAGACCTCGTCGGCGTGCGTGTCGATGAACCCGGCGCCGGCCATCACGTCGGTCTTGACCAGGGTCGGCGTGATCATGGGGGTGAACCCGTGCTCGACGGCCTGGGCGATCCCCATGTTGAGCAGGGCCAGCTCGAGCAGCGCACCGACACCGGTGAGGAAGTAGAAGCGCGAACCCCCGACCTTGGCGCCACGCTCCATGTCGATGGCCCCGAGCGACTCCCCGAGGGCGAGGTGGTCCCTGGGCTCGAAGTCGAACTCCCGGAGCTCGCCCACGGTCTCGAGCAGCGTGTAGTCGTCCTCGCCGCCCACGGGCACGCCGTCCTCGACGATGTTGCCGACCCGGCGGACCAGGGTGGCCAGCTCGCCCTGCGCGTCGTCGGCGTCGGCCTGCAGCTGCTTGACCCGTGCCGAGATCTCCTTGGTCTGGGCGAGCAGGGCCTGCTTCTGCTCGCCCTGCGCCTGCGCGACCTGCTTGCCGAGCGACTTCTGCTGGGCCCGCAGCTGCTCGAACTCCGTCAGGCTGGAGCGGTGCGTCTGCTCGGCGGCCAGGATCGCGTCGACGATCCCCTCGTCCTCGCCACGGGCACGTTGCGAGGCCCGGACACGGTCCGGGTCCTCGCGCAGGAGCTTGATGTCGATCACGCGGTCAGCCTAGCGAGCGCCCAGGACCGTTCTTCCCTCACCTCGGCGGGGGATCGGGCCCTGGCGCCGGTATGCCGCCGGCCACACCGCCACCGTGGGGACCCGCGGACACAATGGTCACCATGTCCTTCGTCATCCGCCGAGCAGATCCTGCCGATCCCGCCGACGGGCCCGCCATCGCCCAGGCCGGCGCCGTCTCCCGCAGCGCCTACGTCGACGGCGGCCACATCCCCGGCCGCGCGGAGTACGCGAACCACCTGGCCGACGCCGCCGCCCGGGCCCGGCAGGCCGAGCTGTGGCTGGCCGTGGAGCAGGACGGCACCGTCCTGGGGTCGGTCACCTTCGCGGTCGGTGGCTCCGCGTACGCCGAGGTGTCGGCGCAGGGCGAGGGTGAGTTCCGGATGCTCGCCGTGACCGAGCAGGCCCGCGGCCGAGGGGTCGGTGAGGCACTGGTGCGGTGCTGCGTCGACCGGGCCCACGAGCTGGGGCTGTCGGGGCTGGCGATCTCGACCCAGCCGAGCATGGCGGCGGCGCACCGGCTGTACGAGCGGCTGGGGTTCATCCGCACCCCGGAGCGCGACTGGAAGCCCATCCCCGAGGTCGACCTGCTGACCTACCGACTGACCCTCTGACCAGTACGGACGCCCTCCCGGGGCGTCGTGCGACGCCGCCGTTCCCGGTCCTCCGGACGGGCGCGGGCGCGCGCCCTACCGTGCGGTAGCGTCACCCCGTGTTCCACGACCTCTCCGACTGGATCGCCCTCGGGGCGATCGTCATCGCCGTCCTCCTCGCCCTCGGCATCGCGGGCTGGGCAGGCATGCGCGACCACAGCCCCGGAGGCGCCCACCGAGGACGCCGGTGGGGGCGCCGCCCGCACCGCAACGAGTTCCGCCCGGAGGGCACCGTGTCCGAGACACCCACGCGTCGCGCAGCGATCATCATCAACCCCACCAAGTTCGACGACCTGACCACTGT
Source organism: uncultured Actinomycetota bacterium (assembly GCA_963722015.1). Taxonomy (GTDB): domain Bacteria; phylum Actinomycetota; class Actinomycetes; order Actinomycetales; family Dermatophilaceae; genus Pedococcus. The sequence continues at coordinate 94,530 of CAVRMT010000010.1, read as the reverse complement.
CAAGCAGCAGATCACGGCGGAGTCCAAGGCCCTGGGGTGGTCCGAGCCGCTGTTCATCGAGACGACGGCCGAGGACACCGGCCAGGGCCAGGCCCGGGAGGCCCTCGAGCGCCAGGTCGACCTCGTCTGCCCGCTCGGCGGCGACGGCACGGTGCGCGCGGTGGCGGAGATCCTGCAGGGCACCGACACCCCCATCGGGCTGCTGCCCGGCGGCACCGGCAACCTGCTGGCACGCAACCTGGACCTGCCCGTCGACGACCTCAGTGACGCGCTGCGCGTCGCGCTGACGGGGCAGAACAAGCGCGTCGACGTCGGCCGGCTGACGATCGACCAGTCGGGCGAGCACGAACGCCCCGCGCAGCACATCTTCCTGGTCATGGCCGGTCTGGGCTTCGACGCCGCGATCATGGCCGACGCCCCCGAGGGGCTCAAGGCCAAGGTGGGTCCTGCGGCCTACGTCGTCTCCGGCGCCCGCAACCTGCGCGGCCCGCAGTTCAGGGTGCGCGTGCGGATCGACGAGCACGAGGAGTTCACCCGTCGCGCCCGCACGGTCGTCATCGGCAACTGCGGCAAGCTGCTCGGCGGGCTCGTGCTGATGCCCGAGGCCGAGATCGACGACGGCCGGCTCGATACCGTGATCCTGTCGCCCCAGGGCATCGTCGGCTGGGCCGCGGTCGCCGCGCGCATCGCCTCCAAGAAGCGCAAGGGGCACGAGCGCGTCGACCACTACACCAGCCAGACGATCCGCATCCGGGCAGACCGCCCCCAGGAGGTGCAGATCGACGGCGACACCCTGGGCAAGGCCCGGGCCATCAACGCCGAGATCGTTCCCGGCGCCCTCGTCGTCCGCGTGGGCTCCCCCGACTGATGGGCGAGCGGGACGCGGCTGCGCCCGGGCCGAGCCGCGTCATGCGGCTGGCCCGAGGGGTGCTGGCCATGGCCGTGTTCACCCTGCCGGTGCTGCTGCTCGGGTTCGCCGTCCGACAGCAGTTCGACCCCCTGATCCGGGTCGACGAGCAGATCAGTGACGCCGCCACCCACGCCACGCGCGAGGCGGGCCTCGCGGGCCTGTTCCTCGTCATCCAGGCGGTCAGCCAGCCGTTCCTCGTCTACATCGTGGCGACTGCCGTCGCTGCCTGGGTGTGGCTGCGCAAGGGCCTGCGCAGCCGAGCCCTGTGGGCGTTCGTCACGATGATGGTCGCCTGGAACTTCGGTCTCCTCGCCAAGTCGATCGTCCAGCGCGCCAGGCCGGTCATCGACGACCCGATCTCGCACTCCCCGGGCTACTCCTTCCCCTCCGGCCACGCGTTCAACATCGCCGTGGTCGTGACCGTGCTGGTCTTCCTGCTCTGGCCCCTGCTCACCCCGGCCACCCGCAAGGTGTCCGTCGCCCTGGCGGTCGTGGTGGCACTCGTGGTCGGCCTCGACCGGGTCATGCTCGGAGCCCACTTCCCGTCGGACGTGATTGCGGGGTACGTCCTCGGCGTGGGCACTACGTTCTCCTCATGGCTCGGATTCATTGGCACGAAGGCCGCGACCTCCTCACCCGGACCGTCCTCCCCGGCATAGCCGTCTGGGCGGTGCTGGTGGGCGCTGGCCTGCTCATCACCGGCCCGCTGTCAGGCCTCGACCACAGCGAGGACCGGATCGCCGAGGCCTTCACCCGGTCCCGGTCGGACCTGCTCGACCCGCTCAGCGCCGTCTTCTCGCGGGTCGGCAACACCGAGTACGTCATCGGGGTCTGCCTGCTCGTCGTGGCCCTCCTGTGGTGGCGCACCCGTGACCTGCGCTGGTCGGTCGTGCCGCTGGTCTCGATCTCCGTCCAGGCGACGATCTTCCTGTTCGCCACGATGGCCGTCGGGCGCCAGCGCCCGCCGGCCATCCCCATGGACGCCTCACCCCCCACGTCGAGCTTCCCCAGCGGGCACACCGGCGCCGCCACCGCCCTCTACGTCGCGTTGCTGCTGATGGCTGCGTCGCGGATCGAACAGGACGCTGTGCGCCGCCTCGCGATCGGGGTCTGCGCCCTCCTGCCCCTCCTGGTCGCGCTGGCCCGGCTCTACCGCGGCGCCCACCACGTCTCCGACGTCGTCGCCGGACTGCTCAACGGTGTCGTCTGCGCGCTGCTGGCCTACCACTGGTGGAAGGCCACCCGGCAGGACAGGGCCGCACCGCGGGCCAGGGCTGCCGTCAGCTGAGCAGACTGGCCCGCAGTGCTCACCGGTGCCGCCACCGGGAGGCGGTGGTGCACCACGCAGGTCGCCGGTGGGAGGATCGGGAGGTGCCCGAGCCCACCCCGCCCAACGCGCAGACCATCTCCTACCCGGCGTCCGACGCGCGCACCTCGCGCGGCGCGCTCGAGAAGGCCGAACCGCACGTCGTCGTGCTGTTCGGCGCCACCGGCGACCTCGCCCGGCGCAAGCTGCTGCCCGGTCTGGCGCACCTGTCCGCCTCCGAGCTGGCCCCCGCCATCCGCGTGGTCGGCACGTCGCTGGAGGACATGAGCGACGCGGAGTTCCGCGAGTTCGCCCGCGCCGCCGTCGAGGAGTTCGGCAGCCACCGGCTGACCCCGGAGCAGTGGGACAGCTTCGACGACCTGCTCGTGTACGTCCCGCAGTCCGCCGGCCCGGAGCCGCTGGCCGCTGCCGTCGCCCGGGCGGAGGAGCAGCTGGGACCGCACGCGCTGCGGCTGCACTACCTCTCGGTCCCGCCCAAGGCCGCGATCGCCGTCATCAAGATGCTGCGCGAGGCCGATCTCGTCGCCCGTTCACGGGTGGTGATGGAGAAGCCGTTCGGCACCGACCTCGCGAGTGCGATCGCCCTCAACGACCAGGTGCACGAGACGTTCGACGAGCGCCAGGTCTTCCGCATCGACCACTTCCTCGGCAAGGAGGCGGCCCAGAACATCCTGGCGTTCCGTTTCGCCAACGGCTTGTTCGAGCCGATCTGGAACCGCAACTTCATCGACCACATCCAGATCGACATCCCCGAGACCCTCGGCCTGGACCAGCGAGCCAACTTCTACGAGGCGACCGGCGCCTACAAGGACATGGTGGTGTCCCACCTGTTCCAGGTGCTGGCGTTCGTCGCGATGGAGCCGCCGACCGCGCTGGAGCCGCGCGCGATCTCCGAGGAGAAGAACAAGGTCTTCCGGTCGCTGCTGCCGATCCTGCCGGCCGACGTCGTGCGGGGCCAGTTCGCCGGGTACACCTCGCTGGAGGGGGTCCCCCGCGACTCCGACACCGAGACGTTCATCGCGCTCCGGTGCGGCCTGGACAACTGGCGCTGGGCCGGGGTCCCGTTCTACCTGCGCACGGGCAAGCAGATGGCCGAGGGTGCGCGCATCATCTCGATCGCGTTCAAGGAGGCCCCGCGGTCGATGTTCCCCGCCCACTCCGGGGTCGGGAACGCCGGCCCGGACCACCTGACCTTCGACCTCGCCGACGAGTCCAAGGTCTCCTTGTCGTTCTACGGCAAGCGCCCTGGACCCGGCATGCGGCTGGAGAAGCTGTCGATGCAGTTCTCCACCCGGGAGACCGAGCGGGCCGGTGACGTCCTGGAGGCGTACGAGCGGCTCATCCTCGACGCGATGCGCGGCGACCACACGCTCTTCACGACGGCCGAGGGCATCGAGTCGCTGTGGGAGCGGTCGGCGCCGCTGCTGGAGAACCCGCCCGAGGTGAAGTCCTACCCGCCGGGCACGTGGGGGCCCAACGCCATCCACCAGCTCATCGCCCCGCACGCGTGGCGCCTGCCGTTCGAGCGCGCCTGGCGCGAGAAGTAGCCTGCCCAGCCCGGCCGCAAAACGCCGGTTGCGCGGCAATGGTCGGGACAACAGCGCGCGGGTTGCCGCGCAACCGGCGTTTTGCGGGGGTGGAGCGCCGGGTCGCCGTCAGGGGGAGCGCAACGAGCGCAGCCAGCTGCGGGCCTCGCCGAACGCCTCGTCGGTCGTGTGCGGTGTCACCCGGACGGCCGTGCCGTGGGCGGCGGGGTAGCTCCCGAGGAACCGCACCTCGGCGCAGACCCGCTTGAGCCCCAGGAGCGCCTCGCCGACGCGTTCGTCCAGGACGTGGCCCTCGATGTCGATCGAGAAGCAGTAGCTGCCCATCGACGCCTTCGTCGGGCGGGACTCCAGGCGCGACATGTTGATCCCGCGCACCGCGAACTGCTCGAGCAGCCCGAGCAGGCCACCGGCGTGGTCGTCGCGCTGGAACAGCACCAGCGTCGTCTTGTCGGCCCCCGTCCGCGCCGGCAGGTCACCCGGCCGCGCCACGAGGACGAACCGGGTCACCGCCGAGGCGTTGTCGCCGATGTCCTCGGCGAGGACCTCGAGGCCGTGGTTGCGCGCGGCGACCGGTGCGCAGACCGCAGCCTGGTATGCCGCCTGCTCGCCTTCGGCGCCGACCAGCCCGGCTGCCGCGGCGGCGGTCGACAGCGTCGGGACGTAGGTCGCGTCCGGGAGCTCGGCATCCATCCAGCGGCGGACCTGGGCCCAGGCGTGGCTGTGGGTGCCGACCGCGCGCACGTCACCGCGGGCCGTACCGGGTCGGACGGCGAGCACGAAGGTGATGGGCACGAGCACCTCGGCGACCACGACGAGCGGGTCGCCGCTGGCCAGGGCGTCCAGGGTCGCGCTGACCCCACCCTCGACGGAGTTCTCGATCGGCACCATGGCGCCGTCGACCTCACCGGCCCGCAGCAGCGCCAGCGCCGCGTCGACCGAGCCACACGGTCGACGCCGGGCACCCGCGGCGGGGGTCCACGCATCGAGCGCCATCTGGGTGAAGGTGCCCTCGGGCCCGAGGTAGGCGTAGGTCGGCGGGGTGGCGTCGGTCATGGTCGGGCCTCCTGGGGTCCGGTGCGGGCGGCAGCGAGGGCCTGCTGCTCCTCGGGGGTCAAGGTGGCGTCGGAGCCGCCACCGACGACTCCCTTGGCGTAGGTGCGGGACTCGCCGCGGGCGTGGATCGCCGAGAACACCAGCCCGTCGCCGCGGTCGTCGACCACCGCTGCACTGAACGACAGCCGCCCACCCATGTCGCCGAACGCGTCGTACCGCACGACCGCGACGTGGCGCAGGGCCTGGGCGATGTCGGCTCGCAGCGCCGCGAGGTCCCCGGTGCCGACCGGCCGCTGCGACTCCAGGGCGCGAACCTGGGCGCGGGCCCGGCCGGCCTGGACGACCGCGGCCCCCGCCACCGTCAGTGCGAGCACGGCGACCACGAGCGCGGCGACTGCGACGAGGACCAGGGCGGTTTCGGACACGGTGGAAGCGTAGGGGCGCGGCGTGGATACAGTCGACGCGCCATGGAACTCAGCCTTGCCACCGCTGCCATCGTCTTCGGCGCGATCTTCCTCGTGGAGCTGCCGGACAAGACCTTCATCGCCACCCTGGTGCTCTCCACGCGGTTCCGACCGCTGTTCGTGTGGATCGGGGTGTCCGCGGCCTTCTTCGTGCAGACGCTCGTGGCGGTCTCGGTCGGTGGACTGCTCGCCCAGCTCCCGAGGCGCCCGGTGGAGATCTTCGCCGCCGCGATGTTCCTGCTCGGTGGTGTGCTGCTCCTGCGCGGTGCGTCGAAGGCCGACGAGGAGGAGGCCGCAGCCGAGGAGGAGTTCTCCCACAAGGGGGCAGCCACCGCGGTGGGGCTCAAGGCCGTCGGGGTGTCGTTCGGCGTGCTGTTCCTGGCCGAGTGGGGTGACCTGTCGCAGATCCTCACGGCCACCCTGGTGCTGCGCTACCACGAACCGCTGTCGGTCTTCGTCGGTGCGTTCCTCGCGCTCGTCACGATCTCCGGCCTCGCGACCATCCTCGGCCGGCTGCTGCTGGCCCGGGTGCGGCTCGCGACCATCCGACGGGCCGGCGGCGGTGTCTGCCTGCTGCTGGCGACCGTCACCGTCCTGGAGATCGTTGGCGTCTTCGGCGGCTGACCGACCTCGGCATGGCGGGCTGCTCCACCCCCGCGGCGCCGGCGCGCCGTACCCCCGCGGGCAGGTGCAGCGCCCACCACAGGAGGCCCAGGGCGAGCAGCGACCCGAACGTGTCGGCGTTCTGCAGCACCCGGCCAGGCCACCGCGGCCAGTCGGGCTGGTTGAGCCACGAGATGCCCCACCACGGCATCCGGCCCAGGAAGAAGACGGTTATCGCGGCGGCCGCAGCAACCCGGCGGCGGTCCCGCAGGGGCTGGGCCCCGAGGACGGCGAACACCACCACGACCATCCAGTGCAGGTGGTGGATCCACGCGACCGGCGACAGCAGCACCGCCATCAGCCCGACGGCGGCCACCTCGCTGATCGAGTCCCCGGCGCGGTAGGCCCGGCGCGCCAGCGCGTAGCCGACGACACCGACCACGGCGACGAGCACGAGCCACAGGACGTTGCCGGCCAGTCCGTCGGGACCGACGCGCAGGAGGAACCCGCGGATGCTCTGGTTGGACGTGCCGGCGTTGGGCCCGAGGCGAGCCGGGTCCTGCAGGGCTCCGCCCCAGAAGGTGAACGACGCCTCGGGCAGGACCAGCCAGGAGCCGACCGTCACGGCGACGGCGGTGCCGACCGCGGTCGCTGCCTCCTTCCACCGGCGGTTGACCAGGTAGTGCACGACGAACACGCCCGGGGTGAGCTTGATCGACATCGCGATCCCGACGAGGACACCTGCCGGTATGCGGCGCAGCAGGCCCGGGCGCGGGCTGCGCAGGTCCATGAGGCAGGCCAGGACCATGAAGGCGTTGACCTGGCCGAACCGCAGTCCGTCGGAGACGGGGTGCAGCCACAGCATGGGGGCGGTCAGCAGTGCCAGCGTCAACGGAGCCAGCGATCCGGTGCGGTGGATCAGGCGCCAGCCGGCGTACCAGACGATCGCCGTCGTCGCCGCAACCTGGGCCAGCGTCCACAGCCACCCGACGACACCGAAGGGCAGGAACGCCAACGGGATCGCCAGGAGGGCGGCGAACGGCGGGTAGGTGAAGGGCAGGAGCTGCGGGGCCTCGGTCATCGTCGAGTAGACGGGCCGGCCGGTGAGGACCGACACCCCGGCCTCGCGGTACACCTCGACGTCGACCTGCCACTGGTCCATCGGCCAGAAGACGAGGTAGCGCAACACCGGCACCGCGGCCGCGAGCAGGACCACCACGACCCCGAACGACCAGCGGGCCCAGGCCGGCAAGGAGCCGAACCGGGCGGCGAAGCCCCGGCCGAGGCGGGCGGCCAGCCGCACGGCTCCGGACCACCATCGCCGGTTGCTGCTACCGGCGGGTGCGGCAGGGCGGGTCGTGGTCGTCACGCCCCCATTCTTGCGCGTGCCCCGACCCGTAGCCTGTACCGGTGACCCGCCGCGCCCTGCTCCTCCTCGCGGGCCTGCTCGCCACCCTGTCTGCCGTCCTCGTGCCTGTTGCCGCCAGCAGTGCCGCGGGCGCGGCCGACCCCGCACCCGACCGACTCGCTGCCCCCGTGTCAGCGCCGCGGTCCGATGACGCCACCACGACCTCGTCGACGAACCCCGTCATCCTCGTCGGGACCGGCGGCCTGACCTGGAGCGATGTCGACGAGCGGTCCACCCCGGCGCTGTGGTCGATGCTGCGCGACGGCTCCACCGCGGCCCTGTCGGTGCGCTCGGTGTTCACCAACACCTGCCCGATCGACGGCTGGCTCAGCCTCTCGGCCGGCAACCGCGCGGCCGCCGACGGCCCGGGCAAGGGCGGCGGTCGCCGCACCACCGACCCGTGCCCGCCCATCCCCGTGGTCGACAGCGGAGTCGTCCCCGGCTGGGACGGCTACGTGAGGTCCGCGGCCGGCAAGAAGTTCGACTCCACCCCGGGCACGCTCGGGGAGACCCTCGCCTCCAACGACCAGTGCGTCCAGGCGGTGGGTCCCGGCGCCGGCGTCGGCGCGGCATACCGCTCGGGAGCGGTGCCGCGCTACGCGCCCTACGACCCCGCCACGCTGACCGGGTCGCTGTCCGCGTGCCGTGTGACGCTCGTGGACGTCGGCTCCTTGCGCGACCCCGCGGACGTCCCCGAGGCAGAGGTCGACGCCTCGCTCGGGAGCCGCGGCGAACAGGCCGCTGCCATCGACCGGCGGATCGGGCAGGTCCTCGAAGCCGCCCCGAGCGGCTCGGATGTCGTCGTCGCCAGCCTCTCCGACGCCGGGAGCAGCGAGCGCCTGCGCCTGGTCGCCGCCAAGGGCCCCGGTTTCGGGTCGGGCACCCTGGAGTCGCCGTCGACCCGCCAGACCGGGCTCGTGCAGGCCGCCGACCTGACGGTGACGCTGCTGGCTGCTGCGGACGTCCCGGTCCCGGACAGCCTGGGCGGCAAGGTCTTGCGGCGCGGCGACGCCGGCGCCAACTCGGCGGCGGCTGCGGCCGACCGGCTGCGCGGCCTGATCGACTTCGACGAGGCCAGCCACGAGGTGCACTCCCTCGTGCCGCCGTTCTTCAATGGGGTGATCTACACCCAGCTCGCCATCTACCTGCTCACCGCCGTCGTCTGGCGCCGCGACTTCGGCTCCACCGCGCTGCGCCTGCGGCTGCTGCGGATCACCCGGCGCGTGGCCATCGTGGCGGCGACCGTACCGGCCTCGACGTTCCTGGCCAACCTCATCCCGTGGTGGCGGTTCCCGGTCCCGATGCTGGCCATCGTCGCGTCGGTCGGCCTGTTCGTGACCCTCATCTCGGCCGTCGCGTTCCTCGGGCCCTGGGGCAAACGCCTGACCGGCCCACTCGCCGCCGTCTCCGCCGCCACCCTGCTCGTGCTCGGGGTCGACATCATCCTGGGCTCCCGGCTCCAGATCTCCTCGCTCATGGGTCTGCAACCGGTGGTGGGCGGTCGTTTCTACGGGATGGGCAACGTCACCTTCGCCCTGTTCGGCACCTCCGCCCTGCTGCTCTGCATCGCGGTGTCCAGCTACTTCGTCAAGCAGGGGCGTCCGCGCGTGGCCGCCCTCGCCACGCTGGCGATCGGGCTGGGTGCGGTCGTCGTCGACGGCGCACCGTTCTGGGGCGCCGACGGTGGCGGTCCTCCCGCCCTGCTGCCGGCCCTCGCCTTCCTCGTGCTGGCCATCCTGGGCATCCGGATGACCTGGCGCCGGGGCGCGCTCATCGCCGGGGCCACCGTGGCCATGTTCCTGCTCGTGAGCTTCCTGGACTGGCTGCGCCCCAAGGAGTCCCGCTCCCACCTCGGCGAGTTCTTCCAGACCATGATCGACGGCGGCGCCTGGACCGTGATGAGCCGCAAGCTGGACCAGAACATCGCCATCCTCTTCGGCAACTACCGGCTGGCGCTGCTGGTCCCCATCGCGCTGGTGTTCGTCATCTACATCCTGGCCCGGCCGACGTCGTGGGGGTCACGGGCCCTGCAGCGCTCCTACGAAGCGTGCCCCACGCTGCGTCCGGGTCTCATCGCCCTGCTGGTCATGCTGACCATCGGCTTCGCGATCAACGACTCGGGGGTGGCCATCCCGGCCAACGGCGCGATCATCGCCGTCCCCCTCATCATCGCCGTGAGCGTCAGGGTGCTGGAGGACGAGGCCCGTTCGCTCGCGACGACGCGCGGCCAGCGGCGAGGGTGAGCCAGCCCCAGACGGCCAGCACGGCATACGGCGCCACCTGCCGGCGCACCCCGAGGGTGACCCGCTCGACGGTGTCAGTCATCCCGACCACGCGGCCGGGCACGTAGGCCACGGCCATGGCGACCAGCCGGCCCAGCAGGACCAGGTCGAGGACGCTGGGGGCCAGCAGCGGCAGGGCCGCCCAGACCAGCAGGTCGTACCACGGCAGGGAGTAGGGGGCTGCGAGCGTGTAGGCGGCGCTGAGGACGACCACCCAGCGCGCGGCCGTACCGGTCGCCGTGGTCGGGGCGAGCCCCCGGGTCAGCCGGGCGAGCAGGACGACGAACCCGACGGCGAGCACCACCGAGGCCCCCGCCACCAGGTCGCGGACCGTGGAGGCGGCCATCGGCCCACCGGCCAGCCACTCGAACAGCAGTCGCCACGGCGTCGCGAGCGAGATCGACCGGCGGGCCCGGTCGAGCTGGTCGAACACGTGCGACCCGGCCCACAGGTGCAGCGGCACGACGACGGCCAGCGCACCGACCACGAGCGCCGCGGCCCAGCGGGCGAACCCGCTCCGCTCGTGCACCCACCAGGCGAGCAGCAGCGCGACCCCCGCGATGCCGAAGGTGATCTTCGTCGACACCGCCAGGCCGCCGACGACTCCGGCAGCCAGCGGGCTCCGGGCTGCGAGCACGATCGCCGCGAGGGCGAGGGCGGCCGCGAGGAGGTCGACGTGGGCCCCGAGGACGCCGATGCCGAAGACGAGCGGGTTGAGCGTCCACAGGGTGTCGACCCGGGCCTGGGTCGCACCGGCCCGCAGCAGCAGCAGGCGCACGAGCAACCACGCGAGGACGACGAGCACCTGCCACACCCAGACGGTCTGGCGCAGGTTGGCACCGCCGACGAGCGAGGCGAGCGCCTGCAGCGCCGTGGCCAGCGGGCCGTAGACGCTCACGGTCCCGGTCCACGGCGGCTCGACCGCGCTGGTCACCGGGTCGGAGGTGGACCAGGCGTCGGGGGCGGTGAGGTAGGGGTCGCCACCCTGGGCGGCGATGCGCCCGTAGGCCGCGTAGTTCGTGTGGTCGGCCGAGCCGAAGGGGGCGGTGAGCAGGGCGCCCAGGCCCAGCAGGAGGGGCCAGCCCCACGTCGACCACCCGGCTGCGGCGCGGGTCGCTGCCGTGCCGCTGTGTGCCGCCATGCGCGTCGCGGCCGTCCGGCCGGCCGCGAGGAGCCGCAGCAGGACCCCGCCGGCGCCGAGCAGGTATGCCGCCCAGAGCAGTCCGGTGACCGTCGCCGAGGACGGTCCCCACGTCAGGTCACCGGGCGCCCAGCCACGCGGGCCGAGGCCGGGCTTGGCCGCGTTGGGGCCGGCGACACCGACCAGCAGCAGCAGGCCGAACGACAGCGAGACCGCAGCCGTCCCTGCCCGCAGGCGCACCGTCGTCCCCATGAGGTGCAGTGTGGGTCAGCGCAGGCCGCGTCGTGCCCGGCGACGCGCCAGCGCCAGCGCCACGTCGCGGTACTGCCGGGCGCGGTGCAGCTGGCCGCGCCAGTCCTTGCCGGTGACCCGGTGGTGCAGCTCGCAGGGCACCTCCTCGACGCGCAGGCCGGCGAGCAGGACGTCGACGGTCAGCCCGACCTCCACGCCCCACCCGCGGGCGAGCGGGGTGGCGGCGTCGAACGCGGGACGCGAGATGCACCGCATACCCGACAGCGGCTGGACCGCCGAGAACCCGGTGAGGTCCTCGATCCCCTTGCGCGCCAGGCGAACCACGAACCCGCGTCCCCCACCGGCGGTCTTCTGCGGCGGGAGGGTCGCGACCGTCATGTCGGCCCTGCCCTCGAGCACCGGCGGCACGAGGACGCCGAGGTTGGCCGCCGACGCCTCGAGGTCACCGTCGACGAACAGCAACGGCCGCGGGTGCGGGCCAGCCTCGATCCCCTCGTGGCGGGCGACGTAGGCGGCGCCGGTCGTCATCGCGGCAGCCTTGCCCCGGTTGCGGGCGTGCCGCGCCACCTCGGCGCCGGCCGAGCGGGCCAGCTCGGCGGTGCTGTCGGTGCTCCCGTCGTCGACGACGACGACGAGGTCCACCCCCGGTATGGCGCGCACGGCTGCGACCGTGGCCGCGATGCGCTGTGCCTCGTCCTTGGCCGGGACGATGGCGGCGACCCCGGGAGCGTTCATCTCAGCGAAGGGTGACCTGGCGGCTGAGCAGGCCGGACCTGGCCCGACGCTCGTCCACGGTGAGGGGCTCGGTCGAGGCGATCGCCGCCGCGTACCGCTCCATGAAGTCGCCGAGGGCGTCCTCGTAGTCGGTCGAGGCCTTCTCCGGCTCCAGGTCCCAGACCGGCACGAGCAGCCCACAGGCGCGGAACGCGCCGAGCAGGCGGGTCGGGCCACCGAGGCTGCTCTCACCGGCGGCGTGCAGCCGGGCGAGGGCGTCGGTCGCGGTGTCCTCGTCCTCGGGCAGGATCAGGCGGATGTGGGTGCGCTCGCCGATCCGGCACCAGTAGGCGGAGGCGGCGGCGTCCATCTTGACGGTGGGGATGACCGACTCGTTGGCCCGCTCGAGCGAGGTCTTCGCGTCGTCGTCGAGCTCGCTGTCGCCCACCCAGAAGTCGAAGCCCTCGTGGACGGTGACCTCGAAGGGCGCGGAGGTCTCGAGCAGGTCCTGCAGTCGCGGGCTGTCGGCGGTGGCGGCGGCCGTCGACGTGATAGGGGTGCCCTGCTCCGCGGCCGCGGCGGCGAGCAGGCAGCCGGCCAGGTCACGGGAGGCGTCGCCGGAGACCGAGCCGGACTGGGTACCGATGAGGACGGTGCCGTCGGCGCGGTGCAAGCCGGGCCAGGCCATCGGCAGGACCGTCGCGACGGTCACCCCGGTCGGGGCGCCGGCGGGGGCCTTGCCCTGGGCGAAGCTCACCGAGGCGGTCGCGGCCGGGAGGATCTCGCGCATGGCTACCCAGTCGGTCTCGTTCGGCAGGCCCTCGAAGGGCCGCGCGACGAACGGTGCGGGCTCGACCCTGGTGCGTGCAACCTCGTCGGAACCCTGGTCTGCGCCGTGCTTGCGGCGCCGTGATGCCTTACCCATGGCGCAAACCCTAGTGGGAGCTGCGTCGGCGGCTGCGGCGGCGCGGGGTCAGCGGCTGGTCAGCGCGCGCCGGCGCGGGGGGCGCGGGGCGCTGAGGTCAGCGGCTGCGGCGGCGCGGGGCGCGCGGGGCGCGCGGGGGTCAGCGGCTGCGGCGGCGCGAGGGTCCGCCGACCGAGGCCCACACGGTGCAGCCGGAACGGTCCTCGGTCACGCCCCACTCGTGGGCGAGCGAGCGCACGATCCGCAGGCCACGGCCCGAGGGTGCCCACACGGTGCGCGGTGACGGGCGCGGGGTGCTGTCGCCACCACCGTCGGTGACCTCGACCTCGACCACACCGGACTTGACCTTCCAGTGGACCCGGAGGTTGCCGTCGGACAGGGGACGGGCGTGGCGCACCGCGTTGGAGACCAGCTCGGAGATGACGATCTCGGCCTCGTGGACCACGTCGGCCCCGACCTCGCGCGACTCGAGGTCCTCGACGAGGGTGCGGCGGACCTGCGAGACGCTCGTGGCACGCCACATGACCCGGACGGTCCGCGAGGAGTCCGTGCTGGTGCTCCGGCGAGCGTCCACGCCCGCGTCCGTGGGCGCGGACGCGGTCGCGGACCGCACGGGGCGGTCGGGATGGTGTGCTGCGCTCATGCGATGCCCAGATCCCCTCGTTTACGGGCGTTCAGGCTCGGAGACTATCGACTCGCGCGCACAGCGTCGAGCACTGCCGCGGGGTGGTTGCTGATGATCGCGTCGACCCCGAGCTCCAGGCACAGCTGCACGTCGGCGGGATCGTCGACGGTCCAGGCGTAGACCTCGTGGCCGTGGCGGTGCTGGCGGGCCACCGTCCGCGGCCAGCGCCGCACCACCTTGATGTCGAGGCCGACCGCGTGCACCCCCCGGGGCAGTGACCCGTCGCGGAACCGCAGCGGCACGGAGTCCTCGACCAGCAGCACCCCCGGTACGTCGGGGCAGAGCTGGCGCATCCGTTGGACGGCCAGCTGGGAGAACGACATCACGCGCACCCAGTGCCTGTCCGGCCTGCGCGGGCCGTCGAGCCCGAACTCCTTGAGCACCTTGGCGAGCTGGCGCTCGACCAGCCCGGCGTAGCGCGTCGGGTGCTTGGTCTCGATGACCAGGCCGATGGGGCGTTCGCTGGCGCTCATCATGGTGAGCAGGGCGCGCAGGGTGAGCAGCCTGTTGCGGTCCCGGTCGGGCAGCTCGAGGTCGCCGCCGTGCTCGTCCTTCCACGAACCCCAGTCGAGCCCCTCGAGCTCGGCCAGCTCCAGCGTGGACACGCTGCCCCGGCCGTTGGACGTGCGGTTGACCCGGCGGTCGTGGACGCAGACCAGGTGGGAGTCGGCGGTGAGCCGGACGTCGCACTCGAGGGCGTCCGCCCCCTCCTCGATCGCGCGCCGGTAGGCCGAGAGGGTGTGCTCCGGCTCGGCCAGACTCGAACCACGGTGGGCGATCACCAGGGGGGTGCGCCGGGGAAAGGCTGCAGGCCGCGCGGAGACGGCATCGTCGAGCACGCCACCATGGTTCCACACCGCCCACCGTGCCGGGCGCGGGCTCACAGGTTGGGAGGATGGTGCGTTCCATGGTTGTGACCCTCCCCGCCTTCCAGGTCCTCGTCGACGCGCACTGGCGTGACGTCGCCCGGCTCGCCCACGCCCTCGCCGGTCCGGTCGACGGCGACGACGTGGCCCAGCAGGCATGGACCCAGGCCCTGGCGGCATACCCCGCGTTGGGCTCGGCCACCAACCTGCGGGGCTGGCTGCTCACCATCACCCACCGGTGTGCCATGGACGTCCACCGCGGCCGCGGCCGCCGGGCCGTCCCCCACGACGACCCCGGGTCGCTGACCACCCGCGAGGTGGCGGTCCCCGCCGCCGATGCGCACCTGCCCGACGCGCCCCTGTGGTCCGCGGTCGGCGCCCTGCCCGTTCGGCAGCGCGAGGCCGTCGTCCTCAAGTATGTCGCCGACCTCGACCACTCCACGATCGCGACCGCGCTGGGCTGTTCGCCCGCGATGAGCCGTCGTCTGGTCAGCGACGCCCTCGCGACGCTGCGAAAGGATCTGCCATGAACGACCCGGTCTCCCCGTCCACCGACCCCGCCGCTGCGCTCGCCGGGTGGGCCCCCGACGTGCACCCGCCCGTGCTCGACCCGAGCGACGTCTCCTACGTCGTCGAGGACACCGTGATCGGGCGGATGCTGTTGGCCCGCAAGGCTTCTGGCGCCCTGGTCGCTTCGACGTTCATCGCCACACCCCAGGACGAGGACGTCGTCCTGACCCGGCTCGCGGCCAAGATCTCACCGAGGGTCCTGCGCCAGCCCCGAGCGCTCGACGAGGCGCGGCGCCAGCTCGAGGACTTCCTCGCAGGACGCAGCCGCCGGTTCACCTTGCCCACCGACCTGGCACTGGCCTCGGACTTCCAGCGCCTCGTGCTCCCCACGCTGGCCTCGTCCGTCGGCTACGGCACCAGGGCCACCTATGCCCAGCTGGCAGTGCGCGTCGAGCGCCCCAAGGCGGCCCGAGCCGTCGGAGCGGCGCTCGGCGCCAACCCGCTGTGCGTCGTCCTGCCGTGTCACCGGGTGGTGGCGTCGTCCGGCGCCCTGACCGGGTATGCCGGCGGGCTGGCTGCCAAGCGCTACCTCCTCGACCTCGAGGCCGGAGCGGCGAACGCCTAGTCCATGCGCGACAGGCCTCCGCGAGGCGGTCGGGCTCGACGCCGACACGTGGGCGCGGGCGAGGGGGCTGAGGTCGACCTCCTATCCCAGAGGCGCGAAGCCAAGGTCGACCAGGACCCGGGCGATCTCGTCGTTCCCCTTTTGCGACGGGTGGGTGTAGTCGTCGGCGAGCAGGTCGCCACTGGGCTTGTCACCGGCAGAGCCATTGAACGCGTGGTAGATGTCCGCGCAGCTGAACTTATGGGCCTTGGCCGAGTCACAGATCATGGCGTTCCAGGCGTCGTGCATCACGATCGTCCGCTTGGCCTGGTCGGGGGTGAGCTGGAGGCTCGTCGCGCCGATCCAGTCGTTGTACTTGTTGAGGGCGATGAGGATGGTGGGCTTGCCTGCGCGCTGAGCCGCGACCTTGGAGAACAGCTCGTCGTAACGAGGGCGGGAGGCCGCAGCGGAGCGTGTCGCACACCTCTGGTCGATCTTGGTCCAGTCACTCGGGACACCCGTAGCCGGGTCGATGGCTGAGCCGCAGGGTGCGTCGGCGCCGAGCTCGATGCTGTTGTGAGCGATGCCAACGATGATCGCGTCGGCTGCCGCAAGGTCCCCGGAGAGGGAGTCGAGGTCATCCAGCAGACGGGGCAGGGTGAGGCCGCTGTGGTCGGAGAGGTTGTTCGGCTCGACAGCGCGTCCGGTCGCCTTGGCCAGCGCGTCGCCGTACTGGGAGACGAATGCCGTGCAGTTGGGGCAGTCTTCGCTGCTGTTGAAGGGGATCGAGTCTCCGATGGCCACCAGGGACAGGGGAGGTCCAGCAGGGCCGGTCGACGGGCTCGTTGCCGTGGACTGGGACGGGGTGGAGGCCGGGCCCTCGGCCGCAGCGCAGCCTCCTACGACTGCTGACACCCCCAACGCCACGATCCATCCGATGCGTCTCATCTCCGTGCCCCCTGTCGAACTCGACCCATTGCGCTCTGGCCCGACCGAGGCGGGCCGGACCACCCCGCCGGATCCACTCGCGGCCGCTGGTCAGCGTCCCTACTATCGACGTGTCGGGATGCCTGCACCTAGGACGAAAGCGACGTCGTGCTGGCGCGCACCCGCAGGCGAGGAGGTGTCGATGAGCATCCTCCAGTCCGCGATGCCGTGCCGAGGCCTTCGTGATCTCGTCCGTGCCTACGCCCAGCGCACCACGGGGATGATGGAGGTCCCGGTGATGCAGCGGGTTCCGGCCTCGCTCGAGGTGGTGCTCGGGTTCGAGTTCGGCTCGCTGTTCACCGTCGACTACCGCGACGGGAGCAGCGAGCTCGCGCACCGCATCGCTCTCGTGGGTTCGCACTCCGCCCCGAACGCGACTCTCACCCTGGGCTCCGGAGTCGAGTCCTTCGCGATCTTCCTGCAACCCACGGCGCTCCAGTTCCTGCTCGGCATCCCCACGCACCACGTGGCCGACCGTTCGTACCCGGCGTCGGACGTCCTCGGCCCAAAGGTCCATGCCCTCTGGTCGGTCCTCGCCGACGCCACCAGCTTCGAGCAGCGCGTCCGACTGAGCGAGACCCATCTCCTGCGGATGCTCGTCGACGCCGAGACCTCGACGATCGCCAACGTCGCGATGGACGCCTTCCGTGGACATGGGCGCCTGAACGTGACCGAGATGGCCGCGCTGGCCTCGCTGAGCACCCGTCAGTTCGAGCGGCAGTTCGAACGTGAGCTGGGTATGACGCCCAAGCGGTTCTCGCGCATCGCTCGGTTCCAGTTCGCCCTCGACGCCAAGCTGCTCAACCCGTACCGGCCGTGGCTCGATGTCGCCCATCACGCCGGCTACTACGACCAGATGCATCTGGTGCGCGACTTCCACAGCATCGGCGGAGCGAGCCCGACTCAGCTCGTGACCCAGCTGGGGGACACCCGACCGCCGGCGCTCGCGGGATCGGACGAGCGGGACTGACCCCCGCCACTCACGCGAGCAGCGTCAGAGTCGCTCGCCGCCGACCACCGAGCCGGTCAGCCGGTGGCGCGCAGGTAACGGCCGAAGTGCGGCACGGTGAACGCGATCCGACCGCGTTCGCCGGAGTAGATCAGCCCCTTCTTGAGCAACGCGTCCCGGGCCGGCGACAGTGACTGCGGCTTGCGGTCCAGCAGGGTGGCCACGGCCGACGTCGGCACCGACTCGGTCTCGTCGACGTCGTCGCCGGCCTCGACCATGGCCAGCGCCGCATCGGCCATCGCCCGAAGGTACTCGCGCTCGGCCGGGGTGGCCCGCTCGAACCGGGAGCCGAAGAAGCCGACCGCCAGCTCGGCCTCGGCCTCGGGAGCGGCGACCCTGATGTCGTCGGCGGTGATCGGCGTCCGCGGGGCGACGTCCCAGGCGACCTTGCCGTAGGCCTGGACGAAGTAGGGGTACCCGGCGGTCGCGGCATACATCGCCTCGAGCGCCTCCGACGTGAAGTCGGCGCCCTCGTCCTCGGCAGGCGCGACGAGCGCCAGGTCGGCGGCGCCGCGGTCGAGCCGGTCGATCCGTTGGTAGCGAAAGAGCCTCTCGGAGTAGGACTTCGACGCCGACAGCACGGCCGGCAGGTGCGGAAGACCAGCCCCGACGACGATGACGGGCAACCCGGACTGCGAGATCTCGTGACAGGCGGCGCAGACGGCCGAGACGTCCTCGGGCGAGAGGTCCTGCATCTCGTCGACGAAGATCGCGACGCCCTTGCCGACGTCCGCAGCAAGGCCACCCACGTCGGTGAGCAGCTCGACCAGGTCGATCTCGATGTCGCCGGAGTCGGCCCGGCCGCTCACGGCAGGGGCGTCGATGCCGGGGTTCCACTTCTCGCGCAGCTTGGCGCCCGGGGCGGCGTCGCGCTGGGCGAACGCCTTGATGACGCCGAGCACGTGGTCGACGTCGTCGCCCTGCGGGTGCCCGAGCTCGCGGACGGCCACGTGGAGCGCCGCCGACAACGGTCGGCGCAGACCCTGGTCGGGGCGCGCCTCGAGCTTGCCGGTCCCCCAGTGGGCGCGGACGGCTGCCGAGCGCAACGCATTCAGCAGCACGGTCTTGCCGACCCCACGCAGGCCGGTGAGCACGATGGACCGCTCGGGGCGACCTCGAGCGATGCGCTCGAGCACGATGTCGAACGCCTGCAGCTGCTCGTCGCGCCCGGCGAGCTCGGGAGGGCGCTGGCCGGCGCCGGGGGCATAGGGGTTACGGATCGGGTCCACGATCGCAGCGTATGGGTCTGTCTAGCGATATCCCCAGAGGCGCGGATACGTCCCGATCGTGTCGCGTCCGACGGGGTGGCCCCCAGGAGGACGATGGCGACGTATTGCGATCTCTAGGACGAGTCCAATACTCGCCGATACGGCGTTAGCGCTCCCTTGACGCAGCGAACCGGTCACTGTGATCACTGGGCGTCGTCCGGACGCGCTCGGGACGACCTCAACTGATCACAGTGAGCACTTGGACGACCCCCGGGCTGCCGCGCGGCAGGTCAGCGACGGTTGCGGCGGCGCACGATGTGGCCGATCACCGCGGGGATCCAGTTGGTCTCGCCGCGCATCCAGCGGCCGGCCACGAGGTTGTGGGGCACGACGACGAACGAGCCCTTGAACCCCTCGGTCATCGACAGGTCGGTGCCGAACACGTCGGTCACCACCTGCCAGTCGAGGTCGGTGGTCCGGTCGAGGTGGGCGCCGACGCCGATCGCATAGCGCTCGACGATGGCGGCATGGTCCGGCCGGTCCGCATCGTTGCCTGCGGTCCAGGCTGCGTATGCGGCGTCGAGGCCGGCACTGAGCGAGGCCAGGTCACCGACGTCGACACCTTCGGCCTCCAACGCAGCCAGGGCCGCGTCGATCCGGGCCTGCTCCTGCGGACCGAGCTCCTTGACCACGGGCCGCAATGACTCGCCGTCGTCGACGAGCTGGTCTGCGGCCGAGGCCAGCTCCAGCTCCTCGACAGGCTCCGGCTCCTCGTCCTTGCCGCGGCCGAACCAGGCCATCGTCGGCTACTTCACCGACGGCGTGGACGAGTCCGCGACGAGTGGCTTGCCCGCGGCCTCCCACGCCTTCATGCCACCGTCGAGGCTGGCCACGTCGAAGCCCTGCTGCGAGAGCCACTCCACCGCGCGGCTCGAACGACCACCGCTGCGACACGTGACGGCAAGCACCCCGGCGTCGGTGTCGGGCAGTTCGCCAAGGCGGGAGGGCAGGTCGCCGAGCGGGATGTGGACGGCGCCGGGGGTGTGCCCCGCGTCCCACTCGTCCTGCTCGCGGACATCGAGCAGGACCGCGTCGTCGGCGACGTCGGACACGGAGACCTGGGGGATGCTCATGGCGGCCATCCTGCCACCGCGGGAGCCCACTCGCCGAGGCGCGCGGGCTCGGCCGCGGTTAAGGTCGTGGACATGACTGAACAGGTGCCTGTCGGCCACACTCCGGACCGTGGTCTCACGATCACCCTGAACACGCCGTTCGTGGAGTCGCTGACCCCCGAGCAGCTCGACCACTACGTCCGCACCGTCGTCGCGCTCGGCTCGTCGGCCGCCGACGCGCTGCCGGCCGACATCTCCGCGCAGCTGCGTGACCGCCTCGAGGCCGGCGGCGTCCAGCTCCCGCCGACCTCCTACGACCGGCTCGGCGAACAGCTCACCGAGGCCAGCGGCGCACCCTTGTCGATCATCACCGACCAGGACAAGCTCCTGTACGGCGAGCAGGACGCGACCGCGGCGGCTCACCTACCGACGGTGCCGGACAACGCCGACCCGGACGCGGACAGCCGCCCCACCTACTCCTGACCCGGAGGGCGTCGGCTGGCGCGCTGCCACGCAAGCGGATGAAGGACGAAGTCCGCCGGCCTCGATGCTGGACGTGACCCCTGGCCAGCGGGAGACTTGACGGGTACCGATCAACGGCCGGCTTCGGGCAAGGCCAAGGCGGTTCGCCGGGCCGCTGTGAAGGATGGCGATCTCCATGCCAGGTGATGGGTTCGAACTACGGGAGAGACTGAGCGGCGAAGTCGGTGACACCCTCAAGGAGTCGTTCGACTTCGACCGGCTGGCTGCCCGGCTGGGTCGTCCGCGCAGCGAGCGGAGCTCCTTCGAGGATGTGATCGGAGAACGCCCGAGCAGGGTGGAGATCTCCGATGAGGTCGGTCCGCCTTCGCGGACGCTCCACCAGCTCGACATCGCAGGCTTCGGGACCGACCTGGCCGGGCGACTGAAGGACCAGTGCCACGGCTACGCACTGCGCCTGCTCGAACCCCACGGGACGGGTCTGACCATGCAGAGCGGGAAGGCCCGCAGTGTGGCCGACGGCGACCAGAACTGGAACCCCGATGTACGCATGCACGTGGCCAGCGTCAGCAAGCTGGTCACCGCCATGGCGGCCCGCAAGGCGCTCGCCGACGCCGGAGTCCCCGGCCGGACCGCGATCTACCCCTTCCTGCCGTTGTACTGGCATCGCGGTCCGAACATGGACAAGGTCACGTTCGACATGCTCCTCACCCATCGCTCTGGCTTCCACAGCCCGGTCACCGACCTGGCCCTCTTCGACGACCTCAAGGGACAGGTGGCGCGAGGAGCCCTGCTGGGAGTCCCGCTGGGCAAGGCCACCTACCAGAACGTCAACTTCGGCATGTTCCGCATCCTGATCCCCGTGCTCACCGGTGCCATCAAGGTCTCCCTGACGGCCCCCAGCGGACTGGAGGACGACCACGACCGGTTGTGGGCTGCTCTGGCCGTCCAGGGCTACCAGGACTACGTCCAACAGCACGTCTTCGGCCCGGTGCACGTGTCCGGCGCCTCCACCGCAAGCGTGCCCGGCGACGCTCTGGCCTACCAGTGGCCCATGCCGGCCGCAGGATGGGACTCCGGTGACCTGTCCGCCACCTCGGCGACGACGGGCTGGCACCTGACTGCCAATGAGCTCGTCCGCCTGCTCCACGCTTTCACCGACGGCGTGATCGTGCCCCGCGAGGACGCCTGGGCCATGCTCGAGGCGGGGTGGGGAATCGACCACAGCCACCCCACCAAGGCAGGAAGCTACTTCCTCAAGGCCGGACGATGGGAGAGCTCGAACAACCAGCTCGAGCAGGCTGTCGTCGGTCTGCTGCCCGGCGGCCTGCCCTTCTCTCTGCTGATGAACTCCCAGCTCGGTGCGGACACGCCCGTTCTCATCGACGTCGTCGCCACCACCATCAAAGACCACATCGTCACGGCGAACTGACTGCCGGGGCGTGGCCTGCGTCAGGCGGCTCGTCCGAACCAGTCGAGCGCGAGGTCGGCGACCTCGGCGGGGGCGTCGTCGGTGATGAAGTGCGCCGCGTCGTCGACGTAGGCGAACTCGACGTGGTCGGCGTACCGCTGCGGATCGCGACAGATGCGCCCCATGAGCTCTTCGGTGTACGGGTGGTCGCGGCGGCCGTGGACGACCAGGGTCGGCACCGTGAGCCGCCGGCGGCGGTACACGCCGCGCATGACGCGCAGGGCTTCGGGCAGGACCATGTCGCGGGTGAAGATCCGCACCGCACCGTCGATCTCGGGTCGGCACATGGGGGCGAGGTGGGCCTCGATGGTTGCCTGCGACATCGGGTGGGCGACGTACGCCTCGGAGAAGATCCCGCGCATCGAAGCGCCGGGGCGGTGCCAGATGAACTTGGGCAGGTGCCGAAAGCCCGGGATGAGCTTCGGGCTGAACTTCGTGAAGCCCGGGAAGACCGATAGCTGGACCGCCGTCCGAACCCGATCGGGGTGCTCGTAGGTCAGCTGCATCGCCGTGAGAGCTCCCAGGTCGTGGGAGACGAGGTGGGCGCGTTCGACCTGCAGGACGTCCAGGAGGGCGAGCAGGTCGTGCAGGCGGGTCTCGCGCTCGATCCGCGGGTCGTCGGCCACGGTCCAGCCGGCCCCGCGCAGGTCGGGGCACAGGACCCGGTAGCCGCCTGCGGCGAGAGCCGGAGCCACGGCGTGCCACTGCCACCAGTGCTGGGGGAACCCGTGGAGCAGCACGACCGGGTCGCCTTCACCGAGAACGGCGACGTGGGTGCGAAGACCCGGCGTCCGGACGACGAGGTGCTCGAAACCGGGAGCCTCGGGCAGCGGCGGCGACCAGGCCGCGGCGTCGACGGTACGGGTGACGCGGGGCTCTGGCGTGGCCATCGCGACCTCCTTCAGCAGCGGAGATACTATGTTCATAGTAGACCTCTGGGAAAGGAGCGTCCATGCCCGCCGCCACCCGGGATCGCGGACTCGAGGCGGCCGTGGAGCTGCTGGGCGCCGAGGGCGTGCGAGCGCTGACCCACGCGCGGGTCGATGAACGGGCGGGCCTTCCGCCCGGGTCGACCTCGAACTGGTTCCGCACCCGCCGGGCGTTGCTCGGCGGAGTCGTCGACTGGATCGCCGAGCACGAGCGCGCCGACTTCGACCCTGCCGCGACCTCGGCGATCAGGGGAGTCGACGACCTGGTCGACGCCTGGTGCGCCATGTGCGAGCTGCAGACCGGGCCGTTCGCCGCACGCACCCGCGCGCGCTACGCCCTCTTCCTCGAGCTCGCCGACGACCCGGAGCTCGGCGAGCCACTGCGACGACAGCGCCGCGAGTTCGAGCGCTGGACCGAGCAGCTCGTGGCCGCGGTCGGCATGTCCGACCCCGTGCCGGCGACGCGGGCCCTCATGGCCCTCAGCGACGGCCTGCTGCTGCACCGGCTCACGGTCGACCCCGGCCTCGACCTGCGCCCCGCCATCGAACGCACCATCCGCGCCCTCGCGGGCCCGGCTCAGCCCGTCTCGGTGACCCCCTCGTAGAGCCCGATCTGGTTGCCGTCGGGGTCGGCCACGCTCGCCCACCAGCTCGTCTCGCTGATCGGCTGCTTGGCCTTGAGGACGGCGCCACCGAGCTCGACCACCTTGGCCACCGTGTCGTCGATGGAGTCCACCTCGACGAAGCTGACGGGGCTGTCCGACGGCTCCGAGCGGGTCACCAGGCCCCCGCCGCTGATCTTGTTCGGGGCCTGCCACATGGGGTAGCCCTCGAAGCCCGGTGCCTCCTGGATGTCCCAGCCGAAGAGCCCGCCGTAGAAGGCGGTCGCGCGGGTGTGGTCGGTCACCGGGATCTCGATGTGGGTGATGTCTCCGTGCGCCATGGTCCTCTCCTCCACTCGTGGTTGTCGGACCGAGTGCCGACTCGATCCACGGTAGACCCGACCGCCCCGGGATCGTCGAGACCGACAACCGAACCGACACCACGGGACAACTCTGGCTCGCTGACCGCCGAGGGTGTAGGCATGGGGTGGGCGCGACCTGCGCGTTCCACACCAGGAGGACGCCATGGCCACACTCGACAGCGCCCAGTTGCTCGCCGCCCTCGAGCCCACGGTCGAGGAGAACCTCAACCGGCACCTCGCCGCCGCACAGGAGTGGATGCCGCACGAGTACGTCCCGTGGTCGATGGGACGTGACTTCGCCGACCTGGGGGGTGATGCGTGGTCGCCGGACCAGTCGCAGCTCTCGCCGATCGCCAGGACAGCCCTGGAGGTCAACCTCCTCACCGAGGACAACCTGCCGAGCTACCACCGGGAGATCGAGCAGGCCTTCGGCCGTGACAGCGCCTGGGGGACCTGGGTCAACCGCTGGACCGCCGAGGAGGGGCGACACGCGTTCTGCATCCGCGACTACCTGCTGGTCACCCGCGGCGTCGACCCGGACGAGCTCGAGCGGGCCCGGATGGAGACCATGGAGATCGGATACGAGTCCGGCGACAAGAAGCTGCTCAACCTGTGTGCCTACGTCTCGTTCCAGGAGCTGGCCACGCGGGTGTCACACCGGAACACCGGCCGCTACACCGAGGAGCCGATCGCGGAGAAGCTGCTGACCCGGGTCGCCAAGGACGAGAACCTCCACATGATCTTCTACCGCAACCTCGTCCAGGCGGCGCTGGAGCTGACGCCGAGCCAGACGATGCGGGCCATCACCGACGAGGTCGTGGCGTTCCAGATGCCCGGGGCGGTGATCCCCGGGTTCGGCCGCAAGGCCGTCCAGATGGCCATGGCCGGCATCTACGACCTGCGCATCCACCACGACGACATCGTCACCCCGCTGCTGCGCCAGTGGGGCGTGTGGGAGCTCGAGGGCCTCGACGCCGAGGGCGAGAAGGCCCGCGACGAGCTCGCGGCCACCGTCGCCGCCCTCGACGAGGAGGCCGCTCGGTTCGTCGCTCGCCGCGAGGAGCGCGCGGCGAAGCTGGCAGCCCGCCAGGAGGCCTGACGCCCAGGGCCGCACCGCGCCCCTGCCCTGCCCGCGGCCCTGCCCGCCACCACGCCCGAGGCGTGCACGCCTCGGGCGACGGCGGCTCCGCTCAGGCCGGGGCCAGCGACTTGGTCGGCCCGAAGATCTCGTAGTGGATGGCCGTCTCGGGGACGAGCTGCTCGATCAGGGTCTGGCGCACGGACTTCATGAAGGGCAGCGGCCCGCACAGGTAGACCTGCGCGTCGACCGGGACCTGCACGGCCCCGAGGTCGACCCGGCCGGCGCGCAGGACGTCGCGGGTCGGCCGGACGCCGAGGTCCTCGTACCACCGGTGCAGGGTCGCCGTGGGCAGCGCACCCACGAGCTCCTTGAGCTCCTGGCGGTGGGCGTGACGGGCGGGCGAACGATCGGCGTGCAGCACCAGCACCTCTCGCGTCGAACCGGTCCCGGCCAGGTAGTGCAGGATCCCGATGATCGGGGTGATCCCGATACCGGCCGAGATCAGCACCAGCGGGGCCTCGGAGTCCTCGAGGACCAGCTCGCCGAAGGGGGCCGACACCCTGACCTCGTCACCCTCGAAGAGGTTGTGGTGCAGGAAGTTCGACACCTCCCCAGCCGGCAGGATCCCGCCGGCGTCGGTGTGGCCGGCCGGGACCGCCTTGACCGAGATCCCCCACTCGCTCACCAGCGGGGCGTGGGTCAGGCTGTACTGGCGGATCTGGCGGGCCCCGTCGGGCAGCGCCACCTGCAGCGACACGTACTGGCCGGGCCGCCCCTGGGGGAGCGGACTGCCATCGGCGGTGCCGAGCACGAACGAGACCGTGTCCGGCGACTCCTGCAGCCGCCGACGCAGGACCAGGGTGCGCCATACGTCGCCGTCCGCCACACCGGTCTGGGCGTACAGGCCCTTCTCGATGGTGAGCAGCGCCCCGGCCATGTGCCAGTAGACCTCGTCCCACGCCGCGGCCACCTCCGACGTGACCGCGTCACCCAGGACCTCCACGATGGCGGCGAACAGGTGCTCGTGGACGATCGGGTACTGGTCCTCGGTGATGCCGAGCGAGGCGTGCTTGTGGGCGATGCGCGCCAGGACCTCGAGCGGGTCGGGTCCGTCCTCGGCCACCAGGAGGGTCGCGTATGCCGCGATCGCCCCGGCGAGGGCGCTCTGCTGGTCACCCTGGGCCTGGTTGCCCCGGTTGAACAGGTCGCGCTCGAGCTCGGGGTGCGCGACGAACATCCGCTGGTAGAACACCGGGGTGATGTCGTCGATGGCCGCGCCGATGACGGGCAGGGTGGCCTTGACGACCTGGGCAGACTTCGTGGACAGCATGGGAGGAGCTCCGTGGGGTTGTCGGGCCGCGGCAGACGCGGTCGAGGTCCCACTGCAGCAGCCGCCGCGGCGCTCGCCCAGTGTCGAAGGTCCCGTCCCCCCGAGCTCATCGAGGGCGAGCACGTCACGGTCCGGCTCGCCCGAGACCCCGGGGTCCTGGCGCCGGTCGGCGTCGCGGTGTTGCGCCTCCAGCCGTCGGTGTGACTTCCTGGTCGACAGGCCGGGCGATCTCGTGCAGGACGACGCGGTCCAGCACGCCGTCGTGGACCGTGGCGGTGAGGTAGGTGCAGAAGGGCTGACGGCGGCGGTCGGTGGGCGAGCCGGGGTTGAGCAGCCGCAGTCCTCGAGGTGAGGTCGTGTCCCACGGGATGTGGCTGTGCCCGAACACCAGGACGTCCAGGTCGGGGTAGGCCGTCTCGCAGCGCAACTCACGCCCGGTCGCCTGCCCGGTCTCGTGGACGACACCGATGCGCACACCCTCGACCTCGACGTCAGCGAACTCGGGGAGCCGCTGACGCAGGACTCCGTGGTCGTTGTTGCCCGCGACGCCGACCAGGCGCTCGGCTCGCGCCTCCAGCGCGTCGAGCAGTGCGACATCGACCCAGTCGCCGGCGTGCAGGACGAGGTCGGCCGCATCGACGGCTCGCCACACCTCGTCCGGCAGGTCCTTGGCGCGTCTCGGCAGGTGGGTGTCCGCGATCAGGAGCAGTCGGGTGCTCACGCGTCCGGTCGGCCCTGCCCGGGTGCTCTGGCCCCCGCGCCCTGCTCGGCGAGGTCCGCCAGCCGGTCGACGGAGGCCTGCAGGTTGTCGGCGGTCGTGGCCTTCGCCCGCGCCAGGCGGGCCTCGTCGCTCAGACTGGTCCAGTCATAGGTGTGGGTGACCCGGGTCCGCTGCGCGTCGAGGGGCTCGAGCTGCCACCGCCAGAGGTGTCCCCACGGTTCCTGTCCCACCGCCGCGGGCTTCCAGGCGATGAGGCGCCCCTCCTCGAACTCCACGACGTGGTTCTCGCGCACGTGACCCTTGGTCGTCGTCATGGTGAACACCTCGCCCAGGACCTCCACCCGCCGGCTCTCGAGAGGCTCGGCGAGGTTGTCGTTGCCGTCCCACCGGGGCTGCTGGGCAGGGTCGGCGATGAGCTCGAAGATGGCTTCGGCGCCCGCTGCGATCTCGCGATCGGCACGGATGACACGGGGATCGGCGATGTCTGGCGTCATGACCCCATTCAAGCATCGCGATCGTCCACCGCTGGCGTGCACCACCGCTGGTGCGGACCACCGCCGGTGTCACGGGGGACACGTCTTCTCGCGAGCGCACGAACTGACCGGCGCGCTCAGACCAGCTCGCCTCGTCTGCGGGCCAGGTAGGCCTGTTCCGCCCTGTTCCGGGTCGCGGCGATGGCCGCGCCATACGCCTCCCTGGCCTCGGCGCTCCGGCTGAGCCTGCGGAGCAGGTCGGCACGGACTGCGTGCCACGCGTGGTAGCCCTCGAGCGGCAGCCGGTCGACCAGGGCAAGGCCGACCTCGGGGCCGTCCAGCTCGGCGACGGCGACGGCCCGGTTGAGGGCGACGACCGGTGAGGGGTCGAGCCGGGTCAGCTGGTCGTACAACGCCACCACCTGCGACCAGTCGGTGTCCGCGGCGGTGGGGGCATCGCTGTGCACGGCGTTGATGGCGGCGAGCAGCTGGTAGCGACCCGGGCGGTTGATGGCCAGGCACCCACGGACCAGCTGGTGGCCCTCGGCGACCAGCGCGCGGTCCCAGCCGGCGCGGTCCTGCTCCCCGAGCGGGACGAGCTGCCCGTGGCGCACGCGGGCCTCGCGGCGGGCCTCGGTGAGCAGCAGCAGCCCCAGCAGGCCGGCCACCTCCGGCTCGTCCGGCAGGAGCCGGCGCAGCACCCGGGTCAGCCTGACGGCCTCGCCCGTGAGCTCGGCCCGCACCGGATCACCGTCGCCGGTCGCGAGGTACCCCTCGTTGAACACGAGGAAGAGCACCGCGAGCACCGCGTCCAGCCGCTCGGGCAGGTCGGCGGCCTCGGGGACCCGGTAGGGGACGTTGGCCGTCGCGATCTTCTTCTTCGCCCGGGTGATCCGCTGCGCCATCGTCGTCTCGGACACGAGGAAGGCCCGGGCGATCTCGGCGACGGTGAGGCCACCGAGCAGGCGCAGGGTCAGGGCGACCCGGGCGTCCGGTGCCAGAGCCGGGTGGCAACAGGTGAAGACCAGCCGCAGCCGGTCGTCCTCGACCGGCCCGGTGGGTCCGTGCGCCGTGTCGTCGAAGGTCATCAGGGCCGCCTGGTGCTTGGCGTCGCGCTGCCTCTCGCGGCGGATCCGGTCGATCCCGCGGTGGGCGGCGGTGGTGGTGAGCCAGCCGCCGGGGTTGGGGGGCACTCCGGACCCAGGCCACTTCTCCAGCGCCGCCACGAGCGCCTCACCCGCCGCCTCCTCGGCGAGGTCGATGTCGCCGAACCGGCGCACGAGTGTGGCCACCAGGCGGCCGTACTCCTCGCGGAAGACCCGCTCGACGGCCGCACGTTCGTCCTGCACCGACCCGTGGCGGCTGACCCGGCTCAGGCCGGACCCTCGAACGGACGGACCTCGACCTTGCCGCCACACGCCTTCGAGCCCTCGGCCGCGAGCCGGAGTGCCACGTCGAGGTCCGGGGCCTGGATGACCCAGAACCCGCCGAGGTGCTCCTTGGCCTCGAGGTACGGCCCGTCGGTCATCACCGGCGTCCCATCCCGGCCGTCGACGACGGTCGCCGTCGACGCCTCCTGCAGCCCCCCTGCGAACACCCAGTAGCCGTCGGCCTGGAGCTTGTCGTTGAAGGCTCCGGTCGCAGCGAACGCAGCCTCCATCTCCTCCTTGGACCCGTAGCCGCCGAACTCGTTCCGCTCGGCGGGACCGTGCACGGACAACAGGTAGTGCGTCATCTCGGTACTCCTTGTCTCGCAGCAGCCCCTGTGGCCGCTCTCCACTCTGACCACGAACGACATCACACGGATACGACAACCTGCCACCAGAAATTCTCGGGTCGTCGCCGGGAGCACGACGACCGAGTTCCGGCTCGCGGTCGGGCGCCGGAGCCGCACGTGGACGACAATGGGAAGCCAGGCGTCAGCACCGGGCTGTCGTCGCGAGACGCGGAGAACCACGTGAGTGACACGAAGCCGGGCCAGGACAGCATCTCGATGACGCCTGAGGAGGAGCAGGCCGCCCTCGATGCGCAGCAGACCGACGAGGCGACCGAACCTGCCGACGAGGGCGTGGGTGCCCACACCGACGCCCAGGACGACCCTCGCCGCACGGAGAACTAGGCCGCAGGGCCTGCGCTGGCTCGACCCGCTCGGGTCGGTGACCGTGCGTCGAACGGGTCAGCCGGATTTCGACATGCGCGCCCGGCTCTCCTCCGCCCGGTGCTCCAGCACCGAGCGCTCGGCGTCGTTGCGCGACCGAGCGGCGGCGGCGCCGAAGGCCGCCGCCGCCTCACCGTGGCGCCCGGCCAGCTGGAACAGGTCGCCACGCACACTCGGCAGGAGCGGTGAGCCACCGAGCTGGGCGGCATCGGACGCGTCGACCGCGTCCAGCACCGCCAGGCCGGCGTCCGCACCGAACGCCCGCCCGTGGGCGACCGCGCGGTTGACCTCGACGACCGGGCCCGGCGCGGCCTGCGCCAGCACGTCGTACAGCCTCGCGATCTGGCGCCAGTCGGTGTCCTCGGAACGGCGGGCGCGGGCGTGCTGGGCGGCGATCGACGCCTGGAGGAAGTACTTGCCGACCGGCTTGCCGCGAGCGGCGAGCGCACGGGCGCCGGCCAGCGCGGCCTGCCCGCGCCGGATCAGCTCCTGGTCCCAGCGGGTCCGGTCCTGCGCCTCGAGCAGCACCGGCGACCCGGCGTCGTCCACGCGCGCTGCAGCGCGGGACCCCTGGAGCTCGAGCAACGACTGCAGTCCCAGCGTCTCGGGCTCGGTGGGCGCGAGGGCGGCGAGCATCCGCGCCAGCCGGATCCCCTCGTCCGCGAGGGCGGGGCGCATCCAGTGCTCACCGGCCGCGGCGGCATACCCCTCGTTGAAGACCAGGTAGATCACGGCCATCACGTCATCGAGCCGCTGGGTGCGTTCCGAACCCGTGGGGAGGTCGAACTCGGCGTGCGCCCGCGACAACGTCTTCTTCGCCCGCGAGATGCGCTGGCCCATGGTCGACTCGGAGACCAGGAAGCCGCGGGCGATCTCCCCGGTGGTGAGGCCCCCCACCAGCCGCAGGGTCAGGGCGGCGCGTGACTCCGCGCTCAGCGACGGGTGGCAGGACAGGAAGATCAGGCGCAGGACGTCGTCCTCGATGTGGTCGACCTGGGCGTCGAGGTCGGGCACCTGCTCCTCCTCACCGGTACCGGCACGGCCGAGCGCCTCGGTCTTGCGGCGCAGGTTCTGGGCACGGCGGAAGTGGTCGACGCCGCGGCGTTTCGCCGTGGTCATCAACCAGGCGGCTGGGTTGCTCGGCACGCCCGTCTCCGGCCACTGCTCGAGGGCGGCGACAAGGGCGTCCTGCGCAAGGTCCTCCGCGAGCTCGACGTCACGCGTCATCCGCGTGAGCGCGCCGACGAGTCGCGCCGACTCCGCCCGCCACGCGGTGGTGATCGCCTCGGTGGTCGCCGTTTCGACTGGCACGTGTCGAGACTACGAGGCCGGGTGTCACATGCATGTGACACCCGGCCACGAGACCGGATGCCGCGAAGGTCGCGGCATCCGGTCCGTCGCGTCCGCTCAGGCGTTCGCCGCCTCCGGCAGCACGTCGGAGATCTGGCGCATGGTCGCGACCATCGAGCAGTCGGGCCAGTGCGTCGCGTGCAGCTCGGCGAACTCCTGCTGCCCGGCGATGGCCTCCTCGAGGGTGTCGTACTGCATGATCGCCCAGCCCCCGACGACCTCCTTGGACTCGGCATAGGGGCCGTCGACTCGCGAGGTCTCGCCCTTGCGGACCACGAAGTTCACTGCGTCCTCGGTGCCGTACAGACCGCCACCGTCGAGGAAGACGCCCTTGGCGGCCTGCTCACCGATGTAGGTGTCCATCGCGTCCATCAGCGCCTGCGGCGGCGCGCCGATGCCTTCTTCCATCCTGACGAATCCCATGAAGCGCGGCATGTCTGGTGGTCCTTTCCGTTGGTGTGGAGATGCTCTGTCACCAGCACGTCGAACAGCGAACCAGTTCTTCGACACGGGGTCACGAACTTCTCCGACCCATTTCGCGCCGCGACGTCACGGGCGAGGACAGCTCACTTCAGCAGGCGGGACATCCGACGGTCGGCCAGCGGCTTGCCGCCGGTCTGACAGGTGGCGCAGTACTGCAGTGAAGAGTCCGCGAACGACACCTCACGGACCTCGTCGCCGCACACCGGGCACTGCTGACCGGTACGGCCGTGCACCCGCATACCCGCCCGCTTGGCGTCCTTCAGCTCCTTGGCCGGCTTGCCCGAAGCAGTCGCGACGGCACCGGCGAGGGTGTCGCGCAGCGCGGCATACAGGCGGTCGACGGACTCCTCGTCCAGGCTGGACGCGAGCGCGAACGGTGACATCTTCGCGACGTGCAGGATCTCGTCGGAGTAGGCGTTGCCGATGCCGGCGACCCAGCCCTGGTCGCGCAGCAGCCCCTTGACCTGCGAGCGCCGCCCCTCCAGGAGCCCCCCGAACACCTCCCGCGTGAAGTCCTGCGACAGCGGGTCGGGGCCCAGCGACGCGATGCCGGGCACGTCCTGGGGGTCGCGCACGAGGTATGCCGCGAGGCGCTTCTTCGTCCCGGCCTCGGTGAGGTCGAAGCCCGACCCGTCGGAGAACTTGGTGCGCAACGCGATCGGTGACTTGCCGGGGCGCAGCACCGTGTCGGGTGAGGCGTCGGACCAGCGCAGCCACCCGGCACGGGCGAGGTGGAAGACCAGGTGCACCCCGTCGCAGTCGAGGTCGACGAACTTGCCGTGCCGCGACACCGCGTCGACCGGCACCCCGGACAGCGCCTGCGGTGGGGGGTCGAACGTCTTGAGCACCGAGAACGACCCCAGCTCGACACTGGTCACAGCCAGCCCGACGACCCGCTCGGCGAGGAAGTCGACGAGCGCCTGGACCTCGGGCAGCTCCGGCACGGGCCCATTGTGTCCCAGCCGGTGCGACGATGTCCCGGTGATGTCGCCATGAGTGAGGAGCCGCTGGCCATGGGCACCCGCCGTGGTCGCCTGGTCCTGGCGACGACCATCCTCGGCAGCGGCATCGCCCTGCTCGACAGCACCGTCGTCAACGTCGCCCTCCCCACCATCGGCCGCGAGCTCGGCGCCGACCTCGCGGGCCTGCAGTGGGTGGTCAACGCCTACGCCCTGAGCCTCGCCGCGCTCATCCTGCTCGGCGGCTCCCTCGGTGACCGGTTCGGGCGGCGGCGCATGTATGCCGCGGGCGTCGCCGGATTCGGCCTGGCCTCGGTCGCGTGCGCCCTCGCCCCGTCGGTCGAGCTCCTGGTCGCGTCCCGCGCCGTGCAGGGCGTGGGGGCCGCGCTGCTGGTGCCGGGGAGCCTGGCCATCCTGCAGGCGTCGTTCCGGCGCCAGGACCGGATGGCCGCGATCGGTGCGTGGACGGGTCTGCTCGGGGTGGCCGCCGCCTCGGGACCCGTGGTCGGTGGCTACCTCGTCGACCTCGACTGGCGCTGGGCGTTCTGGCTCAACGTCCCGCTGTGCGTCGTCGTGGTGGTGTTCAGCCTGCGGTTCGTCCCGGAGTCGCGCAACGAGCACGCGAGCCGGTCGCTCGACGTGCGCGGTGTCGTCCTGGCGGTCGTGGGACTGGCCGGCGTCACCTACGCGCTGACCGTGGCGCCGCAGCAACCGGGGCCGGTCTCGTTCGGCGCGGGAGCCGTGGGCGTCGTGGCGCTGGTCGCGTTCGTCGCGGCCGAGCGCGGGTCCGAGCACGCGTTGGTGCCCCCCGGGCTGTTCGCCGACCGCGTGTTCACCGCCATCAACGTCGTCACCCTGCTCGTCTACGCCGGCCTGTCGTCGGCGCTGTTGTTCGTCGTGCTCTTCCTCCAGGTCGTGGCGGGCTGGTCGGCGCTGGCTGCCGGCATCTCGACCCTGCCGCTCAGCATCGCGATGCTCCTGCTGGCGAGCCGGTTCGGTGACCTCGCGACCCGTCACGGACCGCGGCGGTACATGGTGGGTGGGACGCTCGTGGCGGCGGCCGGGTTCGCGCTGCTGGCATTCGTCCCCCGCGAACCGACCTTCGTCCTGCACGTCCTGCCCGGCATGTCGCTCGTGGGGCTGGGCCTGTCCATGACCGTCGCGCCGTTGACCGGCACGGTCCTGGCGGCTGCTCCCGACGAGCTGGCCGGGACCGCCAGCGGCGTCAACAACGCGGTGTCGCGCACGGCCGGCCTCCTCGCGGTGGCCGCCCTGCCGCCGCTCGTGGGACTGGGCGGCGCGGCCTACGCCGATCCCGCCCAACTCGCCCCCGCCTACCGGGCGGCGATGCTGGTCAGCGCCGGCCTGGTCGCCCTGGGTGCACTGGTGACGGCCTTCGGCCTGGCGCGGCGCGAACCCGCCTGCGCGGCCCAGCCGCACCTCGACCTCACGGCTCGGTGACGGGACGCTCCACGTGTTCGAGCACGTCGAGCACGTGCTCGAGCTGTGGGCGCAGGCCGTACCCGTCGCCGGAGCGGCAGACCGGCACCTCCTGACGCTTGCGCAACGGCTCGAACTCCTCCAGCGAGACCGGGATGCCGTGCGAGAGCACCTGCTCGCTCGGGGTCAGCTCGCGGATCGCCACCGCAGCCACCCGGTCCGGTCGCTGGTCGGCGAACTCGCCGTAGATCCTCGGGTCGTGCTGGCCGTCGTCGCCGATGAGCACCCACCGGATCTGGGGGAACTCGTTCGCGAGGCGGTGCAGGCACGACATCTTGTGGTCCTGCCCGGACCGGAACCAGCCGGTGTTCGTCGGGCCCCAGTCGGTCAGCAGCAGCGGACCCGCGGGGTAGCCGTGGCGCCGCAGGAACCGGGTGAGGGTGGGCGCGGTGTTCCAGGCGCCGGTCGAGACGTAGACCATCGGCGCACCGGGGTGCTGCTCGAGCAGCGCGCGGTACATCGTCGCCATGCCTGGGACCACGTGGCGGGCGTTCTCGCTCTTCACGAACGTGTTCCAGGCCGCGATCATGGGGCGGGGCAACGACGTGGAGATCACCGTGTCGTCGATGTCGGAGATCAGGCCGAGGGTCTGCTCGGAACCCACGATCACGACCGACGCGCGGATGCTCTCCGCGCCCAGGGCACCCAGGGCCACCTCGTGCCAGCCCGGGGACAGGTCGGGGTCGGGGATGCGGACGTCGATGTAGCCGCTGCGGTCGCTGATGGTCTCCACGACCCGGTCGCCGAGGGTGACGGTGACCGGGACGTTCATCGCCGGCGCGGTGATGAAGGCCCTCCAGCCGCGCCGCTCGTCCTCGGCCCTGCGCAGCTCGGCGGACTGCGCGCCGGCGTCGGCGCGCGGGTTCACCTCGGGGCGGCGGGTGAGCAGCACCCGGCCCAGCACGCGCACGAAGTCCTGCGACCCGTACCCGGTGTGGCTGACCACGCGGGTGCCCCACCCGCGGCGGCGCAGCACGGCGTCCACCCGGCGGTGCCAGGCGTCCTCGACCAGGGATGCAGCGTGGGGGCGAGCCATGCCAAGACCCTACGGCCTGACGTCGCAGGCGGCCGCGTCGGCCATGGCCGCTAGGGCCGGGCGAGGACGCTGCGGAACTGGTCGACCAGCCGCTCGCTGGTGGCCCCGAGCCCGTCGAACTCGAACAACCGGTCCCCCCTGCTGGCGAGCAGCAGCGGGCCACCGTCGACGTCGAACTCCTTGGCGACGGCGAAGTCCTCGCGGGCGAGCTCCCGGGCGCGGGCGGAGCCGGCGAACACCTCGATGGCCGGTGCGTCCAGACCGAGCCGGGCCGCGACCCGACCCAGGACGCCCGGCGCCTCCAGCGGCCGTCCGTTGACGAAGAACTCGTGCTGCACGGCGCCGAGCACCGTCGAGACCGGCAGGTCGCCGCTGGCCAGCAGGGCGATCATGCCCGCGGCCGCACCCTCGACGTCCAGGGCCAGCGTGCCCGACCCCAGGGACGCGAGGAACGCCGGGCCGAACTCGGCGTCGCTGCGCAGCCGGACCTCGGCGACACCGGCCGCGAGCACACTGGTGGGCTGGGCCGCATACCGGTTCGAGTGCACGACCTCCACGCCGACCAGCGAACAGGCTGCGCTCAGGACCGCGCTCACCGACGGCAGGTAGGCGTAGGACCACGGGTCGTAGATGTCCATGACGTACAGGAGCAGCGTGCTGGCGTCCGACGGCGCGAGCACCGAGGGACGCACGAGACCCTTGCCCACGCGGCCGCTCCGGGCAGCGCCGACGTGCCTGGACGGGACCGCCGCGGACAGGTGCGGGCTGCACCAGGACGCGAGGTTGGTCGAGCGGCTCGTGCCGGGACGGGCGCCGTGGCCGCAGGCGCGGAGCGGACCGTGCATCTGCACCCCTTCCAGGGCAACAAAAAAAGCAACCGGATGGCCGATCAGCCAAACCCGGTTGCTTCAGGTGCCCTGCAGACTAGCTCACATCGCCGCGGAACGGGAAGAACGGACTTCTCCGACGATCTGCCGGGCGCAGGTCAGGCCATCAGGGCCAGATGGACCCGACCCACTCCGGGTGGTCGATGAACGGGTTCCGGTTGTGCTGCCAGGTGTCGTGGATGACCTGGTTGCGACGCTTCTCGAAGGTGTCCGGCGGGTCGCCGGCGCTCCACGCCTTGAGCACCGAGATCTTCCCCATGTACGGAGCGCTGCCGTTGCCCACGGCGTCGTTCGGCTCGAGGTCGGGCCACGCGTCATCGCCCTCGTAGCGGATCGCCATGTAGAAGATCATCCGGGCGACATCGCCCTTGACCGCGTCGCGCGGCTCGAAGGAGTCGCCGTCGCGCCAGCAGTCCGAGCACTGGTTGACCGCCGAGCCGCCGTTGTCGAAGTCGAGGTTGCCGCGGTCGGAGTTGACCGTGACGTCCTCCGGGCGCAGGTGGTGCACGTCCGTGCCTGGCCCGTTCGCCGTGCCGAAGTCGCCGTGGCTCTTGGCCCAGACGTGCTCCCGGTTCCACTGGTCGACGCCGCCACCGTTGTCGGTCTTGGCGATCGAGCGACCCGAGTAGATCTCGATGACGTTGCTGGTGTTGGCGGGGTCCTGGTCGGTGTCCTTGAGGGCGTTCCAGACCTGGTCGTAGGTGAGCACCGTCTGGGACTTGATGATCGTGTGCAGCGAGCCGCGCAGTGCCGGCCCCGACTTGCCGACGGCGCTGGCGTAGTAGGTGCTGTCGTACGGCCCGGTGGCCGTGCCCGTGGGGCTCGGCGACGTGGTGGTCGTCGTCGGGCCGGGGGTCGAGCCCACGGCGCCGATGGCGGTCGGCGACTTCAGGCCAGCGTGCGAGAAGTAGGCCGTCAGCGTCCCGGTCACGTCGACCTGCTTGCCCAGGTTGGTGGGGTTGGTGCGCAGCCCCCACACCGAGCGCCACTGCGAGGTGAGTTGGACGTACACCATCTTCGAGGTGCTGGTCTCGCCGGCGGTGTCCGCGAGCGCGATGGCCAGGTCGCCGCTGAACCCGCTGCGGTTGACGGTGTTCGTGGCCACCGGCTCCCCGACGACGTAGCCGCGGACCGTCTGCACCGAGCCGTTCTGGGTGGCGATCGCCTGGGCGACCGTGATCGGCGCGGCCGCGGTGGCAGCACGGGCCGTGGTCGCGACGAACGCGACGAGCAGGAGGACGGCGACGAGCGCGAGCCGCGGACGCACGCGGAGGGTGAGCTGCTGGGGCATGGAGGTGAACCTGCCAGCAGCACGGCATACGGCGGGCGAACGCGAAGCAAGCGGTCGGGCCGGGCTTGGCAAAGATCCGGTATGGCGCAGCCACCCCTTCGTGGGCTCCGTGGACGAAGATGGTCCGGTGAGCGCCGACCCGGTCTTTCGCAAGGGCAGCGCCTCCGCGCCGGACGGTTACTTCCGGTGGGAGGCGGCAGGCCTGGCGTGGCTGGCCGAGGCGCCTGGTGGAGCGCCGGTCGTGGAGGTCGTCGAGGTCGGACAGGGCCACCTCGACCTGCGGCGGTTGTCGTTCGTCAACCCCGACCCCGCGATGGCGGAGGAGTTCGGGGCCCGGCTGGCCAGGACCCATGACGCGGGGGCCCCGGCGTTCGGCAGTCCCCCCGCGGGGTGGTCCGGTGACGGCTTCCTGGGACCGGCGACCGAGCTGCTGCCCCTGCCGTTGCGGCCGTCGCCGTCCTGGGGGCAGTTCTGGGCGGAGCAGCGGATCCTGGCGATGCTGGCGCTGGGCCGCGACCGGGGGCTGTGGCACCGCGCGGACGCGGCCGTGTTCGAGGCGGTGGCCCGACGGTTGTCGCAGGGGGAGCTCGACGACGGCTCGCCACCGGCCCGGATCCACGGCGACCTGTGGGCGGGCAACATCGCCTGGACCAGTGCCGGTGCGGTGCTGATCGACCCTGCGGCCCATGGCGGTCACCGGGAGACCGACCTGGCGATGCTGGCGCTGTTCGGCTGCCCCCACTGGGAGTTCGTCATCGGGGGGTACCTCGCCCAGCACCGCCTCGATGCCCAGTGGCAGGAGCGGGTGGCGCTGCACCAGCTGCACCCGTTGATGGTGCACGCGGTGCTGTTCGGGGGCGACTACGCCCACCGGGCCGTCGAGCTGGCCCGCCGCTACAGGTAGACCGACCCCCTCAGGTGAGCACCTGGGCGGACCTCCGGGCCCGGGTCACCGGCTGTGTCAGGTGAGCAGGCCGCGTACGTAGGCCGCCTGACCCACGTGCTGCTGGTCGTCGTTCACGACGCTGACCAGCCGTGCCCCGAGGGTGACCGGCGGGTCCCACCTCGTGTCGACGACGCGGTCGAGGTCCTGCGGGTCCAGCCCCTGGACCCAACGCACCGTCCGGGCGTGCACCGCGTCGAGGTAGCCGGTGAGCTGGTCGGCCGACAGGCCGCGCACCTGCGCGACCTGGTCGGGCGTCGCGCCGTAACCGGTCTCGGACGGGTCGAACGGCAGCCCGAAGTCCTCGTGCCACGGCCCCGAGGTCCACACCTGGTCCAGGCCCGCGACGTCGGCGACGTGGTCGTCCTGCACGCGGACGAGGTGCCAGACCAGCCAGCCGATCGAGTTGGCACCCTCGGCAGGCTGGTGCGCCAGCTGGTCGGGGCCCAGGCCGTCGACCGCCGCGTGCACGCCCTCTCGGATGCGGGTGAAGCTGTCGATGAGCAGCTCGGCAGGAGTCATGGGTCGATGGTAGGTGCGTTCACGACGCCCTGCGGGGGGCCCGCGGTTCGCCGGGTCCTCAGTCGAAGACGAGGGGCTGCGTGCGCCGGGGCATCACGAGCACCGCAGCGATCATCGCCACGGCGAGGACGACCACACCGATGAAGACCTGGTGGGTCGCGCCGGTCAGCGACTCGCGGACGAAGTCGCGCACGACGGTGGTCACGCCCGACTGGTCGCCGAGGACGACCGCGGCGTCGTCGGCCGTCCTCGGCAGCGTGCCGGTGGCACCGGCCGGGGGAGTGCTGAAGTCGTGGGCCAGCTTGGCGTTGGCGATGGCCCCGAAGATGGCGACCCCGACGGCACTGCCCAGCGACCGGGCGAACAGGTTGGTGGCGGTGACGACACCGCGCCGGTCCCAGTCGACGGAGGACTGCACGGCCACGAGGGTGGGCACCGACGCGTAGCCGAGGCCGACCCCCACGACGAAGGTGTACGCGGCGATGGCCCACAGGCTGGTCCGCTCGTCGACGAGCAGCAGCAGGGCGCTGCCGAGGACGACGAACGCGACCCCGAGGATCGAGGTGTTGCGGAACCCGAAGCGCATGTAGATCCGCCCGGCGCTCGCCGCGGCGATCGGCCAGCCGATGGTCATGGCGCCCAGGGCCAGACCCGACAGCAGCGCGCCGTACCCGAGCACCCCCTGCGCGAACGTCGGGATGTAGGAGGTGAGGCCGATGAGCACGGCACCGATGACGAGGGAGGCGGCGTTGGCCCCGACCAGGACGCGGCGGGTGAAGACCCACAGCGGCAGGATCGGCTCGGCGGCGCGGCGCTCCACCAGGACGAACCCGACCAGCAGCACCACGGCAGCGGTGACGATCCCGATCCCCGCGGGGGACAACCAGCCCCACGCACGGCCACCCTCGAGCAGGGCGAGGATGAGCAACGAGACGCCGGTGGTCAGCAGGGTCGCACCGGCCCAGTCGATGGCGTGACGGCGCCGCTCGATGCGCTCGTGGAACGCGCGGACGAGCAGCACGGTGGCCAGCGCCCCGATCGGCAGGTTGACGAAGAAGATCCAGCGCCACGACAGGTACTGCGAGAACACCCCACCCAGGGTGGGGCCGACGATGGAGGCGACACCCCACACGCTGGCGATGAAGCCCTGGACGCGGGCGCGCTCCTCGACCGAGTAGATGTCGCCGATGATGGTGATCGACATCGGCAGGACCGCCCCGGCGCCGAGGCCCTGCACGACACGGGCGGCGATGAGCAGCGGCATCGACCAGGCGACACCACACAGGACCGAGCCGAGCAGGAACAGCGCGATGCCGACGAGCATCACCGGCTTGCGGCCGATGCCGTCGGCGAGCTTGCCGTAGATCGGGACCGAGACGGCCTGGGCGAGCAGGTAGATCGAGAACAGCCACGGGAACTGCGAGAACCCGCCGAGGTCGCTGACGACCGCGGGCACGGCAGCGGCCAGGATGGTCGCGTCGATGGCCACCAGCGCCGTGCACATCATCACTGCGAGCAGGACGGGGCCGCGTTCGCTGCGCAGGCCGACGCTGCTCCTGGTCGAGGTGTCGGTCACGAACTGGGACAACTCCCACGGGCGGTGCGCGTATTCCGCGACCGCGAGGTGTGGCTGGCGCGCCCACTCACCACGCCGGTGCCTTGCCCGACCGACCCGGGGCGCGTGAGACTCGTCGTTGAAGTCCACTTCAGGAAGGGCGCCGCGCATGGAGTCGACCGATGTCCTCACGGTCTCCCAGGTGGCCGAGCGCAGCGGGTTCGCGGCGTCGGCCCTGCGGTACTACGAGAAGCAGGGCCTCCTGCACGCCTCACGGACGGCCGGCGGCCAACGCCGCTACGCGCGCAGTGTGCTGCGCCGGTTGGCGTTCATCCGGGCAGCGAGCAACGTCGGCCTGTCGCTGGAGGAGATCCGCACCGAGCTCGCCGGTCTGCCGTCGAACCGCACCCCCACCAAGGCCGACTGGCACCGCATCTCGGGGCACTGGCGCACCCGCCTCGACGAACAGCTCGAGGCCCTCCAAGCGCTGCGCGACAAGCTCGACTCCTGCATCGGGTGCGGCTGCCTGTCGCTGAAGCAGTGCGGCATCTCCAACCCCGCCGACCAGGCGGCCGACTCCGAGGACGCGCCGGGCGCGGCATACCTCCCCGCCCTGCTGCGTCGTCCAGCCCACTGATCCGACAGGCTTGCCACGTGCAGCTCAGCGTCCTGACCTACAACATCCACGGCGGCATCGGCCTCGACGGGGTCCTCGACCTCGAGCGGGTCGCCGCCGTCATCGCCGACAGCAGCGCCGAGCTCGTGGCGCTGCAGGAGGTCGACCGGCACCGTCGCGAGCAGAGTGCGTTCGTCGACCAGGCCGGTCACCTCGCGGACCGCCTTGGGATGCACCTCGCGTATGCGGCCTGCCTAGACGAGGAGCCCGCCCACCCGGGCGGGCCGCGGGCGCAGTACGGCACGGCGCTGCTCAGCACCCGCCCGTTCGGCGACGAGTCGACGACGCTGCTGCCGTGCTTCCCCGGCAGCGAGCAGCGTGGGCTGCTCGAGGCCAGCATCGAGGTGGGGAACACGACCTTGCGCGTGCTCGGCACGCACCTGCAGTGGGACAGCGAGGACGAACGGTACGTCCAGGCGCAGGCGATCACGGCCGTCCTCGACGACCGCCCGACCCTCCTGCTCGGCGACCTCAACACCACCCCCGGCTCGGCGACCTACGAGCACTTCGCCGTGAGCCTCGACGACTCGTGGAGCCGGGTCGGGCAGGGCGCGGGGTACACCTTCGACGCAGAGCAGCCGCCACGACGGATCGACTACGTCTGGGTCGGCGGTGGCGTGCGCGCCCTCAGCGCGCGAGTGCTGCACTCGCCGGCGTCCGACCACGCGGCGCTGCTCGTCGACGTTCAGGTGCCGTAGGCGTCGAGGTGCCGTGGGCGGCGGACTGCCCGTAGGCGTCAGCGGACCAGGGCTCGGACCCGGTCGAAGGGGGCGGGCCTCGGCGGTGCCGGCACGGGGGACGGTGAGGGTGACGGCGTCGGCGTCGGCGTCGGCGTCGGCGTCGTTCCCTGGCCGGACAGGTGGTCCGCACGCCGGGCGGTGTCGTGGATGACCGAGGCGAGCAGTGCGACCAGACGGGCCGCGACGTCGTCGACGCACGCCACGGCGATGCCCTCGACCGCGTAGGCCACCAGGTGCGGGGCGGTCTGGCGCCGGAAGGTCCGCTCGCTGACCTGGCCGTCCTTGCCGAAGCGCAGCGCCCACGCGTGGGCGTCCGGTGTGGCCTCGAGGGCGCTGTCGCACAGCGCGACCAGGTCCTCGTGACGCCCCGGTCGACCGACGGCGCCGTCAGGGTCGTCGGGCCAGCCGGGGCGGTCAGGCAGCTCGCAGGCGAGCCGGCGGCAGGTCAGCAGGCCGACGGCGAGGGCGTTCTGGCGGGGAGCCGGTGCGACCGGGAGCGCGGCGGCCCCCGCGCGGACGGCGATCGCGACATCGAGCTCGAGAGCCGTCCCGGTGAGGCCGACGACCTCGGGGATCAGCGGCAGGATGCGCGGCCGCTCGGCGTCGGGCAACGAGTCGTTGACCAGCCGGGCCATCGACGCGAGCAGGGGGTGGGTGCACGCGGGGTGGTCGCTCCAGCGCTCCCCCGCGAGGTAGGACGCCATCTCCATGAAGCAGGCGCCCTTGCGCGGACTGCGGTGCTTCCCCGAGGAGAGCACCGGCATGACATCGGGAAGGGTGGCGGCTGGTCTGATGGCCTTCATGGCGCCTCCAGGACGGCGGACCGACGGGCCTGCCCCGCCTTCCTCCTCACTATGCGCCCACTCGCAGGCGCTGCGCCAGAGCCAGCCCGGTTTGCGGGACGGGTCGTCCGTTCGGTCGGACATCGCGGCCGAGCGTCGCCGGCCCGTCCCACCTTCGGGCGGGACGGTCTGACCGAGCGGTGGGACGGCCGTCCTTCTGGTGGAGGCCGCACTCCTCGCGGTCGAAAGCGACCGACGGCAAACCGTGGAAGACCGGGGTCATGCCTACGCCAGATGGTGGAGAAGGCCCGCCATCGCTCGACGGATGTGTGCCGGAGGCCGCGCGAGGAGGATTGAGCCTGCCGGACGGAGCTGGCACCACCTCCCTCCGGAGCCCTACGAAGACCACCGTCACGGTGGAGAAGGACATCCCATGACCGTCATCGAACGCATCTACGACAACACCTGGTACGTCGCCCACGCCGCGCCCGGTATGCGTGAGCAGCTTGCCGCCGACGTCACCCGCACCTGGATGGAGTGCGAGGCCGCCCGCGAGGATGCCGGCCACAACCGCACCGTCGCCGGCCTCACCGCCGCCCGCTCCGCCCTGGCGCTGTCCTTCGGCAACGTCACCCGGGCCGAGTACGACCGCGCCCGGTCCCGCGCCGCCGAGGCCGCCCGCTGCACCGACATCATCGACGGTCACGCGTTCACGATCCGCCGCGAGCTCGGCCACGGGGGCGCGATGACGGTGGAGATCTCCTCCTGCACGCTGCTGCGGCGCGCCAGCCTGCGCATCGGCGCCCGCGGCCACGCGTGGACCGCTGTCCTCACCGATCCGCAGGCCCACGTGCAGCGCTTCACCACCGAGC
This sequence comes from uncultured Actinomycetota bacterium, assembly GCA_963722015.1. Classification (GTDB taxonomy): domain Bacteria; phylum Actinomycetota; class Actinomycetes; order Actinomycetales; family Dermatophilaceae; genus Pedococcus. Next base: position 51,720 of record CAVRMT010000010.1, on the reverse strand, counting down.
TCGGCACCGACCCCTGGGACGCCGTGCACCGCGCCTGCGCCTGGGTCATGACGGGTCGCATCTGAGGACTCACCACGCCGCAGCGGCGACCTGACCGGGTCGCCACGCGCCATACCTGCCGAGTGCCGCGGGCGAGCCGCTCAGATGAAGTCGGACGGGTCGAACTCGTCGATCGGGATGATGCGCACCCGCGGCAGCCGCGCGGTGAACGCGTCGACGTCGTACTCGAGGTCGAAGAACTCCAGGCCCCGGGACTCGAGCTCGACGAACGCCTTGCTGCGGAACTCCAGGAAGCCGATCAGGCCGACCTTGCGTCCGTCGCAGAGGTTGCCCAGCTGCGGCACGAAGTCGCTGTCGTGGCTGACCAGCATGACGTCGGCGGCACGGTCACCCAGCGCGTCGATGGTGCGCTGGATGGCGATGTCGACGACCTTCTCGTGCGGTCGACCGGACAGCGGCACGGGCCGGTACCCCATCGCGAGCAGCGCCTGGATGAAGCCCATCGGCAGGTCGCCGTTCGCTGCGAGGAAGAACAGGCCCTTGACCGGCTGGTCCCACTCCTCCTCGGCGAACTTGAGCAGGCGGTCCCAGCGGGGTCGCTCGTCCGGCTGCGGTCGGCGCGACAGGATCGAGGTGCCCAGAGTCGCGTCGATGTTCTCGCCGTCCACCAGCACGTACGTCGTCCGCTGCGCCTGTTCGACCATGTCGGCACTGTATGCCCCTGCCATGGCGATCCGGCCCGAGTGGGCACCGGGACGCATACCGATCTAGCGTGGGGAGGCCCCCATCGCCACGGAAGGATCTCCGCATGCAGCAGCGCACACTCGGTGACATCCAGGTCAGCGCCATCGGTCTCGGCGGGATGCCCATGTCCATCGAGGGCCGCCCCGACGAGGAGCGTTCGGTCCGCACCATCCACGCCGCGCTCGATGCCGGCGTCACCCTCATCGACACCGCGGACGCCTACCACCGCGACGCCGACGAGGTCGGTCACAACGAGTCGCTGATCGCCAGGGCCCTGAAGACGTGGGGTGGCGACAGCTCCGAGGTCCTGGTCGCCACCAAGGGCGGGCACCTGCGCCCCGGTGACGGGTCGTGGACCCTGAACGGCCGACCCGAGTACCTCAAGCAGGCGGTCAAGGCCTCGGCTCACCGCCTCGGCGTCGACGCGATCGGGCTCTACCAGTTCCACCGCCCCGACCCCGAGGTCCCCTACGCGGAGTCGGTCGGCGCGATCAAGGACCTGCTGGACGAGGGCGTCATCGTCCGGGCCGGCATCTCCAACGCGACCATCGAGCAGATCGACCTCAGCCAGGAGATCCTCGGCGGGCGCCTGGTCTCGGTGCAGAACCAGTTCTCGCCCACGTTCCTGTCCAGCCGTGGCGAGCTCGAGCACTGTGCGAAGCTCGGGATCGCGTTCCTGCCGTGGAGCCCGCTCGGCGGCATCTCGAACGCCTCGGAGCTGGGGTCGAACCACTCCGCGTTCGCCGAGGTCGCCAGGGCCCATGACGTCAGCCCCCAGCAGGTGGCCCTCGCCTGGGAGCTCTCGTTGTCCGAGGTCGTCATCCCGATCCCGGGGGCCTCGCGCCCGACGTCGATCGAGGACTCGGTCAAGGCCACCGAGCTCGAGCTCAGCGACGACGAGCTCACGTCCCTCGACGCCGGCGCCTGACCCTCCCCTTCCCACCCGCCCCTACCCACCCCTTCGCGAGTCTTTGAAGCCCTGACCCGGTCCTGACAGGGTCAGGGCTTCAAAGACCCGCTGGTGCCCGACGTATGGCGCGGGCGTGGGGCAGCATGGTGCCGTGCCCCACGACCTCAGCAGGTTCACCGCCGCCCAGGACTCCGACGCCACGTACGCCCGCGCCATCGCCGAGCTCCGCGCCGGTCGCAAGCGCAGCCACTGGATGTGGTTCGTCTTCCCCCAGGTCGCCGGCCTGGGCCGCAGCAGCACGGCGCAGCACTACGCGCTCGACGGGGTCGCGCAGGCCCGGGACTACCTCGGCGATGCGGTGCTGGGTCCCCGCCTGCTCGAGTGCGCTCTTGCGCTCACCGCCCTCGACGGCCGCGACCCGGTGGCCGTCCTGGGGGAGACCGACGCCCAGAAGCTGCGTTCGTCGATGACGTTGTTCCTGCACGCGGCCGAGCACCCCGAGGAGCAGGCGATCTTCCGGGCGGTGCTGGACCAGTACTTCGACGGCACCCAGGACCCGCAGACGCTGGTGCGCCTCACCCCGTAGCGCTCACCCCGTAGCGCTCACTGCGTGAAGGTCACCGCGTGGTGCTCGCGGGGAGGTGCTGACCGCGACGGGCTCATCGCGTGGTGCTCGCGCGGACGTGCAGCGCGGTGGGCACCTGCAGCACCTGCCCTATGGCCGCACGGCCCTCGACCAGGTCCGCCAGCAGCCGCGCCGACAGCTGCCCCATGAGCGCCGGCTGGAGGTCGACGGCGGTCACGGGAACGGGCAGGGAGGCGAGGAACAGGTCGTCGACGTACGAGGCGAGCAGCAGGTCGCGGGGGAACTCCAGCCCGGCGCCACGCAGGACCTCCATGCAGGGTGCGACACCCCCCTCGGGGACGACGACGATCGCGTCAGGGCGCGGTCCCACCGCGAGGGCCGCCCGGGTCACGCGGCCCACCACGTCGGCAGGGGCGTCGAAGGGCACGTCGTGCAGCAGCTCGGGCAGTCCCCGATCCGCGCACCACTGCGCATGGCCGGCTCGGACGTCGAGCCCGTAGGAGGTGTCACCGGGCGGGCACAGCACCGCGATCCGCCGGGCCCCCTGGTCGGCGAGGTGGTCCAGCAGGGTCCGGATCCCCGCGACGTGGTCGCCCTCGACGCTGCCCGCGTGGGTGGCACCCGGCGTCAGGTCGCGCTCGCAGGTGACGACCGGGACACCCATGCCGGCCAGCCGGGCCATCGTCGTCGAGCCCAGCACGGGGTCCGAGACGAGGACGCCGTCGATGGGCAGCGAGGGGCCGCCCGGTCCCTCCGGTCGCGTGGGCACCAGGGTCAGCGCCAGCTGGTGGGCGAACGTCTCGTCGGCCGCGCCGAGGGCCAGGCGCATGTAGTACTCCCATCCGGTGGTCCGCTGCGGCAGGTAGAGCCCGACGGCACCGGTGCGTCCTGAGCGCAGCCACCGCGCGTTCGGGTGGGCGACGTAGCCGAGCTCGGCGGCCACCTGGGCCACGCGCTCGCGGGTCGCCTGGGAGAGCCGGCCCCGACCGGTCACCGCGTCCGAGACCGTGGTCGTGGACACGCCGGCCGCCCGCGCGACATCGCGGATGCTCACCCGTGGTGCACCGTCCATGGCCGCCGACTGTATGCGACCGCCGGATCCACCTGCTCCAAACCATTGCAGGAACGTTTCTGTCTGTGGTTTCGTGCTCACCACCGGGTGCGGTTCCCAGCTCACCGGGTCGACCCGTCCACGGCTCCAGGAGTCCGATGCAGCTCACCCCGACCGAGCGCGACCGCCTGCTGCTGTTCACCGCAGCCGAGCTGGCGCGGGCTCGCCGGGCCCGTGGCCTGCAGCTCAACGTCCCCGAGGCCACCGCCCTCGTGGCCGACACCGTGGCCGAGGCCGCCCGGGACGGTCGTCGCCTCGCCGACGCGATCGCCGCGGGGCGGGCGGTGCTGGCACCGCAGGACGTCCTGCCCGGGGTGGCCGACGTCGTGCGGCGCGTGGAGGTGGAGGCCGTCTTCGACGACGGGACGCGGCTGGCTGTCGTCGACGCGCCGTTCGGTCCACGGTCCGACGACCCGGGCGCGCCCGGTGCGATCCAGCGCGCGCAGACCCCCGCCCCCACCTGGGCCGACACCACCGAGGTGACGGTGGTCAACGAGGCCGCCGTGCCGATCAGCGTCACCTCGCACCTGCACTTCTTCGAGGTCAACCCTCGGCTGCGGTTCGACCGCGCCGCGGCCTGGGGACGCCGGCTCGCGGTGCCCTCGGGGGCGGTGGTGCGCTTCGAGCCCGGGAAGCCGGTCCCCGTCCGCCTCACCCCCATCGGGGGTGAGCGCATCGTCATCGGCCTGGCCGGGCTCGTCGACGGTCCGCTCGACGCGCCGGGCGCCCTCGAGCGGGGACTGCAGCGCGCCTGGGCGTGCGGCTACCTCGACAGCGGAGAGGGAGCACCGGCGTGAGCAGCGGACACGCGACCTACGGCCCCACCACGGGTGACCGCGTCGCCCTGGGCGACACGGGGCTGGTCGTCGAGGTCGAACACGACTCGCAGCTGCCCGGCGAGGAGTTCACGACCGGCTTCGCGCGGCCGGCGCGCGACGGGATGCACCTGCTCGCCGCGACCGTGCGCGAGACCTGCGACCTCGTGGTCACCAACGTCCTGGTCCTCGACCCGGTCCTCGGGGTGCGCAAGACCTCGATCGGGATCCGCGAGGGCCGGATCGCCGCCATCGGCCGGGCCGGCAACCCGCACACCCTGGCCGGGGTCGACGTGGTCGTCGGCACCGGTACGACGATCGTCAGCGGCGAGGGGCTCATCGCCACGGCGGGCGCCGTGGACACCCACGTGCACCTGCTCAGCCCCCGGGTGATGGAGGCCTCGCTGTCCTCGGGGGTCACCTCGATCATCGGCCAGGAGTTCGGCCCGGTATGGGGCGTCGGGGTCAACTCGCCGTGGGCGCTGCGCACCGCGTTCGCCGCCTTCGACGCCTGGCCCGTGAACATCGGCTTCCTCGCGCGGGGTTCGTCCTCCCACCCCGGCCCGCTCGTCGAGGCGTTGACCGAGGGCGGCGCCTGCGGGTTCAAGGTCCACGAGGACCTGGGCGCCCACGCCCGCGCCCTGGACACCGCCCTGTCCGTCGCCGAGGACCACGACGTCCAGGTCGCGGTGCACACCGACGGCCTCAACGAGAGCCTGCTCGTCGCCGACACGCTGGCGGTGCTCGACGGCCGTACCGTGCACGCCTTCCACGTCGAGGGCTGCGGCGGTGGGCACGCGCCCGACGTGCTGCGCCTGGCCGGGGTCGAGAACGTCATCGGGTCGTCCACCAACCCGACCCTTCCGTTCGGCCGTGACGCGGTGGCCGAGCACTACGACATGATCATGGAGGTCCACGGCCTGTCCGCCGACGTGCCCAGTGACGCCGCCATCACCCGGGACCGGATCCGCGCGAAGACGATGGGCGCCGAGAACGTCCTGCACGACCTGGGCGTCATCCCCATCACCTCCTCGGACGCCCAGGGCATGGGCCGCGCCGGCGAGACCGTCCGCCGCACCTTCGCCCTGGCCGGCGTGATGAAGCGGGTCCGGGGCGCCGAGCACGACCGCCACGACAACGAACGGGTGCTGCGCTACCTCGCCAAGCTGACCCTCAACCCCGCCATCGCGCACGGCCTGGCCCACGAGGTCGGGTCGCTGGAGGTCGGCAAGCTCGCCGACATCGTGCTGTGGGACCCGGCCCGCTTCGGGGCCGGTCCGCAGCTGGTGCTCAAGGCCGGGTTCCCGGCCTGGGGGGTGACCGGCGACCCGAACGCAGCCACCGACCGGTCCCAACCCCTGGTCCTGGGACCCCAGTTCGGCGGGTTCGGCGGGGCGCCGGCCGAGCTGGCGGTGGCCTTCGTCGCGCAGTCGACCCACGACCAGGGTGCCGACCGGCTGCCGACCCGGCGCCGCCGCGTACCGGTCCGTGGCACCCGCGACCTGCGGCTCTCGGCGATGGACCGCAACCGTGCCCGCGCCGACGTCGCGGTCTCCCCGGACGGCGCCGTCCGGCTCGACGGGGAACCCATCTGGTGCCCGCCCGCGGAGTCCGTCCCCTTGTCCCGCCTGTACTTCCTGTGACCGTCCTGCGGGTCCCACCCGCCCCGACCCCTGAATCGAGCGCTGCATGAGTGGATCCGCCGACGTCGTCATCACCGGCGCCTCCGTGTGGACCGGCGACCCCGGGTCGCCGTGGACCGACGCGGTCGCCGTCCGGGGCGACCGGATCGTCGCACTGGGCGCCGACGCGACCGGGGAGCTGGTCGGGCCGCGCACCCGTCGCATCCACCGGCCCGAGGCCCTGGTGGTGCCCGGGTTCCAGGACGCCCACGTCCACGCACCCTTCGCCGGTCGCAACCGCCTGCACGTGTGGCTCAACGACCTCGTCGGCCGACGGGCCTACCTCGCCCGGATCGCGGAGTACGCCGCGGCCAACCCCGACCTGCCGTGGATCATCGGCGGCGGCTGGGCGATGGAGCACTTCCCCGGCGGCACCCCCAGCAAGGCCGACCTCGACGCCATCGTGCCGGACCGGCCGGTGTTCCTCATGAACCGCGACGTGCACGGGGCCTGGGTCAACTCCCGCGCCCTCGAGGTCGCCGGCATCGGACCCGACACCCCCGACCCCGCCGACGGCCGCATCGAGCGCGACCCGCGCACCGGGGAGGCCACCGGCACCCTGCACGAGGGCGCGGCCTACAGCTTCCAGGACCGGCACGTCCCGGCGCCGAGCCGCGAGGACTGGGAAGCGGCCATCCTCGAGTCCCAGGGCCACCTGCACGCGCTCGGGATCACCGGGTGGCAGGACGCCTGGGTGACCCCGGCGACGCTGGACGCCTACCGGTCGCTGGCCCAGGGCGACCAGCTCACCGCCCGCGTCGTGGGGGCGCTGTGGTGGGAGCGGCACCGAGAGCTCGACCAGGTCGGCGAGTTCCTCACCCAGCGCGAGTCGGGTCGGGTCGGCAACTTCCACCCCACCAGCGTGAAGATCATGACCGACGGCGTGCTGGAGAACTACACCGGCGCGCTGCTCGAGCCCTACTGCGACGGCTGCGGTGGCCACACCGACAACCACGGACTGTCCTACGTCGAACCCGACCTCCTGGCCGCAGCGGTCACCGAGCTGGACCGACAGGGATTCCAGGTGCACCTGCACGCCATCGGGGACCGCGCCGTACGCAACGCCTTGGACGCCATCGGCGCCGCCCGCGCCGCGAACGGGGCCGGCGACAACCGGCACCACATCGCCCACGTCCAGGTCGTGCAGCCCCAGGACGTCCCGCGGTTCCGTGAGCTCGACGTGGTGGCGAACCTCCAGGCGTACTGGGCGCAGCTGGAGCCCCAGATGGAGGAGCTGACCATCCCCTTCCTCGGCCGGGACCGCGCCCAGCGCCAGTACCCCTTCGGCGACCTGCTGCGCTCCGGCGCGACCTTGGCCATGGGCAGCGACTGGTCGGTCACCACCGCGAACCCGCTGGAGCAGATCGAGGTCGCGGTCACCCGCATCGACCCCGAGAACCGCGACAACGCACCCTTCCTGCCCGAGCAGGCCCTGGCGCTGGACGTGGCGCTGCGGGCCTTCACCGCCGGCTCCGCGTACGTCAACCACGACGACGACGCCGGCACCCTCGCCGTGGGACGACGGGCCGACCTGGCCCTGCTGGACCACAACGTGTTCACCCGGGACCGGCCGATCGCCGACGCCCGGGTGGACCTCACCATCGCGGGCGGCCGAGTCGTCTTCGACCGAGCCGACGCCCCCCATGCCGGATGACCGGCCTGTCCCGCTCCACGAGAGGACCAGCATGACCTCCGCCTCCGCCCCTGCTCCTGCCTCCGCCACCCCCCACCTTCGCCGCGTCCTCGGGATGCCGGCCCTGGTGCTCTTCGGCCTCGCCTACATGGTTCCGCTGACGGTGTTCACGACGTACGGCGTGGTCACCGACAGCACGTCGGGCCACCTGCCCGGCGCCTACGTCTTCACCCTGGTGACCATGCTGTTCACGGCCTACAGCTACGGCCGGATGGTCGCCGCTCACCCCTACGCCGGATCTGCCTACACCTACACGCAGAAGGCCTTCGGCAGCCGGGCCGGGTTCCTCGTCGGGTGGGCGCTGCTCCTGGACTACATCTTCCTGCCGATGATCAACTACCTCGTCATCGGCATCTACCTGAACGCGCAGTTCCCCTCGGTCGCCAAGCCCGTGTGGATCGTCACCGCCATCGTCATGGTCACCGCCCTGAACGTGATCGGCATCCGGCTGGTGACCCGGCTGAACCTCGTGCTCGTGGCGTTCCAGCTGGTGTTCATCGCGGTGTTCGTGTTCGCGGCCGTGCGCAGCATCTCCGCGGACGGCGCCCCCTCGCTCACCACGCCGTTCTTCGGTGACAACCCGCAGTACGGCGCCCTGTTCGCCGGCGCGGCCATCCTCTCCCTGTCGTTCCTGGGGTTCGACGCCATCTCCACGCTGTCCGAGGAGACCCACGACCCCCGGCGCACCATCCCGCGGGCCATCATGGCGACCACGATCATCGGCGGCGTGACCTTCATCGGCGTCTCCTACGCCGCCCACCTGGCGTTCCCGGACTTCACCGCCTTCACCGATGTCGACTCCGCGTCGCTGGACGTCATGAAGCACGTGGGCGGGGCCGTCCTGGCCTCGTTCTTCACGGCTGCCTACATCGCAGGGTGCTTCGCCTCGGCGATGGCCTCCCAGGCCAGCGTCTCGCGCATCCTCTACGCCATGGGCCGTGACGGGGTGCTGCCGAACAAGGTGTTCGGGCGGCTCAGCGCCCGGTTCCGCACGCCGCTGCGGGCGACGCTCGTGGTCGGCGCGGTGTCGTTCGTGGCGCTGGTCATCAGCCTCGAGCTGGCAGCAGCCATGATCAGCTTCGGCGCGCTGGTCGCCTTCTCGTTCGTCAACCTCTCGGTGGTGAAGCACTACGTCGTCGACAGCGGGCGGCGCAGCCCCGGCGACCTCCTGCGGTACGGCGTCGTGCCCGGCATCGGCGTGGCCCTCACCCTGTGGCTGTGGACGAGCCTGTCCTCGACCACCTTCACGGTGGGCGGCATCTGGGTCGCGGTCGGGTTGGCCTACCTGCTCTTCCTCACCCGCGGGTTCACCCGCCGTCCTCCGCAGCTCGCGCTCGACGAGGCCGAGCTCGAGGAGACCGAGAGCGCGCCGGCTCGTGCCTGAGCGCCGCCAGCAGCCCCACGCCAGGCCGGCGGTGGAGCCGGCGCTCGGAACGGCGGTGGAGCCGGCGCTCGGGCCGGCGGTGGAGCCGGCGCTCGGGCCGGCGGTGGAGCCGACGGTCGGGACGGCGGTCGTGGTGGCCTGCCAGCTCGCGCCGGTGCTCGGGGACGTCGAGGGAAACCTCGCCCGGGTCGCCGGCGCGGTCGGTAACGCGGCAGCCCTCGGCGCCGATGTGGTGGTCCTGCCGGAGCTCGTCACCACCGGGTACGCCTTCACGGACACCGCCGAGCTCAGGGACCTCGCAGAGCCGGTCGACGGCTCGTCGATGCGGTTCCTGAGCGCCCTGGCCGCGGACCACGACGTGGTCATCACCGGGGGGTTCGCCGAGCGCGACGAGCAGGGCAGGCTGCGCAACAGCGCCTTCGTCGTCGATGGCCGGGGCGTGCGGGCGGTCTACCGCAAGGTGCACCTGTGGGACAACGAGGTGCATCTGTTCGTCCCCGGCGACCAGCCGCCTCCCGTCGTGCAGACGCGGGTCGGACGGATCGCGGTGATCGTCTGCTACGACATCGAGTTCCCCGAGTGGTCGCGCACCGCCGCCCTGCGTGGAGCCGACCTGCTCTGCGTGCCGACCAACTGGCCCGCCACGGCGACCCCTGAGGGTGAGCGACCCGAGGTGGTGGTCCACGCCCAGGCCGCCGCCCTGGCCAACCGGGTCTTCATCGCCGTGTGCGACCGGGTGGGCCCCGAACGCGGTATCGACTGGGCGGGAGCGTCGGTGATCGTCGGCCCCGACGGCTACCCCCTGGCCCTGGCGGAGCCCGACGGCACCGAGCAGGCCCTGGTCGGTCGCTGCGACCTGCGGCTCGCCCGGGACAAGGCCTCCACCGCGAACAACGACGCACTGCGCGACCGACGACCAGCCCTCTACGGCCAGATCGTCAGCGGGCCCGAGGTCGACTGAGTCTTTGAAGGCTTGACCCGGTCCTGGCCGGGACAAGCCTTCAAAGACTCGAGCGGGGAGCCTGCCCACGTATGGGTCGCAGGTCGCGCGACCGCTGCCGGTCCGCCTCCGCCGGCGGTCCCGATAGGTTGACTGCGCCATACCGCCTCACGATGGGAGCCACCGCCATGGCGGAGCGCAAGCCGCAGCTCGACTACTCCCAGCAGATGGCAGCGATGCTCGACGAGGAGAAGCGGCGCCAGAAGGCCGCCAAGATCCTGGCGGTGCTGCGCCATGCGCTCGGGCGCCCCGACCTCACCGGACTGACCGCCCTGGACGTCGGGTGCTCTGCCGGCTACATCGCCGACGAGCTCGCCGGGGCCGGCGCCACCACCCATGGGGTCGACATCGACGAGGGCGGTGTGGCCAGGGCGCGAGAGCGGTTCGGGAAACGGGTCGAGTTCCACCTCAGCGACGCCGAGCACCTGCCGTTCGCCGATGGCAGCGTCGACGTGGTCGTCCTCAACCACATCTACGAGCACGTCGTGGACCCCGCGGCCGTGGTCGCCGAGATCCACCGGGTGCTGTCCGACGAGGGGGTCGCCTACTTCGGCCTGGCCAACCGACTCGGGGTCGTCGAGCCGCACCACCGGCTGCCGTTCCTGTCGTGGCTTCCCCCCAGAGCGGGCGACGCCTACGTCCGGCTGACCCGCAAGGGCGACCACTACTACGAGCGGCTGCAGACCAGGCCGTCCCTGAAGAGGCTCTTGGGTGCGTTCGACCTCTGGGACTACACCGTGCCCGTGCTGGCCGACCCGCAGCGCTACAGCGGTGGCGACATCGTCCCCGGCATCGCCGCGAGGCTGCCGCTGGCTTCGTTCCGCGTGCTCATGCCGATCATCCCGACCTACCTGTGGGTCGGCTTCAAGAACCCGAGGGGTCCCGCCACGACCGATGCCGGCACCCCACCCCGCCGGGTCTGAGACCCACGGCAGCGCTCACCTCGCGCAGGCTGCGACGACCTCGCGCACCTGCGTCGTATGCGGAGTCGGCCGCCGGTGCGCGCAGTCGACTCCGCGCACCGCGGCGACTCCGCGCACCATACGTGGAGCCCGGCAGGCTAGGGCAACGGCACGCCCGCCGACGCCGCTGCCCAGGCCTGCGCATGCCTGGGGTCAGTGCTTGGGGCTCGCGTGCACCACGGTCGTCCAGGTCCGACCGTCGTCGGTGGACTCGAACACCCCCTGGTCGGTCGCCACGTGCCAGCGTCCGGCGCGTGACGTCGAGTGCTTCGACCCCACCCTCCACGGTCCCCTGCCTGGCCCAGGTGGCACCCCGGTCGCTGCTGACCATCACGGCTCCATCAGCCCCGACCCCGACCAGCGGCCCGTCCGGCTCCCAGTCCAACGGCCCCACGACGGGTGCTCCGGGCACGACCGTCAGTGCGGCACCGCCCTCGGAGCGCAGCACCTGCCCCTCCGGGGTCGTCGCGAACAGCACGTCGGGGTTGGCGGGGTCGGCAGCCAGGTCGAGCAGCGCCCGCTGCTCCATCACGGTCCAGTCGCGCCGATTCGTGGACGTGACCAGCGCCCCCGCCACGGAGTCGTAGGCGTAGATCCGGTCCCCGGCGGGCTCGATCGCGTGGAAGTCGGCCTCGCCCTGCAGGGAGAGCGCGGTCCAGGTCCTGGCGGTGTCGGTGGACTCGATCAGGCCCAGCTGGCCCGGCAGGTCCTCACGCAGGTCCGGGTGCCCGCTGGCCAGGAAATGACCCGGCCCGACCACCGCGAACCCCATCGTGTCCTGGTATCGGTCGGCCACCCGTTCCACTGCTCCCCCCTCGGGCACCCGGTAGACGCCGGTGTGCGACGCCACGAACAACGACCCGTCGGCCGGGTCGACACCGAGCCCGTGGACGTGGCCGAACGCTGCGGTCCCCGAGGGTGCAGCCGATCGTGCGGGGTCGGTTGCCGGCGACCCGGAGGAGCAGGCTGCCACCCCTGCGGTCACCAGCAACCCCGCCGTCAGCGCGGACCCAGTGGCGCGCACGCGGGATACCTCGGCGTTGCGCGGCCCGCACGAAACGGTGGTGGGTACTCATCGCCTCCCACCCTAGGTAACGCCGGACCAGAGCACCCCCACCCCCTCGACTTCGCGCAGGCTGCGACGACCTCGCGCACCTGCGTCGTAGGCGGAGTCGGCCGCCGGTGCGCGCAGTCGACTCCGCGCACGTGGCGACACCCGCGAGAGTCAGGGAGCGGAGCGGGGAGAAGGAGGGAAAGGAGAAGGACCCCCGACGTCGTGCTGTCGGGGGTCCTTCTCTTCTGCGTGCGCGAGGGGGGATTTGAACCCCCACGCCCTTTCGGACACTGCGACCTGAACGCAGCGCGTCTGCCGTTCCGCCACTCGCGCGCGGTGAACAGTGTGCGGTATCGACACCCGGAACTCCAAACCGGCCCCTGCCAGGTGGTCGAGAACGCCGGGCGCGACACGGCGAAACGCCGGTTGCCCGGCAAAACCCGGGTCTCCACGTGCTGTTTCACCGAGCAACCGGCGGTTTGCGGGCAGTGGCTGCACACCGGCGGGCGCGTGCGGACACCGCGACCAGTCGATCCGGTTACGATCAGGGGCCAGTCAGCGAAGGAGGCCGAGCGGTGGGACTGTTCGACCGGGTCGAGCAACGCCTCGAGCGTGCCGTCAACGGTGCTTTTGCGCGCGCCTTCAAGTCCGAGGTCCAGCCCGTGGAGATCGCCTCGGCGATCCGCCGGGCCATGGACGACCGTGCGGCGATCCTCGGCCCCGGCCGCACGATCGTGCCCAACCTCTACACCGTCGAGCTGTCCGACACCGACTACGACCGCCTCGGCGGCTACGACGAAGAGCTCGAGAGCGAGCTCATCGCCGCCGCCCAGGAGCATGCGGAGTCCCAGCGCTACCAGCCCGGTGGCCCGTTGCAGGTGAGCTTCGCGAGCTCCAACGACCTCGAGACCGGCGTATTCCGCCTGCGCACCTCCACCGTCCGTCGCCCCGGCGACGCCCCCGGCTCTGCAGCCGCCCAGGCCGCTGCCGTCGTGCCCCCGGCCCACCCGGCCCAGCCCCCGGCGCCCCCCGCAGCCCGCCCGCCGGCACGCCCCACCCAGCAGCGCCCTGCCCGGCAGCACCCTGCCCAACAACAGCCTGCCCAACAACAGCCCGGCCACGGCCTGGACGACGACGGCCTCGAGGCCACCCAGGCGCAGGCACCGGTGGCACCACCGGCGCCGCCGCGACGGGTCAACCCTGCTGACCGGCCCTGGCTCGACGTCGACGGCGAGCGCTACCCGCTCATGGGGGCGATGACGGTCCTGGGCCGCGACGACGCCGCCGACATCATCCTCGACGACCCCGGCATCTCCCGGCGGCACAGCGAGATCCGGGTCACCAACGACGGTCCGCACCTCATCGCCAGCATCCGCGACCTCGGCTCGACGAACGGCACGTTCGTCAACAGTGAGCGGATCACCAGCCAGCGCCTGTCCGACGGGGACCGGATCACGGTGGGACGCTCCTCCGTCGTCTACCGCGCCGGGCGGCGGTGACCACCGCGCATGAGTGAACTCACCCTGACGATCATCCGCCTCGGGTTGCTCGTCCTCCTGTGGCTCTTCGTGTTCAGCGTCGTCGGCGTCCTGCGCGGCGACATCTACGGCACCCGGGTCGTCAGCCGCACCGCGCGCAAGCCGGCCCCGGCGAAGCGCCAGCCCGCGACCGCCCCGGCCACACCGGCCGCACCGGCCGCACCGGCCAGAACGGCGTCAGCGCCCGGTCCGTCCGGCCCGTCCCCGGCACCCGCTCCGAAGACACCCCGGCGCCAGCAGTCGTCCGCCCCGCGGAACCTGGTGGTGACCCAGGGGGTGCTCACCGGCACGAGCCTTCCGCTGCGCGAGGCCGGCACGGTCATCGGCCGCAACCCCGAGTGCGCACTCATCCTCGACGACGACTTCGCCAGCGGCCGGCACGCGCGGATCTTCCACCGTGACGGCGCGTGGTTCGTCGAGGACCTGGGCTCCACCAACGGCACCTTCGTCGGTGGCGAGCGCCTCACCGGTCCGGTCCGGGTCGAGGCCGGCACCACCCTGCGGATCGGCAAGACCGTCATCGAGCTGCGGAAGTAGAGCGCTCGAGATGCCCTTCGCGTTCAGCTACGCAGCGCGCTCCGACGTCGGGATGGTGCGCTCGGAGAACCAGGACTCCGGCTATGCCGGCCCGCGGCTGCTGGCGATGGCCGACGGCATGGGTGGCCACGCCGGCGGTGACATCGCGTCCTCGATCGTCATCGGCGCCCTGGCCGACCTCGACGGTGAGGCCCTCGGCAGCGCCGAGGCGAGCAAGGCCCTGCTGCAACGCATCACCTCCGCCAACGACGAGCTCGCCGAGCTCGCCAGGAACGAGCCCAGCCTGCAGGGCATGGGCACCACCCTCATCGCCATCCTGCGCTCGAACAACAAGCTGGTCCTGGCCCACATCGGCGACTCGCGTGCCTTCCTCGCCAGGGACGGTCAGCTCACCCAGATCACCAAGGACCACTCGTTCGTGCAGTCCCTGGTCGACGAGGGGCGGATCACCGCCGACGAGGCGATCGGCCACCCGCAGCGCTCCCTGGTCACCCGGGTCCTGACCGGGCAGGCCGACGACGAACCCGATGTCACCGTGCGTGAGGCCCGGATGGGTGACCGCTACCTCATCGCCTCCGACGGCCTGACCGACTACGTCGCCGGCGACACCATCTCCGAGATCGCCACGGCCGGCGAGGCCCCCGGTGCCACCGCCGAACGCCTCGTCGACCTCGCCCTCAAGGCCGGGGCCCCCGACAACGTCACCGTCGTCATCGGCGACGTGGTCGACCTGACCAAGGTGGACGGCCCACCGACCCAGCCGCAGATCGTGGGCGCTGCCTCGACGCGCCGCAAGAGCACGCGCGCCATACCCGTCACGCCGGCGGCCAAGGCCGCTGCGCTCACCCGAGAGGCGAACGGCGAGGCGGACGACGACGAGGTGACCCTCGCCGAGGAGGGACCCGCAGGCCCCGGTCAGTGGTGGCGTCGCGCGGCTGTGCTCGTCGTGGTGCTGCTCATCCTCGCTGGTGGCGCGTATGCCGCGTACGCCTGGTCCCAGGGCCAGTACTTCGTGGGGGCCCGGGACGGCAAGGTCGCCATCTTCCAGGGTGTCTCCCAGGACCTCGGACCGATCGCCCTGTCCCACGTCGAGGAGCAGTCGGACGTCGTCGTCAGCGACCTGCCCGACTTCTACCGGAGCAAGGTCGAGGCCTCCATCTCCAAGAGCACCCTGCGCGACGCCGAGGCCCTGGTCGCGCAGCTGCGCGTCGAGGCGTCCCGGTGCGCCGTGAGCCGGGCCACCGGCGGCCGGTGTGCCGACGACCCGGTCACCCCGACGCCCAGCCCGAGCGCCACGACCACCCCCTCGACCCTTCCGACGACCACCCCGACCTCGTCGGCGACGACCGGTACGCCGTCGACGACGACCCGTTGAGCCCGTCATGACGACTGTCTCGAGCCACGCGCCGCGCACCCGCCGCAACGTCGAGCTGGCCCTGCTGCTGCTGGCCGTGGGCACCGTGGTCCTGGCCTACGTCAACGTCGGTTTCTCGGTCGCGGGCGAGTTCCCGCCCGGCCTGCTCACGCAGGGGGCCGGCCTCCTCGCGATCTCCCTCGCCTTCCACCTGCTGCTGCGCTGGAAGGCGTCCTACGCCGACCCCCTGCTGCTGCCGATCGTCACGCTGCTCAACGGCCTGGGCCTGGTGATGATCCACCGGCTCGACATCGCCGAGGGCCGGGACGTCGCCGAGGGCCTGGCACTGCGCCAGCTCATCTGGAGCGCGCTGGCGGTAGCCATCGCGGCGGTGGTGCTGTGGTTCCTGCGCGACCACCGCACCCTGCGCCGCTACACCTTCACCGCGGCCGTCGCCGGGTTCGGGCTGCTGATCCTGCCGCTGCTCCCGGTCATCGGTCGCACGGTCAACGGGTCACGCATCTGGATCGGCCTGGGTCCGTTCACCTTCCAGCCCGGTGAGGTGGCCAAGATCGTGCTCGCGGTCTTCTTCGCCGGCTACCTCGTGCAGACCCGCGACGCCCTGTCGCTCGCCGGTCGCAAGGTGCTCGGCCTGACGCTGCCGCGCGGCCGCGACCTCGGCCCGATCCTCGTCGCCTGGATCCTCAGCCTGCTCGTGCTGGTGTTCGAGAAGGACCTCGGCTCCTCGCTGCTGCTCTTCGGGCTGTTCGTGTCGATGCTCTACGTCGCGACCGAGCGGGTGTCGTGGATCGCCATCGGTATGGCGCTGTTCAGCGGGGGCGCCTACCTGGCCTTCCTGCTCTTCTCCCACGTCCAGGCCCGCGTCGCCCTGTGGCTCGACCCGTTCGCCCCCGGCCAGTCCGACCAGGTCGCCAAGGGCCTGATGGGGATGGCGGCCGGAGGCCTGCTCGGCACCGGCCTGGGCCGGGGCCGCCCCGACCTGACCTACTTCGCGGAGTCCGACTTCATCATCTCCAGCTTCGGCGAGGAGCTCGGCCTGGTCGGCCTGTTCGCCCTGCTCATGCTCTACGTCCTGCTCGTCGAGCGCGGTCTGCGCACGGCGCTCGGCGTCCGTGACGGGTTCGGCAAGCTGCTCGCCGGCGGCCTGGCCTTCTCGGTGGCCCTGCAGTGCTTCGTCGTCGTCGGTGGGGTCACCCGGGTGATCCCGCTGACCGGCCTGACGATGCCGTTCCTGTCCTACGGAGGCTCCTCCCTGCTGGCCAACTGGTCCCTCGTGGCCCTCCTGCTGCGCATCAGCGACCAGGCCCGTCGGCCGGTCGTCGAGATCCCCGCCGGCGCGTCCCCCGCCGGTGAGGCTAAGACCGAGGTGGTGGCGTTGCGGTGAACGCCCCCCTGCGCCGGCTCTCGATGGTCGTGGCCCTGCTGTTCAGTGCGCTGCTGATCTCGACGACCGCCATCCAGTTCGTCGAGGCCAAGTCGCTGCAGGACCGCCCCGAGAACCGCCGCACCCTGCTGGCCAACTACGCCCGCGAACGCGGCCAGATCCTTGTCGGCGGCACCCCCGTGGCCAAGTCCGTCGCCTCCGACGACGAGCTCAAGTGGCTGCGCACCTACCCCCAGGGTGAGCTCTACGCCCACCTCACCGGCTACTACTCCTTCACGTATGGCGCCGGTGGTGGTGTCGAGGGCGCGGAGAACTCGCTGCTCTCGGGCTCCTCGGACAAGCTGTTCTACCGTCGGGTCAGCGACATCCTGACCGGCAAGGACCAGACCGGCGCGAGCCTGGAGCTGACCATCAACGCCAAGGCCCAGGCCGCAGCGGAGAAGGCGCTCGGCGACCAGCGGGGCGCGGTCGTGGCCCTGGACCCCACCACCGGTGAGGTGCTCGCCCTCGTCAGCCACCCGTCGTACGACCCCTCCGTCCTGAGCAGCCACGACACCGAGGCCGTCGTCAAGGCCTGGAAGGACCTCAACGCCGACCCGAACCGGCCCATGGTCAACCGCGCCATCGCCGGCAACCTCTACCCGCCGGGGTCGACGTTCAAGATCGTCACCGCCGCGGCGGCTCTGGAGTCCGGCGAGTTCACCGAGGAGTCCCAGATCCCCGGCCCTGCGGTCCTGAAGCTGCCGCAGACCACGGCGTCCCTGCCCAACGACAACCGCCAGGCGTGCGGCCCCGACGACAAGGTCACCCTCAAGCGGGCCCTGGAGATCTCCTGCAACACGGCGTTCGGCTGGTTGGGGATGGAGCTGGGGGCCGGGGACTTCCGTTCGCAGGCAGCCAAGTTCGGCATCGGTGACCGCCTCGCGATCCCCATGACGGTCACCCCCAGCAGCGTGCCGAGCGAGCTCAACGAACCGCAGCTGGCCCAGTCGGCGATCGGGCAGTACGACGTGCGGGTCACCCCGCTCCAGGTCGCGATGATCTCCGCTGCGGTCGCCAACCGCGGAGTCGTCATGAAGCCCCACCTGGTGCGGAAGGTGACGTCGTCCGACCTCGAGGTCCTGGACGAGACCCCGACCCAGCAGCTGTCGCAGGCCATCTCCCAGGACACCGCCAGCGCGCTGACCCGGATGATGCAGGGCGTCGTCGAGGACGGCACCGGCACCGCGGCCCAGATCAAGGGGATCGACGTCGCCGGCAAGACCGGCACCGCCCAGCACGCTGAAGGCAAGGCGCCCCATGCGTGGTTCACCGGGTTCGCCCCTGCCGTCGACGCCAAGATCGCGGTCGCGGTCGTGGTCGAGGACGGCGGCAACGCCGGCAGCGAGGCGGCCGGGGGCCGTGTCGCGGCCCCCATCGCCAAGGCCGTCATGCAGGCGGTGCTCGGCAAGTGACCCCCAGCAAGGGCGATGTGCTCGCCCACCGCTACCGCCTCGAGGAGTCCATCGCCATGGGCGGCATGGGCGAGGTCTGGCGAGCCCGCGACCTGACCCTCGACCGGGACATCGCCGTCAAGCTGCTGCGTCCCGAGAGCGCGAAGGACGTCACGTTCGCCGAGCGGTTCCGGGCCGAGGCCCGGCACTCCGGCGGCCTGAGCCACCCCAACATCGGTACGGTGCACGACTTCGGCGAGGACGACGGCACCCCGTACCTCGTGATGGAGCTGCTCGTCGGGGAGCCCCTCTCGGCCCTGATCCGCGCCCGGGCACCGATGCCGCAGCAGGAGGTCCGCGACATCCTGCTCCAGGCGGCCCTGGCCCTCCAGGCGGCCCACGACGCCGGGGTCGTGCACCGCGACGTCAAGCCCGCGAACATCGTCGTCGACCCCGACGGTTACGCCAAGCTCACCGACTTCGGCATCGCCCGCGCCCTGGACGAGGCACCGATGACCCAGACCGGCGAGGTGCTTGGCACCCCCCACTACCTGGCCCCCGAGCAGGCGGCGGGCAGCCCCGCAGGACCGCTCAGCGACGTGTACGCCCTCGCCGTCGTCGGGTACGAGATGCTCACCGGCCGACGCCCCTTCAACGGCGAGTCGATCGTCACCACGGCCCTGGCCCACCTCAACCAGCCCGCCCCGCAGCTCTCCGACGAGGTCGGGGAGCCGCTGCGCACGACCGTCATGGCGGCGCTGGCCAAGAACCCGTCCCAGCGACCGGGCAGTGCCGCAGAGTTCGCCGCCGCACTCCAGCTGCCGCAGGGCGAGGTGCCGGAGCACCTGCGCGCTGGTGCCGCCTCGGCCGTGACCCCGGTGATCGTGGGCGTTCCCGAGGGGCTGGGCGCTGAGGACACCCTGCCCACCTCGGTCTTCCCGACGCCCGGACCCGCCGGCACCTCCGGAACCTCCGCCGCCGCCACCGGGGTTTCCGCGCCTTCCCACGTGGGGGCCGGCCCCCACGACGTACCGGGGACCCGCGACGGCCTGGCGGTGCACGACACCAGGCGACGCGCCTGGGCACTGCCGGTCGCCGCCGCCACCGCCGTTCTCCTGGCCGTTGCGCTGATGATCTCGATGACCACGCGCGGTCCCGCGACCACCACCCCCACCCCGTCCCGGTCCGCGCCCGTGGCCACGAGCACCCCCACCGCTCCCGCCGCCCCGGCCACCGCACCGGCCGTCACGAGCACCCCCACCGTCGCCAAGGTCGCCGCTCCGCCCACGCGGACCGCCACCACCTCGACCCGTACCCCGGTCAGCACTCCGGTCAGCACGCCGCGCACCACCAAGTCCGTGGCGCGCGCCCCGGTCGCACCGGCGCCGCCCGCCCCGAGCCGCAAGGCGAAGGACAAGGGCAAGGGCAAGGGGGGCAAGAAGCCGTGAGCGCACCACAGCTCCTCGGGGGCCGCTACGAGGTGGGCGAGCTGCTCGGCCGGGGCGGCATGGCCGAGGTCCACCTGGGCCACGACGCCCGGCTGTCGCGGCCCGTCGCCATCAAGCTGCTGCGCTCGGACCTGGCTCGCGACAGCTCGTTCCTCAACCGGTTCCGGCGCGAGGCCCAGTCGGCCGCCGGTCTCAACCACGCGAGCATCGTCGCGGTCTACGACTCCGGGGAGGACCGCTTCACCGAGTCCGGCGGTGCCGACGTCCCCGTGCCCTACATCGTCATGGAGTACGTCGAGGGGCGCACGCTGCGCGAGCTGCTCAACGACCGTACGCGCCTCGAACCGGACGAGGCCGCCCGCATCACCGAGGGGGTCCTGGACGCCCTTGCCTACAGCCACCGCATGGGCATCGTCCACCGGGACATCAAGCCGGCCAACGTGATGATCGGCGCCGGTGGCGACATCAAGGTGATGGACTTCGGCATCGCGCGGGCCGTCGCAGACGCCAACGCGACGATGACCCAGACCCAGTCCGTGATCGGCACCGCGCAGTACCTCTCGCCCGAGCAGGCCCAGGGGCACCACGTCGACGCCCGCTCGGACCTCTACTCCGCGGGCTGCCTGCTCTTCGAGCTGCTGACCGGTCGGCCCCCCTTCCAGGCCGACTCCCCGGTCGCGATCGCCTACCAGCACGTGGGCCAGCCCCCGCCCCGGCCGTCCTCGATGAACCCCGCCGTGAGCCCGGCCCTGGACGCGGTCGTGCTGCACGCGTTGGCCAAGGACCGCGAGGCCCGTTACCAGGACGCCACGGCCTTCCGCGTGGACCTCCAGGCCGCGCGCCTCGACCGCCCCATCAGCGCTGCTGCCCGCGGCACCGCCGGTACGGCGCCGGAGGCCACCGTGGCCCTGGGCGCCATCGGTGCGGCTGCGGCCGCGACGACGGTGCTGCCCTCCGGTGCCGACCGCTCGACCGCCAACCCGCGCGGACCAGGTCACAGCAACACCGCGACCCTTCCCGCCATCGGTCGCGACGCCGACGACGAGCCCAGCCGCCGACGCAGCCTGGCCTACGTCCTGCTCGTGCTCGCGGTCGTCGGGGCGATCGTGCTGCTGGCGCTGGCCGGCAGGTCCCTGCTCGACCGCCCGCCACAGACCCCGGCGCAGGTCTCCATCCCCTCGGTCGTCGACAAACCGGTCGAGACCGCCGAGGCGGAGATCCGGGCGGTCGGGCTGGTGCCCGAGTCGACCCAGGTGGCCAGCACCAAGCAGGTCGGTCTCGTCGTCGAGCAGAGCCCGGGCGGCGGTGAGCTGGCGGCCCGCAGCTCCCGGGTCCAGCTGAGCGTCTCGGCCGGCCCCGACACCGTCGACGTTCCAGAGCTCAGGGACTTCAGCCAGGACGAGGCCACCGCGGCCCTGGGCAACCTGGACCTGCGGGTGGGGTCGGTCAAGGAGGTGGACGACTCGGGACTCGACAAGGGTCAGGTCGTCGCCACCAGCCCCGGGGCGGGGGAGTCGGTGGCCGTGGACAGCGAGGTGGACCTGACGGTGTCCTCGGGAAAGATCACGACGCCGGATGTCGTGGGCAAGTCGCGCAGCGAGGCCGCCCAGATCCTCGGCGACCTCGGCTTCCGCATCAAGACCGAGTACGTGGAGAGCTCGGAGACCGAGGACTCGGTCACCAAGCAGAGCCTGAAGAAGGGCCAGAAGGTCGACGACGGCACCCTCATCGTGCTCACGGTCGCCCAGCCGCCCCGACCGACCCCGACGACGACGACCACGACCACGACCGCGCCACCGGTGACGACCACGACCACCACTGCGCCACCGGCGACGACCACGACCACCACCGCGCCTGCGCCCCCCACGCAGACCGCGACCGCCACGGCAACGCCGCCGGCGCCGGTCCAGACCCCCTGACCCGGGCCCCTGCCCGGCCTCCTGACCCGGGCCCCTGACCCGCGGGGCGCCCTGTCGGTCAGTGCGCGGCGACCGCCCGGGCCACGCCCTCGGTGTCCCGCACCAGGGGACTGAGGCCCACCGAACGCTGCACCGCGTCGGTGAGCCCGCAGACCTGCAGCCAGTTGGCCAGGATCCGGTGTCCCCCTTCGGTGAGCACGCTCTCGGGGTGGAACTGCACGCCGTGCAGGGGCAGGTCGCGGTGGCGGACGGCCATGATGACGCCGGACTCGGTGTGCCCGTTGGCGGCCAGCGAGTCCGGCAGGGTCGGCGGGTCGATGGTCAGCGAGTGGTAGCGGGTTGCCGTGAACGGGCTGCCCAGACCCTGCAGGACGCCGGTGTCGTCGTGCCGGACGTCCGAGGTCTTGCCGTGCAGCAGCTCAGGTGCCCGGCCGACGGTCGCGCCGCACACGACACCGAGGGCCTGGTGGCCCAGGCACACCCCCAGCATGGGTTGGGAGCGCTCGGCACAGGCCTCGATCATCGCCATGGACACCCCCGCCTGTTCGGGGGTGCCGGGCCCCGGGGAGACCAGGACGCCGTCGAAGTCGGCGCCGTCGGCCGCGACCAGGGCGTCGTTGCGCACCACCTCGCACACCGCTCCCAGCTGTTGGAGGTAGCCGACGATGGTGAAGACGAAGCTGTCGTAGTTGTCGACGACGAGGATGCGGGTCATGAGGTGGCCTCGGAGTTGGGTGCGTGGACTGCGTGCAGGGCATGGAGGGTGTGACCGGTCTGCTGGTGGACGGCCGACGAGCCGTCCACCGTGTTGTCGTTGAACGGCAGGAGCGGGGCGACCAGCGGGAACAGCCACAGGAAGCACAACGCCACCACGGCCAGCACCAGGGCCAGCGCGAGCAGCACCCGGACCACCAACGGCCCGGGCAGCACCCGCCAGATCGCTGCGTAGATCATCGCCCAGCCGCCCGGGGTGCGGTGAGGGTGCCCGCCGGCAGACCCGTCGCCCGGGGGTAGCTCTTCTCGAGCTCGGCGAAGACGATGTACCGCTGGGCCGCGCTGTACTTCGGGTGGCACGCCGTCATGGTGAGCCAGCCCCGGGTGGGTTCCGCCCCGGCCTGCTCCGGCACGGGGGCGATGACCTCGACGTCGGTGGGGGCGACGATGGCGTGCCTGCGGACGGCATACACGTGGAACTGGGTCCTGGTCTCGACGACGACCGTGTCGCCCTCCCGCAACCGGTCGATGTCGTGCAGGGGGCGGCCGTAGGTCGTGCGGTGGCCGGCTACCGCGAAGTTGCCGACCGCGCCCGGACCCGCTGTCCCGGGGTAGTGCCCGATCCCACCCGCGAGGACGTCGTGGGTGGTGCCCTCGAGCACGGGGCGGGCGTAGTCCTCCCCGAGTCGCGGGACGCGCACGATGGCAAAAGCCTTGCCGAACGGGACCGCCGCCGGCGTCTGGTTGGCCTCGACGCCGGTTGCGCCCGCCGAGAAGTCGCGGACCAGGGAGTGCACCGTGTCGTCCTGGACGCGGTTGGCGGCGACGTCGGTCCACCACAGCTGCCACCCCACGAAGAGCAGCAGCAGCACCCCGGCCGTGACGAACAGGTCACCGGTGAGCCCCAGGGCCCAGCGGGTGGCCCTCATCGACCGGGGCCCGCGAAGCCAGACGTCATCGAGCCGCCCGGGCGTCCTGCAGGTTGATCGAGCCGGCGTAGGCGGGGAAGGTCGCCTCCTGCACGGTCTTGACGTCGTAGCCCAGACCGGCGGCCTGAACCCACTGCAGGTAGATCCCCACGGTGGGGCTGGCCTCGAGCGCCGCAGTCAGGGCGGACTGGTCGCCGATCGCGGTGATGACGTAGGGAGGGGAGTACACCCGGCCCTGGAGGATCAGGGTGTTGCCGACACAACGGACCGCGCTGGTGGAGATCACCCGCTGGTCCATCAGCATCATCGCCTCGGCCCCGCCCTCCCACAGCGCGTTGACGACGGCCTGGACGTCCTGCTGGTGCACCACGTAGTCGTCCACCGAGAAGCCTTCCGGCAGGACGTCCGGCACCGACTTGGCGTCGGTCATGCTCACCTGGACCGCGGGACCGGCGACCGGCTCGGTACCCGCTGCCAGGCGCAGCGCGTTCGCATTCTCGGTGAGCTGGGTGACCTGCAGGTCACCGGGCGCCTGCTGGCCGGCGAGGCGGTCCACCTCGGCGCGCAGCGAACCCACCCGCTGGGCGGCGATGGCGTTCTGCCTGGTCTGCTCACGGATGAGCCCCGGGACGTCGCCGCCGGAGGACCGCAGGTCGGTCCCGTTGGCGGTCGTCGCACTGAGGGCGAACATGACTCCCGCGCCGAGCGCCACGAGCGGAACGACCGCCGACCACACCGTGGGTCGACGCGTCAGCCACGTCAGCCGCTGGTCCGCCATGGCACTACGCTATGCCAAAGTCCAGGCGGCTCGATGCCGCCCGACCAGCGAGGAGAGATTTCCCGTGCCGGAGTCCAAGGGTCGCGACAAGCGCACCTACACCCCGCCCAGCAAGCCCGCCAAGGCCAAGGTCGGCAACCCCCCCTGGTTCGTGCCCGTCATGCTGACGCTCATGGTGCTCGGACTGCTGTGGATCGTGGTCTTCTACATCACCAGCCAGCGTTTCCCGATCGAGTCCCTCGGCCGGTGGAACCTCGGGGTCGGCTTCGGTCTGATGCTGTCCGGTTTCGCGATGACCACCCGCTGGCGCTGAGGCGATACCGCCAGACCACGAGAGCGCACCCCGGCCGGGCCGGGGTGCGCTCTTGCGTGCGGGTGGTGCACCCGGGTCGCCGGTGGGGGATACCGGCGACCCGGGAGGTCAGTTGTCGAAGATGCCCAGGACCCGCTCGCCGAACACGGCGATCGCCGTGATGACGATGATCACGATGAGGGCGACCATGAGGCCGTACTCGACCGCGGTCATGCCGGGCTCGCGACCACCGAGGCGCTTCACGGTGTGCTGAATCGTGAGGTTGAGACGGTGGAACACCTTGGTCACGCGGGACTCCCTCGACGGTGGATCCGGGCGGAAGCGCCCTGTGACCATCGTGACGGGAGTCGGCTTCGTCCACCTCGGCCTGATGGGGGTCGCCGTCCTCGTCCATCGGCACGAGTTCGGGCGCTCCTCGCTCCATACCGCGGGCTGTCCACAGGGTTGTCCACAGCTGGGGACAGAATGACAACCGTGTAAGACGAGCAGGCTGCGCGCTTGGCGGCTCCCCGCAGCCTCGGCTCCTCAAAGGCTCGGCGCCGCGGGCCTCAGCCGACCAGGACGAAGTTCGGGGAGAAGGCGTA
Organism: uncultured Actinomycetota bacterium; assembly: GCA_963722015.1. Lineage (GTDB taxonomy): Bacteria > Actinomycetota > Actinomycetes > Actinomycetales > Dermatophilaceae > Pedococcus. Next base: position 26,827 of record CAVRMT010000010.1, on the reverse strand, counting down.
CTTCACCAGCGTCGCCAGGACGAGCACGACGAGCACGGCGGCGACGCCCGGCCACTGCCAGCGCCGGCGTTCGCGCGGCGTGGTCCACGAGATGACGCCGGCCAGGGCCGCACCGGTCAGCAGTCCGCCGAGGTGGGCCTGCCAGGCGACGTTCGGGATGACGAACCCCAGGACGGCGTTGATGGCGATGGTCGCGTACATGCCGGCCGAGGACCGGCCGAGGTGACGGTTGAGCACCAGCAGCGCCCCGAACAACCCGAACACCGCACCCGAGGCGCCCACCGCCGGCGTCAGCCACATGCTGCGGCTGGCGAAGTCGGTGGTCGGGGGGACCGACATGAGCAGGTAGACGACCGAGCCGCCGACCGCGCTGACGAGGTAGACCGCGGCATACCGCCCGGCCCCGAGCAGCCGCTCGAGGTACTGCGCCCCCACCAGCCAGAGGGCGAGCATGTTGAACAGGATGTGCGTGATGCTTCCGTGCGCGAAGGCCGAGGTGATGAAGCGCCACGGCTCGGTCTCACCGAGCACCGGCACGAACGAGATCTCGCTGGTCAGCCGCGGCGACGTGGTCTGGAGCACGAAGACGAGCGCACAGATCGCGATGATGACGTAGGACACCGTGGGGGTGTCGGTGACCCGTCCCCCGAAGACGGTCGTGGCCGAGCGCATCGTCTTGGCCTGGGCGCGCACGCAGTCGACGCACTGCACGCCCACCGCGGCGGGTCGCTGGCACTCCGGGCACACCGGACGGCTGCAGCGCTGGCACCGCACGTACGACACCCGGTCAGGGTGCCGAGGACATACGGGCGTGGTCTGCTGCTGCGGGTATGCCGTGGGCTCGCTCATGCGCGGGTCCTGCCTTCGGGGGATCGGGGTCTGACGACGTCAGTCGTTGACGACGACCGACTCGATGACAACGTCCTCGACAGGCTTGTCGTTCGCACCGGTGCGAACGCTGGCGATCTTGTCCACGACCTCACGGCTCGGGCCGTCGGCCACCTCACCGAAGATGGTGTGCTTGCCCTGCAGCCAGGAGGTGTCGCCGACGGTGATGAAGAACTGCGAGCCGTTGGTGCCCTTGCCCATCCGCTTGCCGGCGTTGGCCATGGCGAGCATGTAGGGCTTGGTGAAGTTCTTGTCGGGGCTGATCTCGTCGTCGAAGGTGTAGCCCGGGCCGCCGACACCCTGCCCGAGCGGGCAGCCACCCTGGACCATGAAGCCCGGGATGATGCGGTGGAAGACGAGGCCGTCGTAGAACGGCGTGGGGTTGGTGCGGCCCGCGTCGTCGCGGTAGTCCTGCTCGCCCTTGGCGAGGCCGACGAAGTTCGCGACCGTCTTGGGGGCGTGGTCGGGGAAGAGGGTGACGTTGATGTCGCCGTGGTTGGTCTTGAGGGTGACGTCCATGCCGCTCATCCTTCCACGGAGGGCATCTGCTCGTCGTCCACGGCATACCGTTGGGTTGCCCACCCGTCGAAACAAGGCAGGATGGGTGGCGAGAGGCGACCCCCACGGGGAGCCAGACATGTCCGCACCACCAGGGAGGCACAGGTGTTCCGCACCAAGAGCAAGACCGATCAGGCCGCCGACGCAGTGAGCTCCACGACGCACACCGCAGCGGACTACGCGACCCACCTTCGGGGCCGGGTGGCCCCGGCCGCCGAGGTCGCCAAGGACCGCGCCGGCCAGGCCAAGGACTGGGGCAAGCCGCACGTCGAGGCCGCCCGCGACTGGGCCAAGCCGCACGTCGACCACGGCATCGAGGTGGCTGCCCCCAAGCTGCAGGGAGCCGTCGAGGGCCTCGCGCCCAAGGTCGACACGGCCCGCGACACGATCGTCGACACCCTGCTGCCGAAGGTCGCCGAGGCCATCGCCGCCGTCGCCGCCGCGTCAGCGGCTGCCAAGAGCACCGCGACGGACGTGGCCGGCGAGACCGCCGACCGCTCCAGCGGCGCGTTCCGCGTGCTCAAGGGTGACGCCGTCGCCAAGCGCAGCGGTCGCAAGGGCAAGTTCCTCATCGTGCTCGGCGTCCTGGCTGCGGCCGGTGCCGCCTTCGCCGCGTTCCGCAAGGCCGCGCCGCGCGAGGACCCGTGGGCCACACCGCTCGACGACCCGTACACCGCACCGACCAGCGGCCGCGCCTCGACCTCCGACAAGGTCTCCAAGCTCGCGGACGCCGCGAAGGAGAAGGCCAGCAGCGCCGCGGAGACGGTCAAGGACAAGGCCAACGGGGCCAAGGACAAGGCCAACGGCGCCAAGGACAAGGCCGCCGACGCCACCGCGGACGCCACGGACAAGGCGACCTCGCAGGGCGAGCACGCTGTCGGTGCCGCCGCCGGGGCCACCGAGGATGCTGCCGAGGCCGTCGCCGACAAGGCCGACGAGACCCAGGACAAGGTCGACTGACCACTGCACCGCCCTGTTTCTCAGGGTGCACCGCCCGGGGTGCTGCGCCGTCGTCTCGACGGTGCGGCACCCCGAGCTGTTTGTCGGGTATGTCGCAAGGGCCGGCTCTGTCGCCGGCGCCGGGTACCGTGGGCGCCATGTGGGACGCACTGGCCGGACCGTTCCTCGCTGCGGCGGGGCTGCTGGTCGTGGCAGGGGTTCCCAAGGTGGCCGATCCGAAGCCGCTGGTGCGGGCCCTGCGCTCGGCCGGTCTGCCCGTGCGCCCCGGCCCCGGCGCGGTCCTCGTCCGCACCTTCGCCGTCGCCGAGGTGGCCCTGGGCGGATGGGCCGTGGCCGCCCCCGGTCGCGCTAACGCAGCCCTGGTGGCCGCGGCATACCTCGTCTTCACCCTGTTCGTGGCGCGCGTGCTCCTGCACGGCGGCGTGCTCGGGTCGTGCGGGTGCTTCGGCAAGCCCGACACCCCCGCCACCCGCACCCACCTGGCCCTCACCACCGCTGCAGCCGGTGTCGCCGCTGCCCTCGCCGTCGACCCGCCTTCCGCGGCCTGGTCCGGTGCTGCCGGTGCGCCCAGCGGTGTCGCCCTGGCCACCACCGTGACCCTTGCCGCCGTGATCGGTGGCCTGGCCTGGATGGTGATGGCTGTCCTGCCAACCACCACAGCTGCCGCCGTCCGCAGCGCCAACCCGACCCGCACGAAGGGCTGACCCATGCTTGCCGTCGTCATCGCCGAGGGGGTCGCCGTCGTCCTGCTCGCTGTCCTCGTCCTGGGGCTCCTGCGCAGCCACGCCCTCATCCTCAAGGCCCTGCACGAGCTCGGTGCCGGCCTCGAGCTGGAGAAGGACGCCGGCACCGGGGTCACCACGGCCACCACCGGCGGCAAGCCCGGCCCGGTGCCCGTCGAGCTCGAGACCGGGGTCATCCCGGCCACCCGGCACGACTCGACGACCGCGCACGACATCGTCGGCACGGACCTCGACAGGGTCGGGGTCGAGGTCGTCGTCACCGCTGCGGGCCAGCGGACCCTGCTCGCGTTCCTCACCAGCGGGTGCAGCGTGTGCCAGACCTTCTGGGAGGAGTTCCAGCGCGGGGTCGACGTGCCCGGGGCCGGGGACCTGCGGGTCGTCGCCAAGGGCCCGGAGGAGGAGTCGATCCCCAGCCTGCGGGCCCTGGCCGGCGACCTGCCGGTCGTGCAGTCCACCAGCGCCTGGGTCGACTACGACATCCCCGGCTCGCCCTACTTCGTCTACGTCGAGGCCGGTCGTGTCACCGGCGAGGGTTCGGCGACGACCTGGCCGCAGGTCCGCGACCTGATGGCCCAGGGGGTGGCCGACAGCGAGGAGGCCCGTGGCGCCGCCGGTCGCTCGGGCCCGGGCGACCTCGTGGGCGAGGGGCTCGGTCGGGGCGAGCGCGACAGCCTGCCGCGGATGGACGGCGAGCTGCGGGCGGCCGGTATCGCGCCGGGTCACCCCAGCCTGTACGAGTCCCCCGACGCCACGCCGAGCCGGCACGAGCACTGAGCCGTGTCCGTCACCGCCCTGGCCCTGACCCTGGGCCTGCCCATGGCCGCGGTCGCCGCGGTCCGTGCCACCTGGTCCCCTTGAGGCGAGTCGATGCTCTCGAGCATCAGCCCGCTCGGTGAGCGGGCCAGGAACTCCCGTTGGTGGCTGACCACCGCGGCATACCTCCTCGGGTCCTCGGTCGGTGGCCTCGCCCTCGGCGGCCTCGCCGCCCTCCTCGGCTCTGGCGTGCCCGAGTCCGCCAGGACCTCGCCGTGGGTGCTCGGCGGTCTCGCGCTGCTGCTGGTCGTGGGGTTCGGGTTCGACTCGGCGCCCGGCCGCATGGTCCCCTCGTGGCGACGCCAGGTCGACGTCGGCTGGCTCGACGAGTACCGCGGCTGGGTGATGGGCCTGGGGTTCGGTCTGCAGCTCGGGTTCGGCCTCGTCACGATCATCACCAGTGCGACGACGTACGGCGTCGTGCTGCTGGCGGCACTCTCCGGTGACCTGGGCGCTGGGCTGGCGATCGGCGCGGTCTTCGGGGTCGTGCGGGCCCTGCCGTCGGTGCTCATGGGTCGGGTACGCGACCGGACCGCCCTGCACACCGTCTTCATCCGTGTCGAGCGCGGAGCCAAACCAGCACGAATCCTCGCTAGGGTGGCGCTCGCAGGCGCGGCCGCCGCACTGATGGTCGTCGCAGTAGGGAGCTGAACCATGACGGACCCGTACGGACTGGCAGCCGACGCCCCGCGGGGGTGGCACGTCGCCGTGACCAGGCGCCCCGGTGGTGCCGAGCCCGCGCCGACGGCCCGTGGCCTGAGCCCGGACCTCAGTGGTGGCGAGGCCCAGCGCATCCCGCAGGACGTCACCAGGCCGGTCCTGCACGCCTGCACCCGGGCGATGCCGACCGCCCGGGGGGACTTCGGGACCGGGGTCGTCGACCTGCTCGGACCTGACGACGTCTTCGTGGCCCTGGTCGACTACGGCACCGAGGTCGCCGACCAGGGGTTGTTCGAGAAGCAGGGGTTGCCACGCCTGGCACCCTCGCAGTTCGGACCCAACCGCCTGCAGCGCCCGCTGCCCGGCATGAGCGCGTCGCAGCACTTCTTCAGCTCCGGCGGCCGGGCGTTCTGCCTGTTCACGGTGCTCGGCAGCCATGCCCGACGGATGGCGTCGGTGCCGCGGGCGGTCGCGCTCGTCGGCTCGTTGCAGATCACCGACCGGGCCACCCTGGTCCGCCAGGGAGGCCGACCGTGAGCACGCTCGAGGACCTCAACGCCGGGCCACGTGGCATCGCCGGGTTCGTCGGCACCCTCTCGCGGCGGATGCGCCCGGTGTCGCGGCGCGACCTGTTCGTCGGGGTCGCCGTCGCCGGGTCCGCCCTCGCCACCCGGCCCAAGGACTACGTGCTGCGGCCGCAGCCGGCCTACGCCACGATCTGCGGGCCCGGCAACACCGCGAGCAGCGGCTGGACCGTCTTCTGCTGCACGGTGAACAAGGGGGTCAACGCCTGCCCGCCCGGCAGCTTCGCGGCAGGCTGGTGGAAGGCCGCCGACTCCTCGTGGTGCGGCTCCGGCTACCGCTACATCGTGGACTGCAACGCCACCTGCTCCACGTGCAGCACCGGCTGCACCGACGGCATCTGTGACAGCAAGTGCTGGAGCTGCTCGTGCGGCACCGGCTCGAGCGCGACCTGCGACCAGCGCCGGATCTGCTGCAACGCCTTCCGCTACGGCCAGTGCAACACCCAGGTCAAGTGCAGCGGCGGCGTCCACTGCCGCGTCGTCAGCTGCGTGGCGCCGTACAAGTGGGAGGCCTGCACGACGACGTCCCTGCAGGACGACCGCACGACCGAGCACAGCGCTCCCTGCCTGCCGCGGTGGAACCTGCTGCAGGCCAAGTACGACGCGCTGGGTGCCCAGGGGTCCTTCCTCAAGGCCTCGCTCGGCCCACAGCGGCTCATCGGCGATGCCAAGAAGGGGCAGTACATCGCCTACCAGGGCGGGTACATCTACTGGAGCTCCACCTCGGGGGCGCGGGCGATGACCTCGTTCGTGCGCTCGGTCTATGCCGCCGAGGGCGGGCCGACCGGGCACCTCGGCTACCCCAACAGCGACAGGATCTCCGGACGCCCCGACTCGGGCTGGATCCACCTCTTCGAGAAGGGCGCCATCACCGACAGCGCCTCGACGACCACCCAGACCGTATGGGGTGTTCGCTACCCGGTGTGGGTCAAGGAGGGGCGCGAGTCCGGCCGTCTCGGCTACCCCACCGCCGCAAAGGTCGACGTGCCCGGGGGCTGGATCCAGACCTTCCAGAAGGGAGCCATCACGGACTCCACGTCCACGACCACGCAGTCGGTGTGGGGCATCCGCTGGGACGTCTGGAAGCGGGAGGGCCGGGAGTCCGGTCGCCTCGGCTTCCCGCTCGGGCCCAAGGAGGACCTGGGTGGCGGAGCGTGGATCCAGCGGTTCCAGAAGGGCTCGATCATCGACTCGACGTCCACCACGACCCAGGCCGTCAGTGGCGTCATCCACACGTCCTGGGTGGCAGGCGGGCGTGAGAAGGGCTGGCTGCACTACCCCACCGGTGCCCTGGGCACGGCCGAGCGCGGGATCTTCCAGGTCTTCCAGGGCGGAGAGGTGTGGGCGCTCGGGACCGGACCCGGACGCAGGGTGCTCGGCTCGGTCCGTACCCGGTGGCAGGCCGAGGGTGGAGCGACCGGCCCCTGGGGCTACCCGCTGTCCGATACGCGACAGCTCGCTGACGGCCGGCTCACCTGCGATTTCGAGGGCGGCACGATCACGGTCTAGCGGACCACCCGGCGCCCGTCGGGCAGCCGGCGGGTCACCATCGTGGCGTCCAGGCGTTCGAGCAGTGCGATCGCGACCCGGCGAGAGGTCTGCAGCGCCGTGGCCACCTCGCCCGGTCGGAACGGCTGGTCCAGCCCGCCCACCGCCTCGACGGCCCGGTGCACCGCACCTCCGGCGAGCACGAGGCCGCCGACCCTGGTGACCTGACCGGCCCGCTCCGCCCCGGCCAGCAGGTGCGCGGTGACCCCCCAGACCCCGAGCTGCTCGCGCGTGGGCGGGACGAGGGGGTGCTCGGCCAGCCAGGCGGCCAGCTGCTCGAGGGACCGGTTCGGGATCGGCTCCTGCGGGTCGCCCACCTCCCTGGCGACTTCGGGCACCGCGGCGATGTCGGGAACCGCGGCGATGTCGGGCGCTCGTCCGGCATGGGGCACTGCGGCGTGGGGCACTGCGTGGGACCTCGACGGGACCACCGCGGTACGGCTCCGGCTGCCCGACGTCCGGCGCGGGACCGGGTCGAGCGTGACCACCTCGATCCCCGCACGCACCTCGTGGCGGCCGGGGTCGCGCAGCACGCCCCGGTCACCGACGGCCAGCGGGAGCGGGGACAGCGGTCGCAGCCGAACTTGGCCGTCGGGTAGGACGTGAACGTGCACGGTGACGGCGGCGGTGCCGATGTGCAGGACGAGCTGCCGGGGGAGCGACGGTGCTGCCGTGGCCGTCTGCGACGGTGCCGTGGCCGTCTGCGACGGTGCCGTGGCCGTCTGCGACGGTGCCGTGGCCGTCTGCCGCGGTGCTGCGGTGCTCCCGGGGGACTGCCCCGGCGGGTCGCGCAGCCAGGGCTCGTGGAGCACCACGTCCACGACCGCTGCCGCCGCAGGGAGCCGGGGGTCGAGCAGCGCGTCCCCCCGGGCGACGTGGTCGAGGCTGACTGCCCGCAGGTTCACCGCGACCCTGGCCGGTCCCCGCACCTGCGCGACCGCCCGGTCGCTGCTCTGCAGCCCCCGTACCCGCACTCGCGTGCCCCGCAGGACCAGCTCGTCCTCGACGCGCAGCGTTCCCGCGCTGAGCGTGCCCGTGACGACGGTGCCCGCACCCCGGACGACGAAGGCCCGGTCGAGCCACAACCGCACCGGCGTGGACGGGTCGGCGTCCACCACGGCGAGGGCGAGCCGGCGCAGCGCAGCACGCAGCCCGGGCAGCCCCTCTCCGGTGCGGCCAGACACGTGGGCGGTCTCCCGGGCCGACAACCCCAGCGCCCCCAGGCGATCGGTGGCGTCCCGCCCCACTGCCCGGGCGGTCGCGGGTTCGACCAGGTCGCCGCGCGTGACGACGAGCAACACCTCGCGCAGGCCGAGGGCGGCGATGGCGCGCGCGTGCTCCTGCGACTGCCGCGCCCACCCTGCGTCGGCTGCCACCACGAACATCACCCCCGCCACCGGCCCGAGTCCGGCGAGCATGTTGGCGGCGAAGCGCTCGTGCCCCGGGACGTCGACCAGCGACAGGTGGACGCCGTCGAGATCGGTCCAGGCGTACCCGAGGTCGATGGTCAGGCCGCGCGCTCGTTCCTGCGCCCAGCGGTCGGGTTCGGTGCCGGTGAGCAGCCGGACCAGGGTGGACTTGCCGTGGTCCACGTGACCGGCGGTGGCGACGACCGCCATCTACGTGAGCAGGACAGGCGGGCGGAGGTCGCCGGCGAGCCGGATCGCCTCGGCCACCTCCTCGTCCCGGTCGGCGGCGATGCAGCGCAGGTCGACCAGGCAGCGACCTCGCTCCAGCCGGGCGAGCACCGGACGCGGCAGGCCGCGCAACGCGGCGGCATACGGCTCGGGGAGGGTGACCGCCCAGCCGGGCAGGGGCTGTCCCGGTGCGCCACCGCCGCCGACGACGCCGTCGGCAGCCACCACGTCGACCAGGTGCCCGGGGTGCGATCTGGCCACCGCGGGCGCCACCGAGTCCGCCAGTCGCCGGCAGCGTGCGCGCAGGTCGTCGGGGTCGGCCTCGAGGGCGTGGCGGACCGGCGGCCGGGGACCCCGGAGAGTGGCCTCCAGGCCGGCGAGCGTGGTCTTGTCCGCGCGCAGCGCCCGCGCCAGGGGGTGGCGGCGCAGACGTTCGACGACCTCCGCCGTGCCGAGGACCAGCCCGGCCTGCGGACCGCCGAGCAGCTTGTCGCCGCTGCAGGTGACGACCGCCGCGCCGGCCGCCAGCGACGTGGTGGCGTCGGGTTCGTCGGGGAGCAGGGGGTGCGGGTGGAGCAGGCCGCTGCCGATGTCGTGCACCACCGGCACCCCGAGACCAGCGAGCTCCGCCACCCCGACCGAGGCGGTGAACCCCTCGACCCGGAAGTTGCTCGGGTGCACGACAAGGATGCAGCCGGTGTCGGGACCGAGCGCGCGTTCGTAGTCGGCCAGGGTGGTGCGGTTGGTGGTGCCCACCTCCCGCAGCCGGGCGCCGGTGCTCTCGATGAGGTCCGGCAGGCGGAACCCGTCGCCGATCTCCACCATCTGCCCGCGGCTGACGACGACCTCACGCCCCGCGGCGAGCGCCGTGGTCGCCAGGACGAGCGCGGCGGCGCCGTTGTTGACCACCAGCGCGCCCTCGGCCCGCGGCACCGCCTCGAGCAGGGCCGCCAGCGTGCCGCGTCCCCGCTTCGAGCGGGCACCGGTGGACAGGTCCAGCTCGACGTCGACCGTGCCCGAGGCCGCGACGACCGCCTCGACGGCAGCAGCCGACAGCGGGGCGCGACCGAGGTTGGTGTGGACCACGACGCCGGTGGCGTTGAGCACCGGCATGAGCGTGGTCGCCCGGGTGGGCAGTGCCGCCAGGACCGTGTCGACCACCTCGTCGGGACGTATGGCGCCGGCTCGCACCTGGTCCTGGGCGCTGGTCACGGCGACGCGGACCGTGTCACGGCCGAGACGTGAGATCGCCTGCGCCACAGCGGGAGCCGCGAGCACGGAGTCGGTGCGGGGAACGAGGCGACGCACGTCGCCCTGGTGCGGCTGCGGCATACGTCCTCCTGTCGGTGGCGGAGGCGGACGGGAATCGAACCCGCCAAGCCGAGCTGCTCGGCTTCACCGGTTTTGAAGACCGGGAGGGCCACCAGGCACCTGTACGCCTCCGTTGGCGAGGCTAGCGTAGGTGCCGTGAGCACCCAGGAGACCTCGGTCCGGCTGACCCAGTACGCCTCCGGCGGCGGGTGCGCGTGCAAGATCCCGCCGGGGGAGCTCGAGGAGGTCGTCCGCGGGCTGGTGGGCACTGCCACCGAGGGCAGCGGTGACGGTGACCTGCTCGTGGGGCTCGACGACGGTGACGACGCTGCGGTGCTGCGGATCGACGGCGGCACCGCGGTGATCAGCACGGCCGACTTCTTCACCCCGGTGGTCGACGACGCCTACGACTTCGGCCGCATCGTCGCGGCGAACGCCCTCTCCGACGTCTACGCGATGGGCGGCCGGCCGGTGCTGGCCGTCAACCTCGTGGGCTGGCCGCGCTCGGTGCTGCCGCTGGAGCTGCTGCGCGACGTGCTGCGAGGTGGGCTCGACGTCGCACGGTCCGCGGGCTGCGCGGTCGCCGGGGGACACAGCATCGACGACCCGGAGCCCAAGTACGGGATGGCCGTCACCGGTCTGGCCGACCCGAACCTGTTGCTGCGCAACGATGCCGCTGTCGCCGGACTCCCGATCAGCCTGACCAAGCCGATCGGGGTCGGGGTGCTCAACAACCGCCACAAGTCGACCGGTGAGGTGTTCCCCCAGGCGGTCGCGTCGATGGTCGCCCTCAACGACGTCGCCTCGGCCGCGGCGGTCGCGGGCGGGTCGCGGGCGGCGACGGACGTGACCGGGTTCGGGTTGCTGGGCCACCTGTGGAAGCTGCTGCGTGCCTCGGGGGTGGGGGCGGTGCTCGAGGCGTCCGCGGTGCCCGTCCTGGACGGGGCGTGGGAGTCGCTGGGTGCCGGGTTCGTCAGTGGCGGGACGCGGCGCAACCTGGAGTGGGTGCGTCCGCACCTGGACGTCGCTCCCGGTGTCGGGGTGGGCGCTGGTTTCGGTCTGGGCGCCGGCACCGATGAGGAGGTGCTGCTCATGCTCGCGGACGCGCAGACCAGTGGCGGGCTGCTGGTGGTGGGCGAGGTGCCGGGCGCACCCGTCATCGGCCACACCGTCCCCGGCCCGGCTCGGTTGCGCATCGTCTGACGCGCGGATCGCGGCGCGGCTTTCCCCTCGCCGCTCGCCCTCCTCGCGACTTCGCACACCGCCGGCCCACTTCGCGCACCTGTCCGGTGCGCGAAGTCGTTCCAGGGTGCGCGAGGTCTTGTCGTGACGGGGTTGACGGCGCACGCTGGGGTGATGCGGACCTTCGACGTCACCGCGCGCGACCGCGGCGGCCGGCTCAGCTCGTGCACGCTGCTCGCCGACAACGCGGGCGAGGCGGTCGCCCGGGTGCGTTCGATCGCCCGGGCAGACGGCACAGAGGTGGTGGCGTATGCGGTCTACCGCCACCGGCGGGTCCGTGGTCGTCGCCTGGTCGGCCTGTTCGCCGGACCCGGCGCCGACGGTGGTCCGGCGGGAGTGCGTGAGCCGCGGCGCCCCCGCCCCACGCCGCCCGGCCTGCGGGCACACGCCATACCCCCGACGCCCTGAGGACTCGCGCGGTTCGCGAGGTTCCGGAGCGCAAGGCTGTCATGGGGCCGGATCTCGTCCGGGAGGCGGACCCGGGGGTCGCGCGCACCGCAGTAGGGTGTCCGCACCCCGCACGAACGCCCTCGACGTGTCCGGAGACCGCCATGCCCCGCTTCGATCACACCCTGTCCGTCAGCGCCCCTCCGTCGGTGGTCTTCGCGATCGTCGACGACCTGGCCCTGACGCCGCAATGGCTGTCGAGGTGCACCGGCATCGACAAGCTCGACGGCGGGCCCAACGACATCGGCACGCGGCTGAAGTACCACTACAACGATGGTCGGCGGACCGGTTCGATGGACGGGGAGATCATCGCCCGCGAGCCGGACCGGCACTTCGCGATGAAGTTCACCGACAAGATGATGGACGTCACCGTGGACTTCGTGGCCGCCTCCGACGGGGTGGGGACGACGCTCACGCACTCGATCGACATCGGGACCAAGGGCTTCGGCAAGGTGTTCACGCCCCTGATCCGCCGTGACCTGCCGAAGCAGACGATGGATGCGATGACCAGGTTGAAGACGATGTCCGAGGCCCGCGCCACCCGGTGACGGGTGAGCGTTTGCGTGCCGAGCGGGTGACAGGTGAGCCGGTGACGGCCGCGGTGCCGGCGCAGCCCACGGCGCCGGAGTCGGGGTTGGGGTCGGGGCCGGGGTGACGCAGCCGGTACCGGAGGATGCGCGCTGGCGGGTGTGGGCCGCTCGGGTCGCCGTGGTGGTGGCCGGGGTCGTGGTCGCGGTCGCGCTGCTGAAGCTGTGGGCCTTCGCCACCGCGGACGACCCGGACGTCATCGAGAACTCGCTGATCACCCGGACCGCGGCCGTCGCCTGCGCGACGATGCGCGACGCGGTGTCATCGCCGGCACTACCGGCCTCCGCTACCCAGCAACAGCGGGTCGGCGCCGTGAACGCCCAGAACGACGCGGTCGTCGAGATGCTGACCCAGGTGCGATCGCTGGGGCCCGCGGTGCTCGAGGCCGACCAGCCCGCCGCCCGGTGGATCGAGGACTGGGAGCGGCTGGTGACCGCTCGCGATGCGTACGCGCGATCCCTCGCAGCCGGCAAGCCCGAGCCGTTGGCGCTGCCGGTGATCGACGGTCAGCCGCTGCTCGAGCGCCTCAACGAGGTCGGCGTGAACTGTCGCGTCCCCCTGGCCCTGCTCCCCTGACCTCCGCGCCCCGCCATACGCCTCACGCGCCGCACCCCTGCACCCCGCACCCCGCGCACGAGTCTTTGAGCGATGTACCAGGTGATAGCCGGGTGCGCCGCTCAAAGACTCGTGCGTCCCGATCGGTGCGCCCAGCGGACGCACGATCACGGTCGTCATCAGCCATCAAGGGTGAGGTGTTCGTGCTCTTCCGAAAATCTTGACGCTGGCTCACCACGAGTCCACCCTCGATGTATGGAGCAAGAAGTCAGGCGGCGGGGGCGACTGACGTGTCGGCTGCACATCTGGCACCGCTGGCGAACACACCGGTACCCAGGCAGTGCCGAGTCCGGGGCCCGATATCAAGAGTGTCTGGACTGCGGCAAGCAGAGAGACGTCCCGTTGGGGGTCGGAATGGGGTGACGGGGTTCTACGCCAAGCCCATATCGGACATCGACGCCGGCTCGGGGCGATCCGGCGGGGCGGAAGCAGTCAGTGGACGTTGTCCATTGATACTTGTAGCGGGGCATCAGAGCACGGACGTGAGGGAGGCCCCTCCCGCCGAGCGGAAGGGGCCTCTGACCTGTGGTGGAGCCAAGGGGACTCGAACCCCTAACCCCCTGCTTGCAAAATCCCCGAAGGGGTTCCACCAGAGGGCAATTGAGCACGCGGAGGGGCGTTGTGGGGTACGGGATGACGCCATTTTCGTACCCCACTGCAGTACTCCTCTGGGGTACAGCCGAGTCCAGCCGAGGCGGCGAAGAGGTCCCCGGCCCGGCCCCCTGCTCCGCCTGGGCTTGGCGCCGGCGCGCTCGCACGCCCCGCACCATGCAATCAGTCGCAGCGGTCCCGGCCATCGCTCGCGAGTGAGAGCGCCTTCACTTGGCATGGCGGGGAGAGTACGACGATGCCCCGATTGGATGTCCCGTGCGACGGCGCGACGTTGCGGGGGCCGAGTGACCGCCGACGTCAGCCTGTTGGCCTACCGAGTTGGTGAGCCCTGGGGGCTCGAACCCACAACCTACGGAGCTAACCAGGATGGCCGAGCCTAACCAGCATGCAGTTGCCCACAACCTGCGGAAACTCCCACGGCGGGTGGTAGCTGTCTGCGGTCCTTCAGCGGGTGATGTGACCCCACGTGGGCCCGGTGATGCTGAGCCCGGTGTTGTCCTCGGCCGCTCCCCAATGTGCCGCGTGCGGCCGAACCCTGACTAAGGCGGCTTCCGCCTCCGTCGTAGTGGTGGCCGGGGGAAGCTGCGCCACATAGGGTCTGCGCATGGCCAAACGGTTCTTCATCTCTCATGCGGGTCCCGATAAGCCTCTTGCCGTCGAGCTCAAGAGCTTGCTGGACGATGACGCATGGGTGGATCTGTTCGAGATCGAGTTGGGTCAGATTCTTTGGCACGAAATCAGCGATGGCATCGAGGAGGCGACCGACTTCGTACTTCTTTGGTCCGCCGCATCATCGCAGTCGCGGTGGGTCGAGTACGAAATCACGCTGGCGTTCACGCGGTGGCTGGAGGACAGGGCAATCGCCTTGCGCATCATCTGCCTCGATGACACGTCCGTCCCCTTTCGGCTTAGTCCATTCCTGCAAGCACGTGATGCGAGAAATGCTTCCCAGATTGCCGAAGCACTACGTCGGAACGACCCCGCACCCGTACCGCGCAGGCGATTCTTTAACCGCAACGAAGAAATTGGTGCGATCGAAGAGCACCTCTACTCGTCAGCCACCGCAGCAGTATGGATCTGTGGGGTGCCAGGGAGCGGCAAGCGTTCTCTTGCTCGTGAAGCGCTACATCGCATCACGACGGGGACTGGCACGGTTGCAACAATTCGCGTAACTGACGGTGTTGCCGAGCCGGAGCTGAATCTTCTAGTTGCCGGTGAATTGCGCCGTGAACCAGCAAAGGCTGACGATTCCCTGGCAGACATAACTGCACATACAAGTCAAATGATGCGTGAGTTCACCCGTGCTGGTGGAATATTCGTTTTTGAGGATGCCGAGCACTGGCTCTCCGAGAACGCAACTTTGGGGCGGCTAGCCGAACAAGTCATCTCGGCTGTCGCGGTAGCACACTCGAACACGAATCGGCTGCTCGTATTCACGTCAAGAAGAAGGCCGCGCGTCGACCCTTCCCTGGAGGTTGCACTCCACAGTTTCTACCTACCCGGACTCAAGCCCCAGCACGCAATTCCACTGCTAAGGTCGCAGGGAGCCGAGGCGACGGACGAAGAGCTTCGCGAGGTGACCTTGGAACTCGACGGGCATCCGCTCGCCCTCGAGGTGGTAGCACCGCAGCTACCCATGACCACGGCGTCCCTGCTAGACAAGCGCCACGAGATTGCTACCGACCTCATTGACCCGGGTCGCATCCATGACAACACGTGGCGCATGCTTGAGGTGCTTTCGCTGGTGGACGGTCCTCTCACTGGACACGATCTGGCCAAAACCCTGGGACTTGGAGCCGAGGACTACACAAGTTCGGTTGACGAGGCGGCCGGCTATGCGCTCGTACGCCTCGGTGCTTTAGGAACGCTGACCCTCCACCCTCTGCTGCGCGACTACTACCTGCGCTCCTTCCGCAAGCGCCCTGACTACGCAGAGCAGACAAGCGCTTTGGCCGATCTCCTTCTTGCTCGACTCCGATCAGTCGCCGAGACAGACGAGACGTACGTTTCCGCTCTATTGGCCACGGTCAAGGTTCTCGGTCTTTCAGGTCGCCTAAACGAGGCCCGCGAACTCCGACAAGGCCTGATCGGTACGCTCTACCAAACCGGCCTAGAACTCTTCCATGAGCGTCGCTATCAGCTTGCGCTCGAGCATCTAGACGAGGCCTTGACAGGTGACCAAGAGGTGGACCTCCCTGCCAATCGAGTGCGTATGAAGACTCTCGCGCACTTGAAGCGCAATGACGAGGCGCGCGCGCTCGGAGCCAAACTTGTTCGGAACTACCCCGAAGATGCTGGCGTCCTGCGTGACAGAGGGCGCGTCGAACAGATTGACCGCAAGTGGTCCGACGCAATCTCTTGGTACGAGAGGGCGCTGCCCTTCAGGCGCAATAAGGCGCAGCTATACGCAGACATCGCGCAAGCTCGGGTCAGGCTGCAGGACTGGCCGGGGGCGGCGGCGGCGGCGAAGACCGCGATCGACATGGGCGGCGACACACCGTATGCGCTCTCCACGTATTCGCAGGCCTTGGAAGCTCAGAAGCTTCTGCCCGAGGCCAGGGAGGTCATGAGTCGCGCAGTCGCCCGTGAGCCGAAGAACCCTCGATATCGCTACCGCCTGGGGCGAATCGCGCTTCAGCTTAATGATCGGCAAACTGCCATGCGGGAGTTCAAGCGAACGATCGAACTAGACCCACAGTTCGTTGAGGCCCCGCTGTCACTTGCCAGCATTCAGATAGATGAAGACTTGATCGCCGCGGCCAAAGCAACACTCGCAACAGTCGAAGGATCTCCGGCCGTGCCCGCGGGCGTACTAAACAACGTTAAGGCCAAACTCGCGCTAGCCGAAGGGGACCTTGCGACGGCGCAGATCGCGGCAGAGGCAGCGCTGCACGATCAACGGGATGCACAGAACCTCACTGTTTGCATCCGCATCGCTATCGCACGCGGCGAAGCGCAGGAGTTGTCGGTGGGTCAGGCGTCCGCCCAAGTGAAGCTGTGGGCGAAGGAGCTTGATGCACTTGGCGAACTAGCTTCGATCCTCGACCAGGCGAGGCGCTATCCGAAGTACTTCGACTAGCTCTTCGTGATGGCGGCCAACGCCTGACGGGCACTGGAGTACTGTTCGGAAGCGCTGGAACGACTGACAAGGTTGACATAGCCGTTGACGAAGGCGAAGCCGGCGCGGGGCATCTCCTGTGCGATCCCCGTACGGTGCACAGCGCAAGCCTTCCGGCCCTAAGCTTCCGACCACTTGGGAACTCGGGGAGGGTGACGCGTGAACAGTAGTGACCAACTGCCGCCGGGCCTTCGCGATGAGCTCATCACTGCCGATCTGACCAGCGCGCTGGAGCTCCTAGCCAGCGATCGGGTGGACGTCACCCGGCTCGACAGGAGCGAGGCGGTCGAGCGGTTGGGCAAGCATCTACTGCGCGTGGCGAGGCGGCTACGGACGCCGACTTCGGAAGGCGACGTTTCTTCAAGCGCAGGGCTCGTGAACCTAGCGATCGATGCACTCGGCACAGAGTTCGCTATCGACCGGGTAGTCACGCCAGTACAGGTTCTGCGAGGTATCCGCAACGAATCTGGGCTGGCCGCCGCCTCCTTGCCAGAACATCCGTCGATCCCTCTGAGCACTAGTGAGCTGATGGTAAATGGTGCTGGCGAGCCGTCCCTCGGGTCCGTCCTGCGACAGGAGCTTCGATGCGCTGATGAGGTTGATCTGATCTGCGCGTTCGTTGGCTACAAGGGCATCGAAGCGCTGCGCGATGACCTTCGGGCGCTTGTTGATCGAGGCGGCCGTATCCGGGTGATCACGTCGACATACCTCGGATCGACGAGCGGCAAGGCACTCGATGACCTCGTCGACCTTGGGGCGGAGGTCCGAGTCAACTACCAGGGGATGGTTACCAAGCTGCACGCCAAGGCGTGGCTGTTCCGCCGTCCCGGCGAACTCGATACCGCTTTCATCGGATCCTCGAACTTGTCGGAGGCGGCGCTCTACACGGGACTGGAATGGAACGTGCGGCTCGCTCGAGCCGATGCCCCCGCGGTCTTCAACCGCATCCAGCAGGTATTTGACAGCTACTGGAACACAGCCGTCTACGAGCGTTACGGGCTCGACGATCGTGAGCGATTGGACGCTGCGCTGGCCGAAGCCAGGGGCTATGCGGCTGAGGGCTTCAGCCGGCGTGCGCGGCGAGAGATCGGCAAGCTGAACGAGCAGCTGCAAGCGGCGTACGCACAGCTCCGGATACGGCCGCGCCCACATCAACAACGTGTCCTCGACACGCTGGCGACTCGTCGAACGGAGTTCGATGAGCATCGCCACCTTCTCGTCGCGGCGACCGGCACCGGCAAGACAGTGATCGCGGCCCTGGACTACGCGCGGCTGTGTGAGCCCGGCGCTCCCCGACCCAAGCTGCTATTCGTGGCTCATCGGGAACAGATCCTCGAGCAGGCGCGCGAGATGTTTCGCCAAGTTCTCCAAGATCCCGCGTTCGGGGAGCTACTCAGCGGTTCCTCCGGCCCCCTCACTAGCGAAGCCCATGTATTCGCCATGGTGCAGACGCTTCACAACAGGCTGGGACAAGTCGACCCGTCGGATTACGAGGTGATGTACGTCGATGAGGCACACCACTCGGCAGCCGAGTCTTGGGAATCGGTGATCGAGCACTTTAGGCCGCGCGACCTGGTCGGTCTGACGGCAACGCCAGAACGCACCGATGGTAGAGACATCACCGACCTGTTCGGCGGTCGGTACACGACGGAATTGCGCCTTTGGGAGGCGGTCGACGATCAGTTGTTGGCGCCGTTCGAGTACGTCGGCGTCGACGATGGAACCGACCTAAGGGACGTCGCATGGCATTCGGGTGACTACGCCGTTGGAGCTCTTTCGACTCTCTACACCGGCAATCACGAACGCGTGCGGCGGATCTACCAGGCAATCACTCGGTGGGTCGAATACCCCCAATCGATGCGGGCCCTTGGGTTCTGCGTTTCGGTGTCCCACGCGGAGTTCATGGCGGCTCAGTTCACTAAGCTTGGTCTTGCTGCGGACTACTTGGTGGGCGATCACGACCAGGCTCACCGGGACCGCGTGCTATCCCAACTCCGGGGCGGCGAGCTCCAAGTGGTCTTCAGCGTAGATGTGCTGGGAGAGGGAATCGACGTTCCTGAGGTCGACACCTTGTTGCTCTGCCGTCCGACACAGAGCTCGGTCCTCTTCGCTCAGCAGCTCGGTCGCGGACTTCGCCTGGCCCCCGGCAAGGCCTCCTGCGTTGTCCTCGACTTCATCGGGCAGCATCGCGCGGAGTACCGAATCGAACAGCGCTACCAGGCCCTGATCGATCCCGCCCACGGTGACGTCCGGACCCAAGCCGAAGATGGGTTTCCGTTCTTGCCTGCTGGCTGCTCCATCAATCTCGAGCGCGTTGCCCGAGAGCGCGTGCTCGCCGCGCTCAAGGCCATCGCGGTACCCCGCGGAGTCAGTGGCCTGCTCAAGGACTTCGAGACAGGGACGTGGTCCTCACTCGAGTCATTTCTGCACCAGACCGGTCGAACCATCGAGCAGTTCTACGGCGTCGACGGCCGCAAGATGTCGTGGACGCGACTCCAGCGCGCGTCGCTTACCGTAGACGCGCCGGCGCAACATACTGACGAGGAGCTGCGAAGGGGGGAAAGTGATCTCCTCCGCCGAATCGGCTACCTGCAGCACGTCTCAGATGGCCTGCGAGTAAATAGTTGGTTCGACTGGATGACCGCAGATTCACCGATCGAGGCGGATCAGTTGTCTATTGTCGATCAACGCCTCGCGATGCAATTGATGCACACGCTGCTCCTCAGACCTGTTGATCTCCAGCAGGGGTTTGACATCCTGTGGCGTCAGCCCGCGGTACGCGATGAGATCGCGGAGCTCTTGACCTACTTGCGTTCGGATCTGGCAGTCGCCCCGACTCCCTTGCTCGGGCTTGCCGACGTGCCTTTGATGGCAAACGCTAGATACACCCGCGCCGAAGTCTTTGCGGCTGTGGGAGTGAGCACCATAGACAAACCGAAGGAACATCGCGAGGGCGTCTACTTCGTGCCCCCGTCACGGATCCAACTCATGTTCGTCACGCTTCATAAGGACCTCCGGCAGTTTTCCTCGACGATTCAGTACCGGGACCACGCCTTAACGGCCGACCTCTTCCATTGGGAGACACCGAACAGTTGGCGGCAGAAATCGCCGGCCATGCAGCGTTGCATTGGGGCCGGTTCTGACGGCTCGACTCATCGACTCCTCTTCGTGAGGGAACGAAGCAGCGGGGCTGTCGGCGGCACGTTCCGTTGCTTCGGCCTGGTCGACCTTCGTGGCGAGCTCAAGGGCGATCGCCCGGTCGCGCTCACTTGGAATCTCCGCGCATCACTTCCCGCAGAGGTATTTGAGAGCGCTCAACTGATAGCTGCCGGATAGTCGTCCCGCCGGCACTGGATCGTCATTCGGAGGACTCGCGGTGGTTGTAACAGATCTCAGATCTGGGCACCGTGGTGGACTTAATCGGGACGGCCGCGGAGTCGACATCGCTATTGCCTCGTTCTCGAGTGTCGACGATGCTGGCCGGCTCCCTCCGCGTTGGTCAACGGCCGTACCCGGGAGCCGACCGGCGCACCGCCGGAGAGGGGGGATTTCGACGGTCGTAGTCGCGTCGAGCGGCCGAGAGCCGGACCCCGGGGTCAGCCAGCGACCCAGTGTCACGGCGCCTCGTTGCTCTTGAGAGGTCATCGATGGCACCCGTCAGGCGATCGAGGTAGGGGCCTGCCTGTGGGTGGTCGCTCAGGACCAGGGTGCGACGGGCATCCAGAACGGGGGGCCGATCCGGTCAGGAACGTCACGGCCACCTCGAGACACTTCTCGGCCAGGAGCGCCGCAGCGTGCTCCGATTCGAGGAGCTCTGCGCGAGGGTGCCACCAAGTGGCCTCGCGGAGGACGTCGTTGGGATCTCACCATCGACCCAGCGGAGCGCGATCTGGCCGCGGAGGCTCGGGTACCCGGGTTGGTCACAGAGTCCGGGCATCCACTTGCTCGAGCGCCGAGTCGAGAGCATGCATCTTCGGGTCACCGAGGACGTGTTGGGCGAGCAGCGGCAGGGCGTCCTCGTACTGCTGGATGGCCCGCGCCAGCTCGTCGGGCCGGGTCGGCGGCTCTGGCGCGCGTGGCGGATTCCGCCCGGTCGTCCCGCTCGAGGATCCTGGTGAGGACCTCACGCGGGCCACGGTCGGCGGGCAGGTCGAGAGCAAACCCATCTGCGACCGGCTCGGCATCCGACAGGTAGAGGTGGTTCTCGTTGCGTCCCCGCGAGAGTGCGACGTAGAGACCTTGTCGGCTCTCGGTGCCGGCGACCACGGTGTGCGTGGTGTCGACGGTGGCCCCCTGGGCACCGTGGATGGTGCTGGCGTACCCGAGCTGCACGTGTTGCTCGACGTAGTCGGCCGGCAGCGAGAGCGCGGTGCCAACCCTGCTGGCGTGCTGACCGCGCGCGCAACGTGGAGGTCGCCGTTGCGGTCGACGTCCCGGACGATCCACCGGTCCCCGTTCTTGACCCATGACCCGTCGCGGCCGCGGAGGCAGCGGTCGTTGTGCCGCGTGATGATGACGTCCCCAGCGCTGGCTCGAGTGCCGTCGGCGAGCACGGCCTCCCGATCGGGGCCCGCCGCCTGTGCTGCGAGCCGGTCGGCGCGGGCCTGTTCGTTGAGCTCGCGGACCGTGTCGCGGCTCGCGGCGAGGAGCAGGCTCGACCTGCCGGCGGTGACGTCGGCTCGCCAGGCGTCGAACGCCTGGTCGGTCGGCGGAGCCGGCGTCCCCGACGTGGACGCGGCCCTGCGCGAGGTAGTGCTCCAGCGCGGCCGGGTCGCCACTCCGGATGCCGAGTGTCGCGGCAGCCTCGTCGGCGTCGGAGAAGCGGTGCAGTTCGGTGAGGCGGACCGTCGTCCCCAGCGCAGAGCCCTGCTCGGCCAGGTCGCGGAAGACACCACTCGCGGCGACCGCGGTGAGCTGCTGGTCGTCTCCGACCAGGCGGACGCTTCCACCCCGCTCGAGGACACGGTCGACGACCGCTGCGAGATCCTTGGTTCCCACCATCCCCGCCTCGTCGATGACGACGAGGGTGCGCGGGCCGATGGGCGGGAAGGCCGCCACCCGGCGGTCGCTCGCGGCGGCCGCGGCGCTGTGGAGGAACTTCGCGACGGTCTCGGCAGGTGTGTCGATCGCCTGACCGAGCTCGTCTGCTGCGACCGCGGTGGGTGCGAGCCCGATGACCTGCCCGCCGCCACCGCGCCAGGCCTTCGCGAGGGTGGCCATCGCGGTGGTCTTGCCGCTCCCGGCGGGTGCCAGGGCGACCTGCACGCGGGCCCCACTGGTGGCGAGAGCGCTGACCAGCTCGGCCTGACCGGTGTCGAGTCCCGCTCCCGCCTCAGTGCCCCGCCGGACGGCGAGGTCGACGAAGACCTCGGGGATGACGTACCCGTCAGTCCGTTCCGCGGCCTCGAGGAGGCGTCGCTCGGCGTCGAGGATCGCGGCGGAGGTGTACGTCCGGCTCCCGTGGACGGTGTAGACCGATGCGCCGTCCGGACGACGGAGGAACTCGGGCTCGCCGAGGTCGGGGACGGCATCCACAGGTAGGGACAAACCCTCCGTCACCCGCTCGACGACGTCCGCGACCGTTTCGTCGAGGGACGGGAGGGGGATGCCGGCGTACCTGGCCTGGCGGAGAGCCTCGGCCCGGACGTGCCACACCTGCCAGGTCGACCGGGACGACTCGAGGACGTCGACCACGCGCCTCGCGAGTACGTCCCCGGTTTCGTCCCTCCCCCCTTCTGGGCTCAAGTCGACGGTCACGACCGAGCACGGTCGCGACCATGTCGGTGACGGTCGTGGGCCGAGCATGGCCACGGGCGGCCAGGACGGCATCCGCCTGAGCTCGCCACTGATCGCGCTGCTCACGCAGGCTGCGCGGCTCGTGCTTGTCGGGGCGCGTCTCGAGGTTGGCCTGCTGGGCCAGGGCGAGGGACTCGATCCGTGTCGGCGCCCGGCCGTGGTCGGCCTGGAACGCCGCAGCGAGCTGACGCTGGCGGCTCGTGATGTCGCCCCGTCGGGAGGACCACTCCTGGAGGAGCCGTGCGTCCATGCCGTCGATCTCGCGGACGGGCGGCGTCCCTCGGGGGAGGGACGTTCGGTGAACCGGACGCCGAGCCGCTCGGTGAGCTCGGCCTCGAGCCGGGTGTTGTAGTGCTCCGAGGCCATGACCTTGGCCTTGAACACCATCCGGCCGTCGAGGGTGAGCCACTTGCCTCCCTCGTCCGGCAGCGTCTGGACCTTGTTGGAGATCACGACGTGGGTGTGCAGGTCGGGGTCGCCGGCGCGGGAGTCGCGGTGGTCGAACGCGGCGGCGACGAGCCCGGTCGACCGGGACCTGCCGGATGCCGCCCTTGCCGACACGCGTGAAGGCGACCTCCCGCTCGAGCAGGCCGATCGTCGCCCGGACCGCTGCCTCGTGGGCGGCCTCGACCTCGCGGGCGACCTCGGGTGGGGCGAGCGCCCACAGCGCCGACACGGACTTCACCGGGCTGAAGGTCAGGTCGTAGCCGGCGACCGGCGTCTGCGCCGGCCTGGACGCGGTGGCGACGAAGCCGGTGAGCTCGGTGTCGTCACGCGGGGCGCGGCCATGCGTTCGGGCGAAGGCGCGAGCGATGACCTCGGTCCGGATGTCGGCACGCTCCTCGGCCGGGATGGGTGCGTTCCACGCACGTCCTCGTGAGGTGTTGTGGGCGCTGAAGGCGGTGGCGATCTCCTGGCGGAGGGTGGTCGCCTCGAAGGTGGGGAAGGGTCGGCCGAGGGCACCCCAGCCGCGGGCGACGGCATCCGGCTCCTGGGATCGCGGGTGCCGGCCCTGGCCGAAGAGGAGCTTCATCTGCTCCTCGGTGACGACGTCGCCGTCGGCGAGGTCGAGACCGGCGAGGCCGCTGCCGAGCCAGCGGCCCGGCGACTCGCCCTTCTCCTCGTAGTAGGCGGCGAGCCCGACCTGGCTTCGCTCGGCGCGGTCGTGCGCAGCGACCTGCCGGGTCAGGTACGTGTACCCGCTCCCGGCGGCGAGCTTGTGCAGCGTCATCACAGTTCCGAAAGCGGCCGGGGACGGACGCTTGTGGACAGGGCCGTGGCACCGAGTGCACCAGGTGTGTTCTCGAATCTCGCTTTGCTCGTGAGCCGTTGCGGGTCGGTGCGGTTCGAACTTTCTCGCGGCGACGTGGCCATAACCGGGGGATGTCGCGCTTTAGGGAGGCAGAGGATCGTCGGGGTTGCGGTTATCCACAGGCTCTCGGGACCTCTGGATGGGTGGTCTGGGATCTGGCCTACTGGGGGTCAGGCCCTCACGAGAGAGGAGATGCTCATGTCCGCAACTGCGAGTCACGAGACCGGGGGGTCCGCCGGCCGACGCAAGGCCCCGGTCGGCCCGATCCGGCGGCGGTGGTACACCGTGCCCGAGGTGGCCGAGATGCTCGGCTACGGACCGACGAAGGTCCGCATGATGGTGATCAGCGGCGACCTGCGGTCCCTCAAGGACGGCGGATGCCGCCGCATCCTGCCCGAGTGGGTCGACGAGTACGTCGCGATGCGCGCGGCCGAGGCGGAGGCGGACTGGCCGTGAGCCGGCGGGCGAACGGCGAGGGGTCGATCTACCCGTACCGGAACGGCTTCGCGGCGCACGTGTGGATCGTGACGCCCAAGGGCCGCCGGCAGCGCAAGACCGTCTACGGGAAGACCCGGCCGGAGGTCCACGACAAGTGGCTCCGGCTCCACGAGCAGGCGCGGCGGGGACCGATGGTGCCGGTCTCCCCGCGCCTGCGGGACTTCCTCGAGCGGTGGCTGGAGGAGACGGTGCGGCCGACCCTGTCGCCGGCCACCACCTCGAACTACGAGATGTTCTCGCGGCTGTACATCGTCCCGGACCTCGGCGACCGCAAGCTCGACAAGCTGATGGTCCGCGACGTCCAGATGTGGGTCAACACGCTGCGGGTCCGCTGCCAGTGCTGCTTCCAGGGCAAGGATGCCGCGCGTCCCGAGCCGCAGTGCTGCGCTCTCGGGAGCTGCTGCCACGAGGTCGCCTCGGACTGGACGGTCCACCAGGCGTGGCGGGTGCTGCGCGGTGCGCTGACCCAGGCGATGCGCGAGGAGCTGGTCTTCCGCAACGTTGCCGCGCTCGTGCGGGTGCCGATGCCGCGGTCGAAGAAGCATGCCGGTGTGGACCGTCGACGAGGCTCGGCGGTTCCTCGAGTCGGCGCGCGCGGACGATGACCCGATGTACGCCGGGTACGTCCTGCTGCTCACGCTCGGGCTGCGGCGCGGGGAGATGCTCGGGCTGGCCTGGGAGGACGTCGACCTCGAGCAGGGCGAGGCGCTCATCGCGTGGCAGGTCCAGCGGGTCGACCACTCGCTGCTCCGGCGCCACACGAAGACGCCGTCCTCGGATGCGCCGCTACCGCTGCCGGAGATCGCGGTGCGGGCACTCGAGCGGCATCGGGTCGAGGAGGCCAGGCGACGGCTCGCGGCCGGCGACATGTGGGGCGACTGCGGCTTGGTCTTCACGACCCGGCTCGGCGATCCGGTCGACCCGCGCAACTTCCACCGCGACTTCAAGCTGAGGGCCGCGAAGGCCGGCGTGCCGGTCGTCCCCATTCACTCGACTCGGCGGACCTGCGCCAGCCTCCTCGTCGCCCTCGACGTCCACCCGCGGGTCGCGATGGCCGTCCTACGCCACAGCCGCATCGCGCTCACGATGGAGATCTACTCCCAGGTCTCCTCGACGTCGACCCGTGACGCGCTCAAGCGCCTCGGCGTTGAACTGTCCGGCTCTTGATCGCCGCGTTCAGGGCTGCCAGCGCTAGGGACGCTGCGAACCCACGGGGAACCCGCTACCTTCCGGGGTCGGGTCCAGCCGAAATGGGAAGGCTCCGGAGATCAGATCCAGCGCCTGCTTGAATCCGGGACATCCACCTACACATGGGCACTCGCCCTGAGCAGGTCGATACCTCACCACCTCTGCGGGCAGCAGAGAGACCGCCTGGACCCGGGCCAACGGGTCGCGGGGCCTTGGAACGAGACTTATCTCCCTCAACTCGTCGACCGATATGACAAGGGGATGAGCCGTGACCGGATATGTGACGCCTTCACGATGTTCCCTACACCGAACGATGGCGCATACCCGGCAGATGCCCTCGGCATCTTGACCACCACCGACTGCATACTGCCGTCCCAGGATGTGGTCGCACTCCATGATGTCGAGTCTGCAGATTGAACAGACGCGGGTGGCGGTGAAGCCTACCGACAACCCAACCCGGAGGTGCACCAGTACCACTGGGCACCTTGTGAACCACAATCCCTCCGACAGTTCATGAGCGCACCCGAAACTCGCCGCGACGAAGGTTCCGATCGTATGGATCCACTGATGGCACCAATCGGCGCTAGTCGTGTCTTCTAGGCAGTTGTAGGCGTCCACCGCTAGTTCGAGGGCATGCCGTGCCCGCCGCTCAGAGTCACCTTCAGCTCCTGCCCTGACCATGGCGCCGAATTCCCTGAGCGCAGCCTGGAGAAGCCGTCGGCCCTCAGCCTCGAGTTCCTGTTCTCGGCCCAGTCCACGTTCCGGGGGGAGAGGCACTCCCGTATGAATCGCAATTCCCTGGATCGTCCTACCGGAGAGGGAGCGCGGTCCGCTGATATTGAAGGCGTCGCCGCTAGTCGCTCGTCCCGAGACGCTTAAGGACACTGACAACCCCGTCAATCGCTTCCTCACCTCTACCCTTGACCACGACTCCTTCGATGGTCCTCCGATCACCCTCGATCACCAGGCGATCGATCTCGATTTCGATTGTTGCGGGAGCTGCGCGCCTACCTGCTCCCCTAACCGTAGCGACCAGATAGTCGACCAATCGAGAAATGCCTTCCTGGCCTAGTGACTGGGCCACAAAGAGGGTGAGAGCAACCACTTCATCCGTGGAAAACTCCGCTACGGAAGTCCGGTTCCCGCTGGAGTGGAGGAGCCTGGCTTGGAGACCTTGTGCCCGGAGCACCTTTACTGCTTGAACGGCCTCTACCGCGTACTCTCCGCGGCCTGCCTGGACTCGCTGAGGCAAGACGACGACTTCGTCATCATCCAGCTCCTGGCTGAGCAGGAGCGATTCAAGTTCGGGTGGCAACTTCGCAGCTACGACTTCGAAGGGCGGGGCCTCTGACGAGATGTTTTCCACGCGACGAGCGTATCGGGGGGTCCTGACAGCAGCCTTGTCGGCAACTGATCATCCACCCCAAACCATCTCCGCCGGCGTGAAGCCGACGTCAGTCGTGGAGTACAGGTGGCGCCGCGGCCCTTCCAAGCCGTGCCCGCAGTTCTCACCGTCGCTCATGGAGCCCGAGTTCACGGTTCGCTCGCCGGGACGAAAAGGACACCGGTCGGGTGATGGATGCTGCGGGGTTTGGGGACACCTCGGGCCGGCAGAGCAGCAAGTAGCAGGTGCCTACTGCAGTACTTCTCTGGGGTACGGGCGCGTCAGAGGCCCTCGCCGACGGACGGAAAGGGCCTCTGACCTGCGG
>CAVRMT010000009.1:0-77214 GCA_963722015.1 uncultured Actinomycetota bacterium | reverse complement strand
GACCCGGTTGCACCCGGCCGAGCTGGTCCTGCCGGTCTTCGTCCGTGAGGGCGTCACCGAGCCGGTCGCCATCACCGCCATGCCGGGCGTCGTCCAGCACACCGTCGAGTCCCTCGTCGCCGAGGCGCACCGAGCGGTCGAGGCGGGGCTGGGCGGGCTGATGCTGTTCGGGGTGCCGGTGCGCAAGGACGCCGTCGGCTCCGGCGCCGAGGACCCCGACGGCATCCTCAACGTCGCGCTGCGTGCGGTGGCCGACGCCGTCGGTGACCAGCTGGTCGTCATGGCCGACCTGTGCCTCGACGAGTTCACCGACCACGGCCACTGCGGGGTCCTGAGCGGGGACGGCCGGGTCGACAACGACGCGACCCTGGAGCGGTATGCCGCGATGGCCCTGGCGCAGGCCCGCGCCGGTGCCGCGGTGCTCGGGCTCTCCGGGATGATGGACGGCCAGGTCGCGTTCGTCCGTGACGCCCTGGACGCGCAGGGCTTCACCGACACGGTGATCCTCGCCTACTCCGCGAAGTACACGTCCGGTCTCTACGGCCCCTTCCGCGAGGCCGTCCAGTCCTCCTGCAGGGGGACCGCGCCACCTACCAGCAGGACCCGTCCAACGCGACCGAGTCGCTGCGCGAGCTCGAGCTCGACATCGCCGAGGGCGCCGACATCGTCATGGTGAAGCCGGCCGGGCCGCACCTGGACATCGTCGCCGCGGCAGCCGCCATGTCGCCGGTTCCTGTGGCGGCCTACCAGATCTCGGGCGAGTACAGCCAGATCGTCGCAGCCGCCGACCACGGCTGGATCGACCGCGAGCGGGTGATGATGGAGTCGCTGGTCGGCATCCGTCGGGCCGGTGCGCAGATCATCCTCACCTACTTCGCCCTCGAGGCCGCAGCCCTGCTCTGACCGGGCCCTGCTCCGACCAGGTCTGCTCCGACCAGGTCTGCTCCGACCTGGTCGACCTCAGGACCGGCGGGCGAACACCGCGTCGACCGCCGGGATCCTGGCGCGGTAGCCGCGCAGCAGCTCGCGGGCCACGCTGACCGAGTCGACCAACGGGTGCAGCGCGAACGCCTCGACGGCCTCACGCTCCGAGCCGGTGGCCGAGGCCGAGATGGTCAGCCGCTCGACCGCCTTGACCTGCAGGACCAGGCCGAGCTGGTGGCTGGTCAGGGCGCTGACCGGCAGCGGCGTCGGGCCGTCGGCGTCGACGGTGCAGGGGACCTCGACGACAGCGTCCTCGGGCACCCCCGGGACGGCGCCACGGCTGCGGACGTTGAGGATCAGCGAGGCCGGTTCACCACGGGAGATGGCGGCCATGATCGCCAGGGCCACCCCTTCGTAGCCGCCGCCCTGCACGTCGTGCTCGTCGCGCTCCTCGCCCTCCTCGCGAGCCTCCTTCATGTACGTCGCGTTGCGCTCCATGCGCACGCGGTCCCACTCGCCGAGGGCATCGGGAGGTGAGGCCGCCATCGCGGCATAGAAACTGCGCTGCTGGTCCAGGAGGTACTCGCCGCGGGTCTGCTCGGCGCCGGTGATCGAGGCGACCGCGTCGCGGGTGAAGTAGTAGTAGTAGAGGTACTCGTTGGGGATCGCGCCGAGGGTGCGGATCCAGTCGAGGCCGAACAGCTGCCCCTCCTCCATGGAACCGAGCAGGCGGTCGTCGGCCAGCAGCTGCGGCAGGACGTCCTCCCCGCCGGAGTGCACGCCGCGCAGCCAGCCGAGGTGGTTGAGGCCGACGTAGTCGACGGTCGTGGCGAGCGGGTCGAGCCCGAGCGTGGCCGCAGCCCGGCGGCCCAGGCCGATGGGGGAGTCGCAGATGCCGACGACGCGGTCGCCGAGGACCTGCTGCATCGCCTCGGTGATCATGCCGGCAGGGTTGGTGAAGTTGATGACCCAGGCTCCGGGGGCGACGGCACGGACTCGTTCGGCGACGTGGCGGGCCACGGGCAGCGTGCGCAGGCCGAACGACAGCCCGCCGGGCCCGGTGGTCTCCTGGCCGAGCAGGCCGAGGTCGAGCGCGACGCGCTCGTCGGCCGTGCGGCCCTCCAGCCCGCCGACCCGGATCGCGGAGAAGACGAAGTCGGCGCCCTCGAGCGCCTCGTCGAGGTCGGTCGTGGTCAGCACCGACGGCGGGGAGTCGTGGCCCTGGCCCATCTGCGCCAGGACCCGCCCGATGGCCTCGAGTCGCAACGGGTCGACGTCGTGCAGACGCACCTCGTCCACCCGCTGCTCGTGGTGGTCGGTGAGCAGTGCCCCGTAGACCAGCGGGGTCCGGAAACCGCCGCCCCCCAGGATCGCGAGCCTCATACGACGTGGACCTCCGTGCCTGCCGCGCGAGCGGCGTCGAGGGTGGGGCCGTGGGCCCCGGTGGTGGTGACGACGGCATCGAACTCGTCGAGGCTGCAGACGCGCAGCGCCCCGGTGCCGGGGAATTTGTGGTGGTCGACCAGCAGGACCGAACGCTGCGACGTGGCGAGCAGGGCCCGCTTGACCGGCACCTCGACGAGGGTGGTGTCCAGGACCGTGCCGTCGACGGCGACGCCGCTGGCGCCGAGGAAGGCACAGTTGGCACGCACCTGGCGCAGGGCGTCCTCGGTGAGCGCACCGACCAGCGAGTGGTAGGTGCGCCGGACGATCCCACCGAGCAGGACCAGCTCGACCTGCGGGTCGTCCCGCAGCACGTCCAGGACGGCCAGGCTCGCGGTGACCACGGTGACCGGTCGGCCGCGCAGCTCCCGGGCCAGCATCATCGTCGTGGTGCCGATGTCGAGGACCACGCAGTCGCCGTCGGCCACCATCGCGGCGGCCCGGACCGCGACGGCCCGCTTGTCCTCGGCGTCGCTGGCGGCCACCTCGGCGAACCCGCGGAAGGCGTCGGCGTCGGTCTCCGGGGAGCCCTGCCCGGTGGCCGGCCGGGTGCCGCTCGTCGTCCAGGTCCCCTCGACCCCGAGGACCGCGCCGCCGTGCACCCGGCGCAGCGCTCCGGCGGTCTCGAGCTCGATGAGGTCGCGACGGACCGTGGCCACGCTGACGTCGCACAGCGCGGCCAGCTCCTCGGTGGAGGCCAGGCCTTGGGAGTGCAGCCGCTCGACGATGGAGCGCTGCCGGGGAACCCGCATAGAGGCAACATAACAATCACTTCCGTGCAGCGATATGCACAACGCTGAAGAATTGTGATCGTTATTGCTTGTCTCGGCCGGGGCAACAGGGCATTCTGGCCAGCAGGCCCATCGACGAACAGGAGCCCGCGCCGTGCCCGAGCAGGCAGCAGATCCCGAGGACCAGGTCTACGACCCCCTCGCGTCCCTGCGCACCCCCGGTGCCCCCGAGCTCGACGTCCTCATCTGGGGGACGGTCTTCCTCGACATCATCTTCACCGGCCTCGACGCCCTTCCCGAGGACGGCCAGGAGGTGTGGGCCGACGGTATGGGGTCCTGCCCCGGCGGGATCGCCAACCTCGCCGTGGCCGCCCGGCGCCTCGGGCTGCGGACCTCGCTGGCCGCCGCGTTCGGTGACGACGCGTACGGCGACTTCTGCTGGGAGACCCTGGCGGACAACGAGCACGTCGACCTGAGCCGGTCGCAGCGCTTCGAGGGCTGGCATTCGCCGGTGACCGTCTCGATGGCGGTCAACCGCGACCGCGGCATGGTCAGCCACGGGCACGCACCGCCGCTGGGCCCCGGCGAGCTCATCGGCACACCCCCGCGGACCCGAGCGGTGATGGTGGAGCTGTCCGAGCAGCGGCCGCTCATCGACGCGTCCGAGCCCACCTGGGTGCAGCAGGCCCAGGCCGCCGGTTCGCTCGTCTTCGCCGACGTGGGCTGGGACCCCAGTGGTCGCTGGTCCACCGAGGTGCTCGACCAGCTCGCGGTCTGCCACGGCTTCCTGCCCAACGCAGGTGAGGCGATGGCCTACACGCGCACCAACACCCCGCACGAGGCGCTCTACGCCCTGGCCGACCACGTGCCGCTCGCCGTCGTCACCAACGGGGAGTCCGGCGCCCTGGCGATCGACTCGGCCACCGGTGAGGAAGCCGTCGTGCCCGCCCTGCGCGTGCCGGCCATGGACCCGACCGGAGCCGGGGACGTGTTCGGCGCCTCGATCGTGCTCGGCACGTTGGCCGGGTGGCCGCTGCAGCAGCGCCTGGCCTTCGCAGCACTCTGCTCGTCGTTGTCGGTGCAGCAGTTCGGTGGCAGCCTTGCGGCCCCCGGCTGGGGCGACATCGCCGACTGGTGGACCCACCAGCGGTCCTCCCGTGACGCCAGCTCCTACCACCAGTCGCTCCTGCGCCGGTACGCGTTCCTCGACGACCTGGTGCCCACCATCCCGCTCGACGCCGGCCGCCGGGCCACCGCCACCATCGCCCGCCACGTCGACGTCGAGGGCTACCCGTGACCAGCACTGCCAGCCGCACGCCATACCCATCAAGGAGAACGCCCATGAGGAACCGTCCCACGATCCTGCTGGCCGCTGCCGGCCTCGTCGGCGCAGCCGGCCTCGCCGCCTGCACGCCGGGCTCCAGCTCCGACACCTCGGGCACCACCCCCACGGGCCAGGTGTCCACCGACGCGTCCGCGCTGGGTGACGTCACGTTGACCATCTGGGACCAGGAGGTCCGCGGCGGCCAGGCGGCCCAGATCGAGGAGCTGAACAAGCAGTTCCAGGCGAAGTACCCCAACATCACCATCAAGCGGGTCACGCGCTCTTTCGACGACCTCAAGACGACCCTCAAGCTGGCGCTGTCGGGCAACACCCCGCCCGACGTCTTCCAGGCCAACAACGGCCGCCCCGACATGGGCTCGTTCGTCCAGGCCGGCCAGCTCGTCGCGCTCGACAAGTACTCGGACGCGTACGGCTGGGACGAGCGGTTCCCCGAGTCGGTGCGCAAGTACTCGTCCTACAGCGAGGACGGCAAGACCTTCGGCGACGGCAACCTCTACGGCCTGCCGCAGGTCGGCGAGGTCGTCGGCATCTACGCCAACACCGAGATCCTCGAGAAGGCCGGTGTCAACGAGGTCCCCAAGACCTGGGCCGAGTTCGAGTCCAGCCTCGGGGCCATCAAGTCGGCCGGGGAGCAGCCGCTGGTCCTGGGCAACCTCGACAAGTGGCCGGCCATCCACGTCTTCGGCACCGTGCAGGCCCAGACCACCGACCCCGAAGCGATCCGCACCCTCGGCTTCGGCCAGGAGGGCGGCTCCTGGAAGACCCCCGAGAACACCAAGGCCGCGCAGACGCTCGTGGACTGGGTGGACAAGGGCTACTTCTCCAAGGACGTCAACGCCCTCGGCTACGACCCCGCGTGGCAGGCGTTCTCCAAGGGCAAGGGCGCCTACCTCATCGCCGGCACCTGGCTGCAGGCCGACCTCGGCCAGGCCATGGGCGACAAGGTGACCTTCACGCTCCCGCCGGCAGCAGCCGACACACCGGTCGCCACCGGTGGCACCGGCATCCCGTGGGCCGTGTCCAGCAAGAGCAAGAACCCTGACGCCGCAGCGGCCTACATCGACTTCATCACGAGCAAGGACGCCATGGGTGTGCTCGCGAAGAACGACAACCTGCCGATCGCCGACACCGCGGACCAGACCGCCGGCGACGCGCTCGGCAAGGACGTGTTCGCGGCGTTCGGCACCGCGGTGAAGGACGACGCGCTGGTCCCCTACCTCGACTACGCGACGCCGACGATGGCCGACACCCTCGGCGCCTCGCTGCAGGACCTGCTTGCCAAGAAGGCGACGCCGGACAAGTTCCTCGACACCGTCGAGAAGGACTACAGCGAGTTCGTGGCCTCGAACGGCTGAGGATGACCCTCCCTTCGACCACGGGTCGGCCCGCGCGCTCCGGTGCGCCGGGCCGACCCGACCTACCCCGGCAGGCCCTGCGCGCTGCCGGCGGGCCGCCCGGTGAGCCCCGCAGGATCGCCTGGCTCTACCTGCTGCCCGCGTTCGCGGTGTACGCCGCGTTCCTGCTCTACCCCCTCGGCCGCGCCGTCCAGCTCTCCTTCTACGACTGGAACGGCAACACGCTGGCCACCTGGGCCGGGCTGGACAACTACGCCGACGTCGTGACCGACCCGGCGCTGCGGGCCTCGTTCGGCCACGCCCTGGTCCTCATGGCGTTCTACGCCCTGGTGCCCACCGTCATCGGGCTCGGTCTCGCCGCGATCCTCAACCGGGCCAAGGTCCGTGGCCTGGGGTTCTTCCGCACCGTCGTCTTCCTGCCGCAGGTCGTCGCCATGGTGGTCATCGCCGTGGCCTGGCGCCGGATGTACGCGCCCGACGGCACGGTGAACGACCTGCTCGGCGCGATCGGCCTGGACGCGCTGACCCGCGGCTGGCTCGGCGACTACACCGCGGCCCTGCCCGCGGTGGGGTTCATCGGCACCTGGTTCGAGATCGGCCTGGTGACCGTCCTGCTCCTGGCCGGTATGGGGCGGATCCCCGGTGAGCTCTACGAGGCCGCCCGCCTCGACGGTGCCGGCCCGGTCCGGGAGTTCTTCGCGGTGACCCTGCCGTCGGTGCGCGGCGAGATCTCGGTCGCGCTGACGCTGACCGTCATCGCCGCGCTGCGCACCTTCGACCTCGTCTACGTGACCACGCGCGGCGGCCCCGGGACGAGCACCTCGGTGCCGTCCTTCGAGGTCTACAACCGCGCCTTCCAGCAGGGCAAGGTCGGCTCGGCCGCCGCCATCGCCGTCGTGCTGACGCTGATCATCTTCGCCATCTCCTTCGCCATCACGCGGATCGCCGAACGGGACGACCGGTGAAGGTCTCGCGCGCCGAGCGGACCGGCAACTACGTCATCCTCATCGCCTTCGCGGTCTTCGCGCTGACGCCGATCCTGACCATCCTCGCGGCCGCACTCGGTCCCGACGACGCAGCCGGTGGGGCGACCTCCGGCGGGGTGCTCGGGCTGCACCCGGGCAACTTCGTCCAGGCCTGGGACATCGGCCGCTTCGGCAGCTACCTGCGGACCAGCCTGCTCGTGTCGACGTCGGTCGTGGTGGTCAGCCTCGTGCTGTCGATCCTGTCCGGGTATGCGTTGGGCACCATGCGGTTCCGCGGCTCGACCGTCGTGTTCTACCTCTTCCTGCTCGGGATCATGATGCCCAGCGAGGCGGTCCTCGTCCCGCTCTACTACGACCTGAGGGCGCTGGGGCTCACGGACACGCTGTGGGCCGTGGTGCTGCCGCAGGTCGCGCAGTCGGTGGCGTTCGGGACGTTCTGGATGCGGGCCTACTTCCGCAGCTCCAGCCGCGCCCTCGTGGAGGCCGCGCGCCTCGACGGTGCCTCGACCTGGCGGATCCTGTGGCAGGTGCTGGTCCCGCTGGCACGGCCCGCCATCGTCACCCTGACGGTGCTGGTCTTCATGTGGACCTGGAACGAGTTCCTCATCCCGCTGGTCATGGTCACCTCGGAGTCGCTGCGCACCGCGCCGCTCGGGCTGGCCTTCTTCCAGGGGCAGTACACCCAGGGCTTCACCCTGCTCGCGGCCGGCGCCTGCATCGTCGCGACGCCGGTGGTGCTGCTCTACGTCTTCCTCCAGCGCCACTTCATCGCCGGGATGCTCGAGGGGGCAGTCCGGGAGTAGCTCCACCACCCAACCCCAACCCAGGAGGTCAATGATGATCGCAGGGAAACGTCCACGCGCCAGAGCGGCAGCGGCTTCGGCCGCTGCGCTCGCCACCGCGACAGCGCTCGGGATCAGCGGGTCCGTCGCCGCCGCTGCTGCCCCAGCGGAACGTGGTGGGCCGATGCCGCCGGACCGCACCACCTCGAACGGTGCGCCCGTGGACCTCGGGGCGTTGTTCATCGGAGCCCACCCGGACGACGAGGCATTCCAGCTCTCGGCGTACGGCGAGTGGCGCGAGAAGTACGGCCTGCGCACCGGCGTCGTCACCATCACCCGGGGCGAGGGTGGCGGCAACGCCGTCGGCCCGGAGGAGGGCCCGGCCCTGGGGCTGCTGCGCGAGAAGGAGGAGCGCGCGGCCGTCGGCCAGGTCGGCATCCGCGACGTCTTCAACCTCGACAAGGTCGACTTCTACTACACCGTGTCCGAGCCGTTGACCCGCCAGATCTGGGGTCACGAGGACACCCTCGCCAAGGTCGTGCGGATCATCCGCCAGACCCGCCCCGAGATCGTGTCGACGATGAACCCAGCGCCTTCGCCCGGCAACCACGGCAACCACCAGGAGGCGGGCCGCCTCGCCGTCGAGGCGTTCACCGCGGCGGCCGACCCGAAGCGGTTCCCCGAGCAGCTGCGCAAGGAGGGTCTCAAGACGTGGGCCCCGCTGCGGCTGCTCGTGCGCAGCTCGGTCGCGACCTCGCCGACCGGCGCCGCGTGTGCCACCGACTTCACCCTCAAGGACCCGACGCAGAACGTGTACGGCGTGTGGTCCGGCGAGCGCGCGAAGTCCGGTCGCACCTGGGCCGCCATCGAGCGGGACGCCCAGCGGACCTACGCCTCGCAGGGCTGGGCGACGTTCCCCGACGTGCCCACCGACCCGAATGCGCTCGGCTGCGACTACTTCGCCCAGGTCGACTCGCGGGTGCCCTTCCCGGCGCCGGGCTCGGCCGCGGCGGGCAGGTCGTCCGCAGCCCTGGATGGTGCCGTGACCCACGCAGCAGGGACCGTGCC
Source organism: uncultured Actinomycetota bacterium (assembly GCA_963722015.1). Classification (GTDB taxonomy): domain Bacteria; phylum Actinomycetota; class Actinomycetes; order Actinomycetales; family Dermatophilaceae; genus Pedococcus. The sequence continues at coordinate 68,580 of CAVRMT010000009.1, read as the reverse complement.
CCTGGGCACCGGCCTGCGGGTCGCCACCAGCAAGTTCGGCGTCCTCGCCGGTCAGCCGTTCAAGGCGACCGTGGAGGTCACCGCTCCCCGCAAGGGCCTGCGCGACGCCAGGCTCAAGCCCGCCGTCCCGACGGGGTGGACCGTCACCGGCAACGGTGACCTCGGCAACCTCAAGGCGGGTCGCTCCGTGACCAGGACCTTCACCGTGACCCCGGCAGCGGGTGCCACGGTGGGCGAGCGCGCCCGGGTCGCGGTGACGCTGAGGAGCGACGAGGGCAGGGGCTACTCGGACCGCCCGGTCCAGGTGGTCGCTCCCGTGGCCGGCAGCCAGCAGCTGCTGCCGCAGGTCGCCGACTTCGAGAAGTGGACCGGCACCGATGCCGGGCAGCCGCAGCTGAGCGGCACGGTCAGCCCCGTCCTGACGCTCGTCTCCGGTGGCACCCGCGAGGTCCGGGTCGACGTGCGCAACAACTCGACCAGCGCCCAGTCCGGCACGGTGGCCCTCGACCTCCCGGCGGGCTTCAGCGCCCAGCCGGCCACGGCGGCATACGGGCCGGTCGCGGCGGGCGGGACCGGGGCGGTGACGTTCACGGTCACCAACACCGACACCTCGCTCAAGACGTCCAACCAGGGCGGCACCCCCGGGGCGCCGGCCGGTGACTACGCCTACACGATCACGACGACGTCAGCGGCTGGTTCGAGCAAGGCCGGTGCGGCACTCGAGCTGGTGCCGGGCACGACCATCGCCCAGGCCTCGACGGCCCCGAAGGTCGACGGTGTCGACACGGCGGGGGAGTACCCCGGCGAGGCGCTCGACATCTCGCGGCTGTGGGAGGGGTCGGCCTGCTCGTCGGCAGCCGACTGCGGGGCCACCGCGAAGGTGGCCTGGCGCGATGACACCCTCTACGTGCTCGTGAACGTCGTCGACGACACCCTCGGCACCAAGCTCGACGCTGCGGACTGCAAGCGGCACTGGCGCACCGACTCGGTGGAGCTGGCGTTCGACCCGCGGGGGACGTCGGAGAACACCTCGACGACGTTCAAGGCGGCGATCCTGCCCGTCACGACCGAGGGTGGCCCCTGCTACGAGCGGGACGCCGACAACCACCAGGGGCCGGGACCGCAGACGGCACCCGGGATGACCATCGCCTCGAAGGTGACGGCGCCCTACACCGGCTACACCGTGGAGACGGCGATCCCGATGTCGCTGCTGCCCGGTGCGGTCGACCCCGAGCACCTGGGGATGAACCTGTTCGTCTACGACTCGGACACCCAGGACCTCACCGGTCAGACCCGCATCGGCTGGTCGACGTGGGGTGGCGTGCAGGGTGACCCGTACCGCTGGGGCCAGGCGAAGGTCGAGGGCTACACGCCCCCGGCGGGACGCCCGACCACCTCGCCGGAGCCGGTGATCCCGCTCAGCGCGCTGTCCTCGCTGGACTCCCCGCCGAGCCTGCAGCAGGCGGTGGCGATCAACGTGCCGCTCGCCGGTGGAGCGGCCAGCACTCGGGCCACGAGTGGCTGGGTCGACCACGCCCGGCTCCGCGGTGACGTCGCGCTGGTGCGGCTGCGCGCGAATGCTGCCGGCACCGCCCACCTGCACGTCGTGGACCGGGACGGCACCCTCGGGAGCCGCACGGTGACGGTGTCTGCGGGCAAGCGTGAGGTCGGGGTGCTGCTCGACCGCGCGCCGAAGGGTCCGGTGACGGTGCTGGTCGGCTGGCAGGACAAGGCCGGCGGCACCCTCGCGTCCAGGGCCACCGCCCGCTGACCCGACCTGCGTCACGGACGGGTATGGGGAGGGGCCGGTTCCTCGCGGAACCGGCCCCTTCTCGCGCGTCGGGCTCAGGCAGCCTTGACGAGCTGGATGTCCAGGTTGATCTTGATCTTCTCGGAGACGAGCACGCCGCCACTCTCGAGGGCGACGTTCCACTCGAGGCCGAAGTCCTTGCGGTTGATCTCGGTGCTGGCCTCGAAGCCGGCCTTCTGGTTGCCCCACGGGTCGGTGGCCAGGCCGTTGAACTCGAGGTCGAACTCGACCGGCTTGGTGACGCCCTTGATGGTCAGGTCGCCCTTGAGGGTGTCGTCGCCGACCTCGGTGGAGGTGAAGGTCATGGTCGGGTTGTTCTCGACGTCGAAGAAGTCGCCGGACCTGATGTGCGCGTCGCGGTCGGCCGAGCCGGTGTCGACGGAGGCGAGCTGGACCACCGCGTTGATGCTGGAGGCGGTCACGTCGTCGGCGACGGTGGCGGTCGCCTCGAACTCGTTGAACTTGCCGCGGACCTTGGTGACCATGAGGTGGCGGGCGGTGAAGCCGAGCTCGCTGTGCGCGGCGTCGACGGTCCAGGTGCCTGCGGACAGGTCGGTGATGTGGGCCATGGGGATCTCCTGTGGTTGCGGGGGTCTGCGCGGGACTATCGCGCGGTGTCACTGGGTTGAACATAGCAGGAATGATTTATATTTCAACAAACCGCAGGAGATGGAATACTTGACGACCATGAGCACCGCCGTCACCGCGCCACCGCAATGGCTGACCCCGCAGCAGCAGGAGTCCTGGCGCGCCTACCTGCGCGGCAGCCGCCTGCTCGAGGCCGCCCTGGACCGGGACCTGCAGTCCCACGGCGTCCAGCTGTCCGAGTACGAGATCATCTCCATGCTCTCGGAGTCACCGGGGTGTCGGCTGCGGATGTCCACCCTGGCCGACCTCGTCGTGCAGTCCCGCAGCCGGCTGACCCACACCGCCGCCCGCCTGGAGAAGCGCGGCTGGGTGCGCCGCGAGTCCTGCCTGGAGGACCGTCGTGGCGTCGAGCTGGTGCTCACCGACACCGGTCGGGAGGCGGTCGAGGAGATGGCCCTGGTCCACATCGAGAGCGTGCGCCGCAACATGGTCGACACCATGACGCCCGAACAGCTGGCCACCCTCGGGCAGGCCATGGGTGCCATCCGTGACGCGATCCTGTCCGGCGGCCTGCCGTCGTGCAGCGAGGTGTGAGCGACCTGACGGTGTGAGCCTGCGCACGCCCGCAGCCACACCCGTCCGTCGCGGCTGCGGCAGGGCTGTGACAATGGAGTCATGACGGCACACCCCTTCGACGCCCCGGCTTCGCAGGCCCTCCTCGAACGTGCCCTGGCGGTCACCCCCGGTGGCGTGAACTCCCCCGTGCGGGCCTTCCGGGCCGTCGGTGGAACGCCCCGGTTCATGGTCTCCGGCTCCGGTCCCTACCTCACCGACGCCGACGGTCGTGAGTACGTCGACCTGGTCTGCTCGTGGGGTCCGATGATCCTCGGCCACGGCCACCCTGCCGTCGTCGAGGCCGTCAACACTGCTGTCTCGCAAGGTTTCTCGTTCGGCACCCCGAGCGAGAACGAGGTCGCCCTCGGCGAGGAGATCGTCACGCGGGTCGAGCCGGTCGAGCAGGTCCGCCTCGTCTCCAGCGGCACCGAGGCGACGATGAGCGCCATCCGCCTCGCCCGGGGCTACACCGGCCGGTCGCTGATCGTGAAGTTCGCCGGCTGCTACCACGGTCACGTCGACTCCCTGCTGGCGCAGGCGGGCTCCGGCGTCGCGACGTTCGCCCTGCCCGACTCGGCCGGGGTGCCCAAGGAGATGGCGGCCGAGACGATCGTCCTGCCGTTCAACGACCTCGCCGCGGTCGAGGAGGCCTTCGCCGCCCGGGGTTCGGAGATCGCCGCCCTGATCACCGAGGCCTCGCCGGGCAACATGGGCGTCGTCCCGCCGGCCCCCGGGTTCACCGAGGGGCTGCGCCGGATCACCGCCGCCCACGGCGCGCTGCTCATCTCCGACGAGGTGATGACCGGCTTCCGCTGCTCTGCCGCCGGGTGGTACGGCCTCGAGGGCCCGTATGCCGCCGGCGCGCCCGACCTGTTCACCTTCGGCAAGGTCATGGGTGGCGGCTTCCCGGCCGCGGCCTTCGGCGGTCGGGCCGACGTGATGGCCCTGCTCGCCCCGGTGGGCCCGGTCTACCAGGCGGGCACGCTGTCCGGTAACCCCGTCGCCACCGCCGCCGGCCGCGCCACCCTCCAGCAGTGCACCCCCCAGCTCTACGCCCGCCTCGACCAGGTGGCCGACGCCATCACCGGGGCCCTCGGTGCCGAGCTGGGCAGGGCCGGGGTGCCGCACCGGATCCAGCGGGCCGGGAGCATGTTCAGCGTCTTCTTCCGCGACGGCGCGGTCGGCAGCTACGACCAGGCGCGCGACCAGCACGTGCCGGCCTACGCGGCGTTCTTCCACTCGATGCTCAGCCAGGGCGTCTACCTGCCCCCGAGCGCGTTCGAGTCGTGGTTCGTCAGCGGTGCGCACGACGACGCCGCCGTGGACCGCATCGTCGCCGCCCTGCCCGCCGCGGCGTCGGCGGCTGCCGAGTCGTTTGCGACAATCGGGTCATGAGCAGCGCCCCCCGCACGGCCGTGCACCTGATGCGCCACGGTGAGGTGCACAACCCCGAGGGCGTGCTCTACGGGCGGCTCGACGGATACCACCTCTCCGAGCTCGGGCGGGAGATGGCGCAGTCCGCGGCCCGCCACCTCGAGGACCACGACGTCACCCACGTCGTCGCCTCCTCGCTGACCCGGGCGCAGGAGACCGCGACACCGATCGCGACCTCGCACGGCCTGAGCATCACCACCGACGACCGTGTCATCGAGGCGGGCAACTCCTTCGAGGGAGAGCGGGTGGGAAGCATGCGGGCGTCGGACTTCGCGCACCCGCGCTACTGGGGCCGGATCACCAACCCGCTCAAGCCGTCGTGGGGCGAGCCCTACGCAGAGATCGCGACCCGGATGGTCGAGGCGATCGCCGACGCGCGCGAGCACGCCCGCGGGCACGAGGCGGTCATCGTCTCCCACCAGCTGCCCATCTGGACCGCGCGCAACCTGCTCGCGGGTCGCCGCCTGTGGCACGACCCGCGCAAGCGCGAGTGCCGCCTCGCCTCGCTGACCACGCTGTGCTACGTCGGGGACGAGCTGGAGTCCATCGCGTACTGCGAGCCTGCCGCCGCGCTGCTCACCCGATCCCACGGAGGGACCGGATGAGGCCGACGACCTCCCGTACCGCGCGCGCCTCGGCGATGCTCGCCATACCGGTCCTCGCGCTGTCGCTCGCCGCGTGCTCGGAGGACCCGAACTCCATCGCGGCGCAGGCGAAGTCGGGCAACCGGCAGGGCTACGTCTCCGGGGACGGCACGATCGAGTCGATCCCTGCTGCGAAGCGCAACAAGCCCGTCGTCCTGTCCGGCAAGACCCTCGAGGGCGAGCCCTGGTCGGTCGCCGAGCAGGCCGGCCAGGTCGTCGTGCTCAACGTGTGGGCCTCGTGGTGCCCGCCGTGCGAGACCGAGGCACCCGAGCTCAAGGACGCCGCCGAGAGGATCGCCGCCGCCGACAAGCCGGTCGTGTTCATGGGGATCAACACCCGCGACAACCCGGCCTCGGGCATCGCGACGGCGAAGCGCCAGGGCATCCCCTACCCCTCGCTCGACGACCAGGACGGCCGGAAGATCCTCACGCTGCAGGGCAAGGCCCCGACGCCGCCGGTCACGCTCGTGCTCGACCCGACCGGGCGGATCGCGGCCCGCGTGGTCGGCGTGGTGACCTCCTCGATGGTGACCGGGCTCGTCGACGACGTCCTGGCCGAGAAGTAGGTCTCCACCCTTGACCGCTGCCATCACGGACACGGTGACCTCTGGCGCCCTGCCGATCGCCGTCGCCATCGCCCTCCTCGCCGGAATGGTGTCCTTCGCGTCCCCGTGCGTGCTGCCCCTGGTGCCGGGCTTCCTCGGGTACGTCACCGGGCTGTCCGACGAGACCCTCGAGCAGCGCTCGCGGCACCGCATGGTGGCCGGCGCGCTGCTGTTCGTCCTCGGGTTCACGGTGGTCTTCATGGCGACCACTGCCTTCCTCGCCGGAGTCGGTGCGACGCTCGTCGAGAACCGCCAGCTGCTGATGCGGCTCGGGGGAGTGCTGGTCATTCTCATGGCGCTGGTGTTCATCGGGGTCGGCACCAGCGCCGGGTCGCAGCGCGAGCTGAGGATCCACCGCCGACCGGCCTCCGGGCTGGCGGGGGCGCCGCTGCTGGGCGCGGTCTTCGGGCTGGGCTGGGCACCGTGCACGGGCCCGACCCTGGGCGCGGTCGTCACCCTCGCGACCGTCACCGACGACCAGCCCGCGGTGGTGCGCGGCATCATCCTGGCCCTGGCGTACAGCCTCGGCCTGGGCCTGCCCTTCCTGCTCATCGCCGCCGGGTTCGAACGGTTCGGCAGGGTGTCGGCGTTCCTGCGCCGTCGCCAGCGCGGCATCCAGCTGTTCGGCGGCGGACTGCTGCTGGTCATCGGGCTGCTCCTGGTGACCGGCCTGTGGGAGTCCTGGACCCGCTACCTGCAGACCTCCCTGGTCAGCGGATTCCAGACGGTGATCTGACGTGGCCGAGGACATCACCCAGCCCAAGCTGGGCCTGGACGGTTGGCGCCGCTGGATGTGGCGTCAGCTCACGAGCATGCGAACGGCGCTGTTCCTGCTGCTGCTGCTGGCGATCGGTGCGGTGCCCGGGTCGATCTGGCCGCAGCGCGGCATCGACGCGGCGCGCACCGCCGACTACATCGCGAACCACCCGACAGCCGGGCCCTGGCTCGACAGGTTCGGGTTCTTCGAGGTCTACGCCTCGCCGTGGTTCGCCGCGATCTACCTGCTGCTGTTCATCTCGCTCGTCGGCTGTGTCCTCCCGCGCAGCAAGGTGCACTGGACCGCGATGCGCTCCAAGCCCCCGAAGGCCCCGGCCCGGCCGGAGCGGCTCCCTGCGTCGGGACGCCTCGAGCTCGAGGTCGGGGAGCAGGCGGCCCTCGACGTGGCCCGCGAGGTGCTGCGCCGCAAGCGGTTCCGCACCGACTCCCACGACGCCACCTCGGTCAGCGCCGAGAAGGGCTACCTGAAGGAGACGGGCAACCTGGTCTTCCACCTCGCCCTGATCTTCGTGATCATCGGCGTCGCGGTCGGCCACCTCTGGGGCTGGAAGGGCGATGTGATCGTGCCCGAGGGCAAGACCTTCTCCAACACCCTGCTGCAGTACGACACCTTCAGCCCGGGGCCGTGGGTCGACCCGCAGGACCTGTCACCGTTCAGCGTCAAGGTCGACCGCCTCGACGCCACCTTCGAGGAGACCGTCACCGGCCGGGGCCAGTTCGGCCAGCCGCGCGACTTCACCGCCCACGTCACCACCGAGCGCCTGCCGGGGGCCGCGCTGGAGCAGTCGACCATCAAGGTCAACCACCCGCTGGAGATGAAGAACGCCGGCGTGTTCCTCCTGGGCAACGGCTACGCCCCCGTCATCACCGTGCGCGACGCGAAGGGCGAGCAGACCTTCAGCGGCCCGGTGCCGTTCCTGGCCCAGGACAACAACTACACCTCGGTCGGGGCCATCAAGGTGCCCGGCGCGGACCCGAAGCAGCTCGGCTTCTCCGGGCTCTTCCTGCCCACCGCGGTCATCGACAAGGAGCTGGGCCCGACCTCGATCTTCCCCGACGCGAAGAAGCCGGCCCTGGCGCTGACGCTGTTCGAGGGCACCCTCTTCCCGGGCGGGCGGCCGCAGTCGGTCTACGTCCTGGACACCGCCGAGATGACCCAGGTGGAGACCGCCAAGGACCAGCCCCTGCGGATCTGGCTCGAGCCCGGGCAGACCTACACGCTGCCCGGCGACCGCGGCACGATCAGCTTCGACAGCGTGGACCGGTTCGCCGGGCTGTCGATCCGCCACGACCCCGGCCGGTTCATCACCCTCGGAGCGGCCCTGCTGGCCCTGGCCGGGCTCATCTCCTCACTGGTGGTCCGCCGCCGCCGGGTCTTCGTACGGGTTTCCCCTGCGCAGGACGCGGGACGTACCGTGGTCACCGTCGGCGGGCTCGCCAAGGGCGACGACGACGGGCTCCACGAGGTGGTCGAGGACATCCTCGCCACCGTGCAACGACGATTGGGCAGCGCATGACCAACGAGACCCTGGCTGGCTACGCCAACGTCAGCCTCTACTCGGCGATGGCGGTCTACACCATCGCCATGCTGAGCTACGCCGTCTACCTCGCCGGCCTGCTCCCGGCGCGCGACCGCACCGACCGGCCGGCCGACCGCGAGCTCGTGGGCGCCGGCGGCCCGAGCGGCGAGGTGGACGCCCCGTCCACGCCCGCCGCCACCCGGCCGGGTCGACCTGACGAGGCTGACGTGCCCGCGCGTGCCAAGGCGGCAGCCGGCATCGGCGGCACGACGACCTGGCTCGGCGGGCTGCTCCTGCTCGCGTCCGTGGTGCTGCGTGGCGTGTCGGTGGAGCGCTGGCCGCTGGGCAACATGTTCGAGTTCGCGGTGATGGGCACGATGTTCACCTCGATCGCCTTCTCGATCTGGGCGACCAGGCGGGACCTGCGCTGGCTCGGCCTGTTCATCACCGGACCGATCCTGCTCGTGCTCGGCATGGCCGTCCGCGTCTGGTACACCGAGGCCGCCGAGCTGCTCCCGTCCCTGCAGAGCTACTGGCTGGTCATCCACGTCACCGTCGCCGTGCTCGCCACCGCGATCTTCACCCTCGGCGCCGCCGCCACCGCGATCTACCTCGTCAAGGACGCGTTCGCCCGCTCGGGCCGCAGGAGCATCCTGGACCGCTTCCCCGACTCGGCGTCGCTGGAGCGCACCGCCTACGGCCTGCACATCGTCGCCTTCCCGCTGTGGACGTTCACCCTCATCGCCGGCGCGATCTGGGCCCGTCAGGCCTGGGCGTCCTACTGGAACTGGGACCCCAAGGAGGTCTGGACCTTCGTGATCTGGGTCGTCTACGCGGCATACCTGCACTCGCGGGCGACCAGCGGGATCAGCCGCGAGACGGCGAGCTACATCGCCCTGGCCGGGTACGCCTGCATCATCGTGAACTTCGCCGTGGTCAACGTGTTCATCGTCGGCCAGCACTCCTACTCAGGCCTGTAAAGGACCCCTCGAACCATGCTGCGGTACTCCGTCCTGCGACTGTTGATCTTCTTCGGCGTCCTGTCGCTGCTCTGGCTGCTCGGCCTGCGCGACCAGGACCAGCAGTGGATGCTCCTGGTCGCCAGCGCCCTGATCTCGATGGTGCTGTCGTACTTCGTGCTGGCGCGGTTCCGCGAGGAGAGCACCCGTGCCCTCGCCCAGCGGGTCGAACGCCGCATGGAGGCCAAGCAGGGCACGTCCGCCGCGGGGACCGGCGCGGGTGCGGGTACGGGTGCTGGCGCGGGGGCCAGTGGCGGCGCGGCTGCCGGTGGCGGCCGTGGCACTGTTCGCGGGCGCGACGAGGACGCTGAGGACCGCGAGGACGAGAGCGGACCGGTCGAGTACCGCTGAGTCTGCCCGGCCCGGTCACGCCCTGACCGTCACTCCCAGCGGCGCACCTTGCGGTACCGCGGGTTCCACCAGTACCTGTGGACCAGTCGAAGCGGTGCCGGTAGTTCCGCGAGGATCCGGCTCACGTCCTCGGGTGTCGCGCCTTCGAGGAGCCAGGGGCTCAGTGCGGCGATCTCGCTGTAGGACAGCTCCTTCATCGACGCCTTGTTGAGGGCATCCCACTCAGGCTTGGCAACCATGGTGCGGATGAGTGGGAAGGCATCCTGCTCCTCGTGCGACAGGTGGTGGCTGAGCAGGTCGACGAAGCCGGTGATTCGTTCGGCGACCTCGTCAACACTGGCGTCCCGGTCCGCGAAGACGGCCTCGACGGCTGCGATGGCCGGATCGATGAGACCATGCTCCTGCTCCATGGCGTCGAGAACCGCCAGGTCGTCCGGCCGTCCCGCCAGCTTGCTGCGGATGACCGGCCAGATGTGGGTGTCCTCGATCGTGTGGTGGTGGTGGAGCGAGCTGCTGAGGCCGTGCCAACCGAGCAGCAGCGCTTCGTGCGCCTCCTCGTCCTGGGTGCCGTAGCGTGCCGCCGCATCCGCCAGCCTGTAGCCGTCGCGCCGGAAGGCGCTGTGAAGGATCCGCATGACGTCCATGTCGGCGTCGCTCAGGCTCGTCGTGCTTCGAGTGGTGACCACCGGGGTCTCTCTTCCGATCGGGAGACGCGACGGTGTCCTGGACTGGGTGGACGGTGCGACTCACCTCGAGCCTCGTCCGGCCGGGAGGGGATTCTCAATCCCACTTCTGGGGGAGATACTCGACCCATGGTGGCCGAAGATCGATTTCGGGCGCGGATTCAGGACGCGGCGAGCACGGCGCCCGACAGCGAGGCGTTCCGTGAGGAGGTCTTGGACGCCATCCACGCGAATGTTCCCTTCGACGCTACGTGCCTGGGCGGGACAGACCCCTACGTACTGGCCCCCACCTCCTTGACGACTCGCGGCTATGACGACCCTCGCGCGTACGCGATGGCCGTCGAGCTCGAGTACGGCGACGCCGAGAGTCCTGACAGCTTCGAGTCGATGGTGCGGTCGCGAGTGCGGACCCGAACCCTGCGGGAGGCGAGTGGGGACCAGGTACGCAGCACCCGGCGCTTCGCCGATCTGCTGGCTCCCTACGGCCTGCATGACGAGATGCGGTTGGTGTTCCGCGGCAGCGACGGGCTGGTCTGGGGCATCTGCTCCATGGCTCGTCGCGGGCAGCGTCGGTTCGACGTCGAGGAGGAAGCCTTGCTGGGGTCGGTGGTGAGCGAGATCGGGGACGGCTTGCGCGCCATGCTCTTCCGGGACAGCGTCAACCGCCTCCGGGTCGGCAGTGAGGGGCCTGCGATCGCCGTCATCGGACCCGACAACGAGTTCGACTCGGCCACCCCCGCAGCGATGGAGTACTTCGAACGCCTGGCTTGGGGGGCGGTGGGGTTGCCGGTACCTGTGGCGCCGGCGGCGGCGGTGGCCTCGCAGCTGCGGGCCTCGGGTCGGCAGCACCTGATGGTGAGGACGCGCACCCGCGATGGCGAGTGGCTCGTCATCAGGGCCGGTCGGCTGGACGCTGAGCATCCGCTGCGCAGGGTGGTCATGACCGTCGAACGGGCCCAGCCGCCGGAGCTGGTCTCGCTGATGGCTGCTGCCCACGGCCTGACCCGGCGAGAGTGCCAGGTCCTGCTGCTGTCGCTGCGTGGCGCCAGCCGGGACGAGATGGCCACGACGCTGTTCATCAGCCCGTACACCGTGCAGGACCACCTCAAGAACATCTTCGTCAAGGTCGGGGTCAACAGTCGACGCGCTCTGGTGGCCCGACTCGTCAACACCGAGTACCTGCCGCGGGTGGGTTCAGCGGTGGCCGCCGACGGCTGGTTCGCGACCGGCTGACCCGGCCCCGGGCCGCTGCGCCCAACGCCTGCGACGGTGAAGGTCCGGCGAGCCACCGTGAGGGTGCCGGATGCTGACACCCGCGGGGGGTGCCTACGTCGCACTCGACGTGGCAAGGTGAGCACGTGGCTGACCCACCAGGATCCGGTGAGGCGCAGATCGTGGAGTTCGTCGACGCGGACCTGCGAGGCGCCCGGTTCGTTCGTGCTGACCTGTCGGGTGCCGTGATGCGCGCCGTCGAGGTCGCCGGGGCCGACATCGATGCCCCCTGGCTTCTCGGCGGTGAGAGCTCGCTGCTCGTCAACGGTGTCGACGTCGCACCCTTGGTCGAAGCCGAGCTGAACAAGCGCTTTCCCGGTCGCGCGGACCGGCGGGCCGCGGACCCGGAAGGACTCCGCTCCGCCTGGGCGCAGGTGGCGACAGCCTGGGAGGCCGTCCTCGATCGTGTCGCTGCGATGCCGCAGGGAACGGTCGATGTCTCCGTCGACGGCGAGTGGTCGGTCGCGCAGACGCTGCGGCACCTCGTCATGGCGACGGACACGTGGCTGCGCAAGGCGATCCTGGACCTCGATGAGCCCTACCACCCCATCGGTGTGCCCAACGTCGAGTACGAGACCGACGGGCACGACATGTCGGTCTTCGCCACAACCACACCGTCGTTCGCCGAGGTGCTCGAGGCGCGCGCGGGCCGGGTCGCGCTGGTACGCGACTTCCTGGCCACCACCACGTCGGACGAGCTCGCGGCGGTCCGCCGCAACCCTTGGGCGCCGCAGTATCCGGAGACCACGCTGTCGTGCCTGCACACGATCCTCGAGGAGGAGTGGGAGCACCTCCGGTACGCCGTTCGCGACCTCGACGCCATGACGGCCGACGCGAGCGGCTGAAGCCGGAAGCCGCCTGGGGCCTCCTCCCGCAGGCTGCCCCATACCCGGTCATGGGTGGGCGGCCACGTCGTCCCTACGAATTGGGCATCGGGTCGTCCGACCGAGACCAGGCGATGGCGATCAACCGGCGCAGGACCTCGACATCGATGTCGCTGAGCTTCTTGACGTACACGCAGCCTGCGCCTTCGGTGTACGTCCCCAGCGAGGGCAGCAGCGCGGCGCCCTCGGGCAGGTCCTTGAGGCCGTACAACGACAGCTGCGCCTTGCGCGGCGAGAACCCGGTCCTCGGCCAGTCACCGTGCCTGCGCGGATCGCTGGGCGACACGAAGCGGTAGCTGCCGTAGCCGACGATCGACGGGCCCCACAGGACCGGTTCGGTGCCCGTGACCTCACGGAAGATCTCGGCGAGGCGCAGCCCGTCCTCCCGTCGTCGAGCGGGGGTCGCGGCCTGCAGGAAGTCCTCGACACGGGCAGCCGTCGGCACCGTCTTCGCTTCACCCATGGTCTGCAGTGTGTCACCCGACCGTGGCACCGCGGCCGGGTCGGCCGACCCGCGAGGGCACTAGTCTCGGCGGGTGAGGATCGAGGAGCTCGACTGGGGCGACACCCCGTGGGGTGTCATCAGCCTTCGCCGGCGCTGGGACCGCCTCACCGAGCGGGACGTCCACGAGGTCAAGCTGGGGGACGACTTCCTCATGTCCAGCCAGTTCACCGCCGGTGAGCAGGAGCTGGCGCGTATCGGTCTCGCGGCCGTGACCGGTACGTCACTGACGGTGCTGGTGGGCGGGCTGGGGCTCGGTTACACGGCGGCGGCGGCCCTCGAGGACGACCGGGTCGGCGAGCTGACCGTCGTCGAGGCCCTCGAGGCGGTCATCTCCTGGCACGAGCGCGACCTGTTCCCGGACACCGAGGGACTGGCCGCGGACCCGCGGGTGCGCCTGGTCCGCGACGACTTCTTCGACCTGGTGCGCACGGGGCGCGCCGACCGCACCTACGACGCGGTGCTGCTGGACATCGACCATGCCCCCGACTGGCTGCTGCGCGAGGACCACGGTGACCTGTACACCGTCGCGGGGTTCGCGCAGGTGGCGGCGATGCTCGCCGACGGCGGCGCGTTCGCGCTGTGGTCCGACGAGCCGCCCGAGCCAGAGGTGGTCCGCCGGATGGGCGGCGCCTTCGAGCACGCCGAGGCCCACGTCGTCACCTTTCCCGAACCCGATCACGGGCGGGGAGTCGGCCAACACCGTGTACCTGGCGGTTCGTCCGCGTCGCTGAACACCGGTACGGGGCGAGCTGGCTCAGGCGAGCGCCCGCCTCAGTGCGTCGATGCGCATGGTCCGGATGCGGTGGGAGAGCTCGGCGTCGGGGGCGAAGGTCTCGCTGGCGTGGTAGCTGCCCGGGTTGATGTGGAACTCACAGGGCACCCCGGCCTGGATCAGGCGCTGCACGAACGTGATGTCCTCGTCGCGGAACAGGTCGGCCGTGCCGACATCGATGTAGGCCGGGGGCAGGCCGGTGAGGTCCTGTGCACGGGCCGGGGCGGCATACTGGTCGGCGTCCTTGCCACCGAGGTACCAGCCCCAGGCCTCCAGGTTGGCGTCCCGGTCCCAGATGCCGACATCGGTGATCTCGTGGGACGACGGAGTCGTGTTGGTGTCGTCGACCATCGGGTAGATCGGCATCATGAAGCGCAGGTTGGGGCCGCCGCGGTCGCGAGCCAGCATGGCGGTCGCGATGGTCAGACCACCACCGGCGCTGGCCCCGTAGATCGCCAGCCGGTCCGGGTCGATGCCGAGCTCGGCGGCGTTGTCCGCGGTCCAGACCAGCCCGGCGTAGCAGTCCTCCACCGGGGCCGGGTGGGGGTGCTCTGGGGCGAGTCGGTACTCGACGGACACCACGACCGCGTTCACCGCGTCGCACAGCAGCGACGCGCCTGCGTCCTCGCCGGCCACGGTGCCGAGCACCATGCCCCCGCCGTGGATGTAGTAGATCCCCGGAAGCGTGCCCGTGGCGTTGCGCGGCCGGTAGATGCGCACCGAGATGTCGGGCTCGCCCGCGGGTCCGGGTACGGTGCGGTCGTCCGTGGCGACGTTCGGGTTCTCCGGGATCTCCATCATGGCCAACATCTGCTCCACGGTGGCCCGCCGGGCGACGATGTCGGGGATGGCGTTGAAGCCACCGGGAAGCGCCTCCAGGAGCACGTCGAGGGCTGCCTTGGACTCGGGGTCGAGCTGAACGGGCTTGGACATGGGCGACCTTCCAACGGTGGGAATCAGTCGAGCAGGACGGGCACCGTGGGCGAGCGGCCGGGTCCGACCTCCGCGACGGTATGGGTGTGGTGACCGATCATGCCTCGCTCGGCCTGCGGCGGGAAGGGCTACGTCCTCGCCGCCGGCAGGCGGCGGATCACTTCGGGTGAGTCAGAGCCGTCTGGTGGTGAACAGGGTGGTCCCGTGGACGGGGTCCACCTCCCGCCGCTGCGTCTCGGTGAACTCGAGCTTGGCCAGCACTCGGCGCGATGCCGTGTTCCACTCCCAGACCGTGGCCCACAGACGCTCGTACCCGGCCGACCTCGCCCAGTCCAGGACCGCCAGCGCGGCCTCGGTCGCGTAGCCCTGGCCCCAGGCCCGGCGCAGCAGCTCGAACGCCAGCTCTGGCTCCCCGCGCGCCCCGCGCCCACCGTCGACCAGCCCGCAGTAGCCGATGACGTCACCGGCGCCCCGGCGCTCGACCGCCAACAACCCGATGGGCGAAGGCTGGTCGGTGCGGATCGAGGCCTCGAGGTCTTCGACCGTCGGGTGGCCCTCAGCGTCGATCCGGCGGTGTGGTGGCACGCGCGGATCACGTTCGGTCCACAGCTCGCGTTGGACGACGGCCTCTGCCACCCGCCACGGTCGCAGCAGCAGACGACCCGTCTCGAGCGCGACGCCGGGGCCCTGATCCGCTCCACCCGCCATGGCACCGACCTTCTCACGACGAGTCCGGGCGGTGGGTCAGCGAGCAGGATCCGGCAGGCTCGATCCTGTCAGGGACAGCGCTGGCGCTGCGTTGCCGACGCGAAACCCAGCCAGGAGTGTCGGTTGCCGGCCCAGCACCAGCCGACCTTGGGTGCGTCACGGTGGGCGACACCGTCGCGGCCGGTGCCGCTGCTGATCCAGATCGCGGGAGTTCGCGAGTCGAGTCGGTTCGCAGCGGTGCGACGACGCGAGCCGATGGTCATGAAGCACTGGTTGCGTTCGAGCGCCTCGGGCTGGTGCAGCAGCCACTGGATGCCCTCGCCCAGCGTGAGCGGGGTGCGCCCCGCGGCGACGATCGCCGGAAGTGCTTCCTCGGGGCTCCAGTTCGCCAGGTGGTCACCGCGCTCGACACCGTCGAGCACGTACACGCCGGCCGCAGGAACGGCGGCCTCCGGGATCGGGGTGAACTCGTCGACGTCCGTCATGTCGACCACGACGAACCCGGACCTGTCGCCACGCCGCAGGAGCGGCGCAAGGGCGGACGCCGGCGCTCGGTCGGGGTGGAGGACGAGCAGGGCACCGGGACGGTCGTCGGCCGTCGCGGCCTCCAGCTCGTCCTCGGTGATGTCGACGAGGTCGGGCACCCCGAGCGCGATGAGTCGCGCGGCCTGGTCGTGGAGCGAAGGAAGGGTGCAGGCTGCCGGCATGGGTTCGCTTTCGGGAGGCGTGGGACGCCCTTCCTCAACGGCTCGGTCGAGGCCAGGGTTCCGCGATGCCGCACCGAGCCTGTCAGCGCACCGCCGCGGTGAGGTACCGGGCGCGGACCTCAGCGGCTGAGAGCGATGCCTGCGGCCAGAAGTGCCGCGTAGACGATCTCGAAGATCCCGGTCGTGGCGAGCACGGGGACGAGGTCGCGGCCGGTGGCCCCGGAGAGCAGCGCACGCAGCGGCCGCGCGAGGACGCCGAGCGCCAGCAGCGCCAGCAGGGCGAAGACGTGCTGGGTGCTGATCGCGACGACCATAGCCACGGCGACGGCGACCAGGGCGAGGTAGAGGAACCGGGTGCCGCGGTCGCCGAGGCGCACGGCCAGGGTGAGCTTGTCGCTGTCGCGGTCGGTCGGGATGTCGCGCAGGTTGTTGGCGACCAGGATCGCCGAGGCGATCGCGCCGATGCCGACGGCTCCGAGGACACCGACCAGGGTGAGCTCCTTGGCCTGCGTGTAGAGCGTGCCGAGGGTGGCCATCAGGCCGAAGAACACGAAGACGTAGACCTCGCCGAGCCCGCGGTAGCCGTAGGGGTTGGCGCCGCCGGTGTACTTCCAGGCGGCGAATACCGCCAGGGCGCCCAGCGGGACCATGATCCAGGCCTCGCTGATGGCCACGAGGGCCAGGCCGACCAGGGCCGCGGCACCGAAGAACGCGAAGGCCATCAGCTTGACGTTCTCCGCCTTGGCCTTGTGCTGGCCGACCAGCCGGACCGGCCCGACGCGAGCGCTGTCCGTGCCGCGGATGCCGTCGGAGTAGTCGTTCGCGTAGTTGACGCCGACCTGCAGCCCTAGCGACACGAGCACCGCGAGCAGGCCGAGACCGAGGTTGACCCGGTCCAGCGGTGCGGCGGCGGCGGTGCCGACCACGACGGGGGCGACGGCGGCGGGGAGGGTGCGCGGGCGCGCACCGGCAATCCACTGGGACAGGGTGGCCATTCGCTGGGTGTTCTCGCTTGCCGATGGGGGTGCTGGGCGGGTGGCTTGGGAAAGGCTGCGCTACCGACAGGGTCGTCGGAGGACGTGGCTCAGAGCCTACGGAGGAAGTCCGGATCGTCGTCGGGGCCACGCGGGGGACGGGCCTGCGGTCTGCGGCCCTGCCCGGGGTTCGCCCTCGGGGGTCGGCCGGCCAGGAACCAGGCGATGGGTCCGACCAGGGGGAACAGCAGCACCAGCAGGATCCACATCACCTTCGGCAGGTTGCGAACCCGGGAGTCGTCGGTCTGGATGCAGTCCACGACGGCATAGACGGTCAGGGCGACCGTCACGAGCCAAGGGAGCAGCCGGAGCATGCCCCCATCGTGTCATGGCCCGCTGTGGAACAGCGCAGCGATCCCGGCACGGTCCGGTTTACCCGGTCCGCGCAGCGGCAGGCAGTCCAGGACGAGCAGCCGTCGGGGCAGTGCGTGGTCCTCCAGCGTGCCGCGCAGGGCGTCGCGCACCGCGCCCACGGACGGGTGCGCTGCCCCGGCGCTGACCACCACCACGGCAGCGACGACCTGGCCCCACTCGTCGTCCGCCAGCCCGAGCACGACGGCCTCGGCGATGTCCGGCAGCGACGTCAGGGCGTCCTCGACGACGCGGGGCGAGACCTTGAGGGCGCCGGTGCTGATGACGTCGTCGATGCGACCGTCGACGTGCCACCGGCCGGTGCCGGCATCCGCGTGTCCGACGTCGTCGGTGCGGAACCATCGCACACCGTCACCGTCCGTGACGAAGGCTGCGGCCGTGAGGTCGGGCCGGCCGAGGTAGCCGCTGGCCAGGGTCTTCCCCCCGAGGTGGATCCGACCCTCGTCGTCCGTGCGGACCGCCGTGCTGGGTAAAGGCTCTCCGTCGTAGACGCAGCCGCCACAGGTCTCACTCATGCCGTACGTCGTCACCACGGTGGCACCGACCTGCCGGGCACGCGCCAGCAGGGCGGGGGAGGTCGCCGCCCCACCGACCAGGACCGCGTCGAACCCGGTGAGCGCCTTCGATGCGTCGGGGTCGTCGAGCACCCGCAGGAGCTGGGTGGGCACGAGGGCGGTGTAGCGACGCTCGCCGCCGAAGCTGTGGGCGGCCGCAGCGAAGGTCTGTGGTGTGAACCCGTCGGTCAGGTCCACGAACCCCGGCTCGGTGTCGGCAGCGATGGTGCGCAGGAGCACCTGCACCCCCGCGATGTGGTGCGGCGGCATCGCCAGCAGCCACGAGCCGGGACCACCCAGCCGCGTATGGGTCGCACGGGCGCTCGCGGCGAGCGCGGCGGCCGACAGCATCGCGAGCTTGGGACTGCCCGTCGAACCGGACGTCCCGACCACGAGCGCGGTGCCTGGGTCGGGGACGGCTCCGTCGGGGACCGGCACGGGTGTGCCGCCGGCGGCATACGGGAGGACGGCGAGCCCGCCCTCCACCGCCTCACGGAGCACCGGGAGGGACTGCGCCGCCGCGGCCCCCGCCGCGATCGGGAGGGGGCGCAGGGACGTCACGAGGTCAGGCTAGCCGCAGGCTGGACTGGGCCACCGGCTGGCGGGACGATGGCTGCGGGAGGCGCCATGGACGCGGACTTCGCGGCATATCTGGAGCGGGTGCGGGGTCACCGCGCCGAGCTGCGCGACTCGGTCGCGGCGGTCGACGAGGCGCTCGCGTCCCCGATCGCCCGGGGCGGGGCGTGGCGCGAACGCGTGCGGGCCGCGCTCGCCGAGCTCGCCCACGACTTCCGTGACCACGTCGACCTCACCGAGCGCGCGGGCGGGCTGTACGCCTCGGTACGGCGCGACTCCCCGCGGCTCGCGGGCCGGGTGCAGCGGCTGCTGCGCGAACACGAGCGGTACCGCGAGGACATCGACGCCTACCTGGCCGTGCTCGAGCACGGCGGGACGATGGCCGACCTGCCGGTGTTCCGCGAGGAGGTCACCACCCTGATGGGCCAGCTGGTCCGGCACCGGCAGAAGGGGGCCGACCTGGTCTACGAGGCGTACGACGTGGACCTCGGCGGTTCCGGCTGAGCCCCTGCGCTGCGATCCCGGGTCTTTGAGCGCCTGACCCGGCTATCACCGGGTCGACCGCTCAAAGACTCGGGGAGGGAGGCCCTCAGAAGTACCAGGGGTAGGGGGACCAGTCTGCGTCGCGCTTCTCCAGGAACTGGTCGCGGCCCTCGACGGCCTCGTCGGTCATGTAGGCGAGCCGGGTCGCCTCCCCGGCGAACACCTGCTGGCCCATCAGGCCGTCGTCGAGCAGGTTGAACGCGAACTTGAGCATGCGCTGGGCCTGCGGGCTCTTGCCCATGATCTCGCGGGCCACCTGCAGCGACTCGGCCTCGAGCTCGGCGTGGTCGGCGACGATGTTGACCGCACCCATGCGGTGCATGTCCTCGGCGGAGTAGGTACGCCCGAGGAAGAAGATCTCCCGGGCGAACTTCTGGCCGACCATCTTGGCGAGGTAGGCGCTGCCGTAGCCCCCGTCGAAGGAGCCCACGTCGGCGTCGGTCTGCTTGAACCGGGCCTCCTCGCGGCTGGCGATCGTCAGGTCGCAGACCACGTGCAGGGAGTGGCCCCCGCCGGCGGCCCAGCCACCGACGACGGCGATGACGACCTTGGGCATGGTGCGGATCAGGCGTTGCACCTCCAGGATGTGCAGCCGCCCGCCCTCGGCCTTGACCCGGCGGTCGTCGACACCTGCGGCCGTGTCGTCGGCGTCGTCCTTGGCGTACTGGTAGCCCGAGCGCCCCCGGATGCGCTGGTCGCCACCGGAGCAGAACGCCCACTTCCCGGCAGCGCCGGTCCCGTCCGGCCCGGGCCCGTTGCCGGTGACGAGCACCACCCCGACGTCCGAGGTGCGTCGGGCGTGGTCGAGGGCCTGGTACAGCTCGTCGACGGTGTGCGGGCGGAAGGCGTTGAGCACCTCGGGCCGGTCGAAGGCGATCCGCACCGCGCCGACGTCCTTGGCCCGGTGGTAGGTGATGTCGGTGAAGTCGAAGCCCGCGACGGTGTCCCAGGCGTCGGGGTCGAAGGTCTGGCTGACGGTCGGCTGCTCGCTCACGCCCGCGAGGCTACCTGCGTGGGCGGCGGGTCGGAGTGCCGCGGACCCGCGGAGCCACGGACTCGCGGACATGGACCGGTATGTCCGCTTCTGGGTAGCGTGGTGCCTTCCTGTCAGCGCGGACACCGGAGAACCCCCATGGCCAGTTCCACCGACACGACCACCGCGACCACGAGCGAAGGCGGCAAACCGGGCTGGTCCCTCATCGGACCCGGACTGGTGGTCGCGGCCACCGGTGTCGGGGCCGCCGACCTGGTCGCCACGCTCATCGCCGGCAGCAAGTACGGCTACGCCCTGCTCTGGACGGTGGTCGTCGGCTGCGTCATGAAGATCGTCCTGGTCGAGGGCGCCGGCCGCTACTCGCTGGCCACGGGCCGCACCATCTACGAGGGCTGGTCCAGCCTCGGGAAGTGGACGCACTGGTACTTCGGTCCGTACATCGTCATCTGGGGCTTCGTCTACGGAGCAGCGGCGATGGCCGGCACCGGGCTGGCCCTGCACTCGTTGATGGCGTTCGCGTCGGTCCCCGCCTGGGGGATCCTGTCCGCGCTGATCGGCCTGGCGCTGGTCTGGTGGGGGCACTACTCGCTGTTCGAGAAGGTCTGTGCGGCGCTGGTGGGGATCATGTTCGTCACCATGGTCGGTGCGGCGATCCTGACCGTGCCCAACCTCCCCGAGCTCGCCAAGGGCCTGGTCCCGCTCGTCCCGGACGGCGCCCTGGTCAACGTCCTGTCGGTCGCCGGTGGTGTCGGCGGCACGATCACCCTCGCCGCCTACGGCTACTGGATCCGTGAGAAGGGCTGGACGACCCCCCGCCACATGCGGGTCATGCGGATCGACAACGGCATCGCCTACCTGGTCACCGGCATCTTCGTCATCGCCACCCTCGTGGTCGGCGCCGAGCTGCTCTACTCGGCCAACATCGCCATCAAGAGCGGCGACGAGGGCCTGCTCAACCTCTCCGACGTCCTCTCCGAGCGGTATGGCGCGTGGGCGGGCAGCGTGTTCCTCATCGGCTTCTGGTCCGCGGCGATGTCCTCGCTCATCGGTGTCTGGAACGGGGTCTCGATGATGTTCGCCGACTTCGTCGGGCACGTCCGTGGCCACGGCCAGGACCACCCCGACAGCCGCCTGGGTGGCCGCTGGTACCGCGCCTACATCCTGTGGCTGACGTTCCCGCCCATGGCGATGCTGTTCCTGGGCAAGCCGGTCTACCTGATCCTCGCCTACGGCGTCCTCGGCGCCTTCTTCATGCCGTTCCTGTCCGTGACCCTGCTCTGGCTGCTGAACACCGACCGGACCCCGCGCGAGTGGCGCAACAAGCTGCCCTCCAACATCGCGATGGTGCTGTGCGCGGCGGCCTTCATCGCCCTGGCGGCGAACGAGCTGCAGAAGGCGGTGCGCGGCGCCTGACCCGGAGCGGTTGGATGGGCGGGTGAGCGACCACCCGCCCAGCCACCGACCCGTACAGCGACCTGGCCTCCTTCGCGCCCACGAGGTGCCGGCCTTCGAGATGCCCGCCCTGGACGTCCCCGACCTCGGCGAGCTGCTGGCCGGGCTGCACGTCGTCGCGATCCCGATGCGGGTGCGGTTCCGCGGCGTCCAGGTGCGCGAAGCCGCCCTCGTGCGCGGACCCGGCGGGTGGGGGGAGTTCTCGGCGTTCCCGGAGTACCCACCGCCGGAGGCGTCCCGGTGGCTGGCCGCGGCGGTCGAGGCCGCGTACGGGTCGTGGCCGGCCCCGCGCCGTACCCAGGTGCCGGTCAACGCCACCGTCCCGGCGGTGCCGCCCGAGCAGGTGGCGGGGGTGCTGGCGCGCTTCGACGGGGCGACCACCGCCAAGGTCAAGGTCGCCGAGCGCGGCCAGACGGTCGCCGACGACGTCGACCGGGTCGCCGCGGTCCGTGACGCACTGGGGCGCGAGGGGCGGATCCGGGTGGATGCCAACGGTGGCTGGTCGGTGACCGAGGCGACCGACGCGCTGCGCCGACTGGCCGCGTACGGGCTGGAGTACGCCGAGCAGCCCTGCGCGAGCGTCGAGGAGCTGCGCGAGCTGCGCGTGGCCCTGGCCCGCGCCGGGATCGACGTCCTCGTCGCCGCCGACGAGTCGATCCGCAAGGCGCAGGACCCTCTGCGGGTGGCCCGAGAGGGAGCCGCCGACCTCGTCGTGGTCAAGGTCGCCCCGCTCGGCGGCGTGCGACGGGCCCTGGAGGTCGTCCAGGCGTGCGGCCTGCCTGCGGTGGTGTCCTCCGCGCTCGACACCTCGGTGGGGATGTCAGCCGGGGTCGCGCTCGCCGCCGCCCTGCCCGAGCTGCCCTACGCCTGCGGCCTGGGCACCGTCGCCCTGCTGGCGGGCGACGTCGCCACGACCTCCTTGGTGCCTGCCGCAGGGGTGCTGCCCACCGGCCGGGTCGAGGCCGACGAGGAGCTGCTCGCCCGGTGGGCGGCACCAGCGGAACGCCTGTGGTGGTGGCGCGAGCGCGTCACGGCATGCCATCGGCTGCTCGGCGGCGCTACGGTCGACCCGTGAACGTCATCTTCGTCGAGCCAGGGTTCCCCGCCAACCAGCGCAGGTTCGCCCTGGCGCTGGCCTCGGTGGGCGCCAACGTCATCGGCATCGGCGAGTCCGAGGAGTGGCAGCTCGACGACGAGCTGCGCGACGCCCTGACCGGCTACTACCGAGTCGGCTCGGTGACGAGCCTGCACGAGATGACCGAGGCGGTCCGCTTCATCCAGACCAAGGTCTGGGTCGACCGGCTCGAGGCCACCGTGGAGGCCCACACGATGACCGCGGCCCACGTCCGGGAGGCCACCGGCATCCCCGGCACCTCCGTCCGCACCACCTGGCTGTGCCGCGACAAGCCCTCGATGAAGCAGGCCCTGCGCGAAGCCGGTGTGCCGACCGCGGCCTCCCGGGGGGTCGACCACGCGCACGAGGTGTGGGCGTTCGTCGAGGAGCACGGCTACCCGCTCATCCTCAAGCCGCGCGACGGCGCCGGCGCCAAGGACACCACCCGCGTCGACGACGACGAGCAGCTGACCCGGGCACTGCTCGACTTCGGCAGCCACGGCGCGGCCTCCATCGCCGTGGAGGAGTTCGTCGAGGGCCACGAGGGCTTCTACGACACCATCACCAGCGACGGCCGCATCGTCCACGACTGGACGACCCACTACTACCCCAACGTGCTCGAGGCGATGCGCACCCGCTGGATCTCGCCGCAGTTCGTCACCACCAACCGGGTCGCCGACTCCGACCTCTACCGCGAGGTCGCGCAGATGGGGCAGCGGGTCATCACCGCGCTCGGCATCGAGACCTCGGCCACGCACATGGAGTGGTTCCACGGGCCCAAGGGCCTGAAGTTCTCCGAGATCGGTGCCCGCCCTCCCGGGGTCGGCTGCTGGGACCTGTACTCCGCCAGCAACGACGTCGACGTCTACCGCGAGTGGGCGCACGTCATGGTCCACGGGGTGCCGCAGCGGCAGATGCTGCGCCCCTACTCCGCAGGCATCGTGGCCCTGCGACCTGACGCGGACGGGCAGATCACCGGTTACAGCGGCATCGACGAGATGCAGGCCCGGCACGGCCAGTGGGTCATCGACGCCCACTTCCCGCCGCAGGGACACCACACCCAGCCGGTCGAGGCCGGCTACATGGCCAACGCGTACGTCCGGATGCGCCACCCCGACTACGACACCCTGCGCGACATGCTCGACGACGTCGGCCGGACCATCCGCGTCCACGCCGGCTGACGCGGACCTTCTCCATGCGCACCATTCTCCTTGGACCCCAACGGTTCATGACCACTGCGGGCACAGCCCTGCGCTCGCTCGGTGTCGACGGCCCCGTGGCGACCGTCAACGCCGGCTGGGAGGAGCGCGAGGACGCCGTCGACGAGCTCGACACCGTCCTCGAGGGGCGGGCCCACCACCTGCGCCTCTACCACCGCACCTTCGACGTCATCGCCAAGGACGAGGTGTTCGCCGGTGCCGCACTGTCCTTCCGGGACCACCACGACGCCCTGCTGTCGCTGTACCGAGTGCGCCTGCAGCACGCCATGGACGGGCTTTACGCCGTGGTCCGGCGCACGCGCGAGGCCGAGCAGCGCACCGGTGGTACCCACCCGGCGTACGGGGCTGTCGACGACGCCGTCGAGGCGGTGCGGCACGTGGACGCCTGGTATGGCGCGCAGCTCAAGAACCTGTACGCCGAGCTCGATGCCGCGGCCCCGCTGGACTCCAGCGGGGTGATCGCCTGGCACCGTGGCGAGATCGAGGCGGCCCTGGCCGACTGCGCCGCCCTGGTCGTGACCGGCGGCCACGTGGGGACGTTGCTGAGGGCGTTGCGGTTGTTCGCGATCCGCGTCCCGGAGACCCTGCCGGTCATCGCGTGGTCGGCCGGCGCGATGGCCCTCACCGAACGCGTCGTGCTGTTCCACGACCACGGGCCGGAGGGCTCCACCGAGGCCGAGGTGTACGACCGCGGGCTGGGCAGGGTCAAGGGCATCGTCGCCCTGCCGCACGCCCGGCGACGGCTGCGGCTGGACGACAAGGACCGGTGCGCAGTGATGGCGCGACGCTTCACCGACCAGCACTGCGTGCTGCTCGACGACGGGACGGCGCTGGAGCTGACGTCCGAGGGTGGTCTGCCGCAGGGAGCCAGGATCCTGGGCATCGACGGCGCCGTGCACGAGCTGGGGAGCCGGTCATGAACGAGCGCAGGCTGGCCGTCAACCGGCTCCGGGAGAGGCTGCCCGTCGACGGCGCCGCCATCGACCGCTTCCTGGCCAGGCACCCCTCCCCGGTCATCGAGGGGGAGCGCGCGACCTTCCTGTTCCGTGGGGACGCCGACGAGGTCCGGGTCCGGCACCGCGTCGTCGGCCTGGCCGACCCGCTACCCATGAAACGCCTGCCCGACACCGACCTGTGGGCGGCGACGACGGTGCTGCCCAGCGGGTCGCGGGTGGAGTACCAGCTCGAGACGCGACGCGGAGACCACTACGAGACCTTCAACGACCCCCTCAACCCCAAGGTGGCGCACTCGCCGATGGGGTCGAGCTCGGTGTGTGCCGCGACCGGCTACGAGGTGCCCGACTGGGTGCACCACGACCCCGAGGCCCGCCAGGGCGAGATCGTCGAGGACGTGCTGCGCTCCAAGGCACTTCGCCGCGAGCAGTCGGTCAAGCTCTACCTGCCGGCGCGCTACAACACCGCCCTGCGCTACCCGCTGCTCGTGGTCCACGACGGCGACGACTACCTCGACTACACGGCCATGAAGACGGTGCTGGACAACCTGGTCCACCGCCTCGACGTGGCACCGCTGGTCGTCGCCTTCGTGCCCCCGCGCGACCGGCTCAAGGAGTACCCGAACCACGCACCCCACGCCCGGTTCATCGCCCGTGAGCTCGTGCCGCGGCTGGCCGAGCGGCTCTCCCTGCTGGACGACCCGCAGGGGCGGGCCCTGATGGGCTCGAGCTTCGGCGGGATCGCAGCCCTGTCGACGGCGGTGCGCTACCCCGGCGAGTTCGGGTCGCTGCTGCTGCAGTCGGCCTCGATGGTGTTCACCGACATCGGCAGCGACCACGGCGGCGGCCCGGCGTTCGACCCTGTGGTCAAGTTCGTCAACCGCTACCGCGCCAAGCCGACCCGACCGGTCGAGCGGATCTTCATGTCCTGCGGCACCTACGAGCCGCTGATCACGCCGAACCGCTCGATGGTGCCGGTGTTCCGCACCGCCGGCATGGCGGTCAACTACGTCGAGGCCCGCGACGGCCACAACTGGGAGGACTGGCGCGACCGGCTGCGCGACGGCCTGTCGTGGGTCTTCCCCGGCCCGCAGAAGTTCGTGTACGAGTGAGGCCGACCCCGCGGCACACCCGCACCGTGCAGCACACCCGAACGACCGCTGGGAGGCACACGTGAAGGTCACCGAACGCTGGTGGTCCGACCGGATGGGGCAGGAGATGTCCCTGGTCCGGTGGGGGCACTACGGCGTACCCGTCCTGCTGTTCCCCACCGCCGGTGGTGACGCCGAGGAGGTCGAGCGCAACGACCTGGTCGGCAGGCTCGCACCGCTCATCGACGCGGGGCGCATCAAGGTGTACTCCTGCGACAGCGCGGCCGGCCGGGTGATGGCCCAGAAGGCCGGCTCGACCGACTACCGCATGTGGCTGTTCAACGCCTACCACCAGGCGGTGGCCGGGGAGGTGGTGCCGGCCATCCACGCCGACAGCAACGGGCCGCAGCCGATCGTCACGGCCGGTGCGTCGATCGGTGCGTTCAACGCGGTGGCGATGGTCTGCCGTTACCCGCACCTGTTCAGCGCAGCGGTCGGCATGAGCGGGACGTATGCGATCGAGCAGTTCATCGACGGACCCCCGACCGACGACCTCTACTACTCCTCACCGCTCAGGTTCGTCCCCGGTCTCGAGGGCGAGGCGCTCGAGACCCTGCGCCACCGCTTCATCCTGCTGGCCTCGGGCAGCGGTGACTACGAGGACGTCGGCGAGTCGTGGGCGGTCGCGAAGGTGTTGGGGGACAAGGGGATCCCGAACCGGGTCGATGACTGGGGCCCGGGCTACATGCACGACTGGCCGACGTGGTGGCAGATGCTCCCGCTGTACCTCGACGACCTGGTCCCGTGAGCGGGTCCGTCGCCGACCGCCTCGCGGCCGCCGTCGAGGCCGGTATGCCGCGGGGGCGCGACGACCTCGCGCGGCTGGTGTCGCTGCGCTCGGTGGCCAACCCCGCGATCGAGCCGGCCTCGCAGTGCATGGCCTCGGCCGCCCTGGTCGGCTCGCTGTTCACCGACGCCGGCGTCGACGGGGTGGAGCAGGTCCAGGCGCCAGACGGGTCGCTCGCCGTGGTGGGCCGCTCGACAGGTCCGCAGGGCGCCCCCGCGGTGCTCCTCTACTCCCACCACGACGTCGTGCCGGCCGGTGACCTCGACGCGTGGTCGACGCCGCCGTGGGAGCTCACCGAACGCGACGGCCGGTGGTTCGGCCGCGGGTCCGCCGACTGCAAGGGCAACCTCGTCGCGACGCTGCTCGCGCTGCGGGCCGTCCGTGCGGTCCTCGGCGGCTGGCCGGTGGAGGTCGCCGTCGTCTGCGAGGGCTCGGAGGAGCAGTCCAGCGGCGGCATGGAGGCGCTGGCCCGCGCCCGTCCCGAGCTGGTCGCGTGCGACGCGTTCGTGCTGGCCGACACGGGCAACGTCGAGCTCGGGCTGCCCACGCTGACGACGTCCCTGCGCGGCACCGGCAGCGTGCTGGTGACCGTGCGCACGATGGGCCACCCGGCCCACTCCGGCATGTACGGCGGGGCGGCGCCCGATGCGCTCCAGGCCCTGCTCACGGCTCTGGCCTCGTTGCGGGACGCCGACGGGGAGACGACGGTCGACGGCCTGGACCACGACGGCACCTGGGACGGTGCGGAGTTCGACGAGTCCAGGTTCGCCGCCGACGCCGCACTGGTGCCGGGCGTCATGCCCCTGGGCGGTGGTCGTGGTGGCGCCGGCATCGCCGACCGGCTGTGGGCGCGGCCGGCGGCGACGGTCCTGGCGATCGACTGCCCGCCGGTGTCGCAGGTGACGGCTGCCGTCCAGGGCGAGGCCCGGGCGGTGGTCAACCTGCGGGTGCCGGCAGGCACCGACCCGGGGGCCGCGCAGGAGCTGCTCGTGGCGCACCTGCGGCGCCACACGCCATACGGGCAGGTCGAGGTCCGGCCGGTCTCGCTCGGTCACGGGTTCAGCGCGCGCACCGACGGGCCCGCGTATGCAGCGATGGCGCGGGCGATGGGGCGCGCGTTCGGCCGGGAGGTGGTGACCGCCGGGCAGGGTGGCTCGATCCCGCTGGCGACCGCGCTGGCCGAGATCGTGCCCGACGCCGAGATCATGCTGCTCGGGGTCGAGGAGCCGGCCTCCCGCATCCACGGCCCGGACGAGAGCGTGCACCCCGACGAGCTGCGGCGGACCGCGCTGGCCCTGGCCCTGTTCCTCGTCGAGCTGGCCGGCCTCGATCCCGACGCGCAGGGTTGAGCGTGCAGGTCAGGTGGCTGTGGGCGGTGCTCGACCTGCCGGCGGAAGGGTTCGACGAGCAGCTGGAGTTCTGGCGGCAGGTGACACGGACGAGGGTGGCACCGTGGCGAGGTGGTCATGGTGAGTTCGCGACGCTCCTGCCCGCCGACGGTGACCCCTGGGTCAAGGTGCAGCGGGTAGGTCGATCGGGCGGTGTGCACGTCGACCTCGAGGTCGACGTGCCGCTCGACCGGGCGCGTGACCAGGCGGTCGCCCTCGGCGCGCAGGTCGTCACCGAGCTCGACGACGTCGTCGTCCTCCGCTCGCCGGGCGGGTTCGCGTTCTGCCTGGTCCGATGGGCACCGGACGCGACATCCCGCGGCCAGGCGCGCGGAGGGCAACCCAGCCTGCTCGACCAGGTCTGCCTCGACATCCCGGCCCACGGCCATGCCGCCGAGCTCGCCTTCTGGACCCGGCTCACCGGCTGGTCTGTGCCGACGCCCGAGCCCGGCGTGTCCGGGCTGCTGCCCCTCACCAGGCCTTCCGGCATGCCGGTGCGCCTGCTCACGCAACGCCTCGACGAACCGAACGCCAGGGTGACGGCGCACGTCGACCTCGCCTGCGAGGACAGGGCTGCACAGACCAGCCTCCACGAGTCGTTCGGCGCCCGGGTGGAGTCCACCCACGATGGCTGGGGCTGGACCGTGCTGAGGACTCCCGGTGGAACGCGGTACTGCCTCACCGACCGCGACCCCGCCACCGGCCTGCGCCCCTGAGCCCGTACCTCCCGCCGGGGCGGCCGTCCACAGGTCGCAGGCGGCGGCCCTGGCGTCCACAGTGTCCGTGCGGTGGGGCGGCCGGCTCGGTGCTGCCGGGGCACGGTGGGCCCATGGTGGGCAGCAGCGAGGACGTATGGGCGGTGGCCCGGCAGGTGCGCCGGGACGCCGACCTGGTCCGTCACGTCGCGGCACGGGTGGGCGCGACGAGGGGGGTGGGTTGGCGGTCGGTGGCGGCGACCCGGTTCCGGGAGGTCGTCACCGACCGGGTCGCCGGGCTGGGGCAGGCGGTGGGTGGCCTCGATGCCGCGGCCGAGGCGCTCGAGGCACATGCGGTCGCCCTCGACCGAGCCGCGATCGCGCTGCGCCATCTGGTCGGTGAGGTCTCGGGCCTCAGGGACCGCCGGTGATCGCAGAGCCGCCCATCGAGGTGCGTGGTGGGATCGGTGGCACCGCCGTCGGGCTCGACGAGCTGGCTGGCGCCGCAGGCCGGCTCGCGCAGTCGGCGACGGAGCTCGGTGAGGTGGTGCTCCGACTTGCCACGACCACGGCGGTGACCGGCGCCTCGGCGCCGCTGAGCCCGGTGACGGCGGTGCGGGCCGAAGCCGAGCTGGTCGGTGCCACCCGGGCGATGGCCCGGGAGACCGCGGCCGTGGCGGCCGTGGCCGTGGCCGTCAGGGCAGCGGCCTGGGCCTACCGCGAGGTGGAGGAGGACGTCGTGCGGACGACGGGGCTCGCCCAGGACGCCGTGATGGTCGCCGTGGGTCGCGCAGCGCCCACCCTCGTCGTCGGGGTGGTGGCCCTGGACGCCATGGGTGTCGAGGTCGGAGCCCTGCTGGACCGCGTGGTGTGGCAGGTCCCGGAGGTGGCCGAGCTCGCCGGCGGCAGCAGCGGACTCGTCGTGGGCCTGCGCACCAACCCGGTCACGGCGCCGTTCGTCGTTCCAGCCCGCTGGGTGCGCCGCGGCGCCCACGGCGAGGCTCCGACGGGGCGCGCAGACCCGGACGAGGCGGCGATCGGGATCCTGGCCGACTCGGCTGCCGTGTGGGGCCTGCTCAGCGACGACGGATCGGTGCAGGTGACCGCGGTGCAGGTGACCGCCGTCGAGGGCGGACAGGGGCCTCGCAGCGGCAGCGGCTCACGACGCCGACCGCGGTTCCGCCCGGGCCCCTGCCGGGCTGGCGGACCTCGCTCGCGACCAGGCCGCGCTGCCCGGTGACGGTCGGGTCCGCGTCGTGGAGGTCAGCGGTGAGCATGGTCCGGCGTGGATCGTGCAGATCGGCGGCACGCAGGTCTGGGACCCTCGCGCCGGCGAGAACCCCTTCGACCTCACCAGTGATGTCCGGTCCATGGCTGCGGAGTCGACCCTGCTCGCAGCCGGGGTGCAGCAGGCGCTGGCAGCAGCGCAGTCCCGGGCGGCGTCGTCCTCCACCGGCGGCAGGGAGGTCGCAGCCGAGCCGGTGCTGCTGTCGGGGCACAGCCTCGGTGGCATCGTGGCCGCCGGGCTGGCCTCCTCGACGCAGTTCCGGGCAGCCCACC
Organism: uncultured Actinomycetota bacterium; assembly: GCA_963722015.1. Classification (GTDB taxonomy): domain Bacteria; phylum Actinomycetota; class Actinomycetes; order Actinomycetales; family Dermatophilaceae; genus Pedococcus. Next base: position 38,360 of record CAVRMT010000009.1, on the reverse strand, counting down.
GGGTCACCCACGTCGTGACCCTCGGCTCACCCGTCGGCCGGGTGCCGGTCCCGGCGGAGGTCCGGGTGCTGTCGGTGGAGCACCACCAGGACCCGGTGCCGCGGCTCGAGGGTCGGCCCAACCCCGACAGGGCGGGCTGGGTCACCGTGTCCCGCGACCTGGAAGCCAGCCTGGCGAGGGATCCCGACACGGTCCCCGGGACGAACCCCGCCGCGGATCCCCGGGCTTCCGAGGTGACTCCCCAGGACCCACCACGGGCGAGCGCAGCGCACCGGTCCGAGCGGTACGTCGAGACCGCGGCCCTGGTCGACGCCTCGGACGACCGGTCGGTGACAGCGTGGCGGGCAGGCGCCGGCGCGTTCTTCGCCGGACCTGAGGAGGCGTCGGCGGTGGTCGTCCGCGACTACCGCATCGCGCGCGTCGAGGTGCCACCCTGATGGCACAATCCGACCCGTGAACCCGTCGACCGCCATGGCCACCGTGCTCGTCGACGAGCTGGTCGGCGCAGGGGTGCGCCACGTCGTGCTCTGCCCGGGGTCGCGTTCGGCTCCGCTGGCGTATGCCGCCCGAGCGGCCGAGCGGTCGGGGCGCCTCACCCTGCACGTCCGTGTGGACGAACGGTCGGCCGGTTTCCTGGCTCTGGGCCTGGCCAAGCTGACGCGGGTGCCCGCGGTCGTCATCACGACCTCGGGAACGGCTGTCGCGAACCTGCACCCCGCGGTTCTCGAGGCCCACCACGGCGTGGTGCCGCTGATCGTGCTGTCCGCGGACCGGCCGGTCGAGCTGCGGGGCACCGGGGCCAACCAGACGACCGTGCAACCGGGGATGTACGCCGGTGCTGTCCGGTGGTCGGTCGACGCCGTCGCGCCCCAACGGCAGGTGGGAGAGGTGGCCCGTTGGCGCGCTCTGGCTGCAGCCGCCGTCCGCCACGCGACCGGGGCCACCGACGCGTCCGAACCCGGCCCGGTCCACCTCAACCTCCAGCTGCGCGAGCCCCTGGTCCCGACCGACGAGGCGCCGTGGCCGGAGGCCCTCGCTGCCGCGTCAGTGGCGGAGGCGGCGGCCACGCAGGCGGCTGGTGAGACGGCCACGCTGGGGGCTGCGGAGGCGCCGGCCACGCAGGCGGCTGGTGAGACGGCCACGCTGGGGGCTGCGGAGGCGGCGACGGAGGTCGCCACGGTGGAGAACGTCCAGGACCTCGCCCGTACCGTGGTGCTGGTGGGTGACCTGCCCGAGCCGGGCCAGTTCGAGCGTGCGGTCCGCTGGGCGGTCAGCCACGGCTGGCCCGTGGTGGCCGAACCCTTCGGCACCCACCCCCATCCCGGGGTGCTGCCCCACGGCCCGCTGGTCCTGTCGGCCCCGGACTGGCTGGACGAGCACGCGCCCGAGCGCGTCATCGCGGTGGGGCGGCTGACGCTCTCGCGTCCCGTAGCGGCGCTGCTGCGCCGTCAGGGGGTCCGGGTCGAGGCGGTCGGGGTGCACGACTGGATCGAGTCCCGGCCGGACATCCACACCGTCCACCCGGTCTCGGTCCTCGACCCACAGCCGGCTACCACGGGCAACCCCACCACGAGCAGCCCTGGTGGCGAGGACGACCGCCGGTGGGCCCGGGCCTGGCTGGCAGCCGGGGAGCGGGTCACCTCGGCGCTCGCCGACCAGTCAGGAGAGCTGCTGCCCTGGCCGAGCGGGCTGGCTGTCGCGCAGACGGTCCAGAGCAGCCTGCCCGCCGGCGCGGTGCTGTTCGTGGGCTCGTCCAACTCGGCCCGGGACCTCGACCTGGCAGCACCCCGGGCCGAGGCGCTGCGGGTGGTCGCCGGCCGCGGGCTGGCCGGCATCGACGGCTGCGTCTCGACGGCGGTCGGTCTGGCGCTCGCCGACCAGGGTCCGACCTACGCGCTCATGGGTGACCTGACCTTCCTCCACGACGCCAACGGCCTGCTCATCGGCCCGCTGGAGCTTCGCCCCGACCTCACGATCGTGGTGACCAACGACGACGGGGGCGGCATCTTCACCCTCCTCGAACCCGGGGAACCGCAGCGGGCCGCCGACTTCGAACGCATCTTCGGCACCCCCACGGGAGCCGACCTCGGTGCGCTGTGCGCCGCGCACCACGTCGCCCACCAGCAGATCTCGTCCCGGGACCAGCTCGTCGACGCCCTGCACCGAAGGCCGGACGGACTTCGCGTCCTCGAGGTCGCGGTGGACCGCGCCGGTCACCGCGAGCAGCACGCGGCCCTGCGCCGAGCAGCAGCGGAGGCGGTCAGGGAAGGTGGCGCAGCGGCATACCCCGCGCGATGAGGTCCTCACGCAGGTGGTCCGGGCCGGTGAAGTGGATCGCGTCCATCCCGGTCTCCTGAGCGGCCAGCACGTTGGCCGGGTTGTCGTCGACGAAGATGCAGTCGTCGAGCCCGGCGCGGTGACGGACGCGTTCCTCCAGGACCTCGAAGACCTCAGGGTCGGGCTTGGCGACGCCCTCCTCGCCGGAGACGACGATGTCCTCGAACAGCTCGAGGAACTCGAAGCGCTCGACGGCCACGGGGAAGAGGTCGGCCGACCAGTTGGTCAGTGCGAACAGCGGCACCCCGGCGTCGTGCAGCTCGCGCAGGATCGTCACGGTGCCGACGATCTCCCCGACGAGTGAGGCTCCGAAGTGCTGGCGATAGGCCAGCACCTCCTGCGCGTAGTGCGGGTGGGACTGCAGGGCTGACTGCTCCGCCTCGACCAGGGGGCGCCCGGCGTCGTTGGCGTGGTTCCAGGCGGCGAAGTCGAAGTCGGGGTCGGCCACGAACGAGACCGCCCGTTCGGTGCCGACGGCGGCCGCGATCGCGGCCACCGGGTCCCACTGGATCAGGACGTTGCCCAGGTCGAACACGACCGCATCGGCCGGCCGGGGTGCGAGGTCGCCGACGCCGGTCGACTCGTCGGTCACGTCGTCATCCTGCCGTGAGGGCGTCGCGCATCGGGACGAGCTTGGCGTCGGACTCGGCCACCTCGGAGTCCGGGTCGGAGCCGGCGACGATGCCGCAGCCGGCGAACAACCGCATCGAGGCGGCGTCGTCGGGGTCGAAGGCCCCGCAGCGCAGCGCGATGCCCCACTCGCCGTCGCCCGAGGCGTCCATCCAGCCGACCGGACCGGCGTAGCGGCCCCGGTCCATGTGCTCGAGCTGGGAGATCACGACGTCCGCGGCCTCGGCGGGGGTGCCGCACACCGCGGCGGAGGGGTGCAGCGACGCCGCCAGGGTCAGCGAGGTGGCGCCGTCGCCCAGCACCGCCGCCACGTCGGTGGCGAGGTGCATGACGTTCGACAGGTGCAGCACGAACGGCGCCTCGGGCACGTTGACCGACGAGCAGTGGGGGCGCAGGGCGTCGGCGACCGACCGCACGGCGTACTCGTGCTCCTCGAGGTCCTTGCTGGAGCGGGCCAACGAACCCGCGAGCGCCAGGTCGTGCGCGTCGTCGCCGGTCCGGCGGATCGTGCCGGCCAGGACGCGGGAGGTGACCAGTCCCTTCTCGAGCCGCACCAGCATCTCCGGGGTCGCGCCGACGAGTCCGTCGACGGCGAACACCCACGTCGTGTCGTAGCGCTCGGCCAACCGCTGCAGCAGCCACCGGGCGTCGATCGGCTCGGCCGCGGTCACCCGCAGGTCTCGTGCCAGGACCACCTTGTCCAGGTCACCGTCGGTGATGCGGGCCACCGCCTCCTCGACGGCCCCGGCCCACTGCGCCGAGGAGAGGGCGCCGTCGGCGAACGCGACCCCGGTCGGGCCGAGCGGTGCGGACTGCTCGGGCAGCACGGGGGAGGGGAGCTCGGAGCTGGTGCCGACGGTGGTGACCCACCAGGCGCCGTCGCGGGCGCCCACGACCACCTCGGGCACGACGAGGGTGGCGCCGGACGGCGACCCGGCGGCATACGCGACCGAGCCGAAGGTGACCGGCCCGGTGCCGGGCAGGCCCACCTCGTCGCGGACCACGGCGCAGGCGACGACCTCGCGCCACCACTGCTCGGCCAGCGCGAACCGCTCGGGTCCGTGCGCGGTGAACTCCAGGGCACGCCCCCAGCCGACCAGCCCCTCACCGCGGCGGACCCAGCTCGCGATCTCGCGCGGGTCACCGAGGTCCGGCAGCAGGGTGAGCAGGCTGCCCGGGTCGGCGAGCGCCACGGTGCGGGCGACCAGGGAGGTCCCCGGGCGGGCAGCCGCAGCGGGAGTGGGCAGGGTGCTCATGTCGGGGCCAGCCTACGACCGAGGGGTATGGCGCCCGCGCCGGGGAGCCGGTCGGGGAGTCGCGCCGGGGAGCCGGGTCGGGAGCCGCGCCGGGGAGCCGGGTCGGGAGCCGGGACGAGCCCGGTCCGCGACCGAATGGGAGGATGACGCCATGACGCGTGCCAGCCTCGAGAAGGATCCCCGTGACGTCGCCGCGATGTTCGACGACGTGGCCGGCAAGTACGACCTGACCAACGACGTGCTCTCCCTCGGGCAGGACCGGTGGTGGCGCCGGGCCGTCCTCAGGGCGGTCGCCGCCCGGCCCGGGGAGACCGTGCTCGACATCGCCGCCGGCACCGGGACGAGCAGCGAGCCGTTCGCCGACGGGGGGGTCAACGTCGTGCCTGCCGACTTCTCGCTCGGGATGCTGCGGGTGGGAAACCAGCGCCGACCCGACCTCGGGTTCACCGCGGCCGATGCCATGAGACTGCCGTTCGCCGACAGCAGCTTCGACGCCGTGACCATGTCGTTCGGGCTGCGGAACGTGGCGAGCGTCGAGGCGGCGTTGGGGGAGTTCCTGCGGGTGGTGAAGCCGGGGGGCCGGCTCGTGGTCTGCGAGTTCAGCCAGCCGGTCAACCCGGCCTTCCGCAAGGTCTACACCGAGTACCTCATGCGCTCGCTGCCCACGGTGGCACGCAAGGTGAGCAGCAACCCCGAGTCCTACGTCTACCTCGCCGAGTCGATCCAGGCGTGGCCCGCGCAGCGCGAGCTCGCCACGACCATCGCGGCGGCAGGCTGGTCGCAGGTCGGCTGGCGCAACCTCACCGGTGGCATCGTCGCCCTGCACCGGGCCGTCAAGCCCCACCCGTGAAGTCCCAGCCGTGGGTTAGGACGGCCTTACTAGGTGCGTCCGTGGTGGCGGGAATAGACTCCGCATTTGAAGTTCGTGAAGTCGTTCACAAGCGGGTGAGGCAGGCGTGACACACAGCATCAGCGAGGTCGCCGGAGGCAGTTCCGCGGTCGGCGCTCCCACCGAGACCGCCGACGTCATCGTCGTCGGGGCGGGCCCTGCCGGCTCTGCGACCGCCGCCTACCTGGCCATGGCCGGGTTGGACGTCCTGCTGCTGGAGAAGACGAACTTCCCCCGCGAGAAGGTCTGCGGCGACGGCCTGACCCCCCGCGCGGTCAAGGAGCTCATCACCCTCGGCATCCCCACGCCCGAGGAGGACGGCTGGATCAAGAACCACGGCCTGCGGATCATCGGCGGAGGCATGCGCCTGTCCCTGCCGTGGCCCGACCTCGCGAGCTTCCCGCCCTACGGCCTGGTCCGCACGCGCCAGGACTTCGACGACATCCTGGCCAAGCACGCCGTCAAGCACGGGGCCCGGCTGCGCGAGGGCACCAACGTCACCGGCCCGATCGTCGACTCCAAGGGGTCGATCGTCGGGGTGACGGCCAAGGCCACCGACGAGAAGGGCCGGGCGGCCGGACCCGAGCTGCGTTACACCGCACCGCTCGTCGTCGCTGCGGACGGCAACTCCTCACGCCTGTCGCTGGCGATGGGTCGCGAGAAGCGTGAGGACCGCCCCATGGGTGTCGCGGTCCGCACCTACTACACCAGCCCGCGCCACGACGACGACTACCTCGAGTCCTGGCTCGAGCTGTGGTCCACCGACGCCCACGGCAAGAAGGTGCTCCTGCCCGGATACGGCTGGATCTTCGGTGTCGGGGACGGCACCTCCAACGTCGGCCTCGGCATCCTCAACACCTCCAGCGCCTTCGGCAAGACCGACTACAAGGACGTCATGCGGCGCTGGGTCGCGACGATGCCGCAGGAGTGGACCTACTCCGACGAGACGATGGTCGGCCCGATCCGTGGAGCGGCCCTCCCGATGGGCTTCAACCGCCAGCCGCACTACGACCAGGGCCTGCTCCTGGTCGGCGACGCAGGCGGGATGGTCAACCCGTTCAACGGCGAGGGCATCGCCTACGCCATGGAGTCGGGCCGGCTGGCAGCCGAGGTCATCGCCCAGGCGTTCGCCCGCACCGACGACGCGCAGCGCGAGCGTGTCCTGCAGTCCTACCCCGGGGTCATGGCCGACTCGCTGGGCGGGTACTACACCCTGGGCCGTTACTTCGCCAAGATGATCGGCAACCCCGAGATCATGCGGCTGGCCACCAAGTACGGCCTGCCCCGCACCACGCTGATGAAGTTCCTCCTCAAGGTGATGGCCAACCTGGCCGAGCCACGCGGGGGTGATGCGGGAGACCGCCTCATCACCGCCATGTCGAAGATGGCCCCCGACGCATGACCCGTCGTGCATTCCCGGAGCCCACCCCTAGGATTGGGGCGCGGATCGGGGCGCGCACGGCGCGGCTCGGCTGCACGTCCCGCACGGACGCCACCCCCGGCGTCGGCCATGGCTTCACACATGACTTCAAAGATGACTTCGGAAGGGGAGTGGCACGGCGATGAGCAACCCCTACGTCCCCTTGCTGTTTCTGCTGGCGATCGGTGGCGGCTTTGCCGTCTTCTCGGTCTTCGCCGCCTCGATCGCTGGGCCCAAGCGCTACAACCGCGCCAAGCTCGACGCCTACGAGTGCGGCATCGAGCCGACCCCCCAGGCCGCCGGTGGCGGGCGCGTGCCGATCAAGTACTACCTGACCGCGATGCTCTTCATCATCTTCGACATCGAATCGGTGTTCCTCTACCCGTTCGCCGTCGCGTTCGACCAGCTCGGCCTGTTCGCACTCGTCGAGATGGTGCTGTTCATCCTGACCGTCTTCGTGGCCTACGCATACGTGTGGCGCCGCGGCGGCCTCGAGTGGGACTGACGAGGAACTAGGAAAAGCAATGGGAATCGAAGAGAAGCTGCCCGCAGGCTTCATGCTGAGCACGGTCGAGCAGGTCGCGGGCTACATGCGCAAGAGCTCGGTCTGGCCGGCGACGTTCGGCCTGGCCTGCTGCGCCATCGAGATGATGGCCGTCGGCACGCCGGACTACGACATCGCCCGCTTCGGTATGGAGCGGTTCTCCGCGACGCCGCGCCAGGCCGACCTGATGATCGTCGCCGGTCGGGTGAGCCAGAAGATGGCTCCCGTCGTGCGCCAGGTCTACGACCAGATGCCCGAGCCCAAGTGGGTCATCTCGATGGGCGTCTGCGCCAGCTCCGGCGGCATGTTCAACAACTACGCCATCGTGCAGGGGGTCGACCACATCATCCCGGTCGACGTGTATCTACCGGGTTGTCCGCCTCGCCCCGAGATGCTCCTCAACGCGATCCTCACGCTGCACGAGCAGATCCAGAACAGCAAGCTCGGCGTCAACCGCGTCGCCGCGGCCCGTGCGGCCGAAGCCGCCGCCCTCTCCGCGACCCCGACGCACCAGATGACCGGCCTGCTCGCCCAGGGCGCCGGGGTGAGCCTGCCGCTCGTGGGCGGCCACCAGCACGGCCACGCGCACGACCAGGAGCAGGGTCAGGCGCGCAGCGCCCACGGAGGTGTCGCGTGAGCGAGGAGAACAAGAACACCGACGCGACGAGCAACGACGCCGCCAGCGACAGCAGCCGCGCGCAGCAGGACCCGACGAAGGCCACCGCCAACAGCGACGTCCTGGGCAACCGGTCCGCCGACGCGGCAGCCGACCGGGGCGACGGCCCCGACCAGCCTGCCCCTGTCGTCGCCGGCGCCACCGTCGGTGCCGAGCCCGGGGCAGTGGTCGACCGTGAGACCGGCGAGCGGCTCCCCGCGGCTCCCGGCACCACGCCCGACCCCGTGCAGGTCGGTGAGCGCCACGGCATGTTCGGCGCCACGGACACCGGTGACACCACCGGGTACGGCGGCATGGTCAGCCCGATCCTGTTCCCCGCGGCCTCGGTGCGGCCCTACGGCAGCTACTTCGACGAGATCGCCGACCGGCTCGAGCAGGGCCTGGTCGGTGGCGCGGCCTCGTACGTCGAGGCTGTCGAGCGCGTCGTCGTCGACCGCGGCGAGATGACCCTGTTCGTGCGCCGCGAGCACCTGCGCGCGGTGGCCCGGACCCTGCGCGACGACCCCTCGCTGCGCTTCGAGATGTGCACCGGTGTGTCCGGTGTGCACTACCCGCAGGAGGAGGGCCGCGAGCTCCACGCGGTCTACCACTTCCTGTCGATCACCCACGGCGGACGCCGGATGCGCGTCGAGGTCACCGCACCCGACGCCGACCCGCACATCCCGTCGATCGTCGCGATCTACCCGGCGAACGACTGGCACGAGCGCGAGACGTGGGACATGTTCGGGATCGAGTTCGACGGCCACCCGGCCCTGACCCGCATCCTCATGCCCGACGACTGGCCGGGCCACCCGCAGCGCAAGGACTACCCCCTCGGCGGCATCCCCGTCGAGTACAAGGGGGCCACGGTCCCGCCGCCGGACCAGCGGAGGTCTTACAACTGATGAGCACCGAAACCAGCGACATCTACGCGACCTCGGGCGCGGACGCAGCCGCGGCCGAGGGCGCGCACGTCTTCAACGCCACCGGGGGTGACTGGGACCAGCTCGTCGACGAGGCCGCTGCCCTCCACGAGGAGCGCATCGTCGTCAACATGGGTCCCCAGCACCCCTCGACGCATGGCGTGCTCCGTCTGATCCTCGAGCTCGACGGCGAGACGGTGACCGAGACCCGCGCGGGAATCGGCTACCTGCACACCGGCATCGAGAAGAACATGGAGTTCCGCACCTGGACCCAGGGCGTGACGTTCTGCACCCGCATGGACTACCTCGCGCCGTTCTTCAACGAGGCGGCGTTCTGCCTGTCGGTCGAGAAGCTGCTCGGCATCACCGACCAGATCCCGGAGCGCGCCAGCGCGATCCGCGTGCTGCTGATGGAGCTCAACCGGATCAGCTCCCACCTCGTCGCCCTCGCCACCGGCGGCATGGAGATGGGTGCGACGACCGTCATGACCGTCGGCTTCCGCGAGCGCGAGCGCGTCCTGGCCATCTTCGAGATGGTCACCGGCCTGCGGATGAACCACGCCTTCATCCGCCCCGGCGGGGTCGCGCAGGACCTGCCGCCCGGCGCCATCGACAAGGTCCGCGACACGGTGCCGCTGGTGCGCAAGGGACTCGGCGAGCTCGAGCTGCTGCTCAACGAGAACCCCATCCTCAAGGGCCGCACGGTCGACGTCGGCTACCTCGACCTGTCGGGCTGCATGGCGCTGGGCATCACCGGTCCGGTGCTGCGCTCGACCGGCCTGCCGCACGACCTGCGCAAGCTCGACCCGTACTGCGGCTACGAGACCTACGACTTCGAGGTCATCACCCGCACCGAGTCCGACTCCTACGCCCGCCTGCGGATCCGCATCGACGAGATGTACGAGTCGCTCAAGATCGTCGAGCAGGCCATCGACCGCCTCCAGTCCAACCCCGGCCCGGTCATGGTCACCGACAAGAAGATCGCCTGGCCGGCGCAGCTGGCCATCGGTGGCGACGGCATGGGCAACAGCCTCGACCACATCCGCGAGATCATGGGCACCTCCATGGAGTCGCTCATCCACCACTTCAAGCTGGTGACCGAGGGCTTCCGGGTGCCGCCCGGCCAGGCGTACTCCGCCGTGGAGAGCCCCAAGGGCGAGCTCGGCTGCCACCTGGTGTCCGACGGGGGCACGCGCCCCTACCGCGCGCACTTCCGCGACCCGTCCTTCAACAACCTGCAGGCCACGGCCGCGATGTGCGAGGGCAGCCAGATCGCCGACGTCATCGTCGCGGTGGCTTCGATCGACCCCGTCATGGGAGGCGTGGACCGTTGAGTGCAACAGGAAGTGAGCCCACGAGGGAGCTCTCGCGACCGAGGCGCGGAGCGACCGTCGTTGCGCGAAAGGACAAGCGCTGATGGAGCACTACGGACTGCAGATGGCGGCCGGACACCTGACGGTGCCGGCCGAGTCCAAGGAGCCCTACGCCGACGACGTGCTGGCACAGCTGCACGTCGACGCGGCGCAGGTCGTCTCCCGCTACCCGCAGGCGCGTTCGGCGCTGCTGCCCCTGCTGCACCTGGTGCAGAGCGTCGACGGCTACGTCACCGGGCGCGGCATCGACTTCTGCGCGGAGGTGCTGGACCTGAGCACCGCCGAGGTGTCGGGCGTCGCGACCTTCTACACGCAGTACAAGCGCCACCCCAACGGGGAGTACACCGTCGGCGTCTGCACCAACACGCTGTGCGCGATCATGGGCGGTGACCAGATCTGGGACGAGGTCTCCGAGCACCTCGGCATCGGCCACGACGAGACGACGGCAGACGGCAAGATCACCCTCGAGCGCGTCGAGTGCAACGCGGCCTGCGACTACGCGCCGGTGGTCATGGCCAACTGGGAGTTCTTCGACAACCAGACGCCCGGGTCGACCAAGCAGCTCGTGGACGACCTGCGGGCCGGCAAGGACGTCGCACCCACTCGCGGAGCGGCCAAGGTCTGCAGCTTCAAGCAGGTCTCGCGGGTGCTCGCGGGCTTCCACGACGGCCTCGCCGACGAGGGCGTGGGCGCCGGTCCGGCCTCGCTGGAGGGCCTCAAGGTCGCCAAGGACCACAACTGGACCGCCCCGAACGGCAAGCACGCCGGCCCCGCCGACGGTGCCGGTCACCCCGACGACCTGGCGCCGGGCCTACGCTCCTCCACCGACACGCCCTCCAACGCCGCCGACGAGCAGGCGGGCACCAAGCCCGCCGAGGGGAAGTGACAGCCGTGGCCACCACGCTCACCCCGATCCTCACCAAGTTCTGGGACGACCCGCAGTCCTGGACCCTGGCGACGTACGAGCAGAACGAGGGCTACCAGGCGCTGGAGAAGGCGCTGGCGATGGAGCCCGCCGACCTCGTGCAGATGACCAAGGACTCCGGTCTGCGCGGCCGTGGCGGCGCCGGCTTCCCGACCGGCATGAAGTGGGGCTTCCTGCCCCCGCCGGACGGCGGCCCCCGCTACCTGGTCGTCAACGCCGACGAGTCCGAGCCGGGCACCTGCAAGGACATCCCGCTGATGATGGCTGCCCCGCAGTTCCTCATCGAGGGCTGCGTCATCACCTCGTACGCCATCGGCTGCAACCACGCCTTCATCTACCTGCGCGGCGAGGTCGTGCACGTGTACCGCCGCCTGCTGCGCGCGGTGGAGGAGGCGTACGCCGCGGGCCACCTGGGCAAGAACATCCACGGCTCCGGCTTCGACCTCGACATCACCGTCCACGCGGGCGCCGGCGCCTACATCTGCGGCGAGGAGACGGCCCTGCTCGACAGCCTCGAGGGCCGTCGCGGACAGCCGCGCCTCAAGCCGCCGTTCCCGGCGGTCGCCGGCCTCTACGCGCGCCCGACCGTGGTCAACAACGTCGAGTCGATCGCCTCGGTCCCGCCGATCCTGCTGCACGGCGCCGACTGGTTCTCCGGCATGGGCACCGCGAAGTCGCAGGGCTTCGGCATCTTCAGCCTCTCGGGCCACGTCAAGCGCCCCGGCCAGTACGAAGCGCCGCTCGGCATCACGCTGCGCGAGCTGCTCGACATGGCCGGCGGCATGCGCGACCCCAACCACGAGCTGAAGTTCTGGACGCCGGGCGGCTCGTCCACCCCGCTGTTCACCGCAGAGCACCTCGACACCCCGCTGGACTTCGAGTCGGTGGCCGCGGCGGGGTCGATGCTCGGCACCCGGGCGCTGCAGATCTTCGACGACACCACCTGCGTGGTGCGCGCCGTCGACCGCTGGACCGACTTCTACAAGCACGAGTCCTGCGGCAAGTGCACCCCGTGCCGTGAGGGCACGTGGTGGCTCAAGCAGATCCTCGGCCGGCTCGAGCACGGCGAGGGGTCCGAGGAGGACCTCGACAAGCTGCTCGACATCTGCGACAACATCCTCGGTCGCAGCTTCTGTGCGCTCGGGGACGGTGCCACGTCGCCGATCACGAGCAGCATCCAGTACTTCCGCGAGGAGTACCTCGCACACCTCACCAACGGTGGCTGCCCCTTCGATCCGAGGGAGTCGTCGCTGTTCGCGAAGGAGAAGGCCACCGCATGACGGTCCAGACCAGTCCCAGCGCCGGCGGCAACGCCGTCAGCAAGGGCGGCGACGCCTCGACGCCCGCCTCCGTCGACCAGGTGAAGCTCACCATCGACGGCGTGGAGGTGTCGGTCCCCAAGAACACGCTCGTGATCCGCGCCGCCGAGCAGATCGGCGTCCAGATCCCGCGGTTCTGCGACCACCCGCTGCTCGAGCCGGTCGGCGCCTGCCGCCAGTGCCTGGTCGACATCTCGACCCCCGGCCCGGACGGCAGCATGCGGGCCATGCCGAAGCCGCAGGCCTCGTGCACCATCAGCGTGTCCGAGGGCATGCAGGTCAAGACGCAGCTGACCTCCCCGGTCGCCGACAAGGCGCAGCAGGGGGTCATGGAGCTGCTGCTCATCAACCACCCGCTCGACTGCCCGGTCTGCGACAAGGGTGGCGAGTGCCCCCTGCAGAACCAGGCGATGAGCAACGGGCGCGCGGTGTCCCGCTTCGAGGACGTCAAGCGCACCTACCCCAAGCCGATCAACATCTCCTCCCAGGTGCTGCTCGACCGCGAGCGCTGCGTCCTGTGCGCCCGCTGCACCCGCTTCTCCGACCAGATCGCCGGCGACCCGTTCATCGCCCTGGTCGAGCGTGGCGCGCTGCAGCAGGTCGGCATCTACGAGGAGCAGCCGTTCGAGTCCTACTTCTCGGGCAACACCGTCCAGATCTGCCCGGTGGGCGCGCTGACCGGTGCGGCCTACCGCTTCCGCAGCCGCCCCTTCGACCTGGTGTCGACGCCGAGCGTGTGCGAGCACTGCGCCTCGGGCTGCTCGATCCGCACCGACCACCGCCGCGGCCAGGTGCTGCGCCGGATGGCGATCGACGACCCGGCGGTCAACGAGGAGTGGAACTGCGACAAGGGTCGCTGGGCCTTCCAGTACGCCACCACCGGTGACCGGATCCAGTTCCCGATGGTCCGCGACGAGCTCGGTGAGCTCCAGGTCGCCTCGTGGCCGGAGGCCCTCGAGGCCGCCGCCAACGGTCTTCGTGCCGCCAAGGGTGTCGGGGTGCTCGTCGGGGGCCGGGTGTCCACCGAGGACGCCTACGCCTACTCCAAGTTCGCCCGCAGCGTGGTCGACACCAACGACGTCGACTTCCGGGCCCGCCCGCACTCCGAGGAGGAGGCCGCGTTCCTCGCCTCCACCGTCGTGGGCAGCGGCCCCGGCGGCGCCGCGGTGACCTATGCCGAGCTCGAGACGGCCAAGACCGTCGTCCTCGTCGGCTTCGAGCCCGAGGAGGAGAGCCCGATCGTCTTCCTGCGGCTGCGCAAGGCGCACCGCCAGCACAAGACGACCGTGTATGCCGTCGCGCCGTTCGCGACGCGCGGCCTCACCAAGCTGGGCGGCACCCTCATCCCGGCCGCGCCCGGTACCGAGGCCGAGGTGCTCCGCGCCCTCGGTGACGGGGTCACCGGGGACGGCGCCGCCGCCAAGGCCGCCGCGGCCCTCGAGGAGCCCGGCACCATCGTGCTCGTCGGGGAACGTCTCGCGACGGTCCCCGGCGCACTGTCCGCCGCTGCTGCCCTCACCTCGTCGGTGAACGCCCGCCTCGCGTGGGTGCCCCGCCGGGCCGGTGAGCGCGGTGCGCTGGAAGCCGGCGCCCTGCCGACCCTGCTGCCCGGTGGCCGACCGGTCTCCGACCCGGCTGCCCGCCAGCAGGTCGCCGAGGCCTGGTCGGTCGTCGGCCTGCCCGACACGCCCGGGCGTGACACGGCCGGGATCATCGCCGCGGCGACCACCGGCGAGGTCAACGCCCTGGTCGTCGGTGGCGTCGACGCCGCCGACCTCGCCGACCCGCGCGTCGAGGAGGCCCTCGCCAAGACCTTCGTCGTCTCCCTCGAGGTGCGCCGCTCCTCGGTGACCGAGGTCGCCGACGTCGTGCTCCCGGTCGCGGCGCACGCGGAGAAGGGCGGCACCTTCGTCGACTGGGAGGGTCGTACCCGCCCGTTCGCCCAGGCCATCGACACCGCCTTCGTCTCCGACTACCGCGTGCTGGACATGCTCGCGAGCGAGCTCGGTTCCTTCCTCGGTGCACGCACGTTGGCCGAGGTCCGCGCCGACATGACCGCCCTCGGGCCGTGGGAGGGACAGCGCACCGCCGCCCCGACCGTGTCCGTGGGCGGGGCGCCCAGTGCCGGCGACGGCGAGGTCGTCCTGGCCACCTGGCACCACCTGCTGGACCGGGGTTCGCTGCAGGACGGCGAGCCGTTCCTGGCAGGGACCGCCTCCGCGACGCGGGCGCGGGTCTCGGCCGCCACCGCCGAGGCCTACGGCCTCGCGGACGGTGACAGCGTGCACGTCTCCGCCGGTGGTGGCACCGTCACCGCACCGGTCGAGGTCGTCGAGGGCATGGTCGACCACGTCGTGTGGCTGCCCACCAACTCCGAGGGCAGCCGGGTCCGTGCCACGCTGGGCGCCGACGCGGGAGCCCTCGTGCGGCTGACGAAGGCCGCGAACACCGTGGACAGGAAGGTCAACCCGTGAGCACCGTGACGTATGCCGCGCAGGCAGTCACCGCCCTGCCGCAGCTGCCGGCCGGGCTGGCCACCGTGCCGTTCGCCGACAACCCCCTCGCCGACTTCAGCGACACCCCGTGGTGGCTGCACCTGGTCAAGGCGCTGCTGGTCTTCGTGTTCCTGCTGGTCAACACGCTGCTCGTCATCTGGTTCGAGCGGCGCGTGATCGGCCGGATGCAGCAGCGTCCCGGCCCCAACCGCACCGGTCCCTTCGGGTTGCTGCAGACCCTCGCCGACGGCGTCAAGCTGGCCCTCAAGGAGGACCTGACGCCCAAGAACGCCGACAAGTTCGTCTTCGTCCTGGCCCCGGTCATCGCCGGTGCCACGGCGTTCGTGTCGTTCGCGATCATCCCGCTCGGACCGACCGTGTCGATGTTCGGGCACCAGACGCCGCTGCAGCTGACCGACATCCCGGTCGCCGTGCTGCTCGTGCTGGCCGTCGCCGGTGTCGGGGTGTACGGCATCGTGCTCGCCGGCTGGTCCTCCGGGTCGACCTATCCGCTGCTCGGTGGACTGCGCTCCACCGCCCAGGTCATCTCCTACGAGATCGCCATGGGCCTGTCGCTGGTCGCCGTGTTCCTGTACTCCGGCTCGATGTCCACCTCGCAGATCGTCGCGTCGCAGAAGGACCTCTGGTACATCATCCCGGCGTTCTTCAGCTTCTTCGTCTACGTCATCACCATGGTCGGAGAGACCAACCGACTGCCGTTCGACCTCGCCGAGGGCGAGGGCGAGCTCACCGGTGGCTTCCACACCGAGTACTCGTCGCTGAAGTTCGCGATGTTCTTCCTCGGCGAGTACGTCAACATGTTCACCGTCGCGGCGCTGGCCACGACGATGTTCCTCGGCGGCTGGCAGGCACCCCCCGGGATCGCCGCCATCAACGACGGCATGTTCAACGAGGGCTGGTGGGGCCTGCTGTGGTTCATCATCAAGCTCTGGACGTTCATGTTCTTCTTCGTGTGGCTGCGCGGCTCGCTGCCGCGAGTCCGTTACGACCAGTTCATGCGGTTCGGCTGGAAGTTCCTCATCCCGGTCACCCTGGCCTGGGTCGTCGTGGTCGCGTTCATCCGCGGCAGCCAGCTCGGCTACTTCGGTGACGCGGCCCTGACCCTGGGCAACCGGCAGTTCCCGGTGTTCAGCATCGTCTTCGTCGTCGTCGTGTCCCTCGTCGCGCTGCTCGCGGTGTGGCTGTGGGACAACAAGAAGATCGAGAAGGACGCCATCCGTTCCGCCCCGGCCCCGGAGGAGATCGACCCGTTCGCGGGTGGGTACCCGGTGCCGCCCCTGCCCGGACAGCGCCTGAAGGAGCCGACCATGGCCATCAGCGACCGTACGGACGCAACCGACAAGGAGACCGCTCGTGGCTGACCCAGCAGCTGGTCGACCAGCCGAGGACCAGAAGGGCGGGTTCTTCGCCGACCTCTTCGCCCCGGTCGGTGGGTTCGGCGTCACCTTCGCCACCATGTTCCGCAAGCTCGAGACCCAGGAGTACCCCGAGGAGAAGCGTCCGACGCAGCCCCGGTTCCACGGGCGGCACCAGCTCAACCGGCACCCCGACGGACTGGAGAAGTGCGTCGGCTGCGAGCTGTGCGCCTGGGCCTGTCCCGCGGACGCGATCCTCGTCGAGGGCGCCCAGAACGACGACACCGAGGGCGGCCTCGGCCGGTTCTCGCCCGGCGAGCGCTACGGCCGCGTCTACCAGATCAACTACCTGCGCTGCATCTTCTGCGGCCTGTGCATCGAGGCCTGCCCGACGCGGGCCCTGACGATGACCAACTTCTACGAGCTCGCCGACAACAACCGTGGCGACCTGATCTTCACCAAGGAGCAGCTGCTCGCCCCCCTCGCGGAAGGCATGCTCCCCGCCCCTCACCCGATGGTCGACGGCCTCGAGGAGCGCGACTACTACCAGGGCAAGGTCGCCAGGTCCACGCCCGAGCAGGAGGCCTGGGTGCAGGAGCACGACGCCGCCGCCCACGACGGGATCGCCCCCACCGGGGACCCGGTCGAGGGCGTCGACACCGTCACGACCCGCCAGGCCACGCGGGACAGCAGCGGAGAGGCGGTGCGCCGATGACCGGCCTCGGCGAGCAGGTGCTCTTCTGGGTCCTCGCCCCGATCTCCGTGATGGCCGCCCTCGGGCTCATCTTCGCGAAGAAGGCGGTGCACGCAGCGATCGGCATGGCCCTGGTCATGATCAACCTCGGCATCTTCTACATCGCGCAGGAGGCCGACTTCCTGGGGATCATCCAGATCTTCGTCTACACCGGCGCCGTGATCATGCTGTTCCTGTTCGTGCTGATGCTCGTCGGGGTTGACTCCTCCGACTCGCTCGTGGAGACGCTGAAGGGCCAGAAGTGGGCCTCGCTCATCCTGGCGTTCGGCCTCGGCGCGCTGATCTTCTCCGCCCTCGGCCGCGTGCAGTTCGGCCCGATGAAGGGGTTGGCCGGCGTCAACGAGAACCCCGGCAACATCACCGGGGTCGCCGAGCTGATCTTCGGCAGGTACGTCTGGACCTTCGAGATCACCTCGGCCCTGCTGATCACCGCCGCGCTCGGCGCGATGGTGCTGGCCCACCGTGAGCGCATCGGCGCGAAGCCGAGCCAGCGGCTGTGGTCCGAGCGCCGCATCCGCGACAACCGCAACGTCGCCGGCCTGCCGGCCCCCGGTGTCTACGCCCGCAGCAACGCGGTCGACACCCCGGCCCTGCTGCCCGACGGCACGCCCAGCGAGCTGTCGGTCTCGCGCGTACTCACCGCCCGCGAGCAGATCGTCGACCCCGTCCGCCACATCGAGTCCGAGCAGGACGTCGAGCACGAGATCGAGGGGGGCTCACAGCGGTGAACCTCGTCAACTACCTCTACCTGGCGACCATCCTGTTCGCGATCGGTGGAGCGACCGTCCTGATGCGGCGCAACGCCATCATCGTGTTCATGGGGGTCGAGCTCATGCTCAACGCGACCAACCTCATGTTCGTGACCTTCGCGCGGATGAACGGCACCCTCGACGGCCAGGTGATCGCCCTGTTCGTCATGGTGGTCGCCGCTGCCGAGGTCGTGGTCGGTCTCGCGATCATCATGGCCATCTTCCGTGCCCGCCGGTCGGCCTCGGTCGACGACGCCAACCTCCTGAAGCTGTAAGGGGCCCCGAAGGTGACTTCCCTCGCAACTCTCGCCGTTGCCGCCACTTCTGAACCCGCGGCCGCTTCGGCGGCCACCGGCATCACGGCATACGCGTGGCTCCTGGTGGCTCTGCCGCTGCTGGGTGCCGCCGTCCTCCTGCTCGGCGGCCGCGCCACCGACAAGTGGGGTCCGCTCTTCGCGACCGCCATGTCGTGGGCCGCGTTCCTCGTCGGCGCCATCATCTGGCTCTCCATGGTCGGGCGCGACCAGGAGTCGCGTGCCGCCTCGCTGCACCTGTTCAGCTGGGTGCCGGCCGGGTCCTTCAACGTGGACGCGGGGATGCTGCTCGACCAGCTGTCCGTCGTGTTCGTGCTGCTGGTGACGTTCGTCGGCTCGCTCATCCACGTCTACTCGCTGGGCTACATGGAGCACGACCCGGACAAGCGCCGGTTCTTCGCCTACCTCAACCTGTTCGTGGCCGCGATGCTGCTGCTGGTGCTCGCGGACTCCTACCTGCTGCTCTACGTCGGCTGGGAGGGAGTGGGCCTCGCGTCCTACCTGCTCATCGGGTTCTGGAACCACAACCCCGCGTATGCCACGGCCGCCAACAAGGCGTTCGTGGTCAACCGCGTCGGTGACTTCGGGCTGTCCGTGGCGATCATGATCATGTTCGCGGCGTTCGGCACGGTGACCTTCGCGGGCGTCCAGGAGGCCGCCGAGGGTGGTGCGGGTGAGGGTGTGCTCACCGCCATCGGCCTGATGCTCCTGCTCGGCGCCGCAGGCAAGTCGGCCCAGTTCCCGCTGCAGAGCTGGCTCGGTGACGCCATGGCCGGCCCGACGCCGGTCTCCGCGCTGATCCACGCGGCAACCATGGTCACCGCGGGTGTCTACCTGGTGGTGCGCAGCGGCTTCGTGTTCAACAACGCCCCCGACGCACAGCTCGTCGTGGTCATCGTCGGTGCGATCACCCTGGTCTTCGGTGCGGTCGTGGGTTGCGCCAAGGACGACATCAAGAAGGCCCTGGCCGCCTCGACCATGAGCCAGATCGGCTACATGATGCTCGCCGCCGGCCTCGGCCCGGTCGGTGCCGCGTTCGCGATCTTCCACCTGCTGACGCACGGCTTCTTCAAGGCCGGGATGTTCCTCGGCGCCGGGTCGGTCATGCACGGCATGAACGACCAGGTCGACATGCGCCGCTTCGGTGGGCTGTCGGGTGCCATGAAGATCACCTGGGTGACCTTCGGGCTCGGCTGGCTCGCGATCCTGGGTCTGCCGCCGTTCTCGGGCTTCTGGTCCAAGGACAAGATCATCGAGGCCGCGTTCATCGGTGAGGGCTGGCGTCCGTGGGTCTTCGGCCTGACCGCGCTCATCGGCGCCGGCATCACCGCCTTCTACATGTCGCGGCTGTTCTTCATGACCTTCCACGGCAAGAAGCGCTGGACCGAGGACGTGCACCCGCACGAGTCCTCGCTGACGATGACCATCCCGATGATGGTGCTGGCCGTCGGCTCGGCGGCCCTCGGTGGCATCCTGTCCATCGGCGGCACCTTCACGCACTGGCTGGAGCCGGTCGTGGGGGAGCACGGCGACGAGCACCCGGTGCTGGCCGTTCCGGTCATCACCGGACTGACGCTGCTGCTCGTGATCGGGGGTGTCGGGCTCGCGTGGATGCGGTACTGGCGTGACTCGGTGCCGCAGGTGCAGCCGGCCGGTTCGCTGGCCACGCGGGCTGCTCGCCGCGACCTCTACCAGGACGACGTCAACGAAGGGGTCTTCATGCGTCCCGGTCTGCACCTGACCCGGGCCCTCGTCTTCGCGGACAACCGCGGTGTCGACGGTGGGGTCGGCGGACTGGCGGCCCTCGTGGGTGGCACCTCCAGCCGCCTGCGTCGCCTCCAGAACGGCTTCGCACGTTCCTATGCCCTGACGATGCTTGCCGGCGTCGTCGTGATTCTCGGTGCTCTGTGGGTGATCCAGTGATGACGAACCTCCCCTGGCTGACCATGATCGGGTTGATCCCGCTCATCGGTGCAGCCGTCGTGGCCGCCCTCCCGGCAGGGGTGGCCGACCGTGCCAAGCACATCGCCTTGGGCTTCACGTTGGTGACGTTGGTGATGGGGGTCGCGGCTGCGCTGCAGTTCACCAGCTCCTCCGACGCCCAGTTCCAGCTCACCGAGCAGCACGAGTGGATCCCGCAGTTCGGGGTCTCCTACGCGCTCGGCGTCGACGGCATCGCCCTGATCATGATCCTCATGGCGGTCATCCTCACGCCGGTGTGCGTCCTCGCCGCGTGGAACGACGTGCCCGAGGGCGGCAAGCGCGAGAAGAACTACTTCGCGCTGATGCTGGTCCTGGAGACCTTCATGGTCGGCGTCTTCGCCGCCACGGACGTGTTCTTGTTCTACGTCTTCTTCGAGGCGATGCTCATCCCGGTCTACTTCCTCATCGGCTCGTACGGCGGCCCGCGCCGTCAGTACGCCGCGGTGAAGTTCCTGCTGTTCTCCCTCGCGGGTGGACTGGTGATGCTCGTGGGCGTCCTGGCGCTGTACCACTACGGCCCCGGCGGCTCGGACGGCTTCCTGGTCAGCAAGCTCACCGGCCTGGACCTCGGCACCACGCCCGAGCGCCTGATGTTCCTGGCGTTCTTCTTCGCCTTCGCCGTCAAGGCGCCGATGTGGCCGGTGCACACCTGGCTGCCCGACGCTGCGACCGAGGCGCGTCCCGCGACCGCCGTGCTGCTGGTCGGTGTGCTCGACAAGGTCGGCACCTACGGCATGATCCGTTTCTGCCTCCAGCTGTTCCCGGAGGCCAGCCAGTGGGCCACGCCCGTCGTGCTCACCCTGGCGATCATCTCGATCCTGTACGGCGCACTGCTGGCCATCGGCCAGACCGACATCATGCGCCTGATCGCCTACACCTCCATCAGCCACTTCGGCTTCATCGTGCTGGGGATCTTCGCGCTCACCACGACCGCCGGTGCGGGTTCGACGCTCTACATGCTCAACCACGGCTTCTCGACCGCGGCGCTGTTCCTCATCGCCGCGATGCTCATCAGCCGTCGGGGCAGCAAGCGCATCCCAGACTTCGGGGGCTGGCAGCGGGTGACGCCCGGCCTGGCCGGGGTCTTCCTGGTGGCCGGCCTGTCGGGTCTGGCGCTGCCGGGTCTGAGCTCGTTCGTCTCGGAGTTCCTGGTGCTCGTCGGGACGTTCCAGCGCTACCAGTTCGCGGCCATCGTCGGCACGGCGGGCATCATCCTCGCCGCGCTCTACATCCTGCTGATGTACAAGCGGATGATGACCGGACCCAAGCCCGAGCTCGACACCCCGGTCCGTGACATCACGCTGCGGGAGAAGCTCGTCGTGGCCCCGCTGATCGCCGCGTTCATCGTCCTGGGGTTCTACCCCAAGCCGGCGTTGGACGTCCTCAACCCGGCGGTCGCCAAGACCCTGAGCCATGTCGGTGTCACCGATCCCGCCCCCACCTCCGCTGACGGGAGCACGAAGTAATGCCCGCCGTGACAGTCCTGTCCACGCCGATGGTGCCGGCAGCCTTCGAGGCCGCCGACTTCAACTACGGCGCTATCGCCCCCATGCTCATCGTCGTCGGTGGTGCACTCGTCGGGGTGCTCGTGGAGGCCTTCGCCCCGCGACGGGTCCGCCACAGCACCCAGGTGACGCTGGCGCTGGGCAGCCTCGTGGCTGCCCTGGTCGTGCTCGTCACGGTCTCGGCCGACGAGGCGAACCGCGGGGGCACCCTGGCGCGAGCCGTCATCATCGACGGCCCGTCGTTGTTCCTGCAGGGCACCATCCTCGTGCTGTCGATCCTGGGTGTGCTCACCATGGCCGAGAAGTTCGGGGGCCAGGGTGCCGACGCCTTCACCCCCATGGGTGCCGCGGTGCCCGGGTCGGCCCACGAGGCCGCCGCGCTGCGCGCCGGCCTGGCCACCAGCGAGGTCTTCCCGCTGACGATGTTCGCCGTCCTCGGCATGATGCTCTTCCCGGCCGCCGGTGACCTGCTGACGATGTTCGTGGCCCTCGAGGTGCTCTCGCTCCCGCTGTACCTGCTGTCCGGGCTGGCCCGACGTCGGCGCCTGCTGTCGCAGGAGGCGTCGCTGAAGTACTTCCTGCTCGGCGCGTTCAGCTCGGCGTTCTTCCTCTTCGGTGCAGCGCTGCTCTACGGCTACGCCGGTTCGCTCTACATCGCCGACATCGCCAGCGCGGTCACCGCAGCACCGGGCAACCTCGAGGGGCTGCTCCTGCCGGGAGTGGTGTTCGTGCTCGTCGGTCTGCTGTTCAAGGTCGGTGCGGTGCCGTTCCACTCGTGGACGCCGGATGTCTACCAGGGTGCTCCGACCCCGGTCACCGGTTTCATGGCCGCGTGCACCAAGGTCGCCGCCTTCGGCGCGATCCTGCGCATCGTCTACGTCGGCGTCGAGGCCAACCGCTGGGACTGGCGAGGTGGTGTCATCGCCGTCGCCGCCCTGACCATGGTCGTCGGAGCAGTGCTGTCGGTCACCCAGACCGATGTGAAGCGACTGCTGGCCTACTCCTCGATCGCGCACGCCGGCTTCATCCTCGTGGCCGTGCTGTCCTTCGACCGCACGGGCGTGTCGGGCACGATGTTCTACCTCGTGGCCTACGGCTTCATGACCATCGCCGCGTTCGCCATCGTCTCGATGGTGCGCCAGGGCGGGTCCGAGGCCTCCCACCTGTCGCAGTGGGCGGGGCTCGGCCGCAACCACCCGGTCGTCGCCGGGGTCTTCGCGTTCCTGCTGCTCGCCTTCGCCGGCATCCCGCTGACCTCGGGCTTCACGGCGAAGTTCGCGGCGTTCTCCCCGGCGATCGCGTTCGGCGGGCGGGCCGGGGTGTGGCTGGTCGTCATCGGGGTGCTCTCCAGCCTGGTCACGGCGTTCGTCTACGTGCGCCTCATCGTGCTGATGTACTTCACCGAGCCGCCGGCCGGCGAGTCCGTCGTCGCGCAGACCGCGTCGCCGTTCACCACGGTCGCGATCACCATCGGCACGCTCGTCACGCTCGTCCTCGGCGTGCAGCCGACACAGGTGCTCGACCTCGCCGAGCGGTCGTCGCAGTTCTTGCTCAAGTGAGCTCGACGCCACCGGTCCTGGCACTTCCAGCCACGTCGGACGCGCTGAACGCGCGGCTGTCCGACGGACTCGAAGCCGTCGACGCGCTGTTGCGCCGGGAGGTCGACCACGACGACCCGTTCATCGCGGGCGCCAACATCCACCTCGCCGAGGCCGGGGGCAAGCGGTTCCGGCCGCTGCTCACCCTGCTCGCCGCCGAGGTGGGGGAGGGCGTCAACGACGCGGTCGTCGCCGCGGCCACCGGCGTGGAGCTCACCCACCTCGCCTCGCTCTACCACGACGACGTCATGGACGAGGCGGACGTGCGCCGCGGTGCCCCGAGCGCCAACGCTCGGTACGGCAACTCCACGGCGATCCTCGTCGGGGACCTGCTGTTCGGCACCGCCTCCTCGATCATCGCCGACCTGGGCCCCGAGGCGGTCAAGATCCAGGCGCGAACCTTCATCCGGCTGTGCTCGGGCCAGATCCGCGACACCCGCACGGCGCCCGAGGGCGTCGACGCCACGGACTACTACCTGCAGGTGCTCGCCGACAAGACCGGCGTCCTGATCGCCACCGCAGCCCGGTACGGCGCGATGTTCAGCGGGTGCGACGCCGCGACGGTGGAGACGCTTCGGGAGTACGGCGAGCGACTCGGTATGGCGTTCCAGCTCGCCGACGACCTCATCGACATCTCCTCGGACCCCGAGGAGACCGGGAAGACACCGGGCACCGACCTGCGCGAGGGCAAGCGCACCCTGCCGGTCCTGTACGCGCTGGCCTCCACCGACCCGGCCGACGCCCGGCTCCAGCGGCTGCTGCGGTCCGACCTACGGGACGACGCGTCGCTGGCCGAGGCGCTGGCCCTGCTGCGGGTGCACCCGGCGATGGACCGCGCGCAGGAGCGCACCAACGCGGTCGCCGCCGAGGCGACGGCGGCGCTGGCCGGGCTGCCCGCCAGCGAGGCCAAGGACGCCCTGGCCGCGCTCGCGACCAGCGTGGTCACCCGCGTCGGCTGACCTGGATCACGCTGGGCCGGGGCTGGCCGTCGCCCTGGTAGGGGAACTGGCTGACCGGGGCCGCCGGTGAGGCGCCCTCGGTCTCGCCCGGGTGCTGCACCGCAGCCAGGACCGTCTGCTGGTCCCAGGTGACCAGCGGTCCGCAGCACTCGGAGTAGGCAGGTACTGACAAGAACTGCTGCAGGTGGCCCTGGTGGGGCCCCGACAGCGGGTAGAGGAACATCCCGTCGCAGGCGCCGAGTGCGTTGCCGTCCGTGGCGATCCACATGTTGCCCTCGTGGTCGAAGGCGATGTTGTCGGGGCAGGAGATCGGCGAGACGTCCGACCGGTCGTACCCGTTGAAGTACGTCGTCGGGTCGTTCGGGTCGCCGGCTATGAGGACGATCTTCCAGGTGAACGTGGTCGTCGTGTCGTCGCCGCGTGAGGGGACGAGCTCGATGATGTGACCGTGCTTGTTGTTGGCGCGGGGGTTGGCCTCGTCGATCTGGCTCGGTTGGCGGCTGGTGTTGTTGGTGCACACGACATAGGTGCGGCCGTTGACGAGGTTGGGCTCGACGTCCTCGGGGCGGTCCATGCTGGTCGGGCCGACCTTGTCGGCGGCCAGCCGGGTCCAGATCAGTACCTCGGCGACATCCATGCCGGCCACGTAGGAGGTGTCATCGACGACGAGTGGCAGCCAGTAGCCCGTGCCGTCGCTGATGCCGTCCTCGAACCCGTCACCGGTGAACCTGGCGACGTACAGGTCGCCGGACGACAGCAGCGAGAGGTTGTGCTCGCGGGCCTTGCGCGAGTCGCCCTTCTGGTACCTGCCTCGGGAGACGAACTTGTAGAGGTAGTCGAAGCGCTCGTCGTCGCCCATGTAGGCGACCACACGGCCGTCGGGGGCGATGGTGACGTTGGCACCCTCGTGCTTGAGGCGTCCCATGGCGGTGTGCTTCACGGGCGTCGAGCTCGGGTCGGACGGGTCGAGCTCGACGACCCAGCCGAACCGGTTGACCTCGTTGGGCTCCGTGACGGCGTCGAACCGGCGGTCCACGCGCTCCCAGCCGCGGCCCTTCGCGCCCGTCAGGCCGTAGCGCCGGTAGGCCTCGGCCTGGTCGGCCGGTGCGGTCGGCGCGGTGAAGTAGCCGTGGAAGTTCTCCTCGCCCGACAGCACCGTCCCCCACGGCGTCACGCCGCCGGAGCAGTTGGCGAAGGTGCCCAGGACGCGGCGACCGGTGGTGTCGGCCGAGGTGCGAAGGAGCCGGTGCCCGGCGGCCGGCCCGTCGAGCCGGAAGGGCGTCGTGGCAGTGAGGCGGCGGTTGACGCGGTCGGTGCGCACGTGGCGCCACGGGTCGCGGGCGTTCCGGCGCCGTACGGCGACGACGGACATGCCGTGCGCGGCCATGCTGATGCGCAGCTGTTCGGGTGTGAGGCTGGCCGAGCCGGCATACCCGCGGAACATCAGCTCGTCGTTGGTGTACTCGTTGTTGCAGACCAGCGTGCCGTGGTGGGCGCCTCGACCAGGGATGAGCACCGTGTAGTCGTTGTTGTAGCCGAACTGGCCCTCCTGGGCCTTGGCGCTCTGGTTGTCGAAGTCGAACTCGGGTGCGCCGGAGATGATCGGGTCGCCCCAGCTGATGATCGTGGACCACTCGAAGCCCTCGGGCACGACGACCTCGTCGGTCGCTGCCGGCTGCGGCTGGATCGGGGTGAAGCCGAAGGGAGACTTCGACCCACCCTTCGCGCCACTGGTGGCGCCGTTCGTGGGCGAACCGGCAGGGCTCGCGGCGGCGGCACCGGTGCCGGCGAACGCACCGAGCCCGACGACGGCGGCCACGAGGCCACCACCCTTGAGCACGCGCCGTCGCGAGGCGAGCGAGGAGACGAGGTCGCCGAAGGAGGAGTTGTCGCTCTCGTTGGGAACGGGCTTGCTGCACGCGTCGTCGCACCTGAACCGGCAGGTCATCGGGGAGCGGCCGCCCTGGTGGGTGCGCAGCAGAGGGAGCAGCGGGCGGGCGGGCGTGGGGGCAGGCGCGGGTGCGGACATCGGTGACCTCCGGGTGGGACGTGGGCGCCCGCTTCCAGACGAGCCGGCCCCGCCCACGCTAGGAACCCGGGCTGGAGTCCCGGCGGCGCCCAGGTGAACCTCCGATGACCTGCGGTGAACAGCGGGTATGGCGCTGCGTCAGCTGTGGTGCGGAGGTCCGGCTCACAGGGGGAGCTGCACCGGTCAGGGTGCGACCGCCACGGGGTCGGGGCGGACTCGCCGGGGGAGGTTGCGCAGCGAGTCCACGGTCAGCACGGCGAGGGCGACCCAGACGATACCGAACCCGATCCACCGGCTGGTCGACATGTGTTCGCCGAGCAGCAGCACGCCGCACAGCAGCTGCAGCACCGGGGTGATGAACTGCAGCAGCCCGATCGTCACGAGCGGGACCCGGCGGGCGGCCCCGGCGAACAGCAGCAGGGGAGCGGCTGTCGCCACCCCGGCGGCCACGAGCAGACCGGTGTGCACCGCCCCCTCGGTGGTGAAGGTGGTGTCGCCGCGCAGGGTCAGCACCACCAGCATGACGAGGGCGATCGGCGCGAGCACGGCGGTCTCGGCGGTGAGGGAGTGCATCGCCTGCAGCGAGACACCGACCTTCTTCTTGACCAGGCCGTAGAGCCCGAACGACATCGCCAGGGTGATCGCGATGACCGGGACCGAGCCGGCAGCGACCGACAGGTAGACGAAGGCCAGGGCGCCGATGGCCACTGCCACCCACTGCAGGGAGCGCAGCCGCTCGCGCAGGACGAACACGCCCAGGGCGACGGTGACCAGGGGGTTGAGGAAGTAGCCCAGCGCGGCCTCGGTGGTGCGCCCACCCAGCACCGCCGCGACATACACGACCCAGTTGACGGCGATGAGCAGCGCGGCCGTGGTGACGCCGAGGCCGAGCCGCGGTCGTCGCCACAGCTGGCGCGCCCACACCCAGTCGCGACGCACGAGCAGGATCAACGCGCACAGCAGCAGGGTCCACAGGATGCGGTGGGCCAGGATCTCCCACGCGCCAGCGGGTTTCAGCGCTGCGAAGTAGAGGGGGAACAGTCCCCAGATGCCGTAGGCGAGCAACCCCTGCAACGATCCGCGACGCAGCTCGTCATGGTCGGTCAGGGGCGCCGCGCGGACGGTGCTCAGGCGACGGTCCAGGTGTCGCGTCCGTGGATCAGCGCGTCGAGGTCCGCGTCGGTGGCGCGGCCCCCGGCGGTGTCGATCGCCGCGTCGACCTGGGAGCGCACGAGGTCGTCGTACGTCGGGCGGACCACGCTGCGGAAGATGCCCATGGGGACGTGCGTCATCTGCGGGGAGTCCAGCCGCGAGAGGGCGAAGGCCTGGGTCGGGTCGCCGGCCGTCGCGTCATGGACGACGACCTCGCGCGCCGCCACGTCTGCCTCCGGGACGAACTCCAACGCACCGGCGCTGCCACGGACCAGCACCTGGCGGTCACCCTCGGGGCCGACCTGGACCTGCTCGCCGTCCGCGAGGTGGACGATGCGTGCCTCCTGCTGGCTGCGGTCCTTGATGAGGTCGAACGCACCGTCGTTGAAGATCGGGCAGTTCTGGTAGATCTCCACCAGGGCGGTCCCGCGGTGCGCCGCCGCCGCCTTGAGGATGCCGGTGAGGTGCTTGCGGTCTGAGTCCATGGTCCGCGCCACGAAGGTCGCCTCGGCCCCGAGCGCGAGCGACACCGGGTTGAACGGGTGGTCCACCGAGCCCATCGGGGTCGACTTGGTCACCTTGCCGACCTCGGAGGTGGGCGAGTACTGGCCCTTGGTCAACCCGTAGATCTGGTTGTTGAACAACAGGATCGTCATGTTGACGTTGCGCCGCAGCGCGTGGATCAGGTGGTTGCCACCGATCGACAGGGCGTCGCCGTCCCCGGTGACCACCCACACCGACAGGTCCGCCCGGCTGGTCGCCAACCCGGTCGCGATGGCTGGGGCGCGGCCGTGGATGGAGTGCAGGCCGTAGGTGTCGAGGTAGTACGGGAACCGCGACGAGCAGCCGATGCCGGAGACGAACACGATGTTCTCGCGCTTGAGGCCGAGCTCGGGCAGGAAGCCCTGGACCGAGGCCAGGATCGCGTAGTCACCGCAGCCGGGGCACCAGCGCACCTCCTGGTCGGAGGTGAACTCCTTCTTCGTCTGGCGGGCGGCGTCCTCGTCGTGGCGGGGCACCCCGGCGGTCCCGTGGGGAACTGTGGTGGACGGCATACCGAGGTCGGTGGTCATGCGACGACCTCCAGAGGACCCGAGCCGGGTCCCACGCTCTGCGTGGGCGGGACGAGCGAGGCCCGCAGGGACGAGGAGCAAGGCCGGTAGGGAGTGGTCATGCGCGCACCTCCGTGGTGGCGTCGTCGGAGCTGGTGGTGTCGGCGTCCGAGGTCGTGGACAGGCCCACGATGGCGTCGGCGAGCTCGACGGTCGTGAAGGGCAGCCCGCGCACCTGGGTGAAGGAGTGCACGTCGACGAGGTACTTGGCGCGAAGCAGCATCGCGAGCTGGCCCATGTTCATCTCGGGCACGAGCACGCGGTCGTAGCGGCGCAGGACCTCACCGGTGTTGGCGGGGAAGGGGTTGAGGTGGCGCAGGTGCGCCCGGGCGACCTTCGCGCCGGTGTTGCGCACGCTGCGTACGGCGGCGGCGATCGGTCCGTAGGTCGACCCCCAGCCGAGCACGAGGATCGAGGCCTCGCCGCTCGGGTCGTCGACCTCGAGGTCGCCGATGGTGTCGGCGATCCGCTCGACCTTGCCCGCGCGCAACCGGGTCATCAGGTCGTGGTTGTCGGGGTCGTAGGAGATGTTGCCGGTGACGTCGGCCTTCTCGATGCCGCCGATGCGGTGCTCGAGACCGGCGGTGCCGGGAACGGCCCACGGACGCGCGAGGGTCGACGGGTCGCGCAGGAACGGGTGGAAGACCGGTTCACCCTTCTCGTCGGTGGCGTTCGGCTCGGACGCGAACTCGACGGTGAGGTCGGGCAGCTCGGCGACGGTGGGCAGCGCCCACGGCTCGGAGCCGTTGGCGAGGTAGCCGTCGGAGAGGATGAAGACGGGGGTGCGGTAGGCCGTGGCGATCCGGACCGCCTCGAGGGCGGCGTCGAAGCAGTCGGCGGGCGACTGCGGCGCGATGATCGGCACCGGCGACTCGCCGTTGCGCCCGAACATCGCCTGCAGAAGGTCGGACTGCTCGGTCTTGGTCGGCAGGCCCGTCGAGGGTCCGCCCCGCTGGACGTCGACGATGACCAGCGGTAGCTCGAGGGAGACCGCGAGGCCGATGGTCTCGGACTTCAGGGCGACACCGGGACCGGAGGTGGTGGTCACGCCGATGGAGCCGCCGAACGAGGCACCCAGCGCTGCACCGATACCGGCGATCTCGTCCTCGGCCTGCAGGGTCGTCACGCCGTAGCGCTTGAGCCCGGAGAGTGTGT
The DNA here is from genome assembly GCA_963722015.1 of uncultured Actinomycetota bacterium. Classification (GTDB taxonomy): domain Bacteria; phylum Actinomycetota; class Actinomycetes; order Actinomycetales; family Dermatophilaceae; genus Pedococcus. The sequence goes on along the minus strand of CAVRMT010000009.1, from coordinate 8,908 downwards.
GGAGGATGTCGGAGGCCGGCGTGATCGGGTAGGAGCCCAGCAGCAACGGAACCTTCGCGCGGTGGGAGGCGGTGACGAGGCCGTAGGCGAGCGCGGCGTTGCCGGTGATGTTGCGGTAGGTGCCGGGGGCCATCGGGGCCGGGGCGATCTCGTAGGAGACGGCGAAGTCCTCGGTGGTCTCGCCGTAGTTGAGGCCGGCCTGCAGGGCGGCCAGGTTGGCGGCGAGGATGTCGGGCTTGGCGCCGAACTTCTTGGTGAGGAACGCCTCGGTGCCGCTCGTCGGGCGGTGGTACATCCAGGACAGCAGGCCGAGCGCGAACATGTTCTTCGCGCGCTCCTTGTCCTTGCGGGACAGGCTGTCGAACTCGGCCAGCGCCTCGACGGTGATCGAGGTCAGTGCGACCGGGTGCAGGTGCCAGGACTCGAGCGAGCCGTCCTCGAGGGGGTTGGTGGCGTAGCCGACCTTGGCCAGGTTGCGCTTGGAGAACTCGTCGGTGTTGGCGATGATCGTCGCCCCGCGAGGCAGGTCGCGCAGGTTGGCCTTGAGCGCGGCCGGGTTCATGGCCACCAGGACGTCGGGGGCGTCGCCCGGGGTGAGCACGTCGTGGTCGGCGAAGTGCAGCTGGAAGCTGGAGACACCCGGCAGGGTGCCCTGGGGTGCCCGGATCTCGGCCGGGAAGTTGGGCAGCGTCGACAGGTCGTTGCCCAGCGAAGCGGTCTCGGAGGTGAAGCGGTCACCGGTCAGCTGCATGCCGTCGCCGGAGTCCCCGGCGAAGCGGATGACGACTCGGTCCAGCTTCTCGACGGTCTTGCGGCTCATGCGGTCCTGACGGTCGTGGACGAACAGTGCTGGGGACTGTCGCCGCGGCGGGTCCGGTGCCGCTGGGCTCACGGACGACGCGTAGCGCAGCCTGTGTGTCCATGGTACGTCGGTGCAGGTCAGGGCGACCCACCCACCCTGCTTCTGAGACGGGTAACCCGACGTTATGGGGAGAGCGTCGGTACGTCAGGCCGTCGGGCTGGGGATGCCAGGGGCGGGACCTGTCCCTCCCCTGGCATCCCCAGACCAGGTGTCGCCCCCGACCCCGACCCCAGCCCCGGATCCGATCTGGGAGATCCACTGCATCCACAGGTGCGGCAGGGTCGAGTCGTGCGCGGCCGTCACCAGCTGCCGGGCGAGTGCACCGGGCTCGTGAAGGGTGAAGACGGCAGGGCCGGGAGCTGAAGCGGGGCGCCAGCCGAGGGCGATGACCGTGTCGACGACCCGCTTACCCCCCAGGACGCCCGGACCGGAGGCGGTCTCGCCGCCCAGGGTGAGGTCCTCGACCATGGCCGGCCGGGCGGCATACGCCATCGTCGTGCGGCAGGTGAGTTCGCCACCGCCCTGGCCGGTGCGACCGAGGGCGACGCGGTCGCGCAGCAACAGCCGACCGGTCTCGGCGACCTCGACGTCGAGGTCGCGCACCACCTGTGCGCCGTCGCAGACGACGAGCGGTTCGCCGGCCCAGACGAGGACGGCGCCGGGGTGCACGACGAGCGAGACCGCGACCAGGGCGCCGCGACCGCGACCGTGGTAGGCCACCGTGCCGGCGACGTCGCGCAGGTCGAGCCGCAGGCCCGGCCCGACCTCGACGTCGAGGCGCAGCTCGTCACCACCGAGCAGCGTCGCGGTCGTGGCGACGAGGGCGACCTCGGCGCTCGCGGCGTCCTGGCGCACCACGCGGGGGCTGACCAGTCCGCCGCGCAGGTCCAGCCGTGCGCGCCCGCCACCGTCAGGTAGGAGGGCGACGCGGGCGGTGCGGACGTCAGTGCTCGTGGGCACCGGCGCCGCCGTGGCTGTGCGCGGACGGGGCGTGGGAGTGCGGTGCCATCGGGCCGGGGTCGACCGGTGTGTGGCCGCCGGAACGGTGCTCCTGCAGCACCCCGAGCACCCAGGCCCTGAGCTCGGCGACGGACCGTGGATCGGTGCGGGACAGGGCGATCACCGGCCGGCCGTCGCGCGCTTCGCGTCCCTCCCGCGCCATCAGCGCTACGTCCACGCCGACGTACGGCGCGAGGTCGGTCTTGTTGACCACGAGCAGGTCGGCGCGGGCGATGCCGGGCCCACCCTTGCGCACGACGTCACCGCCGCCGGCGACGTCGAGGACGAACACCTGGGCGTCGACCAGGGCGGGGGAGAAGGTCGCCGTGAGGTTGTCGCCACCGGACTCGACGAGGACGAGGTCCAGCGGGGCGAAGTCGGCCTCGAGGTCCTCGACAGCCAGCAGGTTGGCGCTCACGTCGTCACGGATCGCCGTGTGCGGGCAGGCCCCGGTCTCGACGGCGCGGATCCGGTCAGGGTCGAGCACTCCGGCAGCCCGCAGCATCCGGGCGTCCTCGTCGGTGTAGATGTCGTTGGTGACGACACCCAGCTCGAGCGTCTCACCGAGCTCGCGGCACAGCATCCCGATGAGCGAGGACTTGCCGGTGCCGACGGGTCCGGCGACGCCGAGGCGCAGGGCGCGGGTGGGGGGCGAGCTGGCCTCAGGCACTGAACAACCTCCGGGGGTGGGTCGGGTGGTGGTGCTGCCACTGTTCGAGCAGTGGCGCAGCATGAGCGGGTATGCCGCCGGGCTCGGTGAGGTGCGCCACCGCTGCGACGACTCCCTCGACCGCGTCACCGGCTCCGAGCAGCCAGGCCGTCGCGTCGGCAGGGTCGAGCGGGCACAGCTTGAGGGCGGCGGCACACAGGGTCTGCACGTCGTCGTAGGCCACGAGCCGGGCCGTGCGAGCGGCGTCGAGGCCGGCGGCGGCGGCCACCGCCCCGAGGGCGACCGGCCGCGCCGGGGTCGGCAGGTCCTGCAGCGCCGCCGCAGCCCCGGAGCCGGGCCAGAGCCGCAGGGCGAGGCGGCGCTGGCCGCGGCCGACGACGACCGAGGCCGCGCGCGAGACCTCGCTGGGGGTCCGGGCAGCCCACGCTCCCTGTACGTCCTGCAGCCGAAGTCCGGCCAGCACGTGGTGGCGGGCGACGACGGCCACCGCCGCCTCGACGCGCACGACCGTGCGCAGCCGGGTCTGCACCAGCCCCGGGAGGTCGTCCACGGCGAGCCCGCCGAGCAGCGCGGGCTCGAGACCCGATGACTGGGTGTGCCCGCCGACGGGCAGTCGCCCGTCGGCCAGCAGCATCGCGGCGAACTCGGGGTGGGGAATCGTCATCAGAACAACGAATAGCGTTGAGCCAGCGGCAGCTCCGTCGCTGGCGACGGAGTGACGACCTCGCCCTCCACGCGGATCTCGAACGACTCAGGGTCGACCTCGATCGTCGGGGTGGCGCTGTTGTTGACCATGTCGGCCTTGGTGACGTCGCGGGTCGGGCGCACACCGACGAGCGTGCTGCGCAGCCCGAGAGTGTCGGCCAGCCCGTCCTCCAGCGCCACCGGGGCCACGAAGGTCAGCGAACGGTCGGCCCCGGCGCCACCCTCACCGACCAGCGCCGGGCGCATCAGCACCGGCTGAGGGGTGGGGATGGAAGCATTGGGGTCTCCCAGGGCGGCATACACGATCGCCCCGCCCTTGATGACGACGTCGGGGCGCCAGCCGAAGAACTTCGGATCCCAGAGCACGAGGTCGGCGAGCTTGCCCGGCTCGACGGAGCCGACCTCGTGGTCGATGCCGTGGGCGATGGCGGGGTTGATCGTGTACTTCGCGATGTAGCGCCGGGCCCGCTCGTTGTCGCCCGGCAGGCTCTCGCCGAGCCGGCCGTGCCGTGCCTTCATGACGTGGGCGACCTGCCAGGTGCGGGTGACGACCTCGCCGATGCGGCCCATGGCCTGCGCGTCCGAGCTCGTCATGGACAGAGCGCCGAGGTCGTGCAGGAGGTCCTCGGCGGCGATGGTCGTGGCCCGGATCCGACTCTCGGCGAAGGCCAGGTCCTCGGGCACCGCGGGGTTGAGGTGGTGGCAGACCATGAGCATGTCGAGGTGCTCGGCCACCGTGTTGACGGTGTGCGGCAGGGTCGGGTTGGTCGAGCCCGGCAGCACGTTGGGGTGGCTGGCGATGGTGATGATGTCGGGGGCGTGGCCGCCGCCGGCTCCCTCGGTGTGGAACGCGTGGATGCTGCGCCCGCCGATCGCCCGCAGGGTCGAGTCGACGTAGCCCGCCTCGTTGAGGCTGTCGCTGTGCAACGCCACCTGCAGCCCGAACTCGTCCGCCGCCCGCAGCGCCGCGTCGATCGCGGCCGGGGTGCTGCCCCAGTCCTCGTGCACCTTGTATGCCGCCGCGCCGGCGAGTGCCTGCTCGCGCAGCCCCGCGGCGCTGACGGTGTTGCCCTTGCCCATGAGGAGCACGTTGACGGGCAGGTGGTCCAGGCCGCGCAGGACCGACTGCAGGTGCCACGGGCCCGGGGTGACGGTGGTGGCCTTGGAGCCCTCCGAGGGTCCCGTGCCGCCGCCACCGAGGGTGGTCAGGCCGGCCGCCAGGGCCTCGTGGACCTGGCTCGTGGACAGGAAGTGGACGTGCAGGTCGAGGCCTCCGGCAGTGAGGATGCGGCCCTCGCCGGAGATCACGTCCGTCCCTGGGCCGATCTCGAGGTCGGGGTGCACACCGTCGGCGATGTCGGGGTTGCCGCTTCGGCCCAGCGCGACGATGCGACCGGCGCGGATGCCCACATCGGCACGGACGACTCCCCAGTGGTCGAGGACGATCGCATTGGTGATGACCGTGTCGAGGGCGCCGTCGGCACTGGTCCGCAGGCCCTGGGCCATCGACTCACGGATCGACTTCCCGCCGCCGAAGACGGCCTCCTCGCCGCCGAAGGTGAGGTCGTCCTCCACCTCGACCCACAGGTCGGTGTCTCCGAGGCGGACCTGGTCGCCCGTGGTGGGCCCGTACAGCGCGGCATACCGCTCGCGGTCGAGGTCAGCCATCGAGGGCACCTGCCTCGCCGCGGCCGTCCACCTGGAGTCCGGGCACGCGGCGACGGCCACGCAGGGCCACCGCAGCGACCTCCCGGCTCACCCCGGGCTCGAACCGCACCGAGGTGCCGCTCGGGATGTCGAGCCGGAACCCGTGTGCGGCCTCGCGGTCGAGGTCGAGGGCGGGGTTGCTGTCGGGAAGGTGCAGGTGCGACCCGATCTGCACGGGACGGTCACCGGTGTTGACGACGACGAGGGTGCGGCGCTCGGCGTCGGTGCGGTCGGCGTTGATGGTGACGGTGCCCGGTCGCACCCGGATGGCCCCTGGGCCGGAACTGTTGCTGCTCAACGGAACTCCTGCCGCTCAGGCGATCGGGTGGTGGAGGGTGACGAGCTTGCGGCCGTCGGGGAAGGTCGCCTCGACCTGCACGTCGGCGATCATCTCGGGGACGCCCTGCATGACCTGTTCGCGGCGCAGGACGGTTCGTCCCTGCTCCATGAGGTCGGCGACGAGGGCGCCCTCCCGCGCTCGCTCGATGACCCAGGTCGACAGCAAGGCCACGGACTCGGGGTGGTTGAGGAGCACGCCGCGTTCCAGGCGGTCGCGGGCGACCATGCCGGCGACGGACAGCAGCAGCTTCTCGGTGTCCGCGGGGGACAGGTGCACGGCAGCCTCCTGGTCGGTCTCTGGCGGTCAGTAGAGCAAAACTGTGTTTCGAGCGCGTTTCGCCACGGCTACCCCGGACGGCGATAGCGTGGCAAAGGTGCCGACCGAGGTCCTCGTGCTGCCGAGCCCGCTGCTCGGACGGGCTGCCTACGAGCCGTTCGCCTCGGCGCTGACGGAGCGAGGAGTCCGGGCCCGGGTGGCCGAGCTGCCCGAGGTCGCACTGACGCCAGCGGTGGTGCTTGCGGCGTTCGTCGAGCAGGTTCGAGACAGCGGGGCGTCGTCCCTGGTGGCCCACAGCAACGCGGGGTACTTCGTGCCGGCCGTCCGCGCCGCGTTCCCGGTGACGGCCACCGTCTTCGTCGATGCTGCCCTGCCCCTGGGGACCGGTCCCACCACGCTGTTGGCGCCGCAGCAGTTCGGTGAGTTCGTCGCCGGGCTTCCGCAGGAGGGCGGACGCCTCCCGCCGTGGCCGCAGTGGTGGGACCCTGCCGACGTCGCGCCGCTGTTCCCGACGCAGGGCTGGCTCGAGCGGGTGACCGACCTCGCTCCGCGGCTCCCGCCGGCCTACTTCACCACCCCCGTGGAGGTGCCCCGGGACTGGCAGGTGCAGCCCGCGGCATACCTGGGGTTCGGCGACACGTATGCCGAGGAGCTCACCTTCGCGCGCACGGCCGGGTGGCCGGTACGCGTCCTCGACGGCCACCACCTGCACCTGCTCGCCGATCCGGGCGACACCGCAGACGCCGTCCTGGCGCTGCGCGAGCAGCTGAGCCGACCGGTCTAGGGTGCAGGGATGGACCGACCCGCCCTGCAGGACGCCCTCAAGCAGCGCGATGCCGTGCTACGCGCCTTCGTGCGCGAGGACGGCAGCCTCGTGTCGATCCCGACGCGGATCGGCAAGCGGCTCGTCGTGCTCGACCTGCTCGCCCAACAGTTCGCTGTCGGCGAGGTCTACGAGGAGACCGAGGTCAACGCCCGCTTGCGGGCGTTCCACGACGACGTCGCAGCACTGCGGCGGTACCTCGTCGAGGAGGGCTTCATGGACCGGCGCGACGGTCGGTACTGGCGAGCCGGTGGGACGGTGGACGGCGTCTGACCGACGGGCGGGCAACGCTCGTGCCTCCAGGGAGCCGTGCTGTCAGACTCAACTGCATGCTGCGCCTTGAAGACCACTGGGTCTGGGACTCCTGGATCGCCGACGACGGTGAGCTCTACCACCTGTACTTCCTCCAGGCGCCGAGGTCGCTGGTGGACCCGAACAAGCGGCACACCGCCGCGACGGTGGGCCACGCGACCTCGCCCGACCTGGTGACCTGGGACTACCTCGGCGAGTGCTTCGGCCCGGCGCAGACGGGGTTCGACGACCTCGCCATCTGGACCGGGTCGGTCGTCCGCGACGGCGACCGGTGGCGGATGTTCTACACCGCGGTGTCAACCGCGGGGCACCACATCTACGACCAGCGAGTGGGGTCGGCGGTCTCCGACGACCTGCACCACTGGGAGCGGGTCTCGGACGAGCCGGCCGTGCGGGTCGACGGCCGGTGGTACAAGACCCTCGCCAACACCCCGGCGCCCACCGAGGGCCCCGACCTGGAGGGTTCGAGCGAGACCTGGCGTGACCCGCTCGTGTTCGCCGACGCCGACGGGGACGGCTGGCACCTGCTCGTGACGGCACGCGCCCGCGAGGCCGCCCGCAACGACGACGGTGTGGTGGCCCACGCGACCAGCCCCGACCTGCAGACCTGGACGCTTGGGTGCGCCGCTGTGTGAGCCGGGGGCCGGGTTCGGGCAGCTCGAGGTGCTGCAGGACAAGCAGATCGACGGTCGGTGGGTCCTGGTCTTCACGTGCCACCCCCAGGAGATGACGGCCGAGCGCAAGACCCGGACCGGCGAGTACTGCACCTGGTCGGTGCCCGGCCCCGGTCCGCTCGGCCCCTGGGACATCGACGCGGCCCGCCCGTTCGTCGCGGAGCCGTACCTCTTCGCCGCGCCGCTGGTGCAGCGTCGGGACGGGTCGTGGGCGCTGGTCGGCTTCCGCAACGTCGAGCCGCAGGGTTTCGACGGGTTCGAGATCATCGACCCGGTCCCGGTGACGCTGGACGCCGACGGCTACCTGGTCGCCGCCGCGGGGTACGACCCCGGCCCCCCGACCTACGAGCGCCTCGCCACCAGCGACCCGACCTGAGGTCCCGCTCGGCCGGGCCGCGGCTAGGGTCGCCGGCATGCTGATCCGCCGCGAGCTGCCCACCGACGCCGACGCGATCAGGGCGGTGCACCTCGCAGCGTTCGCGGAGCCGGCCACGCAGAGCGCCCCGGCCCGCGACGGCGCCAAGGAGGCACGGCTCGTCGAGGAGCTGCGGGCCGACGGCGACCTCGTCCTGCCGTGCTGCCTGGTGGCCGAGGTCGACGGCGTCGTGGCCGGGCACGTGGCCGTGAGCCGGGCATCCGTCGACGGTGAGGTCGCACTCGTCGCGCTGGGTCCGATCGGGGTGCTGCCGCAGGTGCAGGGACTCGGCGTCGGCTCCGCGCTGATGCACGCCACCCTGGCGGCGGCCGACGCCTTGGGTGAGCGGGCGGTCGTGCTGCTCGGCCACCCCACCTACTACCCACGGTTCGGGTTCACTCCGGCCGTCGACCACGGCATCGTCCCGCCGCAGGACTGGGGCGCCCAGTACTTCCTGCTCCGGCCGCTGCACACCTGGGGTGACGGGGTCCGCGGGGCCTTCCGGTACGCCCCGGCCTTCGAGCGCCTCGACGGCTGACCTGGCCCGGGCCACGGCCCGGCCCGGCCACGGCCACGGCCCGGCCACGGCCACGGCAAAGCGGGGGTTGTTCGGGAAAACCACGCCATACAAGTGCCGTGTTGCCGAGCAACCCCCGCTTTGCGAGGGGAGCGGGTCAGTCGCCGGTCTGGCCGTCGGCGAGCTCGCGGAGCACGTCGAGGTGACCGTTGTGCCGGGCGTTCTCCTCGATCAGGTGCAGCAGCACCCACCGCAGGGTCGGGTGGTCACCGTCCCGGAACGGGGTCCTCGAGCGGGCGTCGAGGTCCAGGCCCGCGATGATCGCGTCGGTGCGGGCCGCTTGCGCGGCATACTCCTCCAGCGTCTGGGCCAGCGGTGTCGTGGCGCCGAGGCTGAACTCGCGATCCGGCTCGGTCGCCGTCCAGGGGCCGAGGTCGGGGCCGCCGACGAAACGGTTCTCGATCCAGGAGTGCTCGACCCAGCGCAGGTGGTTGAGCACCCCTCCGACCGTCATCAGCGGCGATCCTGGCAACGGCGCCGCGCCGACGTGGTGGGCGGCGAGGTCGCGGCACTTCCCGGCGGCGACGTCGCGGGTGTACTGGAGCATC
>CAVRMT010000008.1:0-291165 GCA_963722015.1 uncultured Actinomycetota bacterium | reverse complement strand
ACCGCCCCGAAGGAACCTAGGGCGGGGACAGATTGCAGGAGGCGCGCGACGCTTGATCACTTGCGCTGCGTCGCCCGTCTACGCAGACTGCGGGTGCCGAAGGCCTCGTACGGCCACGACAATCGGGCCGAGGTGGACCCGAGCCCGGCAGCCGCTGGGCGGGGTCCGTTCTCCGCCCACCGAAGCAGCTGGCGGGCTGACGCAACAGCTAAGTAGTAGTGGATGACGCCCAAGGAGGCGGCGCATTTGAACGACGACCATTCCGCGAATAGCAGCCGTAAGGATAAGTCGCGCGCGCGCGGCTTCTTTGAAAGTTTGGCGGGGATAGCGGCCGTCTGGACCGCGCTATTGGCCACTCTCGCGATTGCATTCTCGTCCCCTACCCATGTACGCGGCTGGTTCAATAGCAACGTACCTTGGCACCGATACAGCGTGGAAATATCCAATCCGGCCCAAGGTCAGGGCATCGGTTACGTGCAGCAAGTCTCCGGAAATGCGAATATCCCCACCGAATGGGCCCTCGTTGTTGTCACGCAAACACCTGATGAATTGAAGTATTACGTGACGAGTGCTGGCGCGGTTGCAGTCACTAAGCAGCGTTGGACTGTAGAGGGCAGATTCGGAACGGAGGCCAAGGGAAAGGAGGGCGCCAAACTCCGTGCGGCCGATCTGAACAAGCCTTACAAAATCTTCGCCTTGGTGCTGGATCCAGCTGGACAGATCCCAATCCAGCAAGCCTTGGCGAAGGACGGTGTCCTCCTATCCCTACCCGACGCAATGCTGATGGATGTCACAACAGTTAACCTGGTGCGGTAGCCCGGGGGCACAGATGTCTTACGACGAACTCTGCCTCGACGGCCAGCGGATGAAAGCGTAGAATTTTGCACCTGCCTCTGCAGCCAGTGGTGATGGTTTGGGGCTCTCTGACGCCCGAAGCTCGAGCGTGGATGGGTCAACATCGACGGCCTCAACGGTCGTCCGCGGCGCCTCCGCGGCGCCTCCGCGGCGGGATAACAGCGCGAACACTGAAGCACCGGTGATGTTCGTGACCAATGCAACGCAAAGCGTGCACGAGGCTCTCCTACGGCACCGCGGGATGCGGGATGCGGGATGCCTACGACAAGAGATAACCGTCGCCCCACGATGTCCACTTCCGCCAGAAGCTGCCAAGGCGGCGGAGTGCCGCACGTCTCCGTCCCACCTCGGGCCGCGAGTAGCACCTGGGTAGGACCGGAGTAGGATGGGGTTGTGAAACTCAGCATCAGCCTTCCCGAGGAGGACATCGCGGCACTGGATCGGTACGCCCGCGAGGCTGGCATCTCCAGCCGGTCCGCTGCCATCCAGCGGGCCATCCGGCTCCTCGCCCAGCCCGAGCTCGACGATGCCTATGCCGCTGCCTGGCAGGAATGGGAGGCCTCCGGCGATGCCGCGGCGTGGGAAGAGACCTCCGCCGACGGGCTCGCTGATGCTTCGCGGTGAGATCCGCCTGGTCGACCTCGACCCGGCCCGCGACGCGGAAGCGAACAAGCGCCGCCCCGCCGTGATCGTCAGCAACGACCGAGCGAACGCCACCGCTGCCCGGCTCGGCCGCGGCGTGGTCACTATCGTCCCAGTCACCAGCAACCTGGCACGCGTCTACCCCTTCCAAGTCGCCCTGCCCGCCGAGCAGACCGGCCTGCGGTTGGACTCCAAGGCCCAGGCGGAACAGATCCGCTCGGTCTCGGTCGAACGCATCGGCTCACCCCTCGGGCTCGTTCCAGCGCACCTGATGGCGCAGCTGGACGATGCCTTGCGGCTACACCTTCAGATCTGACCCAGGTCCCCAACCCGCCCGTCTGGCGGCGGAATGGGTCACCTCCTCACGGCTGGACGGTCCACGACAAGTGGCTTCGGCTCCACGAGCAGGCGCGGAGGGGACCGATGGTTCCGGTCTCCCCGCGCCTGCGGGACTTCTGCCGAACCCGGGGTCTACGCCTGGTACTTCGACGAGCCCCCGGCTCCACACCACTTCAGGGATGTCACGAAGCTGACCAAGGTTGGTTGGAGTTGGCGCTGGAGACGTTAGAGCACACCATTTCCCGAACGAAGGCAGGGCATGAGGCACTCCTTCCAAGGCGCCTGAACGGACCGATCGGTAGCTCGTCAATACGGCCACACTTATCTTGTTCGCCCGACCCGGGCTTGTCTTTTACTTACTACCGGTTGCTTTTCGTTAGCGCAATGCCCAACGACCGGGCGCGCTCCCGCAAAATGCGATCAGTGCTGGCGTCGAGCAGTAAATCATGCCCATTGGGAACTTCGCGCTCCACATTGACCGTGACTGTTCCAACCGTCTTGCCGTCGGAACTAGGTATCGGCTCTGCCCAAACTGCAGAAAAATGTCTCCGAGCGTCAGCGCTCTTCTCCCAACTCGAACCTAGGCTTCTTGGGTCATCTGAGTGAAACCAACGATTCCAGATGCGTTCGGTAGCTACGAGATGTTCGTGATCCAGCAAGTTGACCCTGTAGTGGCCGGGCTGTCTTGCCACGATTCCTGGCAGGCCGGGGGCGGGGATCTGGCGTGCGGATTCCACATATCGACCGTGTTTCGGGTTCGGGGATCTGCTCGCGTTGCTCGATCGGGCGTACCTCAGGTGCTCTGAACGCCAAGTCACCCAACGTCTCCGTCTTGTGATGTAGATGTGCACGCCGACATCCCTTAAGGCGAGGCCGACTTGAGTCTCAACGATGTCCTCACGAATGGCCGCGGCGAAATACTGCAGCATTTGTTGAATCTCAAGCGTTCGGAGGCGTGACCGCTCCCGCACTAGCGTCGAGATTGCTGGACCAGCCGTCCCCAAAGCGACGACGGCGCCTAGAGTGAAGCTCCACCAAACGTGTCCGCGCAGGGCATCGCCGGCGCCAAAGACCGCCAGCACCGCAGCTTGCCGTTCCGAATGCCAAAGATGCCAAGAGCGCAATTAGGTTTCGTCCAGTAGGCATAGATCGATGATGCCTCGACTTGTAGGTCTGCGCGCACCGGCCGGCCGGCGGTCCCGTGACTGTCCTTGGCCTGACAACGGATCGTCGCTAGTGAGGTCGCCGTCGGTCAGTGACTTGGATGCTCGCCCGGCCCGCCGGCGGATCTGGCCATGGAATTGGCGCGACTCGTCACGTCACCAGAGGCGCGTGGCCCTCCTTCACTCTGGGCGAAGTGCGGCGCCCACAGTGGGCGACGTGGGTGCCTTCGGTGCGAGGCACCCCGGTACTGGCGTAGACAGTGCGAGCGCTTGTACCCCAACTCGGGCGATGTCCTTGTGGCTCAGCGTGAGCGACAAGCGGAATGACAACGGGTACGGATATGGGTGAAGGCGGAGGCACGGTGGGGGAGTGCTCGTACGCAACGGACCGCCACGGACGGTCGCGGACGGTGGGAAAGTCCCTTGAACGGAAGCGGTCACTGGTTCAAACCCAGGACCGCCCACCAGTACGAAATGGCCCCTGAGCCGCGGAAACGCCGGTCAGCGGCTCAGTTTCTCGTGCTGACGGAGGCGCGATGGTCGCGCGTGTAGTGATGGCCGCCTCGCCTCGCGTCGACTCACCATCCGGGATATCGCTCGGTCCACCTGGTGGACGGCCCGTAGTCGCCGTGGAGCCTGCTGCCCGCGGTGAACTCGTAGATGAAGTCGTCGGCCAGCGTAAGGATGGTGTCGCGTCCTTCGACCTCGAAGGCCAGCTCCGGCGGTAGCGCCGTTTCGCCATGCAGCGCGCCGAGGATGTTGCCGCAGATGGCGCCCGTGGAGTCGCTGTCGCCGGAGTGCGTGACGGCGAGCGCCAGCGCGTCGAGAACCTCGTCTCGCCCGGGGTGGGTGAGGGCCGCATAGATGGCCATGGCAAGCGCCTCCTCGGCTACCCAACCTCCGCCGAGCGACTCGATCACCCCCGGACCTGGGGCGCCCCGGGCCGCGTCGATGGCGTGCTCGATGGCCAGAACGGTCTCGTGGTGGTCATCTACTTTGCGGAGGAGCTCAAGCGTCGTTTCCACGGCATCCCGAAGGCTCTGGCCGCGCACGAGCGCTCCCACGAGGACGGCCAGCGCCCCCGAAGCCACCTTCCCCGTGGGATGGCCGTGCGTGTACCCGGCGGCTTCGGCAGCAGCGGCGAAGTGCCAGTCCAGCGAGTCCCGGATCCACGGTGGCACGAGCCCGATCGGGGCGCTGCGCATCACCCCGCCGCACCCCTTCGACTGATTGCGCGCCTGCCCTCCGAACTGCTCCAGCTTGCGTCGGCCGCGGCGTGGGGTTTCGAGCGCGGAGAGGCAGGTGTTGCCCGGGGCCCTGCGCGAGTACAGCCAGCGTTGGGTGATGAGCCATCCGTCCCGCTCGCCGTCGGGGCCACTCTGCAGCTGGGTGTCGAGCCACCGGTCGTAGGCGTGCTGGAGGACTCCGACGGTGAATCCGAGCCCCCGGTCGGTGCGTACCGAAGCCCGGATCATGCCCTCGACGGTGAACAAGGTCATCTGGGTGTCGTCAGTGATGCGGCCGTAGGTCCGCGACCCCGCGACATCCTCAGGTACGAAAGCCTTGACGCCACCGCGTCCACGCTCGCCCTGGATCCGATCGAGACTCCAGAACTCGACCGGACCACCGAGCGCGTCGCCGATCGCCCCGCCGAGCAAGCAACCTCGTACCCGAGACCAATAGCCCTCGAGTACCTGTCGCTCGGGTGCCATGCCTGTCGTCAGGTCTCCACGCTGTTCGGGTGTGCTCACGAGTTCGGATGATCGCAGACTCCAGGACGCGAACCGACTGTGGCACGCGCCGAAAGAGCCGCTGCGCGGACCGGGCCCTGATCCTGCCTCGGTCAGTCTCAGGGCAGCGCACCGCAATCCGACAGCCGGGGCCGTGGCTCGTTCGCCACGCCGATGTCGCGCGCCCCAGGAGGGTGCCGGTCGTCCACGTCGCGCGACGTCGCTGCCAGCACCTGTCGGAAATCGCCGGGCTCGATCGTCGTCCTTGCGACACACAGGTTCTGGCGTACGACGCCGAGTGGGCGCGCGAAAGGAGACGAGGGTGATTCGACCGTGAACCCACCGTATGGGGATCGGGCTCCCGCCACGCACAAAGCGCTGGCGGTGCAGCTCGACCGCGAACGCGAGCACGTGCTCGCCGGAATCGAGGGCTTGGGGGAGCCCGACCTTGATCTGGTCGTCGCACCTTCGGGGTGGACGATGCGCAGGATGGTCACGCATCTGCTGTACGACGTCGAGGTCTTCTGGATGGGCGCAGTGTTGGATGCTGACCCGTCGGCCATTGCCCGGGTGTGCGACGGCTGGTCCGCGCCATCCATCCCGGCAGGTCAGCTGCGTCAGGAGTACCGCGCTGCCGCCTCGAACGGCAACAGGTTCCTCGGCGAGGCTGACCTGGATGCCGAGCCGAGATGGTGGCCTCCGGCCGATACCTTCAGCGGACCGCGGCTCAGCTCGAGCCTGGAGGTGGTCCTGCGCGCATTGACTGAGACCGCTACACACGCTGGACACATCGACATGGCGCGCGAACGCCTCGACGGCCGCCAGCATCTGGTGGTGACGTGACACCTCAGAACGGTGACCGGCTGCACGGACCCGGGACCGGCGGTCTGCGGTCGGTCGAGATTTCCGCGATTTCACCTTCGCCAACCTGTCGGAAACCCGCTCGGCCGTTCGTCGCCCCTGTGACGCGCGTGACTCTACGATCGTCACCGTGGCCGGCCGGTCTCGGTGCAAACAAGGCTCGAAGGGAAAGAACCTCGTGAGATACCTGATGCTGGTCTGCCAGGACGCCGACGACTCGGCCATGCCGCCCACGCCGGCCGACCGTGACGGCGCCCCTGACGTGGCGCAGTGGTGGCAGGCGGCAAACGACGCCGGGAACCATGTGATGGGCGACCGGCTGCGCCCGGCAGCAGAGGCGATGACCGTGCGTGTTCGTCGTGGTGAGCTGTTGGTGACGCAGGGGCCCTTCACCGAGGTCAGTGAGCTGGTCGCCGGGTTCGACGTGCTCGAGTGCGACTCCATGCAGCAGGCGGTCGAGATCGCATCCGGTCACGCCATGGCCCACGCGGGCGTCATCGAGCTCAGAGCGATGTGGCCGTTCGACGGCGAGTAGGGGTGGCTGAGTGAGCGCATCATCCCGGTCGCCACTGGATGCCGCGGTGCGGGCCGAGTGGCCGCGGATCGTCGCCAGCCTCATCCGCACCACCGGTGACTGGGACCTGGCCGAGGACTGCGCACAGGATGCGACCGAGAGGGCTCTGCGGACCTGGCCGCGTGACGGGGTTCCCGACAACCCGGCCGCCTGGCTGACGGCGGTCGCGCGGCGGCGGGCACTCGACGTTCTCCGTCGCCGGACGACGGAGTCCAAGGTGCTCCAGGACGTGGTCGCCGAGACCGACCGCGCCGTCGCGACGTCCGACGCCGGTAGCGGATATGCCGATGACCGGTTGCGGCTGCTGTTCACCTGCTGCCACCCGGACCTGACGCTGCAGGACCGGGTCGCGCTGACGCTGAAGACCGTCAGTGGACTGTCCACCCGCGACATCGCCCGTCTGCTGCTGGTCAAGGAGCAGACCATGAGCCAGCGCCTGCTGCGGACGCGCGAGCGGATCAGCCGGTCCGGGCTGGTCCTGTCCGTCCCACCCACCGACGCGATCGACGACCGCATAGCGTCCGTGTTGGCGGTGATCTACCTGGTCTTCACGCAAGGGTATTCGGCAACCGATGGCGCAGGCCTGCGTGACGAGCTGGCCGACGAGGCGATCGCCCTGGCGCAGCTGGCCACGTGGCTGCTCCCCGAGCACGGCGAGGCACACGCTCTTCGGTCCCTGATCCTGCTTCAGCACGCGAGAAGGCCGGCAAGAGTGGCCCAGACGGGTGCGCTCATCCCGCTCGAGGAGCAGGACCGCACCCGCTGGGACCGGCCCCTGATCGCTGCCGGCCTCGAGGCGCTGCGACTCGCTCGCGCCTCGATCGATGGTGCCAACGGCGAGATGGGTGTCTACCGGGCGCAGGCGGAGATCGCAGCCCTGCACAGCACGGCGACAACACCAGAGATGGTCGACTGGGCCGCGATCACCGCCTGGTACGACGCCCTCCTGCACGCCACAGCCTCACCGGTGGTCGCCGTGAACCGAGTCATCGCCATCGGCATGCGTGACGGACCGCAAGCCGGCCTCACCGCGCTGGGGCACGCCGTCCACGACTTCCGACTGGAGGACGCTCCCGAGGTTCCCGCCATCCGAGCCGACTTCCTGCGCCGAGCCGGCGACGCAGACGGCGCACTTCAGGCATACCGCGAAGCGTTGGCTTCGGCTCGCACCGACGGCGTGCGTCTGTACCTCCAACGGCGGCTCGACGAGCTGTGCCCGTGCGCGGACCAGCACCCTGCGGAACCCGACGACACAAGGAGCGACGATGCCCCAGTACGCAGTACTCATCTACGACGATGACTCCGCGCACGCGCCGGGTGCCACAGCGGATACGTCCGAGGAGGTCGCCGCGTGCGACGAGCACGCGGACGCCCTGACCTCGAGCGCCGTGATGACCGCGGCATGGGCTCTCACACCTCGAGACCTGGCGAGGTCGATCCGGACCACGGGGACGACTGACGGTCCGTTCGTCGACGCCGAGCACGTGGTCGCAGGCTTCTACATCCTCGAGGCGCCTGACCTGGACGCGGCGCTGGCCCTGGCCCGCACCAACCCGGTCATCAGCAGGCGCGGAGGAGTCGAGGTGCGTCCGGTCCACAGCGGCGGGTTCGTGCCCCCGCCGCCTCCCGAGCGCACTGCAGCCTCTGCCTGAACCGGCGTCGTCAGACTTTGCCACCCCCGCACGTCTGTTCGTGCGCGACACGATGCACTACAGTCGGGTCGCGTAACGACATAGGTTTGTAGCAGATGACGTACGACGGGACGGAGCTCGACGATGAGCACACCAAGCGCGATCGTCTTCGGTGGAAGCGGTGGCATAGGCGGCGCGGTCTCGACCCGCCTGGCGCAGGACCATGCCGTGGTGATCGGCTACCGCAGCAACGGCGCACGCGCGTCGGCCCTGGTCGACAGGCTCCGGGGGGAGGGCGCGCGCGCCGAGGTGGTGTGCTCCGACGCGACGACCGAGGACGGTGTGGCGGCCGCGTTCGACGCTGCCGAGCGGCTGGGCCCGGTCCACGTCGTCGTCCACTGCGTGGGCGGGTGGGACTTCCCGCGGCTCACCGAGCTGACCGCGGAGTCGATCGACGCATCCCTGGCCCTGAACCTGCGCAGCGGGCTGCTCGTCCTTCGGGAGTCGGCCCGGCGGGTCGCCGACCAGGGGCGGGTCGTGGTGGTGTCGAGCATCGCTGCGGAGGTGGCTCCTGCCCGGCAGAGCACGTATGCCGCGGCGAAGGCGGGGCTGGAAGCCGCCTCTCGTGTTGCGGCCAAGGAGATGGCTCGCCGTGGTGTCACCGTGAACGTCGTGCGTCCCGGCGCGACGGACACAGAGACGCTTCGCGAGACGACGTCGGCCAAGGCGATCGAGGTGATGGGGGAGTCGAACGCGATGAGGCGCTTGGGGACCCCTGACGACGTCGCGGGTGCGGTCCTCATGCTGTGCTCGCCGGATGCGAGCTGGGTGACCGGGACCATCGTCGAGGCCACGGGTGGGCTGCGATGACCACCAGGACCGAAGAAGCAGCGCCGACAGGTCAGGGTCGGCCAGGGCATCCCCTCCCCAAGGAGTGTGCTGTCGTCGGCGGCGGGCGCATGGGGGCAGGGATCGCCCACGCGCTCGTCCTCGCCGGCAGCACGGTCACCCTCCTGGAGAGGGACGTCGCCTCGGCAGACGCGGCGCGCGAACGGGTGGCGCGGGCCGTTGACGGCAGCGTCAAGCGTGGCGTGCTGGAGTACTCCGGCAAGGCGATGTCCTTGCTCGAGACGACGACGGACAGGGCCGCCCTGACGGGCGCGGCCCTGGTCATCGAGGCTGTCCCCGAGGACGTGGACCTGAAGCTCGAGACGCTGCGCTCCATCGAGGACGCGGTGGCGGCGGACGCGGTCATCGCGTCCAACACCAGCAGCATCTCCCTGGACTTCCTCGCAACGGCCCTCGCCCATCCCGAGCGGCTGCTCGGCCTGCACTTCTTCAACCCCGTTCCCGCGAGCCGGCTGGTCGAGGTGGTGATCGCCTCGGGGACCGACGACGCTCTTCGTGAGCGCGCCGTCTCGTGGGTCCAGCTCCTGGGCAAGACCCCGGTCGTCGTCAAGGACGCCCCCGGTTTCGCCAGCAGCAGGCTAGGCGTCGCACTGGGCCTGGAGGCGATCAGGATGGTCGAGAGCGACGTGGCGAGCGCGGAGGACATCGATGCCGCCATGACCCTCGGCTACGGCCACCCCACAGGCCCCTTGAAGCTGACCGACGTCGTCGGTCTCGATGTGCGGCTCGGGATCGCCCGCTACCTGGAGAAGGAGCTCGGCCCGCGGTTCGCCCCGCCACGGCTCATGGTCGAGATGGTCGAACGGGGTGAGCTCGGGCGAAAGACAGGCAAGGGCTTCTACGACTGGACGGAAGAGGGTTCATGACCGACACGCTGCAGAGCTACCTGAACGGCACGTGGCAGGCGGGGCAGGGGGAGGGCGTCCTCGTCGTCGACGCGGTCACGAGCCAGCCGGTCGTGCGCGTCACCAGTGAGGGGTTGGATCTCGGTGGCGCGGTCGAGTACGCGCGGGCCCAAGGCGGCGCAGCCCTGCGCGAGCTGACCTTCCACCAGCGCGCGGCCCTGCTCAAGGCGCTGGCCGCAGCGGTCTCGGAGCGCAAGGAGGAGCTCTACGCGCTGTCGGCGCGCTCCGGCGCGACCCGGCGCGACGCCGCGGTCGACGTGGACGGCGGCATCGGGACCGCGCTGGTCTACAGCAGCCTCGCCCGCAAGGGCCTGCCGGACGACACCGTCGTGGTCGAGGACCAGCCCGTCCCCCTCGGCAAGCTCGGCACCTTCGCCGGGCAGCACATCCTGACCACCCCTCGTGGAGTCGCGCTCCAGATCAACGCCTTCAACTTCCCGGTGTGGGGGATGCTGGAGAAGCTCGCTCCGGCCCTGATCGCCGGCGTGCCCACGATCGTGAAGCCGGCTACCCATACCGCGTACATCGCTGCGCACGCCGTGCGGATCATCATCGAAGCCGGTGTGCTGCCTGCTGGCGCCCTGCAGCTCGTCAGTGGCGGCATACCCGGCGTCTTCGACCGCCTGGGAGGACAGGACCACATCGGCTTCACGGGCTCGGCCGGCACGGCAGCGCGGCTTCGCGGTGACCTGGCGGTGACGCAGCGTTCGGCGCACTTCAACGCCGAGGCGGACTCGCTGAACTGCAGCGTCCTGGGACCCGACGCCACGCCGGGAACGCCCGAGTTCGACCTGTTCGTCGGGGCCCTGGTCACGGAGATGACGGTCAAGGCCGGCCAGAAGTGCACGGCCATCCGTCGTGCCTTCGTGCCGCGCCCCCTCATGGACGCGGTGTCGCAGGCGGCTGCGGCTGCTCTCGCGGACGTCGTGGTCGGGGCTCCCGGCGCTGAGGGCGTCACGATGGGGTCCCTCGTGAGCGTGCGCGAACGAGACAGTGTGCGAGCCAGCGCGCTGCGCATCGCGGGCCGGGACGGTTTCGTCTTCGGGAACGCCGACAGCGTGCAGGTCGAGGGGGCCGACCCCGACCGTGGCGCCTTCCTGTCGCCGCTGCTGGTCCGGGTCGACGACATCGGCCGCTCCGAGCCGCACGACACCGAGGCGTTCGGGCCGGTCAGCAGCCTGCTGCCGTACTCCGACACGGCCCAGCTCGGCGAGCTCGTCGCCAGGGGCGAGGGCTCGCTGGTCGGGTCGGTGGTGTCCCACGACCCGGACTTCGTGCGCGACGTCGTCCTGGGTGCGGCGGCGTACCACGGACGTTTCCTGGTCCTGGACCGGGACAGCGCCGCAGAGTCCACCGGACACGGGACCCCGATGCCGCAGCTGGTGCACGGGGGGCCGGGGCGGGCCGGTGGCGGACAGGAGGAAGGAGGCCTGCGCGCCGTGCATGCGCACCTCCAACGCACCGCCGTCCAGGGGTCGCCGGCCGCGCTGGCGGCCATTACCGGTGCTCCTCGCGAGAAATAGTCGACAAAGCCTTGGCATGCGAGTCAGGTAAGTGTAGAACTTCTAGTAAAGCCGCCACACTCAAGGAGAGCAGCATGACCACTGATGCCAGGGTCGGCTCAGCGCCGGCCCCCACTGGACCGCTCAGCCAGATCGACTACTCCGAGCGGATCCCGAACAACGTCAACCTCAACGAGGACCGCCGGCTCCAGCGCGCGCTCGAGGGGTGGCAGCCCAAGTTCCTCGACTGGTGGAAGCAGCTCGGCCCCGCGCTGCCCACCAAGGACGTGTACCTGCGCACCGCCGTGGCCGTCGGCCGCGACGGGTGGGCGCACTTCGAGCACGTCCCGATGGAGGAGTACCGCTGGGGGATCTTCCTCGCGGAGCAGAACCCCGACCGGACCGTCGCCTTCGGCAAGCACAAGGGTGCCCCGGCATGGCAGGAGATCCCCGGCGAGCACCGGGCCGACCTGATGCGGCTCATCGTCATCCAGGGTGACACCGAGCCCGCCTCGGTCGAGCAGCAGCGCATCCTGGGCAACACCGCGCCCAGCATCTACGACCTGCGGAACCTGTTCCAGGTGAACGTCGAGGAGGGCCGGCACCTGTGGGCCATGGTCTACCTCCTGCACGCCTACTTCGGCCGTGAGGGTCGCGAGGAGGCCGAGCAGCTGCTGAAGCGCAACTCGGGGGACCTGGACTCGCCGCGCATCCTCGGTGCCTTCAACGAGGCGACCACCGACTGGCTCCAGTTCTTCATGTTCACGTACTTCACCGACAGGGACGGCAAGTACCAGCTCGGGACCCTCAAGGAGTCGGCCTTCGACCCCCTGGCGCGCACCTGCGAGTTCATGCTGAAGGAGGAGGCGCACCACATGTTCGTCGGCACGACCGGCGTGCAGCGCGTCGTCGAGCGGACCGCCGAGGTGATGAAGGAGAACGGTGGCGCCGCAGGTTTCGACGAGGGCGTCATCCCGCTGGACGTCATCCAGAAGTACCTCAACTTCCAGTACTCCGTCTCGATGGACCTCTTCGGCTCCGAGCAGTCGACCAACGCGGGCAACTACTACTCCTCGGGACTCAAGGGTCGCTGGATGGAGACCCGTCGCAAGGACGACCACGTCCTGCTCGATGACACCCGCGAGATGAACTACGTCGAGGACGGGCAGATCAAGTCCAAGACGGTGCCGATGCTCAGTGCCCTCAACCTCGACCTGCGCGACGAGTACGTCGCGGACTGCGCCAACGGGGTGCGCCGTTGGAACCAGGCCCTCGAGGACGCCGGCCTCGACGAGCGGCTCTTCCTGCCCCACGAGGGCTTCAACCGCAAGGTCGGCGTGTATGCCAGCCACCACGTCAGCCCGACCGGCGAGGTGCTCGACGATGCCGCGTGGGACGCGGCGGTCGACCAGTGGCTCCCGAGCGACGAGGACCGTCGTCAGGTCGCGGACCTGATGGTGCCGGAGTACGAGTACGGCAAGTTCGCCAAGTGGATCGCAGCACCCAGTACCGGCATCAACGACCAGCCCGTCGAGTTCGACTACGTCCACCTCGCCGAAGAGGGCCTCGCCTGAGGCGAACCCCACCACCTGCGACGGTGACGGCTGGGTGACCAGCCGTCACCGTTGCAGACCAAGGAGATTCGATGACCCTGCAATGGTCACGCGAGACCCGTCCGGTCTGGGACGACGACAAGCAGCGCATCATCGGTGGGGCGCCCCCCGGCGCCCTCGCCATGAGCCACGCCGAGGGCGTCGAGCTCCTCGGCGACTGGTTCGCCGCCCGAGATGGTGATGCCGTGGTCGGCTACGGGTGGATGGACTCCACCTGGGGTGGTGACACCGAGATCCTCCTGGCGGTCGACCCGCAGCGACAGGGCCAGGGTGTCGGCACCTTCATCATGTCCCACCTCGAGCAGGAGGCGGCCCGGCAGGGGACCAACTACGTCTACAACACCGTGCGGGAGTCGCACCCTCATCGCGAACAGGTTCACGACTGGCTCCTCGGGCGCGGCTACCGCGGCAGCGACAGGGACGAGTCCCTGCGCAAGCGGGTCACCAGGGAGGCGACGACGGCACCACCACCGGCGGCACACCCGGCCCGGCAGCCCCTCAGCGCCGTGCCTCCCGGTCATGAGGAGAGCGGCGGCTACGTGAACATCGAGGACCACCGGTACTGACCGCGGGCGCAGGCGGGCCCACAGGCATCCGACGCGACGACCGCCGGCAGCTCTTCGGCAGCTCGGCGGGACCGCCAGCAGCTCGTCGGCGCGCCGGGTCCTGACGTCAGTTGCGGGCGCGGGCTTCCTCATCCATGCGGTCCCACTCGTTCTGCGCCTTCCGGTGCAGCCGGTCGCGCTGACCGTGGAACGTGGCGGCAGCGCGAGGCCCCGGCCAGTCGTGCTGGAGCAGCTCGGGCGGCAGGTCGGGGTCGAGGAAGGGAAACCTGCGCCACTCCTGCAGGAGCTCGACCTGCGTCGAGAAGGCCTCCGACGCAGTCGACGGGTTCACCCCCTCGAACCTGTCGATGAAGCCGAGGTAGCGCTTCTCGACGTCGTCGAGGTCCCAGGCCGAGGCGAGCAGCCTGACCGGGTCGCCGATCTCGGCCAGCCGGCCGATCCAGGCGAAGGCCCGGCCGTCGAGGTCGAGCTCGGCCATCACGCCCGCGACCCCCGCCGCCTTCGTGACGTCAGGGACGATCCAGAGCCCGGCGGCCGGGGAGCCCAGTCCCAGCCACGTCAGCCGGGTGCGGAGCTTGTGCCGCAGCTGGCGCTGGGACTCCGGAACCCCCACGGTCAGCACGAGCCACTGACCGTCCCAGTCCCGAGGCTGGCGCATGAAGCCGTAGATACGGTCGGTGCCCTCGTGCAGGAGCTGCTCGCCGGCCTCCGTGAGCTGCCAGACGACCTTGCGGCCGTGTCGCGTCGACGCGAGCAGCCCCTCTGCGGCTGAGCGGGCCAGAGCCTGCCGGGCTGACTTCTCCTCGATGCCCAGCGTCCCCATGGCGGTGACCAGGGTCCCGGTCCACACCGTGCCGCCACGCGGGAGGACGAACTCACCGAGCATCGTCAGCAGGACCGAGCGCGCACTGGGGACCGGGCCGACCCGGGGTCGGACCACGGCAGGCTGGGACGAGGTCCCGGTGGCGTGTGGTGCCCTGGTCAACAGCTTCCCCTCACGATCGACGTCGAGTGCGCTCGAATTGTCGCAGGTCGGTGCCCGGCAAGTCCGCGCGACCACGAGCGATCGGCAGCGACCATAAAAAGTCTTCAAATTGATGGCGACGTGCACCTTGACTGTAGATAGTTATGTGCGTCACAGTCAACGCACCACAACGGGGTCGGCGACGGGTCGGCTTTCGTTTGAGCCTTCGGAGGTTGTCCCTGATGCGTCCGCCACTTGCCGTTCGTCTGTCTGCACTCACCGCCACGATGGGACTGCTCACCGCCTGCGGCGGATCTGCCCTCGATGACGGGTCTTCGGGTGCAGAGGCCGAATCCGCCACGGTCGGACTCCTCGTCCCGAAGTCCGGGGTGTACGCCCCCCTGGGCACCGACATGGAGAACGGCTTCCAGCTCTACCTGAAGCAGAAGGACAACAAGCTGGGCGGCAAGGCGGTCACGGTCAAGGTCGTCGACGAGGGCGGTGGCCCCGACACCGGGGTCCCGGCGGGGCAGCAGCTCGCCCAGGACGAGTCGGTCAGTGCCGTGGTCGGCGTGGTGAACTCGGCCATCGCCCTCGGCCTCAAGGACTCCTTCGAGGAGGCCAAGAAGCCGCTGGTCATCGCGAACGCCGGCGCGGACGCCATCACCGGTGCCGAAGCCTCCGACTACGTGTGGCGCACGAGCTTCACGAACGGCGAGACCGCCGCCGCGCTCGGCGAGCACGTTGCGGAAGAGGTGAAGGACGGCGGGGTCTACCTCATGGCCGCGGACTACGCAGCAGGCAAGGAAGCACTCGCGGGCTTCGAGAAGGCCTTCACCGGGGCCGGCGGCAAGGTCGTCGGCCAGCAGCTGACGCCGTTCGGCAAGACCACGAACTTCGCGCCGTACCTCACCAAGGCACGCAACTCCGGGGCGAAGGCGGTCTACGTGTTCTACGCCGGAGCAGAGGCGGTCGCCTACGTGAAGCAGTACAGCGAGCTGGGCCTGGCCAAGTCCATCCCCCTGTACGGATCGGGCTTCCTGACCGAGGGAAGCGTGCTCAAGGCCCAGGGGCCTGCCGCGACCGGGATCAAGACCTCCCTGCACTACTCCTCGGAGCTCGACACCCCCCGCAACACCGAGTTCGTCGACGCCTACACGAAGGAGTACGGATCCGCCCCCACCGTCTACTCCGTCCAGGCGTACGACGCGGCAGCCGCGCTCGACAAGGCCTTCGCCAAGGGAGTGTCCGGCGAGCAGCTGGTCGAGGGCCTCAAGGGTGCGGGTGAGATCGACAGCCCGCGCGGCAAGTGGTCCTTCAGCCCGACCCACGGCCCGGCCCAGACGTACTACCTGCGGACGGTCACCGACGTCGGCGGCCAGCTGGTCAACAAGGTCGACGGACCGTTGACCACCCCTTGAGGGGGCATGACAGCGTACGACCGAACGAACGACTGACCGCGAGCTGCTCGCCGCAACCGAAGGGAGAAGGGTCGTGAACTTCATCGCCGACCACCTCTTCACCGTCGTGGACGGGCTGGCCATCGGCGTCCTGCTGTTCGTGATCGCGCTGGGGCTGTCCCTCGTCTTCGGGGTGATGGACGTCCTCAACCTCGCTCACGGCGCGCTGTACCTCGTCGGTGCCTATGTCGCGGTCAGCTTCGTCGTCGGTGGGAAGATCTCGTTGGGGGCATTCGTCGCCGCCGGCCTCGTGGCGGCGGTCATCGGTGGGCTCGCCGGTTGGGGCCTCTCCGCCGCCGTGAAGCCGATCGCCTCGCGTGGACACCTGGACCAGGCGCTGCTCACCCTCGGCATCGCGCTGGTCGTCAGTGACCTGGTGTCCATGCGCTTCGGCAACGACGTCCGCAGCATCCCCGCGCCGGACCCGCTGGTCGGGAGCATCTCGATGCTGGGCCAGTCCTACCCCGTGTACCGACTGGTGGTCATCGTGGTGGGCGCTGTACTGGCCGTCGGCGCGGTGATGCTCATCGAGCGCACGCGCATCGGCTCCCTGGTGCGAGCCGCCGTCGTGGACGCCGCCATGGTGCGCGCGCTCGGCGTGAACACGGGCCGGCTCGTCGCCGGCGTCTTCGCGGTCGGGGCCGCCCTGGCCTCCTTCGGTGGGGTCCTGGGCGCCCCGATCCTCAGCGCCTACCCGGGTCTGGACGACCGCGTCCTGCTACTGGGTCTGGTCGTGGTGGTCCTGGGTGGACTCGGTTCGGTCAACGGTGCGCTGGTGGGAGCCCTCATCATCGGCCAGATCGAGGTGCTCGGCGCGTCCCTCGTCCCCACGTACGCCTCGTTCCTGGTCTTCGGCGCCATGGCTCTCGTGCTCCTCGTGAGGCCCGAGGGCCTCCTCGCCAAGGGAGGGGTCGCCCGATGAGCGCCCTCGAAGCCAAGCGGCCCGCGCCCTCGTCCAGCCATCGCGCGGCCACGCCGAACCGTCATGACCGCCCGATGCAGCTCCGGTCGTGGATCGTCACGGCCGTCGTCCTGCTGGCCCTGGTCGCGGTGCCCCTCGTGGCCCCTGCACACCTGGCCAGTGCCCTGACGAGAGTGCTGGCGTTGGCGCTGCTCGCGGTGAGCCTGGACCTGCTCACGGGAGTCAGTGGCATGCCGTCGCTCGGACACGCCGCCCCGTTCGGGGTCGGTGCGTATGTCGCCGGCATCACCGCTAAGGACGTGAGCAACTTCGCCCCGGTCCCACTGCTCGCCGCTGTCCTGGCAGGTGCCGCGTTCGCAGCCCTGACGGGGTGGCTCATCGTCCGCTCCCGGGGCACCTACCTGCTGATGCTCACCCTCGCCGTCGCCGAGCTCGCCCACACCCTGGCTGGCCGGTGGGACGCGGTGACCGGCGGCTCCAACGGGCTGGTCGGCATACCAGCCATCACGCTGGCGCCCGGAGGGGACCCGGTCCGGCTGGCCGGAGTCCGCTACTGGTGGGTCCTGGCCATCTTCCTGGTCGGTTTCGCCGCCGTGTGGTGGACGGCGCGGAGCACGTTCGGACGCAGCCTGCGTGGCCTGCGCGACAACGAGGAGCGGATGTCCTCGCTCGGCTACTCGACCTTCGGCCTGAAGTTCGTCGTCTACTGCATCGCGGGAGCCGTGGCCGGTGCCGCGGGCGCGGCATGGGTGGTCCAGGCCCGGTTCGTCTCCCCCGAGGACCTCGGCTTCGAGGTGTCCGCGATGGCCCTGCTGGCGATCGTGGTCGGCGGCCGTGGGCGACTGTGGGGTGCCGTCCTCGGCGCCGCGCTCGTGACCCTGGTCCGTGACGAGATCGGCACCCAGCTGGGTGGGCGTGGCCCCCTGCTGCTCGGGCTCGTCTTCATCGCCGCGGTGTACCTGCTGCCCCGAGGCTTCGCCGGAACCGACTGGAAGCGCCTCGTACGGCGAAGGGAGCGAACGTCATGACCGCAGCACTGCGGCTGGAGAACGTCACTCGAACGTATGGCGCGCTGACCGCTGTCGACGACGTCACCCTGGAGATCGCGCCCGGCGCACGACACGCACTCATAGGACCCAACGGTGCCGGCAAGTCCACGTTGTTCAACCTCGTGGCCGGGACCCTGCGCGTCACCTCCGGCAGGATCCTCCTGCACGGTGAGGACGTCACCCGCCGCTCCTCGTCGTGGCGGGCGCGCCGCGGCCTGGCCAAGACGTTCCAGCACTCGAGCCTGTTCATGTCGATGAGCCCCCTGGAGAACGTCGCCCTCGCCTCGCAGCGCGTCGCCGGTGTGGGGATGGCCCTGCACCGTTCGTCGGTCCGCCGTCGGCCGGACGTCGACGAGGTGGCCGAGCGCTGTGTCTTCGAGGTCGGCCTGGCGGACCGGTCCCACGTCCCCGCCGGCAGCCTCTCGCACGGCGAGCGCCGCCAGCTTGAGGTGGCGGTCGCGCTGGCCACCGATCCGAAGCTGCTCCTGCTCGACGAGCCGGCGGCAGGCATGTCGCCTGCCGAGAGCGAGCGGTTCGCGGAGCTCATCGAGGGGTTGTCCCGCGACATCACGGTCGTCCTGATCGAGCACGACCTCGAGATCGTGTTCCGGCTCGCGGACCGGGTCAGCGTCCTGCACCTCGGGGGTCTGCTGGCCGACGGCAGCCCAGCAGAGATCAAGGCCGACCATCGGGTCCAGCAGGCCTACCTCGGAGACGGGGACCTCGAAGAGCTCTTCACCGGGACCGGAGGCAAGACATGAACGAGCCACGCCTCGCCATCCAGGGTGTCCACTCGGGCTACGCGGGCTCCACCGTCCTCAACGGTGTCGACCTGTCGGTGGGTGCTGGGGAGGCCGTCGCCCTCCTCGGGCGCAACGGCGTCGGGAAGACGACCCTGATCTCGACGATCATGGGCTTCGTCAAGGCCGGCAAGGGCAGCATCACCCTGGACGGCGCGGAGCTCGTCGGGGTGCCCACCGACCGGATTGCCCGCGCGGGGGTCGCCCTGGTCCCGCAGGGGCGCCGCGTGTTCGCCCCGTTGACCGTTCACAACAACCTGCGCATCGCGCAGGGGAAGCGGTCGGGGGAGTGGACCCTGGACCGGGTGTACGAGCTGATGCCCCGTCTCGCGGAGCGTCGGGGCAACCGCGGCGACCAGCTCTCCGGCGGGGAGCAGCAGATGCTGGCGATCGGGCGCGCGCTGCTCCTCGGCCCCCGGGTGCTGCTCCTCGACGAGCCCTCCGACGGCTTGGCGCCGGCGATCGTGCAGCAGGTGATGGGTGTGGTCCGCTCCCTGCTCGACGAAGGCATCTCGGTGCTGCTGGTCGAGCAGGACCTGCGCGCGGCCTTCAGCGTGGCCGACCGCGTGTGCGTGATGCAGAAGGGCGAGATCGTGCACGACAGCCCCCTGGCCGAGTTCCGGGCCGACGCGGACCGCGCCAGGGCCCTCCTGGGCGTGGCCTGAGCCGTCGATACGAGCGGTGGCGCTGCACCCGGCCAAATTACATACTACAAACTCTTGACGCACAGCCATAGATGCGTCGACTATTGGTAGAGCCGAAGTCCCACCCTTGATCCACGATGGAGTGCGTCATGACCGTCACAGAGAACGCTTCGAGTGCCCCCGTCGAAACCACGGAAGCGGCAGGAGCGCCTCCGCGCGTCGTGTTCGAGACCTCACCCGACCAGTACCGGCACTGGAAGCTCGAGGTCGATGGTGAGGTGGCGACGGCCACGCTCGCCGTCGACGAGCAGGGTGGCCTGGTGCCCGGCTACGAGCTGAAGATGAACTCCTACGACCTCGGTGTGGACATCGAGCTCTACGACCTCGTCCAGCGGGTCCGGTTCGAGCACCCCGGGGTCAAGGCCGTGGTCATGACCGGCGGCCTGGACCGGATGTTCTGTGCCGGCGCCAACATCCGCATGCTGGCGCAGTCCTCGCACGGGTGGAAGGTGAACTTCTGCAAGTTCACCAACGAGACGCGCAACGGCATCGAGGACGCCACCGAGAACTCCGGCCAGACGTGGATCGCCGCGGTCAACGGGACGGCTGCCGGGGGCGGGTACGAGCTCGCCCTCGCGTGCGAGCAGATCGTGCTGCTCGACGACGGCTCGTCCACCGTGTCCCTGCCCGAGGTCCCCCTCCTCGGCGTGCTGCCGGGCACCGGCGGCCTGACGCGGGTCGTCGACAAGCGCCACGTCCGCAAGGACCGGGCCGACCTCTTCGCCACCAAGTCCGAGGGGTACCGCGGCAAGACGGCCGTGGACTGGGGCCTGGTCGATGCGACGGTGCCTCGCAACAGCTGGGCGGACGAGATCGGCAAGCGCGCCAAGCAGGCTGCCGCAGGGTCCACCCGCTCGGGGGACCGCGGCGTCAGCCTCACGCCCCTGGACCGGACCGAGGAGGGTGACGTGATCACCTACCCCCACGTCTCGGCATCGATCGACCGTACGGGGCGTCGCGTGGACATCACCGTCGCGGCTCCCACCGAGGCGCCGCCGGAGGGTGTGGAGAATGTCCTCGCGCAGGGGGTGGACTACTGGCCGATGGCAGTGAGCCGTGCCCTCGACGACCTCATCCTGCACCTGCGCACCAACGAGCTCGAGGTCGGGACCTGGCTGTTCCGCACCACGGGTGACAGCGAGCTCGTGCTCGCGTACGACGCCCAGCTGGAAGCACTGTCCGAGGACTGGTTCGTCAACGAGGTCACCCACTACTACAAGCGAGTGCTCAAGCGACTCGACGTGACGAGCCGGAGCCTCATCGCCGTCATCGAGCCGGGCAGCGCCTTCGCGGGCTCGCTGCTCGAGCTCGCCCTGGCCGCCGACCGCCAGTACATGCTGGACGGTGTCTACGAGGACATCGACCCGGACGCCGAGCCTGCGACCATCACGGTGGGCCAGGCCAACCTGGGGCGGTACCCCATGGGCAACGGGATCACCCGGCTCGCATCGCGCTTCTGGGGTCACGACGACGACCTGGCGAAGGCCTCGGACCTCGTGGACCAAGCGCTGGACGCAAGGGCGGCGGACGACGCCGGCCTGGTCACCCTCGCCCTGGACGACATCGACTTCGAGGACGAGCTGCGGATCGTGCTCGAGGAGCGGGCCTCGCTGTCGCCGGACGCGCTCACCGGTATGGAGGCCAACCACCGGTTCGTGGGCCCGGAGACCATGGAGACCAAGGTGTTCGGTCGCCTCACCGCGTGGCAGAACTGGATCTTCATCCGTCCCAACGCCTCTGGACCGGACGGAGCGCTGCGGCGGTTCGGGACCGGCCAGAAGGGCGACTACGACCTCAAGCGGGTGTGACGTGGCGGCCGAGTTCAACGCCGCGACCTGGTTGGTCGACCGGCACGTCGAACAGGGTTCGGGCGACCGGGTCGCCGTGCGCGGGACCGAGACGCTGACCTACCGACAGCTGTCGGACCTGAGTGCGCGGGTCGCCGCAGGCCTGCGTGCCCTCGGTATGCGTCGCGACGACCGGGTGCTGTTCGTCACCAATGACGACGTGCCCATGCTCGCCGGCATACTCGGCGCGTTTCGAGGGGGGCTCGTCGCCGTGCCCATCTCCACGATGCTGGGCGGTGCCGAGCTGGGGAAGATCATGTCCGACTCCGGGGCGAGCGTCGTCGTCGCCAGCAGCGACTACGCGCAGGTCGTTGCCGAGGCGGCGCAGATGTCGCCCGAGCTGCGCCACCTCGTGGCCGACGGCGAGTTCAGCCTGCCGGCCCCCGAGGGCGTGCAGACCTGGACCTGGTCCGACCTGCTGGCCCGCGGTGACCAGGCGCCCGACGTCCTGCGTGAGGCAGTCCGGACCGACGAGGACTCGTGGGCCCTGTGGCTCTACACCTCGGGCACGACGGGCGCACCCAAGGGTGCGATGCACAGGCACGCCAACATCCGCCACGTCTGCGACACCTACGGTCAGCAGGTGCTCGGCATCACCCCTGACGACATCTGCTTCTCGATCGCCAAGCTGTTCTTCGCCTACGGGATCGGCAACTCGCTGTTCTTCCCGCTGTCCGTCGGCGCGACGACGGTTCTCGAACCGCGTCGGCCGACTCCAGCCGTGGTGCACGAACGAGTCACCGCGGACAGGCCGACCCTGTTCTTCGGCGTGCCGACCTTCTACGCGGCCCTGGCTGCAAGCACGATCCCCGACGACACGTTCGCGTCCGTGCGCCTGGGTGCCTCGGCGGGCGAGGCCCTGCCCGAGCCCCTCCAGGCCAGGTTCGAGTCCAGGTTCGGTGTCCGCATCATCGACGGCATCGGATCGACGGAGGCCCTGCACATCTTCTTGTCCAACCGCCCGGAGCAGATCCGCCCCGGCACCACGGGGCAACCGGTCCCCGGGTACGACATCGAGCTGCGTGACCTCGAGGGCAACGTGGTCCCGGACGGAGAGCCCGGTTCCCTGTTCCTGCGGGGCGAGTCCATCGCACTGGGCTACTGGCGGCGCGCAGACGCGACCCGCGCCGTCTTCCAGGGGGAGTGGCTCGGTACGGGCGACACCTACGTCAAGGACGCCGAGGGGTTCTTCACCTGCATGGGCCGAAGCAACGACCTGCTCAAGGCCGGGGGCATCTGGGTGTCCCCGGCCGAGGTCGAGACCCGGCTGCTGGAGCACCCCGAGGTGATGGAGGCGGCTGTCGTCGGCATGCCTGACGCCGACGGCCTGGACAAGCCGGTGGCCGTGGTCGTGGTCAGGGACCACGTCACGGAGGAAGACCTCGTGCAGTGGTGCCGAGACGGTCTTGCCGCGTTCAAACGGCCCCGCCGCGTCGTGTTCGTCGAGGAGCTGCCGAAGACGGCGACCGGCAAGATGCAGCGGTACAAGGTCCGGCAGCTCGTGACCGAGAAGGGCGTGGTCATCGACCCTCCCGAGGTCGCGCGTGCGCTGTCGGGCGCCGGCCCCGGGGTGTCCGCGGACGGCGGCAACGAGGGGCGCACCCCATGACCGAGGTCCAGGTGGACGTCCTCATCGTCGGGGCCGGCCCCGTGGGCCTGTTCGGCGCCTACTACGCCGGTGTGCGCGGACTGCGCACCGCGGTCGTCGACTCGCTGAGCCAGGTCGGCGGCCAGGTGAGCGCGATGTACCCGGAGAAGCAGATCTTCGACATCGCCGGCTTTCC
The DNA here is from genome assembly GCA_963722015.1 of uncultured Actinomycetota bacterium. Taxonomy (GTDB): domain Bacteria; phylum Actinomycetota; class Actinomycetes; order Actinomycetales; family Dermatophilaceae; genus Pedococcus. The sequence goes on along the minus strand of CAVRMT010000008.1, from coordinate 268,345 downwards.
CGCCGTGTCCGGCCGACAGCTGATCGCCAACCTCGTCGAGCAGGCCGCTCCCTACGAGCCCGTCTACCTGCTGGGCCAGGAAGCCCAGACCCTCACGCGCGTGCCCTCCGAGGACGCAGGGCCCGACTCGCTCATCGTGACCACCAGCACCGGCACCACGGTCCGGACCCGGGCGGTGGTCATCACCGGCGGCATCGGCACCTTCACCCCGCGGCCCCTTCCGGCCGGAGAGGAGTTCCTCGGTCGGGGGCTCGACTACTTCGTCCCCTCCGGGGCGGAGTACGCGGGGAAGGACGTGGTGGTCGTCGGCGGTGGTGACAGCGCCGTCGACTGGGCCCTCATGCTCCACCCCATCGCGAACAGCGTCACCCTGGTGCACCGGCGAGAGGCGTTCCGGGCGCACCACGGCTCCCTCGCGCAGCTCCAGGCCTCCCCGGTGGAGATCATCACCAAGGCGCAGGTCGTCGCTGCCGCAGGCAACGGCACGCTCCAGCGGGTCGACGTCGCCGTGACGGGGGAGGACCACCCGCGCTCCCTCGCGTGCGACCGGCTCGTCGCCGCGCTCGGGTTCACCGCGAACCTGGGACCGTTGCGGGAGTGGGGGATGGAGCTGCACGACAACCGCCACCTCGTCGTCGACTCAGCGATGCGCACCAGCGTGGACGGCATCTTCTCGGCCGGTGACATCACCGACTACGACGGCAAGGTGCGACTCATCGCGGTCGGGTTCGGTGAGGTCGCGACCGCGGTGAACAACGCTGCGGTCCACATCGACCCGCACGCGCAGCTCTTCCCCGGCCACTCGACAGACAACCCCGAAGCGCTACCCGTGACGGTGTAGTCGCCGCATACCACCGCCAAGCCAGCTGGACAGGACAGGAGCGCCCCGTGCCATATGTGATCGCAGGACCGTGCCTCGACGTGATGGACAAGTCGTGCACCGAAGAGTGCCCGGTCGACTGCATCTACGAAGGTGACCGGAAGCTGTACATCAACCCCAAGGAATGCATCGACTGCGGTGCCTGCGAGCCGGTCTGTCCTGTCGAGGCGATCAGCCAGGACCGCCGCGTGCCCGAGGAGTACGAGGCCCACGTCGAGGACAACCGACGCTTCTTCGTGGAGATCCTCTCGGGACGAGACGCCCCGATCGGTGCCCCCGGTGGATCGCACAAGACCGGGCCGGTCGGCGTCGACACCCCGATGGTCACGGAACTGTAGGGAGCGCCGCGTGCTGAACGGCATGCCTCTGGTGGACGCCCACGTCCACGTGCCACTGCTCGGGAGCCTGCGTCCTGCCTGGCTGCAGTGGGCACGTGACTTCGGGGCCAACGGCATCCTGGACGACATCTGGGACTCTGACGGTGTTCCACGACCCGACCGGCTCGATGCCCTCTTTGCCTCGGAAGGGGTCGACGCGGCGCTGCTCTTCTGCGAGTACAGCCCGAAGGCCACCGGCATGCAGCTCTTCGACGACCTGCTGCCCATCGTCGAGCACAACCCCAGCCGCTTCCGTCCGGTGGCGAACGTGAACCCGCACCTGCACTTCCCCATCGTGGAGGAGCTCGGCAGGCAGCTCGACCACGGCGCGGCGGCCCTGAAGCTCCACCCCGTGCACGGCGGATTCCGTTGCGACGACAAGGCTCTGTACCCCGCCTACCACGTGCTCGAGGAGCGGGGCGTCCCGCTGGTCGTGCACTGCGGGACGAGCTCCTTCCCGGGCGCCGCGAACGAGCTGGCGGACCCGCAGAACCTCATACCCGTGGTCCGCGACTTCCCCGGGCTGAACGTCGTGCTCGCCCACGGCGGACGGGGGTGGTGGTACGACGCTGCCGCCTTCCTGGCGCTGACCAACGACACCGTCTGGATCGAGCTCAGCGGGCTGCCGCCGAAACGTCTGCCCGAGTACTACGCCAGGTACGACCTGGTGCGCCTGGCGCGCAAGTGGATCTTCGCCACCGACTGGCCCGGGGTGCCCGGCACCGCCATCAACGCCCGCGCGGTCGCGGACCTGCTGCCGGACGACGTGGCAGCGCTCGTCCTGGCCGGCAACGCGGCTGCGGTCTACGCCGGCCTGCCGACGTGGCCGACGCCTGCAGACCGGACGGAGGACTGACGTGCCCGTCTACGCCTTCGAGGACCTCGTGCCGGACATCCACCCCAGTGCCTACGTGCACCCGGACGCCGTCGTCATCGGTGCGGTGACGATCGGGGCCGAGTCGTCCGTGTGGCCCGGAGCCGTCCTGCGAGCGGACTTCGGGCGGATCGAGGTCGGCGACCGGACGTCGGTCCAGGACGGCACGATCGTGCACACCACCGCGGACTGGCCCACGCTCATCGGGAGCAGCTGCGTCGTCGGGCACAACGCCCACCTCGAGGGGTGCACCGTCGAGGATCGATGTCTCATCGGCTCGGGGTCCGTCGTGCTGAACCGTGCGGTGGTGCGGACAGGTTCGGTCGTCGGCGCGCAGGCGCTGGTCCCCGAAGGCCTGGTCGTTCCCAGCGCTCACCTGGCGCTGGGAGTTCCAGCCCGGTCCAGGCCGATGAGCGACGCGGTCCAGGCCGAGTGGATCAACCTCGGTGTGGAGGAGTACGTGGCCGCCGCGAAGAGGTACCGAGCAGGGTTGCGCAGAATCGATCAGGAAGGACCGCCCAGTGAATGACGAAGAGATCCAGGGTCGACCGGCCAGCGACCTCAGTGACGAGGAGCTGGAGCAGCAGGGGAAGCAGGCGCACGACACCCGGAACTGGGTGTTCCTGCACGGCAGTGCCGAGCAGTTCGCCCGCCACACGACGCGCATGCTCGAGCTCGAGCGCGAGTACCTCACGCGGCACCCCAAGCGGACCTGGCAGGGGTCGGGCGGCGCTGCCGTCGACCTCGCCTCGACCGCTGAGGCGTGGCGGGAGACCGTACGCGGGGTGATCCGACAGCTCGAGGCACTGGTGGCCCAGCCCGAGCCGGACGCTCCCGCAGAGCAGCCGGCAGTGGCCGATCCCGCAGACGCGTTCCTGCGGCGCATCGCCGATGCGGGCGGACGGCTCCACAAGCTCGAGGCGCACCAGGTTGCCCGCGAGGTCGGGCTGGAGCGGTCGCTGCTGGCCGATCTGTACAAGTCCGACCCGCCGCTGCTGGGCACCGAGGGCGAGCACAGGGTGCTGACCGAACACGGCCGCGCCCGAGTGGCCAGCGACCCCACGTGAGCAGCCGCGCGGCATACCTCGTCGCCGGCCTGCGGACCCCCATCGGCAGGTACGGGGGTGCCCTGTCGACGGTCCGGGCCGATGACCTCGCCGCGCTCGTGCTGCGCGAGCTCGTGGCCAGGCACCCATCGGTCGACTGGGGCGCCCTGGACGACGTGGTGCTCGGGTGTGCCAACCAGGCGGGGGAGGACAACCGGAACGTGGCACGGATGGCCGCGTTGCTGTCCGGGCTCCCCGTCGAGGTGCCGGGCACCACCATCAACCGGTTGTGTGCCTCCGGTCTCGATGCCGTGGGCTACGCAGCACGGTCGATCCTGGCCGGTGACGCCGAGCTCGTCGTGGCCGGCGGCGTCGAGTCGATGACGCGGGCGCCGTTCGTCCAACCCAAGGCAGCCGCAGCCTTTGCCCGGACCCCGGAGATCCACGACACCACGATCGGTTGGCGTTTCGTGAACCCCGCCATGGCGGCGGCATACGGCGTCGAGCCCATGCCCCGGACGGGACAGAACGTCGCGGACGAGCACGGTGTCGCCCGCGATGACCAGGATGCCTTCGCGCTGCGTTCGCAGGAGCGGGCCGCCAAGGCCATCGCGGACGGGCGTCTGGCTCGCGAGGTCGTGCCGGTCAGCGTCCCGCAGCGCAAGGGTGATCCCCTGGTGTTCGCGGCCGACGAGCACCCGAGGCAGACGTCCCTGGACGCCCTCGCCGCCCTCAGGCCCCTGTTCCCCGGGGGCAGTGTCACCGCGGGGAACGCGTCCGGGGTCAACGACGGTGCAGCCGCGGTGCTGGTCGCGTCGGGGGAAGCCGTCGAGCGGTACGGGCTGCAGCCGCTGGCGCGCGTGCTCGGCACGGCTGCCGCCGGGGTGCCCCCGCGGGTCATGGGCATCGGACCGGTGCCCGCGGTGCAGAAGCTGTTGGGCCGCGCGAACGTCTCCCTCGCCGAGGTCGGCACGATCGAGCTGAACGAGGCCTTCGCCTCGCAGGCGCTGGCGGTCCTGCGGTTGCTGGGCGTGCCCGACGACGCCGACCACGTCAACCCCCACGGGGGAGCCATCGCCCTGGGTCACCCGCTGGGCATGAGCGGCACCCGGTTGGCTCTCACCGCCGCGATGACCCTGGCGGACGAAGGGCATGACCACGCCGTCGCGACGATGTGCGTCGGCGTCGGCCAGGGCGTGGCCATGTTGCTCGGGAGGCCTTGAGCGTCCTCTGAGCCACCGGTCGTCGTCGTCAGCTCAGGTTCTGCAACCGGACCTGGCCACGAGAGACGAGCCGGCCCGCCGCATCGTGCGTCTCGATGACCCACACCTGCTGCGATCGTCCGCGGTGGATCGGTGTGGCGACCGACGCGAGCTCCCCGTCGGTCACGGCACGGAAGAAGTCGGTCGAGTTGGCCACGCCCACGACTCGTCCCCGGTCGCCGAGCCACAGGGCTGCTCCGACACTCGCCAGGGTCTCGACGACGGCGCAGTGCACTCCGCCGTGCACGATCCCGTGCGGCTGGTGCAGTGCGGGCGTCGCGGTCCAGACCGCAGACACGACATCGCCGTCCGCGTGGGTGACCCGCAGACCCATGCTCTGCGCAAACGGTCCCAGGTCGTCGATGCTGACACTCATGTCCGGATCCTCACAGGCGCTGGCGGAAGGGCGCGGCCATCCTGTCACGCGCGCCTCCCGCGCCATGACGTGCATGGCCTGCGGCAAACCGAGGAGCACCACGCCTGCGCCATCCGCGGCCACGCGCTCGCCCACGAGGTTCCAGGTTTCACGTTCCGGGTCCGGTGCTGGGTGCTGGGTGCTCACAGCGAACGCCGCCCGGCGTTCAGCGCCAACGGTCGGGCACCTTGTGCCAGTGTTGGCGGAATGGAGAAGCCGTCGGGTGACTTCGAGCTGACGATGGATGAGCTGCGCGCGATCGCGGCGTATGGCGCGGCGTGCGCCGAACCGGCGCTCGTCCTCTTCCAGCGGGACCGGCCCGACGACCCTCGCCCGGCGGCGGCCGTTCGCGCCGCGCGCGTCTTCGCGCAGGGGGCGCCACGCTCGCGCCTGCAACGCACTGCCGCAGCCGACGCCCTGCGTGCGGCCGGCGACTCCTCGGTCGAAGCAGCCCGGCACGCGGCGACCGCTGCCGCACACGCCGCTGCGGCGGCATACCTGCATCCGCTGGCCAAGGCGACGCAGGTCCGCCACATCCTGGGGGCGGCTACCCATGCCGCCCGGGCGGCCGAGGTCGCGCAGGGCGACGACCCGGTGGTGGCGGAGTACGTGATCACCGCCGCGGCCAACCGAGCCACGCCGGTCGTCCTCGACGTCCTGACCCGCTACCCGCGAGCCCCGAAGGGGCGCACCCGGGTCGCAGTCCTCATGGCACGGCTCGACAGCCTGCTGCGCGATCCACCGCCGACACCGCGCGTGGTCGACGACCCCGGGCCGTTCTTCCACGGGACCAGAGCGGAGCTTCGTCCCGGGGATCTGCTCACGCCGGGCTGGATGTCCAACTACGGTTCGGGCCGCGCGGCCAAGCACATCTACCTGACCGCATCGATCGAGGGCGCACCCCTGGCTGCCGAGCTCGCTCTCGGGGTGGGACCCGGACGGGTGTACCGGGTCGAGCCGCTCGGCCGGATCGAGGACGACCCGAACGTCACCGACAAGCGCTTCCCCGGCAACCCGACCCGGTCCTACCGGACGACCGAGCCACTGCGGGTGGTGGAGGAGGTGGCGGGCTGGGAGCGTCCTGCGCCCGAGGTGGTCCAGCGGATCCGTGCGCACGTTGCCGAGCTCGCCGAGCTGGGGATCGAAGCCATGGACGACTGACGCCGCCGACGCGGTGACCCCGACGCGGTGGCCCTGACGCGTGGCGCGTCACACGGCGCAGGTGTCACCGTCGCAGGACGGTGCGGAGTCCTGCGAGGCCATGAGGGTCAGTGGCGACTGCTCGGCCCAGGCCTGGTCCAGCGCCTGCAGGACGGCGTCGGCGGGCTGGGCTCCCGAGATGCCGTACCGGCCGTCGATGACGAAGAAGGGGACACCGGTGATGCCGTAGGCCACGGCCTGGGCCTCGTCGGCACGCACCGCGTCGGCGTAGCGCTGCGAAGCCAGAACCTCATCGACCTCACCCTCGGGGAGGCCGACCTGCATCGCAAGCGTGCGCAGTGCAGCATGGTCCGAGGCCGGGGAGCCCTGCGTGAAGGTCGCGTGGTCGAGGCGCTCCTTGAGCTCGTCCTGCAGGCCGTGCTCCAGGGCGAGGTGCAGCAACCGGTGCGCGTCGAAGGTGTTGCCGGGCCGGGCGAGGTCGAAACGGAAGTCCAGGCCCTCCCCGGCGGCCGCAGCGGTCATGGTGTCGATCATGGTCTGTGCCTGCTCGACCGAGCACCGGTACTTGCTCGCCAGCCGCGCGGCATACGTTCCCTGCTCGACATCGCTCGGGGGAGCGGACACGTCGAGCTCGAAGCTGCGCCAGACCAGCTCCACCTCGTCGCGGTGGGCGAACCGCGCGAGGGCCGCTTCGAAGCGGCGCTTGCCGATGTAGCACCACGGGCACACGACATCGGACCAGATTTCCACGCGGAGGCTCATGACTGGCGCAACAGCATTCGCGCCCAGTCTCTTCCTCCGGCCGTACTGGTGGCAGCATGCTCTCGGTCGACCATGACCGCGAACCGCAGCCGCGACCGGACTGCAGGTGGCAACGGAGGAGAGCTGATGGCAGACGTCGTCGTGCACGGCCCGGCCTCCTGGAACACCATCGTCGACCTGGACGAGCTGCCCGAGCCGCAGCCGCACATGCGCTTCGCCAGGGCGCACCGCGAGGTCCTGGGCGGAACATCGGCCGGCAAGGCCGTGCACCTGCGTGACCTGGGGGTCGACGTCGAGCTGCACTCCGTTCTCGGCACCGACCCCGCATCAACGTCCATCGAAGCGGCACTGGGTCGCGCCGGCGTCCCGGTGGTCGCCACGGTCGTCGACGGGCCCAGCGAACGTCACCTCAACCTGATGGACCGGGCGGGAGGCCGCGTGTCGATCTACCTCGACGTGCCCGCCAGCCCTGTCGCCGGTCCCCCCGGCGGGATGGGCCGGCTGCTCGAAGCCTGCCGTCGCGCGCGGGCCGTGGTGCTCGACCTGTCCCAACCCTCAGCACAGGTCATCGACGCGGTGGCGGCGACCGGCGTCCCCATCTGGACGGACCTGCACGACTACGACGGGCACAGCGCGTTCCAGGCACCGTTCCTGGACGCGGCCTCGTTCGTCTTCATGAACGGCGACCGACTCGGGGCGCCGCAGGACTTCCTGCATGCGTGCGTGGACCGCGGGGCGCAGGTCGCCGTGTGCACGCTCGGAGCCGAGGGTGCCGTCGCGGTCGCGGCCGGGCACCGGACGCTCCACGTCCCTGCCCAGCCCGTGGCCGAGGTGGTCGACACCAACGGCGCGGGGGACGGCTTCATGGCCGGCTTCCTCGCCGCTCACCTCGCCGGGGAGGACGTCTCGGTCGCCCTGGCGTATGGCGCCGCCCAGGCGGCGCGGGCCCTGGGCACCGTCCAGCTCAATCCGCTCCTCGAGCCGTCCGTGCGCTAGGGCGAGGGCTCAGCGCTCGTCGACCATGATGTCGATGGAGTAGTCCTCCGCGCGGTAGCAGTGGTCCCCGAACTCCACCGCCTTGCCCGCGGCGTCGAAGGCCATCCGGGTCATCGTCAGCACGGGCTGCTGCGCACGGATGCCGAGGCTCTTGCGCTCGGCCGCGGTCGGCATCCGCGCGCCGATGGTCTGCTGGGCCACGACGGGCCGCACACCGCGGGCCCGCAGCGCGGCATACAGGCCACCCTCCTCGAGCTCCTCGCGCGGGATGTCGGAGTACACGGGGGGCAGCCAGTTGTGCATGAACGCGATGGGGCTCTCGTCCGCGGTGCGGAGCCGCACGATCAGGAGCATGAGGGCGTCGGGCTCGAGGTCGAGCGCAGCCGCGGCCCGTTCGTCGGTGACGAGCTCGTGGCGCAGGATGCTCGTGCGCGGGCGCCGACCGTCGCGGTCCAGGTCGTCGAAGAGGCTCGTGAGCTCGGCCCGCCGGTGGACCTTGCGGTTGGCCACGCGGGTCCCCAGCCCTCGTCGACGGACGAGCAGGCCCTGGTCGACCATCTCCTGGATGGCCCGGCGCACCGTGGGCCGGGAGAGCCCGAGCCGTTCGGTCAGCGCGAGCTCGTTCTCGAACGCGTCCCCGGGCTGCAGGCGGCCGTCGGCGATCGAGGCGCTCAGCTGTTCGGCGAGCTGGTGGTAGAGGGGCACGGGGGAGGCGCGGTCGATCGCGACGCTGACCACCTGGGCATCCACGAGGGGAACTGTAGGCCATGGGTGGTCAGCACAGGCGATCGTGTTGCGGTGTTGATATACAAATGTAAGGACAAACTCTTGACATGCAGTGCCGGTGCACTGAGAGTTGTCGGGAAGGACCGGACCGGCGCCCCGACGACCGTGGCGCGCGACACGAAGGAGTGCGGATGCGAGTCGGCATCGAGGGGGAGTGCGCCGGGCAGGTCCGCCCGCCGGCAGCGACAGGGCTCCAGGGCCGGGTCACGTCCCGCTGCCGCGCGGCAGGCCCGTGACCGGCAGGCCGATCACCGGCCTCCGGGCGCCGACGCCAACGACGGCCCGACCGAGGACAGCAGGACGAGGAAACACCCAACCACCCACAGGCACCGCTCGACCAGGCGGTGACGTTCGAAAGGCAGAACCACATGATTCGCAAGAAGCCCTTTGCCGTCACGGCGGTCTCCATCGCCGCGGCGCTCTCGCTCGCCGCCTGCTCCTCCTCAGGGGGTAAGCAGGAGACCTCGTCGGCCGGTGCCAACGCCGGCAAGGCCGACACCCCCGAGATGACCGTCGCGATGATCACCCACCAGGCCCCGGGTGACACGTTCTGGGACATCATCCGCAAGGGTGCCGAGGCCGCCGCTGCCAAGGACAACGTCAACCTCCAGTACTCCAACGACCCCGACGCCACCAAGCAGGCGCAGCTGATCCAGGCCGCCATCGACAGCAAGGTCGACGGCATCGCGGTCACCGACCCGAACACCGGCGCGCTGGGCGCCGCCATCAAGGCCGCGGTCGCTGCCGGCATCCCGGTGACGATGTTCAACGCCGGCGGCAACGACGCCATCGAGCTGGGCGCCATCGGCTACTTCGGCCAGGGTGAGACCGAGGCGGGCATCGGTGCCGGCAAGAAGATCGTCGACGAGGGCAGCAAGAACATCGTCTGCGTGATCCAGGAGCAGGGCCAGCAGCAGCTCGAGGACCGCTGCGACGGCGTCACCAAGGGGGCGGTCGGGGCCAGCGTCCAGCGGCTCTACGTCAACGGTCGTGACGACTCCGCAGTCACCACCTCGATCCAGGCCAAGCTGACCCAGGACAAGAGCATCGACTTCGTGCTCACGCTCGGTGCGCCGTTCGCACTCGACGCGGTCAAGTCGGTGGAGGGAGCGGGCAGCTCGGCGAAGATCGGCACCTTCGACACCAACAAGGAGCTGGTCAGCGCGATCAAGGACGGCAAGGTCGGCTTCGCCATCGACCAGCAGCCCTACCTGCAGGGATACCTGGCCGTCGACGCGCTGTGGCTCTTCAAGACCAACGGCAACACCCTGGGTGGCGGCACCAACGTCGCCACCGGTCCTTCCTTCATCGACGAGTCCAACGTCGAGAAGGTGGCGGAGTTCGCGGCCAACGGGACGCGGTGACCTGAGATGTCATCGGTCACGACCACACCCGCCGACGACCGCGTCGGCACGCGCTCGGCGGCATCGACGATCCTGGCGCGGCCCGAGGTCGGCGCCCTCATCGGCGCGATCGCGGTGGCCGTCCTGTTCCTGGGCGTCGCCGCACCGTTCCGCAGCGTCGGCAACATCGGCACAGTCCTCTACGGCTCCTCGACCATCGGCATCATGGCCGTCGTCGTGGCCCTGCTGATGATCGGCGGCGAGTTCGACCTGTCGGCGGGTGTGGCCGTGACCACCTCGGGGCTGATGGCCGCCCACATGGCGTGGTACTTCAGCCTCAACGTATGGGTCGGCGTCTTCGCCGCCCTCATCTTCGCCCTCGCCGTGGGAGCGTTCAACGGCTGGTTGCTGTACGTCACGGGGCTACCCAGCTTCCTGGTGACCCTGGGTACCTTCTTCGTGCTGCAGGGCGTCAACCTGGCCATGACCCGGATCATCGCGGGAGGGGTCTCGTCGAACTCCATCAACGACCTTGACGGCTACGCCAGCGCCCAGGCCGTGTTCGCGTCGTCCTTCTCGCTCGGCCCGGTCGAGCTGAGGATCCCGGTGGTCTACTGGGTCCTGCTGACCATCGTCACCTCCCTGCTGCTGCTGCGCACCCGGTACGGCAACTGGATCTTCGCCGTCGGTGGGGACTCGGCCGCCGCCCGCGCGGTCGGTGTGCCGGTCGTCGTCACGAAGATCGCGCTCTTCATGGGTGTCGGGTTCGGCGCCTGGCTGCTCGGCATGCACCTGCTCTTCGAGTACAACAACGTCCAGTCGGGGCAGGGTGTCGGCAACGAGTTCATCTACATCATCGCGGCCGTGATCGGCGGCTGCCTGCTCACCGGTGGCTACGGCTCCGTGGTCGGCGCCGCCATCGGAGCGCTGATCTTCGGCATGACCCAGCTCGGCATCACCTACGCGGGCTGGAACGTCGACTGGTTCAAGACCTTCCTCGGCGTGATGCTCATCGCCTCCGTGCTGGTCAACATGTACGTCAAGCGAAAGGCGGAGGGCCGATGAGTGCTCTCGAGCAGACCGAGGTGCAGCGCAGCGACAAGCCGGTCCTGGAGCTGGTGGACTGCGGCAAGAGCTACGGCAACGTGCACGCGCTGCGGGGGGTGAACATCAGCGTCCGCCAGGGTGAGGTCACCTGTGTCCTGGGCGACAACGGCGCCGGCAAGTCCACGCTCATCAAGATCATCGCGGGCCTGCACGACTACACCGAGGGCACGATGAAGCTCAACGGGATCGTGCGCCGCTTCAACAGCCCCCGCATCGCCCAGCTGATGGGGATCGCCACCGTCTACCAGGACCTCGCGCTCGCACCACTCATGGCGGTGTGGCGGAACTTCTTCCTGGGCAACGAGGTCCGCAAGGGCCTGTTCCTGGACGTCGACACCATGAAGCGGGTCTGCGGCGAGGAGCTCACGAAGATGGGGATCGTCATCCCCGACCTGGACCGGCCGGTGGGCAGCCTCTCCGGCGGTCAGCGGCAGGTCATCGCCATCGCCCGTGCCATCTACTTCGGTGCCAAGGTCATCATCCTCGACGAGCCGACGGCCGCCCTGGGCGTCAAGCAGTCCGGGGTGGTGCTGAAGTACATCGTCAAGGCCCGGGACGCCGGCCTGGGCGTCATCTTCATCACCCACAACCCCCACCACGCCTACCTGGTGGGCAACCACTTCGTCATCCTCAAGCTCGGCCGGGTGGTGCTGGACGCCCACCGCCGGGAGCTGACCCTGGAGCAGCTCACCGGTGAGATGGCCGGTGGGCAGGAGCTCGACGAGCTGAGCCACGAGCTGCAGGGCGTCGACCCCGGGAAGGTCGCGGACCCCCATGACGTCAAGCCCGGCGCGGTGTTCGACGCCGACGCCGAGGCTGCTGGTGAGGAGCCGAGGCGGCCCTGACCGGGCAGGATCTGAGGTCCCGCGCGGCGGCCATCGAGCCCGAGCGCACCCCTCGAGGGGGTGCGCTCGGGCTTCGCGGTTCCGGGCGACTCAGGGGGCGGGCGTGATGACGTCGCGGACGAGCTGGTCGAGCTCCTCGTCGGCGCCCAGGAACTGGCGCAGCGTCACCCGGGTGGCGCCGAAGTCGTCGAACTCGGCCGCGGTCATGCCGTCGGGCTCGTAGGCCCGGCGGAAGTCCTCGATGGTCTCCAGGGCGGCGATGGTCCCGGGGTCGACCGGGACGTCGATGCGCGCGACCGGCTCGACCCCGCTCGCCTGGAACTTCTCCTGCCACCCGAAGGGCGGGGAGAGCACGAGGTCGCCGCCGACCAGCTCGGTCCACTGCAGCTGGTTGCGGTAGGCAGCCGCGAGGACGCGAGCGCGCAGCCCACGTTCCCGGAAGATCGTGTAGGCGCGCTTGACCGCGGTGATCCCCGCCCATTCGAGGTGCGCCGGGTCGATCTCGATCCCGTCCCGCGCGACGACGTGCTTGAGCCAGTCGTCCAAGCGGCCCACCATGATCGTCACGACGGGGCCGATGCCCGACACGTCGAGACCCTCGGCCTCGCGCCGCCGCAGTCCCCGCTCGATCGCCTCGCCGGTGGCAAGGGCCTGCGGCACCGAGAAGGACACGGTGACGTTGATGTTCACCCCGCGGTAGGTCGCCTCCTCGATCGCGACGACCCCGACGGACGTTGCGGGGATCTTGACGATGATGTTGGGGGCGAGTGAGGCGAAGTGCTCTGCCTGGTCGGCGAGCGCCGTGGCGTCGCGGCGCAGGCGGGGGTCGGTCTGCATGGACAGGCGACCGTTGCGACCACCGTGGCGCTCGAAGGCGGGTAGCAGGAGCGCGGCGGCCTCGAGCGAGACCTCCTCGACGACCTTCCACCCGATCTGCGACTCGGTGGCGGTGGGGAGGTCGCGGGCGAGCTCGCGGATCCGGTCCTCCCAGCGCTGCTGGTCCGAGCGGATCGCGGCAAGGGCGATGACCGGGTTGCAGGTCGCACCGACGGCGCCCCAGCCGATCGCGGCGGTCAGCTCCTTCGGGTCCGCGCTGTCGTTCCACAGGGCCGTCGGGGTCGACTGCGTCATCGTCAGCAGCGGCGACCCGGTCGCGGCCGCCGCCTCGGCTGCTCCGGTCATCTGCGCCTCCTCTATCGTGTGCGAATGTCCGAACATAGACACTAACCTACGGTGCATGACCGGGGGAAGGCGTGCTCTCCGTAGGCGCCGCCGCGCCCGTACCCGTACGGGAGGCGCCGGCCCCTTGCCCCGAGTCGATCCCCTGTGTCATTCTTGCTGGACCGTTCCAGCACCGCTGTGTCCTGCCACCCTCGTCATCCCTTGGAGCCCACATGCCCTTCGTCGACCGCATCGCCTCCGCCCCCATCTCGTGGGGCATCTGCGAGGTGCCGGGATGGGGGCAGATGCTCCCCACCGACCGGGTGCTCACGGAGATGACCGACCTGGGGATCTCGGCGACCGAGTACGGGGCGCCGGGCTTCCTGCCCACCGAGCCCACGGCCATCCGCGGTGTCCTCGACGAGCACGGGATGTCACTCATCGGCGGGTTCACCCCGCTCGTGCTGCACGACCCCGCCCGCCGCCAGGGCGAGCTCGCCCGGGTGCGCGAGGTGGCCGAGCTCTTCAGTCGCTCCGGTGCCTCGACCTTGGTCTCGTGCCCGGTCATGGACGACGACTGGTCGGTGCCACGCCCGCTGGACCGCGAGGAGCACCAGCACCTCGTGCGGATGCTGGCCGAGGTCGACACGATCTGTGAGGACCACGGCCTGCGCCAGGTGCTGCACCCGCACCTGCAGACCGTGGTGGAGACCTCTGCCGACGTGGACCGGGTGTTGCAGGACTGCGACGTCAAGTGGTGCCTGGACACCGGGCACCTCGCCATCGGGGGCACCGACCCGGTCCAGTTCGCCCGCGAGGCAGCCGACCGGGTGGGGCACGTGCACCTCAAGGACGTGCGGATGGACCTCGTGCCACGGATGCTCGACCGCTCGGCCTCGATCATGGAGGGCGTCCAGGCGGGCCTCTTCCCACCGCTGGGGCAGGGGGACCTCGCCCTCGCCGAGGTGGTGCTCACCCTGGAGAAGGCCGGCTACGAGGGCTGGTACGTCATCGAGCAGGACACGGCCATCACCGGTGCGATGCCGACCGCCGGCGAAGGCCCCGTCTCCGGCGTCGAGACCTCCATGCGCTACCTCCGCGACGTGGTGGCGCCCATGCTCGAGCAGAGCGTATGACGGCGGAGCCGCTGGACCTGATGGCCCTCGGGCGGGTCAGCGTCGACCTCTACGCCCAGGAGCCCCACGCCTCCTTCCTCGACCCGCAGACCTTCGTCAAGTCGATCGGGGGGAGCCCCACCAACGTCGCCGTCGCCGGGGCCCGCCTCGGGCTCAGCACGGCCGTGGTGACCGCCGTGGGAGACGACCCGATGGGTGACTACGTCGTGGCCAAGCTCGCTGCGCTCGGGGTGCAGACCTCCTACGTCGCCCGGCAGCCGGGCGGGCGCACCCCGGTGGTCCTGGTGGCCCTGGAGGTCCCGGCCGAGCCGACCATCACCTTCTTGCGCGCCCCCGACGCACCCGACACCACGATCGAGCCCGATGCGGTCGCCGAGTCGACCCTCGACGCGTGCCGCGTGCTGTGGATGAGCGGGAGCACCCTCGCGGTCGGCCCCACGGCACGCACCGCGATGCAGTGGATGCAGCGACGTGCTCGACGCGAGCACACCGTCCTCGACCTCGACCTGCGGCCGACCCTGTGGGCCGACCCGGCGCTCGCCGCCGAGACGGCAGCCAGGGCGATCGAGCTCTCGACCGTCGTCGTCGGCAACCGGGCCGAGTGCGCCATGGCGCTCGGGACCGCCGAGCCGCACCAGGCTGCCGACGCCCTGCTGTCGCGGGGGGTCTCGATCGCCGTCGTCAAGATGGGTGCCGACGGGGTGCTCCTCGCCTCGGCCGACGAGCGCGTCGTGGTCGACCCGATCCGGGTCGAGGTGCGCTGCGGCTCCGGGGCCGGTGACGCCTTCGGTGGAGCCCTCGCCACCGGGCTGGTCCGCGGCTGGTCGCTGTCGAGGATCGGTCGGATCGCGAACGCCGCCGGTGCCCTGGTGACCTCTCGACTCACCTGCGCCGATGCGATGCCGACGCTGCCCGAGCTGGAGGCCTTCGAGGCCACGACACCCGAGCCGCAGGTGACCCCTCGTGGCTGACCACCAGCAGATGCTGGGCGACAAGGACTTCCACGCCCTCACCGACGCCCGCGTCCGAGAGCCGGCCCGGCTGCGCCGGGCCCTGACCAGCCGGACCCGGCGGCCGCTGGTCGGCGCGGACGGCCGGATGCTGCTGCTCGCCGCGGACCACACCGCACGGGGCAAGCTCGCGATCGGGGACGACCCGATGGCCGCCGCCGACCGCCGCTCCCTGCTCGACCGGCTCCTGACCGGCCTCGCGGACCCGCGGGTCGACGGCGTGCTGGGCAGTGCCGACATCCTCGAGGAGCTCGCCCTCCTGGGAGCCCTGGACGGCCGGCTCGCCGTCGGCACCATGAACCGCGGGGGCATCGCGGGAGCCGAGTGGGAGCTCGACGACCGGGTCACCGCCTACGACGTCGAGCACGTCCTGTCCCTCGGGCTGGACGGCGGCAAGACCCTGCTGCGCATCGAGCCGACGGACCGCGGCGTGCCGCGCACCCTGGAGACCGTCGCCCGGATCACGACGGCCCTGGCGGATGCCGGGACGATGGCCCTCATCGAGCCGCTGCCCTACCGCACCCGACCCGACGGAGGTGTCGAGCTCGACCCCTCCGAGGACGCCCTGATCCGCGCCGTCGCCATCGCCAGCGGGCTCGGCTCGTCGTCGGCGCACACCTGGCTGAAGATCCCGGCCACCAGCGAGCCGGCCCGGGTGGCTGCCGCCACGACCTGCCCCGTCCTGCTCCTGGGCGGCGACGCCGGCCGCGACCACGACCGGGTCTTCGACGGGTGGCAGCGCGCCCTGCAGGTGCGCAACATCCGTGGCCTGGTGCCCGGTCGCCTCCTGCTCTACCCCGAGGTGCTCAGCGTCCGCGACGCCGTGCAGCGCGCTGCCGACCTCGTCCACCCTTCCGCCGTCCCGAACCTCGAGGAGACCCCATCATGAGCAACCACCACCGCGCCGGAACCCTGGCCACCCAGGACACCCTGGTCACCGTGACCCCGGAAGGGGCCGGGTGGGACTACAGCGGGCTCGAGGTGTTCGACCTCGCGAGCGGGCCGGTCAGCCGTGCCCTCGACGGCATCGAGGGCGTCCTCGTGCCGCTGTCGGCCACCGACGTCGAGGTCTCGGTGGACGGCCAGACCCACACCCTGGCGGGGCGGACCGGGGTCTTCGAGGCGGTGTCCGACTGGATCTACCTCCCGCTGGGGTCCACGGTCACGATCAGCGGGGAGGCCGGTGAGGTCGCCCTGTGCACCGCCCGGGCCACCGAGCGCTTCCCCGTGTGCGTCACCCCGGCGAACGAGGTGTCGGTCGAGGTCCGCGGCGGCGGTCGCGCCTCCCGCCAGGTCACCAACATCGCCACCCCCGACTCCTTCACCGGCGCGGACCGGATCAACGTGTGCGAGGTGCTGACGCCCGGAGGCAACGTGTCCTCGTGGCCGCCCCACCGGCACGACGGCATCGGCGACTGCGCGCCGAACAACGAGGAGATCTACTACTTCCGGATGGGTCGCCTCGACGCACCGCACGGCCACCCGCACGGGCAGGGCCTGTTCCGGGTCTACACGGTGGACGGGTCCTCCGACGAGACGGTCACGGTGCTCGACGGTGACGTCCACATCGTCGCCGCCGGCTACCACGGACCCTCCACGGCGCAGCCCGAGTACCCGATGTACTTCCTGAACGTGCTCGCGGGGCCCGGTGCCGAGCGCACCATGGCCTTCTGCGACGACCCTGACCACCACTGGATCCGCTCGACGTGGGAGCAGCAGGGCCAGGACCCCCGCCTGCCGATGACCTCCGCAGCCGGCCGGGTGGGCCGGTGAAGCCCCAGATCCGGATCGCGGTGCTCGGCCTGGGCTGGATGGGTCAGGCGCACTCCCGCTCCGCGCGACGCATACCGGGGCACTTCCCGGACCGCTCCTACGACCCGCGCCTCGTCGTGTGCGCCGACCCTGTGGAGGACCGGCGGCGCCAGGCCGTGGAGGACTTCGGTTTCGAGCGCGCTGTGGCGGACTGGCGTGAGGCCGTCACCGCCCCGGACGTCGACGCGGTGTGGGTCACGGCGCCCAACATGATGCACCTGCCGATGATCGAGGCCGCCGCCGCGGCCGGCAAGGCCGTCTTCAGCGAGAAGCCGATCGGCGGCAAGCCGGAGCACGCGGTGGCAGCCCACCGGCACGCAACCGCGGCGGGGGTGGCCACCGGCGTCGGCTACTGCTACCTGTGGTCGCCCCTGGTGCTGCACGCCCGCGAGCTCATCGCCAGTGGCGCCCTCGGCGAGGTCACCCACTACCGCGGCCGGTTCCTGTCGATGTACGGCAGCGACCCCCTGGGCCTGCTCACCTGGCGCTTCTTCCTGGAGCAGGCGGGCTACGGGGTGACCAGTGACATCCTCAGCCACTCGGTCGCGATGGCCCAGTTCCTCGTCGGTCCCGTCACCGAGGTGGTGGGCATGGCCAACACGACGATCCCGCGCAGACCGATCCCCACCGCGGCGGCCAGCCACTACGGCGTCGGCAGCCCGGACTCCCCGACGGGCGCGGTCGAGAACGAGGACTTCGCCTCGATGCTGTGCCGCTTCGAGGGTGGGGCCACCGGGACCTTCGAGGCCAGCCGCACGGTCGTGGGACCGGAGAGCCAGAACGCCTTCGAGGTGTATGGCACCAAGGGATCGCTGATGTGGAACCACGAGCGGATCAACGAGCTGCAGTACTACGCGGTGACGGACTCCCCGAACTCGGGCTACACCACGATCTACGGCGGCGAGCGCTTCCCGTTCCACGGTGCGTTCGTGCCGGGGCAGGCCAACAGCATCGGCTTCGAGGACCTCATCGCCATCCAGGACCACGCGTTCCTCGAGTCGCTGGCCACGGGCACCCGGTTCAGCCCGGGGTTCTCCGAGGCGGTGGACGTCGTGGGCGTCCAGCAGGCCCTCATCGACTCGTGGCAGACCCGTGGCTGGCAGACCGTCCAGGACCTGAAGGAGAGCACCCGATGAGCACCGTGCGCATCACCACCGCCGAAGCACTCGTGCGCTACCTCGTCGCCCAGCGCACCGAGGTCGACGGCGGCGAGGTCCCGCTGTACCCGGGCGTGTTCGCGATCTTCGGCCACGGCAACGTGACCAGCCTCGGCCACGCCCTCGAGCAGCACCGGGACGAGATCCCGGTCTGGCGGGGTCAGACCGAGGAGGGCATGGGCCTGGCGGCGGTGGCCTTCGGCAAGGCGACCCGGCGGCGCCAGGTCATGGTCTGCACGAGCTCGATCGGGCCCGGGGCGACCAACATGGTGACCGCTGCGGGGGTCGCCATGGCGAACCGGCTCCCGGCGCTGTTCATCTCCGGGGACGCCTTCACCTCCCGCCTCCCGGACCCGGTGCTCCAGCAGGTGGAGCACTTCGGCGACCCCACGACGACGGTCAACGACAGCTTCCGTCCGGTGGTCCGCTACTGGGACCGGATCACCCACCCCGCGCAGCTCCTGACGTCGCTGCCGCAGGTGACCCGCACCCTGCTGGACCCGGCTGACTGCGGACCGGCCTTCCTCGGCCTGCCCCAGGACGTGGCAGCGACCGCCTACGACTACCCGGCAGCCTTCTTCGAGCCGGTGGTGCACCGGGTGCCCCGCCCCCGGGCCGACCGTGCGGAGCTGGTCGCCGCAGCCGACGCCCTTCGTGCCGCTGAGCGCCCCGTCCTGATCGCCGGAGGCGGTGTCCACTACTCGCTCGCCGAGGCCGAGCTGGCGGACTTCGCGCAGCGGCACGGCATCCCGGTGGTCGAGACCGTGGCCGGCAAGTCCTCCCTGGTCGCCGACCACCCGCGGTACGCCGGCCCGGTCGGGGTCACGGGGGCCGCCGAGCCCAACGAGGCGTGCGCGGCCGCGGACGTGGTGGTCGCCGTGGGGACCCGGCTCAACGACTTCGTCACCGGGTCCTGGACCCTGTTCGACGACCGCGCTCGCATCGTGGCCCTCAACACGGCGCGCTTCGACGCCGCCAAGCACCTCGCCACCCCGGTGGTGGGCGATGCCCGCGAGAGCCTCGTGGAGCTGTCGGCCCTGCTCGGTGACTGGTCCGCGCCCACGGAGTGGACCGACAAGGGCACGGCGCTGCAGCAGCGGCTGCTGGACTTCGTCGCGGGGCGGGTCGCCGACGACGGCGGACTTCCCCTCAGCTACGCCCAGGTCGTCGGTGCGGTGCACCGTCGGGCGCGGGCCGAGGACTACGTCGTCGCGGCAGCCGGTGGCCTCCCGGGCGAGGTCAACGTCAACTGGCTGAGCCGGTCGGTGGCGAGCTTCGACTGCGAGTACGGCTTCTCCTGCATGGGGTACGAGATCGCCGGGGCCTGGGGCGCGGCCTTCGCCCGGGAGTCGGGCGGTGGTGAGGTGTTCGCGCTCGTCGGCGACGGCTCGTACCTGATGCTCAACAGCGAGATCTACTCCTCGGTCCTGTCGGGCAAGAAGGTGGTCGTCATCGTCTGCGACAACGGCGGGTTCGCCGTCATCGAGCGGCTGCAGAAGAACCAGGGCGGCAACTCCTACAACAACATGCTGCGCGACTCCACCGGTCCCGGTTCGGACGTCAGGGTCGACTTCGTCGCGCACGCGGCCGCGCTGGGTGCCCGTGCGACGAGGGCCGGCTCCATCGCCGAGCTCGAGGCGGCGGTCGACGCCGCGCGCAGCCACGACCGCACCAGCGTCATCGTCGTCGACGTGCGCGAGTCCGACTGGACCGAGGGCGGGCTGTTCTGGCAGGTGGGTGTGCCCGAGGTCAGCGAGCTCGACACGGTCCGCGAGGCACGCTCGGCGCACGACACGGGTATGGCCACCCAACGCCGCGGCGTGTGATGGCTGCCGAGGGGGCGGCGCAGCCCCGGCAGGCGGGGCAGGTGCCCCGCCCGACGATCCGCGACGTCGCCGCGCGGGCCGGGGTCTCCAAGTCGCTGGTCTCCCTGGCGCTGGCGAACGCGCCACGGGTCGCGCCGCAGACACGTGCGGCGATCCTCGTGGCCGCCGAGGAGCTGGGGTACCGGCGCAACGCCGCTGCCCAGGCCCTGGGCGCGCACCGGACGCGCACCATAGGGGTGTTCGTCCTCGACCTGCACAACCCCATCACCGCCGACGTGCTGGACGCGGTGCAGGCCGAGGCGCGCCGACGCGACTACCGCACCATCGTCGTCGTCGGCGGCGAGGACGCAGCCGCCGAGCGGGCCGAGCTCGAGAAGCTCCTCGAGTTCCGGGTCGAGGGGATCATCGCCGTGGGGCACCGCCTGCCCGACGGTGCGGACCAGGCGTTCACCGCCGACTGCCCGGCGGTGGTCATCGGCAGCGAGCACCCGGGGGTCGCGCACCTGGCCTCGATGAGCAACGACGACGTAGGGGGCGCCGGGCTCGCGGTCGACCACCTCGTCGGCCTCGGTCACGAACGGATCGCCTTCGTCGCCGGTGGGTCCAACGCGGTCGCCCGGGACCGGCGGCGCGGCTACCGCGAGGCGATGCACCGGCACGGCCTGGGGGAGTGCGCGGTCGTCGTGGCGGGGTCGTTCACCGAGGAGGGGGGCTACCGCGGCGCCTCCGAGGCGCTCGACCTCGCAGTGCGGCCGACCGCACTGTTCGTCGTCAACGACCTCGCGGCGATGGGGGCGATGGCGGCGGTCGTCGACCGCGGGCTGTCCGTGCCGCAGGACGTCTCGGTCGTGGGCTACGACGGGACCCGGTTGGCCGGGATCCGGCCGATCAGCCTCACCACCGTCGCCCAGCCCCTGCAGGAGCTGGGCACCCGGGCGGCCGCGCACCTGTGCGGGCAGCTCGACGGTGAAGCCTCGGGGGCGCCGCGGACCCGGCTCGCGCCGCTGCTCGTCGTGCGGCGGACGACCGCGGCCGCCAGTGGTGGTCAGGGCGCTCGCGTCGTGGGGCCGGGCGGCCTCGCCGGTTAGCGGGCGACCTCGTCGATCCGCACCGGTCGTCCCTGCGTGGCCGAGAGGGTGGCCGCCTCGGCGATCCAGGCCGTGCTCATGGCGTCCTCGACGGTGCACGGCGACGGGGTCGTGCCCGCGGCGACCTCGCAGAACGTCGCGAGCTCACGGCGGAAGGCCTCGGCGAGACGGTCCATGAAGAACGTGTGCGCCGGACCTGCCGGCCACGCGATGCCGGGCTGGGTCGACCGCAGCGGCAGGCCCTCGTCGAGGCCGGCGGCCACGGAGTCCTGCACCCCGTGCACCTCGAGGCGCACGTCGTATCCCCGGGCGTTGGTGCGGGTGTTCGACACGACCCCGATCGTGCCGTCGTCCAGGGTGATCAGCACCGACACGGTCGACCAGTCGCCGTTGTCGGCGTAGAGGTCCGCGGGGGCGTCAGGGTCTACCGAGCCGACGGCGTAGACCTCCACCGCCTCGCGCCCGGTGACCCAGCGGACGGCATCGAAGTCGTGGACCGAGCAGTCGCGGAAGATCCCGCCCGAGCCGGCGAGGTAGGCCGCCGGCGGAGGGGCCGGGTCCAGCGTCGTCGACCGGACCGTGTGGACGCGTCCGAGGACACCGTCGCGGACCGCGTCCCGAGCTGCCACGAAGGCCGGGTCGAACCTGCGGGGGTAGCCGATCTGAACCGGTACGTCGGATCCGGCGAGCCGGTCGCGCACGGCCACGGCCTGCGCAGCGGACCCGGCGATCGGCTTCTCGCAGAACGTCGGGATGCCGCGGTCCACGCAGGCGAGCAGCAGCTCGGCATGGGCGGCGGTGGCGGCCGCGATGACGACACCGTCGACGCCGGCGTCGAGCAGCGCCCCGGGGGAGTCGGCGCGCGTGGCCTTGCCGATCCGCGCGGTGACGGCCTCGACCGCGGCCGCCGCGGGGTCGGTGACGACGAGCTCGTCGATGTGGTCGAGGGCCGCGAGGGTGTCGGCATGGAAGGCGCCGATCCGGCCGAGGCCGATGAGTCCGATACGCATCAGTCGTGACATCCCTGGATGTTCTGGTCCCAGTCGATGACCGAGCCGGTGACGACTCCACTCCGGTCGGAGAGGAGGAAGACGACCATGTCGGCGATCTCGTCCACCTGGCCCAGCTTGCCCATCGGCAGGCTGGCGGCGGCCTTCGCGACCCAGTCGTCCCCGGCGCCGTGGAAGCGCCGTTGGATGGTGTCCTCGCCCTCGGTCTCGGTCCAGCCGATGTCGAGGCCGTTGATCCGGATGCGGTCCCACCGGTGGGCGTGGGCGGCGTTGCGGGTCAGGGTCGCCAGCCCGGCCTTGGCCGCCGCGTAGGGCGCGAGGTACGGCTGCCCACCGAGCTCGGTGGTCGAGATGATGTTGACGATGGAGCCGGGAGCGCTACGCCCCACCATGTCGGCGACTGCGGCCTGCATCGTGAAGAACGGACCGCGCAGGTTGGTCGCGATGTGGGCGTCGAAGAGCTCCGGCGTGGTGTCCAGCAGCGTGCCGCGCGTCGTCAGCCCGGCACAGTTGACGAGGGCGTCGATGCGGCCGAAGTGTGCGACCGTGGTCGCCACGGCGGCCGACGCGCTCGCGGCATCCGCCACGTCGCAGGTGAGGGCGAGCGACCGCGTACCGTCGGCGCGCAGCTCGTCGGCCAGGGCCTGCCCGCGGTCGAGGCGGCGCCCGGCGATGGCCACGTGGGCACCCTCACGGGCCGCAGCCCTGGTGACCCCTGCCCCCAGTCCGGCGGTGCCGCCCACGACCAGCACCACACGGTCGGCCAGCAGCGAGGTCAGGCTCATGGAGGCTCCGTTGCTCGTGCCCGAGGGCAGGCGGGGTGTGGGGGACGGGTGCCCATCCTCGTGGGGTTGTGCCGGGCTGTCCACCTAATGTCCTGACATGCGGACGACGCGGCCCTGCGGCACACCGAGGTCGGTCGCTCGGTCGCTCGTTGGCTCAGCAACTCAGTGGCTCAGCTTGGCCTGCGCCACGGCGTCGAGGCGGGAACCCAGGTCCTCGGGGTCCAGGGCGACCGCCAGGGCGTCCCGCACCACGTCGGCCTGGCTGCGCGGCGTCATCCCGTCGACCGGGGTGTCCCGGTCGAGGTTGCTCGGGAAGGCGTACCCCTCGGCGGACGCGGCGACCACGTGGGCGGCGTCGGCCGGCGCCATACCGGCGGCACACGCGGCGAGCAGGGCCGGGTAGATGGCTCGGACGACGCGGTCCCGGTCGACGTTCTCCATCGAGCGCCCGAACGCCGAGGAGATCTGCAGGAGGTTCGCCGTCCGGCGCACGTCGGGCGTGTGGTTCGACCCGGCGGCGTGCAGCAGGGCCGGGTTGAAGAAGACGGCATCTCCCTTGCGCAGCGGCAGCTGCACGTGGTGGCTGCGGAAGTGGTCCTGGAACTCGGGCAGCCAGTAGGCGAGGTAGCCGTGGGAGTACTTCTGGCTGTGCGGGAGGTAGAGCGTCGGGCCGGTCTCCACGGGCATGTCGCAGTGGGCCACGGCGCCCTGGAGGGTGAGCAGCGCGGAGACGTCGTGCACCCGCTCCGGGTAGTGCGCGGTGACCTCGGGCGACTGGAAGCCCAGGTGGTAGTCGCGGTGGACGGTCTGACCCTTGCCGCCGGGGTTCACGACGTTCACCTGGGAGGTCACCTGGTATGCCGGGCCCAGCCAGGCCTGCGCCGCCAGTCCCACCATGTCGTTGGCGTAGTAGGCGACGAAGGCGTCCGGGTCTGCTACCGCCAGCTTCTCCAACGCGTTCCAGACCCGGTCGTTGGCGCCGGGGCTGGCGAAGTGGTCGCCGGCCGTCTGCCCGGCGGCCTTCTCCGCGGCGATGAGGCCCTCGAAGCAGGATGAGACCCGGTCGACCACCTCGTGGTCGAAGGCCCCGGCCAGCACGACGATGCCGGGGCCGTCGGCGAGGGCGTCCGCGATCTCGGCCCGCACCTGCTCGGCCTGCGACTCGTCGGCCAGCAGCGGACGCAGCGTCGCCGAGTCGTAGACGAGGACGCCCTGCTCGACCCGCGCCGCATGGGGGTGGTCGGCCAGGTCGGTCGGGTCCGCGAGCACGGCGAGCAGGTCCTCGAGGTGGCAGTCCTCGACGCGGCGGAAGCCGCGGACCGAGGTGCGCGCCGGGGTGCGCGGTGGGGCGGTTGCCGGGGTGCGGGGCGGGGTGGTTGCCGGGGTACGGGTCGGGGTGGTGCTCATCGTCGTCTCCTCGAGGCCGGTGCGGCGGCCCGGTCAGGGGCTGCCTGGGTCTGCGTCCAGCGTGCGCCTCCTGGGCATCCACCTCAATGGGCGCAACGCCTCAGAAAGACCTCATCTCGGGGTGACCCCGCACTGGTGGTTGCGGGGGTCCACCGACGACCATGACCCCATGGCGCAGCGCAACCACCGGGTCCAGGACATCGCCGAGCAGGCGGGGCTGTCTGCGGCGACGGTCGACCGCGTCCTGCACGTCCGGCCGGGGGTGAGCGCCCGCGCCGTGCGCGCCGTCGAGACCGCGGTGCTCGACCTGGACCGCCAGGCGACGCAGCTGCGGCTGGCCAGGCGCCCCCTGGTCGTCGACGTCGTCCTCGATGCCCCCGTCCGGTTCCGCGACGTGGTCCGGGATGCGGTGCAGGAGGCGATCGTCTCGCTGCGCCCAGCCACCGTGCGCGCCCGGTTCCACGAGAGCGACGGCGCCGACCCCGCGGCGGTCGCCCGGACGGTGGACGCCGTGGGTGCCTCCGGACGGGCCAGCCACGGCATCGTGCTCAAGGCTCCGGACGACGAGCGGGTGGCCGCTGCCGTGGGAAGGGCATCGGGTCGCGGGATCCCGACGGTCACCCTCGTCACCGATGTCGGGGGTTCGGGACGGATCGCCTACGTGGGGCTCGACAACGCCGCCGCGGGTGCGACCGCCGCCTACCTGCTCAGCCACCTCCTGCGTGACCGGCCCGGTGCCGTCCTGGCGTCGGTGAGCCACCGGGCCTTCCTCGGCGAGCAGGAACGGTTCGCCGCGTTCCGCCAGCAGCTGGCCCTGCTCGACCCTGCTCGCCAGGTCCACGCCCTCCCCGACGTCGGCGGTGACGACGGCGCCACGGAGCAGGTGACGGTCGTGGCGCTGACCCGGTACCCCCAGGTGGTCGGCGTGTACTCCATGGGCGGTGGCAACGCCGGCCTCGCCCGCGCGCTGCAGTCCGTCGGAGCTGCGGGAACACCCTTCGTGGCCCACGACCTGGACGCGGACAACCTGCCCCTGCTCCGGTCGGGGGTGCTGACCGTGGTCCTGCACCACGACCTGCGAGCGGACCTGCGCGCCGGGCTGACCCAGGTGCTCCGCGCTCATCGGCTCGTCCCCGGGGCGCCGACGTCGCTGCCGTCGCCGCCACAGGTCGTGACGCCCTGGAACATCCCGGTCCGGTTGGGCGGATGATGCGTCGCCCGACCGGATCGGCGGGTGCCCAAAGGTTCTCCGGGTGCTGCGCGGTGGTCGTGGTACGGCAGCATGACCATCGCCATGTCAGGACATGGGCGCTAGCGTGGGGCGATGCCGCTGACGAGCCTGCCCGCCCCGCGCACTCCCGACTCCCTCGACGCGCCCGCGCTGCGGTGGGGCATCCTCGGCACCGGGTGGATCGCCGACATGTTCGTGAGGTCCCTGGGGCGACACACCCAGCAGGTCGTGCGGTCCGTCGGGTCCCGCACCCAGGAGGCAGCGGACCGCGCGGCTGCCGCGTGGGGAGTGCCCGGCGCCCACGGCTCCTACGAAGCCCTCGTCGCCGACCCCGACGTGGACATCGTCTACGTCGCGACTCCGCACAACTTCCACCTCCCGCACGCGCTCCTCGCGATCGAGGCAGGCAAGCACGTCCTGGTCGAGAAGCCGGTGGGACTGGACGCGCAGGAGGCGCGCAGCATCGGGGCCGCCGCCGAGCAGGCCGGAGTGTTCTGCATGGAGGCCATGTGGTCGCTGTTCCTGCCGAAGTTCGACGTGATCCGCCAGCTGCGCGCCGAGGGCGTCCTCGGCGAGGTCGTCGCGGTGCAGGCCGACATGGGGGAGCGTTTCGACGAGCCGCACCGGATGATGCGCGCTGACCTCGCCGGCGGCCCGCTCCTCGACCTGGGCACCTACGCGGCCACCTTCGCCACGTGGGTGCTCGGCCCCGTCGACACCGTCGCGGCGGTGGCGACCCCGGCACCGAACGGCATCAACGGTCAGCTCGCCATCGCCCTGGGCACCCGGGCCGGGGGCGCTGCCTCGTTGTACACCTCGATGCTCGCCGACAGTGCGACGACCGCCAACATCATCGGCACCGAGGGCCGCATCGACATCGACAGCCGGTTCTACCTCCCGGGACCGATGACCCTGCACCAGCGCGGTGGTCCGTCGCTGTCGTGGTCCGAGCCCATGGTGGAGCACGACGCGTTGCACTTCGAGGCGGCGGAAGCGGCCCGGCGCATCGTTCACGGCGAGACCGGGTCACCGCTGCGCCCCTGGGAGGACACCGTGGCGACGCTGGCCGTGATGGACCGGGTACGGGCCGCGACAGGCCTGGACTTCGCCGAGGCGCGAGCCGCCCGCGACCGCTGACGGCGCAGGGAACGGCCGGTGTGACCGTGCCGCACACCGGGTCAGGAGAAGAGCGGACGTTCCAACATGCAAATGTTAGAACAAACTCTTGACAGGATGGCCCTCCGGCGACCACCATCGATCGGAAGGACGGCGCTGCCCGGTCCTGACACCCGTCCAGACCCACCAGGGAGTACACATGCGCATCGGTCTCGTCGGCGTCGGTCGTATCGGGGCCTTCCACGCCCAGACCCTGCAGGGCCTCGACCACGTCGACGAGCTCGTCGTGGCCGATCTCGACCGGGGCGCCGCGCAGGTGCTGGCGCAGACCCTCGGAATCCAGTCGGCCGACTCGCCGCAGGACCTGCTCGACCTCGGCGTGGACGGGTTGGTCATCGCGACAGCGACGCCCGGTCACGCGCCGCTGCTGAGGCTGGGTGTGCAGGCTGGTGTCCCCACCTTCTGCGAGAAGCCGGTCGCCGGCACGCTCGAGGAGACCCTCGACCTGGCCAAGGTCGTGGCCGCGGGCGAGGTGCCCGTCCACATCGGCTTCCAGCGGCGGTTCGACCGCGGCTACCAGCGCGTGGCCCGCGCCGTCGCCGACGGCGAGCTCGGGTTCGTCCACACCATCCGGGCCGGGACCCACGACCAGGCACCGCCGCCCGCGGCATACATCGCGACCAGCGGGGGGCTGTTTCGTGACTGCTCCATCCACGACTTCGACATCGTCCGCTTCGTCACCGGGCGCGAGGTGGTCAGCGTCTTCGCGACCGGGGCCAACAAGGGCGCGTCGTTCTTCGCCGAGGCCGGCGACGTCGACACCGCGGCAGCCCTGCTGACCCTGGACGACGACACCCTCGTCACCGTCACGGCGACGCGCTACAGCGGCGCCGGCCACGACGTCCGCATGGAGGTCGTCGGAAGCAGCGGCACGTTGGGCGTCGGCTACGACGACTCCCTGGCGGTCACGTCTGCGGAGGAGGGCGTGGAGTTCCCCAGCGGCCCGCGGCACTGGTCGTTCATGGAGCGCTTCCTGCCCGCCTACCGCGCGGAGCTCACCGCCTTCGCCGAGGTCGTGGCCGGTATCCGCCCCTCGCCGTGCACCGTCGACGACGCGCTGCGCGCCTTCCGGGTGGCGGAGGCCTGCGAGCGGTCCCGCCACGAGGGCCGCGTCGTCGGCCTCGACGAGATCGACGACGTGTGACCGATGGGCACGACCAGACAGTCCCGCACCCCCCGACGAACCAAGGACGTGAGTTGACGTGACCCCTCCCAACCAGCCGACCTACGAGGTGTTGGCCATGGGGCGCACGGGAGTGGACATCTACCCGCTCGAGCACGGCGTGGGCCTCGAAGAGGTGCAGAGGTTCCAGAAGTTCCTCGGCGGCAGCGCCACCAACGTCGCCGTCGCGTCGGCGCGGTACGGCCGCAGCACCGCCCTGGTCACCCGGACGGGCGAAGACCCCTTCGGGCGCTACATCCACCAGGCGCTGCAGGACTTCGGTGTTGACGACCGCTTCGTGTCGGCGGTCGCCGGGCCACCCACCCCGGTCACCTTCTGCGAGGTCTTCCCTCCCGACGACTTCCCGCTCTACTTCTACCGGTACCCCACGGCACCGGACCTGATGCTCGAGGCGGACCAGCTGCCGCTCGACGCGATCAAGGACGCCGGCATCTACTGGTCGACGGTCACCGGCCTGTCCCAGGAACCGAGCCGCAGCGCACACTTCGCTGCCTGGGAAGCCCGGGGAAGGCGCAGCCACACGATCCTCGACCTCGACTACCGCCCCATGTTCTGGCCCGTCCCCGACGAGGCGAGCGCCCAGGTCGACAAGGCCCTGCAGCACGTCACCGTCGCCGTCGGGAACCGTGAGGAGTGCCAGGTCGCGGTCGGGGAGACCGACCCGTACCGGGCCGCGGACGCGCTGCTCGAGCGCGGGGTCGAGCTGGCCGTGGTCAAGCAGGGCCCCAAGGGCGTCCTCGCGGCCACCCGCGACGAGCGGGTCGAGGTGCGACCGTTCCCCGTGGAGGTGGTCAACGGACTCGGTGCCGGTGACGCCTTCGGCGGTGCGCTGTGCCACGGGCTGCTCAGCGGTTGGGAGCTGCGCCGCATCCTGGAGTTCGCCAACGTCGCCGGGGCCATCGTCGCCTCGAAGCTCGAGTGCTCCACCGCCATGCCCAGCACGGCCGAGGTCGAGGAGCGACTCGCGAGCCGAGCCTCGGCCGCGCCAGCAGCCCAGGAGTCGCGATGACCACCCTGCCCGCAGCCGACACCCCGCCGCTGTCCATCGCAGCGCTGACCGAGGTGCGCGTACGCCACCCCGAGCGGATCGCCCAGGCGTGGGGTGCACGCAGGCGACGCGCCATCGCCGGTGAGGACGGACGGGTCCTGCTGGTGGCCGCGGACCACCCCGCCCGGGGTGCCCTCGGCGTCCGCGGCGACGGTGCCGCGATGCAGAGCCGGACCGATCTGCTGGCCCGGCTGGTCGCGGCGCTGGAGCGACCGGGCGTGGACGGTGTCCTCGGCACCCCCGACATCCTGGAGGACCTGCTCCTGCTCGGCGCCCTCGAGGACAAGATCGTCATCGGTTCGATGAACCGCGGTGGGCTGCAGGGCGCGAGCTTCGAGCTGGACGACCGGTTCACCGCCTACCGGGCCGGCGACATCGCGGCCAACGGCCTCGAAGGCGGCAAGATGCTCACCCGCATCGCCCTGGGTGACGCCGGGACGGTTGCCACCCTCGAAGCCAGTGCCCAGGCCATCACCGAGCTGGCAGGGCACGGGCTGATGGCGATGGTCGAGCCGTTCCTGTCCGAGTGGCGCGAGGGCCGGGTCGTCAACCTGCTCGACCCCGACTCGACCATCAGGTCCATCCACATCGCGGCCGGCCTCGGCGCCACGAGCGCTCACACCTGGCTCAAGCTGCCGGTCGTGGACGACCTCGCCCGCGTCATGGACGCCACGACGCTGCCGACCCTGCTGCTGGGCGGTGACCCCACGGGAGAACCCGAGGAGGCGTTCGCCGCCTGGGCGCGCGCCCTGGACCTTCCCCCGGTGAGGGGCCTGGTGGTCGGCCGGGCGCTGCTCTACCCGCCCGACGGTGACGTGGCCGCGGCCGTCGACATCGCCGCGCAGCTGGTGCACGGGACGGTCCGATGACACCGCAGACGGTACAGCTGACCGTGGCCCAGGCCGTCGTCCGCTTCCTGGCCAACCAGTGGAGCGAGCGCGACGGCGAACGGCAGAAGCTCTTCGCGGGGTGCTTCGGCATCTTCGGCCACGGCAACGTCGCCGGCATCGGCCAGGCCCTGCTCCAGAACGAGCTCGCGGACGGCGAGGAGCACCTTCCCTACGTGCTGGCGCGCAACGAGCAGGCGATGGTGCACACCTCGGTCGCCTACGCCCGGCAGAAGGACCGGCTCCAGACGTGGGCGTGCACCGCCTCGGTCGGACCCGGTTCCACCAACATGCTCACCGGGGCAGCCCTGGCCACCATCAACCGGATCCCCGTGCTGCTGCTGCCCTCGGGGACCTTCGCGACGCGCGTCGCCAGCCCGGTCCTGCAGGAGCTCGAGCAGCCGTATGCCGCGGACCTCACCGTCAACGACGCGTTCCGGCCGCTGTCGAAGTTCTTCGACCGCGTGACCCGGCCCGAACAGCTGCCGTCGGCGTTGCTCGGCGCGATGAGGGTGCTCACGGACCCCGTGGAGACCGGGGCAGTCACGATCGCCCTGCCCCAGGACGTGCAGGCGGAGGCCTTCGACTGGCCGGTCGAGCTCTTCGCCGAGCGGGTCTGGCGCATCGCGAGGCCGCTGCCCGAGCAGGTCGACGTGGTGGACGCAGCGGCGCTGATCCGCGCCGCCCGACGGCCGATGGTGGTGGCCGGGGGCGGGGTCCACTACTCGGGCGCGGAGGATGCGCTGCGCAGCCTGTGCGACAGCACCGGAATACCGGTGGGGGAGAGCCAGGCGGGCAAGGGCTCGCTGCCGCACGGGCACCCCCAGCTCATGGGCGCGGTCGGGTCGACCGGCACCTCCGCCGCGAACACCCTGGCGGCGGAGGCGGACGTCGTCATCGGCATCGGCACCCGCTGGGCCGACTTCACCACGGCGTCGCGAACAGCGTTCCAGGACAGTGGTGTCCGCTTCGTCAACATCAACGTGGCCCGCTTCGACGCAGGCAAGCACGCCGGGCTCTCCGTCGTCGCCGACGCGCGCGAGGCCCTGACCGCGCTCACCACGGCCCTGGACGGGTATGCCGTGGCCCCCGCCTACCGGACCCGCCAGGCCGAGCTCTGGGCCCAGTGGGACGCCCAGGTGGAGGCGGCCTACCACCCGCCCACCGAGGTCACCGACGCGCTCGCCGACGGCCTGCTGACCCAGGGCGAGGTGCTCGGTGCGGTCAACGAGCTCACCGACCCGCGCGACGTCGTGCTGTGCGCAGCAGGGTCCATGCCCGGCGACCTGCACAAGCTCTGGCGGGTCCGTGACCGCAAGGGCTACCACGTGGAGTACGGCTTCTCCTGCATGGGCTACGAGGTGCCGGCCTCGCTGGGCATCCGCCTGGCCGACGAGAGCCGTGACGTCTTCGCGATGGTCGGGGACGGGGGATACCTCATGATGCCGACCGAGCTGGTGACCGCGGTCCAGGAGCGGATCAAGGTGATCGTGGTCCTGGTGCAGAACCACGGGTTCCACTCCATCGGCTCGCTGTCGGAGTCGCTCGGCTCCCAGCGGTTCGGGACGAGCTACCGCTACCGCAGCGTGCAGAGCGGACGGCTCGACGGCGAACACCTGCCGGTCGACCTCGCCGCCAACGCACGCAGCCTCGGCGCCCACGTCATCGAGGTGCACTCGCGCCACCAGCTCGAGCAGGCGGTCAAGGAGGCCAAGGCCGCCCCGGCCGACGGCGGCCCGGTCGTGATCCACGTCGAGACCGACCCGACGGTGTACGCACCTGACGGCCTCGGCTGGTGGGACGTGCCGGTCAGCGCGGTCTCCGAGCTCGCCTCGACGCAGGAGGCCCACGCCGCATACGTCGACCACAAGGCCTCCCAACGCCACCACCTGGCGCCGGCCACCCCCGAGCCACACCGTCCCGCGACGACCACCCCCGAGAGGACCGACCGATGACCAGGCCCGCCATGCTCGGCACCGCCCCCGACAGCTGGGGGGTCTGGTACCCCGACGACCCGGCGCAGACGCCGTGGCAACGATTCCTCGACGAGTGCGCCGGCGCCGGCTACACCCGGATCGAGCTCGGACCCTACGGCTACCTGCCCACCGACCCGGCCCGGCTGCGCGATGAGGTCGACAGCCGCGGGCTCACGGTGACCGCCGGCACGATCTTCGAGCACCTGCACCGCAAGGACTCCTGGGACGAGGTGTACTCCAAGGTCTCGGCAGTGGCCGAGCTGACCCGCGCCATGGGAGCCGAGCACATCGTCGTCATCCCCGACTTCTGGCGCGACCCCGACACCGGTGACGTGCTCGAGGCCTCCGAGCTCACCGCGCAGGAGTGGCCCGCGTACGCGAAGCAGGTCGACAGGCTGGCCCGGGCCATCCGGGACGAGTACGGCCTGAAGTTCCAGTTCCACCCCCATGCCGACAGCCACGTGGACACGCACGCCAACGTGGAACGCTTCCTGGCCGAGACCGACCCCGAGCTGGTCACCCTCTGCCTGGACACCGGGCACATCGCCTACTGCGGGGGCGACAGCCTCACCCTGATCCAGGACTTCCCCGAGCGCATCGGCTACGTCCACCTCAAGCAGGTCGACCCGGCCGTCGTCGAGCGGGTCCACGCCGACGGGATCGGGTTCGGCGAGGCCGTCAGGATGGGTGTGATGTGCGAGCCGCCGCTGGGCCTGCCACCCCTGCCGCCCATCCTCGAGGCACTCGCGGAGCTCGACGTCGAGATCTTCGCCATCGTCGAGCAGGACATGTACCCCTGCGAGCCGGACGCGCCCCTGCCCATCGCCGAGCGCACCCTCACCTACCTGCAGTCCTGCGGTCCGCTCCGCTGAGCCGACCCCACCCATACCCCTCGTCAGCCCCCCACCAGCCAGGAGTGAGCACCATGTCCAGTGACCTCAAGGTCGGCATCATCGGCGTCGGCATGATGGGCGCCGACCACGCGGAACGCCTCGTGACCCGGATCGCCGGAGCCCGGCTGGTCGCCGTGGCCGACCCGGACGGCGACCGCGCGTCGGCCCTGGCGGCACGTTTCGAGGGGGTGCGCAGCATCGCCGACCCGCTCGACCTCATCGCCGACCCCGAGGTCGATGCGGTGCTCGTCGCCTCCCCTGGCTTCGTGCACGAGGAGCAGGTGCTCGCCTGCCTGGAGCAGGGCAAGTACGTCCTGTGCGAGAAGCCGCTCACGATGGATGCCGAGTCGTCCCTGCGGTTGGTCGAGGCCGAGGCCAAGGGCGGGCGGCCACTGGTGCAGGTCGGCTTCATGCGACGTTTCGACCCGGAGTACGTCCAGATGAAGGCGCTGCTCGACTCCGGTGCCTACGGCCGGACCCTGTTGGTGCACAACACGCACCGCAACCAGACCGTCCCGGACACGTTCCGGTCGGAGATGATCGTGCGCGACTCCCTCGTGCACGAGGTCGATGTCGCCCGGTTCGTGTTCGGTGAGGAGATCACCGAGATCACGGTGCTCGCCGGCGCCCCTACGGGGGTTGCCGCCGAAGGGGTCCTCGACCCGCAGGTGGCGATCTTCCGCATGGCCGGAGGCGGACTGGTGACCTCCGAGGTGTTCGTCAACTCCCTGGTGGGCTATGAGGTCCGCTGCGAGGCCGTGGCGGAGCGCGGGACCATCACGGCCGGACAGAACACCACGGGGATCTCCACGACGGTCGCGGGGGAGGGGGCGGGAGCCGCCGGTGCCTGGGGCGGCCCGATCGCCCGCGACTTCCGCGCCCGCTTCGCCCGCGCCTACGACCTGGAGGTGCAGGCCTGGGTGGACGCTTCGCGTCGCGGCGAGGTGGTGGGTCCGACGAGCTGGGACGGGTATGCCGCCACGGCGGTCTGCACGGCCGGCATGGAGTCGCTGGTGACCGGGCAGCCGGTGCCGGTGGAGCTCGCGGACCGCGCGGACGTGCTGGGTGGGGCAGCCTCGTGAAGCTCGCCCTCGACCCGTACATGTTCCGCACGACGCCGCTGCTCGAGCTGCCGGGCCTGGTGGCGGAGCTCGGCTACGAGTGGATCGAGCTGTCGCCGCGCGAGGACGTCACGCCGTTCTTCACCCACCCGCGCGTGGACGACGCCACGGTGCAGGCGTTCCGGAAGTCGTTGCGCTCCGCGGGTGTCGGCGTCTCGTCGATCCTTCCCCTGTACCGCTGGTCCGACCCCGACGAGCAGGAGCGTCAGGCCGCCGTGCGGTACTGGAAGCGAGCCATCCAGGTCGCCGCCGGCCTCGGGGTCGACACCATGAACTCGGAGTTCAACGGCAACCCGCGGCAGGCGGCGGCCTGCGAGGGGCAGTTCTGGCGCTCGATGGAGGAGCTCTTGCCGATCTTCGAGCGTGAGGGGATCCGGCTGGTCCTCGAACCCCACCCCGACGACTGGGAGGAGGACGGCAAGCGCGCCGTCGACCTCATCCGGGGCATCAACTCGCCCAACGTGTCCTTCCTCTACTGCGCACCGCACACGTTCCACCAGGGCGACGACTGCTCCGGAATCATGCAGAAGGCGGGCGACCTGCTGACGATGGTGCACGTCGCGGACTCCTTCAACCACAAGGCTTCCAGCGGCCTTCGCTACATCGTCAACCCGCCCGGCTCGCAGGTGTCGGTCCACCAGCACCTGGACATCGGCCAGGGGGAGGTCGACTTCGACGAGTTCTTCCAGGGGCTGGAGTCCATCGGCTTCGACGGCATCGTCACCAGCTGCGTCTTCGCCTGGGAGGACCGGGCTCGCGAGTCCAGCACCTTCATGCGCGACGCCATCCGCACCCACCTCGGCAGGTGGGAGTCCGAGCCCACCTTCGAGTCTCCCTGAGATCACCGAAACCCCTGCAAGACAAAGGAACGAGCACCATGAGCACCCCAACCCGCATCACGCACCTCATCGCCGGCGAGTCCTGGACGGGCACCGCGGAGCGAACCAGCGAGGTCCACAACCCCGCGACCGGCGAGCTCACCGGCACCCTCGACCTCGCCTCGGCCGAGCTCGTGGGCGAGGTCGTCGCCACGGCCAAGGAGGCGTGGGAGCGCTGGGCCGACACCTCGCTGGCCAGACGCGCCCAGGTGCTGTTCTCCTTCCGGCAGCTGCTCGACGAGCGCAAGGAGGAGATCGCCGCCCTCATCACGGCCGAGCACGGCAAGGTCCTCAGTGACGCCCTCGGTGAGGTGACCCGCGGACTGGAGGTGGCGGAGTTCGCCTGCGGCATCCCGCACCTGCTCAAGGGCGGCTTCTCCGAGAACGCCTCGACGAACGTGGACGTCTACTCGATCCGCCAGCCGCTGGGCGTGGTCGCGGTGATCTCGCCGTTCAACTTCCCCGCGATGGTGCCCATGTGGTTCATCCCCATCGCCATCGCGTGCGGCAACGCGGTCGTCCTCAAGCCGTCGGAGAAGGACCCGTCGGCGGCCCTGGCGATCGCGGCGCTCTGGACCGAGGCGGGCCTGCCGGCCGGGGTGATGAACGTCGTCAACGGTGACAAGGAGGCGGTCGACGCCCTGCTCACGCACCCCGACGTCAGGTCCATCTCCTTCGTCGGCTCGACGCCGATCGCCCGGTACGTCTACGAGACCGGGACGACGCACGGCAAGCGGGTCCAGGCCCTCGGCGGTGCCAAGAACCACATGCTCGTGCTGCCCGACGCCGACCTCGACCTCGCGGCCGACGCGGCCGTCAACGCCGGCTTCGGGTCGGCCGGCGAGCGGTGCATGGCCATCTCGGCCCTGGTGGCCGTCGAGCCGATCGCGGACGAGCTGATCCAGAAGATCAAGGACCGCATGGGCAAGCTCACCACCGGCGACGGCAGCAAGGGCTGCGACATGGGCCCCCTGGTGACCGCGGCGCACCGGGACAAGGTCGCCGGCTACGTCGCAGCCGGGGTGCAGGAGGGGGCCACTCTCGTCGTCGACGGCCGCGACGGCGACTTCGATGGTGGTGAGGACGGCTACTTCGTGGGACCCACGCTGTTCGACGACGTGCGCACCGACATGTCGATCTACCGGGACGAGATCTTCGGACCGGTGCTGTCGGTGCTCCGCGTGACGAGCTACGACGAGGGGCTGGCGATGATCAACGCCAACCCCTACGGCAACGGCACCGCGATCTTCACCAACGACGGGGGAGCCGCACGCCGGTTCCAGCGGCACGTGGAGGTGGGCATGGTCGGCGTCAACGTGCCGATCCCCGTGCCCGTGTCGTACTACTCGTTCGGTGGCTGGAAGAACTCGCTGTTCGGTGACACCCACGCCCACGGCATGGAGGGCGTCCACTTCTTCACCCGGGGCAAGGTCGTCACCTCACGCTGGCTCGACCCCAGCCACGGCGGGCTCAACCTCGGCTTCCCGCAGAACACCTAGGCCAACCCCGGTCAGTGTGCCGACACCGGCGCCGGCGCCGACACCGGCCCCGGCACCCGGGAGCGGTGCGGGTGCCGGTGCCGGGCGGCTCGGTCACAGGGCCTGCTGCGCCTCGAGCAGGGTGTTCGCGGCGAAGCGCAGGCCCTCCATCTGGTCGAGCTCCTGGTCCTCGTGCTCGATGTTGACGGGCATGTCCGGGTCGACCTGGTGGAGCGCACGCAGGAACCGCGTCCACCAGGCCGTGTCGTGGCCGCGCCCCACGGCGACGAAGTCCCACGAGGGGTTCGTCGGCCATCCGCTCAGCGTGGTGCCACCTCCGAGGGACAGGTGGCCGGGCTCGCCCTCCGCGATCCGCAGGAAGCGGTCGTCGAGCACACCGTTGATCTTGGCGGCCTCGTTGATGCGGGTGTCCTTCGCTGCCGCGATGTAGACCAGCTCACCGAGGTCGGCGACGGCGAGCGCGGGGTCGATGCCCTGCCAGAAGAGGTGGCTCGGGTCCATCTCCGCGCCGATGTGGGTCGCGTTGACCTCCTCGGCGAGGCGGTGCATCGTCGAGGGGTTGAAGACGATGTTGCCGGGGTGCATCTCGATGGCCACCTTGACGTCGGCGTCCGCCGCGCGGGCCTGGATGTCCTTCCAGAAGGGGACCGCCACGCCCCACTGGTGGTCTCGCACATCGAGGAACGGGCTCCACCAGGGCAGGGGGTTCCACGCGGGGTTGGTCGAGGTCGGGTCGACGCCGGGTGTGCCCGACATCGTGATCACCCGCTCGACCCCGAGCAGCGCCGCGATCTCGATCGACTCGAGCAGGTCGGTGGCGTGGGGGAAGCCGGGCGCCGGGTGCAGCGGGTTGCCGTTGCAGTTCAGGGCGGTGAGCGTCAGCCCCCGCGACGAGAACTCGCCGAGGTACGCCTGTCGGGCGTCCTGGCTGGACCGCAGCGCGTCGACGGGCAGGTGCACCGGTGGCAGGAACCCGCCCGAGTTGATCTCGACGCTGGTGAGGCCGAGGTCGGCGATGGTCTGCAGGGCC
The DNA here is from genome assembly GCA_963722015.1 of uncultured Actinomycetota bacterium. Lineage (GTDB taxonomy): Bacteria > Actinomycetota > Actinomycetes > Actinomycetales > Dermatophilaceae > Pedococcus. Next base: position 231,177 of record CAVRMT010000008.1, on the reverse strand, counting down.
TCGCCGAGGGGCAGGTCGTGCAGGCACGCGTTGTAGGCGCCGAGGTGCATGGTCGTGTCCTTTGCTGGGTGCTGGGTGCTGGGTGGGGGCTGGGTGCTGGGGGTGGTGCTGGGTGCTGGGGCGTACGGGTGTGCCGTGGGGTTCAGCGGGTGACGTCGACGGCGGCGCCGTCGGCGGCTGCCGACCGGGTGACCGCGTCGACGATGGTCAGGTCCCGCAGGCCGTCGTCGAAGGTGGCGACGGGGGGTAGCCCGTCGATGCCTGCGACCTGCTCGAGGAAGGCACGGGCCTGGAAGCCGAACAGGTCGCCGACGCCGAACGAGACTCCGGGGAAGTCCATCGGCAGGCCGCCGCGGACGTAGGGGTGGGCCGGGCCGGCGAGGACCTGGTTGTAGCCGTCGAGCCCGTCGCCCCGCAGTCGGCGGGTCACCGAGAACTCGGCCGGCCGGTCCATGTCCCACTTGGCCGCCCCGTGCTCGGCCATGAGGTCGAAGGCCAGTGAGTTCGCGTGGCCCGGTGCCACCCGGGAGATCGAGAACGTGCCGACGGCACCCGACGCGAAGTGCGCCGTGAAGGTCGCGACGTCGTCGTTCTCCACCGGCTCGAACACGTCGCTGAGATTCGCCTTGGCATGTCCGTACGTCGTGCCGACCGGGACGGCGCGCCGGGTCACCTTGGTGGCGAAGGCCGCGCCACCGACCCGGACCAGGGGTCCGCACACGAACTCGGCGAGGTCGATGAGGTGGCTGCCGATGTCGGCGAGCGCGCCGGTGCCCGGCCCGCCCTTGTAGCGCCAGGTCATGGGCACCTCGGCCGAGCGCGCGTAGTCGCACCAGTAGCGGCCGTTGAAGTGCGAGACCTCGCCGAGCTCGGCGAGGAGCAGGTCCCGGATGGCGGCGACGGCCGGCTGGCGGCGGTAGACGAAACCGGTGCCGGTGACCAGGTCAGGGTGGGCCGCGGCAGCCTTCACCATGGCGCGGCCGTCGTCGATGCTGGGCGCGAGCGGCTTCTCGCACAGGACGTGCTTGCCTGCAGCCAGCAGCTCCTCCACGATCGGTCGGTGGAGCTGGTTGGCGACCACGACGCTCACGACCTGCACCGAGTCGTCGTCCAGCAGCTCGCGCCAGTCGGTGCTCGCCCGCTCGTAGCCGTAGCGCGTCGCAGCGTCCTCGGCGACGCCCGCGTCGGCGTCCACGACCGCCGCATACCGGATCGGGGGCAGGGGCGGGTCGAACAGGGTGGGGGCGGCACGGTAGCCCGCGCAGTGTGCGCGTCCGGCCATGCCAGCGCCGATGACAGCCACCCCGAGGTGGGTAGAGGTCATGGTGTGCCTTCCTGCAGGTGGTCGTCCGCGTGCTTAAAGCGCTTTAAGATAGTGTCGGCAATGCCCGTCACGCTGTCAAGGGTTTGTTCTGACATAGGAGCCGTATGCCGCCTCGGCCTTCACGCCCCCGCCTCGCCGACGTCGCGGCACGGGCCGGCGTCTCGACGGCATCGGTGTCGCTGGTGCTGCGTGGCAAGCCCGGTCCGAGTGCTGCGACGCGTGAAGCCGTCCTCGGGGCTGCGGCTGCCCTGGGTTACCGGCCCGACCGCACGGCCAGCCTGCTGGCACGCCGTCGTACCCAGCTGCTCGGGGTGACGATGGACGTGAACAACCCCTTCCATGCCGAGCTGCTCGACGACCTCCAGGCCGTGGCCGACTCGCGCGGCTACGACGTGGTCATCAGCCCGGTGACCCGCACGCGCGACGAACGTCGAGCGGTGGAGACGTTGCTCGACTTCCGCTGCGAGGCACTGCTGCTGCTCGGCCCGAGCCTGCCCGACCAATCCCTCGCAGCCCTGGCCGCCGAGCACGTGGTGGTCGTCGTCGGTCGACGGGCAGACGTGCCCGGGGTCGGCGTGGTCCGGGCGGCGGACGATCGCGGAGTCGCCCTCGCCGTGGAGCACCTCGCGCGTCTCGGCCACCGCGACATCGCCTTCGCCGACGGTCCGCGGGGTCCGATCGCGACGTTGCGTCGGCAGGGGTACCGCACCGCGATGCGGCGGCTGGGACTCGGCGACGCCGTGTGCATCCTGCCCGGTGGGGACACGGAGGCGGCGGCCGGCGGGACCCGCGCAGGGATGGGCAGCCCGACTCCCACGGCCGTCATCGCCTTCAACGACCGGCTCGCCCTCGGGCTCCTGGACCAGCTGCGCCGCATCGGCGTCGAGGTGCCGCGCCAGCTGTCGGTCGTGGGGTACGACGACAGCCCGCTCGCACGCCTGGGCGCGATCGACCTGACCAGCGTCAGCCAGGACCCCGAGACGATGGCCGAGGCAGCGGTGCGGGTCGCGGTGGACCGGCTCGAGGGCAGTCACGGGAGCATCGCGGCCGTCGTCCTCGACCCGCATCTCGCGGTGCGCGGTACGACGGGGGCGCCCGGTACCCCCTGCCCGAGGTAGTGCCCGCCGGGTCGGACGGACCTCGTGGTGTGGACCCGTACCGGGATGCCATAGTGGCGCAACCGTAGCGACGATCACCCATGATGGGTCCTGATCGAGGTGCGGGCGATGAAGCCCCACCGGGAAGGAGAGCAGATGCAGGACGAACCGGTCCCGGTCTTCTTCCTGTCCGACAGCACGGGCATCAGCGCCGAGACGATGGGCAACGCGCTGCTCATCCAGTTCCCGGACCTGCGGTTCGAGCGGCGGCTCATCCCGTTCATCGCCACCGAGCAGGAGGCCCGCAAGGTGGTCGCGATCCTGGACGAGGCCATGGACGGGCCGGTGACCCCCCTGGCCTTCACCACGGCCGCCACGGACGAGGTCCGCAAGATCCTGCACACGTCGAGGTGCCCGATCATCGACTTCTTCGAGATGCACATGGCCAAGGTGGAGTCGATCCTCGGTGCCCCCGGGGTCCGGGTGGCCGCACGGTTGCACGGGGTGGGGGACATCAAGCGGTACAACTCGCGCATGCAGGCCATCGAGTTCGCCATCGAGCACGACGACGGGCAGAGCCTTCGCGCCCTGGACCGGGCCGAGGTCATCCTCGTCGCGCCGTCCCGCTGCGGCAAGACGCCCACGACGATGTACCTGGCCCTGCAGCACGGCGTCTTCGTGGCCAACTACCCGTTGCTCGACGAGGACCTCGAGACCACGAGCCTCCCGCGTCCCATCGCCGAGCTGGGCGACCGGTGCTTCGGCCTGATCGCCACGCCGGCCAGGCTCAGCGAGGTGCGTCAGCAGCGTCGCCCCAACTCGCCCTACGCCTCGCTCGAGCAGTGCACCAAGGAGCTGCGCCGAGCGGACGCGCTATACAAGGCCAACGGCATCCCCGTCATCAACTCCACGACCAAGTCCGTCGAGGAGATGTCCACCGTGATCCTCCAGACCCTGGGTTCCCGAACCCCTCGCGAAAGAAGCCGGACATGAGCAACGTGCTGTGGTTCTCCACCCTCGGAATGAAGGACCTCGAGGAGGTGGGCGGCAAGAACGCCTCGCTGGGGGAGATGGTCAGCAACCTCGCGTCGGCCGGGGTCCGGGTCCCGGACGGGTTCGCGACCACCGCAGATGCCTACCGCCGGTTCATCGCCCAGCAGGGACTGTCCCAGACGATCATCGAGCTGATGGCAGGGCTGGACACCGACGACGTCATCGCCCTCGCGGACGTGGGCCAGCAGGTCCGCGCGGCCATCGTGGCCCAGCCGCTGCCGCAGGACGTCGAGGACGACATCCGTGCGGCGTACGACGAGCTCGTGGCCGGCAACGCCGAGGCGTCCTTCGCCGTGCGCTCGAGCGCGACGGCGGAGGACCTGCCGGACGCCTCCTTCGCAGGCCAGCAGGAGACCTTCCTCAACATCCGCGGCATCGATGCCGTGCTGCAGGCGGTCAGGGAGGTCTTCGCCTCCCTGTACAACGACCGCGCCATCGCCTACCGGGTCCACCACGGCTTCGAGCACGAGACGGTCGCCCTGTCGGCCGGCGTCCAGCGCATGGTCCGTTCCGACATCGGCGCGTCCGGCGTCATGTTCACGATGGACACCGAGTCCGGCTTCGACGACGCCGTCTTCATCACGTCGTCCTACGGACTGGGGGAGGCCGTGGTCCAGGGAGCGGTGAACCCGGACGAGTTCTACGTGTACAAGCCCGGACTGCGCGCGGGTCGGCCGGCGATCCTCAAGCGCGGGGTGGGGGACAAGGCGACCAAGATGGTCTACACCTCCGACGCCGCGGTCGGGCGCACCACGGAGTTCGTCGACGTCGAACCGGCCGTGCGGCACCTGCTGAGCCTGACCGACGCCGAGGTGGAGGAGCTGGCCCGGCACGCGCTGGTGATCGAGGACCACTACGGCCGACCCATGGACATCGAGTGGGGCAAGGACGGCAACGACGGCCAGCTCTACATCCTGCAGGCCCGCCCGGAGACGGTGAAGTCGCGGCAGTCGGCGACGACCGTGTCCCGCTACCGCATCAACGAACGCGGTCCCCTGCTGGTCGAGGGGCGCGCCATCGGTCAGAAGGTCGGGGCAGGTCCGGTGCGGGTGCTGAAGTCGGCGGACCAGATGCGTGACTTCGTCCCCGGCGAGGTCCTGGTCGCCGACATGACGGACCCCGACTGGGAGCCGATCATGAAGCGGGCCAGCGCGATCGTCACCAACCGCGGCGGCCGCACCTGCCACGCGGCGATCATCGCTCGTGAGCTCGGGATCCCCGCGGTCGTCGGCGCAGGCAACGCCACCCGGGAGCTCGCCGACGGGCGCGAGGTCACCGTCTCCTGCGCCGAGGGGGACACCGGATACGTGTATGAGGGCCTGCTCGACTTCGCCGTCGAGGAGACCGACATGCAGGCGATGCCGAAGATCCCGGTCGGGATCATGATGAACGTCGGCACCCCCGACCAGGCCTTCGCCTTCTCCCGGCTGCCCAACGAGGGCGTGGGGCTGGCCCGGCTGGAGTTCATCATCAACCGGCAGATCGGCATCCACCCCAAGGCCCTGCTCGACCGGGAGCAGCTGACCGGCACCGTACGGGAGCAGGTGGACGCTGCGGTCGCGCCGTACGAGTCGCCCCGGCAGTACTTCGTGCAGCGGGTGGCAGAGGGCGTGGCGACCATCGCCGCGGCGTTCGCGCCGAAGCCGGTCATCGTGCGGATGTCGGACTTCAAGTCCAACGAGTACGCCAACCTGATCGGGGGCGAGCTGTACGAGCCGCACGAGGAGAACCCGATGATCGGGTACCGCGGGGCCTCCCGGTACCTGTCCGAGGACTTCCGCGAGTGCTTCGCCATGGAGTGCGAGGCGCTGCGCCACGTGCGGGACGACATGGGCCTGACCAACGTCAAGGTGATGATCCCGTTCGTGCGTACGGTCACCGAGGCCGAAGGGGTGATCCGGCTCCTGGCCGAGCACGGCCTGCGCCGTGGCGAGAACGACCTGTCGGTGATCATGATGTGCGAGCTGCCGTCCAACGCCGTCATCGCCGACCAGTTCCTCGACCACTTCGACGGCTTCTCCATCGGCTCCAACGACATGACCCAGCTGACCCTCGGCCTGGACCGCGACTCCAGCCTCGTCGCCGCCGGTTTCGACGAGCGCGACCCGGCTGTGAAGTTCATGCTCAGCGCTGCCATCACGGCCTGCAAGGCCCGGGGCAAGTACGTCGGCATCTGTGGACAGGGACCCAGCGACCACCCCGACCTCGCCGACTGGCTCCTCGAACAGGGCATCGACACCATGTCGCTCAACCCCGACACGGTGATCCAGACCTGGACCCGCCTGGGGAAGCTGAGCACGGCCGGCTCCTGACCGAAGCCCCGACGCGACGCCCCGAGCAGGAGGGGCGTCGCGCAGGACGCCCTCGCCCCTGACCGGTGGACGTGATGGTTTCCGGATTCGTCCGGTGGGTACTACTCCGTCGGGCCGGGTGCAACCGGCCCCCATGACGATGATCGGAGACCCCGTGACGACAGTCGTAGCGTCCCCTGGAGCAGTCGGCTCGCCCATCTCGCTGGGCCGCAGGCTGTCTCCCACCCGTCTGGTGCTGGTGCGTCACGGAGAGAGCATGGGCAACCTCGCCGACCGGGCAGCCCGGGGCCGTCGGGCCGAGCAGCTCGATCTCGAGGCGCGTGACGCCGATGTGCCCCTGTCCCCGACGGGGGAGGAGCAGGCGCAGGCCCTCGGTCGCCACATCGCAGGCCTGGGTGCGGACGAGGTGCCGACCTCGGTGGCCAGCTCGCCGTACCGGCGCAGTGCGGACACCGCCCGGACGGCCCTGGCCCACGCAGGGCTGGACTGTGGGGTGTGGTTCGACGAGCGCCTCCGGGAGCGCGAGCTGGGGACCTTCGACGGGTTCACCGGCGTGGGGATCCGGGCCAGGTACCCGTCCGAGGCGTCGCGACGCGACCACCTCGGCAAGTTCTACTACCGCCCCCCAGGGGGTGAGAGCTGGGCCGATGTCGCACTGCGACTGCGCTCGTTCCTGCGGGACGTCAACGACACCGACCAGGAGCGCCTGTGGGTCTTCACCCACCAGGCGGTGATCACCTGCTTCCGCTACGTCCTCGAGGGCATGGACGAGCGACAGGTCCTCGCGCTCGACAAGGAGGTGCCGGTGCCGAACGGCTCCACCACCACGTACCAGCGCGGAGATGACGGTGTCCCCCAGCTCGTGCACTACGCCTCGGCAGGTGCCGTCGCGGCCGGTGGTGCAGAGCCGACGCACGAGCCCGAGCACGCGGGCGCCGGGGACGAGTCATGACGCGGCAGGAGCAGCAGCTCGACCGCGACGCGCTCCGGAGGTGGCCGCTACCGGACCCGTCCGGGGGCAAGAACGCGAGGGGTCGCGTCGTGGTGGTCGGCGGCAGTCACCGCACCCCCGGTGCGGTCCTCCTCGCGGCCGAGGCGGCGGTCCGCGTGGGGGCGGGCAAGCCACAGATCGCGACGGTCGACAGCGTCGCAGTCCAGGTGAGCATCGCCCTCCCCGAGGCCCTGGTCATCCCGCTGAGGGCGACCAAGGACGGCGAGATCGACCCCGGCGCCAGCGAGCAGGTGCTCGAGCTGGCGGCAGACTGCGACGCCATCCTGCTCGGCCCCGGACTCCTGTCGCCCGAGCTGGCCTGCGCGCTGCTCGAACAGGTGGTGCCGCACCTGAGCTGCCCCGTGGTGGTCGACGCACTGGGCACGGCCTTCCTGACCGAGCACCCCGACGGGCTGTCGCACCTGGCGGGCAACGCGGTCCTGACTCCCAACGACGGGGAGCTGGCCCACACCCTGGGGCGCGACGTGGCGGTCGTGCGCGAGCACCTGCACGAGTCATGCGTCGAGCTGGCCGAACGCACCGGGGCCGTCGTCGTGAGCGGCGGGGCCGAGACGTTCGTCGCAGCCCCCGGGTCGGCGACCTCCTGGCGCCTGCCCGGGAGCGTCCCGGGCCTGGGGGTCGCGGGGTCCGGCGACGTCAAGGCCGGCCTCGTCCTGGGGCTCCTGGGACGGGGGGTCCCGCCCGAGGGCGCTGGGGCGTGGGCGGCCATGGTCCACCAGTCAGCCGGTGCAGCCGCGGCCGAGACGATCGCACCCCTGGGCTTCCTCGCCCAGGAGCTCCTGCCCGTGATCCCGCGGCAGATCACCCGGCTGGACCCGACCACGTCGAGCGACTCCTCGTGACGTGCCGAGGGTGGGCGTAGAGGCGGCTCCTGCGCCAGGGCGCGGCTACCGGTGGCCGTCGCGGTGGGACGACAGGCGGGCAGCCAGGTATGGCGCCGTGGCGCTGCCTTCGGCCCGGGCGACCTGCTCCGGGGCACCCGTGGCCACCACGCGACCGCCCTCGTCCCCACCGCCCGGGCCCAGGTCGATGACCCAGTCGGCGCTGGCGATCGTGTCGAGGTCGTGCTCGACCAGCACCACGGTGTTGCCGGCGTCCACCAACCGGTGCAGCTGGCGCAGCAGCAGGGCGATGTCGGCGGGGTGCAGCCCCGCCGTGGGCTCGTCGAGCAGGTAGAGCGCGTGCCCGCGGCGGGCCCGCTGCAGCTCCGTCGCCAGCTTGATCCGCTGGGCCTCGCCACCACTGAGCTCGGTGGCGGGCTGGCCCAGGCGCAGGTACCCCAGCCCGACCTCGCGCAGGGTGGTCAGGCTGCGTGCAGCGGCCGGGACGTCGGCCAGGAAGTCGGAAGCGTCGTCCACGGACAGGGCCAGCACGTCCGCGATGTTCTTGCCGCGGTGGACGATCTCGAGGGTCTCGGCGTTGTAGCGGGCTCCATGGCAAGCGGGGCAGGGGGCATAGGTGCCGGGCAGGAAGAGCAGCTCGACCGAGACGAACCCCTCTCCCTGACAGGTCTCGCAGCGTCCCTCGGCGACGTTGAAGGAGAAGCGGCCGGCGCCATACCCACGCTCGCGGGCCTGCGGGGTCGCGGCGTACAGCTTGCGCACCGCGTCGAACAGGCCCGTGTAGGTGGCCAGGTTGGAGCGAGGCGTGCGTCCGATCGGGCGCTGGTCGACGCGTACGAGCCGGTCGAAGGCCTCCAGACCGGTGACGTCGTCGACGTCGATCTCGAGCTCGCTGTCCTGCTCGTCGTCGGCGGACTGGCCCAGGTGGCGCCGCACCAGCTCGGCGAGCACCTGGGTGACCAGCGTGGACTTGCCCGAGCCCGAGACCCCGGTCACCGCCGTCATCACGCACAGCGGCACCTCGACCGAGAGCTCCTTGAGGTTGTGCCGGCTGATCCCGCGCAGGTGCAGCCACCCGTGCGGGGTGCGCTGGGGTCGGTCAGGCGTGTCAGCGCGACCGAAGAGGTGCTTCCCGGTGATCGAGCCCTCGACGTGCTCCAGGCCCGCGACCGGTCCGGAGTAGAGGACGTGGCCCCCGTTCTCGCCGGCCCCCGGGCCGATGTCCACGACCCAGTCGGCCCGCCGCACGATGTCCAGGTCGTGCTCGACGACGAACAGCGAGTTGCCCGACGCCTTGAGCGTGTCGAGCACGTCGAGCAGCGGCTTGGCGTCGGCTGGATGCAGCCCCGCGGACGGCTCGTCGAGGACGTAGACGACCCCGAAGAGCCCGGAGCGCAGCTGGGTGGCGATGCGCAGGCGCTGCGCCTCCCCGGGCGAGAGCGTGGTGGAGCTGCGCCCGAGCGAGAGGTAGCCCAGCCCCAGGTCGAGCAGCACCCGGACCCTGGCCACGAGGTCGGCGCTGATGCGCACCGCGACCTCGGTCGCCTCGCCCGAGTCGGCCGAGGACGTCGCCGCGCCCGCCTCGGTGAGCTCGGCCACCGGCCGCAGCACGGTTTCGAGCTCGGTGAACGACAGGGCGTTGGTCTGGGCGATGCTCAGGCCCTGGAAGGTCACCGTCAGCGAGTCCGCGCGCAGTCCGGTGCCCTGGCAGGCCGAGCAGTCGGCGCTGCGGACGAAGCGCATCGCCTTGTCGCGCATCATCTGGCTCTTGGAGGTGGCCAGGACGTGGTGGACGTGGGCGCGGGCGCTCCAGAAGAGCCCGTAGTAGCCGTGGTCTATGCGGTCACGTTCGGGCTTGATCAGCACCTTCGGCTGCTCGTCGGTGAAGAGCAGCCAGTCGCGGTCCTTCGCCTCCAGCGTGTGCCAGGGAGCGTCGACGTCCAGCCCCAGCCCGGACACGATGCTGCGCAGGTTGGCACCCTGCCAGGCGCCCGGCCACGCGGCGATCGCGCCCTCGCGGATGCTCAGCGAGGTGTCCGGCACCATCAGCTCCTCGCTGACGTCGTGCTCTTCCCCCAGTCCGTGGCAGCGCGGGCACGCGCCGGCCACCGTGTTCGGGGAGAACGCCTCCGCCTCGAGCCGCGACGCGCCGTCCGGGTAGGTGCCGGCCCGCGAGTACAGCATCCGCACCAGGTTGGACAGCGTCGTCAGCGTGCCCACGGTGGAGCGGGAGCTCGGGGCGCCGCGCCGCTGCTGCAGCGCGACGGCGGGCGGCAGGCCGGTGATCTCCTGGACGTGAGGGGCACCCATCTGCTGGACCAGGCGCCGGGCGTAGGGCGCGACCGACTCGAAGTACCGGCGCTGCGCCTCCGCGTAGAGCGTGCCGAAGGCCAGCGAGGACTTGCCGGATCCGGAGACGCCGGTGAAGACGACCATCGCGTCGCGCGGCAGGTCCACGTCGATGTTCTTGAGGTTGTGCTCGCTGGCTCCGCGCACATGGACGAAGTGGTCGCTCGGGTCGTGGGGCACGCCCCTTGTCTAGCCGCTGTACCGGTGCCGCGCACCACCGGGGTCGGATCCGCGACGGCAGCGCCGGCACCATCCGCACCATCGCCAGACTTTGCCGAACGTTTGCCAACCGGACCGGGTTCACGGTGCCCACAACGGGCATCGTGGACACATGGGATCTCGAGTCGTCGTCGTGTCCGTTGCTGCCGCTGTCGCCCTGGGAGGTGTCGCTGCGGGTGCCGGCTCGGCGCAGTCGGCGCCGCCTGCCGAGCCTGCCGTGACGGCCGAGGGCGAGGGGCTGCCCCTCGGCCGACCGGACCTGCCGGAGACCCGCTCCACCACCAGGCTGCAGCCGGGTGTGACGCTGACCCGCATCGAGCGAGGAGCCTTCGACGCCACCACCTCCTGGGTCGTCGAGCTCAGCATCCCCTCGTCCACCTCGAGTCCGGACCCGGATGCGCCACCCCGGTCGGTGCAGGACCGAGCCAGTGCCGAGGACCTCGTGCAACGCCTGGAGGTGGCCGGGTTCGAAGCCTGGGCCCAGCCGGTCCGCCAGCCGGAGGTCGCAGATGTGCGCGCAGGGGTGATCGGATACCGCGTCCGGCTGACCGACGAGTTCACCCACAGGTCCGACGCCGACGCGAAGGTGGCGCAGCTCGAGAGCGCCGGGTTCTCCGGGCGCTCCTGGTACTCGGGTTGGGACGGCGGCAGCCTCAGCAAGGGACGGTGGACGGTCAACGTGCTCACGGTCGACCCCCGGACCTTCCGTGGCCGGCTGGGCGGGACCTTCGGACCCGACCTCGAGAACCGGGAGACGACGTCCGCACTCGGGGCCTACGCCCACGCGAAGGCCGCGATCAACGCGGGCTTCTTCGTGCTCGACCCCAAGGCCGGCGCGCCCGGCGACCCAGCTGGTGCGGGCGTCTACGACGGGGTCCTGGAGTCGGAGACCATCGCCGGCCGGCCCGTGCTGGTGCTGAACAGCACCGCGCGGCACACGGCGGTGGTCCGTCCGCAGTGGCGTGGCGCCCTGCGCACGCACTCGAGAACCCTCACCGTCGACGGGCTCAACCGGGTGCCCGGCCTGATCCGCAACTGTGGCGGCGATGCCTCGGACCAGCCGACATCGCAGCCGCTGCACGACGTCACGTGCACGGACCCGAACGAGCTCGTCGCCTTCACCACCGCATACGGAACCACCACGCCGACCGGTCCCGGCGCCGAGGCCGTCATCGACCGGCGCGACCGGGTCGTGCGGGTGACGCGCACCCGCGGCACGGTGCTGCGCGCGGGGGAGCGGTCGGTCCAGGGCATCGGGACCCTCGCCGACCCTGTGGCCGGGCTTCGAACAGGTCAGGTGGCACACCTGCGACTCGCCTTGACCACCAAGCAGGGCGCAAACCTGGCGCGACCCGGCGTTCACGTCATCAACGGCGGACCACAGCTGCTGCGTGACGGGGCCCTGCACATCACCCAGGCCCGGGACGGCATGGTGCATCCCGGGGACCCGTCCTTCGCCTACGGGTGGGTGCTGCAGCGGAACCCGCGCACCTTCGCCGGTGTCGACGCACGGGGCCGCACCCTGCTCGTGACGGTGGACGGCCGCCAGCCGGGGGAGCTGGGGCTGTCGATCCCCGAGACAGCGCGGGTCTCGAAGGCCCTGGGCATGCAGGACGCGATCAACCTCGACGGCGGGGGCTCGACGGCGATGGCCGTCGACGGTCGGCTCGTCAGCCACCCCTCCGATGCCACGGGGGAGCGCCCGGTCGGGGACGCCATCTACATCCGGTGAGGCGGCCTCGGCGGTTGCCCCCGCTGACCCCCTCGACCCTGTGGGGCCGGTTCGGGGCCCGCCTGCGGGACTCTTTGAGCGTCTGACCCTGCCCTGGCCGGGACGGACGCTCAAAGACTGCTTGCTGCCGGGGGACGTCCGTCGGCCGGCGGTCACATTCGGCCCGGCTCGTGCGTCAGTGGGGCAGGAGATGCCGTAGAAGGGTGGAAGCTGTGCACCAGACAGATCTTTTCGAGGCCGAACGACCCCGGTTGGTGGCGATCGCGGGCCGCGTGCTCGGCGACCACACCGAGGCCCAGGACATCGTGCAGCAGGCGTGGCTGCGGCTGCACCGGACGGACACGGAGATCGACAACCTCCCGGCATGGCTGACGACCGTGACCACCCGGTTGTGCCTCGACCGACTGCGATCCCCGACCCCCGTGCCCGTGGACAGCATCGAGCCCCGCCCGGCCCACAGCGACCCGCCTCACGGCGACCCGGCTCATGACATCGCGCTCGCCGACACGGTCGGTGCCGCCCTGCACGTCGTCCTCGACCGGCTCTCCCCCCGCGAGCGGGTCGCCTTCGTGCTCCACGACAGCTTCGGCTTCGAGTTCACGGTCATCGCAACGGTCCTCGACACCACCCCCGCGGCCGCCCGCAAGCTTGCCTCGCGCGCCCGGGCCAAGATCGGCCAGCCCCATCCCGGCTACCGGCTGGCGGACCACGAGGTCGTCGACGCCTTCATGGCTGCAGCCAGGAATGGTGACTTCGACCAGCTCCTACGGCTGCTCGCCCCCGACGTCTGCGTGACCGCCGACGATGCTGCGGTCCGGGTCGGAACCCCACAGCGGCTGGACGGCCGTGACGAGGTGGCGGCGTTCTTCAACGGCAGCGCTAAGAGCGCGCTCCCGGTCTTCGTCGGTGGGCGGCCCGGCAGCGCGTGGTTCCACCTCGGCGCTGCGAAGGTCGTCTTCGACTTCACCGTCGAGGACGGCCGTGTCCACGCCATCACCTTCCGCGCCGCGCCGGAGGTTCTGCGGTCGACAGTGCGCCGCGACGCAGGCCGGCCGCGCGGATGCCCCACGACCGAATGACCGAATGACTGGCACCCACGACGGACAACACCACCACGAGGAGATGAGTTGAGATGAAGACCCTGACCTGTCGGGCCCTGGGTGGGCCCTGCGACCTCGAGCACCACGGGGAGAGCGCCGACGCCGTCATCAAGGCGCAGGACCGCCACCTCAAGCAGCAGGAGGCGGCCGGCGACGCGGCCCACCAGGAGGCCCGAGACGCCATGAAGGCGCGCTGGCGGCACCCGCGGCAGTCGATGGGCTGGTACCGCGACGCCAAGCGGGCCTTCGCCGCCCGTCCCGACGACTGAGGGTCACCGCACGGCGTCCCGGACGGCGGCGTCCCCGTCGTCCCCGTCGAACCCGTCCTCCGACAGGGAAGGGTTTGAGGGTCGGCGCGGTTCGACCCATACATGCGCATCTTCTTCACCGGCGGCAGTGGCAAGGCCGGCAAGCACGTCGTCTCGCACCTGGCCGAGCAGGGCCACCACGTCACCAACGCCGACCTCGTCCCGTTGCGGCACCCCGCGGTGGCAGATCTGCGGGTCGACCTCACCGACCCGGGGGAGGTCTACTCGGCCATGGCGGGCCTGGCGAGGATGGAGGAGCTGGAGCTGGCGCAGCAGCCGGCCTACGACGCCGTGGTCCACTTCGCCGCGGTGCCGGCCATCCTGCTCACGTCCGATGCGAAGACCTACGCGACGAACGTGCTCAGCACCTACAACGTGCTCGAGGCCGCGACCAGGCTGGGGGTGCGCAAGATCGTGTTCGCCTCCTCGGAGACGACGTACGGGATCTGCTTCGCCCAGGGGGAGCGCCGCCCCCAGTATCTGCCGGTGGACGAGGAGCACCCCACCGTCCCCGAGGACTCGTATGCGATGTCCAAGGTGGCCGGCGAGGTGACCGCCCGCTCCTTCCAGGCCCGTACCGGCGCCGACGTCTACGGGCTGCGGATCAACAACGTCATCGAGCCGCACGAGTACGCTGAGAAGTTTCCCGGCTTCCTGGCCGACCCCTCGTTGCGGCGCCGAAACATCTTCGCCTACATCGACACCCGTGACCTGGGCCAGCTGGTGCAGCGGTGCCTGGACGTCGACGGGCTGGGCTACGAGGTCTTCAACGTGGCCAACGCCGACCTGTCCGTCGCTGCGACTACCCAAGAGATCCGGGACCGCTTCTATGACGGGGTGACCCTGCGTCGGGAGATGGGGCCGTCCGAGACGTTCTACTCCATCGACAAGGCCCGCGAGCTCCTCGGCTACGCGCCGCAGCACTCCTGGCGCGACGTCCTGACGGCTTAGAGCCGGTCGAGGCCTGCTGCCTCGATCGTGGCGAAGGTCGTCCGGTCACGGGGTCTTGTTGCCGACGGCAGTGGGACCCCGAGTCCTCGTGCACCGTCAGCGCGTGCCCCGCGCAGGACGTGGTCGTGGCCTCCGAAGACGGTGTGGGCGCTGCGCCCCCTACCCCTCAGGACCAGCACGTCATGCGCTGTGCCCTGCCCTCCCACAACGCATCATCCTTCTCAGCGTCCGAGTCTTTGAGCGCCTGACCCTGCCCTGACCGGGTCAGGCGCTCAAAGTCTCGAAGTGGAGTGAGTCGGTTGTACCCTTGCGGGTACGTAACCGAATGGGTACCCTTCACGTCATGGACGCGGTGATGCAGGCCCTGGCCGACCAGAGCCGCCGGACGGTGCTGGACATCTTGCGCGACCACCCGGCCACGGCCGGCGAGCTCGCCGACGCGCTGCCGATCGCCCGGCCCGGCGTGTCCCGGCACCTGCGCGTCCTGCGCGAGGCCGGACTCGTCGAGGTGCGCGCGCAGGGGCAGCGCAGGATCTACAGCCTCCGTCCGGAGGCGCTCGTCGAGGTGGACGAGTGGCTGGGCGGGTACCGCGAGCTGTGGCAGCACCGGCTGGATGCCCTGCAGACGGAGATCGCACGAGGAAAGAAGGCACGAAGATGAAGATCATCGGGACGATGCGAGCCCTGGACGACCGCCGTGGAGCGGTGCGTGTCGAGGACGTGTACGACACCGACATCGAGGACCTGTGGGAGGCGTGCACCGATCCGGAGCGACTGGCACGTTGGATCGCCCAGGTGTCCGGCGACCTGCGCGTGGGGGGAACGGTCCGGGTCGTGTTCACCAGCACGTGGAGTGGTCCGGCGACGATCGAGGTATGCGACGCCCCGCACCACCTGCTGCTCAAGACGCAGTCGGGCACGGACGACCAGGCCCAGGTGGAGGCCTGGCTCACCGCCGAGGGGGACCAGACGAGGCTGGTCGTCGAGGAGCGCGGCCTGCCGCTCGACGCGCTGCCGTTGTACGGAGCCGGGTGGCAGGTGCACCTGGAGGATCTCGGGCGTGCGCTCGCGAGTGACGGCACGGCCCACGTCGACGGCTGGTCGGAGCAGGCGCCCGCGGCGGCCTGGCTCGCGCGCTGGACCGAGCTCACCCCCCGGTACCAGGACTCGGCCGTCGGCGCAGGTCCGACGGCGTGACGGGGGCGGACCTGTCACCGCCCCCGTCACGCCGCGGGTGACTATTGCTGCTGCTGCGTCGAGCGCACGCTGTCAGCAGAGGACTGCGCCTGGGACCTGACCTCGTCCGCCGTCGAGCTGCCTTCCTGCGCGACGTTGTCCTTGGCGTCGACGGCTGCCTCCTTGACGCTGGTGGCGGCCTGCATCGCGGGCTCCTTCAGCTCCTGGGCCGTCTCCTGGGCCACGGACCTGGCCTCGTCCATGAGGGGCTGCGCCTTGTCCTTCAAGGTCGCTGCCGCCTGCTGCTCCTTCTGCGAAGCCGGCAGCATCGAACCGACGAGCCAACCGGCGCCGAGGGCGATCAGCCCGGCGGCAAGGGGGTTGCCCTCGGTCTTGCGACGCGCCTTGTCGGCTGCGGCGCCCGGTGCCCGGCCGGCCCCGGCGGCGGCGTCCGAGCCCGTGCCTCGCAGGTCGTCGGCAGCGCCCATGACGCGCTCCTTCACCGACGTCGCTGCCCCGGCGACCTTGTCGGCCTGGCGGCGGGCGACGTTGGAGGGGCTCACGGTCTCAGTGAGGGCGTTGACGTCGCTGCTCAACCGGCCGCGCGTGTCCTCGATCTCCCGACGGATCTGGTCTGGGTTGTTCGTCATGCCTTGTCCTCGTTCCCTTTGAGCGCATCGGGGATCTCCCGCGCAGTCCTGGTTGTCTGTGGAATTCCCTTGACCTGCTTGATCTCACGGCGTCCCATGGCCGCGAGCACCGCGGCGATCACCGCCCAGATGAGTGCCACGACGAGCCCCGACCACCCACGGCCGATCTCGTTGCCCAGACCCCACCACAGGGCGATGGACAGGAACAGCAGCACGAAGTGGCCCGCCACCCCTGCACCCCCGAGCATGCCCACCCCCTTGCCCGCCTTGCTGGCGGACTCACGCATCTCCACCTTGGCGAGCTCCATCTCCTGGCGCACCAAGGTGGAGAGGTCGCGGCTGATGTCGGCGAAGATCTCCCCGACGTTGCTCAGTGATCGGGCCTGGGGGTCCTCCAGCCGGTCCTGCTGGCTCATCGGGTCGACTCGCCCATGCCGTTCCCGCCCACGGCACCGACCCCACCCTGCATGCCCGCAGGCGTGCTCAGCGAGTCAGCGGCACCGGACACCGGGTGGTCCGCGGACGGCCTCACCGCGCCCGTGGCAGATCCGTAGGCGGAGAAGCCGGCGGTGCTGTGATCGGCGGTCGGGGCTGACCCGGCGCCGGCATCGGCTCCGACGGCTCCCGTGCTGCCAGGTGCGGTGCCGGAGCCGGACTGGTCAGCGTGGTCGGCGGCGAGGCCCCTGCTGAGGCGTCCACCCACCAGGCCGATCACGGCTGCGGTCGCCAGGAACGCTCCCGGCCGCTGCCGCGCGAACTGCTTCATCTCCGAGACCAGCGAACCGGGGTCCCGGTCGTCGAGCCAGCCCGCGACGTCACCCATCCGCTGGGCCGCCTGCTGGGCGAGGTCGCTCGCGACGCCCTGCTGCTCCGAGCCGCGGGCCATGCCGGACAGCTCCTCGCTGAGCGACCGCAGCCCCTCGGCGACGCGAGTCTGCTGCTGGGCGCTCTGGTCCAGCAGCTGGCTGCGGGTCTGCTCCCACAGCTCCTTGGCCTGCTGGCTGGTCTCCTGGACGACGTCCTTCGCCTCGTCCCGGCCCACCTCGGCCAGGTGGCGGGCGCCCTCCTTCACCTGCTCTGCGGTCGCGCGCGCCTCCTCCTTGGCGGTCTCCTTCGTGCTGCCGTCCTCGGGTGCATCCACCTCGGCAGCCATGCTCGACGGGGCACCGGAGCCGTAGTCGGGGGACACCTCGACGGCGCCGAGCTCCCGGGAGTCGTCATCGTTCGTCATGCCTGTCGTTCCGTAGGTCTCGCTCATGTCCATCCAGTCCTGTCGACGAGTGCGGGAAGCGCGCGTCGTACGGCGCGCCACCCCCACCTCTACCCCGGACCGCGCCGCGCAAACGCGGAACAAGCACCTGACCTGCGGAAAGGTCACGTGGGACGCCTAGATGGGCTCTGGCGGTGAGGCAGGCTCCACGGCCTGCTCGACTGCTGCGCGCACCTGTTCGACGTCCTCGTACACGCGGCTGGGCGACAGCCGCGCCAGCTCCCACAGCAGCCGGGTGGGAGCGTGGCTGCGAGCCAGGATCGCCGACAGTCCGTCCCTCGTGCACGGGAAGCACCGTGGAGGGAGGAAGTCGCTCAGCTTCGAAAGCTCCTCGGTGGACTCCGCTTCTGGAGCACCGGGCTCAAGGGGTGGCTGGACCGCGGTCATCGGTGGCTCCTTCGCCGACAGGTGAGTGTCGGCTGCCGGACACCCTCGTGACAGCATGGGTGCCCCCCGCACGCGCGTCCCAAACCACCCGGTCCCGCCGGGTTCCGCCGAGCGCTCCGGGTACCCGGGCAGCCGCGCACTGCTCGACGGGTCGGGTGCAGGGTGCCGGTGCCCGAGGCGGGCGTACGGGTCGGGTGTAGGCGGTGGAGGCGCGGGGTAGGAGGCCCAGGTGACCCGACGACGCGGTGAGATCCGCATCGGCACCTCCGGCTGGCGCTACCGCGGCTGGCGAGGTGACTTCTACCCAGAGGGACTGCGCCAGCGGGACGAGCTCGGCTACCTCGCGCAACGGGTCAACAGCCTCGAGCTCAACGGGTCGTTCTACTCCCTGCAGCGCCCGGACAGCTATCGCTCGTGGACGCAGGACACCCCGGACGACTTCGTCTTCGCCGTCAAGGGCGGGCGCTACATCACCCACCTTCGCCAGCTCGTGGACGTCGAAGCCGCCCTCGCGAACCACTGCGCCTCGGGCGTCCTGGCGCTCGGGTCGACCCTGGGCCCGACCCTGTGGCAGCTCCCGGCGCGGATGAGCTTCGACCAGGACCGGCTCGCGAGCTTCCTGGCCCTGCTCCCGCGCACGGTGGGGGAGGTCGCCGAGCTGGCTGGTCGCCACGACGACAAGGTCCCCGAGGGACGTGCGTTGACCCGGCTCGCGGCCGGTGTCGACCCGGGGACTGCGGTGCGGCATGCGCTCGAGCCCCGGCACGAGAGCTTCGCCCACCCCGGGGTGCGGGAGCTGTTGTCGCGGCACGGTGTCGCGTTGGTGGAGTCCGACAGCGCCGGCACGTGGCCCAGGTTCGAGGCGGTCACGGGCGACTTCGTGTACGTCCGGCTGCACGGGGAGACCCAGCTCTACTCCGGTGGCTACTCGAAGGACGCGTTGGACGCCTGGGCGGACCGCGTGGGGGGCTGGTCCGAGCAGGGTCTGGACGCCTACGTGTACTTCGACAACGACGCCACCGGCCGCGCCCCGTACGACGCGGTCGCCCTGCTGGCCCGACTCGGCGGCGCGCACCAGGTGCGTCCGTGAGGGAGGGATTGAGTCGTGGCCGCACGGGGCAAGAGCAGGTATGAGCACCCGCGATGCGACCAACCGCACGACGACCTCGTCCGCGACACCGAACGACGAGACCCCGAACGACGGCTCCCCGGACTCACCAGCTGATGTCACCAAGGAGTCATGGCGGTACATCGCGCGCAAGACGGTCAGGGAGTTCAGCAAGGACCAGTGCACCGACCTCGCGGCCGCCCTGACCTACTACGCAGTGCTCGCGCTCTTCCCTGCGATCATCGCGCTGCTCTCGCTGGTGGGACTGTTCGGGCAGGGTCAGCAGACCGTCGACACTCTGCTGGGCATCCTGCGCGACGTCGGGGCCTCCTCGGCGGCGGCCACCCTGGCGCCCACGCTGGAGACCCTGGCCGGGCGCAGTGGCGCCGCAGGCGTCGCGTTCGTGGCCGGGCTCGCGGCCGCCCTCTGGTCGGCCTCCGGTTACGTCGGGTCGTTCGGGCGGGCCATGAACCGCATGTACGAGGTCCGTGAGGGAAGGCCCTTCTGGAAGCTGCGTCCCGTCATGCTCGCGGTGACGCTGGTGGCCCTGGTCCTGGTCGCCCTCGTCGCGATGGCCCTGGTCCTCACCGGCCCCGCAGCCCAGGCCGTCGGGGACGCGATCGGTATGGGATCGACCGCCCTGCTGGTGTGGAACCTCGGCAAGTGGCCGGTCATCCTGGGTGCGGTCGCCCTCATCGTGGCGATCCTCTACTACGCCACGCCCAACGTGGAGCAGCCGCGCTTCCGCTGGATCAGCGTCGGCGCGCTGGTGGCCATCGTGGTGTGGGTCATCGCGTCCGCGGCCTTCGGCTTCTACGTCGCCACCTTCGCCAGCTACGACAAGACGTATGGTGCCCTGGCCGGCGTCGTGGTGTTCCTGCTGTGGCTGTGGATCACCAACGTCGCCCTGCTGTTCGGGGCCGAGCTCGACAGCGAGCTCGAGCGCGGTCGGGAGCTGCAGTCCGGCCTCCCGGCGGAGCGGACGCTGCAGCTGCCGCCGCGCGACACACGGACCAGCGACAAGGCCCGGGCCAAGGAGGACGAGGACGCCCAGCGCGGACGACGCCTGCGCGAGACGCGCGGAGGCGACCAGGACGGCGGCTCATGACTGGTGAGGTAGGGGGTCCCGACCGGCTGGCACCACGCGGCGGCGCAGTGCCACCGCCGCCACGTCGTCGTCCTGCGTACCGTCCCGGACCTCGTCGACGATGCTGTGCAGGGGGCTGCTCAGCTCTCCTTGCGCCAGGACACCGATGGACGCCGACAGCCTGCACCTCCCGGCGTCGAGGTCCTCGGTGCGTCGTTCGATGAGACCGTCGGTGAACAGCAGGACGGTGTCGCCGGGACCGAACCGCAGACGGTGCTGCTGACGCGGGCCGACGACGACCCCCAGCGGGCCACCGTCGGCGCACGGCAGGTGCTCGACACCGGAGTCGGCGCGAAGGAGGAAGGGCGCGGGGTGTCCAGCATTGGCCACCTCCAGCTGGTCTCGTGTCGGGTCGACGAGCAGGTAGACGAGGGTGACGAGCTGTTCGTCACCGTACTCGGCCAGCATCTGGTCGAGCTTGGTGAGCACGACATCGGGTCGAGGGTCCACCGCGATGTAGGCCCTGACCGACGCCCGCATCTGGGCCATCGCCGTGGCCGCCTCCACGCCGCGACCCATGACGTCCCCGACGAAGACCGCGACCCGCCCAGCGGTCAGGGCGATCACGTCGTAGAAGTCGCCGCCCACCTCGGTGCGGCCCGAGGGTGAGTAGTACGCCGCCGCGTCGCAGTCCGCCAGCACCGGCAGGGTGGGCGGCAGCACCGCCTGCTGCAGCCGCACCGCCACGGCCAGCGTCTCGCTGTGCAGCTCGGAGTTGTCGATCGACGTGGCTGCCCTTCGGGCAAGGTCCTCGGCGAACTGCACATCCGCCTCGGTGTACCGCCGCTGCGACTCCGCGCTGACCCAGGTGATCACCCCGAGGGTCCGGCCGCGGGTGATGAGCGGCACCGTCACGGCGCTGTGCAGCGCCAGCTCCCGCGCGATACGAAGGTGCTCCTCGTCGCGAGCCAGCGCGACGAGCATCTCGTCGGTGATCTGCGGGATGAGCTCGCTTCGACCCGTCCTGATCACCTGCCACGGGCCGGTGCCGGAGTCCGGGTCGCTGGGGTAGCGCTCCGCCAGCTCCTTGGCGAACTCCACCTTGGCGGGGTCGACGTGGGCCACGGCGAGCCGACGGAGCCGGTTGTCCTTGACCAGGTCGATCGCGCACCAGTCGGCGAAGGCCGGCACCGCCAGCCTCGCCACCCTGCCCAGGGTCGCCTCGTAGTCGAGGCTGCTGGCGAGCTCGGCCGAGGCCTCGACGAGGAACGCGAGCTTGGCCTGGCGCTCGGCGGCCTCGTGCTCGGCCTGGATGCGCAGCAGGGCCTGGGCGCAGCTGTCGGCCAGGATGTCCAGGAAGTCCAGCTCCGCAGCCGCCAGCGTGCGCCGACCCGGGAAGGACAGCCCGATGGCGCCCAGGGTGCCGGTGGCCGTGTTCAACGGCAGGACCAGGATCGAGCGTTCGCCGCGGTCCATCCGTGGGATGTCCGGGTAGGCGTCGTGGATGGCAGCACGCCCTGCCAGCATCAGACGGCGTCCCGAGCGGATGACGTCAGCCGCCGGAGTGGAGCTGGAGAGGGCGGAGGAGGCGTACGCCTCGACGTCCCCGTCGGACCCACCTCGCAGCCCCAGCAACCGGACCTCGTCCGGCTCGACCCTCAGGCTGAGTGAGGCCAGGGTGGCGCCGACCGCCGCGGCACCGTGGTCGACGACGATCTGCGTGACTGCCTCGGCGCTCGTCGCCTGCACGAGCCTGGCGGTCACGCGGGCGAGCTCGGTGAGCCGGTGATCCAGCGCGGAGCCGCCACCGGGTCCCCGTGTCATGGCGACATGATGGCAGCAGTGCCTCAGGGCAGGAACTTGCGGAACGCCCTGTGGAAGACCTCGGCACGGCCACCGCCCGGCTGGCGGGGCCCGCTCTTGGTCCCGAGGTAGTCGTTGAACCCCGGCACCGTCTCGGACTCGTCCTTGCTCAGCTCGCGAAAGCCCATGGACCAGTCGGGGTAGCTGCGCTCGGTGACCTCTTCGCGCAGCGCGACGAAGACCTCCCGGTGGCGACGGTCCAGCTGGATCCTGGCGAACGTCGCCTCGACGACCTCCTCGGGACCCTCCAGCGTCTGGACGAAGCTCCCGTCGGCGTAGAGCAGCATCCCGGTGAGCCCGAGTGCCGAGTTCTTGGCGCGGACCCCGACGAGGAGCTCGAGGAGCTCGTCCTTGCCGAACCCGATGCTGGCCGTGCTGAAGTACGTCAGGGACAGCACCCTGGGTCCCCCTCTTCGTCGCGGTCGGACACCGATTAGACCACGCGGCTCCTGACCAGGAGCCGAGCGAGGTCGGCGTCGTCGACTCCCGCCCGGTGGGCGGACTCCTGGAGCCGTTGGGTGGCGGCGTCGACGTCCACGTGGTGGACCGCCATGAGCATCCCCACGGCCTGGTCGATGACGTGCTGGTCGAGCAACCGTTGCGGGGCCTGCTTGGCGCGACGGACCCCGGACAGCGACAGGTCGGCGTTGGTCACCGACCCCTGCGCCCAACCACCACACTCCAGTGCCAGCTGTTCGTGCAGCCCGTCGAAGGCCGATGCGGTGCCGCCGTAGAAGTTGACCCCACCGACCACCGTCCCGGCCTCGTGCAGCGGGATCGACAGGGTGCTCTCCACCCCGGCCGAGTTCTCCGCCCGGGAGAACAGCCGCCAGGTGTCCTCGTCGAGCGGGTCCGCACGGCCGGCCCCGACGACCTCGCCGCGGTTCATGGCCTCGATGCAGGGACCGAAGTCCGCATACTGCACGCCGTCGAGAGCGGCGACGTCCAGGCTGCTGGCCGCCCACGTGAAGGCCAGTCCCTCGCGCAGGTAGGACAAGGTCAGCCCCAGGCAGTCGGGCGCGATCTGCGAGACCCGCTTCGCCATGGCATCGAACCGGACGGTGAGGTCCTCGTCCTGCAGGCGCGACATCTCGGTAAGGGCGAAACGGGTTTCACGTATGGGGTCCACAGGAGATCTCGCAGTCGTTCGGTGGGAGGTGGCCTGCACTAGATCTACTCGAGGTGGTCGGCCTCTGCAACGAAGGGGCTGGGCTTCACGTAAATCTTGGCGTCGTTCTTGGGCCCGTCGTAGCATGAGGACGGTCAAGAAGTGGCCTTCTCACTTGAGAGCTCGTTGGGGTCGCATGGAGGAGGGGGAGGCAGTGGACCCGCACGCTGTGCAGTCGGATGCCCAGACCATGACTTTCGAGTACGCGGTCGAGCGCAGCCGGTGGACGTGGTCGGAACAGCTCCGCGACCTCTACGGACTGCGCGCGGACCAGGAACCGACCACCGAGCTGTTGCTCGACCGGCTGGCCGAGCAGGACCGGCTGGTGCTGCTCGCCACGCTCGAGGACCTGCTGGGCCGGCCCGGGGCGCAGTCCTGCGTATGCCAGCTGCTGGACCAGCACGGTCGGATGCGCCGGGTCATCTTCGTGGGCCAGAGCAGCGCGCAGGCGGGAACCATGGCGCGGCTGACCGGGTTCATGGTGGACATCACCGAACCGGTCCGTGAGACCGCGCGGGCGGCCGTGGCGGCCTCCGCCGAGCACCGGGCCACCATCGAGCAGGCCAAGGGCGCCCTGATGGTCACCTTCGGTGTGGACGAGGACGCCGCGTTCGAGCTGCTGCGGTCCTACTCCAGCCAGCACAACATCAAGCTGACCGTCGTGGCGGCACGCCTCGTGGCCGGTGTCACCGACAGGGCGTTCAGCGGGCAGGAACCGGTGAGCACCCTGCTCGACATCGTGGTGGGGCTGCGCGACATCGCCGGGACCGCGGAGGTCGGGGCGTTGGTGCGGACTCGGCGCGACAGCGCCTAGTCAGTGAGGATGGGCCCATGACCAGCCTTGTGAACGCTGACCAGCCCGCCTCGCCCGACGGCCCGCGCCCGCCGCGGCTGATCATCTTCGACGTCAACGAGACGCTGTCGGACATGAGCGTCCTGCAGGAGCGGTTTGCCGACGAAGGGGCACCGCCCGCCTTGGCGGCGACCTGGTTCGCCGGACTGCTGCGCGACGGGTTCGCCCTGACGGTCACCGGGGCGAACCCTGCCTTCGCGGACCTGGCCGCGACGTCCTTGACGGCCCTGTTCCAGGCTCACGATCTGCAGGACGTCGAGGGTGCGGTCGAGCGGGTCATGCAGGGTTTCTCCTCGTTGTCCTTGCACCCCGACGTCGCCGACGGCGTGCAGGCGCTGGCCGGCCAGGGCATGCGCCTGGTGACGTTGAGCAACGGGTCGACGACGGTGGCCCAGGGGCTGCTCGAGCGGGCCGGCCTCTCGGCCAGCTTCGAGCGGCTGCTCTCGGTCCAGGACGCGCCCGCGTGGAAGCCGGCGCGAGCCGCCTACCAGTACGCCCTGGACGTCTGCGGCGTCCAGCCCGACGAGGCGATGCTCGTCGCGGTCCACCCGTGGGACACCCACGGCGCGCGGCGTGCCGGGCTGGGGTCGGCGTTCCTCAACCGCACGGGGGCGACGTACCCGTCCTACTTCGACCGCCCCGACGTGGAGGCGACCTCGCTGCCCGACCTCGCCGCACAGCTGGGCTAACCGCCACCGAGGGCTCGCCGGAACAGCCCGACCCAGACGAGTCGGCTGCTGCCGCCCGACGCTGCTTCGAGCAGGCGCCGATGCGTGCCGGGCGGCGTACGCTTGAGGGACCGGCAGCGCCACCACCCCAGGGCGCCAGCCACGAGGAGGGACGTGCACCACCGCGTGGCCATCATCTCCGGCCTGGCCAAGGTCATGGCGACCCAGAGCGCCGACCTGACCCTCGCCGGTCGCTTGTGTGCCTCGGCGGTGACCATCCTCGGAGCCGATGGGGTGTCGGTGACCCTCGCCTACACCGGCCGGGAGCGTGTCACTGTGTGCAGCACCGATGATGTCGCGGCGCGGCTCGAGGACCTGCAGGAGGTGCTGGGACAGGGCCCCGGCCCCCACGCCTACTCCACGGGCCGTCAGCTGCTGGTCGACCTGGGCGCCGAGATCGACGACCGCTGGCCGCAGCTCGGCGCGGCGGTGCGGGATGGTCTCGGCCCGCTACGGGTCTGCGCCATCCCCATCAGGCCCCACCAGAAGCTCCTCGGCGTCCTCACGGCCCATTGGGAGACCGGTCGAGAACCGGCCCTCGACGCGGAGTCGTCGCAGTTCCTGGCCGACACCCTCGGCGCGGCCCTGCTGCGCGACCCCCACGCCGCGGACACCGACATGTCCGGTCCGTGGGCAGAGCGCGCCGAGATCCACCAGGCCACCGGGATGGTGGTCGCCCAGCTGCGGGTGGGCGTCGACGACGCCCTGGCCCTGTTGCGGGCGCACGCCTTCGCTGCCGAGTCCACCTTGGCGCAGATCGCCAACGACGTGGTCCGGCGACGTCTCGACTTCAGGTACGACGACCCCATGGACGCGGACGACCGTCCATGACGCCACGCAGGCCCACCCAGGGGGCTGCCGAGCGGCTCGACCCACCGTCTCCGCCGGATCAGGGAACCCTGCGGCGCCGCGACCGGCGTTCCAGGCCGCCGACCGCCACGACCACCGCGGTGAGGGCGGCCAGCAGCGGCACGGTGCCCACATCGGTGATGGCCTGGCTGACCCCGGCCGAAGCGGTAGCGACCCAGGCGACGGGGCCCGGGGCCACCTCGCGGCCGCTGTAGGTCTGGAGCTCGACCCACCCGTACCACAGGACGTACAGGGCGGCGAGGGTCACGACGAGGCCGGAGGCCCGCCCGACGTGGCGGGTCCAGGGCCGGGCCCGGGTCAGGGAGGTCCGACCCAGCAGTCCCACGACGACCGCCAGCGTCGTCATGACCAGGCCCATCCCGACGGCGTAGGCAAGTGCGGCCAGCAAGCCCGGGAGCAGCGTCGTGCCGGAGGTCGCGAAGACGGACACGACGGCGGCGACGAAGACGGGCAGGGTGCAGGACAGCGAGACGGTGGCGTAGACGACTCCGTAGGCGACCATGCCCGGCGCCGAGCGGCCCACCGCCAGCTGGGCGCGCGGCAGCCGCACCGACACGTCCCTGCCACCCAGGAGGAGCACGCCGACGACGAGCAGCACCACGCCGGCCAGCACGGTGACGACCGACAGCCACGGCCCCAGACCGAAGGACAGCAGGCTCACGGCAGCGCCCAGTGCGCCGAAGACGGCAACGAACCCGAGGGTCACCGCCCCGCCCACGACCAGGGCGCGGCGCACGGTGCCCCGGGTCGACCGCTCCGGTCCCAGGAACAGGGCCAGATACCCTGGTAGCAGGGCGAATCCGCACGGGTTGAAGGCTGCGAGCATGCCCGCGGACGCGGCAAAGAGGATCTCAGGCGTCATGGGCCCCGCCGGGCGCGCCAACGTGCACGGTCACCGTCCTCAGGGCGCGGTGGTGGGGGTCGCACCGAGGGTCGAGGGTGGCGTCCCGGCGGCGACCTCGGCCACCCGCGCTCGCAGCGCGTCCTCGTCGAGGCTGCCGACCCGGACGTCGACCCGGCCGTCGCTGTCGATGAAGGCATAGGCCGGCTGCACGGCGACGCCGTACTCACGCCAGACGGCCCCGCTGGTGTCGGCGAGGTGGACGAGGTCGCCGGTGCCGGTCTGTTCGACGAAGTCGGCCATGTCGGCCGTGCTGGCCCGCCCCGCGACCCCCACGAACTGGACCTCCCCGGCGAACTCGGACGCGACCTTGGTGACCGTCGGGGCCTCCTGGCGGCAGACGGTGCACCACGGGGCCCAGAACCACAGCACGGCTGGCTTGCCCGTCAGCGAGGCCGCGTCGAAGGCGGTCCCGTCCACGGTGGCAGGGACGGCCCCGACGTTGGCGAAGGGGGAGGACTGCCCGTTGACAGCAGCCGCTGCTGAAGGAGCAGCGGGGGAGCCCGCGCTCGAGCAGGCAGCGACCCCGAGCAGCGCGACGAGGGCGAGGACAGGCGCCGCCAGCCGGGCGGCGCTGCGGCGCCGGGAGACCCCACCGCGCTGCGAGGGCTCGTGGGCCGACGAGGTCGGCAGTGGCGTCGTGGTGTCGTCGTTGAACATGGGACTCCGGGTGTGTGATCGGTATGGCGTTCCTCCCCGGGAACCCGGTGGCAGGCACCGGGGCTTCCCGCCGGTGTGACACGCGTTGCGGGTGGTGGGAAGGTCGCAGGGGTCGAACGGGGTTTCGCACCCGGTGGTGGCCGCGGGCGAGAGGATGAAGCGTGAAGCTCAGGACAGCGTTCAGGCTGGTTCGCCGTGCGACCCGTCCGGTGGACCCGCGCACCCGACAGGTCCTCGAGCAGAGGTGGGCGGCCCTGCCCCCGGGAGTGCGGACCCCGGCGCAGCTGCTGGGACGCCACGCCGTGGGGTGCGAGGGAACCCAGGGGGTGTTCCCCCGGTGCAACCTCACGTGCTCCCCCTGCTACCACTCCGCGGACGCGAACAAGGTCCGCAGCGACGGCGCGCACACCCTCGAGCAGGTCCGCAGGCAGATGGGCCTGCTGCGAGAGCTGCGCGGGCCGCGGGCCCATGCCCAGCTGATCGGCGGGGAGGTGACGTTGCTCAGCCCGGACGACCACGCGGCCGCCCTCCTCGCGATGCGCGACGCCGGCAGGGAGCCGATGTCCATGACGCACGGGGACTTCGACTACGAGTACCTCGAGCAGCTGGTCCTCGACGGCTCCGGCGCGGTCAGGTTGGGCAGGGTCTCGTTCGCCGGGCACTTCGACTCCCTCATGCGGGGCCGGCGCGGGGTGCCGCGCCCCCGCGCGGAGCGTGACCTGCACCGGGCCCGGGCAGACTTCGTGGCCATGTTCGCCGAGCTCAGGGCCCGCCACGGCGTCCGGTCCTACCTGGCCCACACCATGACGGTCACCCCGCTCAACCTCGAGCAGGTGCCGGACGTGGTGGCCCACGTCGCGCACCTGGGCTACCAGATGGTGTCCTTCCAGCCGGGGGCCTTCGTCGGGGACCGACGGCGCTGGGGGCAGGACTACCAGGACGTGGACATCGACGCGGTCTGGCAACGGCTGGAGGCCGGCCTGGGCCAACAGGTGTCCTGGCAGGCCCTGCAGTTCGGGGACACCCGGTGCAACCGGACTGCGTTCGGCATCATGGTCGGACGGCGCTGGCACCCGGTCTGCCACCACGACCACCCGGTCGAGCTGGAGGCCCGCGACGCGTTCCTGGACCACTTCGGCGGCATGAGCTTCGGCGGGACGCCCGTGCCCCTGCTCCTGCTCAAGATCGCGCGGGTCGTGGCTGCCCACCCCGGCGATGCCGTCGTGGCCGCCCGCTGGTTGCGCTCGTTCGTGGCTCGAGCCGGAGGCGGGCGCGCGTTGCTGACGGCTGCCCGACGACGAAGCATCCGGCCGATGACGTTCGTGGTCCACCGCTTCATGGACGCTGCGGCTGTCGCACCGGCCTGGGCGATGACGCGGGCCGGCATCGTGGCGAAGGAGCCTGCCCTGAAGGTGACCCAGGAGCGGCTGGCGGCCTGCTCCTACGCCATGGCGCACCCCGAGACCGGAGAGCTCGTACCGGCGTGCGTCCAGCACTCGGTCCTGGACCCCGCCCAGAACGTCGGGCTCCGCCGGCTGCTTCCGCTCACGGCCCTGGGGTGACGGGCGCCACCGGAAGGGCGCACAGGCCCACGCCCGTCGACCTCAGCCCGACGCGCTCCCCGGGGCGCACCTGCGCGCCGAGGTCTGCCTCGGACCACAACCGGCTCGGCCGTCCTCCGGCGGGCGCGTCTGCTTCGACCAGGGCTGACTGGCGCATGCCGTGTCGCTGGACCGAGACGACCCGACCGGTGTAGACGGCCTGGCGGTCCAGCGGCCCGACCAGCCGCATCCCCTCCCTGCGCACCAGCAGCACCACCGCTCCGGTGAGGTGCTGCGACCCCTGCGGCAGCGGGATGCTGCCGATCGCCGAGTGGTGCCGACCACCGTGGGCCTGACCGGGCACCTCGGCGAAACCGCCCAGGACCCGGGCCACGTCGACGGTGGCCGGCCGGGCATACAGGGCGTCGATGTGGGCGACCTGCTGGATCTTCCCGGCGGCCATGACGGCAACGGTGTCGGCCAGCGCCGCCTCGTCCATGTCGTGGGTGACCATCAACGTGGTCGGCTCGACGACGGCACGCACCTCCGCCAGCAGGTCGTGCATGCTCTGGCGGACGCCTGCGTCCAGGGCACTGAACGGCTCGTCGAGCAGCAGCACGCCAGGACGCGCGGCCAGCGCTCGCGCCAGGGCCACCCGCTGCTCCTGGCCTCCGGAGAGGGCGCCCGGGCGCCGGGACCCGAGATCGCTCAGGTGCACCATGTCGAGGTACCGGGCGGCTCGTCGTCGGGACCGCGAACGGCTGGATCCGGCAACGCGGTCGGCGAAGCCGATGTTGTCGAGCACGTCGAGGTGGGGAAACAGGAGAGGACGCTGGAACATCATCGTCATGCCGCGCCGCTCCGGGAGCACGTCCCGCTGGCTCACCCCGGCGACCAGCACGTCTCCGGAGTCCGCAGCCTCCAGCCCGGCGACCAGTCGCAGCACGGTGGTCTTGCCGGACCCCGACGGCCCGACCAGCGCCATCATCTGGCCGGCCGGGATGCCCAGGCTGACCGAGTCCACGGTCACCGCAGCCTGACCCCGGTGGGCGTAGGTGAGGTCGCGCAGCTCCAGAGCGGGCTGGAGCGCCCCGATCGGCAGGTCGTCGGAGGGGAGGGCGCCGGCGGGTGCGGTCGGGTCCACCGTGGTGCGCTGCGACTCGCTACTGGACACGGGACCTGGCCTCGAGGGTGAGCAGCCGTGGACGAGCCGTGGGGCCCACGGCTCGCAGGGGTCGTCGGGCGAGCGCGAGGAGCAGCAGCGGCGGGAGGACCGACAGCAGTGACAGGACGGCGACCACGGGTTCGTTGCCCGCGGCGGACGCGGCGGACCCGATCAGCATCGGCGCCGTCACCAGCTGGCCGCCGCCCACCAGCAGGGTGACGGCGTAGTCGGTCCATCCGACGAGGAAGGACAGGAACCCGGCCGTGGCGATGGCGGGGAGCAGGGCCGGCAGGGTCACCCGGGTCAGCGCCTGGCTCGCCGTGGCCCCGAGGAGCCGTGCCTGCTCCTCCATCGCCGGGTCCGTGGCGGCGTAACGGCTTGCCATGGTGAAGACGGTGTAGGGCAGCGCGAAGACCGTGAGGATGAGGATCACGGCGACCAGCTCGGGGATCCCGGTCCGCAGGGCGAGGCTGTCCAGTCCCATGGCGACGGCCAGGGGAGGGATCGCCACGGGGCTGACCAGGACCAGCATCGTGGCGGGTCGGCGGCGGGTCAGCTTCCATCCCAACGCGCGCCCGGCCAGCACGCCGAGGGTGGTGGCTGCCACCGCCACGGCGGCACCGACGAGGGCAGAGCGCCCGAGGGCGGCATACGTCTGGGCCCCGAGGACCTCGGCGAAACCTCTCGTGCCCCACCGTTGGGGCAGGACCGACGGGAACGACCAGCGGTCTGCGAACGCCCACAGCACCAAGGGCACCAGCGGAACCAGCAGCACGGCGGCACCGGCCAGGACCGGGGCGGCACCGTCACGGCGTTGCCACGTCCTGCGGCGGGGCGGGCCGGGGGTCATCGCAGCGCCCCGAGGCGACGGACCATCGGGGCTGCCACAGCGGCAACGGCGAGCGCCAGGGACGTCAGGACCAGGGCGGCGGCGGCTGCCTGCGGTCGTGCGGTGAGGTCGATGGAGGAGAAGAGGCGGTAGGACGTGACCGGGAGCGCTTCGGGCTGCGCGGCCCCCAACAACCAGGGGACCTCGTAGGAACCGAGCGTGTAGAGGAAGACGATGAGGCTGGACGCGGACAGCGCAGGCAGGGCCAGCGGCACCGTGACCATGGCGGTGCGCTGGCGGCCGGTGGCACCGAGCATGGCGGCCGCGTCGTGGTACTCGCGAACCCTGGCTGCCAGGGCAGCGGTCACGACGAGGGCCACGAAGGCCGACTCCTTCCAGGCGAACTCAACCACGACCGCCACGGGGACGGGCCCGGCGACCAGGCGTGGCCAGGTGGCCGGGTCGGTCCCGAGGAGACGGTTCAGCAGGCCCGAGTCCGACAGCAGGAGGCCGACCGAGGCCGCGCCGACGATGTGGGCCACCGGGATCGGGGCCACCGCCGCCATCGCCAGGAATCGGGCACCGCGGCGGGAGCCGAGGACCAGCACTGCCAGTGCCAGCCCCACGACACCGGCGAGGACCGTCGACGCGCTCGCGATGAGCAGGCTCTGTCCGATCCCTGAGGCCAGGTCGGGACGCAGGGCCGAGAAGGCGTCGGTGTTCGCCCGCGGTTGCCCCACCAGCGGCATGAGGCCGAAGGCGGTCAGCGCGAGCATCACGAGCGCAGACCCGGTGACGGCGATGGTCAGGGTCAGCGCCGGCAGCACCAGCAGGGCCGGGTGCACCCTGCGCCCTGCCGTCACCGGTCGGCGCCGAGGACGTTGCGCCGCCAGCCGTCGTCGAGGGGAGGCACCCACGCCGCGGACAGCTCCGGGTTGGCGTTGCGGGAGAGCACGTCGTACGCGGGGACCACGGTGGAGGTCGGCAGCGCCTCGAACCGCGCCGCATCCGCGGGCTCGAGCCTGCTCTGGTCCAGCACGGTGAACTGTCCCCACGTCGCCGGGTCTGCCTTGGCCGCCTGCTGGCCCGGGGACAGGGCCAGGTTGGCCACGACCTTGGCCGCGTCAGCACGACCTGACGTGGAGGGGATGGCCAGGAAGCTCGCGTTCCCGACGGTTCCCTCGGCCAACGCCAGGACGCGGGTGGTGGCGGGGAAGGTCCCCTTCGCGACGAGGTCGGTCAGGGTTGCGGGCCCGTAGGTCATCGTCATGTCCACCTGTCCGTCGGCGTACAGCTTGTCCAGGGCGGCGGAGTCCCGGGGGTAGGTCTTCCCGTTGCGCCACAGGTGCGGCTGGACGTCGGCGAGCCGGCGCCACAGGGCGGGAGTGAGTGCGTCGAACGCGCTCTGGTCATACGTCGACGGGACCTTGGCGTAGCCACCGGAGACCGAGTACAACGCCTGGCGCACGAAGACCGACCCGGTGAAGTCCGGCGGCGCGGGGTAGGTGAACCGGCCCGGATGGGTCGCTGCCCAGTCCAGCACCCCGGCCAGGGTGGTGGGCGGGTCCGGCACCCTGGCCGAGTCGTAGACCAGGGAGAACTGCGCCTTGTGCCACGGGGCCTCGCAGCCCTTGACAGGGGTGCCGAAGTCGTCAGCAAGGAGCGGGTCCTGCGGCGCGGTGAACCTCATGTTGGGGAGGCTGTCCGACCATCCGCACAACCAGGCGCCGGCGGCCGCCCCTGCGGCGAAGTTGTCCCCGTTGACCCAGACGAGGTCGACCGACCCGTCGGTCCTGGCGGCCTGGCGCTCCGAGAGGACGCGGTTCAGCGCGTCCCGGGTGTCGGCGACGGGGACCCGGCGCAGGGTGACTCCCAGCTGGGCCGCGGCCGGGGTGAGGACGTCGTCCACGTAGCGGTTGCCCTGGGCGTCGCCGCCCCACATCCACAGCGACACCGTCTGTCCGCGGGCCGCGGACGCGACCTGTTCCCAGGTCTTCGCGGTGGCTTCAGGGGCGGGCGCCGCCGTGGGAGCGGCGCAGGCAGCCAGGGCCAGGGCCAGCACGGGCACCGCCGCCCAGAGTGGGCGGCGGAAGGGGCGCGTGGGTCCGGCGGGGGCTCGGTGAGGGGCTCGTGTCATCGTTGCTCCGTCGGGATTCGTTGTCCGTCTCGATTCGGATGGCTGGTCCGGGAACACGGCGGGCACCTCGATGACTTCCCACAGTGCGATGCTCGGACCGTGAGACCGCACTTCGGCGGTGGTGGCGGTCGTCGCGCCGACCGTGCGTGACGACGAGAGGGACGAGGATCCGTGGGACCGACCAGGGCGCTGCGACCGGGGACCGGTGCGCCGGCACCGGACGACGACGGCCGCGCCGGTCGTTGGCGGCAGCACTGGCGAGCCGGTGCGTTGCTGCTGGGTACGGGGACCGCTGCCGTCGTGCTGTGGTCCACGGGTGTGCTCGACCTGGGGGAGCTCAGGGACCGGGTGGACGAGGCCGGGGCCGCGGCTCCGCTGCTGTTCGTCCTGGCCTATGCGGCCCTGACGTTGCTCCCGGCACCCAAGAACGTCCTGTCGGCTGCTGCGGGTGTCCTGTTCGGGTTCGGTACGGGCCTGGCCCTGGTGTGGGTAGCGGCCATGATCGGCGCCCTGGCTGCCTTCACCATTGCCAGGGCGGTCGATCCGTCGGCACTGGGCTGGGCGACCGGAAGGCACCGGCAGCGGGTCGAGCAGGTGCTGGACCGTCACGGGGTCACGGCGGTCCTGGTGGTGCGCCTCATACCGGTCGCACCCTTCACCGCGGTCAACTACGTCAGCGGGATGTCGACGCTCCGCGTGCGGGACTACGTCGCGGGCACGGGGGTCGGAATCATCCCCGGGACGATCATCTACGTGGCGGTCGGTTCGTTCGGGCTGGACGGCCCGGGACGCCTCGGCGCGGCTCTGGCCGCCCTGGTCGCGTTGGTGGTGGTGGGAGGGGTCTGGGCCCGCCGACTGCGGGACCGGCGCGGGAGCGGATCCGGCGCGAGCGAGGCGCAGGCCCCCACGAACCGAGCCAGCGACTCCGACGGGGAGGGGTAGGCGTGTTCGACGCCCGGCTCAGGAGGCACCTGGACGGCCCGCTGACCGCACTGGCCGCCCGGGTGGACGGCACGGTCGTCACCGCGGACCGCGTGACCGTGCTCGGCCTGGTCCTGGGTCTGAGCAGTGCGGCGGCGGCCGCCTCGCAGCTGTGGTTGCTCGCCCTCGCGCTGTGGCTGGTCTCGAGAGCCTGCGACGGGCTGGACGGGCCGCTGGCCCGGCACCGCGCGACTGCGTCGCCTGCTTCCGGCGGGGTCGACGCAGGTGCCGGTGCGGTCGGGGCCCGGGAGCCGACGGGGTCCCATGCGGGCGGGTTCCTGGACATCACCAGCGACTTCGTGGTCTACGGCGCGACCGTGGTCGGGGTGGCCGTGGGAGCGACGAGCGGAGAAGGAGCCTCCTGGCTCCCCTTCCTGCTGGTGCTGCTGGCCTACTACCTCAACGGCACGGCCTTCCTGGCGTTCTCCTCCGTGGCCGAGCGCGCCGACCGCCGGATCGAGGACGGCCGCTCCTTGAGCTTCCTCGGCGGTCTCGCCGAAGGGGCCGAGACGATCCTGGTCCACAGCCTCTGGCTGCTGCTGCCGGGATCGGCGGGCCTGATCGCGTGGGTCTGGGCCGGGGTCGTGGGCCTCAGCGCAGCACAGCGGATGGTGTCCGGATACCGCTCCCTGCGCTGAGCGGCGCTCACCGCGCTGGGTGGCGCTGAGTGGGGTTGAGCGGCGAGCGGCGCTGGGCGGTCAGTGGTCCGAGGCGCGCACGCGCCATCGACGCACGGTGGCCAGGGCGCGGATGGCCAGGGCCGTCCCGGGGTGGGTGAGTCGCTGCTGGACGTCGGCGATGGTCGCGTTCCACGGACCGTCCCCGTAGGTGGGGTAGGGGTGCGTCGTTCCTGCGAGGTCCCGGGTGCGTAGGCCTTGCCTGACGGCGAGGGTGAGCTCGGCCAGGGCCTCTCCGGCGCGGGGGCCGACCACCGTCGCCCCGAGGATGCGACCTCGCTTGTCGACCACCAGGCGGGTGAAGCCGTCGGTCGAGCTCTCGGCGACGGCGCGGTCCACGTGCTCGTCGGACCAGTGCCGCACCACGAGCCCCTGGGGAGGGCGCTCGGTCCCCAGGCCGACGGCAGCGATCTCGGGGTGGGTGAACGTCACCCGGGGGACAGCCGTCGTCGACACCTTGCGGCGCAGGCCGAGGACGGCGTTCGAGGCAGCGGTGCTGGCGTGGACCCCAGCAAGGTGCGTGAACTGCGGGTGCCCAGTGAGGTCACCGGCGGCCCAGACCCGCGGGTTGGTGGTCTGCAGCAGGGGGCTGACGGTCACGAAGCCGCGCTCGTCGGTCTCGACGCCGGCCGCTTCCAGGCCCAGCGACGCCGTACGGGGGCTGCGGCCGACCGCGACCAGGAGGTGGTCGAAGTCGACGAGCGAGCCGTCGTCGAGCTCGAGCGTGCCGCGGTCCCCGCTGCGGCCGGTGACGTTGACCACGCCGTGACCGGTGGCCACCTTGACGCCGTCGGTGGAGAGGGAGGTGGCCAGGACCTCGGCCGCGTGCCGGTCCTCGCGGGGCAGGATCCGGTCGTCGCCCTCGACGATGGTGACCTGGGAACCGAGTCGGGCGAAGGCCTGCCCGAGCTCGCAGCCGATGCTGCCGCCGCCGAGCACCGCCAGCTGGGTCGGCAGCTGCTCCAGGCCCCATACGGTGTCGCTGGTCATCGGCTGCGCCTCGGCGAGGCCGGGGATCCCCGGCACGGCGGGGGCTGCCCCGGTGGCGAGGACCGCTTGGCGGAACCTGACCTCGTCGCCGTCCACGACCACGCTCGAACGGCTCGTGAACCGGGCTGTGCCCCGGCGCACCCGGACCCCCGCTGCCTCGAGGGCCTCGGCGGAGTCCGTGGGTGCGATCCGGGCGATGGCGCCGTGGACGTGGGCCATCACGCGGGTGAAGTCCACCTCCACGACCGGGGCCTCGACACCGAACCGGGTGGCGCGGCGTGCTGCGGCGGCCGACTCGGCTGCGGCCAGCAGGGACTTGGACGGTACGCAGCCGGTCCACAGGCAGTCCCCTCCCGGCGCATCGCGTTCGACGAGCAGGACGCTCGCGCCGAGGCGTGCGGCGGTCTTGGCGGAGACGATGCCGGCGGTGCCGCCCCCGATGACGACCAGGTCCCACACCGTGGGGTCGGTCGCGGAGGAGGCTCGTCCCCGCAGCGCCCTCGGCCGGGTCATCGCTGGTCCTCGGAGGCGAGCTCGTCGACGAAGCCGCGCAGGCGCAGCACGGTGTCGGGGTCGGGCAGCGGCCGGCCCGGCCAGCGCGAGAGGGCGCGGTGCAGGGTGCGGTGCTCCCCGGCCACCTGGGCGCACCTCTCGCAGACCGCCAGGTGCGACTCCAGCCGCGACACCTCACCGGGGGTCAGTGGCGCTGAAGGATCGGCGTCGAGGTAGCGCTGGATGTGTCGGGCCGTCCAGTGGCAGGTGATCATCCTGCGCAGCGAGCCGATCATGGGAGTCTCCTTGCGGCGAGAACGGTCGGGCCGAGGTGGCGACGCACGCGGTCCCGGGCGCGGCTCAGTCGGGACATGACGGTGCCGACCGGCACACCGATGACCGCGGCGGCGTCGGCATAGCTGAGGTCGTCGACGTCCACGAGCCACAGGGCCTCGCGGAAGCGCGGGTCCAGGGAGGCCAGCGCCTCGGCGAGCTGGTGGTGCAGGGACTGGTCGACGACCTGGTCCTCGGCGCTGGGTTGCTCGTGCGCACCGAAGGCGGGGCGGGTGCCGCGCAGGGAGTCCCAGTCCGCGACGGTGCCGGGGCGTTGGCGTCGGTGCATGTTCAGGTGGGTCCGTCGCATGATCGTCAGCAGCCAGGCCCTGGGGTGCCGACCGTCGAACCGGGTGACGGCCTTGTATGCCCGGATCAGGGTCTCCTGCGTCAGGTCCTGCGCGTCGGCGGAGTTGCCCGTCAGTGAGTGGGCCACCCGGAGCAGGACCTCGAGCTCCGGCTCGACGTACTCGCGGAAGGCGCGCGCCGCAGCGCGCGCTTCCACGTCCTGGCTTGGTTGGGGCACATCGTGGGAACCCGCTGAACTGGTCACTGTCTTCCCATCATGCCCCTACCGTTGTCGAAGAAGCTCGTCGGCGTGCCTGAGGTGCAGGCTGCGCTCCCGGAGGGGGAGGTGGTCCATGCTTCGGCGGTACACCCCGGTGGCCCCCCTCTACGACGTGGTGTCGGGGGAGTGGCCGTTCTACCGGGTGGGGCGCCGCCTGGGGATCCCGCTGCTGCGGCTCGGACCCGGCGACACCGTGGTCGACGTCGGCTGCGGAACCGGGCTGAACCTGTCCATGCTCAGGGACGCGGTGGGCGCCGGGACGGTCGTCGGGGTCGACTCCAGCGCAGCCATGCTCGCCGCGGCCCGACGCAAGGTCCGGAACAAGGTCCCGGGCAAGGTACCGGGCAAGGTCCCCGGCGAGGTCCCGGGCGGGGGGCCGGGCGAGGTGCTGCTCCGGCGGGTCGACGCGCTCGCCATGTCCTCGCTGCGCCAGGACGTGCCGGCACTGGCTGATGGGGCCGATGCCGTCCTGTTCACGTACTCGTTGTCGCTGATGCGCCCGTGGCGACAGGCCTGGGACCAAGCCCTGGAGCTGGCCCGACCCGGTGCACGCGTGGTCGTCGTGGACCTGGCCGTGCCGACGGGGCGGGCCGGGTGGCTGTCGCCGCTGGCGCGGTTGTCCTGTGCGCTCGGTGGCGCCGACATCGCTGCCCACCCGTGGCAGGCGCTGGCCGAGCAGTGCACCGACGTCAGCGTCCGGACGGCCTGGGGTGGTCACGTCCAGGTGTGGGCCGGGACCACCTGAGCCCTTCGACGACCGGACCACCCCGCGCCCGGTGAGGCACGGCGAAACCCGTCGCCGGGCGGCTTCGAGCGATACCCTTGGGTCGTGGTCGGCGCCAGCCGACCGGTCGATGGCGAGGACTGCTGCGCGACCGCCGAACGGTGCGGACGCCCGAGGTCGTATGGGGTGGGGCCATGAGCTGGTGGTGGTGGTTGATCGCGATCGCGGTGGTCCTCGCAGTCACGGCCGGGGTGTTGCTGGTGATCCAGGCCCGCCGTCGACGCGGCCAGGTGATCGTCGAGTCGACCCGTCCGCGGCGCGGCGACAACAGCGGCAAGGGCAGCGGCAAGGGCAAGGACACGACGCCATGAGTCGCCTGATGCGCACCTCCACCGTGATGAAGCGTCCGGTGGTCACGATGGCCGGTGAGGACGTCGCCCAGGTGAAGGACATCGTGTATGCCGGGGGTGGCGCGGTGAGTGGTTTCACGCTGGCCGGCCGAGGCCTGTTCGCCGGGCCGATGAAGCAGGCGCTGCCGTGGTCGTCGGTGGTGGCACTGGGGCCGGATGCGGTGATGATCCGCGACGCCGACGTGCTCGAGCCGCTGACGACGGTGCTCGACTCCTCGGACGACACCGGCGCCCGCGGGGACGTGCTGGGTGCACAGGTGCTCACCGACTCGGGCACCGACCTGGGCACCGTGGTCGACGTCATCCTCGAGATCACGGGGTCCGGCGGTGACCGGTGTGACGTCGTGGGCTACGAGGTGGAGGCCTCCGAGGCTCTCGGGACTGCTGGGGCCCGGGTGTTCGTGCCACTGCCCGACACCCTGTCCGCCTCCGAGAGCCACCTGATGGTCCCGGCGAGCGCCCGCGACTTCGTCGCCCACGACCTCGCGGGTTTCGGCGCCTCGGTGCTGGCGTTCCGCGAGCACCTGGAAGGGAAGAGCTGATGCTGGTCTCGCAGACCCTGGGCCGCGAGGTGGTCACGACCGACACCGCCGAGACGATCGGGCAGGTCGCGGACTTCGTGGTCGACCCCCGGTCGCGCAGCATCGTGGCGGTCACCGTGAACAAGACCAAGAAGGGCGACACCGTGTTGTGGGGCGCGATCAGCGCGTTCGGTGCAGATGCCGTCATCGTCTCCGGTGCCGACGCCCTGGGCGAGGCCAACGACGCCGTCGCAGCCTTGTCCGGCAAGGCCCACCGGCTGGTCGGCAAGCGAGTCCTCGACGCCACGGGCGTGGACCACGGCTCGGTGACCGATGTCGAGTTCGACCCAGAGACGGGCAAGCTCGTCATGCTGCAGCTCACCGACGGTGCCACCATCGCAGGACAGCTGCTCATCGGCGTCGGGTCGTATGCGGCCGTGGTGCACCCCCCGCCCGCGGGCGGGGGATCCGAAGCGCGGTGAGCCCCCTCTAGCTCGTCGCCTCGACCCTGGCCCAGACCGTCTTGGAGCTGCTCTCCACGCTCACTCCCCATTCGCTCGACAAGGCCTCGACGATGGCCAGGCCCCGTCCGCTGGTCGCGCGCGCCCCCGAGCCCTGGGGGCCCAACATGCCGGCGTCCGGCGCGGTGTCACCGACCTCGACCAGTACGGCGCGACCCGAGAGCCCGACCGCGAACAGCACCGGCCCGCTCGCGTGGAGGACCACGTTGGTGACCAGCTCGCTGCACACCAGCACGACGCTGTCCGCGGCGGACCCGACGATCTGCCGTTCCGCCAACCACCGAGCCGCCAGCTTCCTGGCCTGGCTCGGTGATCCCCCTCGTGACGGCAGCGTCCACTGGGCCCTGTCGGCGCCGTCCGGCCGACTCACCACCGGTCCTACCCCTTGCGATCATCGTCGGTTCTACGGTCGATCACGGCGCCGGCGCCGCAACCGAGGTCAGCGAAGATCTCCAGCAACAGCTCCTGGGGATCTCGCTCGATCAGCGTCGAGGGAGAGCCGTTCATGCCCTGGGCGAGCACGTCGGACATGTTCTCGAACGCCGAGCACGAGAGCAGGAGCAACCGCTCGCCCGGATCCGGGTACTGGGTCTCGCGACCCGCGCCCTCGGAGGGGCTGGTCCTGCACCCATGGGGTCCCAGGACGATGGCAGGCGGTGAGTGGCGGGCCACGACGACGACCTCGCCGTCGGGAGTGCAGGCGGCTGCGGCGAAGGCCGAGGGCGCGTCCAGCCCGGCCACGGCATCGCCGGTGTCGGCGATGACCACCTGGGTCAGCCCCCTCCTCAGGTCCAGGCGCGCCAGGCCCCGGTTGCACTCGAGGGAGGTCACCGTCCAGGCGGGGTTGACCTCGGTGTGCAGGAGGGCGTCCCCGACGATGCGGGTCACCATCTCGTCGCCGTCCTCGGCTCCAGCAGGCCGCACGACCGCAGCACCCGGGTGTTTCGGCCACCATCACCGCAGACGGTGAACGGCACATGTCGAGCTGCGCAGCTGCGTCGCGCCCACAAGATGGCGGCGACCGTGGGTGAGGAGATGGTGTCGATGCCCGAGACGTCGACCGTGACGCCGCGCTGCCCGTCGAGCACGGACCTCGCGACCTCCGAGCGAAGGCGGCAGAGGTCCTCCGTCAGCGACGAGTCCTGCAGGTGCACCGTCACGGTGCCCGCCAGGTCCCCGCCCGCGGCAGGTGGCCGGTGCGGGGCCGCGGTCACGAGGGGTCCTTGGACATGGACCGAGGATCGCAACCGATCATGACGACGGACCTGCGAGAACTTTGCAGTTTCATGACGAAGCGAGCTCCTCCGAGTGCTCGATCGGCGGGGGTGGCTCCCACGCTGGCACTATGGCCACGTGGCCATCACCTTGCTCGTGCTCGAGGACGACGACGGGATCCGTGAATCCCTGTCGATGGCGCTCGAGGAGGAGGGGTACGCGATCACCTGCCACGAGTCGGCCGAGGCCGCCCTCGAGGACGAGGGGACCACGCAGGTGGACCTGATGCTGGTCGACCTCATGCTGGGCGGGATCGACGGGTTCGCGTTCATCCGGGAGGTCCGCAAACGTACTGACGTCCCCATCATCGTGCTGAGTGCCAAGTCCGACACCCACGACATCGTCGCGGCCCTGGAGGCAGGGGCCGACGACTACGTCACCAAGCCGTTCGAGCTCAAGGAGGTCAGTGCGCGGCTGCGTGCGCTGCGTCGTCGGCCGTCGGTCCGCCCGGTCCCGGCGGAGGTCGACCACGGTGTCGCCACCGCTGTCGTCGTCGACTCACGGCACGGGCCCCTGGTGCTGGACGTGGGGGCGGGCGTGGTGCGCCGCGGGGAGGAGCTGGTGCACCTGACGGTCACCGAGTTCCGGCTGCTGCGGGAGATGACCGAGGCGGCCGGTCGGGTCCTGAGCCGGCGGGTTCTGCTCGAGCGGGTCTGGGAACGGGGCTACTTCGGTGACGAGCGCATCGTCGATGTCCACGTCCGACGGTTGCGGACCAAGATCGAGGTCGACCCGGGGGAGCCGTCGTTGCTGGTCACCGTCAGGGGACTGGGCTACCGCTTGGACCCTGCGTGAGGCGCAGGCCGCGCCCGCTGGGCGTTCGGGCGCTGTCGACGCTGTCGTTCGCCGGGCTGGGCCTGTTGATCTCGGTGGTGCTCGCGACCGGGACCTACCTGACCGCACGGCACTTCCTGGTGGAGCAGCGCGAGGCGACTGCCGTGAGGCAGGCCTTCCTGGATGCTGCCTTCGTGCGGGACGGCCTGTTGACGTCGGGCGCGCAGGTCAGCGACGTCCTGGATCGGACCTCGCCCCCTCCGGGGGCCGTGGTGGTGGTCAGCCGCGGGGGACGGTGGTACTCCTCGTCGTTGAACCAGGCCGCGGACGGGGTGCCCGAGACCGTGCAGGCCCTGGTGCGGCGCGGACAGGCAGCACGGGCCTGGGACGACCTCGGCGGTGAGCCGACGCTGGTGGTCGGGGTGCCGATCCCCTCGGTGCACAGCGACTTCTACGAGCTGTCGCCGACCACCGAGCTCGACTCGACCCTGAAGACCCTGGCCCTGGTGCTCGGAAGCTTCGCCGTCATCACGACGCTGGGCGGTGCACTGCTCGGACGGGCGGCCTCCGCACGGGTGGTGGCGCCCCTGGACGCGGTGGCGACTGCTGCTGCCAGCATCGCGGCGGGCAGGATGAACACCCGCCTGACCGGGACCTCCGACCCGGACCTGGCAGTGATCGTCGGTTCGTTCAACACCATGGTGGAGGCCCTCGACGACCGTATCCGTCGCGACGCCCGGTTCGCGGCCGACGTGTCCCACGAGCTGCGTTCGCCGGTCACCACCTTGATGACGAGTGTGTCGCTGTTGCGCTCGCTGGACGGCAGGACTCCCGAGCGGCGCCAGGCCGCCCTCGATCTCGTGGAGCGCGAGGTGCACCGCCTGCACCGGGCCCTGGAGCACCTGCTGGAGCTCGGTCGCCTGGACGGGACGACGGCGGGACCCGGCGAGGAGGTCGTGGACCTGGTGGACCTGGTGACCCATGCACTGGACCAGAGCCACCGGAGCCCGGACCTGCTGGTGCGGGGGCCGGGCGCCATGCGGGTGCGCGGCGACAAGCAGCTGCTCCAGCGGGCCATGGTCAACCTGTTCGACAACGCCGACGTGCACGGCGGTGGCCTCCAGCGGGTAGGACTGGACCGCAGGGGGGAGACGGTCGAGGTGTGGGTGGTCGATGGCGGACGCGGCGTTCCCCTGGGCGAGCACGAGCGCATCTTCGAGCGCTTCGTCCGGGTGGGTTCTCGCGGCTCGCGCCCGGGCGCCGGACTGGGGCTGAGCCTGGTGGCAGAGACCATCCGGGCCCACGGTGGCACCGTCCGCTGCCAGGACACCCCCGGCGCAGGGGCGACCTTCGTGGTGGGACTGCCGGCCGTGGACGGTGGCGACCACCACGACGAAGCTGTCAGCGCCGGGGACGACCACCCTGGGAGGACAGCGTGACGCGGCGGACGTGGCTGGACGCCGTCCTCGTCGTGGCTGCCGTCGTCGTCACCGTCGTCGTCGGGGGTTGTGGTGTCCCCGCGAGGACCTCCGCGGAGGTCGTCACGGCGGTTCCCTACGACCTGGGTCGACGACCTTCCGAGCCGGGTCCGACGAGCCCGGTGCCGCGTCCGGTGCCGAGCCAGCTGCCGAGCTCGGCGGCCGGTCAGGTGTGGTGGGTGCGTGGCGACGTCCTGGTCGCGGTGCCCGCGCCCGCAGAGGCGCCCAGCTCCCTCGTCGCCGCCGGCCGGGCCGTCGACAGGCTGGCGGGCGGCCCCAACGAGGCGGAGAGGGGCCGAGGTCTGTCGACGGCGCTCGGGCCAGATGTGCGCCTGTCCCTCGCGGGCGTGTCACAGGGCCGCGCCACCGTCGACATCGGGGCGGACGATCAGGCCTCGGGCGCGGGCCAGCTGCCGTTGGCCGTGGGACAGCTGGTGCTGACCCTGACGTCCATCCCCGGTATCGACGAGGTGGCTTTGACCGCAGCAGGCGCACCGGTCGACGCTCCCCTTCCCGGAGGTGTGCTGACCGGTCGCCCGCTCACCGCTCGCGACTACGCGTACCTCGTGGGCTAGCTGTTGCGCTGACGAAGGGACTCCGGCACCCGGGTGTCCCCACCGTGGTACCGCTTCTCCAGCTCGGCCACATCGGGGTCGAGCCCGATCTGCTCCAGCTCCGCGGCGATCGAGTCGACCACGGCGTCGGCGTCATCGGCGTCGACCTTGCTCTCGCCGCGCACCTGCGCTGCGACCACGGCATGGGCCGTGCGTTCGTCGATCTCCTGGGTGACGACGGACTCACCAGACATCGGGATCCTCTCCTGGTCGCGGGCCGGCCCCGGATGGACCAGACCTGCACCACCCCAACGTGGCCCACGCGGATGACAGGTGTGGCACCGGTCGTGTTGCAGCTTCGTGACAACCCGTAGGTTGTTGCCCTCGGGGCAAGCGGCCCCACGGGAGGACGGGTCATGAGGAGTCGACTGGCCAGGGCGGTGCTCTGGCTCTCGAGGTGGACCGCCGTCGGCGACGTGCCCCGCAACGGGATCCTGGTCGGAGCCCCGCACACGTCCAACTGGGACTTCGTGATGATGCTGCTGATCATGTGGCGCGGCGGGGTCACCCCACGGGTCCTGATCAAGCACACCCTGTTCAAGGGG
The DNA here is from genome assembly GCA_963722015.1 of uncultured Actinomycetota bacterium. Lineage (GTDB taxonomy): Bacteria > Actinomycetota > Actinomycetes > Actinomycetales > Dermatophilaceae > Pedococcus. Next base: position 187,582 of record CAVRMT010000008.1, on the reverse strand, counting down.
CCGCTGGGGTGGCTGCTGCCCAGGCTCGGGGGAGTCTCGCTGGACCGCGACAACCCCGGGGCCGTGGTGCGCGAGCTCGTGCGGGAGGCGCGCAGCGGCGAGCCGTTCCTGCTCATCCTGGCGGCGGAAGGGACCCGCACCAAGGGCGAGTACTGGAAGTCCGGCTTCTGGCGCATCGCCCGCGCGGCGAACCTCCCGATCTCCCTGGCCTTCGTCGACGGCCCTTCTCGCACGGCAGGGTTCGGGCCGACGATCGTCGCCAGCAAGGACGTCGTCGAGGTGATGGACCAGGTTCGCGAGTTCTACCGTGACAAGAGGGGCATACACCCCGAGCGTCGTACGGAGCCCCGACTGCGGGAGGAGCACGACGCTGCGGGGGGCTCTGCCCCCCGCTGAGTGGTCCAGGGCGCCTTCCCACCAGGGTGCCTCCCGAAGTGGTCGAGAGTCGTCATGGAGTTGGCAAAGGTCGCGCCGAACTGCAGGTGGGCCTGCCCCGGCCCTGTCAGCATCTCCCGGATGGAGCTCACCGTCATGGCGGACTGGAACGCCGACCCGGTCTGGAACAAGCAGGGCATGGTGGACCTCGAGACGCTGGCCCTCTCACCCCGGCTGACCGCGGACCTGCTCGCCTGGGCGCGGCGCTGGGAAGAGCTCCACGACCCACCGCCGGTGGAGCCCGGGGTCAGCTCGTACTCGTCCTGGGTCACCTCCGGCCGCCGGCTGTCCCGCGACCTGCAGCTCGAGCTCGGCTCGGCCTACGACGTCGAGTACGCCCACGACCACGAGGGCTGACGCCGGCGTTCAGGCGTCGGTCGACAGCTCGGCCCAGACCACCTTGCCATCGGCGACGGCGTCACATCCCCAGCGGGTGGCGAGGGCCTCGACGATGCTGACCCCGCGCCCGTTCACCTCGGCAGCCGTCGGGCTGCCCTGTTCGAACCAGCCCCGTTGGGCGTCGCGCACCGACAGGTGCAGGACTCCCGGCGAGTGGTGGACGAACACCCGGAACGGCGACTCGGCGTGCAGGACGGCGTTCGTGGCCATCTCCGAGACGACGAGGAGGGCGTCGGGGGTGACCAGGTCCAGGCCCCACTGCTCCAGGGTGGCGCTGACGAAGCGACGGGCGGCTGTCACCGCGGCGACGGTCGGCACGAACACCTCGGTGCGCTGGTCGGTCACGAGGTCGGCCACCTGCGTGCCGGGGTCCTCAGGCAGGGGACGAGGTGATCCGTACCCCGAAGGAGCCAACACCTCGGAGTGCAGCGCACAGGTCTCGTGGAGCTCGGGCAACCCGGTCGCACCGAGGAACGCCGCGGGGTAGGAGCACAGCAGACCGGCCCGCTGGCCGGCGAGCACGTCGTTCCAGGCCGCCTCGAGGTGGACGGCTCCGACGACGTCGCCTTCCTCCCACAGCTGGGTGACCATCTCGCCGAACACCCTCAGCCGGACACCCCCACCGGTGGCCGCGGCGACCAGCGCGCGCATCCCGTCCTCGAACGCCGGGAGGTCGAGCGTGCCCGTGGGACGGAACCGGTCCAGGGTCCGCCGCGCGTCGCGAAGGTCGAGGCTGCCGCAGGCGATCGCGGCGGCGACATCCACGCCCTGGTCCTGCAGCGACGCGATGACCGCGGCGTGGTGGGCGGCGGTGGCGATGAGCAGGACCCGGTCGCCGACCTGGAGGCCGTCACGGGTGTACCCGGCCACTGCCGAGACGATCTCGGCGTCGTGGTCGTAGAAGAGCACCGCATGATCGCGGTTCGCCCCGGCGTCAGGTAGCACCCTCGAACCCTACGCCGGAATGCACCGCTGGAGCAGATTTCTGTCGACTTGTCTCATCCACCACCACTGATGGACTCTCTGCGCCAGCGGCACCAGAATGCCTCACGCCCGGTCACACCCCTCGAAAGGCCCTCCACGTGCTGCAGACCGACCACTTCATCCGCTTCGAGAAGGTCGGCGAGGTGTTCACGACCGACCGTGGGCTGGTCGCCGCGGTGGAGACCGAGCAGCTGCGCATCGACCTCGTCAGCGAGGACGTGGTGCGGGTGAAGATGAGTCGCGGTGGGGTGTTCGACGAGTCGCCGACGTTCGCGGTCTGCGTCGACCCCTTGGCCGGACCGGTGGAGTTCTCGGTGCGACGCGAAGCCGACCGCGTGCTGGTCACGACCTCGGCGATGGTCGTCTCGCTGTGGCTCGACCCGTTCCGCCTCGACGTGCACCGACCCGACGGCACTCCCGTCGTCGAGACGGCCGCCGATCCCGAGGGTCGCTACTGGGCGTATGCCACGCTCAACGACACGTTCACCGTGCGTCGCACGTGCCGACAGGAGGACGGGGTCTTCGGGCTGGGGGAGAAGGCGGGTCGGCACAACCGCAAGGGGCGCGACTTCACGATGTGGAACACCGACGTCCTCAGCCCGACCGAGACCCTCGAGTTCACGGCGGACAAGGAGCCGGGGGACCCCCGCGGTGACCGTCACAGCGTCGAGTTCGACCCGTTCTACGTCACGATCCCGTTCTTCTACCACCAGACCTACCCGGGGGGATCGATGGCGGGGTCGTTCCTGGACAACGGCTACCGGGGTGAGTACGAGTTCTCGGCGCCCGACGAGTACCGCATGACCTTCCATGGCGGGCAGTACACCGAGTACATCTTCGCGGGGCCCGACATGCCGGTGATCCTGACGGGATACACCGCCCTCACGGGCCGAACCCAGCTGCCGCCGGTGTGGTCGCTCGGCTACCACCAGTGCCGCTGGTTCAGCTACACCCAGGACGCTGTCGAGGCGATCGGTCGGCGCCATCGTGAGAACGAGATCCCCTGCGACGCACTGTGGCTCGACATCGACTACATGGACGAGTACCGCGTCTTCACGTGGGACACCGAGAAGTTCCCGGACGCGCCGGGAATGCTCGAGCGGTTGTCCGACCAGGGGTTCAAGGTGATCACCATCATCGACCCGGGCGTGAAGTGGGATCCCGGCTACGCCGTCTTCGACGAGGGGCTCGAGCGCGACGTCTTCTGCCGCACCGAGGGAGGCGACACCTACATCGGACAGGTTTGGCCGGGCAACACGGCGTTCCCGGACTTCGTCACCCCGCAGGCCCGCGCCTGGTGGGGTGAGCTCAACGCCAAGCACGTGCAGTCCGGCCTCGCGGGGATCTGGAACGACATGAACGAGCCGGCGACGGGGACGATCGCCCCGACGGCCATGCGATTCGGCAACGGTGAGTTCTCCCACGAGCGCTACCGCAACCAGTACGCCCTGCTCATGGCCATGGGCACGACCGAGGGCCTCCAGCAGGCGATGCCGGAGCTGCGGACCTTCATCCTGTCCCGTGCGGGATTCGCCGGGATCCAGCGCTACGCCGCCAACTGGATGGGCGACAACCTCTCCCGCTGGGACCACCTGTGGCTGAGCATCGCGATGGGCTCCGGCTTCGGCGTGTCCGGGCAGGCCTTCGTCGGGGCCGACGTGGGCGGGTTCGCGGGCAGCGCGGACCCCGAGCTGTTCACCCGGTGGATGCAGTACGGCGTGCTGACGCCCTTCTGCCGCAACCACTCCATGATCGGCAACGTCGACCAGTACGCGTGGGCCTTCGGTCCGGTCGTGCAGGACATCGTCCGCGAGGCGATCCGGCTGCGCTACCGCCTCATGCCCTACATCTACAGCGCGTTCGTGCGCGCCTCGGTGACCGGCGAGCCGGTGCAGCGGCCCCTGGTCTTCGACCACCAGTACGACGGGACGGTCCGCGACCTCGACGACCAGTACCTGTTCGGCACGGACCTGCTCGTGGCCCCGGTGACGGCACCCGGGACCACGTCGCGCCAGGTCTACCTTCCCGAAGGCGACTGGTACGACTGGCACTGCGACGAGGCACTACCGGGGCGCTCGTTCGTCCTCGCCGCGACCCCCATGGATCGCATCCCGATCTACGCCCGCGGCGGAGCGGTCATCCCGATGTGGGTCCAGGCGCCGGCGTCGACCGACGGCTACCACCCCGAGGCCATCGAGCTGCACGTGTTCGTGCCGAGGTCCGACGGCCAGCACACGTCGCGGCTGGTCGAGGACGACGGGCTGACGACGGCCTCGGTGCAGGGTGCCGCCTGGCGGACGACGTTCAGCCTGCTGCGGGACGGCTCATCGGTGACCCTGCGTGCCGACGTGGAGGGGCAGGGCTACCCGCAGTTCCGACGGGAGGCCTTCCACCTCGTGGTCCACGGCGCCGACCCGGTCGTGGTGGACCTCGACGGCGCGCGTCTGGAGCCCTCCGACGGGGTGGTCGTGCTCCCGGTGGCAGGTCACGGCTTCACCGCCACCTTCGAGGTCTGAGTCAGGCCGGGTCAGCCGCGTGCGGTGGCGCCACGACCCGCACCATGAGGACGGCCATGTCGTCTGCGGGGTCACCGCCCTGGAACTCGGACACGTCCTCGAGGATCCCGTCGACGACGAGCCGGGTGTCGCCCGGCCTGCCGGCCATCGCTGCGAGCCGCTCCTCTCCGTAGAAGGCCCCGGCCCGGCGCCCGTCGGGGATGCCGTCCGTGAACAACAGCAGCGCGTCGCCGTCGGCCAGGACCGTACGGGTCTGCCGGAAGGAGGCCTGGTCGGTCGCGCCGACCAGGGACCCGGGCTCCCCGTGCGACTGCGCTGGTAGCCCGGCGCGGACCAGCAGCGGCAGCGGGTGCCCTGCGCTGCAGACGGTTGCCGCCCAGCCGTCCGTCTCGCGCCGCAGGTGGACGAGCAGCACCGTCGCGAAGCGCTCGCTGTGCCGCAGCAGGGTCTCGTTCAGCGTGGGCATCACGGCGTCCAGCCGGTCGTCGACGACCGTCAGGCGCAGGGCGTGCCTCACCAGCGACGTCACCACCGCTGCTTCGGCGCCCTTGCCGCACACGTCACCGATGGCCAGCAGCCAGCCTCCGTCCGGCGTCGGGAAGGCGTCGTAGAAGTCGCCGCCGATCTCCACGCCGACGTGCGCCGGACGGAAGGCCGCCGCCAGCTCCAGACCCGGGATGTCGGGGAGCTGTGGCGGCATCAGCACCTGTTGCAGCGTGCGGGACAGGGCGGTCGCCCTGTCCTGCAGCGTCTCGGCGGCCTGCTTGGCCCGCACGAGCTCGTGCTCGTAGGCCCGACGTTCTGTCGCGTCGAAGACGGCCAGCCTGATCAGCCGCGGCTGACCCTGGTCGTCGCGTTCCATCACGGCGTTGACCAGCACCGGCAGCCTCAGTCCCGAACTGGTGACCAGCTCGAGCGCCACCCCGCTGATCCGTCCCTGGGTCTGCAGCAGGGGCGACAGGTGCGTCTCGTAGTAGATGCGTCCACCGGGCGCGAGCAGCGAGACGAAGGTCCGACGTCCCGTGAGCTCGTCCGCGCGTAGCCCCGCGAGGGCCAGGAACGTCGCGTTCGCCTTGGCCACCAGGCCGTCGGGGGCCGTGGTGAGGTAGCCGCACGGGGCACGGTCGTAGAGCGCGGCCGGATCATCGTCGAGCAGTGCCTGGTGGAAGCCGTCGAGCGACCCCGTCTCCACTCACGAGATGGGCGCGAGCCGACCCGTGAGCCACGTGTCGATCGCCTCATAGGTCTCGTCAGGGGCACTGAGGTTGGGGCAGTGTCCCGTTGCCTGCAGCTCCACGTAGGTGGCCGCGGGCAGCTCGTCGGCGACGAACCGGCCCACGTCCAGCGGAGCGATGGCGTCGTCGCTGCACTGCAGGACCAGCGTGGGCGTGGTGACGGCGGCGAGATCTGTCCGGCTGTCGGAGAGGAACGTGACCCGCGCGAACTGTCGCGCGATGGCGGGATCGGTGCGGCAGAAGCTGTCGTTGAGCTCCTCGCCCAGGGCCGGCCGCTCCGGGTTGCCCATGATGACGGGGGCCATGGCCCCGGACCAGCCGAGGTAGTTGCTCTCCAGAGACTCGAGCAGTCCGTCGATGTCGCCCTTGCTGAATCCGCCGACGTACCCCTCGTCGTCCAGGTAGCGGGCCGACGGGCTGACCATCACCAGGGCTGCGAACCGTTCCGGCGCGGCGGTCGCCGCGAGGGCGCCGATCATCGCCGAGACCGAGTGCCCCACGAAGACCACGTCGCGCAGGTCCAGCTCCTCGACGATGCGCACGACGTCCCGGGCGTAGCCCGCCAGGTTGCTGTACTCCTGGGCGTCGTACGCGGCCGGGTCCGAGGACCCGGCGCCGATGTTGTCGAAGGTCACGACGCGGTAGCGGTCGGCGAAGCGGGGAGCGACGTGGCGCCACATGCGCTGGTCGCAGCCAAATCCGTGGGCGAAGACCATCGGCTGGCCGTCGGCGGGTCCGGTGATCACGACGTTGTGGCGCCCGATGACCGACATGGTCCGCAGGCTAGCAGTCGCGACGCAGGACCGTCGTGTGCCCAGCCGGCCGAGGGGGTCAATGCGCTCCGAGGGCCACTTCACGGCCCCTCAGGTAGTTTCGAGACATGCACACCAATGCCGACAAGGCCCGCGAGCTCCTGCGACTGCACACCGACCCCGAGCTCCTGCGGGTCGTCAACGTCTGGGACGTCATCAGCGCCACGGTGGTCGCAGGCATCCCCGGCACCACGGCCCTGGCGACCGCCAGCCACTCCATCGCGGCCTCCCACGGCTACCCCGACGGTGAGCAGATCCCCCTCGAGCTGATGATCGAGGCCGTCGGGCGCATCGCCGCCGCGGTCGACCTGCCGGTGACGGCCGACCTCGAGGCCGGCTACGGCGACGCCGGTGGGACGGTGAGCCGGGCGATCGACGTCGGCATCGTGGGTGCCAACCTCGAGGACCAGATGAAGCCGCTCGCCGACGCGGTCAAGGCGGTCGAGGCAGCCGTTGCCGCGGCGGACAGGGCCGGGGTGCCCTTCGTCCTCAACGCCCGCACCGACGCGTTCCTCAAGGGCGGGGACCGGGACCCGCAGGACGTCCTGGCCGATGCCGTCGAACGCGGGCGGGCCTACCTCGGGGCCGGCGCCTCCACGTTCTTCGTCCCCGGCCTGCTCGACGAGCACTCGGTCACCAGCCTCGTCGAGGCATTGGGCCGCCAGAAGGTCAACGTGATCGGGGTGCCCGGTTCGTTGCCCCTCGCCACCCTCCAGGAGCTGGGCGTGGCGCGGGTGTCCTACGGTCCGTGGAGCCAGAACGTCGCCCTCACCGCGCTGGCCGCCCTCGCCGAGGACGTCTACGCAGGTGGGGGGCTGCCGGAGGGCACCCGCAAGCTCAACTGAGGGTGCCCGCGCCGGGTCACCCCCGCTGGAGGGCGTCGTTCCCGAAGGAGGCGTGCACGCCCCAGGTCAGGTTCGCGACCTGGGTGACGTGCAGGTCGACCGCTGCGCTCGACAGGGCCAGGGCCTCGGCCCGGGACAGGTCCAGCAGCGCAGCCAGCCAGGTGAGCATCGCGTCGAGGGCAGTGGCCGTGGCGAGGTTGAGGTCCGCGTCGAAACCGAAGGTCAGGCGTGCCGTCGGCGTGACCGCGTGCACCGAGCGCAGCGCGGCGTCGGCGGCGAGGTCCAGGACCATCGTCGTGGTCATCGGGCACTCGACCGCTGTCCCGCCGACCTCGCCGTGGCCCTGCGCCGCATGGCCGTCGCCGACGGTGAGCAGCGCCCCGGGCACGTTGACGGGCAGGAAGAGCGTCGACCCGGCCACGAGGTCGCGGCAGTCGATGTTGCCGCCGCTCTGCGGCCGCGGGGGAACGGTGGACAGCTCCTCGGCAACGTCACAGGCCACACCGACGACGCCGAGGAAGGGGGCCAGCCGCACGGCATACCCGAGGTGGCTCCTGGCCACGCCCGCCGCCGTGTCGATCTCCCAGAGCAGGTGGGCACCGCGGCCCTCGCCGAGGCCGAGGTGGGTGTTGAGCCAGCTGTCGGCGCCCCCGGCGGCGGTCCAGCCCCAGGGGCCGGGCTCGAGCCCGGCGAAGTGGACCGACAGGATGTCGCCCGGCTCGGCGCCGGCCACCGCAACCGGACCGGTGAGGCAGTGCCCGCGCCGCGGGGTGAACATCCTCGGACGCTCCTCACCCGGCACCTGCTGGCGCTCGAGATGGCCACCGGCGTCCAGCGACTGCACCACGACGGTGTCTCCCGGCTGCACGGTGAGCGCAGGCCTGCTGGCACGGGAGATCGTCTCGACGACCGTGTCGGGGTTGGCAGCGAGGTGGTGGATCACGGGGCTCCTGGGGTGGCGGGGCGGGGTCGACGATGGTGACGATGGTGACGATGGTGACGACCTTGCCACCCTCACCCGACCCTGGCACGCCTCTCCGATGTGGGGTGGCCGTTCGCCGAGGCGCAGGAGGTGGCCCGGACCCACGGATGGACCCGACCGCCCGGCTCCTCGCCCCCCGCCTGCGAACCCCTCGGCTCGGCGGTCAGCCGTGCTCGGGCATCAGCCGCTGCAGGATGTCGGGCACCCCGACGACGCCCAGGGCGGGTCCGCCGGGCTCGGCGACGACGACGAGCTGGGTGCTCGTCTGCTTCATCCGGGCCAGGGCCTGGTGGACCAGCGCGTCCGGCCGCATCGTCTCCGGCACCCGCATGATCGCCGTGACGGGCTCGTCCGGCCCACAGGTGAGTGCGTCACGCACGTGCACCACCCCGCGCACGTGCCTGCCGTCGCGCACGAGCACCCGCAGGTGCCCGGTACGGCGCGAGGTCTCCCACAGGTCCGCGGCGGTGGCATCGGTCCCCACCTCGGTGAGCGGGCGCTTCTCGTCGAGGAGGTCACCCAGGGACAGCTTCTGCAGGTCGAGGGCACCCGCGAGCTGCGCCGAGTAGGACGTGTCGAGGGCTCCGACGTTGGTGGAGTGCTCGAGCAGGTGGCGCAGGTCCTCGGGACTGCGGCCGGAGGCGACCTGGCCGGTCGGCTCGACGCCGACGCGCCGGACGCACCAGTTGGCGGCGGAGTTGAGCGAACGCAGCAGCGGCCGCGTCACCCACATGAACCCGCGCATCGGCAGGGCCAGCAGGGTCGCCGAACGTTCGGGGTGCGCGATGGCCCACGACTTCGGGGCCATCTCGCCGACCACGAGGTGCAGGAACGTGACGATGACCAGGGCCAGGACGAAGGCGACCACGTCGGCGGCCCACGTCGGCAGACCCGTCGCCTCCAGCGGCGTCATCAGCCAGTGGTGCACGGCAGGCTTGGTGATCGCACCGAGCGCCAACGTGCTCACCGTGATGCCGAGCTGGGAGCCGGCGAGCAGCAGCGTCAGCTCGTGCGAGCTGCGCAGCGCGGCGCGGGCGGCGCGGCTGGTGTGGGCAGCGTCCTGGAGGCGGTGGCGCTTGGCCGACATCAGCGCGAACTCGATGGCCACGAAGAACGCGGACAACGCGATGATGGCGATGGTGGCGGCGACGACCGCCCAGGCGCTCACGACTGCTCCTGGCGCCCGAGGCTGACCCGGACGCTCGCAGGGACGTACCGCTCGACCTCGATCACCTCGATCGCCGCAACGAAGGGGGTGGGTTCGCCGTCCTCGGCCAGCTCGGCCGGGTCGATGGGCAGCTCGATGGTGACGACGTCCCCGGGCTCGGGCAGCGCGCCGTGGTGGGAGATGACCAGGCCGGACACGGTCTCGTAGTCGCCGACCGGCAGCGCGTGGCCGAGGACCCGCTCCACCTCGTCCAGCGGCAGGTCGCCCGCCAAGACCCACGACCCGTCGGCGTCGGGCTGGTGCGCCACGTCGCCGGTCGGCTCGTCGTGCTCGTCGGTGAGCTCACCGAGCAGCTCCTCGGCCATGTCCTCGAGGGTGAGGATGCCGGCGAAGGAACCGTGCTCGTCGATGACACAGGCCAGCTCGCGCTGTCGGCCGACCAGCTCGCGCACGGCCTGCGGCAGGGCCATCGTCGTCGGCACGACGACCGGCTCCTGCATGAGCTCGGTGACCGAGCGCCCGCCGAGTCCGGACGTGGCCAGGACGTCGTACAGCTCGACGACCCCGAGGACGCTGTTGCCGTCCTCGCCGAGGACGGGGTAGCGGGAGTGCCCGGCGGCCATGAGGTCCCGGACGTCGTCGACGGTGTGGCGCGGGTCGACGGCGTCCACCCGCGGACGCGGGACCATCGCGTGCTCCACGTCGCGCCGGGGGAAGTCGAGGATGCGTTCGAGCAGCAGCGACAGCTCGGGGGAGAGGTCACCGCTGTCGCGGGACTCGGCGACGATGTGCTCGAGGTCTCGGGCGCTCGCGGCATGTTCGACGTCGTGGACGGGCTTGATACCCAGGGCACGCAGCAGGGCGTTGGACGCCTGGTCGAACACCCAGATCAGCCCTCCGAAGACCTTGAGGTAGATGGTCGTCGACCTCGACAACCACCGGGCGATCGGCTCCGGCCGGGCGATGGCGAGGTTCTTCGGGAAGAGCTCGCCGAACAGCATCTGCACCACGGTCGAGAAGCCGAGGGCGAGCACGGTGCCGATGACCAGGCCCGCCCCGGTCGGCACCGGGGTGCCACCCAGCAGGTCCGACAACGACCGACCGATGAGGGGTTCGGCGACGTAACCGACCACCAGGCCCGTCACGGTGATCCCGAGCTGGGCACCGGACAACATGAACGACGTGCGGCGGGTGACTGCCAACGCGCGAGCGGCGACGGGGTCACCGGCCTCCGCGCGTCCGGCCAGGCGTGACCGGTCGACGGCCATGTAGGCGAACTCCTGGGCCACGAAGTACCCGGTGAGAGCCGTGATGAGCAGGACGACGAGCAGTCCGAGCAGCAGGGAAAGGACCGCGGTCACGTGAGGGCCCCGTCGTGGGGATGGCAGTGGACGGGTGCGCCGGGCTGTCGCGGCGTACTGGGGGGTTCCATGGGTCTCCGTGCTCGGGTGCTCTGGTGCAGTGTGCAGCAGGGTCACTCGGTGGTCGCAACGCAGGCGCGCCCTGCGGGGTTCCGCCGAGGTGGTCCATGGTGACGCATCCGTGCGACCGGGGAGGGACGGACCCATCGACGGGGAGCGGGTCGGGTCGTACCGTTGGATCCATGCGCCTCACCGACGGCGGGCTCGAGACCACGTTGATCTTCCGCCAGGGACTCGACCTGCCGGACTTCGCCGCCTTCCCGCTGCTCGACGACGACCAGGGCCGGACCGCGCTGCGAGACTACTGGGCGCCCTACCTCGAGCTGGCTCGCGAGAGCGGGGCGCACTTTCTCGTCGACACCGCGACGTGGCGGGCCAACCCGGACTGGGGGACGCGGCTGGGCTACGACGCGACGGCGTTGCGTGACGTCAACACCGAGGCGGTGCAGTTCGCACGCGAGCTCGCCGACGGGCTGCCGTCCGCCAGCGTCAACGGCGTCGTCGGCCCCCGCGGCGACGGGTACGTCGTCGGGCACGAGATGACGGCCGACCAGGCCGCGGACTACCACCGGCCGCAGGTCTCGGCCCTCGCCGAGGCGGGGGTCGAACAGGTCGCCATGCTCACGATCCCCTATGTCGCCGAGGCGGTGGGATTCGTCCGTGCGGCCCACGAGGTCGGTGTCCCGTGCGTGGCCTCGTTCACCGTCGAGACCGACGGCCGACTGCCGAGCGGGGTCACCGTGCGCGACGCCGTGCAGGTCGTCGACCACGAGACCGACGGCTCGGCGGTGGGGTTCATGCTCAACTGCGCCCACCCCGACCACGTGTCGCCGGCTCTCGACGAGGACGAGTGGGTACGCCGCCTGGTCGGCTTCCGCGGCAACGCCTCCCGGATGAGCCACGCCGAGCTCGACGCCGCTGCGCAGCTCGACGCCGGCGACCCGGAGCAGCTCGCGCAGGCGTATGCCGCGCTGCTGCGCCGGCTGCCGGCCGTGGACGTGGTGGGAGGCTGTTGCGGCACCGACGACCGGCACGTCCGCGCGATCGCGGACGCCTGCCTCTGAGGGCGACCCCTGACAGGGGCGCACGCCGGGCCCGACCCGGCGTGCGGATCGAACCAGTCCTCCGGGAGGAAACCCATGGCCGTGCCGACGACCGACTTCTACGGGCTCGAGGGCCTGCTCGACGAGGACGAGCGAGCCATCCTGCTGCGGATGCGCGAGTTCCTGGCCCGCGAGGTGGCGCCGATCATCACCGACCACTGGGCCCGGGCGACCTTCCCGTTCGAGATCGTCCCGGGCCTGGCCGCCCTGGGTACCGCCGGCCTGGCCCTCGACGGACCCGGTGGTGGTGGGCGACGCTTCCTGCTCGACGGGATGCTCGCCATGGAGATGGCCCGGGTCGACCCGTCGATCGCGACCTTCCACGGTGTGCACAGCGGGCTCGCGATGGGCTCGATCCAGCTGTGCGGGTCGCAGGAGCAGAAGGAACGCTGGCTGCCCGACATGGCGCGTTGGGACAAGATCGGCGCCTTCGGGCTGACCGAGCCCGAAGCCGGTTCGGGGGCGGCCGGTGGCCTGACCACCACCGCCAGCCGCGACGGCGACGAATGGGTGCTTAACGGTGAGAAGAAGTGGATCGGCAACGCCACGTTCGCCGACCTCACCATCATCTGGGCGCGCGACACCGCCAGCGACGAGGTCCTGGGCTTCGTCGTCGAGAAGGACACCCCCGGCTTCACCACCGAGCTGGTCGGCGACAAGATCGCGTTGCGCGTCGTCCAGAACGCCCACATCACCCTCGACTCGGTGCGGGTCCCGGGAGCCAACCACCTCCAGCACGCCAACTCCTTCGAGGACACCGCCCGGGTCCTGATGATGACCCGGGCCGGGGTGGCCTGGATGGCGGTCGGTTGCGCGACGGGAGCCTACGAGCACGCCCTGGCCTATGCCACGGAGCGCGAGCAGTTCGGCCAGAAGATCGCAGGATTCCAGCTCATCCAGGACCTGCTCGTCCAGATGCTCGGCAACACCACCGCCTCGGCCTCCCTGTGCGTGCAGCTGAGCCGGCTCCAGGACTGCGGCGAGGCGACCGACGCGCAGGCGTCACTGGCCAAGGCGTTCTGCACGGTGCGGATGCGCGAGACGGTCGGATACGCGCGAGAGCTGTTGGGTGGCAACGGGATCCTGCTCGACCACCAGGTGGGCCGCTTCGTGGCCGATGCCGAGGCCATCTACTCCTACGAGGGCACCAGAGAGATCAACACGCTGATCGTGGGTCGGGACATCACCGGCATCGGCGCGTTCGTCTGACGCGTCGAACGAACCGGCTGGTCCTGCCCGGCCGGCGGAGCCCGCGAGCGGAGCCGGGGCACGCGGTCAGAGGCGCCTCGGCCCCTGCAGCGCGCCCGGGCCCGAGGCGCTGCCGTGGGCCAGCGGGAGGGTGATCGTGAAGACCGAGCCGCCCTCGGCCCCGGGTGAGTAGCGGACGTCACCGTGGTGGGCGTGCGCGATCGAGCTGACGATGGTCAGCCCCAGCCCGGTGCCCTGGATGGCCTCGGACTGGGCGTTGCTGGAGCGGAAGAACCGTTCGAAGAGGCGGTGGGCCTCGCTCTCGGGGACCCCCATACCGGTGTCCTCCACCGCGATGCGGACCAGGTCGTCCGTGGTGCTGACGCGGACGGTCACCCGCCCACCCGCCGGGGTGAACTTCAGCGCGTTGGAGCCCAGGTTGAGCAGGGCTCGTTCGAGCTGGCCACGGTCGCCGGTCACGAGGACGGGGTCGTGGGGCGCCACGACGGTGAGGGTGACCTCGGCGTCGCTGGACATCTTCTCCAGGGCCTCGCAGGCCTGCCAGGCGCACTGGACGACGTCGACCTCGACGGTGGTGAAGGAGAAGCTGCCCGCGTCGACGCGTGAGAGGGCCAGGACGTCCTCGATCAGGGACAGCAGACGACCGGCGTTGCGTTCGACCTTCTCGACCATCCCGAGCTGGAGCCGGTTGAGGTCACCGGCGTCGCCTTCGGTCAGCATCTCGGTGTAGCCGATGACGCTGGTGATGGGGGTGCGCAGCTCGTGGCTGATGTTGGTGACGAAGTCGTCCTTGGCCTGGTCGAGCTCGGTGAGCCGTTCGACAGCCCGGCGCTCCTTCTCCAGGGCCGACCGCAGCTGGGCCTCGGCCTCGCGACGGTCGGTGACGTCGACGAGCTGGGCGGTGTAGAGGTCTCCGGCGTACTCCGCCAGGGGGGACAGGGTGACCTCCAGCCAGGCCAGCGACGGCCGTGCCACCTGCACCTCACCCACCCAGCCGCGGGCCGCCTCGTCCTCCGTGAGCTCGAACACCGGTGAACCCGGGACGACGCCGTCCACCGCCAGGGCACTCATCGGGGCCAGCAGGTTCGACCAGCTCTGGCCCTGCAGGTCGGCCTCGGTGCGCCCGTCACCACCGGTGAGCAGCCGCAGCGCCACCGCGTTGAGCTCGACGACCCGCAGCACACCGTCGCCGCGCTGCAGGAGCAGCATGCCGACGCGAGCACCGTTGAAGCCGTGGCGGAACAAGGCTTCGCTGCGCTGCAGCTCGGACATCGCCACCTGCCGCTGCCGGATCGCCACGGACAGCGGCAGGACCAGCAGGGCCGCGCAGACGACGAACGCCTGGACCAGGGAGGTGACGACCTCGGGCGGTCGACCCGCGGAGGCGTGGGCGAACGGACCACCACCGAAGGCGCTGAGCAGGGTGGCGAGGACACCGGTGGTCACGAGCTGGGCGTAGACGGTGCGCTGTCCCATGCGCACCGCACCCCACGTGAGGGGGACGAAGGGTACGAACGCCAGCGGAAGACTCTGGGCGGGCGCGAAGACGAAACCGGCCACGGCGAGCAGGGTCAACCACTGGACGACCCGTTCGGTCCGACGGCGATGTGGTCGCGGGAACGAGCCGAGGAACCACGGCAGCACCAGCAGCAGGGCCGCCCCGTGCGAGGCGCCCACGGCACGGGCCACGGCGACGAAGTCGCCGGAGCCCGAGAGCTCGACCGTGGCACCGGCTCCGACGGCGATGACCGCCGCGCCGACGGCACACGCCTACAGGAAGCGACCGAGCCCGGACATGGAGGCGAGCGCCGACCTGGCCCCGCCGGCGCGGATGAGCAGCACGGTGACCACGACGGTCTCTGCGAGGTTCGCGAGGGCGAACCCGAGCGAGACACCCAGCGAGCGGTCGCCGATGAGGTTGCCCACGAGCGACACCACGAACAGGCCGGCTCCGAGGGCCCAGCGTCGTCGACCCGGCATCCACAGGAGGGCGGCCACCGACACGCCGGCCGCCGGCCACCACGCGGCGACGCTGGAGCCCGCCGGTGCCAGCGCCACCGACGTGATCGTCAGCAGGAACACCGTTCCCAGGATGACCGCGAAGGCCAGCACGGGACGGATGCGGTCGGGGATCCGGTCGAACCAGACCCGTAGGGCCTTGCCGACGTCGCTGCCGGCGTCGCCGCCGCTGCCGGGCCCATCGAGGAGGCGGGACGCCGAGGGGTGGGCCGAGGGCACGTCGGGGTGCCCGTCGGCGGAACGACGCGCTGATGGCGGGCGGGCCGGCCCAGCCATCAGCAGGGGGGTCCGGATGCCAGGGCTGGGACTGCGTGCGCGAAGGACACGCGGACACCTGACTTCCGGACGGGGGCGGGGGGACACGTCCATAGTGCCTGACGTGCAGCCTCGCAACCGCCAGCGCGCGCCAGTGGGTGAGTGCCGCGACGACACGGGGGACTGCCGCCTCCGGCTCGCGGCCTTGGTGAGCCGCCGGGTATGGAGCGTCGGCGCCATACCCCTGTCCGCGCGGGTGCCGTGAACACTAGGTTCGAATCTGCACGCCGAGGCGGGCCCGCCCGCCGTGACTCCCTGCCCAGTCCCGTACCAGGAGTAGCCCCATGAGCAGCGCCGTGGAGACCGCCGACGACCACGAGCCGTCGGCGGACGGGCCGCCCCCGGACGCAGGGCAGGCGTGGTGGCGCAGCGCCGTGATGTACCAGGTCTACCCGCGCAGCTTCGCCGACGGGAACGGGGACGGCGAGGGCGACCTGCCCGGCCTGCGCGCCCGGTTGCCCTACCTGAGCGACCTCGGCGTCGACGGGTTGTGGATCTCGCCCTGGTTCCCCTCGCCGATGGCCGACGGCGGTTACGACGTCAGCGACTTCACCGACATCCACCCCATGTTCGGGACGCTCGAGGACGCCGACGCGGTGCTCCGGGACGCCAGGGCCCTCGGGATGCGCGTCATCATCGACCTCGTCCCCAACCACACCTCCGACCAGCACCCGTGGTTCCGCGCCGCCGTGGCAGGCGGGCCGGGCGCCCCCGAGCGGTCCCGCTACTTCTTCCGTGACGGTCGCGGCGAGGCGGGCGAAGAGCCTCCGAACAACTGGATCAGCGCCTTCGGTGGTCCCGCGTGGAGCCGCGTCGAGGAGCCCGACGGAACCCCCGGGCAGTGGTACCTGCACCTCTTCGCCCCCGAGCAGCCGGACCTCGACTGGAGCAACCCCGACGTCCTGGACGACTTCGACGACGTGCTGCGGTTCTGGTTCGACCGCGGGGTGGACGGCCTGCGGATCGACGCAGCACCCGCGATGTCGAAGAAGGAGGGACTGCCCGATGCGGACTACGGCGGGGTCCTGCAGTTTCGCACCGTCGACTGGGACGACAACCCGCACTGGGACGTCGACACCGTCCACGACATCTTCCGGCGCTGGCGCGCGATCGCCGACGGCTACGACGGCGAGCGTGTCTTCGTCGCCGAAGCCGTCGTCAGCACCCCGGAGCGGCTGAGCAAGTACCTGCGCCCCGACGAGATGCACACCGCCTTCAACTTTCCCTACCTCAAGGGGCCGTGGGAGGCCCCCGCGCTGCGTGCCGTCATCGACGACACGCTGGCGTCGTTCGCACCGACGGGGACGCCGTCCACCTGGGTGCTCACCAGCCATGACGAGATCCGCCCCGTGACCCGCTACGGCCGCACGACGACGAGCTCGTACTTCATCACCGACGGCGAGGGCGAGGTGCCCGACCTCGACCTCGGCACCCGGCGGGCTCGTGCTGCCGCGATGCTCATGCTGGCGCTGCCCGGTGGCGCCTACATCTACCAGGGTGAGGAGCTCGGGCTGCCGAACGTGGACGACCTGCCCGACGACGTACTCCAGGACCCGATGTTCCTGCGCAGCGGGGGGCAGATGCGCGGCCGCGACGGTTGCCGGGTGCCGTTGCCGTGGGCCGGCAGCGAGCCGCCGTTCGGGTTCTCCCCCGATGGTGTGCAGCCGTGGCTGCCGCAGCCGGCGGCCTGGAGCGAGCTCACCGTCGAGGCCGAGCTCGCCGACCCTGGGTCGATGCTGTCCCTCTACCGCGGCGTGCTGCGCCTGCGCCGCGAGATCCCCGGGTTGGCCCGGGCCGGGCTCGCCTGGCGCGACTCGGCCTCGGACGTGCTCGACTTCGACCGCGGCGACGCGATGCGTGCCGTGGTGAACCTGTCGAGCCAGCCGGTTCCCCTCGACGAGACCAAGGTGCTGATCTCGAGCATCCCGCTCGAGGACGGCGCACTGCCGACGGACGCCGCCGCCTGGCTCCGCCAGTCCTGACGACGACGCGCAGGCCCGCGGCGGCCCACCGGGGCGGAACTGTTGCCGGTTCGTCGTCATACCGGGCGGTGCGTCCCGAAATGCCCCTAGGGCGTCTGCACATCGTGCCCCGCCCACGCCGCAGGGGGTTGTAGGGTCGCCGCGTGGGAGCACGCAAGAGCCATGTCAGCGCAGGTGAGGACCGTGGAGAAGCTGTCGCCGCCGACGGCGCCACGAGCCTCGAGCTGATGGCTGCTGATGCCCGGGTGGGCTCCGCGCAGACCGTCCGCGACGTCTTCGACCAGCTCGGGGTCATGGTCGTCGCCTGGGAGGGCGCGGACCACGTCGCCGTCGCGGCGAACGAGCAGTACCGCCGCTTCGTGGGCCGGACCCAGTTCATCGGTCAGGCCTGGGGCGCGGTCATGCCCGAGCTCGAGGGGCAGCAGTTCCTGGAGATCCTCGACCGGGTCTACTCCTCGGGCGAGACCCACGTCGGGACGGAGTGGCGGTTCCAGATCCGCCGCGACGACACCGACCAGCTGCACGAGATCTTCGTCGACTTCCACGTGACGCCCCGCCGGGACGCCGAGGGCGCCACCATCGGCGCGGTCGCCTCGGTCGTCGACGTGACGGACAGGGTGCACCAGCGGCAGGAGGCCGCGCTGCGCACGGCCCACGTCCAGGAGAAGTACGAGGCGGTGCACGACGTCGTCGTCGAGCTGCAACGAGCCCTGCTCTCGATGTCGTTGCCGGTGCTCCCCACGGCCACGGTCGCGGCCAGGTACCTCGTCGCCGCGCACGACCAGGCGGCCGGTGGCGACTGGTTCGACGCCTTCGTCCTGGACGACGGCCAGCTCGCGCTGGTCGTCGGGGACGTGGTGGGTCACGGGGTGGTGGCCTCCGCGGCGATGGGTCAGCTGCGCGCGGTGCTCGAGGAGCTGCTGCGCACCGAGCGCCAGCTCGAGACGGTGCTGGGTCGCCTCGATGCGTTCGCCGCGCACAACCCGAGCATGCGCGCCGCCACCGCGGCCGTCGTGCTGCTCGACCCCGACACGGGCAAGGTCGTCTACGGGCGATGTGGTCACCCTGCTCCGATCGTCCTGGGCGAGGACGGGTCCACCCGGTTGCTCGACGCCGGCGCCGGTAGCCCGCTGGGCACGGGGGCGAGCCACTCGCTCGCGCACACGACGCTCGCCCCTGGCGAGGTGGTGCTCCTCTACAGTGACGGGCTCGTCGAGCGCGCGGGACACTCCCTCGACGAGGGCGTCCACGAGCTGACGCGCGTCGCCTCGGCCGCCTTGACGAACAGCAGCCTGCCGGTGGGGGCGTCGGCGTCCGCAGCCGACCGGGTGGCCGAGCTGGTGATGGAGCTGATGACGCGCGGTGGTCATGAGGACGACGTGACGGTGCTCGTGGCCCAGCGGCTGCGCGAGCCCGTGGAGGACCTCGACCTGCGGCTGGGCGCGACCCCGGAAAGCCTGCACCAGGCCAACGCTGCCTTCGGCGCCTGGCTCGCCGCCCTCGGTCCGTCGGCTGCCGACCGGTTCGCCCTCGAGCTGGCCGTCACCGAGGCCGTCACCAACACCATCGAGCACGCCTACCCGGCAGGGCGGCCCGGGGAGCTGGGTGTCGTCGCCTCCGTGCTGCCCACCGGCGGCATCTGCGTGCGGATCTCGGACGAAGGGCGCTGGCAGAAACCGCCGGCGGAGGCGACGACGGGCGGACGCGGCCTGCTCCTGATGTCGCAGGTCGTTGACGAGGCCGAGGTCCTGCACCCACCGCAGTCCGTCAACGCCCCCGAGGGGGACCGCGGGACCACGGTCGTGCTGCGCCACCGTGCCCACCGGGACGCGGTGATGGCCTCGGGCCGCAGCCTGGTGCACGACGGCTCCTCCGACGGCGCACCACCCGAGCTGAGCCTCGAGGTCTCGGTCGAGGATGGCGACGCCGACGGTGGACCCGTGGTCAGGCTGTCGGGACCGGTGGACCTCGACACGGCCGAGCGGGCCAGGGTCGCGTTGCTCGGGGCGTCGCGTGGCGGTGTGCGGTCCTTGACCGTCGACCTCACGCAGGTCGGCCAGCTCGCCAGTGCCGGCGTCCGGGAGCTGTTCGAGGTGCGTGAGCAGGTCCTGGCCAACCGCAAGGAGATGGTCATCATCGCCGAGCCCGGCAGCCCTGCTGCTGTCGTCCTCGAGCTCGTCGGGCTGGCCTACCGCCACCCCGCTGCCGAGCCGTCCTCGACCACCTGAGGGTCAGAGCGCGAGCCCGCGCCAGGTACCTGCCGGAGTGAGCGCTTCAGAGGCGTTCGCGGACGGGTGGCACCG
This sequence comes from uncultured Actinomycetota bacterium, assembly GCA_963722015.1. GTDB lineage: Bacteria > Actinomycetota > Actinomycetes > Actinomycetales > Dermatophilaceae > Pedococcus. Next base: position 167,854 of record CAVRMT010000008.1, on the reverse strand, counting down.
GGAGGTGCAGGCCCCTGCGGTTCCGTCCACGACGGTGCTCCAAGCCGGTCGGGTCCGGCTCGGCAGGGTGCACCACAGCCACCGGGCAGTGGGCGGCCCGCACGATGGCCTGGGAGACCGACCCCTTGACCCAGCCTGAGACGACGCCACGTCCGCGGGTGCCCACCACGAGCAGGCAGGCGGACTCGCTCTGGCGTTCCAGCTCCTCCACGGGATGTCCCTGCGCGACGTCGCGCCGGACGTCCACGGTGGGGTACTGCTCGCCGAACCCGGCGAGCGACTCGGCGACCACCGACCGCTCCTGCTCGCCGACCTGCTCGTAGTCGACCGACCAGGCCAGGGCTGCCGAGGCCCCTTCGGTGGCATCGAGCTGCCAGGTGTGCACCACGGTCAGCCCGACACCCCGCGAGGCTGCTTGCTCGAAGGCGAAGGCCAGCGCCCCGGTCGAGGTCTCGGTGCCGTCCACACCGACCACGACGCGGGCGTCGGCCGGCAGCCGGGAGGAGCGTTCGTGCACCACGACGACAGGGCACTGCGCGTGGGCGCAGACGTGGGTGGACACCGAGCCCATCAGCAGGCCACGGACGGCCCCGAGCCCCCGCGACCCCACGACGACGAGGTTCGCCTCCTCGGACCTGCGCACCAGCGTCTCGCCGGGGGAGCCCACACCGGTCTCCACGGTGACCTCCAAGCCGGTGTGCGCCGTCCGCATGCGTTCGGCGGCGTGGGTGGTGGAGGCGATGGCGGACTCGCGGACGGAGTCATCCAGGTCGGTCACGACCGTCCCACCGGGAACACCCGCACGCGCGGTGGGATAGATGGGCAGCGAGTAGGTGTGCACGAGCGTGAGCCGGGCGCCACTTCGCTTCGCCTCCTGCGCGGCCCACTCCAGGGCGAGCGTGCTGGTGTCCGACAGGTCGATGCCGACGACGACGGTGCGGGGGCTGGTGTCCATGGCGTACTCCTGGTGCTCGGGTCCTGTTGCCTCCAACGGTGGTTCACGGCCTGCGTCGGGCACAGGGCACTTGGTCCCTGTGCCCGCCCCGAGCAGGCCGCGAGGGTGGGAGGACCACACCTGACCGAGGAGCCCCCATGCTGGTTCGCGAGATCATGACTGTCCCGGCCCTGAGCCTCCCCACGGGCTGCACCCTCGAGGCAGCCATCCAGCTGCTCGCCAGGGCGAAGCTGTCCGCGCTCCCGGTCGTGGACGCCGACCACCACGTCGTAGGTCTCGTCAGCGAGGCCGACATCCTGCGACTCCACCTGGCCCCGGACCCCCGGGCACACCTGCGGCCCGTCGAGATCCAGCAGGAGCGGTGGCCCCAGCTCGTCGACGAGGTGATGACCCCCGACCCGGTGACCGTGCTGGAGTCCGCTGACGTGGCCGAGCTCGGGCAGCTGCTTGCCGACACGGGGTGGAAGAGCGTGCCGGTCACCCGCGACCGGGTCCTGGTGGCGATGGTGAGTCGAAGCGACATCCTCCACGCGATGACGACGTCCGACAGTGTGATCCGTCGCCGCCTCACCCGCGAGTTCGCTTCAGCGGGACGTACCGGTTGGTCCCTCAGCGTCCGTGACGGAGACGTCACCGTCTCCGGGGTGCAGGGTGGCCGCGAAGCACGGCTGGCCCAGGTGATGGCCTCGGCAGTGCCAGGCGTACGCCGCGTGGTGATCGCCGGCCTGCCGGCGACGGACCCCGCCGCGGACGCACCACCTGACCAGAGGCGCCACGGCGGATGAGCACCACGGCGAACCGGGATGGAGAGCCACGACGAACAGGCCCGCTCCCACCTGAGGTGGGAGCGGGCCTCGGCTGGCGACCGTACCGCTGGCGCTGCTACCGCAACCAGTCGTGGGCCCTGACGACCAGGAGCCGGTTCCAGGCGTCCCCGAGGCCGAGGTGGTGACCGGCGCCGACGCCGAGCAGGACACCCATGGTGAGGGCGTAGACGAGGTGGTCGTCCATGAACGGGTTGTTGGCGGGGGCCAGGGCCGCGCTCCACATCATCACGAGCATCGCGATGCCGCCGACCGTGGCGATGCGCATGGCGATCCCGAGCATGAGGGCGGCGCCGATGCCGAGCAGGCCGATCATGAACAACCAGTCCGCCCAGGCTGCGCCGGCGAAGCTGCCGTAGAGGTCCTTGAGCGGCCCAGCGGTCCCGAAGGACAGGAACCCGTTGGTGGGGGAGCCACCGTTGATCCAGGCGGCGTCCCCGAAGCGGTCCACGACGCCGGTCTCCGCGTCGCGGCCGGTGGCGAACCCGAGGGCGAACAGCTTGTCCAGGAAGGCCCACAGGAAGATCCAGCCCAGGGACAGGCGCAGCACACCGAGCACCGGCCCCAGACCCCGCACCCTCGTGGTCCCGACGGTCTCGGCGGACTCGGCGGACTCGACGGACTCGACGGTCTGGCCGGGCTCGACTGACTCGACGGGGGTTGCGGCGGTGGTGGCGGCCGGTTCGCGATGACGGGAGACGATGGTCATGGTGGTGCCCCTACTCGTGTGGTGCGGTGGATGGGGGGTGCGGCAGTCCCGGTCAGGGCCTGGTCAGCCCTGGGGTTCGACGCTGACGCTAGGTGCATGTTCTGTTGTGCCCCCGTGGCTTTGGTCCCTACTCGTGCCGGTCCCGGTACGAGGAACCACGTGGACGGGGCAGCGTGCGTGGGCGCGGCAGTACCCGGCGACCTCGGTGCCACCGCTGGCTTCGCTCGCCGGCCGGTCCTCGCCGACGACGAGTCCGACGGCCTTGGCGCTGCGGGCCACGAGGAGGTCGGCAGGGTCGCCTGCCGGTGACTCGAACGTCGCGCCTCCACGTCGTCCGTGGCGCAGGGCCCTGAGCCCCGCGGTGAACGTGGCACTCTCGGCCTCGGCGCGTTCGGTCGGGTCGAGCCCGACCGGGACCACCTGGACGAACCGGATGGAGGCGCCCAGGCGGCCGGCGAGCTCCACACCGCGCAGGGCGACACGCAGCGCCATGCCGTCGTTGACCAGGCCCACGAGGACCTCCCGCGCGGAGGCGTCCGGGTGGGCGGGCCGCGCCGAGTACGTCATGCCGTCCAGTGTCGGCACGCCGGGACGAGTCGGACACAGGCGAAGGTCCCGCCTTTGACGAGCCATCGCCCCCCTATCCTCGGCTCATGGAGCCCGGTGCACCGCGCGCAGTCCACGTCCGTTCCTCACCGCAGACGGAAGGGCTGCTCGACGCGGTCCTCGCGGTCAGCGCGGGTCTGGACCTGTCCGAGGTGCTGACGCGCATCGTCCGCTCTGCGTGCACCCTGGTCGGAGCACGGTACGGAGCCCTGGGGGTCCTCGCTCCGGACGGTGACCACCTCATGGAGTTCATCACCCACGGGATGAGCGACGACGAACGGCACCGGATCGGCGACCCGCCGCGCGGTCACGGAGTTCTCGGACTGCTCATCCGTGACCCGCGACCGCGGCGAATCGCGGACATCACCGCGCACGCGGACTCCTACGGCTTTCCGCCGAACCACCCACCGATGAGCAGCTTCCTCGGGGCACCGGTCCGCGTGCGCGACGAGGTGTTCGGCAACCTCTACCTGTCGGTGAAGGAGGGCGCCGACGAGTTCTCCGACGAGGACCAGGAGCTCGTCGTCGCACTGGCCGCCGCAGCGGGCGTCGCCATCGAGAACGCCCGCCTCTACGAGCGCAGCCAGGTGCAGCGTCGCTGGGCCCAGGCGGTGGCTGACGTGACCCAGGCGCTGCTCGAGGGGGAGACCCAGAGCTCTGCGCTCGCAGTGATGGCCGAACAGGTCTGCCTGGTGTCGGGCGCCACGACCTGCGCCGTCGCCCTCGAACGCGAGGGACTGCCGCCGGTCGTCGACGTGGTCCACCGCCGGCACGACGGCGCTGCCCCCGTGCCACCGGGAGGCGAGGGGTTCGGTGTCCTGTCCGGGACGCACTGGGAGGGTGTGCGTGGTGTGCGCCAGCCCCTGCTGCTCATCCCCGGTGAGCAGCAGGCCGCCGTCGCGGAGCTCGTCGACGACGTCGCGTCCATCACCGGCGTGGAGAGCTCCGGGCCCACCGCGTTGGTGCCGATCCTCGCCGGTGCCAGGGCTGTCGGTGCCCTTCTGGTCTGCTGGGAGTCCGCTGACCAGGACGTGGCGTCGGGTGTGCTCGGTCCGCTGCACGACTTCGCCCAGCACATGGGCCTGGCGCTGGTCGCAGCCAGTGCGCAGCAGGACCGCGCAGTGGTGGCGCTGCTCGAGGACCGCGAACGCATCGCCCGCGACATGCACGACCACGTGATCCAGCGACTCTTCGCGACCGGGCTGTCGTTGCAGGCCATCGGGCGGCTGACCCAGCACCCGGTGGTGCAGCCCCGGCTCGAGGAGGCGGTCGAGGAGCTCGACCTCGCCATCAAGGACATCCGCCAGGCCATCTACCAGCTGACCCCGTTGCCGGCACCCAGAGGGCTCCGGGGTCGGCTGGAGGACCTCCTCAGCGGCTACGCCGAGGTGCTGGGGTTCGCCGCGCGCCTCGAGCTGTTCGGCGAGGCCGCCGGCATCACGGCCGAGCAGGAGCACGACGTCGCGGCCGTGGTCCGGGAGGGGCTGGCCAACGTGGCCCGCCACGCGCAGGCGTCCTCGGCCACCGTCCGGGTGTCGACCGGTCCACGGCTCGAGGTCGTCATCGTGGACAACGGGGTCGGCACGCCGCAGACGGGCCGCCGCAGTGGGTTGGCGAACCTCGTCGAACGCGCTGACGCCCGAGGTGGCCAGTGCGAGGTCAGCGACGCCAGCCCGCACGGCACCCGGCTGACCTGGAGCGTCCCGACGGGTGGTGGCGCAGCGCCGGTCGGGCGCGAGCACTCCCAGCCGGGACCAAGGTCCCGGGACTGAGGGCGACCCGGTGCGACCGTGGGACCGTGGGCGTCGCCGGCGCCCCAGAACAGACCCGCGCGAGGAATCCCCATGACGACGATCTTCCTGCTCGACGACCACGAGATCGTCCGGCGCGGCCTGCGCGAGCTGCTCGAGAGCACACCGGGATTCACGGTGGTGGGGGAGTCCGGCTCGGCGCTGGAGGCGGCGCGCCGCATACCTGCCCTGCGCCCGGACGTGGCCATCTTCGACGCAAGGCTGCCCGACGGCTCCGGCATCGAGGCGTGCCGTCAGGTACGGTCGGTCGACCCGTCGATCGCGGGGCTGATCCTCACGTCGTTCGACGACGACACCGCCCTCACCGCGGCGATCCTGGCCGGGGCCGCCGGCTACCTGCTCAAGGACATCCGGGGCAACGGCCTCGTCGAGGCGATCACCCGGGTCGCGCAAGGGGAGAACCTCCTGGACCCCGAGCGGGCCCGGCGGGTCCGCTCGGACTGGGCCGAGGACCGCGATGCCGACCCCCGGCTGCGTTCGCTCAGTCCGCAGGAGCGGCGCATCCTGGACCACATCGCGGCGGGCATGACCAACCGCCAGATCGGCGAGGCGATGTCGCTGGCCGAGAAGACGGTCAAGAACTATGTCACCTCGGTCCTGGCCAAGATGGGTATGGAGCGCCGCACGCAGGCGGCGGTCTACGTCGCCACCCATGGCAAGAACGGCCGCGGCGGTCGCCCGGTGCCGTAGCCCGGCGACGTATAGGCCCCTGTGGTGGCTCAGCCGGCGGTAGGGGTGGTGGAGGGCACGACGGTCAACGGGCAGTGGGCGTGGGTGATTAGGGAGGTGCTCACCGATCCGAGCAACAGCCCGGCGAATCCCCCTCGTCCCCGGGTCCCGACGACCAGGAGCTGCCCGTCGCGCGACTCCTCGGCCAGGACGGTCGGGGCGTGGCCGCGCACGAGGGTCGTCGAGACCTTCACGTCGGGGTACTTCTCCTGCCAGCCGGCGAGCATCTCGGCGACCTCGAGTCGTTGGGACTCTGCCACGTCACGCCACTCGCCCTCCCAGTCCGGGCCCGACAGGAACGGGTCGGGCTCGTCCCACCACCAGGTGTGGACGGCGAGCAGCGGAACAGCCCGGCCGGACGCCTCCGCGAAAGCCCAGGCGATGGCGGGCACCGACTGCTCCGACGCATCGACGCCGACGATCACGGGTCCGTGCTCCTTCCAGTCCCCGGTGTGGGGCGTGAGGAGCACGGGGCACTGCGCGTGGGCGGCAACCTTCCGGCTCGTGGACCCCAGCAGGAGCCCGGCGGCCCGGCCCAGGCCGCCACAGTCGAGCACCACCAGCGCAGCGGTCCCGCTGGCGGCCACGAGAGCGGCCGCGGGGTCGGCGACCACGGTCTCCCGGGTCACGTCGAGGTCGGGAGCCGCGTCCCTGGCCGCCCTGGCAGCGTCCTCGGTGATCTGGCCCTGCGCCGCGAGCAGCTCGGGAGTCCACGGCAGGATCCCGACCCCGGTCGCGTGCAGCACGTGCAGGGGGCGGCGCAGTCGCCGAGCCTGTCCGACAGCGACGACGAGGGCCCGGTGCGAGGCGGCGGATCCGTCGACCCCCACGACCACCGCATCCCGGGGTTGTGCGTCAAACCTGGTCATGAGCTGCTCCTGTCCTTCGATGGGTTGTACCCACCGTTGCCCCGTCGAGGCACTCTGGGGAGGGGCGAAGGTCCCGCGGCGCCACCAGGAGGGGGACCTTGGCCCCATCCGGTCCGCAGGCGACCGGGGGAACCTGAGGTCATGACCACGAGCAACGCACCCACCACGCCCGAGATCCCCCGGCACGAGTGCTGGGCCCTGCTGCGCGACGCCGTCGTCGGGCGGCTCGCCACCGCCATCGACGGGCATCCGGAGATCTTCCCGGTGAACCATGTCGTCGACCACGGCACGATCGTCATCCGCACCGCCGCCGGCACCAAGCTCGAGAGCGCAGCCGGGCACCCGGTCGCCTTCGAGGTCGACGGCTACGACACCGGGGCCGGAGCCGCCTGGAGCGTGGTGGTCAAGGGACGTGCCGCGGAGGTCGCCCAGCTCCACGACGTCCTGGAAGCGCTCTCGTTGCCGCTCTTCCCCTGGCACGGGTCGGCCAAACCGCACTTCCTGCGCGTGTCCGCCGACGAGGTCACCGGGCGGCGGTTCACGGTCTCCGGCGGGGTGCGCCAGGCCCCCGCAGGCGGGGCCCCGAGTCCGTGAAGTTCCTGCCTGCCCTGCTCCGGGTGCCCCCGGAGGACCACCGCATCGTGGGAGCCGTCCTGTCCTCGCCCCTGCGCCGGGCCCTGGGGGAGCTGACGTTGCTGGAGTATGCAGCCAGCGACGGTCACGTGGTGCGACTCCCGGTGCAGTACGCCCGCTGGAAGGACGAGCTCGTCCTCGCGGCAGGAGGGGCGCAGCACAAGACGTGGTGGCGTGCCTTCCGGTCCCCTCGGCGCGCCACGGTGCTGTTGCACGGCGCGGTGGTCGACGTCGTGGGCCACCACCTCGAACGCGACGACCCGGCCTGGCCTCAGGTCGCGGTCGCCTATGGTTACGTCCACCGCCTGGCCACCCTCACCGATACCGAGCTCGTCCTCCTGCGGCCGACCTGACCCACCTCTGGGCGGCCCCTTGCAGCGCGTGCAGCCATCGGCGAGCGCCACGGCTGACCGGTCGCGGAACTGCCGAAGGTCCCCGCCGTCGACCCAAGGACCAATGGCCCTTGGGTCGCACGGGTGCCCACCACAGGCTGGTACCGGGACAGCGTGTCCCGGTACTCGTCTCCCGGAGGTTCCCATGACGGTCGGTGCACAGCAGGACCCGGCGGTCGTCGTCGGCTGCGATGGTTCGTGGGAGTCGTTGGAGGCAGTGGACGTCGCCGTCGACGAGGCGCTGCAGCGGGGGCGGGACCTGGTCGTCCTGACGATCGAGGACGGGCCGGGCCGCGACGTTCGTCAGCTGAACGAGTGGTCGCGGGCCGCGAAGGAGAGCGCACACGAGGCGCACGCCGCGGGCCGGCGCGCGCTCGAACGCGTGGGGGGCCGGGTGCGCACCGTCACCGCCGTCAGCGCGCGGACGGTCGAGGCCCCGGAGCTGGCCGCCCTGGCGGCCCGGGCCGAGGTGCTGGTGGTGGGCCGGCACGGTTCCAGGGGGCTGGGTGCCTTCGCGTCCGGCTCGACGAGTGAGCAGCTCACCAGGCGCCTCGGGTGCCCTGTGCTCGTGGCCGGGCCGCGCCGACCACGGTCACCCGGTGACCGGGTCGTCGGCTCGCCCCCGGGTGTCGTGGTGGGCGTGGACGACGAACCCAGTGCGGGCGCAGTCCTGTCCGTCGCAGTCGAGGCGGCCCGGACCCGGGGGGCGGGCCTGACCGTCGTGTACGCCGCGAAGCGCACCGACACCGAACCCGACGTCCTGGCGAAGCGGGTCTGGGACCGGCATGCGGACCTGCTGGTGACCCAGCGCTCCCCGGACGACGTCTTGGCCAAGGTCGTCGTCGACGTGGACCACCCGGTGGCGGCGCTGCTGGCCCACGCCGGACCGGACGACCTGCTCGTCGTGGGCACCGAGGGCGGGGGCCGCCTCGCAGGCCTGATCAGTGGGTCGGTCGCCCGCGGGGTGCTCGACCGGATGCCGTGTGACGTCCTGGTGGTCCCGCCCACCGCCCTGCGGGGACGCAGCGCGGAACCGGTCCCGGTGGTGGACGCCTGACGACCCAGGAGCTGGCGTCACCCGGCCGCCCCCTGGGCGCAGGCACGACACGCCGACCCCACATGTGGTGCTGTCCTCGGCGCAACGACCCGCATATGGTGGGTGCCGCTGGTCCGGGTCCCCGTCACACGGGACCTGGGGCAAGAGGGAACCCGGTGAGATTCCGGGACTGCCCCGCAGCGGTGAGCGGAAACGACAGCCGTCATGAAGCACTGCACGCCTCGGCGTGTGGGAAGCGACGGCCAGTAGGTGTCACCCCGGTTCCTCGGACCGTCGCCGGATGGTCCGCAGAGCCGGAAGGGACGCGTCCGCGAGTCCGAAGACCTGCCAGCGGCCGCGCGCACCGTGCGCGGTTCAGTCGTGGCCTCGAGGGTGGGCCACCCGGCTTCTGCAGTCCTTCGTCGGCGTGCCCGGCGCGGCTGCGTCGTCGTCCTCCCTCGCGCCCACGGCACCACATCGCTCGCGAGGAGAGAGCAGGATGACCCAGACCCCCGTGGTCGGCCCATCGACCACCAGCACCACCCCCACGCAGGTTGGCGCCGCGCCACCACGGCGCACCGCCATGGCGGTGCGCAAGCGCAACGGCGACAGCGAGACCGTTGATGTCCTCAAGATCGTCCGCGCCGTCGAGCGCTGGTGCGACGACCTCGGCGAGGTCGACCCCATGGCCATCGCCACCCGCACCATCAGCGGCCTCTACGACGGGGCGACGACGGCAGAGCTCGACCGGCTCTCCATCCAGACCGCCGCCGAGATGACGGCCAGCGAACCGGAGTACTCCCGTCTTGCCGCCCGCCTGCTGTCCAACTACATCGACAAGGAGGTCCGCGGGCAGCAGATCGCCTCGTTCAGCCAGGCCGTCCGACTCGGCCACCTCGAGGGGCTGATCGGCGACGACACGGCCGCGTTCGTCGAGGCCAACGCCCGCAAGCTCGACCACGCCGTGGACGCGACCAACGACCGCCGCTTCGAGTACTTCGGCCTGCGCACCGTCTACGACCGCTACCTGCTGCGCCACCCCGAGACCCGCAGCGTCGTCGAGACGCCCCAGTACTTCCTGCTGCGGGTCGCCTGTGGCCTGTCGCGCACACCCCAGGAGGCGATCGCGTTCTACCGGCTGATGGCGTCCTTGGCCTACCTGCCGAGCTCGCCGACCCTCTTCAACTCAGGCACCCGGCACACGCAGATGTCCTCGTGCTACCTCGTGGACTCCCCGCAGGACCAGCTCGAGTCGATCTATGACCGCTACGCGCAGGTGGCGAAGCTGTCGAAGTTCGCTGGTGGCATCGGGATCTCGTGGTCTCGGGTCCGCTCCCGAGGGGCCCTGATCCGCGGCACCAACGGGCACTCCAACGGCATCGTCCCGTGGTTGCGCACCCTCGACGCGTCGGTCTCCGCCGTCAACCAGGGGGGCCGTCGCAAGGGCGCCGCCTGCGTCTACCTCGAGCCTTGGCACCCCGACATCGAGGAGTTCCTCGAGCTGCGCGACAACACAGGGGAGGACGCGCGACGGACGCACAACCTCAACCTCGCCAACTGGGTCCCCGACGAGTTCATGCGCCGCGTCGAGGCCGACGAGCAGTGGAGCCTGGTCGACCCCGACCAGGTGCCCGAGCTCCCGGACCTGTGGGGGCCTGCCTTCGAGCAGGCGTATGCCGCCGCCGAGCGCGACGGCCGCGTCGTGCGCCAGGTCAGTGCCCGCGAGCTCTACGGGAAGATGATGCGCACCCTGGCCCAGACCGGCAACGGCTGGATGACCTTCAAGGACGCCAGCAACCGCACCTGCAACCAGACCAGCGACGAGCAGGGTGCCGGGGCGCCGGTCGTCCACCTGTCCAACCTGTGCACCGAGATCATCGAGGTCTCGAGCAACGAGGAGACCGCGGTCTGCAACCTCGGCTCGGTCAACCTCGCTCAGCACCTGACGGTCGGTCGCGACGCCGTGGACTGGGACGCGCTGCGCGCCACCGTGCGCACCGCGGTGACCTACCTCGACCGGGTCATCGACGTCAACTACTACCCCAGCGAGGAGTCGGCGGCCTCGAACCCGCGCTGGCGCCCCGTCGGGCTCGGGGTGATGGGCCTGCAGGACGTCTTCTTCGCCCTGCACCTGCCGTTCGACTCCGACGAGGCCCGGGAGCTGTCGACCCGCATCGCCGAGGAGGTCTATCTCTCGGCGCTCGAGCGCTCGACGGAGCTGGCCGGCGAGCACGGTCCGCACCCCGCCTTCGAGCAGACCCGGGCGGCCCGCGGTGACCTGCAGCCAGACCTGTGGGGTGTGACACCGACGCAGACGCAGCGGTGGCAGGCGCTGCGGAAGTCCATCGAGGACACCGGACTTCGCAACTCGCTGCTGATCGCCATCGCCCCCACCGCGACCATCGCCTCGATCGCCGGGGTGTACGAGTGCATCGAGCCACAGGTGTCGACGTTGTTCAAGCGCGAGACCTTGTCCGGGGAGTTCCTGCAGGTCAACACCGCCCTCGTGCGCGAGCTCAAGGCTCGTGGCCTGTGGACCCGGGACGTGCGCGAGGCGATCAAGCGCAACGAGGGATCCGTGCAGGGGATCGCGGCCATCCCGCAGGACGTCCGGCACCTGTTCCGGACCGCCTGGGAGCTCCCGCAGAAGGCGCTCATCGACCTTGCGGCGGCCCGGCAGCCGTACATCGACCAGAGCCAGTCCCTCAACCTGTTCCTGGCGTCGCCGACGATCGGGAAGCTCAGCTCGATGTACCTCTACGCCTGGAAGGCCGGGCTCAAGACCACGTACTACCTGAGGTCACGCCCGGCCACCCGCATCCAGCAGGCCACCATCAGCATGGCCGCGCCCGTCCCCACCGTGGACGTCCCTGCCGTGGACGTCCCGACCATCACCGACGAGGCAGCCATCGCGTGCTCCCTCGAGAACCCCGAGACCTGCGAGGCCTGCGAATGACCACGACGACGACCGAGAAGCTCCTGCTCGACCCGGGGATGAACCTCACGCTGCGGCCGATGCGCTACCCGCACTTCTACGAGCGCTACCGCGACGCGATCAAGAACACCTGGACGGTGGAGGAGGTGGACCTGCACAGCGACCTCAAGGACCTGCAGCGGCTGACCCCCGCCGAGCGCCACCTCGTCAGCCGGCTCGTCGCGTTCTTCGCGACCGGCGACACCATCGTCGCGAACAACCTCGTGCTGAACCTGTACCAGCACGTGAACTCGCCCGAGGGGCGGCTCTACCTCAGCCGCCAGCTGTTCGAGGAGGCCGTCCACGTCCAGTTCTACCTCACCCTGCTCGACACCTACGTCCCGGACGAGAAGGAGCGCCACGAGGCCTTCGCCGCGGTCGACAACATCCCCTCGATCAAGGCCAAGGCCGACTTCTGCTTCACGTGGATCGACACGGTGTTCGAGCTCGACCGGCTCGAGACGCGCGAGCACCGCCGGGCCTTCCTGCTCAACCTCATCTGCTTCGCCGCCTGCATCGAGGGCCTGTTCTTCTACGGCGCCTTCGCCTACGTGTACTTCCTTCGCTCCCGTGGCCTGCTCAACGGCCTGGCCAGTGGCACCAACTGGGTGTTCCGCGACGAGTCCATGCACATGGCCTTCGCGTTCGACGTCGTGGACACGGTGCGTGCCGAAGAGCCCGACCTGTTCGACGACGAGCTCGCCGACCAGGTGCGCGCGATGATCCGCGCGGCGGTGGACGCCGAGGCGCAGTTCGCCGAGGACCTGCTCGGTGGGGGAGTGGCGGGCCTGTCCACCACGGACATGCGGACCTACCTCGAGAGCGTTGCCGACCGCCGGCTCGCGCAGCTGGGGCTCGAGCCGGAGTACGGCTCGACCAACCCGTTGGCCTTCATGGAGCTGCAGGACGTGCAGGAGCTGTCGAACTTCTTCGAGCGTCGGGTCTCCGCCTACCAGATGGGCGTCAGCGGCGCCGTCGGGTTCGACGAGGAGTTCTGACCGGGCCGTGAGGTCCGGTCCCCCAAGCTGGGTCAGGGCCCCTTCCGGGGGGGAAGGGGCCCTGACCTGTCACGGCTCCCGGCTCAGTCGCCGTACGGGTTCTCGATCGACACGTGCACGTGGTCGTAATGACCGCCGGTCACACCCGACCCGCCGGTGTAGGTGCGCCACCCCTCGGACGAACGCGCCGCGCTCCAGATCTTGCCGTCCCAGATCACGTAGCGGACCTGGAGTCGTCCGGCGTACTGCTTCAGCCAGTTGGCGAGCTTCCAGCCCTGGTCCTTCTGCGCCGCAGAGGGGTAGGAACCGATCGCGTTGGAGATGGTGCAGTCCAGCGCGTTCCCGGTGTTGTGGTTGCTCGTCGACGGCTGGTAGCTGCGGTAGTCGCCCACGTAGCACTCCCGCTCCCCGGTGAGCCGGGCGATCTCGTCGTCGACGAACTTCGTCCGGGCCGTCGCGTTCGGTGCGACGGTGGCCGCCGAGGGGTAGGGGTTGGTGTTCGGCGCACCATACGTGCCGCCGGTCCCACCACCACCGCCGCCGAAGCGGTGTGACGCGTTGTCGTTCTTCAGGGCCGCCTTGAGGTTCACCTTGGCGCCTGCCGAGAACGTCTGGCTGTCCCCGGCGTAGCCGCTGTTGTAGAAGACGGTGACCTGACCACCGGTGCGGTTCCACACCGAAGCGGCGTTGTTCTTGACGCACTGCCCCTGGCCGGCGCCGGCACCCTTGAACTCGTAACACGCGGGCTGGCTGGCGCCGTAGTCGTCGATCGACCCCGTGAAGTCCGAGACCGAGCCGGCGTGGTCGCTGTTGTAGTACAGGCAGAACTCGCCGGACTGGCAGATGCCGTCCCGGGCAGCCGCGTCCGCGGACGGAGCCGTCACGATGAGGGCGGCGAGGATGCCGACCGAGGCCAGCAGGGCCTGGGCGGGCTTGCGGGTGCGGGTGAGGTGTTGCATGACGGTGTTCATCGGACGTTGTACCCCCGGGCCTGCCAGAACGAGGTGGGGTTGGGGTTGTCGAGCACCGGGTCGTTGACGCTCTTGGCGGCCAGCGTCTGGCGTCCGAGGCGCATCTCCACGTGGGTGTGGGTCGCGCTGGTGCCGCGGGCGGCCTCGGTCGCGATCTGCTGTCCCTTGCTGATGCTGTCACCGGTGTCGACGCTGTCCAGCGGGTTGGTGTGCAGGTAGATGATCGTCTTGTCGAAGGTGGCGTTGTAGACGGCGATCGTGGACAGCCCGGTTCCGCCCTCGACGACGTTGGTGACGGTGCCGCCGATCAGGGCCTTGACGCCGGACCCGCTGGCCTTGGCGAAGTCGATGCCCTCGTGCCGGCCCGGGGTGCTCTCGTAGCCGTCGAAGCCGGTCGTCAGGCGGCCGCCCCCACCGGTGTAGAGCGCGTCGGACATGTCGACCTTGGTCGTGCCCCCGCCGCTGCCGAACTGGTGGCCCGCGTTCTCGTTCTTCAGCGTCGCGTTGAGGTTGACCTTGGCGCCGGCGGCGAAGGTCTGGCTGTCACCGGAGTATCCGCTGTTGTAGTAGACGGTCACTGAGCCGCCGGTGCGGTTCCAGGCGGAGGCGGCGTTGTTCTTCACGCACTGGCCCTGCCCGGCGCCGGAGCCCTTGAACTCGTAGCACTCGGGCTGGCTGGCGCCGTAGTCGCTGATGGAGCCGGTGAAGTCGGACACGGACCCGGCGTGGTTGCTGTTGTAGTAGAGACAGAACTCCCCGCTCTGGCAGACGCCGTCACGGGCGGCGGCCTGGGCGGACGGCGCAGCGAGCAGCACGGTGGAACTGAGGACGGAGCCGGCGATCGCGGCGTAGGCAAGCTTCTTCGACAAGACGAATCTCCTGTTGCGGCAGTGGTGCTCAGGACGGTGGTGGGTCGGGCCCACGTGAGTCCGCCTGAGTCGCATGAACCGGGGCAGCACGGATCGCCTCCAGCGGAGCACTGGAGAGGTGCGACCTCGACGCCCCCACGGCGTGACGCTGGTCCCCACCTCCTTCTGACGCCCCGTCGTCTCCCCGACGAAGGTCGTCCCCCTGCGAGCTGGGTGAGTCGTGCGGTCCCGCCTGCGGGTCCTGCGGACCGGGTCCGCCGTCTCGACCAGTTCGGTCTGCCCCGATAGTTCTGGGTTCGGGCGGTTCTGTCCACCAAGAAATGGTCAAGTGCTGCACCCGAATTGGCGATCAGAGGTTCGGCGCTGCGCGGCGGAACGAGGCCGTAGGTCGGTCGTCCGGCGGCTACCGCGGTTAGGCTCGAAGCATGAAGCCCGTACGTCTGGCCCTCGGAGCGTTCCTCATCCTGATCGGGGTGGTCTGGTTCCTGCAGGGGATCGACGTGCTCGGGGGCAGTGTGATGAGTGGCGTCACGGCGTGGGCCATCATCGGCCCGGTCACGGCCGTGCTCGGCCTGGTCCTGGCAGCCAGCGGCCTGAGCGGTCGCGGCGGCTGGGGTGGTGGCCCCCACAGCATGGGTGGTCGGGGCGGCCTTCCCGAGGACTGACGTCGGGGGAGTGCGCCTCGGCGCACGCGGCCGCCCCGGGGCCCGGGCTCACTCGGTGAAGCTGGTCTCCAGCGAGATCGGCACCGACAGGGCCTGGCTCACGGGGCAGCCGGTCTTCGCGGCCTGGGCTGCCTCCTCGAACTGCTCGGCGGTCAGGCCGGGCACGGCACCGCTGACGGACAACACGATGCCGGTGATCCCCGTGCCGGGCTGGAACGTCACCGCCGCAGAGGTGTCGATGGTCGTCGCGGGGGTGCCGGCCTGGGCGAGGCCATGGGCAAGTGCCATCGAGAAGCAGGTGGAGTGCGCGGCCGCGATGAGCTCCTCCGGGCTCGTCTTGCCGTTGGGTGCCTCGGCACGCGCGGGCCAGGTGACGTCATACGTCCCCAGGCCGGAGGAGTCGAGGGTGACCTTTCCGGCCCCCTCCATGAGCGAGCCCTCCCAGTGAGCAGAGGCGTTGCGAGTGGTGGCCATGGTGTCTCCTAGGGTGCGGACGGATCGTGCGATGGGTGGGACTGTCGGACGGTGGACAGCGTCGCTCAGAACGCGGTGTAACCGCCGTCGGCGACGAGCACCGAGCCGGTCACGAAGGAGGAGGCGTCGCTGGCCAGGAAGACGATCGCCGGAGCGAGCTCCTCGACGGTGCCGTAGCGCTGCATGGGCGCATCGTCGATCCAGTGCTGGCGGAACTTCGGGTCGTCGACCGGGGACATGTCGGTCCTGATGTAGCCGGGGGCCAGGGCGTTGACCCGAACTCCGTGCGGCCCCCACTCCGCGGCGAGGCTGCGCGTCAGGTGGTGGACTGCCGCCTTGGAGGCGTTGTAGGCGGGCTGCCACTGTGGACGGTTGACGATGAACCCCGACATCGAGCCGATGTTCACGATGGACCCCGAACCCTTCGCCACGAAGTGCCGGCCGAAGGTCTGGGACCAGGTCCAGACGGCGTCGACGTTGACAGCCATCACGGCTCGCCAGTCCTCGGGCGTCACGTCCAGGGCTGGGGCGTGGACGCAGGCGCCGGCGTTGTTCACCAGGACGTCCACCTTCCCGAAGGTCGTCAAGGTGGTGTCGAGGACGCGCTGGACGTCGTCGGCCACCGTGACGTCCGCTTCGACGAACTCGGCGCGGATGTCCTTGGCGCGCAATGTCGACAGCACGCTGTCGGCGGCGGAGCGGTCACGGCCCACGAGGACCACGGCGGCACCGGCATCGCCGAGCGCCTCGGCGAACCCGGCCCCCAGCCCACGTGTTCCACCCGTGACGACAGCAACGCGGTCCGCGAGGGAGAAACGTTCGAGTGCACCCATGGACGCCAATCTATGGTGCGTGGCGCATCGGGGCGAGTGGGGTGGTGTCAGGGTGCGAAGAACTGGACGCGCGAGCTGTCGTTCCAGCGGATCACGAGGGTGCCGCTCCCGGCTCGGTGGGGGCAGGGGGACACCTGCTCGCTGCAGGGGACCAGGAACATGCGGTCGCCGTTCTGCACGAGCAGGCGCAGGCCGCGGTAGCGGTAGCGGAAGGTCTGGCCCTCCTCGACCGGGAGGGCGGTCTCGACGATGTCGGGGCTGCGCAGGTACAGCCGCTCGCGGGTGTCGACCACGACGCGCGGCAGGTCCTCGAGGTGGCCGGCCTGCTCCTGTGCCAAACCGGTTCCGGACCACTGGGCGAGGGTGGCGTTGGCCCAGAAGACGGCCGCTGCCACGGTGATCCAGAGTGCGACCCGCAGCCGCACGGAGCCGGCGCGCAGTCCGAGCGTGTAGGCCGTGACGGTGCCACCGAGCGCCATGAGCACCGGCGTGACCAAGGGGTAGTAACGCCACTCACCGGCCATCGCATACGTGACCAGCAGCACCAGACCGGCACCGAGCAGGCCGAGGCCGGCCCCGAGGGCCAGGGAAGCGTGGCGGGTGAGTCGGGGTGAGAGCCAGCGGTTGACGGCGAGGGCTGCGGCGACGAGCAGCACGAGCACGAGCAGGGGCACCAGCAGCGGACCGGGGCTGCGCATGACGAAGCTTTGCGTGGAGAGCCCGATCGAGTCCACGTCGAGACCGAAGTAGAGGTACTGGGCCCGGGTCGAGACGTAGCCGAAGTAGAACAGCAGGGCGCTCAGGGCGGTGGCCGGTGCCACGATGTTGCCGGCCACGCCGTAGACGCGGTCCCAGGACAGCCCGGAGCCGGCATGCTCGGCAGCCATCATCCGCCGTCGGTGGTCGTGGCGTCAGTGGTGGGCGCGTCGGTCGTCGGGGCCTCGGTCGGGGGTGCGTCGGTCGGGGGTGCGTCGGTCGCAGGCGAGTCGGTCGAGGGGTCTGTCGACGGGTCCGCCGTGGTGGGCTCGGGCGGCAGCTCGGGGATGTTCAGCCCGATGCTGAGCTGCTGTTCGTCGGCGAGAGCGGCCACGAACCGGCGGCAGGAGTCCGAGGCGTTGTCGGGACAGAAGACCAGGCCGCTGAAGGCGAGGGTGGGACTCGATCCCGCGGCCACCTCCCCGGTCGCTCGGACCGCGAGGTCGCACTGCAGGGCCGAGGGGCGGAAGACGTAGTGCAGACAGCTGGGCCGCTGCGCGCCACAGCCCTCACCGACCGCCTCGAACGACGCCGGGTCGAAGACGACACCGGTGATCTCGACCCCCGTTCCGCGCGGGATCTGCCCGTCGGAGCTGGCGATCCACGTCACGTGGGCGCACTGGAGCCTCGGGTCGGTCTCGTCGACCTGGGAGTCGCCCCCGATGGGCAGTCGCGCCACCGAGATCGCCGGGTTGTCGTTCCCGGCCTGGCCGGTCGAGGTCTCCGGTGTCGTGGGCTCGATCTCCGGGGTGGCGAACGTCTCGGTGTCGCCGGACACCAGGGACGACTCACCGTCGCCACCGCCGGGGTCGTCGCTGCTGCCGCCAGGAGTGGAGCCGGGCGTGGCGCAGGCACCCAGGAGCAGGACGGCGAGAAGGACGGAGCCCATGACGGTCCGGGCCGAGGACGCGGTGAGGACCGGGAGGCGAGCGACCCCCCGCTGCGCGCCGCTGCGAGCCGCTGAGTGCCTGCGCATCGCCGTCGCCCTCCTCGTCTACGTCACGGGTCCGGACCGGCGGGCGGACCTGCCCCAGGGTCCGACCTCACTGGCCACCTCCGGCCTCACGTCGTCGGTGGGGGTCAGCGTCGTCACCCCCGACCGGTCTGCAGTGCATCGATGATCGGGGCCGCCACGTCGGGGTCCGAGAGGTAGTCCTGGATGGAGTGCGGGTCGGAGGGGTTCTGGGCCCGCTCGTCTCGCATCGCCTCGCTGCCGGGGGCGAACAACGGGGCCAAGGGGTGCACGAGCGCGACGACGTCGTGCTCGTCGTAGGCGTTGAGCCACTTCAGGGGACCATCGACGGGATCGATCGCCGCCGGTATGCCGCGGTTCCCGTCCCCCTCGGGGCCACCCCACAGGTTGCGCTTCACGACGGCGTACCCGTCGGGGGAACCGGCCGTGACCAGGAGGCGAACCCGCGGGCCCGGGGTGTAGCGCTGGAGGGCGTCGTAGGCCACGCAGCTGCCGAGGCTGTGCCCCACCACCACGAGGTCGGAGTGCCCGTCGTCGGAGGCCTGGGCGATGGAGGCCGACACGACCTCCTGGACGGAGTCGCGCATGGAGTCGTCCTCGAGGTAGTAGGCGACGTCGGCGAGGAAGCGCGTGATGATCGCCTGGGGTGCGCCGGTCTTGTCGCTGATGAACCGCAACGCCGCTCGCACCACCTTGGGCTTGAGCAGGTCCCCCCAGGAGGCCTCCTCACCGCTGGCCTGGGCCTTCTCGACATCGCGCGCGGCACCGGCCAGCTCGGGGTCGGTCTGCTCCAGGCGACGTGAGGCCACGAAGCCGATCTCGGCTGCTCCGTCGAGCAGGATGTCGTCGCTGGTGGCGTGGGCCTTCGAGGCGATGTCGAGACCCTCGAGCTCGGGTGCTCTTCCGCCGGCCCTCTCGTGAGCGGAGATCCGGTCGGCGAGGACGTTGCCGTAGTACGGCAGGTAGACGGTGTCGGGTGCTGGCACGGTCCGACCTGCGAGGGTCGCGCCCTTGGCGAGACCGGCCATCCACTCACGCTTCTTGCGTGCGACGTAGTCGTCGACCGCGGCATCGCTGCGGTCGCTCCCCACGGGCATCTGCTGGCTGCGTCCGTGGATGAGCAGCAGGGCCGTACTCATATGTTTCCTCCCAGTCCGAGCATCTGGTCGACGAGGTCCTTGGCTTCCGTGCCGTTGGTCTCGTCCAGGACGCGGGTCCGCAGGTCGGCGACGAGCGCCGACACCCGGATGCCCTTGTTGGCGACCCAGACCCGCTTGGACTCCGGGGTCTGGTCGGTGGCGAGGTTGCCTTCTGCGTCGACGAACTGGCGCTCCTCGTTGCGCTTCTGCTCACTGGCGTGGTGCAGGGCGACCAGCTCCCAGTTGTCGCTGAGGACCGGCGACCCGGACGAGCCGGGCTCGGTGTCGGCGCCGTAGAGGACAAAGGTGTCGTCGACCACCTCGAGGAGCAGGTTGTTGCGGACGCAGATCTCGCGGGTGCGGCCGGACGGGTGCTGGATGACGTTGACGTTCTGACCCACGACGATCTTGCCGACACCGCCGTGCAGCGGGATCGAGCCGAGCTGCTCGCCCGGAGCCTGGTCGTCCAGTGGGGCGACCGCCACGACCGTGTAGTCCAGGGCCTCCCGGGGACTGGTGACGAAGCAGCGCCCCGGCTGCAGGGTGAGCTTGTGGGGGGTGATGCAGCCGTCGGCGTCCTCCACGTAACGGAACCACGCGACGGCGCTGCGGGCGGTGTCGGGGCTGTCGATGACGTGGTTGTTGGTCATCAGCAGCCAGGGGGACACGAGGAACCCCGTGCCCAGCTCGCTGTCGGTCTTGATCTTGGCGACGGCCTCGGCCGTCGTCGCTCCGGTGCTCAGCCACGAACCGGACAGGAAGTCGGCGTTGAGGAAGATCCGTTCCAGTGCGGCATCGACGACGGGCGGCTCGGCATCGTTCGGCATGGGCTCACCGCGACGGCGGGCGAACGCCTGCTTGCGCGCCAGCGGCTCGAGTCGCCAGGCCCGGTCGGGGTGGGCTGCCACCTCGCTGATGCGCGCGAGGGTGTCCGAGCCGAGCTCGAGCTCGGGTTCGGGACGTGGTCCATGCCGGTCGCCGTGGTGCGGCTCCGGCAGCGCACTCACGACGGCCATCATTGCCACCTCCATGTAGGCCCGTTTCACGGCACGAGTCGGAGGAATCGCTGCGATGCTTCAGGATGCGCCTGTTGGCTGTCCTGTCGCATCGGCAATCTGACGTACCGATCCCGGTTGTTCCCGGGTGCTTTGGGGACACACCGGACAGCCCGGGTCGCGGTCAGCGGCCCAGCATCTCCCGGAACGGGACGGGATCGGCCAACAACCCGCCGGCTGCACCCGTGGCAGTGGCCACCCGACCCGACACGAGGTCGGCCAGCTCGGCGGCAGCGACGTCGATCCGTGCGGACAACCCGTGGGCGAGGTCGCCGCCACCCCAGTCCTCGGACGCCGCGAACACGCCGGTCGGCACGGTCAGGGCCTTGAGGTAGGCGAACATCGGTCGCATCGCGTGCTCGAGCACGAGCGAGTGCCGCGCCGTGCCGGCGGTGGCGGCCAAGAGCAGTGGGACGCCGCGCAAGGAGCCCTCGTCGAGGACGTCGAAGAAGGTCTTGAACAGGCCGCTGTACGACGCCTGGAACACCGGCGTCACGGCGATGACCGCGTCCGCGGTTGCGACCGCATCGACCGCCGCACGCAGCCCACCGGTCGGAAAACCCGTGAGCAGTGCGTTGGCGAGGTCGTGGGCGTGTGCGCGCAGGTCGACGACCTCGACGGTCGTCTCCTGACCGCGCTCGAACAGGGCGTCGCGGGTGGCGGCCGCGAGCCGCTCGCCGAGCAGGCGGGTCGCGGACGGCTGCCCGAGACCAGCCTGCACGACCACGATCCGGCGGGTGGGGCTGCCGGCGGAGGGGGTGCCACGCAGCGAGGTCGGGTCGGTCGTCATCGGGCCACCTCGAGGGATCGGGTCGCCGCGAGGCGGCTGGCGTGGGTGGGGGCGTCCGGCACGTGCGCCGGCTTGCGGGCGGCGGCGATCCGGCGCAGCTCGGGCACGACCTGCGTGCCGAGGAGCTCGACCTGTTCCATCACCGTCGCGTGCGGCAGGCCCGCGTGGTCGACGAGGAAGAGCTGGCGCTGGTAGTCGCCGACGGAGTCGGCCATGGCGGCATACCGCTCGATGACCTGCTGGGGCGATCCCACCGTGAGCGGGGTCTCGCGGCTGAAGTCCTCCAGCGACGGGCCATGACCGTAGACGGGGGCGTTGTCGAAGTAGGGACGGAACTCGCGCACCGCGTCCTGGCTGTTGGCCCGCATGAACACCTGCCCGCCGAGACCGACGATGGCCTGGTCCGCGGAGCCGTGGCCGTAGTGCTCGAAACGGCGGCGGTACAGCGCGACCATCTGCCGGGTGTGGCTCATCGGCCAGAAGATGTTGTTGTGGAAGAACCCGTCACCGTAGTAGGCCGCCTGCTCGGCGATCTCGGGGCTGCGGATCGAGCCGTGCCAGACGAAGGGGGCGATGCCGTCGAGCGGGCGCGGGGTGGCGGTGAAGGACTGCAGCGGGGTGCGGTACTTCCCCTCCCACGTCACGACGTCCTCGGTCCACAGCCGGCGCAGCAGCGCGTAGTTCTCGATGGCGAGCGCGATGCCGTCACGGATGTCCTTGCCGAACCACGGGTAGACCGGGCCGGTGTTGCCGCGCCCCATCATCAGGTCGACGCGACCGTCGGCGAGGTGCTGCAGCGTCGCGTAGTCCTCCGCGATCTTCACCGGGTCGTTCGTGGTGATGAGCGTGGTGGAGGTCGACAGCAGCAGCCGCTCGGTCTGCGCGGCGATGAACCCCAGGGTCGTGGTGGGGGAGGACGGCACGAAGGGTGGGTTGTGGTGCTCGCCGGTCGCGAACACGTCCAGGCCGACCTGCTCGACCTGCTTGGCGAGCTCGACGGTCTGCTTGATGCGCTCGTGCTCGCTGACGGTGGTGCCCGTGGTGGGGTTGGTGGTCAGGTCGCCGACGGTGAAGATGCCGAACTGCATCGGTCATGCCTCTCGGGTAGTCTAGTTTCGAATTCAACTACATCAACGGCTGACCTGTCACCTTCATTCCCCGGTGGGCCGGCTCAGCTCGGCGCGGTCTCCAGTCCGGTGCACGCGTTGGCCTGCTTCCACAAGGCGGTGAGCCGGGCGCTGTCCCTGGCCCCCGGTCGGCGGGGTATGCCGTCGGTGCCGATGAGCATGGGCGTCCAGGTCGCGGTGCGCACGACGCTGTGTCCGTCGGACCCCGTGCCCCTGGCCGCCTCGACGTCCAGCGAGAGCGTGAGGACCCCGGAACGGGAGTCGGGCTCGCGGCTGCGCCACCAGACGAAGTTGCCCAGGCCGTAGGCGACGTAGGAGCGTCCCAACCACCCTGCGCCGTTGACGCGGTGGGAGTGGCCACCGACGACGATGTCGGCCCCGGCCTCAGCAAGGACCTGGGCCGTCTCCGCGGACAGCGGGTCGGGGCACTGCTGGTAGTCCAGGCCCCAGTGCAGGAAGACCACGACGACGTCGTACTTCCTCGATGCCGCGGACACGGCCTTGCGCAACCGCGTGACCGGCGCTGCGCTGGCGATCCCGGCCTTGCCGGGGCCGGCCGAGTACTGCGACAGCGTCATCTCGAACACCTGCGAGGCGCCGAGCACGGCCACCTCCAGACCCTTGGCCTCGAGGACGGCGGGGGCGTACGCCTCGTCCTCGTCGGCGCCGATCCCGACGATGGGGATGGGACTGGACCTCTTCGCGGCGAGCGTGTCCCGCAGCCCCACGGGCCCGTAGTCGGCGCCGTGGTTGTTGGCCATGCTGACGGCGTCCACCCCTGCGCCCTGCACCGTCTCCAGCGCTGAGGCAGGCGCCCGGAAGTGGAACTCCTTGCCGATCCTGGTGCCGCGCGTCGTGATCGCGGTCTCGAGGTTGACCATCGCGAGGTCGGCCGCGCCCAAGGTGTCCTGCAGCTCGGCGAGGCCGTCGGGCCGGGAGGCCAACGGCGCCAGGTAGTCCTCGAAGTGGACGTCGCCGGCGAAGGCCATCGTGAGCGTCTTCGGGTCGCCCGCCGACGTGGTCGTGGTCGACGTCGTGGTCGAGGCCGGCCTCGTGGGGGCCTCGGACGACGCGGACGGTGGCGCTGCGGTGGACGTCGAGGGGCTGCCGGTCACCCCCGGCGCAGCGGTCGAGGCGCCCGACCCGGTCGACGCCGGCGCGGACGGCGACCCGGTCGAGCAGGACGCCGTCAGCGTGACCGCGAGGGCGGCAGCGGTGACCGCGGGGAGAGGGCGCATGGGGGCCGAGTGTAGGTCGCCCTAGGATCGCCGTCGTGGAGGCGACCGCATCAGGACACGGGCGGTTCGGGTCGCTGGTCGCGACCGAGCCCGTGGAGGTCCGCCACGACCTCACCGGCCTGGACGAGCTCGGGTCGGGCTTCTGGGCCGTGGTCGCCGAGTTCGAGGGAGCGGTCACCGCGGTGCGCTTCGCCCGGGTCGAGCGCGACGACGCTGCGCCCCCGACGGTGGACTGGACCCCGCTGGACGGTGGGTGGACCACGAGCCTGGACCGGGCGGCCTACCTCGCCGGGGTCCGGGAGATCCGCGAGCGGATCGCCGCCGGCACCGTCTACCAGGTGAACCTGTGCCGGGTGCTGTCGCACGAGCTGCCCGAGGACGCCGACCTCGACGGGTTGGCGCAGCTGCTCGCGCGCGGCAACCCCGCGCCGTACGCCTCGCGCATCACCGTCCCGGATGCGGGACTGGACGTCGTGGGCGCGAGCCCGGAGGCGTTCCTGCTGCGCGACGGGGACCGGTTGCGGTCGCGACCGATCAAGGGGACCGCGACCCACCTCGACGCGATGCTTCCCAAGGACTACGCGGAGAACGTCATGATCGTCGACCTCGTGCGCAACGACCTGTCGCACGTGTGCCGTCCGGGGACGGTCCGGGTCGACCACCTCTGTGCGCCGGAGGACCACCCCGGGCTGGTGCACCTGGTGTCGACCGTCTCCGGTGAGCTGCGACCCGGGACGCGGTGGGACGACGTGGTGGCGTCGACCTTCCCGCCCGGCTCGGTCTCCGGGGCGCCGAAGCACACCGCACTGCAGGCCATCACCGACCTCGAGCCGGTGCCGCGCGGCCCCTACTGCGGGGCCGTCGGCTGGGTCGACGTCGATGCGGGGACGGCGGAGCTGGCCGTCGGCATCCGCACGTTCTGGGCCGAGCGGGGGCCGGACGGACGGCGGTGGCTGCGTTTCGGCACCGGCGCCGGCATCACCTGGGGCTCGGACCCCGAGGGCGAGTGGGAGGAGACACGGGTCAAGGCCGTACGGCTGGTCGGACTCGCATCTGGGAGGGTGGACGCATGAGCAGCGTGAGGGTCTGGGTCAACGGTCGTCTCACCGGTGCGGACGAGCCGTCCGTCACCGCACTCGACCACGGGGTGACCGTCGGGGACGGGGCCTTCGAGACGGCCAAGATCGACCGCGGTCAGGTGTTCGCGGCCACCCGGCACGCCCGTCGCCTCGACCGCACGATGACCGGGCTCGGCCTGCCGCCGGCCGACCACGACTACCTCGCCGAAGGCGTCAAGGCCGTGCTGGGCGACGGTGACCCGATCGAGTTCGGGAGGCTGCGCTACACGGTCACCGGGGGAGCTGGTCCCCTCGGCTCGGACCGCGACGACAGCCCGCTCACCTACATCGTCACCGCCGGGGAGCAGCCGCGCCCGCCGGCCAGCGCCTCGGTGGCCGTCGTCCCCTGGACGCGCAACGAGCGGTCCGCCGTGGCCGGCCTCAAGACGACCTCGTATGCCGAGAACGTCGTCGCGCTCGCGCACGCCAAGCAGCGTGGGGCGATCGAGGCGGTGTTCGCCAACACCCGCGGTGAGCTCTGCGAGTGCACCGGCTCCAACATCTTCGTCGTCACCGGCGGCGTGCTGCGGACCCCGCCCCTCGAGTCCGGTTGCCTGGCCGGCATCACCCGTGAGGTCACCATCGAGTGGTGCCGCGAGGACGGGATGGAGGTCCGCGAGGAGGCCCTGCCGCTCGAGGTCCTCCAGTCGGCCGACGAGGTCTTCATCACGAGCAGCACCAAGGACGTCCTGCCGATCCACGCCGTCGACGACCGGGCGCTGGCCGTGGGTCCGCTGACCCGTCGTGCGGCCGAGGTGTTCGCCAGGCTGTGCACTGAGAGACTGGACCCGTGACCGACCAGACACCGGGCCGCGCCCCCGAGGCGATGCAGGGCCAACCGCAGGACGCCGGGCAGGGCTCCGGGCAGCCTGACCACGACTGGGAGTGGCGGCGCAAGATCCGCGCCAACCCCCACAGCCATCGCATCTACAAGTGGGTCGTCGGGGTCGTGGGGGTGCTCGTCGTCGCCGTGGGCATCGTCCTGCTCCCTGCCCCCGGCCCCGGGTGGGTCATCATCTTCGTCGGGATCGGCATCCTCGCCTCGGAGTTCGAGAAGGCGCAGCGGCTGCTCGACTGGGCCAAGGCCAGGGTGAGCTCGTGGAACGACTGGCAGAAGACCCAACCCTGGTGGGTCCGGGCGCTGCTCGGACTGGGGACGCTGCTGCTCGTCCTGCTCATCTTCTGGGCCCTGTTCGCCGTGTCCGGGGTCCCCGGGTTCCTGCCCGGGTTCCTGAAGAACACCCTCGCCGTGATGCCCGGGCTCTGACCCGCCCGGTTCACCAGCGGCGCGGGTCCGGCCAGGGGCCGATCGCGAGACAGACTCGCGGCAGGCTCGGAGCCGCTGGGGGCCGGTCTCGAGGGGGCCGGACACGGCGGCACACCCCCGGATTTCACCCCTCGCACCCGATCCCGCTATTCTTCGGCTGGCCCGCAAGGGCACCTGGACGTGTAGCTCAGTTGGTTAGAGCGTTCGCTTCACACGCGAGAGGCCATGGGTTCGAGTCCCTTCACGTCCACCACCACCAACGGCCCCTGTCCTGCGAGAGCGCAGGTCAGGGGCCGTTGGCGTCCGGTCCCGGTATCGGGGCCGGTAATGAGTCGCAGCTGCGGGTCGGTCGTCGTCGCTGCGCGCGCTGTCAGCCGAGGCCGCCGCCACCGCTGTAGCGACCGTGGGTGCCCTTGCGGCGCTTCTCGACGTTGCCGGCTGCCACCTCGCCGACGTGACGCTTGGCGTAGGCCGCGTCCTCGGCTCCCGCTTCGACGTGCGTCGGGTCGAGCACGCGCTGCAGGAAGACCCTGGTCCGCTCCTCGGTGGGCTCCCCGATGACCTGCTCGGGCGCGCCCTCCTCGACGATCTGGCCACCGTCCATGAAGATCACGCGATCGGCGACATCCCGGGCGAAGGCCATCTCGTGGGTCACGACGAACATGGTCATCCCCTCGCTGGCGAGCCGGCGCATGACCGACAGCACGTCACCCACCAGCTCGGGGTCCAGGGCAGAGGTCGGCTCGTCGAACAGCATGAGCTTGGGGTCCATCGACAGCGCCCGGGCGATGGCGACGCGCTGCTGCTGACCACCGGAGAGCTGGGCCGGGAAGGCGTCCTCCTTCTCGGAGAGGCCGACCTTCTCGAGGTTCTCCCGAGCCCTGGCCTCCGCCTCGTCCTTGCTCCGCTTCAGAACCGTGGTCTGGGCGATGGTGCAGTTCTTGAGCACCGACAGGTGCGGGAAGAGGTTGAACTGCTGGAAGACCATGCCCATATTGCGACGGATGGCGTCGATGTCGCAGTCCGGGTCGTTGACCTCGTCCGTCCCCACCCTGATCGAGCCGCTCGTGGGCTGCTCGAGGAGGTTGATGCAGCGCAGGAACGTCGACTTGCCCGATCCCGAGGGACCGATGACGCACACGACCTCACCTTCGTGGATCGTGGCGGTGAGGCCCTGGAGGACGTGGTTGGCGCCGAAGGACTTGTGCAGGTCGGTGACCGCCACGACGGGGGTCTTGTGGGCTGTCGCGGACATGGTTCTCAGCGCTCCTTCTTCTGGCGGGACTCCATGCGGCGCACGAGGGTGGAGAGCGGGAGGGTGATGATCAGGTAGCAGAAGCCGGCGACGACCAGGGGCGTGAGGTTCACGTTGTTGCTCGAGAGGTCGCGGCCGTACTTCGTCAGCTCGTAGCCGGTGGCGGAGAGACCGAGGACGTAGACGAGCGAGGAGTCCTTGACCAGCAGGATGATCTCGTTCGTCAGTGGGGGCGTGATGATCCGGAACGCCTGCGGCAGGACGATCTTGCGGGTGGCCACGCCGGCCGGCATGCCGAGGGAACGCGCCGCCTCGATCTGACCCGGGGGAACGGCCTGGATGCCCGCTCGGATGGTCTCGGCCATGTAGGCCGAGGCGACCAGGCCCAGGGCGACCCAGACGGTGCCGTACGGGTCGTAGGGGATGATCAGCCCGGAGAAGGCGAGGGGCAGCAGGCTGAAGGCGATGAAGACGACGATCGCCGGCAGGCCCCGGAAGAACTCGATCCAGACCGTCGCGATCCAGCGGTAGGGGGCGACCGACGACAGCCGCATGAGCGCGAGGATCGTGCCCAGCAGCAAGCCGATGACGAAGGCCCCTGCGGTGTAGACGATCGTGTTCTTGAGGGCGTTGCCCAGACCCTCGGTGAGGGTCAGCCTGATCAGGTCCGTCCTGAAGAAGACGCTCTGGATCTGTCCCCAGTCCGCGGTGAGGGCGAAGACGACGACGACGACCGCCAGGATCGCGTACTGCGCCCATCGGATCCGTTGGGCCCTCCTGCGCGGGGACAGCTTCCTCTTCTTCGGAGCAGCTTCAGTGGTGGTGGTGGTCATGGGTCCTCCTGAAGACCTGCGTGGTCAGGAACCACAACGCCGGAGGGCGGCGGGCCGGTCGAAACCGTACCGCCGCCCCCCACGACGCGGAAGGGGCCGCGTCGACTGCGCGAGGTGGCTCACCGTGGTCACTTCGGGGCGTCGACTCCGAACCACTTCTTGTAGATCGTGTTGTAGGTGCCGTCGGCCTGTGCGGTCTTGAGGACCTCGTTGGTCAGCTCGGCCAGCTTGGTGCCATTGGGATCGTTGAGCTTGAACATCAGGCCGTACTGCTCGCCCGTGTCGAACTCCTTGACCACCGTGGTCTCAGGGTTGTCCTTGGCGTAGTCCAGCAGGGGGCCGTTGTCGTTGATCGCAGCATCCACGCGGCCGGAGAGCACCGCAGCGAGCTGGGTGGGCAGGTCGTCGAAGACGACCGGGGTGAAGCCGTTGGCGTCCTTCTCCTTCTCGGCGAACTCCTGTCCGGTCGTGTCGGTCTGAACACCGAGCTTCTTGCCCTTGAGGCTCGCGAGGTCGGTGATCCCGGAGTCCTTCTTGGCGATCAGTGCCGCGGTGGAGTCGAAGTAGGGGTCGGAGAAGAGGACCGCCTCCTTGCGCTTGTCGTTGATCGTCGTCGCACCGAAGCCGGCGTCGCACTTCTTGGCTGCGAAGGCTGCACCCGAGGTGATCGTGGCGAACTCGATGTCGACGACCTCCTGCTCGAGGCCGAGCTTCTTGGCGACGAGGTCCATGAGGTCGACGTCGAAGCCCACGACCTTGGAGCCTTCCTTGAACTCGAACGGCTTGTAGGACAGGTGGGTGCAGGCCTTGAGCTTGCCTTCTGTGATCGTCGTGATCCCGCTCGAGTTCGTGGCTGCGGGGGTGCCCCCGTCATCGGAGCCGCACGCAGCAAGGACCAGGGTGGACATGAGTGAGGCGGCAGCGAAGGCGCTGGCGCGACGGATACGTGAGGTGGTCACCGGGGTACTCCTTGGCGGTAGTGGACGTGGTCGACCCACGCCTGACTCCTGCTGACACTACCCAGCGCCGGGCCGCATACAGGGACATGCGCGCGTGAGACCCCCGAATCGTGACCTATGTGCCCCTGGTCGCCGGTTTCGTACGATGCGCGGGTGACGTCACCGGGGGTACCCACGGACCCAGCCGACCCTCCAGGGCGGTGGTCGGCCCTGCGGCGCCTAGCCCTGGCGATGGTGCTGTCGATGTCGGCGTGGTTCTCCGCGTCCGCGGTGCTGCCCCAGCTGCGCGACGACTGGTCGCTGACGAGCAGCCAGGGAGCGCTGCTGACCATCGCGGTGCAGCTCGGTTTCGTCGTCGGCGCGGTGGCGTCGGCGACGCTCAACCTCGCGGACCTGGTGCCCGCGCGCCGACTGATGCTCATCGGCTCGCTGGGGGCGGCCCTGGCCAACGCGGGTCTGCTGCTGGCCGATGGCCCGGCTCTGGCGCTGCCGCTGCGGTTCCTGACCGGCGTGTTCCTCGCTGCCGTCTACCCACCAGCCATGAAGGCGATGGCGACGTGGTTCCGACGAGGCCGCGGCACCGCACTGGGCGTCATGGTGGGCGCGCTCACCCTCGGCGCGGCGATGCCGCACTTCGTCAACGGCCTCGGTGGCGTGCAGTGGCAGGTGGTCATCGCGACCACCTCCGTGCTCACCCTGGCCGGCGGGCTCGTGGCCGAGTATGCCGCCAAGGACGGGCCGTTCCCGTTCCCGGCAGCGGTGTTCCGTCCGAGCCAGGCACGCCGCGCGCTGGCCGACCGCGGGGTCCGCCTGGCGAGCATCGGCTACTTCGGCCACATGTGGGAGCTCTATGCCATGTGGGCGTGGTTCGCCGTGTTCTTCGCCGACCGTCTGACCCTCGATGGTGGCGCCGACCCGCGGCGTCCGGCTGCCTTCGCGACCGCGCTGGTGATCGGGGTGGGTGCTCTCGGGTGCTGGGTCGGCGGCATCCTCGGGGACCGTTGGGGGCGGACCCGCTCGACGATCCTGTCGATGGGCATCAGCGGCACGTGCGCCGTGCTCATCGGCCTCGTCCGCGAGGCGCCGGTGCCGCTCGTCCTCGCCATCGGCCTCGTCTGGGGGTTCTGGGTGGTTGCTGACTCCGCCCAGTTCTCCGCCATCGTGACCGAGGTCGCCGACCAGCGCTTCGTCGGCACGGCGGTCACCCTCCAGCTCGCGGTCGGGTTCGTGCTCACCGTGGTGACGATCTGGCTGATCCCCCTGCTGCGGGACGCCTACACCTGGCAGTGGGCCTTCGCGGTGCTCGCCCTCGGGCCGGCCCTGGGCGTGATCGCGATGGTGCAGCTGAAGCGCTCCCCGGACGCAGCGCGGATCGCCGGTGGACTCGGCTGACCGGCCACCTGGCGGGCGACGCCCGCAGAGGGGGTGGTGCGACGGCTGGCTCGGCGAGTCGTCGACCGCGAGGGGGTACCCAACGGGCCTCATCGGTCCCACTGGCACGAGAACGAGCCCAAAACATGCGTCTTTTGTGGGTCGCGCTCGTCGGTCCGGGAGATGAGGCTGGTTCTTCTATGCGCCTGACAACCACGCTCATCGTCATCGGAGCCACCGCCGCGGTGGTTGGCTGCGGCGGTCCCGCCCCCTACGGGCCGGAGGCTCCTCGGGCCTCGTTGAGCCAGGGGGCGGCAGCGCTCACCGACGGCCGCGCGGCGTTCGACGACCTGAGCCTGGGGCCGACGGACGCTGATGACCGCAGCGCCAACGTCTCGGTGGCAGGTCAGATCGCCCGTCCTCCGGCGTCCGGTGCCACCTTGGGCGCGCCGGGACCGGGCCCGGTGCAGCAGGCGCTGATGAATGCCTATCTCGGAGCAGTCCGTGGCGCACCTGCCGCCTGTCGCCTGCGCGCCGAAGTGCTTGCCGCGATCGCCCAGGTCGAGTCGGGTTCGGCTGGTGGACAGTCCCTGAGTGGTCATCGGGTCGTGCCCGGTGTGTATGGACCCCTGCTGTCGGGTGGCGAGGTGGCTGCTGTTGCCGACACCGACGATGGGCGCCTCGACGGCGACGCACGGTGGGACCGCGCGGTGGGGCCCATGCAGTTCATCCCCAGCGCCTGGACCGCCTTCGGGGCCGACGGCGACGGCGACGGGAAAGCCGACCCCCAGAACGTCTACGACGCCGTCGTCTCGACGTCGCTGCACCTGTGTGCGGGCGCCAGGGACCTCTCTGAGCCGACCGAGCTCGCGGCGGCGATCCTGTCCTACAACCACTCGGGCCCCTACCTGCTGGCGGTGCTGGACTGGGTTGCCTATTTCGGCGTGCACGGGTTGGTCGCCATCGGACCGGTGTCCGTCCCCGTGGCCGAACAGGGCCCCACGGCTCGCCGTAGGACCGAACCGGCGACGGTCACGGCGGAGGTCATCGAGCAGGCCGTGGAGAAGGCCAGCCGGCTGCCGGTGGCCCCGCCCCCTGCCAAGCCCGGCAGCGCCGCGGTCGCAGTGATCCAGCCGCCCTCCATGGCGGACCGTCCGTACACTCCCACGACCCTGCCGACGACGCTGCCGGTGAGGACACCGACCACGGTTCGGCCCAGCACCACGACCAGAGCCCCGGATCCCACCACCCCGGCTCCGCCGACCAGCACGACGACGACCCCGGAACCGGACCCGACGACCCCGGAACCCGATCCCACGACCACGACCCCGGAACCGGACCCGACGACCCCGGAACCGGACCCGACGACCCCGGAACCGGACCCCACGACCCCGGAACCGGAGACCACGACCCCGGAACCGGAGACGACGACCCCGGAACCGGAGACCACCAGCACGGCTCCTGAGCCGGATCCGACCGACACGGCTACGGAGGGTCGGGGATAGCATCGCCCGGGTGAGCGACTCCCTGCCGACGACGCCCGCGGTCGTCCGGGGCCTGCACGTCTATCCCGTCAAGGGCGAGCCGGGCCGCGACCTCGAGGCCGTGCTGGTCGACGACGACGGCCTCGCGGGCGACCGACGCAAGAAGGCCCCCGTCCACGTCATCGCCGCCGACGAGTTCAGGGACGACACCAGGGCCAACCTCGTCGTCACGCTCGACTCCGCAGCCCTCACGGCCGCCGTCGGTGCCGTCCTGCGGGTGGGGGAGGTCGAGCTGGGCATCACCGGCTCGGCGGGCGGGTGCCCGGGGGTGTATGCCGTCGTGCGACGCGGTGGGACGGTGCACCTCGGTGACCACGTGGACACGCCAGCACCACCCTCGTGACGGCTGTCGCAGGCGCGGCATAAGGTCGGGACGTGCCTGGTTCCAGGACGGCGACGAAGCGGGGGCGGTCGACACCACTCCCGACGGTCCGCGCTGGCGAGCACGAGGTTGCGGTCGCGCGCCTGGCCGCCAGCTACCGCGCCATACCTGCCGGTGCGCCGGTGCGCCTCGCCAAGCGGACGTCCAACCTGTTCCGGGCGCGGGCCGGCACCGACGCCCCGGGGCTCGACGTCTCCGGACTCGGCCGCGTCCTGGTGGTCGACCCGGTGGCGGGCACGGCCGACGTGCAGGGCATGTGCACGTACGCCGACCTCGTGGACGCCACGCTGCCCCACGGCCTGGCCCCGCTGGTCGTGCCCCAGCTGCGGACGATCACCCTCGGCGGGGCGGTGTCCGGCCTCGGCATCGAGTCCACCTCCTTCCGCAACGGCCTGCCCCACGAGTCCGTCCTGGAGATGGACATCCTCACCGGCACCGGCGAGGTCGTCACGGCCCGACCCCGGGGCGAGCACGCCGACCTTTTCCACGGCTTCCCCAACTCCTACGGCACCCTCGGCTACGCCACCCGCCTGCGCATCAGGCTGGAGGAGGTCGGCGACGGGGTCACCCTGCGGCACGTCCGGTTCCACGACGTGTCGACGCTGGTCGACACGATGGACCGCATCGTCGAGTCCGGCGAGCACGACGGCGAACGGGTCGACCACCTCGACGGCGTGGTGTTCTCGGCGACCGAGTCCTACCTCACGCTGGGACGACGTTCACCGCTGACGGGTCCCCCCAGCGACTACACCGGCATGGACGTCTACTACCGCTCGCTGCAGCACGACGGACCACGCGATCGCACCGACCTGCTCACCACGCACGACTACCTCTGGCGTTGGGACACCGACTGGTTCTGGTGCAGCAGGGCGTTCGGGGTGCAGCATCCCCTCGTGCGGCGGCTGTGGCCCCGACGGCTGCGCAACAGCGCGTCCTACTGGAAGCTCGTCGCCCTCGACCACCGCTTCGACGTGGCCGACCGCCTCGAGGCCGCCCGTGGCCGCCCGCCGCGCGAGCGGGTGGTCCAGGACGTCGAGGTGCCGATCGAGCGGACGACCGAGTTCGTCACCTGGTTCCTGCGCGAGGTGCCGATCGAGCCGCTGTGGCTCTGCCCCGTGCGCACGACCGGCAGCTGGCCGCTCTACCCGCTGAGGCCGGGGCAGACCTACGTCAACGTCGGCTTCTGGTCCAGCGTGCCGCGCGACCCGGACCACAGCGGGGCCACCAACCGCCGTATCGAGGCCAAGGTCAGCGAGCTCGCAGGTCACAAGTCCCTCTACTCCGACTCGTTCTACGAGGAGGATGAGTTCTGGCGGCTCTACGGCGGCGAGGCGTATGCCGTGCTGAAGGCCAGGTACGACCCCGGTGCACGACTGCTCGATCTCTACTCCAAGGCGGTGCGACGCACGTGACGATCCTCAAGGGCAACCGGCTCGACTCCGACTCCCTCCCACCGAAGCTGTCGATGGCGCAGGTCCTGGAGGCCGTGACCACGGGCGACATCCCCTTGCGCTTCAGCGCCTACGACGGCTCCCGGACCGGTCCCGACGACGCCCGGTTCGGCCTGCACCTGCGCAACCGTCGCGGCGCGAGCTACCTGGCCACCGCCCCCGGCGATCTTGGGATGGCGCGGGCCTACGTCGCCGGCGACCTCGACCTCCTCGGGGTGCACCCCGGCGACCCCTACCCGCTGCTGGCCGCCATGGGCGGGGTGCACTTCCAGATGCCGGCGCCCAAGACCGCCGCCGCCATCGCGCGCGCGCTCGGCGTCGAGCTGCTGAAGCCGCCACCGCCCCCGCCGCAGGAGTCGCTGCCGCGGTGGCGGCGGGTGGCCGAGGGGCTGCGCCACACCCGCGTGCGCGACGCCGAGGCGATCCACCACCACTACGACGTCTCCAACGCGTTCTACGAGCTCGTGCTCGGACCGTCGATGACCTACACCTGCGCCGCCTACCCCGACGAGACCGCGACCCTGGAGGAGGCGCAGGAGAACAAGCACCGCCTCGTCTTCGACAAGCTGCGCCTCGAGGAGGGGGACCGGTTGCTCGACGTCGGCTGTGGCTGGGGAGGCATGGTCCGGTATGCCGCGCGGCGGGGCATCCGCGTCATCGGTGCCACCCTGTCGGCCGAACAGGCGCAGTGGGCCCAGGCAGCCATCGCCCGCGAGGGGCTGGCCCACCTCGCCGAGGTCCGCCACAGCGACTACCGCGACATCACCGAGACCGGCTTCGACGCCATCTCCTCGATCGGCCTGGCCGAGCACATCGGGGTGCGCAACTACCCGTCGTACTTCCGGTTCATGCAGGAACGGCTGCGTCCGGGCGGCCTGCTGCTCAACCACTGCATCACCCGCCGGGACAACAAACGCACCTCGACCGGGCCGTTCATCGACCGCTACGTCTTCCCCGACGGTGAGCTGACCGGTTCGGGCACGATCATCACGGCGATCCAGGACGTCGGCGGCCTCGAGGTGCGCCACGAGGAGAACCTGCGCGAGCACTACGCCCTGACCCTGGGCGCGTGGTGCGACAACCTGCGTGAGCACTGGGACGACTGCGTCGCGGAGGTGGGGGAGGCCACCGCCCGCGTCTGGGGGCTCTACATGGCCGGCTCACGACTCGGTTTCGAGCGCAACGAGGTCCAGCTGCACCAGGTGCTCGCGGTCAGGCTCGACGACCAGGGTGCCGCAGGCCTGCCGCTGCGGCCGTGGTGGGACGGCTGAAGGGGCGGGCGCCTGTTCAGTCCGAGCCCTCGTCGAGCGGGGCGAGCAGGTCGGTCCCCAGCCACGCCCTCGGGATGCCGAAGCCGTCGACGAGCTCCTGGGCATGGGGGCGCAGGGTGGCGCACAGGTCGTTGACGGCAGCGGTGACCTGCTTGCTGCGAGCCGGGGCGATCCGGCCGTGCTCGAGGTACCACCCCTTGTCGGCCTCGATCGAGCTCAGCGCGTAGAGGTCGCAGACCGTCGACAGCAGCTCGGCGGCGGCCTGGTCCGGGCAGGCGTCGATGCCGGCGACGAACGCCTCGAGGACGGTCCGGTCCACGTGCGCCCGTGCCGCCTCCACCACGTGGTCCTGCGCGGCGTTGAACGCCCCGAAGAGGTCGGCGTCGGCCTTGCCCGCCTTGCGCAGCCGCTGGGCGAGGGTCTCGAGCAGGTGCCGCTCGCGCTCCTCGAACAGGGCCAGCTGCCAGCCACGGTCGGTCGGACCCTTCTCGCTGTCGCGGCCCGGAGCCGCTGCGACGAGGCGTTCGATGAGTCCACGGGCAGCGGTGCGCTCGATCACCGCACCGGCGAACTGTCGGGCACCGAACCGCACCATGCCGAGGGGGTCGAGGTTGCCGAAGCTGTCGCGGTAGTCCGTGAGCAGCCCCTTGGCCACGAGCTGCAGCAGTACCGTGTTGTCGCCCTCGAAGGTCGTGAAGACATCGGTGTCGGCCTTGAGTGCGGGCAACCGGTTCACGGCAAGGTATCCCGCCCCACCACACGCCTCCCGGCACACCTGGATGGTGGCGGTGGCGTGTGCGGTGGCGACCGCCTTGAGCCCGGCCGCGCGGGCCTCGAGCTCGCGCTGGCGGTGCTCGTCCACCTCGCCACCGGCGGTCTGCACGTCGTGCATGAGGGAGACCAGCTCGTTCTGGGCGAGCTGGAGGGCGTAGGACTTGGCCAGCGCCGGCAGCAGCTTGCGCTGGTGGGTGCGGTAGTCCAGCAGCACGACCTCGTCGACCGCTCCCGGCGGCGTGAACTGGCGGCGGTGCCCCGCATACGTCACGGCCAGGGTGAGCGCGGTCCGCGTCGCTGCGCCGGCAGCACCGGCGACACTCACCCGACCACGCACGAGGGTCCCCAACATCGTGAAGAAGCGCCGGGTCGGGTTGTCGATGGGGGACGAGTACCGGCCCTGGTCGTCCAGGTCGCCGTACCGGCTCAGCAGGTTCGCCCGCGGGACCCGAACGTGGTCGAAGGACAGCCGGCCGTTGTCCACGCCGGCCAGGCCCGCCTTGGCACCGCAGTCGCCGATGGTGACGCCGGCCATGGGTTGGCCGTCCTCGTCGCGGATCGGCACCAGGACGCAGTGCACCCCGTGGCTCTCGCCCTCGGTGACCAGCTGGGCGAAGACCGCGGCGAGCCGCCCGTCGCGAGCGGCGCCACCGATGTAGTCCTTGCGACTGCGCAGGTCGGGGGTGTGCACGACGAGCTCGTCGGTCTCGGCGTCGTAGGTCGCCGTCGTCCCCAGTGACTGCACGTCCGAGCCGTGCCCCGTCTCGGTCATCGCGAAGCAGCCGGGGAGCGTGGCGTCGATGATGCGCGGCAGGTACTGCGCGTGGTGGGCCGCGGTGCCGAGGTTGGCCACGGCGCCCCCGAACAGCCCCCAGTGCACGCCGGCCTTGACCATGACGGACAGGTCGGCGTGGCCGAGCATCTCGAACGCCGTGACCGAACCACCGAGGTCGCCGTTGCCACCGGCCTCCTTCGGGAAGCCGCGAGCCGGATGGCCGGTGGCTGCGATCTTCTGGACCTGGTCGGCCACCCGGGCGCGGTACTCCTGCATCGTCAGCTCCGACTGGGGTGGCGCGAAGTCTGCCGGGGAGAGCTCGGTGCGGGCCTCGTCCTTGATGTGGGCCCAGCGGCCGTCGATGGCCCGGCACAGCTGGGTGGCGAGGTCGGTCATGGGGGCTCCTGGATCGGGCGGTTCGGGTCGGGCGGTTCGGGTCGGGTCTGGCGGGTGCGGGGTCGGGTAGGTGCGGGGCCGGGCGGTTCGGGTCGGGCGGGTCCGGGGTCGGGGTCGGGCGTCTCAGGACGGGTCGGGCCACGCGGCCGACAGGCCGCCCCAGGCGAGGTCGGTGAGGTGCGCGGTGAGCTCGGCGCGCGACAGGGTGGGACCGGCGAGCCACTGGTCGGCTGCGGCGCGGACCATGCCGACGACGCCGACGCCCCAGACCGGGGCCGCCGAGGCGTCGCGGCCCACGGAGGTGAGCGCCGCGGCGATGAGCTCGGTCATCTGGTCGGCGATGTGGCTGGTGACGGCCAGCGCGGGGTCGCCACCCGTGGGGGTGTCCAGCAGGGGAGCATTGACGACGAAGCGGTAGACCTCGGGGTCCCGTTCGACTAGGGCGAGGTAGGACTCGATCGCCGCCGCGATGACGGCCCGTGGGTTCCCGTCCGCTCGGGCGAGGTCGGGGGAGCCTTCACCCATGGCTGCGCCCAGGTCGCGCAGGATCCGCGCGTCGACGCTTGCCGACACCGCGGCGTACAGGCCCGAACGGTCGGTGAAGTGGCGGTAGAAGACCGTCTTGGAGGTGCCCGCGGCAGCGGCGATGTCGTCCATCCCGACCCCGGCTCCGTGCGTGCGGATGGCCCGGAGCGTGGCCTCGACGAGCTCGCGACGCCGGCTGGTGCGGTGCTCGTCCCATCGGGTGCTACGACCGTCCGTGGTGGTGCTCACCTCATCGACGGTAGCAGGTACCAAACGTACCTGCTACCGTCGGTATCAGTAATCATCGACCTCCAGGAGCATCCCCGTGGCCGCATCTGCGAAACCCCGCCGCGCCGCCGTCATCGGTGGCAACCGCATCCCCTTCGCCCGCGCCGACAAGGCCTACGCCAAGGCCTCCAACCAGGACATGCTCACCGCCGCGCTCGAAGGACTCGTGGCCCGGTTCGGGCTGGCGGGGGAGACCGTCGGTGAGGTGGCTGCCGGTGCCGTGCTCAAGCACAGCCGTGACTTCAACCTCACCCGTGAGTCGGTCCTCGGGTCGAGCCTGGCCCCGGCCACCCCGGCGTACGACGTCCAGCAGGCCTGCGGCACCGGTCTCGAGGCGACCATCCTGGTCGCCAACAAGATCGCGCTCGGGCAGGTCGAGTCAGGGATCGCCGGTGGCACCGACACCACCTCCGACGCTCCCATCGCGGTCAACGAGGGGCTGCGCGAGGCGTTGCTCGCCCTCAACCGCGCCAGGACCCCGGGCCAGCGGCTCAAGGCGGTCGCTCGGCTGCGACCCGGCCAGGTCGTCCCCGAGCTGCCGCGCAACGTCGAGCCCCGCACCGGCCTGTCGATGGGCGAGCACATGGCCCAGACCGCGGCCCGGTGGGGCGTCACCCGCGCTGCGCAGGACGAGCTCGCGGTCGACAGCCACCGCAACCTCGCCGCCGCCTACGAACGCGGGTTCTTCGACGACCTGCTCACCCCCTACCTGGGTCTGACCCGCGACCAGAACCTGCGCCCGGACTCCTCGGTCGACCAGCTCGCGAAGCTGAAGCCCGTGTTCGGCCGCGGGGACGGCGCCACGATGACGGCGGGCAACTCGACACCCCTGACCGACGGAGCCTCGGTGGTCCTGCTCGGCAGCGACGCCTGGGCGGCCGAACGCGGACTGCCCGTCCTCGCGCACGTCGTGGACGCGCAGACCGCCGCGGTCGACTACGTCACCGGACACGAGGGCCTGCTCATGGCTCCTGCCTACGCGCTGCCCCACCTGCTCGAGCGGCAGGGGATGACGCTGCAGGACTTCGACCTCGTCGAGATCCACGAGGCCTTCGCCTCGACGGTGCTGTGCACGCTCGCCGCCTGGGAGAGCGAGTCGTTCTGCCGCGACAGCCTCGGCCTGGAGGCACCCATCGGGGCCCTGGACCGCGGCAGGCTGAATGTCAACGGGTCGTCCCTCGCGGCCGGCCACCCCTTCGCGGCTACTGGTGGTCGGATCGTCGCCTCACTGGCGAAGTCGTTGCACGAGAAGGGGTCTGGTGCGCGCGGCCTGATCTCCATCTGTGCCGCTGGCGGCCAGGGTGTCATGGCGATCCTCGAGGCGGCCTGACATGGCCGGCGCCTACGCAGGATTCGTCAACACCGCGGTCGGCACCAGGCTCGCCACCCAGCTCGGGCTCCCACGACCGGTGCGGCTGCGCCGGTATGCCGCGGACGCACCACTCATCGAGGGTCCCGTCCTCGTCAACGGCCTCACCGCCGCGCCCGTCGCCACCCGTGCCAGGGCCCTGCTCGTGGAGGAGGGCATCGACGTCGCCGACGCGGTGCCTGACGGGCAGAAGATCGGTGCGGCCGTCCTCGACCTCACCGCGGTGGCCGACCCCGCCGACCTCGACCTCGTACGCGTGGTGCTCTCTCCCGCCCTCAAGGCGCTGCGGCCGTCAGGGCGCGTCATCATCGTGGGCGCCGACCCCTCGTCGGCCCGCTCTGTCGCCCAGGCCGCAGCCCGTCGCTCACTCGAGGGCATCGTCCGTTCGATCGGCAAGGAGCTGCGCGCCGGCGCCACGGCCAACCTCGTCCTGGTCGCCGAAGGTACCGAGGCCAACGCCGACGCGGCGGTACGGTTCCTGCTGTCCGGCCGTTCGGCATACGTCGACGGCCAGGTCATCCGGGTCGGTGCGGGCACCCCGACCGACCCCGCGGACCGGGCTGTCCCGCTCGCGGGGAAGGTCGCGGTCGTCACCGGCGCGGCCCGCGGGATCGGTGCCGCCATCGCCGAGGTGCTGGCCCGTGATGGGGCGCACGTCGTGTGCGTCGACATCCCGGCCGCCGGGGAGTCGTTGGCACGCACCGCGAACCGCGTCGATGGTACGGCTCTGCAGGTCGACGTGACGGCGCCGGACGCGGGACGCCGGATCCTCGACCACGCCAGGGACCGGTGCGGCGGTCTCGACGTCGTCGTCCACAACGCCGGCATCACCCGCGACAAGCTGCTCGCCAACATGGACCAGTCGCGCTGGACCTCGGTGCTCGACGTCAACCTCGGCTCGATCCTGCGGATGAACGAGGTGCTGCTCGGTCCCGACGGGGTCCGCGACGGCGGTCACGTCGTCCTCGTCTCCTCGATCGCCGGGATCGCGGGCAACCGCGGCCAGACCAACTACGCCGCCTCCAAGGCCGGAGTCATCGGGCTGGTCGACGCGCTGTCGGCCGACGAGGACCTGCGACGGCGCGCCATCACCGTCAACGCCGTGGCGCCGGGGTTCATCGAGACCGAGATGACGGCCAAGGTGCCCTTCGCGACCCGCGAGGTCGGCCGGCTGCTCAACTCCCTGAGCCAGGGTGGCCAGCCGGTCGACGTCGCGGAGACCATCGCGTGGTTCAGCCAGGACTCGAGCGCGGGCGTGAACGGCAACGTCGTCCGCGTCTGCGGACAGAGCCTGCTCGGTGCCTGACATGGAATTGCGTGAGGTCACGTCCGCCCCGGCGCTCGGCCCGATGTTCGCCCGCGCCGCCCTCACCCAACGCGGCCGCGGTGGCGACCTACCCACCCACGGCCTGCACCGGGGTGGGGTGGTGGTCGACCGGGGACACCTGCTCGACTACCAGCACCTGTGCCGCTTCGCCGGGGGAGACGTGCTCCCGCACACCTACCCCCACGTGCTGGGGTTTCCCCTGCAGGTGCAGCTCATGGCGGACCGGAGCTTCCCCTTGCCGCTGCCCGGACTGGTCCACCTCGAGAACCGCATCACGGTCCACCGTCGGCTCACCGCCGACGACCGCCTCGACCTGACCGTGCACGCCGACGCACTGCGCCCGCACGCCAAGGGGACGCTGGTCGACCTCGTCACCGAGGTCGAGGTCGGTGGCGAGCGGGTGTGGGAGGGGCGAAGCACCTACCTGCGCCGGGGGCGCGGCGAAGTAGGCGCCGTCGCGAGCCAGGCTGCCCCGGCCCTGCCGGGCGGGCCGCCCGTGGGCATCCTGCGCCTTCCCGAGGGACTGGGCCGGGCGTATGCCGCCGTGTCCGGTGACGTGAACCCGATCCACCTGCACGCCCTGAGCGCCCGGGCCATGGGGTTCCCCCGGGCGATCGCCCACGGAATGTGGACCGCGGCCCGGACGCTGGCCACCCTGGGTCCGGCCGCCGACGGCCGGTCGACGTCGACGGTGTGGTTCCGCAAGCCGGTCCTGCTGCCGTCCACCGTGGAGCTGGTGGCGGACGGCGACGGTGACCGCTGGGTGGCGGGGCTCCGCTCGGGGCACGACCCGGTGCGTGAGCACCTCGTCCTGACCCTGGGCGTCTGACCCTGGGCGTCTGACCCTGGACGCCTGACGCTCGACCCCGGTGCTGGGCGCCGGTGCTCGACGGCCGACCAGCGCGGCGCGCCCCTTCGGGTTGGTAGGCGCTGACAGACGCGCCCGGGAGTCATCGGTCGTTCAGCCACCGCAGCGCACCTCGTCCCGCACCTCTGGACCCACGTGGCGTGGCACGAATCGTGTTGCGTGGCAGTGGGATTGGGTCTGTGGATGAGGTCGGGCGTTGTCGGTGGTCGCCGATAGTGTTCTGGGTATGGCGATAAGCGCGGACCGTTCGACCCTCACCTGCGGTGATGGTCAAGGACGTCCGGTCCTGGGTGCTGCGACGGTGGCGCGGGACGTGTTGTGCGCCGGGGAGCCGGAGCGGTTGTGGGCGTTGGGGGACGGCGAGGTCGCGGCGGCATTGACCGCGCTGGGTGAGGTGGTGTCCGGGGCGAAGGCGCTGCTGGTGTCGGTGCTGGCCGAGGCGAAGCGGCGCAGCCTGGGGTCGGGTCAGGGGTGGGGCCCGGTGGACTGGGCCCACGCGATCGCCCCGCTGCTGGCGACGCGGGACCTGCTGGAGGCTGACGTCGTCGCGGGCGTGGTGGCCGCGGGGTCGTCGGTCACTGGTGCCGATCACCGGTTGGACGACGTGGTGGCTGCGGTGACGAGTGCCTGTTCGTCGGACCCTGCCCGGCGAGTGGAGGCGTTGCCGGTGGGCAAGGCCGCCCAGATCTGCCGGTTCCACCGCTCGATCCGTGGCCTGGCCGACCCGGTCGGGCTGGCGGAGGCGACCGGGGAGCTGCTGGGCGCCGCCCGCGGTGTCCACGGGTGGGACGAACGCAAGCTCGCCGTGGCGATCCGGCGTACCGGTGCAGGTCGCCCGTCCTGACGGTGCGGTGGAGCGAGACGCCCAGCTCCGCCGCGACCACCGGTCGCTGGTCAAGGGGCCCGGCCCGGTCGGGATGTGGCGCTACACCCTGGTCCTGGACGAGGAGGCCGCGGCAGTCGTGGACGCGGCGGTCGACGCCCTGGCCAAACCGAGACGCGACGCCGACACCGGCGACCTGGACTCCCGCACCCCGGCCGCCCGCCGCGCCGACGCGCTGCTCGACCTGGTGTCCCGGGCGGTGTCCGCCCCGGACGGGGTGCCGCGCCAGGCCAAGACGTCGCTGGTCGTCACGATCGGCCTCGATGCGTTGCAGGGCCGGTGCCGCGGGGCCGGGATGACGATGGACGACGAAGCCCTCACCGCCGGGACGGTGCGCCGGTTGGCGTGCGACGCCCAGGTCATCCCCGTCGTCCTGGGCGCTGCCGGGGAGGTCCTGGACCAGGGCATGGCGCGGCGGTTGTTCGACCGGGCCCAGATCAGGAACCTGTGGCTTCGGGACCGGCACTGCACGTTCCCAGGCTGCTCCAGACCCGCGGCGTGGACCGACGCGCACCACCTGGTCCACTGGGCCGACGGCGGACCCACCGATATCGACAACGCGGCCCTGCTATGCCGGGCCCATCACAGCGTGGTCCACACCCACCGGTACGGCGCCCGGATCACCCACGGCCCGGGCGGAACTGACAGCGGCAGCGTCAGCCGCAGGGGTGGCCATGGCGGCGGCGGCGGTGGCGGCCACCTTGGTGATCACAGTGGCAGTGGCAGGCCTCGGGTCGAGTGGGACCTGACGCTGGGGTCCTACGACGACACCGTCACCGAATGGCGAGCTCGAGAACGAGCCCGCAGTCGCGACCGGGCTCGGCCCCGCCCAATACCCGCCACCGACTGAGCGGGCGATGCGGGACGCCCGGCCACGCCCACGGTGGCTAGAGCCGCCTGGCGTAGCAGCGCGACAGGTCCGAGTCGGCGTAGTGACCGAAGTCGATGGTGCGCAGGTAGCCGCTGGACTCGTAGAGGGCGATGGCGTCCTGCTGGACGATGCCGGTCTCGAGGACGAGCTGCTGCACCCCGGCCGAGGCCGCGGTGCGCTCGAGTGCGGCCAGGACGAGCCGTGAGATGCCGCGCCGGCGGGCCCGCGGCGTGACGTACATCCGCTTGAGCTCGGCGACGGAGGCGTCGAAGCGCGCACCGAGGTCGGGTCGGTGACGCCAACCACCCATGGCGACCGGTCCCGTCGCATCGGTGGCGAGGACGAACGCTCCCCGGGGCGACTCGAACTCCCCGTCGACGATGGGGGACTCGTCGGGCCCGCCATAGATGCTCACGTAGTAGGACTGCACCTCCTCGACGAGGTGCTGGACGTGCGGGTCGGTGAAGCGCACGGCGCACACCTCCACGCCGGGAATGGCCACGGGCCGAGGCAGATCGGTCACGGTCAGTCGCGCAGGGCTGCCACAGCCTCGGAGACCGAGACCGGTCCGGACACGAGCTCGAGCACCCGGCCCCCGCCGACACCGGTGGTGAGCAGCTCGGCCAGCACTGCGGCGACATCGGCGCGCGAGACCTCTCCGCGCTCCACGGACGGGCCCAGCTCGACGCGGTCGGTGGTTCC
The DNA here is from genome assembly GCA_963722015.1 of uncultured Actinomycetota bacterium. Lineage (GTDB taxonomy): Bacteria > Actinomycetota > Actinomycetes > Actinomycetales > Dermatophilaceae > Pedococcus. The sequence continues at coordinate 124,199 of CAVRMT010000008.1, read as the reverse complement.
CTCGTCGGTGAGCTGGCCCGGGCGGACGATGGTCCACGACAGCTCGGTGCGTGCCCTGAGATCGGCCTCGGCGGCTGCCTTCGCACGCAGGTAGATCTGGAAGGCGTCGTCCGACTCGGGATCGGCCGAGTCGGCACCCATCGACGACACCATGACGTAGCGTGCGACATCGGCCGCGACAGCCGCGTCGGCGAGCAGGACCGCTGCCCCACGGTCGACGCTGTCCTTGCGTTCGGTCCCGCTGCCGGGGCCGGCGCCGGCAGCGAACACCACGGCGTCGGCGCTCGCGATGGCCGCGGCCAGGGCTTCAACCGTGGTGTGCTCGAGGTCCACGACCTCGGCGCGGGCACCCTGCTCCTCGACGTCTGCGACGTGATCGGGGTTGCGCACCAGGGCGATGGCCTCGTGGCCGCGGGCGGCGAGCTCCTTCTCCAGCAGCAGGGCGATCTGTCCGTGTCCTCCGGCGATGGCAACGATCATGGCTCTTGTCTACACCCATACCGAGGGCCGCCGGACGCGTGGTGCGTCCGGCGGCCCTCGGCGTGCTGTCGGCACGCTGTGTCTACCGCGTGTCGTCAGCGGGCGCTCGACGGCGACCGCGTCAGGCGACGTCGAACCGGTCCAGGTCCATCACCTTGGTCCAGGCCGCGACGAACTCGCCGACGAAGCGGTCCTTGGCGTCGTCGCTGGCGTAGACCTCGGCGACGGCCCGCAGCTCGGAGTTCGAGCCGAACACCAGGTCGGCGCGGGTACCGGTCCAGCGGACCTGACCCGAGTCGTCACGGGCCTCGAACGTCGAGGCGTCCTCGCCGGTGGGAGCCCACTGCGTGCCCAGGTCGAGCAGGTTGACGAAGAAGTCGTTGGTCAACGTGCCCGGCGTGTCGGTGAGGACCCCGTGTGCCGAACCGTCGTAGTTCGTGCCGAGGACCCGCAGGCCGCCGACGAGGACGGTCATCTCCGGAGCGCTGAGCGTGAGCAGGTTGGCGCGGTCCAGCAGCTGGTACTCCGCACCGAGCCGGTGACCCTTGCCCGGGTAGTTGCGGAAGCCGTCGGCCCGGGGCTCGAGCCAGGCGAAGGACTCGACGTCGGTCTGCTCCTGGGTGGCGTCGACCCGACCCGGGGTGAAAGGGACCTCGATGTCGTGGCCTGCGGCCCGGGCCGCCTGCTCGACGCCCACCCCGCCCGCGAGGACGATGAGGTCGGCCATGGAGACCTGCCGGGCACCCTTGCCGTTGAACGCCTGCTGAACACCTTCGAGGGTGCGCAGCACGGTCGCCAGGCCGGCCGGGTTGTTGACCTCCCAGCCGTTCTGCGGGGCGAGGCGGATGCGTGCGCCGTTGGCGCCACCGCGCTTGTCGCTGCCACGGAAGGACGAGGCGGCGGCCCAGGCGGTGGAGACGAGCTCCGAGACGCTGAGTCCGGTGTCGGCGACCAGAGCCTTGAGCTCGGCCACGTCGTCGCTGGTGATCGGCTCGCCGGAGGGAGCCGGCAGCGGGTCCTGCCAGAGCAGCACCTCGGAGGGAACCTCAGGGCCGAGGTAGCGGGCCAGCGGACCCATGTCGCGGTGCGTCAGCTTGAACCACGCCCGGGCGAAGGCGTCGGCGAAGTCCTGCGGGTTCTCCAGGAACCGGCGCGAGATCTGCTCGTAGACCGGGTCGACGCGAAGAGCGATGTCGGTCGTCAGGAAGTTGGGGGCGATCTTCCTCGTGGCGTCGTGGGCGTGGGGGACGGTGCCTTCACCGGCGCCGTCCTTGGGCTTCCACTGGTGGGCGCCTGCCGGGCTCTTGGTGAGCTCCCACTCGAACCCGAACAGGTTCTCGAAGAAGTTGTTGCTCCACTGGGTCGGCGTCGTGGTCCAGGTGACCTCGATGCCGCTGGTGATGGTGTCGGCACCCTTGCCGGTGCCGAAGCTGTTCTTCCAGCCCAGCCCCATCTGCTCCAGGGGGGCGCCCTCGGGCTCGTCCGACACGTACTCGTCCGGGTTCGCCGCGCCGTGGGTCTTGCCGAAGGTGTGACCACCGGCGATGAGCGCGACGGTCTCCTCGTCGTTCATGGCCATCCGGCCGAAGGTCTCGCGGATGTCGCGGGCCGAGCGCAGCGGGTCGGGGTCGCCGTCGGGTCCCTCGGGGTTGACGTAGATCAGGCCCATCTGGACCGCGGCGAGCGGGCTCTCGAGCTCGCGGTCGCCGGTGTAGCGCTCTGCGCCCAGCCACTGGGTCTCCGGGCCCCAGTAGACGTCCTCGTCCGGCTCCCACACGTCGGCACGGCCTCCGGCGAAGCCGAAGGTCTCGAAGCCCATCGTCTCGAGGGAGACGTTGCCGGTGAGCACGATGAGGTCGGCCCAGGACAGGTTGCGGCCGTACTTCTTCTTGACCGGCCACAGCAGGCGACGGGCCTTGTCGAGGTTGGCGTTGTCGGGCCAGCTGTTCAGGGGGGCGAAGCGCTGCTGCCCGGCGCCGGCGCCGCCACGGCCGTCCTGGACGCGGTAGGTGCCGGCGCTGTGCCAGGCCATGCGGATCATGAACGGGCCGTAGTGGCCGAAGTCGGCAGGCCACCAGTCCTGGGAGGTGGTGAGCACCTCGGCGATGTCCTGCTTCACCGCGGCGAGGTCGAGGGACTCGAAGGCTGCGGCGTAGTCGAAGTCGTCACCGTACGGGTTCGCGACCGCGGGGTTCTTGGCGAGGATCTTGACGTTGAGGCGCTCGGGCCACCAGCCGCGGTTGCCGCCGCCCTGGGCCGGCTCCGGTGCGCGGTTGTGCACGACCGGGCACGTGCGGTCGCTCTCGTTCATCTCGCCGACGCGGGTCTCGTGACCCTCGGCGTTGGTGTTGCTGACGTGGTTGTGCTCGGACATGACTTCCTTCCGGACGGGTTCGCTGACGGACTGCTGGTGTTCGGTCGAGTGGTTCAGTCGGGTGGGGCGCTACCCGTGGCGGTGCACGCCGGGCACAGGCCGCGGTAGACGACCTCGGCCTCGTCGATGGTGAAGCCCTGGTCGTCGGAGGCGGTCAGGCACGGCGCGTGGCCCACCGCGCAGTCGACGTCGGCGATGGCGCCGCAGGAACGGCACACCACGTGGTGGTGGTTGTCGCCGACCCGTGCCTCATACCTGGCGACCGAGCCCGGCGGCTGGATGCGGCGCACGAGACCGGATCGCGTCAGGGCGCCCAGGCAGTCGTAGACCGCCTGGTGGGACACGTCGGGCACGCCGCGGCGGGCCGCCGCGATGAGCGAGTCGGTGTCGGAGTGGGGGTGCGCGCTCACCGCTGCGAGGACGGCGACCCGCGGGCGGGTCACGCGCAGACCTGCTGCGCGCAGCAGCTGCGGGAGGTCGTCGCGGTCGACGACGGAGGGGGTGGACACAGACGCCAGTCTCCCGCTTGTTCTGGAACGAGTCAAGAATCGAGGTGCACCTATCTCGCGCGCGCCGGCGGTGGCCCGGCCGATAACATCGCAGGGCCGACCGCGGACCTGCCGTGGGCGGCACACCGATGGGACCCCGTCCCCCACCCGAACCAAGGAGCGCGCACCGTGTCTGCCCAGATCACCGTCACCATCGCCGGGAGCGAGCGACAGGTGCCGGAGCAGACGACTGCCGCCGACCTGTTCGAGGGTGACCGCGCGGTCCTGGTCGCCCGCGTCAACGGCGAGCTGCGCGACCTCGCCCACCTCGTGGCCGACGGCGATGTCGTCGAGCCCGTGACCGCGCAGGAGCAGGACGGCCTCGACGTGCTGCGTCACAGCGCCGCCCACGTCCTGGCCCAGGCGGTGCAGGAGCTCAACCCCAAGGCCCGGCTGGGGATCGGTCCGCCCATCCGCGACGGGTTCTACTACGACTTCGACGTCGACGAGGCGTTCACCCCCGAGGACCTCAAGGCCCTCGAGAAGGTCATGCAGCGCATCGTCAACGAGGGCCAGACCTTCGTGCGGCGTGAGATCAGCGACGACGCCGCTGCGGTCGAGCTGGCGGACGAGCCGTACAAGATCGAGCTCATCGGTCTCAAGGGTGGCGCGGCCGGTGAGGCTGCCGAGGGGGCGGACGTGGAGGTGGGCGGCGCGCAGCTGACCATCTACGACAACCTCAAGCGCGACGGCAGCCGGGCCTGGGGCGACCTGTGCCGCGGCCCGCACGTGCCCACCACCAAGGTGCTGGGCAACGCCTTCAAGCTCATGCGCAGCGGCGGCGCCTACTGGCGCGGCAGCGAGAAGAACCCCCAGCTGCAGCGGGTCTACGGCACCGCGTGGGCGACCAAGGACGAGCTCAAGGCCCACCTCGAACGCCTGGCCGAGGCCGAGAAGCGCGACCACCGGCGGATCGGGGCGGAGCAGGACCTGTTCAGCTTCCCCGACGAGCTCGGCTCCGGCCTGCCGGTGTTCCACCCCAAGGGTGGGGTGATCAAGCGGGAGATGGAGGACTACGTCCGCCTGCGCCACATCGAGGAGGGCTTCCAGTACGTGGGGACCCCCCACATCTCCAAGGAGCAGCTGTTCCACACCTCGGGACACCTGCCCTACTACGAGGAGGGCATGTTCGCGCCCTTCGACGTCGACGGGACCGACTACCGCCTCAAGGCGATGAACTGCCCGATGCACAACCTGATCTTCCGCTCGCGCGGCCGCTCCTACCGCGAGCTGCCGCTGCGGCTGTTCGAGTTCGGGTCGGTCTACCGCAACGAGAAGTCGGGGGTCGTGCACGGCCTGACCAGGGTGCGCGGCATGACCCAGGACGACTCCCACTCCTACGTCACCAGGGAGCAGGCGCCCGGCGAGATCAGGCACCTGCTCGACTTCGTGCTGTCGCTGCTGCGCGACTTCGGCATGGACGACTACTACCTCGAGCTGTCCACCCGCGAGACCGAGGGTGACAAGAAGGACAAGTTCATCGGGTCCGACGAGCAGTGGGAGCTCGCGACCGAGGTGCTGCGTGACGTCGCGAACGACTCTGGCCTCGAGCTCGTGCTCGACCCCGGTGGCGCGGCGTACTACGGCCCGAAGATCTCGGTCCAGGCCCGTGACGCCATCGGTCGCACCTGGCAGATGTCGACCATCCAGTACGACTTCAACCAGCCGGAGCGGTTCGGCCTGGAGTACCAGGCGGCCGACGGCTCGCGCCAGCAGCCGGTCATGATCCACTCGGCCAAGTTCGGGTCGATCGAGCGCTTCCTCGGTGTGCTCGTCGAGCACTACGCAGGTGCGTTCCCGCCCTGGCTCTCGCCGGTCCAGGTCCTCGCGGTGCCGGTCGCGGAGGAGTACTCCGAGTACCTGCACGATGTCGCGGACCAGCTGCGCCGCAAGGGGATCCGCGTCGAGATCGACGACAGCGACGACCGGTTCCCGAAGAAGATCCGCAACGCGAGCAAGTCGCGGGTCCCGTTCACCCTCATCGCCGGCGAGGAGGACCGTTCCGCCGGTGCGGTGTCGTTCCGCTACCGCAACGGCGAGCAGAAGAACGGGGTCCCGATCGCCGACGCGATCGCCGAGGTCGTGGCGGCCGTGCAGTCGCGCGTGCAGGTCTGACCCGGCTCGCTCGGCTCGTCCACCACGGCGCGAGGTGCCGGAGCCCGGTCGGGCTCCGGCACCTCGCGCTCACCGCGCGGTCCGTCGGCAGCAGGCTGCATAGGATCGGGACATGAACGACGCACCCGTGCCGGACCACGCCGGCGAGCCGGACACCGACTTCGCCAGCGTCCCGGACGGGTTCGAGCGGCTGTGGACACCGCACCGGATGGCCTACATCACGGGGGACCGGCCCAGCGAGGCGGCCGGCGACGGCTGCCCGTTCTGCGCGGCCCCCGGCCGGGGCGATGCCGAGGGCCTGGTCGTCCACCGTGGCGAGCACTGCTACGTGGTCATGAACCTCTTTCCCTACAACCCCGGGCACGTCCTGGTCTGCCCCTACCGCCACGTCTCGCTCTACGTCGACCTCAGCGACGAGGAGACCGCCGAGTTCGGGCGCCTCACCAAGGAGGCCATCGCTGCCCTCGACACCACGTCACAGCCCCTGGGCTACAACATCGGGATCAACCAGGGGGCGGTCGCCGGGGCAGGGGTGCAGGCGCACCTGCACCAGCACGTCGTGCCCCGCTGGGGTGGGGACATGAACTTCCTGCCCATCATCGGGCAGACGAAAGCTCTTCCGATGCTGCTCGAGGACGTCCGGAGCCGCCTCGCGGCCGCCTGGCCCGCAGGCCCGGCCGGGGCAGCCGGGTCGACCGGGTCAGCCGCTGCCACGGCCGAGCTGCCCACCACGGGCTGAGGCGTTCCAGCGGCAGGAAGCTGAGCAGGCACACCGCCAGCGGCAGGAAGTGGATCTTGAGCATGAGGTAGGTGCTCAGGTGGAACCCGGCCCAGAAGATCAGCGCGGCATGCAGGGCCCGCCCGCGCAGCCAGAGCAACGCCGGCGAGCAGAACTCCGCCACGATGACCACCCACTGCAGGGCGTGCGTCAGGGTGGGGTGGGAGCCGACCCACGGGCCGATGCCGTTGGGCCGGCGGGTCAGCGCCCAGATCAGGGTGGCGCCGTTGGCCCAGCCCCAGCCGCCGAAGCGCACCTTGGCGCTCGCGGACAGGAAGTAGATCGACACGGCCCCGATCTGCACCATGCGGATCGCCCAGCCGGCAGCCTGCGAACGGACATCGACGTCGCTGACCCGGGCCCGCCCCACCGTGGGCAGGACGAACAGGGCCACGACGAGGGCGAAGTGGTCGTGGTCCACCTTGGAGTAGGCGAACGCGTTGCTCACCCAGTCGAGCACCCCCACCGCGCAGACCCAGCCGGCAATCCGGGGAAGGCGCCCCGTCGCCGCGACCAGCGCGCTGACGACGATCACCCCGAGCAGGACCCGGACGTACAGGTGCGACGGGGCCGGCAGGTGCAGGACGTCCCGCACGACCAGCCCGCGGTACAGGCTCGGCGGCACGTCGCCGTGGGGGATCGGGTCGGTGACGATCCACAGCACGTCGAGCAGCACGAAGGGGTAGATGACGTGCCGCAGCCACGCCACCCGCGCCAGCGGGAGCGAGGGGACGAGGAACCGCTCGACGACGCTCACCGTGAACCCCTCCCGCCGGGGAGGCCGCTGGGCTCGGGGGCGAGGGGATCGCGGACCTGCCAGGTTGCGAGCGTGTACACCGTGGCGTTGCCCGTGGGGATGCTCGTGGACGTGTTGCGCAGCCAGATGACCGCGTACGGCGTCTGGTCCGGCAGCCGCCGCCGGTGCAGCACCGCGATGTCCTGGAGCAGCTCGGGGGTGCGGATGATGCGCGGGGCCTGGCCCTCGATCTCGGCACGCTCGATACCGATCAGCTCCTTGGACAGCGGCACCCGGACCACCTCGCCGTCGGTGGTCAGGGCGTCCATCGTCAGCGAGTTGATGAAACCGTCGTTGCGCACCGAGAAGGCGTACTGCGACATCGGCGCGAAGGGCCACCACTCGTCGTTGCCCACCCAGGTCCCGAGGCAGACGGTGGTGACGACGACCGCGGTCACGGCCAGGCGGCCGAGCACGGAGTACGGCCCGAGCCGTTCCCTGTGTTCTGTGGTGCCGCCCCGACGCCCCCTCATGGCCGTCATGGTGCCACGCGGGTGAGAGACTTCGGCCATGAACACCGCCCCGGACACCGCCCCGGACAGCGCCCTGCGGGAGCGCGGCCTGCTCATCTTCGACGGTGACTGCGGCTTCTGCACGACCAGCGCCCACTTCCTGCTGCGCTGGGTCGACCGGCGCCAGCGGTACGAGGTGCAGCCGTGGCAGCAGCTCGACCTCGGCCCGCTCGGGGTCAGCGAGGCGGACTGCGTCGAGGCCGCGCAGTTCGTGCGGCGCGACGGCTCGGTCGTCGCGGGACACCTCGCCATCGCCGAGGGGCTGCGGCACGGAGCTCCGCTGTGGCGACCGTTCGGTCACCTGCTGGTGCTTCCGGGCATCTCGGCGCTCGCTGCCCGCGCCTACACGTGGGTCGCCGACCACCGCTACGCACTTCCCGGCGGCACCCCGGCGTGCGCGCCGCAGGTTCCGGCCCAGCCTCAGTAGGCTGCCCCCACCATGCTCAACAAGTACGCACGCGCCCTCTTCACGACGATCTTCACCCCCGTGGCCCGGCTGTTCCTCAAGCTCGGCATCAGCCCGGACGTGGTGACCGTCGTGGGGACCATCGGCGTGTGCGTGGGAGCACTCGCCTTCTACCCCCGCCACGAGTTCTTCTGGGGCACCATCGTCATCGTCGTGTTCGTGTTCTCGGACACCATCGACGGGGTGATGGCCCGGATGTCCAACCGTTCGGGCAAGTGGGGCGCCTACCTCGACTCCACCCTCGACAGGGTCGGGGACGCCGCGATCTTCGGCGGTCTCGTGCTCTGGTACGCCGGTCGCGGCGACAACTTCCTCATGGCCGGGCTGGCGCTCGCCTGCCTGATCCTCGGCAGCGTCGTGTCCTACGCCAAGGCGCGCGCCGAGGGGCTCGGGTTCTCCGCCGACGTCGGCATCGCCGAGCGCGCCGACCGGCTGGTCGCGGTCCTGGCCACCACCGGGCTGGTCGGCATCGGCCTGCCCGAGGTCGTGCTCGCCGTCGTGCTGGCACTGCTCGCGGTGGCCAGCCTGATCACCGTGGTCCAGCGGATGCTCATGGTGCGCCGCCAGGCGCTCGCCGCAGCTCCGTGAGCCGTCTGCGCGACCGCCTCGCCCTGACGGGCTACCGGCTCGGGTGGGGGACGGTCCGCCGGCTCCCCGAGCGGGTGGCGTATGCCGCGTTCGACCGGATCGCCGATGTCACCGTCGCGCGCGGTGGCAAGGGTGTGCAGCGGCTTCGCGGCAACTACGCCAAGGCACGTCCCGAGCTCGACGGCCCGGCCCTGGACGAGCTGGTGCGGGCCGGTATGCGGTCCTACCTGCGCTACTACTGCGAGGCCTTCCGCCTGCCCGACCGCTCGCCGCAGGACATCGACGCCCAGGTGCGCGTCGAGGGCGACGGGCCGGTGCGGGCCGAGCTGGCCGCCGGACGCCCCGTCATCTGCTTCCTCGGGCACCTGGGCAACTGGGACATCGCCGGTGCGTGGGGGGCCCGCGACCTGGGGCCTGTGGTCACGGTCGCGGAGCGGCTGAAGCCCGAGGCGGTGTATGCCGAGTTCCTCGAGTTCCGGCAGTCGCTCGGCATGACGATCCTGCCGCTCACCGGAGGGGGCGACGTCTTCGCCCAGCTGCGTGGGCACCTGGCCTCCCCGGTGGTCATGCCGCTGCTGGCCGACCGCGACCTGACCGACCGCGGCATCGAGGTCGATCTGCTCGGTCACCGCTCCCGGATGGCGGCCGGTCCGGCAGCGCTGGCCCTGGGCAGCGGAGCCGCGCTGCACCCCGTGTCGATCCACTACGAGCCGGTGCCGCGCTCCTGGCGGCACCGCGTCGTCATCACCTTCCACGACCGGGTTCAGGTGCCGACCACCGGCGCGACCCGTGCCAAGGCGATCGCCATGACCCAGCAGTGTGCCGATGCCCTGGGGGCCGCGATCCGCGAGCACACCGCCGACTGGCACATGCTGCAGCGGGTCTTCCTCGACGACCTCGACCCCCGGCCCGTCCCGGCCGCGGGGACCGCGGGGACCGCAGGGACCGCGGGGACTGCAGGGACCGCGGGGACTGCAGGGACCGCAGGGGCCGCCTCGTGAGGATCGGCATCGTCTGTCCCTACTCCTTCGACGTGCCCGGGGGAGTGCAGTTCCACGTGCGCGACCTCGCCGAGCACTTCCTGGGGCAGGGACACCACGCGTCGGTCCTCGCGCCGGCCGACGAGGACACCCCGCTGCCCGACTACGTCGAGTCGGTGGGGCGAGCCGTCCCGGTCCGCTACAACGGCTCGGTCGCCCGGCTCAACTTCGGCCCGGTCACCGCGGCCCGGGTCGGGCGCTGGCTCGAGCGCGGCGACTTCGACGTGCTGCACATCCACGAACCCGTCACCCCGAGCATCTCCGTGCTGGCCCTGTGGTCGGCCGAGGGGCCGGTCGTGGCCACGTTCCACACCTCCAACCTGCGCTCGAGGGCCATGCAGGCGGCATACCCGCTGCTGCGTCCCAGCCTGGAGAAGATCAACGGGCGCATCGCGGTCTCCGAGGACGCGCGGCGCACCGTCACCACCCACCTCGGGGGTGACGCCGTCGTGATCCCCAACGGGGTCAACGTCAGCCGGTTCGCCGACGCGCGGCCGAACCCTGCGTGGACCGGCACCGAGCAGGCGCCGACCCTGGCCTTCCTCGGACGCATCGACGAGCCGCGCAAGGGCCTGCCGGTCCTGGCCGCGGCGATGCCCGCGGTGCTGGCGCGCCACCCCGGCACCCGGGTCCTCGTGGCGGGCCCCGGCGACGTCGAGGCCGCGCGCGAGCGGATGGACCCGCAGGTTGCCGCGGCGACGGAGTTCCTCGGCATGGTCAGCGACGAGGACAAGGCCGTGCTGCTGTCGTCGGTCGACGCCTACGTCGCGCCGCACACGGGGGGCGAGAGCTTCGGCATCGTCCTCGTGGAGGCGATGAGTGCCGGGGCGCCGGTCGTGGCCAGCGACCTCGCGGCCTTCGTCCGGGTGCTCGACGGCGGCAGGTGCGGGGCGATGTTCGCCAACGAGGACCCGGCCGACCTGTCCACCCAGCTGCTGCGGCTGCTCGGGGACCCGGCCGAGCGCCAGCGCCTGTGCGTCGAGGGCAGCCGACGGGCGCAGGTGTTCGACTGGGCCGTGGTCGCCGAGGACGTCATGGCCGTGTACGAGACCGTCACGCACGGGCTGCACGAGCGGCGCGAGGACCGGGTCGACCCGGCCGACACCCGGTGGACGCGGCTGCTGCGCGGCCGAAGGGGAGGAGAGGACTGATGCAGACCGTGACCTGGAGCGCGGTCGCCGTGGCCGTCCTGCTCGGCATCGCCTGGTACCTGTCCTACAACGCCGCCCGCCTCGACCGCCTGCACACCCGGGGCGAGGGCGCGCTGTCCGCCCTCGACGCCCAGCTCGTGCGCCGGGCCGAGTCGACCCTCGAGCTCGCGAACTCCGGAGCCCTGGACCCCGCCAGCGCGCTGATGCTCGCCGGCGCCGCGTCCGAGTCCCTGGAGGCGCACAACGAGCGCGCCATGGAGGACGACTTCCTCGAAGGGCAGAGCTTCGGCGAGCGCGAGGTGCTCGAGAGCGACCTCACCGCCGCGCTGCAGGCCGCCCTGACCGCGGACGTCGTCGCGAAGATCCGCGAGGACGACAACCTCGGTGCACTCGCCCTGCACCGGGTCGAGGCGGCAGGGGTCCGGGTCCAGCTGGCCCGGCGGTTCCACAACGACGCGGTCACCGACGTCCGTCGGGTGCGCAGCAAGCCCGTGGTCCGGGTCTTCCGCCTCGCCGGGCACGCCGCGCTACCGCGGACCATCGAGTTCGACGACGAGCTGCCCCCCGCCGTCCGCGACTGACCCGCGCCCGCGCCGCGCCATACCGCTCCCGCCCGCCCGGCCCCACCCTCAAAACGCCGGTTGCGTGGCGACACGGCGCTCACCGGCGCGCGTATTGCCGCGCAACCGGCGTTTTGCTGGGGTGTCGGGCCTCGGTCCTGACCGTCGATGACACCGTCTAGCATGGATGGCGAAGCGCGTCCCCCTGCGCTGCGCCCTGAACAGATCTGGAGCTCGTCCGCCATGTCCGCCGACACCACCACCGCCACCACCGCGTCGCAGACCACCACCGGCACGTCCCGCGTCAAGCGCGGCATGGCCGAGATGCTCAAGGGCGGCGTCATCATGGACGTCGTCAACGTCGAGCAGGCCAAGATCGCCGAGGACGCCGGCGCTGTCGCCGTCATGGCGCTCGAGCGCGTCCCGGCCGACATCCGCGCCCAGGGTGGCGTCTCCCGGATGTCCGACCCCGACATGATCGACGGCATCATCGAGGCCGTCTCGATCCCGGTGATGGCCAAGGCCCGCATCGGTCACTTCGTCGAGGCGCAGGTGCTGCAGTCCCTGGGCGTGGACTACATCGACGAGTCCGAGGTGCTGACCCCGGCCGACTACGCCCACCACATCGACAAGTGGAACTTCACCGTGCCCTTCGTCTGTGGTGCGACCAACCTCGGCGAGGCCCTGCGCCGCATCAGCGAGGGTGCGGCCATGATCCGTTCCAAGGGTGAGGCGGGCACGGGCGACGTCTCCAACGCCACGACCCACATGCGCCAGATCCGCCAGCAGCTCCGCAAGCTCGCGAACCTGCCCGAGGACGAGCTGTTCGTGGCCGCGAAGGAGCTGCAGGCGCCGTACGACCTGGTCAAGGAGGTCGCCGAGGCCGGCAAGCTCCCCGTGGTCCTGTTCACCGCCGGTGGTATCGCCACCCCCGCCGACGCGGCGATGATGATGCAGCTCGGTGCCGAGGGCGTCTTCGTCGGCTCCGGCATCTTCAAGTCCGGCAACCCGGCCCAGCGCGCCGAGGCGATCGTCAAGGCCACCACCTTCTACGACGACCCCGACGTGATCGCCAAGGTCTCGCGCGGTCTGGGCGAGGCCATGGTCGGCATCAACGTCGACGAGATCCCCGAGCCGCACCGGCTCGCCGAGCGCGGCTGGTGAACCCGTCCGCCGTCGGGGCTGCGGCCCCGGCGGCGGGCAACACCATGAGCAGCACGGGCAGGTTGCCCTGCGGCAACCACCACGGCCTGGCCTCGCCGACCACCTGCCAGCCGTTGCGCTCGTAGAGGCGCACCGCGTTTCGCGTCTCCTGCACCACCTCGAGCACCGGTGTGCGCCCGCTGTCGCGGATGAACCCCACCGCTTCGCCCAGGAGCGCCGCACCGATGCCGCGTCCCGTCATGGCGTGGTCGACGAACAGCACCGACACCTCGGCGAGCTCGCCCATCGGGCGGCCGGTGCCGGCCATCCAGGCTGTCGCCATCTCGCCGGCCTGCACCGCGGCCACGGCGACGTGCCCCACGACCGCACCGTCGAGCTCGGCCACCCAGGCCTGGAGCTGGGGCGGCCGGTCGAGGAACTGCTCGATGGGGAAGGGCAGCGGCCAACGCTGCGGGTACCCCGTGTGACCCTGCTGGCCGGCCAGCACCTCCGCCAGCGGCGCGAGGTCCTCGGGTCGACGCGGGCGGATGCCCACCCCGGTGCTCTCGTCGGTGCTCTCGTCGGTGCTCTCGTCGGTGCTCTCGTCGGTGCTCTCGTCGGCGCTCTCGTCTGTGCTCTCGTCGGTGCTCGTGCCGGTGCTCATGCCCCCACGCTAGGGCCGCCGTGCACGCAGTTAGCATTCGCGTCGTGACAGCCCAACCCACCATCGGAGTCCTCGCCGTCCAGGGCGACGTGCGCGAGCACCTGCATGCCGTGGAGCAGGCGGGTGCCCACGGCACCACCGTGCGCCGCCCGAGCGAGCTCGCCGAGGTCGACGCCCTCATCATCCCCGGGGGCGAGTCGACGACCATGGACAAGCTGGTCCGCGCGTTCGACCTGTACGGGCCGTTGCGCGAGCGGCTCGCCGCCGGGATGCCGGCCTATGGCTCGTGCGCCGGGATGATCATGCTCGCCGACCGGATCACCGACGCTCGACCGGACCAGCAGACGCTGGGTGGACTCGACATCACGGTGCGCCGCAACGCCTTCGGGCGGCAGGTCGACTCCTTCGAGGAGGACATCCACTTCACCGGGCTCGACCAGACGGTGCGGGCGATCTTCATCCGTGCGCCGTGGGTGGAGGAGGCGGGGGCCGGTGTCGAGGTGCTGGCCCGTGTGGAGGACGGACCCGCCGCCGGTAGGATCGTCGCCGTCCGCCAGGGGCCCCTGCTGGCCACCTCCTTCCACCCGGAGGTCAGTGGTGACCACCGGGTCCACGGACTGTTCGTCGAGATCGTGCGGGACTACCTGTTGGAGGGCATCAGATGAGTGGCCACAGTAAGTGGGCGACCACGAAGCACAAGAAGGCAGCCATCGATGCCAAGCGCGGCAAGCTCTTCGCCAAGCTGATCAAGAACATCGAGGTGGCGGCCCGCACCGGCGGCGGAGACGTCACCGGCAACCCGACCCTCTACGACGCCATCCAGAAGGCGAAGAAGACCTCGGTCCCCAACAACAACATCGACAACGCGGTCAAGCGCGGCTCCGGTGCGACAGCCGGTGGCGCCGACTGGGAGACCATCACCTACGAGGGTTACGCGCCCGGTGGCGTCGCGATCCTCATCGAATGCCTCACCGACAACCGCAACCGGGCCGCTGCCGAGGTCCGCACGGCGCTGACGCGCAACGGTGGCCAGCTCGCGGAGCCCGGTTCGGTGTCCTACGTCTTCGACCGCAAGGGCGTCGTCGTGGTGCCCAAGGGCGACAAGACCGAGGACGACATCCTCGAGGTGGTCCTGGAGGCCGGTGCCGACGAGGTCAACGACCTCGGCGACGCCTTCCAGATCATCTCCGAGGCCACCGACTTCGTGGCCGTCCGACAGGCGATCCAGGACGCCGGCATCGACTACGACTCCGCAGAGGCCTCCTGGGTGCCGAACCTCCAGGTCCCCCTCGATGCCGACGGCGCCCGCAGGATGATCCGCGTCATCGAAGCCCTCGAGGACTCCGACGACGTCCAGGAGGTCTTTGCCAACGGCGACATCAGCGACGAGGTCCTGGCGGAGCTCGACGAGGACGAGGACTGACCCCCGCGGCTCGACCGACCGGACGCCCCGTCCTGCCCGCGTGTTGCTGCGGGGGAGGCGGGGCGTCGTCCGTGTAGCGTTCACCCGAACACGTGTTCGGACGAAGGCTGCGTGACGAGTGGCCCGACGGGCGGCGTGACCAGCCGACAGACCAGCGGCAGGACAAGGGAGCAGTGCAGTGCGCGTACTCGGTGTCGACCCCGGCCTCACGCGGTGTGGTCTGGGTGTCGTCGACAGTGCTCGCGGCAACCGGCTGACCATGGTGGCCGTGGGGGTCGTGCGCACCCCGGGGGACCGCGACACGGGGGAGCGGCTGGTCTACCTCCAGGACCAGATCGAAGCCTGGTTGGACCGGTTCCAGCCCGACGCCATCGCGTTGGAGCGGGTGTATGCCGCCGACCACGTCCCGACCGTCATGACCACGGCCCAGGCGTCCGCGCTGGCGCTGGTCGCCGCGGCCCGACGCGGGCTCCCGCTCACCACCCACACCCCGACCGAGGTCAAGGCTGCGGTCACGGGCTCGGGACGTGCCGACAAGGCGCAGGTCACCGCCATGGTCACCAGGATCCTCGAGCTCGAGGTCGCCCCCAAGCCCGCCGACGCGGCCGACGCGCTGGCCCTGGCCATCTGCCACCACTGGCGCGGTGGCGGCGACCAGCGCCTGGCCGTCGCCGCGGCGTCCGAGCGGGCCCGGCTCAAGGCGGTCGCGGCGCGCGCCGCGCAGTCCGCAGCCACGGTGACCGCGGCCACGGTGACCACGACCACGAGCAGGGCGGTGTCCCGGTGATCGCCTCCGTCCGCGGGGCCGTGCTGCACCTCGGCCTCGACCGCGTCGTCGTCGAGGTGGGCGGGGTCGGCATGCTCCTGCACACCACCCCTGCCACGGCCTCGGCCCAGCACCTCGGCCGCGAGACCACGCTGGCGACCACCCTGGTGGTCCGCGAGGACTCCCTCACGCTCTACGGTTTCGGGTCCGACGACGAGCGCGACATCTTCGAGCAGGTGCAGACCGTCTCGGGGGTGGGGCCGCGCCTGGCCCTGGCGATGCTGTCGGTGCTGGCCCCTGACCGCCTGCGGGCAGCGGTGACCGGGTCCGACCTCGCCACCCTCACCAAGGTGCCCGGCATCGGCAGGAAGGGCGCCGAGCGCATCGTGCTCGAGCTGCGCGACAAGATCGGCGCGCCGTCGGGCGCGGCCGGCGCAGCACCGAGTGCCCCGGCAGCAGGCGGCCCCTCGTGGCGTGACCAGGTGACCGAGGCGCTCACCGGCCTCGGTTACTCCGGCAAGCAGGCCGAGGACGCCGTGTCGTCCGTGGCGGCGTCGGCCCCGGCCGCGCCCGAGGTCTCGGCGATGCTGCGTGCCGCCCTGCGCGAGCTGGGGAGGTAGCCGCAGATGGCCGACGGCTTCTCCTCCGAGATGTACGAGGACTCCTCGCTCGATGCGACGGCGCGTGTCGTCGACCCCGCCGGCGGCACCGACGAGCGCACCGTCGAGATGGCGCTGCGACCGCGCCGGCTCAGCGAGTTCACCGGTCAGACCCGGGTCCGCGACCAGCTCTCGCTCGTCCTCGAGGCCGCCCGCCGCCGTGGCACGCCACCGGACCACGTGCTGCTCTCCGGGCCGCCCGGGCTGGGCAAGACGACCCTGGCCATGCTCATCGGGACCGAGCTCGAGCGACCCATCCGCATCACCAGTGGCCCGGCCATCCAGCACGCCGGCGACCTGGCCGCGGTGCTCTCCTCGCTCACCGAGGGCGAGGTGCTCTTCCTCGACGAGATCCACCGGATGTCGCGCTCGGCGGAGGAGATGCTCTACCTCGCGATGGAGGACTTCCGGGTCGACGTCATCGTCGGCAAGGGCCCGGGTGCCACCGCCATCCCGCTCGAGCTGCCGCCCTTCACCGTGGTCGGCGCGACCACCCGGGCGGGACTGCTCCCGGCCCCGCTGCGCGACCGGTTCGGGTTCACCGGCCACCTCGACTTCTACGCCACCGGCGACCTCGTGACGATCCTGCACCGCTCGGCGCGCCTGCTCGAGGTGGTGGCCGACGCCGACGGCATCGAGGAGATCGCCCGCCGGTCGCGGGGCACGCCCCGCATCGCCAACCGGCTGCTGCGCCGGGTCCGCGACTGGGCGCAGGTGCACGGCCGCGACGTCGTCGACGAACCCGCGGCGCATGCCGCCCTGGCGCTGTTCGACGTGGACGACCGGGGCCTGGACCGCCTCGACCGCGCTGTCCTGGATGCCTTGTGCCGTCGTTTCGGCGGCGGACCCGTCGGCCTGTCGACGCTCGCCGTCGCCGTCGGCGAGGAGGCCGACACCGTCGAGAGCGTCGCCGAGCCCTTCCTCGTCCGCGAGGGCTTCATCACCCGTACGCCGCGTGGCCGGGCAGCGACCTCGCTCGCCTGGGACCACCTCGGGCTGACCCCGCCGGCGGGCACAGAACGCCAGCCCTCCCTGCCCCTGGACACCGGCGAGGGACGCTTCGGGAGCTGAGCGCCAGGACCCTGGTGAGCATGCGGCACACCCGCCGCGAGGACGCTCGGCTCCCAAGGCCGCCACGCACGAAAATGCTCACCATCGGAACGCGACCACGGTGGGGCACGTTGGTCGGTATGCCGTGCGTCACCTACACTCGGGCGGTCACCCGGCCCAGCGTCGGGGAATCGTGCGTGCCCGATGATCCGGCTGCGCGCACCACCAGCCAACCGTGAAGGGATGCTCCATGTCGAATGGCGGCTCGCCCATAACCAGCCTGCTGATCTTTGCCCTGCCCGTGCTGCTCATCGGGTTCATGGTGTTCAGCCAGCGCAGGCGTCAGCGCGCTGTGCAGACCCTGCAGGCAGGACTCGCGGTCGGCGACCAGGTCTGCACGACCTCGGGGCTCTTCGGCACGGTGCAGTCCATCGACGACACGACCGTCACCCTGGAGGCGGCTCCCGGTGTCGTCCTGCGCTTCGACCGCCGGGCCATCGGCCTGAAGACCTCCGCCACCGACCAGCCGGGCACCTCCGGCACCACCGAGTAGAGGTCACCACCCGTGGCAATCAACCCGTACAACCGCAAGCCGCTGAAGGTCCTGTCAGCACTGGCGGCGATCACCATCGGCCTCTACGGGCTGCTGTTCGCGGCTGCCACGTGGGGTGAGGCGCAGTTCGCGCCCAAGCTCGGCCTCGACCTCGCCGGCGGCACCCAGCTCATCCTCGCGCCGCGACTGGTGGGCAACGCGCAGGTGACCTCGGAGCAGCTGGACCAGGCACGCGACATCATCGTCCAGCGCGTCGACGCCAACGGCGTCGCGGGCGCGGAGGTGACCACCAGTGGTGGCCGCAACATCGTGGTGAGCATGCCGGGGATCCCGCCCAAGGCCACCGAGGACGCCATCCGCCGCTCCTCGCAGATGCAGTTCCGGCCGGTCCTGGCCGCAGCCCCCGGCACCAACATGCCCGTCCCCACGGACACCGCCACCGGCACCGCCACCGGCACCGCGACCGGCACCGCGACGGGCACTGCCACCGGCACCGCCACGGGCAGCGCGACGACGTCCGCGCCACCCACGGCGACGGGCGCGACCACGAGCGCCGGCAGCGGCCTGCCCGGCGCCTTCGTCAAGAGCACGACGGCTCCGCAGCCCTCTGCCACGACCAGCGCCGCGACCCCGCAGCCCACGGCCACGACGCCGGCGCCGGGCACCAGCGCGCCGACGGACCCGAGCGACCTCGCGCAGGTCACCCCCGAGCTCGCGCAGCAGTTCCAGGAGCTCGACTGCGCCGACCCGGGTGTCCTCGACGGGATCGTCGACGATGCCACCAAGCCGCTGGTCACCTGCTCGGACACCGGCGACGAGAAGTACATCCTGGGCAAGGTCGAGGTGCGTGGCGACCAGATCAAGGACGCCGTCGCGGGCTACCAGCCGCTGTCCAACGGCCAGCCGTCCAACATCGTCGAGATCCGGCTGTCGTTCAACGGCAGCGGCACCACCGCCTTCGGCGCCGTCACCAAGCGCCTGGTCAACCTCGAGGACCCCCGCAACCGGTTCGCCGTGACCCTGGACTCCCAGGTGCTCACCGCACCGACCGCGCAGGCAGCCATCCTCGACGGCCAGGCCAGCATCACCGGCAACTTCACCATCGAGAGCGCGCGCGACCTGGCCAACCAGCTGAAGTTCGGTGCGCTGCCGCTGTCGTTCGACCTGCAGACCCGCGACCAGATCAGCCCCACCCTCGGCAGCGAGCAGCTCCGGATGGGCCTGATCGCCGGAATCATCGGCTTCGCCCTGGTCTTCCTGTACTCCCTGCTGCAGTACCGCGCCCTGGGTCTGGTCACCGTCGCCTCGATCATCATCGCCGCGCTGCTGACCTACGTCTGCATCGCGGTGCTGGGGTGGTCCCAGAACTTCCGGCTGGACATGGCGGGTGTCACCGGCCTGATCGTGGCCATCGGTGTCACCGCCGACTCGTTCATCGTGTACTTCGAGCGCATCCGGGACGAGGTCCGCGAGGGCCGTCCCCTGCGCTCTGCCGTGGACACCGGCTGGAGGCGTGCCCGCCGGACGATCCTGGCCGCCGACGGCGTCAACTTCCTCGCCGCGTTCGTGCTCTACCTGCTGGCGTCGTCCAACGTCCGCGGCTTCGCCTTCACCCTCGGCCTGACCACGCTCATCGACCTCCTCATCGTGGTCATGTTCACGCACCCGGTCGTGGCACTGCTGTCCAACACCAAGTTCTTCGGCGGAGGCCACCGCTGGTCCGGTCTGGATCCGGAGCGGCTCGGCGTCAAGGCCACCAAGCCCCGGTATGCCGGGCGGGGACGGATCGCGATGCCAGCCATGAACACGACCGCATCGGCCACGAACGACGGGAGTGCGCTGTGATCAGCTTCGCGACAGTCGGCAACGACCTCTACACCGGCAAGCGTTCGGTCGACTTCGTCGGACGCTCCCGACGGTGGTACGCCCTCTCCGGCGTGTTCGTCACCATCGCCGCGATCGGCCTGATCTTCCAGGGCCTGAACCTCAGCCTGGAGTTCTCCGGCGGTTCGGAGTTCCGCGTGTCCGGGGTCGCGAGCCTCGACAACTACGAGCAGAAGGCCAAGGACGCGGTCGACAGCGTGCAGGCTGCCGGCGGCGCGGAGGCCACGCAGATCGGCACGAGCACGGTCCGCGTGCAGACCGAGAAGCTCAACGACTCCCAGAGCGCGGCCGTGCGTACCGCCCTCGCCAAGGCCTTCGACGCCGGCGAGGACCGGGTCTCGGCCTCGTTCGTGGGACCGTCGTGGGGTGCCTCGGTCAGCGCCAAGGCGCTCCAGGCGCTGGCGGTCTTCCTCGCCCTCGTGTCCGCCGTCATGGCGATCTACTTCCGCACCTGGAAGATGGCGCTGGCCGGTCTCACCGCCCTGATGCACGACCTGTTCATCACGGTCGGCATCTACGCCCTGGCGGGGTTCGAGGTGTCACCAGCCACGATGATCGGCTTCCTGACGATCCTCGGGTACTCGCTCTACGACACCGTCGTCGTCTTCGACAAGGTGCGCGAGAACACCACGGAGGCCCGCGGCAACGGGCGGATGTCCTACGCGCAGGCAGCCAACCTCGCCGTCAACCAGACCGTGGTGCGCTCGATCAACACCACGGTGGTGGCGCTGCTGCCCATCGCCTCGATCATGGTCATCGGCTTCCTCTTCCTCGGCCCGGGCACCCTGCTCGACCTGGCGCTGGCTCTGTTCGTCGGCATCTCGGTCGGTGCCTACTCCTCGATCTTCATCGCCACCCCGTTGCTGGTGCACCTGCGCAACAACGAGCCGGAGATGGTGGAGCTGACCAAGAAGGCCGCGCGGTACCAGCAGCGCCACGGCGGCACGCCGCTCTCGTCCGACGCCGCACCGGTGGACCACGGCACCGAGGAGCCGACCGAGGGCGACCGTGAGTCGGCCCCGGTCGGGGCAGGCAGCACCGACGGCGGCGCAACGGCTGCTGCGAGCGGGGCGCGCGAGACGCACAAGTACGCGCAGACCGGACCGCGCAACCAGCCCAAGCGACCCCCGAAGTCGCGTCGCTGACCCACCGGGTACCACCGGCCATCGACCCGCGCCCACGACAGGACGAGCCCATGACGTCGGCCCAGCCCACCTCTCTCGTCGACCTCATCGCGAGCCGGCTGCGTGACGTGCCCGACTTCCCCGGCCCGGGGATCGTGTTCAAGGACGTCACGCCGCTGCTCGCCGACGCCGAGGCGTTCGGCGCGGTGGTCCGCGACATGGCGCAGCGCCGTCGCGGCAGCATCGACCTCGTCGTGGGCATCGAGGCGCGCGGCTTCATCTTCGGGGCGGCGCTGGCCCTCGAGCTCGGCGTCGGGTTCGTGCCGGTCCGCAAGGCGGGCAAGCTCCCCGGCCGCACGATGGGGGTCTCCTACGACCTCGAGTACGGCAGTGCCACCATCGAGGTGCACGAGGACTCCTTCGTCGGCGGGGAGCGCGTGCTGGTGGTCGACGACGTCCTGGCGACGGGCGGGACGGCCGAGGCGTCCTGCCGACTGTTGGAGCAGGCAGGGGCGACGGTGGTCGCCTTCGAGGCACCGATCGAGCTCGAGTTCCTTCGTGGTCGCGACCGGTTGCAGGGCCGTGAGGTCCACACCAGCCTCGTCGTCCGAGGCGACTGAACCGGCCGCTGCGCATCACGTAGGCTCACCCCCATGAGCGAGGACGTCGTCACCGGGCCGGTCCCCACCGGCGCGTCCTCGGCGAGCCGGGCTCGTGCGAGGCTGGCGCGTTTCGGCAGTCGTGGGGGCCCGTCCAACCCGGTCCTCGAGCCACTGCTGCAGACCGTCCGCGCCACCCACCCCAAGGCCGACCTCACCGTCATCGAGCGTGCCTACGTCGTGGCCGAGGAGGCGCACCGCGGGCAGAAGCGCAAGTCCGGCGACGCCTACATCACCCACCCGCTGGCCGTGACCACCATCCTCGCCGAGCTCGGGATGACCCCCTCCACCCTGGCTGCGGCGCTGCTGCACGACACGGTCGAGGACACGGCATACAGCCTGGTCCAGCTGGAGAAGGACTTCGGCCGTGAGGTCGCCATGCTCGTCGACGGCGTCACCAAGCTCGACAAGGTGACGTACGGCGACGCGGCGCAGGCCGAGACGGTCCGCAAGATGGTCGTGGCCATGGCCCGCGACATCCGGGTCCTGGTCATCAAGCTCGCCGACCGCCTGCACAACGCCCGCACCTGGCGCTACGTCTCGGTCGAGTCCGCGCAGCGCAAGGCTCGCGAGACCCTGGAGATCTACGCCCCGCTGGCCCACCGCCTCGGCATGAACACCATCAAGTGGGAGCTGGAGGACCTGTCCTTCGCGACGCTCTACCCCAAGGTGTACGACGAGATCGTGCGGCTCGTGGCAGAGCGGGCGCCGGCGCGGGAGGAGTTCCTGTCCGGCGTGCGCGACCAGGTCAGCGAGGACCTGCGCGGAGCCAAGATCAAGGCGACGGTCACCGGCCGCCCGAAGCACTACTACTCCGTGTACCAGAAGATGATCGTGCGCGGTCGCGACTTCGAGGACATCTACGACCTCGTCGCGGTGCGGGTGCTGGTCGACTCGGTGCGCGACTGCTATGCCGCCCTCGGTGCGTTGCACGCGCGGTGGAACCCCCTGCCCGGGCGGTTCAAGGACTACATCGCGATGCCCAAGTTCAACATGTACCAGTCGCTGCACACGACGGTCATCGGCCCGGAGGGCAAGGCCGTCGAGATCCAGATCCGCACGCACACCATGCACCGGCGGGCGGAGTACGGTGTGGCCGCGCACTGGAAGTACAAGGAGGACGGGACCGCGCCGCCGTCCGGCACCCGCGACGGTGAGACCGGCCCGATCAACGACATGGCGTGGCTGCGCCAGCTGCTCGACTGGCAGAAGGAGACTGCCGACCCGGGGGAGTTCCTGGAGTCGCTGCGTTTCGAGATCAACGCCCGCGAGGTCTACGTCTTCACGCCCAAGGGCGAGGTGGTGGCCCTTCCTGCGGGCGCCACCCCGGTCGACTTCGCCTACGCCGTGCACACCGAGGTGGGCCACCACTGCATCGGTGGTCGCGTCAACGGCCGGCTCGTGCCACTGGAGTCCACCCTCGAGAACGGCGACGTCGTCGAGGTCCTCACGTCCAAGGCCGACGGGGCCGGGCCCTCCAGGGACTGGCTGACGTTCGTCAAGTCACCCCGGGCCCGCAACAAGATCAAGCAGTGGTTCTCCAAGGAACGTCGCGAGGAGGCGATCGAGACCGGCAAGGACGCGATCGCCAAGGCGATGCGCAAGGAGGGCCTGCCGCTGCAGCGACTGCTCACGGTGGACACCCTCACCGGCCTCGCCTCCGAGCTGCGCTACCAGGACATCGAAGCCCTGTATGCCGCCGTGGGTGAGGGCCATGTGTCCGCCCAGCACGTGGTGGGCCGGCTCGTGGTCTCCCTCGGTGGTGAGGAGGGTGCTTCCGAGGACCTCGCGGAGGCGACCACGCCGACCAGGGCGATGCGTCGACGCTCAGGGGACCCCGGTGTCGTCGTCGTCGGCACCGCCGACGTCTGGGTCAAGCTGGCACGCTGCTGCACCCCGGTCCCCGGCGACCCGATCATGGGGTTCATCACCCGGGGAAACGGCGTCTCCGTCCACCGGACGGACTGCACCAACGCCGAATCCCTTCTCTCCCAACCTGATCGGATGATCGAGGTCGAGTGGGCACCGTCGTCCGCGTCGGTCTTCCTCGTCCAGCTCCAGGTCGAGGCGCTGGACCGCAACCGCCTGCTCTCGGACGTCACGCGGATCCTGTCGGACCAGCACGTGAACATCCTGTCGGCGTCGGTGCAGACCTCGCGCGACCGGGTCGCGATCAGCAAGTTCACGTTCGAGATGGGGGACCCGGGTCACCTCGACCACGTGATGAAGGCGGTCCGCAAGATCGACGGCGTCTTCGACGTCTACCGGATCACCGGCACCAAGGCCACGGCGGCCAAGGCCTAGCCCCCGCTGCCGGGCTGCACCAGGGCGAGCACGGCACCTGCGGTGGCCAGGACCGCCCCTGCCGTGCGCACCCGGTCGGCAGCCAGGAGGCGCCGGATCGCCTTGTCTGCAGGGCCATCTCGGCCCAGACGGCCATGCAGGGGCGCGGCCACCGCGGCGGTCGTCCCCAGGGCGAGGACGACTCCTGCTGCGGCGACCAGCAGCCCCGCCGTGAGCGGTGCCGTCGCGACCGACCAGCCGACGCTGGTGAGCAGCGAGGCATACGTCACGGCGACGATTGGGACGATGGCCCTGCTGTGCCTCGCGTGCGCCTGCGACCACTGGTCGACGGGCACTCGGGCGAGGGCGGGGTAGACGAGCACCGTCACCGTGAGCTGGAAGCCCAGGTGCAGGGTGGTGGCCGCGAGCAGCGACACCAGCGCGGGGGAGCCGGTCATGGGAGTCGGCCGGGTGGCGCGCAGGCAGCGGGCGCGACGCTCACCGGCCCGACCCGGCGGCGCGCACCACGTGCGTCAGCCGCCGAACTCGTCGACGTTGCCGCGGGCCTGGGCCAGCCACTGCTCCTGCGCCTCGAGCTTGGCCTGCGCGTCCTTGAGCTTCTTCTCGTTGCCTGACGCCCGGGCCTTCTCGACGTCGGCCTTGAGCGCCGCCACCGAGGACTCGAGCTGGTCGACCATGCTCTGGGCGCGGGCAGCGACCTCGGGATTGGTCTTGTGCCAACGCTTCTCGTCGGCCTCGCGGACCGCCGACTCGATGCGTCGCATCGCCTTCTCCATGCGGTCCACGTCGCCGCGGGGCACCTTGCCGGCCGCCTCCCAGCGGTCCTGGACCTCACGCAGCGCAGCCTTGGCCGCATCGAGGTCGGTGACCGGCAGGATCGCCTCGGCCTCCTTGAGGAGCCCCTCCTTGACGGTGAGGTTGCCGCGGAACTCCTCGTCCTCCTTGGCCGCCTCGGCATCCTTGGCGGTGAAGAAGGAGTCCTGGGCGGCCTTGAACCGCGCCCACAGCGCGTCGTCGTCGGAACGGGAGGCGCGCCCGGCCTGGCGCCAACGGTCCATCAGTCGCTTGAACGCGCCGGCGGTCGAGCCCCAGTCGGTGCTCGTCGCCAGGGCTTCGGCCTCCTTGACCAGGTCCTGCTTGGCGGCCTTGGCCTCGCCCTGGGTGCCCTCGAGCTGGGCGAAGTGGACCCGGCGCGCCTTGTCGAAGGAGTTGCGGGCGTGGCTGAACCGCTGCCAGAGCGCACCCTCGGTCTCGCGGTCGAGGCGGGTACCGGCCCGCTGGTGCTTCTTCCAGTCCTCGAGGAGCTCGCGCATCCGGGCGCCGCTGCTCTTCCACTGGATCTTGTTCTCGGGCTGACCGGCGATCTTCTCGGCCTCGGCCACGATGGCCTCACGCTCGGCGGCCGCCACCGCACGAGCCGCGTTGCGCTCGGCGCTCTCGGTCTTCTTGCGGTCGGCCACGGCCTCGGCGATCTGGGCGATCTTCGCCTCCAGGGCCGCGAGGTCGCCGACCACACCGGCCTCGGCGGCGTGCTCGCGCAGCTTCGTCAGGCCCTCGGCAGCGTCCTTGGCCGACAGGTCGGTGGTCGTCACGCGCTGCTGCAGGAGGTCGGCGGAGGCGAAGAGCTCGTCGTATTTGCGGGCGAAGTAGTGCAGCGCCTCCTCGGGGGTGGCTCCGGGGAAGGCACCCACCTCGTGCTCACCCTCGGCGGTGCGGACGAAGACCGTGCCGTTCTCGGCGACGCGGCCGAAGCTCTCGGCCGGGGGTCCGCTCGGCGCGGCCGCGGTGAGGGTGGGTGCCGAATGCGCGACCTTGCGCACGGCGACCGGGGAGGGTACGGCGGACGGCTTGGGTACCGGGCGTGGCTTGGCGGCCGGGACGGGCGCGGGCGCCGCTGCCTGCTCGGTGGCGGGGGCCTGCTCGGCGGCCGGTGCGTCGTCGGTGGCCGGTGCCTGCTCTGACTCGGGGGCCGGCTCAGGCTCCGCGGGGGCCTCGGCGGCCGGTGCCTGCTCGGACTCCGGGGCCGGCTCAGGCTCCGCGGGGGCCTGCTCGGCGGCCGGTGCGTCGTCGGTGGCCGGTGCCTGCTCGGACTCGGGGACCGGCTCAGGCTCCGCGGGGGCCTCGGCGGCCGGTGCCTGCTCGGACTCCGGGGCCGGCTCAGGCTCCGCGGGGGCCTGCTCGGTGGCCGGTGCGGGGTCGACCGGCGGCGTCTGCTCGGTGGTGTCGGTCGGGGGAGCCGGGGGCGTCTGCTCGGTGGGGTCAGCCGGGGGCGTCTGCTCGGTCACGTCAGGCCTTCTTCTCGGTCACAGCAACCTGGAGGATGCTGATGGGTGCAGCCGGGGCGCCATCGGTGGCACCACCACTGACACCTGCTGCGGCGATCTTCTCGACAATATCCATTCCACCGGTCACGGTGCCGAAGATGGAGTACCCCTCGGGCACGCTGCTCAGGTCGGTGTCGTCGTAGACGATGAAGAACTGGTCGGCGTTGCTGTTGACGTCGTTGGTGCGTGCCATCGCCAGGGTGCCCTTGGGGTACGCGCCGTCCGGGGGCGTGTTCTCCAGGCCGTACGCGTAGCCGGGGCCGCTCCCGGTGCCGCCGAGGGGGTCGCCGCACTGGAGGACGAAGATGCCCTGCGTCGTGAGCCGGTGGCACGGGGCGCCCTCGAAGTAGCCGCTGCGGGACAGTCCCACGAAGGACGCGACGGTCTGCGGGGCCTTGGCACCGTCGAGCTCGAGGGTGATGTCACCGCAGTTGGTCGTCAGCACCGCGGTGAAGGTCTTGCCCGCCGCTGTCGCCTTGTCGGGCATGCCCTGGGTCCTGATGGCCGTGGGTGGGGCAGGAGCGGGCTCACAGCCCTCGACCGCCGGAGACGAGGCACTGGGGGTGTCCGACGCGCTGGGGGTGTCCGACGCGCTGGGGGTGTTGGACGCGCTGGGGGCGGCTGCAGGGGTGCTGTCGTCGCCGAGCCTGGTGGCGAGCACGACGAAGGCCACCACGACCACCAGCACCGCGGCGACGACCACGGCGACCTGCCGGTTGCGCGCGGCGTCGCGTTCGCGCTGGGCCGCCTTGGCGTCCAGCTTCTCCTGGCGTCGATGCGCCCTGGCTCGTTCCTGCTCCTTGGTCACGCGCGCCAGTGTAGGCAGGCGCGGGTCTGGCTAGGCTGCCGCCCGTGCTGACCGTCGCTTTTCCCGCCGCCGCCTTCGACACCAACTGCTACGTCCTGGCCCCTGCGCCGGGTGAGGAGTGCGTGGTCGTCGACCCCGGCATCGGGGTAGAGGAGACCTTGCGGGCCGTGCTGGCGCAGCACCGGTTGCGCCCCGCGGCGGTCCTGCTGACCCACGGCCACCTCGACCACGTGTACTCGGTGACCCCGGTCTGCGGCGCCGACACCGCGGCATACATCCACAGCGACGACCGGTATCGGCTAGTGGACCTGCTCGGACAGTCCAACCCGGGGCTGGTGGGCATGCTCGAGCAGCAGTTCGGCACCAGGGCGACGTGGACCGAGCCGACCAACGTCGTCCAGGTCGGGGACGGGACCCGCCTGGACCTGGCCGGACTCGTCTTCGACGTGCTCCACGCCCCCGGACACACCGAGGGCTCGGTGATGTTCGCGGTGGATGCGGTGCCGGACGGCATCGCCGACCAGGTCGAGGTGGACCGCACCCTGCTCAGTGGCGACGTGCTGTTCGCCGGCTCGATCGGGCGGACCGACCTCCCCGGTGGCGATCCGGAGGCGATGCGACGCTCGCTGCGCGACGTCGTCCTGCCCCTTCCGGACACGACCTTGGTGCTCCCGGGCCACTACGACGCCACGACGATGGACCGCGAACGGAAGACCAACCCGCATTTGCAAGGATTGGGCGCGTGAAGCTCTCCCCGATCAGCGGTTTCCCCGAGTACCTGCCTGCCGAGCGCATCGTCGAGCAGCACTTCCTCGACATCATCCGCGAGACCTTCGAGCTGCACGGGTTCGGCTCGATCGAGACCCGCGCCGTCGAACCCGTCGAGCGGCTCCTGGGCAAGGGCGGTGACGCCGACAAGGAGATCTACGGCGTCAGCCGGCTCGCGGGGGAGGAGACTGCCGACGCCGAGCTCGGCCTGCACTTCGACCTCACCGTGCCGTTCGCCCGCTACGTGCTGGAGAACGCCGGGCACCTCGCCTTCCCGTTCCGTCGCCACCAGATCCAGAAGGTGTGGCGCGGCGAGCGCCCGCAGGAGGGCCGCTACCGCGAGTTCACCCAGGCCGACATCGACGTGGTCGACGTGGGCGAGCTCGCACCGCACTTCGAGGCCGAGATCCCGCTGGTCATGGCCGAGGTGTTCGCCAAACTGCCCATCGGGCCGATGGTGATCCAGGTCAACAACCGCAAGATCCCCGAGGGGTTCTACCTCGGTATCGGCGTGAGGGACGTGGTCGGCACCCTGCGCATCGTCGACAAGCTCGACAAGGCCGGCCCGGCCAAGGTGGCCGACCTGCTCGTCGAGTCGGGGCTCACCCGTGAGCAGGCCGACCAGTGCCTGGCGCTGGCCGCGATCCGCACGCAGGACCTGTCCTTCGTCGAGCGCGTCCGCGAGCTGGGGGTCAGCCACCCGACGCTGGACGAGGGCCTGGAGGCGCTGGCCCGCGTCATCGGCACGGGCATGGCGAACGCCCCCGGCGCGCTCGTCGCCGACCTGCGCATCGCCCGTGGGCTCGACTACTACACCGGCACCGTCTACGAGACCCAGCTCGTCGGGCACGAGTCGTGGGGCTCGTTCTGCTCGGGCGGTCGCTACGACTCGCTGGCCTCCGACGGCAGGACCACCTATCCCGGCGTCGGCATCTCCATCGGCGTCTCCCGCCTCCTCGGCCTGCTGCTGGGCCAGAAGCTGCTCACCGCGAGCCGGTCGACGCCGGCCTGCGTGCTGGTCGCGGTCAACGACGAGGACGGTCGCGTCGCGTCGACGCGCATCGCGACCGAGCTGCGCGCTCGCGGCATACCGTGCGAGGTGGCGCCCAAGCCCGCCAAGTTCGGCAAGCAGATCCGGTATGCCGAGCGGCGAGGCATGCCGTTCGTCTGGTTCCCCGGTGCCCGGGAGGGCGCCGACGGTGGCGCCGTCGACCAGGTCAAGGACATCCGCTCCGGCGAGCAGGTCGACGCCGACCCCACCGGGTGGCAGCCACCGGCTGACGACCTGCACCCCCAGATCCTGCGCGCAGAGAGCTGATCCCCATGGACTCGACCAAGGCACTGACCGACTCCCGTTCCAGCGGGGTGCAGCTGCACATCACGTCCCTGCCCGGTGGACGACTGGGCCAGCCCGCCCGGGACTTCGTCGACTGGCTCGTGGAGGCGGGGCAGTCGGTGTGGCAGGTGCTGCCGGTGTCGGTGCCGGACGAGCACCGCTCCCCGTACAAGTCGCCCTCGGCCTTCGCTGCCTCGCCGGCCCTGCTGGAGCTGCCCGATGCCCCGGTGAGCCGGGCCGAGCTCGAGGCGTTCGCCGAGCGGGAGTCCTACTGGGTCGACTCGTGGTCGAGCTTCGGTGGTGACCTCGCCGACCAGGTGCGGTTCGACCGCGAGTGGTCGGCGTTGCGGGCCTACGCCCACGACCGCGGCATCAAGATCCTGGGTGACGTCCCGATCTACGTCGCACCGGACGGCGCCGACGCGCGCGCCTGGCCGCAGTTCTTCCGCGACGACGCGGTGGCCGGGTGCCCACCGGACGCGTATGCCGCCACCGGCCAGCTGTGGGGCAACCCCCTGTACCGCTGGGACGTGCTGGCCCAGGACGGCTACCAGTGGTGGATCGAGCGGCTGCGGCGCACCTTCACGCTGTTCGACCTCGTGCGCGTCGACCACTTCCGTGGTTTCGCGGCGTACTGGGCCATCCCTGCCGGTGACGAGACGGCGCTGGGCGGGCGTTGGGAGACCGGTCCGGGGCGGGCGGTCTTCGACGCGGCCACCAGGGCGCTCGGTCCCCTCGCCGTCCTGGCCGAGGACCTCGGCGACATCGACCAGCCGGTCATCGACCTGCGCAAGGCGCTGGGGTTCCACGGTATGGCGGTGCTGCAGTTCGGCTTCGACCCGGGCTACGAGTTCAACACCCACGACCTGGCCAACCTTCGGCCCGACCAGGTGGCCTACACCGGAACGCACGACAACGACACCGTCGTCGGGTGGTGGGCCGAGCTCCCCGAGGACCGGCGTGAGCTGGTCCGGGCCGCCTGGGCCGAGCAGGGGGTGCAGGCCGTCGGCGACGACGAGCCGAGCTGGGCGATGATCGAGCTCGCCCTCGCGACACCGTGCGAGCTGACGATGATGCAGGCCCAGGACGTCCTCGCGCTGGGCTCGGCCGCCCGGATGAACGCCCCGGGCATCGAGGGCGGCTGGTCGTGGCAGATGGAGCCGGGCGCCCTGACGGCCGAGCACGCCGCCCGGTTGCGGGACCTCACCCGCGCCTCAGGCCGCGGGAGGCGCCAGGCCTGAGTCGCGCAGCTCGAGCAGCGCCAGCGCGCGGATGGTCGACGCCTCGCCCCGACGCCACTCACCGGTGGGGTCGGGGGAGATGGCGGCGAGCCTGCGCATCGGCTGCCGGGCCATCGCCCGCAGGGCGAACAGGTCGAGGTCGGCAGCCTGGTCGATGAACCGCTGGGCTGCGGTGGCCCTGCGCACGAACCGGCCGCGCACGAGCCCCCAGACCAGCCCGACGATGACGATGGGGACCAGGGCGGTCACCCACCCCAGCAGGTTCGCCAGCGTGGTGACGGCCTCGACGAGGTCGGTGCCGGCCCGCTCGATGGACGTCCCCGCCGTGCCGGCCCGGCGGAACGGCGCCGCGATCTTGACGCCGACCAGCGGCACGTCGCTGACGGCGTTGCCGGCACCGGTCATCTCCTCGCGGAACCCCGACCCCGCCCGCTGGAGGCGGTGACCCGGCTCGGCCAGGGCGAGCGTCGCGTCGTGGACGAGCCGCCCGACCCAGGCCCAGACGCACACCCAGGCCACGATGGCGACGTCGGCAAGGATCTGGAGGGTGCGGCGGCCCGGCAGGTCTGCGTAGAGCTTCATGGCGCCTAGACTCCCATTCGTGCCTCCCACCAGCGCGATGGAGCGCGCGGTCCGCAGCTGGATGGGCCACCTCGACGTCGAGCGCGGCATGGCCGCCAACACGCTGAAGTCCTACGGGCGTGACCTTCGCCGCTACACGGCATACCTCGGGGCCCAGGGGGTCCACGAGCCCGCTGCGGTGACCGAGGCGCACGTGGCCGACTTCCTGGCCGCCCTGCGCGAGGGCAGCGCCGAGCACCCGCCGCTGGCAGCGTCCTCGGCGGCCCGCACGCTCGTGGCGGTGCGCAGCTTCCACAAGTTCCTGGCCCTGGAGGGGGAGCTGCTGACCGATCCGGCGGGTTCGGTCAACCCGCCGCGGCCGCCGTCCAGGCTCCCCAAGGCGATCAGCCTGGACGAGGTGGAGCGGCTGCTCGAGGCGGCCAGCGTCGGGGACAACCCCGCCTCGCTGCGAGACCGGGCGCTCCTGGAGGTCCTGTACGGCGCCGGGGCGCGGATCTCCGAGGCGGTCGGCCTGGACATCGACGACCTCGACACCCAGGAGGGAGTCGTGCGGCTGTTCGGCAAGGGGAGCAAGGAGCGGATCGTCCCGCTCGGCTCGTATGCGGCCACGGCCCTCGGCGCCTACCTGGTCCGCGGCCGACCGGCCTTCGCCGGCAAGGGGAGGGGGACGCCCGCGGTCTTCCTGAACCAGCGCGGCGGACGGCTGTCCCGCCAGTCGGCGTGGTCGGTCCTGCGGGCGGCGGCCGAGCGCGCCCAGCTCACGGGACACGTCTCACCGCACACGCTGCGGCACTCCTTCGCCACCCATCTGCTCGACGGTGGCGCGGATGTCCGCGTGGTCCAGGAGCTGCTCGGCCACGCCTCGGTCACCACGACCCAGATCTACACGCTCGTGACGGTGCAGCGGCTGCGGGAGGTGTACGCCCAAAGTCACCCCCGCGCCCGCTGATAGGGTCGTCCCGATCAGCGAGAGGCTGACCGCCGTACGCCAACGCACCGGGAGTGAAACGCCTGTGGAACCTGAGGTGACCACGCAGTCGCAACCGTCCGCTCAGGGGACCCCGGAGTCGTCCGTCGACACCGATGAGCGCGGCCACGGCCGGCTCCCGGGGACCGAGGTGGTGGCCGGACTGGTCGGACCCACCGGGCGCCCGATGCCGGACTTTCCCGAACCTGCTCCGCTGAGCAGTCACGGTCCTGCGCGCATCATCGCGATGTGCAACCAGAAGGGTGGCGTCGGCAAGACCACGACGACCATCAACCTCGGTGCCGCGCTCGCCGAGGTCGGCCGCCGGGTGCTGCTCGTCGACTTCGACCCCCAGGGCGCGCTGTCCGTGGGCCTCGGCGTCCGGGCCAACGAGCTCGACGTCACCATCTACAACCTGCTCGTCGAGCGTGGGCACGAGGTGCGCGACGTCATCCAGCGCACGGCGACACCGAACCTCGACGTCATCCCGGCCAACATCGACCTGTCGGCGGCCGAGGTCCAGCTCGTCGGCGAGGTCGCCCGGGAGCAGATCCTGGCCCGCGTGCTGCGTCCGGTCATGGACGACTACGACGTGATCATGATCGACTGCCAGCCGTCGCTGGGACTGCTCACCGTCAACGCCCTCACCGCTGCCCACGGCGTCGTCATCCCGCTGGAGTGCGAGTTCTTCGCCATGCGCGGGGTGGCCCTGCTCGTCGAGACGATCGACAAGATCACCGACCGGCTCAACCCCCGCCTGCAGGTCGACGGCATCCTCGCGACGATGTACGACTCGCGCACCCTGCACAGCAAGGAGGTCGTGCGCAGCGTCGTCGACCACTTCAGCGACCGGGTCTTCCACACGGTGATCAGCCGCACCGTGAAGTTCCCCGACGCCACCCTGGCCGCCGAGCCGATCACGACGTACGCGCCCACCCACGGTGCGGCGACGGCCTACCGGCAGCTGGCGCGCGAGCTCATCGCCCGTGGTGGGGCGGCCTGACCCGGTGAGCCAGGAGGCCACCACCGCCGAGGGACGCCCCCACAGACAGGCCACCCCCGGTGGGGTCATCACCCGTCGCGGTGGGATGCCCTTCGAGGTGCACCTCGACGTGTTCTCCGGGCCGTTCGACCTGCTGCTCGGGTTGATCAGCAAGCACAAGCTCGACATCACCGAGATCGCCCTGGCCCAGGTGACCGACGAGTTCATCGAGCACATCAAGGCCGCCCGCAGGTCCGACACCGAGTGGGACCTGGGGCAGGCGTCGGAGTTCCTGCTCATCGCGGCGACCCTGCTCGACCTCAAGTCGTCGCGGCTGCTGCCGCAGACGGGACCGCAGGACGAGGAGGACCTGGCGCTGATCGAGGCGCGCGACCTGCTCTTCGCGCGGCTGCTGCAGTACCGCGCCTTCAAGGACATCGCCTTCACCTTCTCGGAGCGGATGGCCACCGCCGGCCGGATGACCCCCCGCCAGGCCGGTATCGAGCCGCAGTTCGCCAGGCTCCTGCCCGAGCTCGTCATGGGCATCACCCCCGAGCAGCTGGCCATGATCGCGGCCAGGGCGATGACCCCCAAGGTCGCCCCGACGGTCGGTCTGGAGCACCTGCACGCCCCCCAGGTCAGCGTCCGTGAGCAAGCCGCCATCCTCGGGGTACGGCTGCGTGCCGAGCGGGTCTGCTCGTTCCGGTCGCTGGTGGCCGACGCCGACTCCACCCTGGTGATCGTCGCGCGGTTCCTCGCGCTCCTGGAGCTGTTCCGTGAGGCGGCCATCGCCTTCGACCAGGCCGAGGCCCTGGGGGAGCTCACGGTGCGGTGGACCGGCACCGACGACGGCGAGATCGAGGTCAGCGACGAGTTCGACGAGCTGGACGAGCGCGAGGAGTCCCACGAGTTCGACGATGGCGCGCAGACCGAGGACGATGGGGACGACGGGGACGACGCCAGTCCTGACGAGCACGTCTCGCCGCCGAACAGCCAGGAGCACAGTGACGATGAGTGAGACCGGTTCACAGCGCGACCTGTCGGCGGTCGAGGCCGATGCGGTCGTCGACGCGGTCGAGGTCGACGGGGCGCAGGAGCAGATCGCCTTCGACGTCCACGACTTCCCCGGCGGCGCACGCAGCGCCATCGAGGCCGTCCTCATGGTCGTCGACGAGCCCGTCACCGAGATCGCCCTCGCCTCCGCCCTCGAGCTGCCCATGGACGACGTCCGCAGCCACCTGCAGGAGCTCGAGCAGGAGTATGCCGAGCAGCAGCGCGGCTTCACGCTCCGCTCGGTCGCCGGTGGCTGGCGGGTCTACAGCCGCACCGACTACGCGCCCGTCGTGGAGAAGTTCCTCCTGGACGGCCAGCAGGCCAAGCTCACCCAGGCGTCCCTGGAGACGCTCGCCGTGATCGCCTACCGCCAGCCGATCTCGCGTTCGCGCGTCTCGGCGGTGCGTGGCGTCAACGTCGACGGCGTCGTGCGGACGCTGCTCAACCGCGGGCTCATCGAGGAGCTCGGGGCCGAGACCGAGAGCGGCGCGGTCCTCTACGGCACCACCACGTACTTCCTCCAGCGGCTGGGCCTGGGCAGCCTGGACGATCTACCGGCGCTCGCGCCGTACCTGCCCGAAATCGATGTGCTCGACGAGATAGCAGAACAGGGACGCGGATGACACCCCCACGCAGCAGAGACGGTTCAGCCGGAGCAGGACGAGGCGGCGGTCGACCCGCAGGCGGCCGAGGCGGTGCCGGACAGGGCGGCTCCGGGCGCGGGTCGGGCGGGTCCGGCGGCTCCGGCCGCGGGTCGGGCTCGGGCTCGTCCGGGAGCTCGGCCGGCCGCAGCTACGGCGGCTCGGGTCGTGGGTCGGCCAGTGGGCAGGGCGGGCGTCCCGGTCCGCGGGGTGGCGCCGCCGGCGGGCGTCCGCAGCGTCCCGAGCGGGGCAGCTCCGGCACCACGAAGAAGAGCCAGCCGACCCGGGTGCCGCGCGAGCAGGACACGCCCGACGTCGACATGCACGACCCCGATGGCGTACGCCTGCAGAAGCTCCTCGCCGCCGCGGGGGTGGGCTCGCGCCGCGTGTGCGAGAACCTCATCACCGCCGGCCGGGTCGAGGTCGACGGCAACCTGGTCCGTGAGCTGGGGGTGCGCATCCGTCCCGACCAGACGGTGCACGTCGACGGGGTCAAGGTCCAGCTCGACGAGAGCCGCGTCTACTTCGCCTTCAACAAGCCGACCGGTGTCGTCACGACGATGCACGACGAGCTCGGCCGGATCAGCATCGGGGACTACGTCGGCGATCGCAACGAACGGCTGTTCCACGTGGGTCGCCTCGACGCCGACACCGAGGGCCTGCTCCTGCTCACCAACGACGGGGAGCTCGCCCACCGGCTGCAGCACCCGCAGTACGGCGTCCTCAAGACCTACCTGGCGCAGATCCCGGGCCCGGTGCCGCGCGACATCGGCAAGCAGCTGCGCGAGGGCATCACCCTCGAGGACGGCCCGGCCTCGGTCGACTCGTTCAAGATCATCGACTCCCAGCCGGGCAAGGCCCTCGTCGAGGTGATCCTGCACGAGGGGCGCAAGCACATCGTGCGTCGCCTGCTCGAGGCCGTCGGTCACCCTGTGCTGTCACTGGTCCGTGTGCAGGTGGGGCCGATCCACCTCGGCGACACCAAGCCGGGCAAGATGCGCAAGCTGAACAAAGCAGAGGTCGGTCAGCTGTACTCCGCTGCTGGACTCTGATCCCGTGGGGTGCGGCGCGTGGGTAGCCTTCGCGTCGTGACCTCACGCGTCCGGATCGTCGGCACCGGCCTCATCGGCACCAGCCTGGGCATCGCCCTGAGCCGAGCCGGGTATGCCGTGGTGCTCACCGACCCGTCGCCGACCGCATCCGCACTGGCACGGGACCTCGGCGCGGGTTCGGTTGCCTCGCATGGTGATCCAGAACCTGACCTGGTCGTCGTGGCGGCGCCGCCCGACGTAGCCGGGCAGGTCGTGGCCCAGGAGCTCGAGCGGTGGCCGTCGGCAGTCGTCACCGATGTCGCCTCGGTCAAGGTCGCGGTGCTCGACCAGGTGCGGGCCCTCGGCGGCGACCTGGGTCGCTACGTCGGGTCGCACCCCATGGCCGGGCGGGAGCGCTCCGGCGCCGTGGCGGCCCGCGCAGACCTCTTCGACGGCCGGGCCTGGGTCGTCGTGCCCAGCGACGAATCCACGCCCGCAGCCGTCGAGGCGGTGCGGCTGTTGGCCACCGCGGCAGGCGGCACCGTCAGCACGATGAGCCCGGCCGACCACGACGCCGCGGTGGCTGTCGTCTCGCATGTGCCCCAGCTGGCGTCGTCGCTCGTCGCCGGGCGGCTTCGCGACCTGTCCGATCCTGCGGTCGCGCTGTCGGGGCAGGGGATCCGCGACGTGACACGGGTCGCGGCCAGCGACCCCCAGCTGTGGACCCAGATCCTGGCCGGCAACGCCTCTGCCGTGCGAGCCGTCCTGGCGCACGTGCACACCGAGCTGGGCGAGGTGATCGAGGCCCTGGACACGCTGACCGACGGCGACGGGGTCGGCGCGCGTGAGGTGCTGGCGCGGGTCGTGGCGCAGGGCAACGCCGGTCATGCGCGGATCCCGGGCAAGCATGGTGCAGCACCGACCGCGTACACGACCGTCGTCGTGCTCGTGCCGGACGAACCCGGCGAGCTGGCCCGGCTGCTGCGCGACGTCGGCGACGCCGGCGTCAACCTCGAGGACCTGCACCTCGAGCACGGGCTGGGACAGCCCTTCGGGCTGGCCGAGGTGTCGGTGCTGCCTGCCGTGGCGGAGCGGCTCGGCGAGGAGCTCGAGGCCCGCGGCTGGCGGCTGCACGGCTGACCGGACCCCGGCGGACGGGCGTCGCGGCGCACGCGGGGCTGCCCATAGGCTTGCCGCCCATGAGCAGCCACCACCTCGTCGTCGCGATCGACGGGCCCTCGGGGTCCGGCAAGTCCAGCGTGTCCCGCGCCGTCGCCCGGGAGCTGGGCATCGGCTACCTCGACACCGGGGCGATGTACCGCGCCGTCACGTGGTGGTGCCTGGAGGAGGGCGTCGACCTCGACGACGTCACCGCGGTCGAGCAGGCCTCCCGCGACATCCCGCTGGTCATGGGCACCGACCCGTCGCGGGCGAGCGTGCAGGTCAGCGGTCGCGAGATCGAGGAGGACATCCGCACGACACGGGTCAGCGAGGTCGTGTCCAAGGTCGCCACCAACACCGGGGTGCGCCCGGTCCTGCAGCAGCGACAGCGCGACCTCATCGACCAGGTCGCCACGCAGACCGGGGGAGTGGTGGCCGAGGGCCGCGACATCACCACCGTCGTGGCACCCGACGCCGACGTCCGCGTCCTGCTCACCGCCAGTGTCGAGGCCAGGCTCCGCCGCCGGTCCACCGAGCTGCACGGTCACGCCGCCGACCACGCGGTCGAGGCGACGCGCGACCAGATCGTGCGCCGGGACGCCGACGACTCGACGGTCTCGGAGTTCACCGACGCCGCCGAAGGGGTGCACCTGGTCGACACCTCGGACCTCGACTTCGAGCAGAGCATCGCAGCGGTCATCGACGTGGTCCGGCGGGAGGCGCCCGCGAAGGTGGGGGTGTGAACCCGCCGTGGTCCGCCGTGCGGCGACGGCTGTCCTGACCGCGCCGAAAAGTGCGCGACAATGGGGGGCGGCCCCGCGCCATACCGCGCGCCGTGGCCCGACCACAGACCAACGCAAGGATTTGCCGTGAGTGAGCACCTGACCGACGACTCGACCGTCGAGCGCGCCCTGCGCGCCGGGTTGGAGGACTTCGACCTCTCCGAGGAGGACCGCTCCCTCATCGACGGTGACCTCGACGAGGACGGCTTCGTCGTCGGCAGCGGACCCCTGCCCGTCGTGGCGGTCGTCGGCCGACCCAACGTCGGCAAATCCACCCTGGTCAACCGCATCCTCGGCCGCCGCGAGGCCGTCGTGGAGGACGTGCCCGGCGTGACCCGTGACCGGGTGGCCTACGACGCCGACTGGGCCGGCCGCCGGTTCACCCTCGTGGACACCGGTGGCTGGGAGGTCGACGCCACCGGCATCCACCTGCGGGTCGCAGAGCAGGCCGAGGTGGCCGTCGACCTCGCCGACGTCGTGATGTTCGTCGTCGACGCCACCGTCGGTGCGACCGACGACGACGCGTCCGTCGTCAAGCTGCTGCGGCGCTCCGGCAAGCCGGTCGTCCTGGTGGCCAACAAGGTCGACGACCAGCGCACCGAGGCCGACGCCGCCGCCCTGTGGAACCTCGGGCTCGGACAGCCGTGGCCGGTCTCGGCCCTGCACGGTCGCGGCAGCGGCGACGTCCTGGACGCCGTCCTCGCCGTGCTGCCGTCGGTCGCCGCCAACGCCGAGGCCTACCAGCGCGGGGGCCCCCGCCGCGTGGCCCTGATCGGCCGTCCCAACGTCGGCAAGTCCTCGTTGCTCAACAAGCTCGCCGGTGAGGACCGCGTCGTCGTGGACAACGTCGCCGGGACCACCCGCGACCCGGTGGACGAGTACATCGAGCTCGGTGGCAAGACCTGGCGGTTCGTGGACACCGCCGGTATCCGTCGCCGGGTGCACCAGTCGCGTGGCGCCGACTTCTATGCCTCGCTGCGCACCCAGACCGCGCTGGAGAAGGCCGAGGTCGCCGTGGTGCTGATCGACGCCGAGCAGCCCATCGCCGAGCAGGACGTGCGCGTCGTGCAGCACGTCATCGACGCGGGGCGTGCGGTCGTGGTGGCCTACAACAAGTGGGACCTGCTCGACGAGGAGCGCCGCTTCTACCTCGAGCGCGAGATCGAGCGCGAGCTCGTGCAGATCCCGTGGGCCCCGCGCGTGAACATCTCCGCGCTGACCGGCCGCGCCGTCGAGAAGCTGGTGCCGGCGCTGGAGAAGTCGCTGGAGTCGTGGGACTTCCGTGTGCCCACCGGCCGGCTCAACGCGTTCTTCGGCGAGATCGTCGCGTCCAACCCGCACCCGGTCCGCGGGGGCAAGCAGCCCCGCATCCTGTTCGCGACCCAGGCCTCGACCCGCCCGCCGCGGTTCGTCATCTTCGCCTCCGGCTTCCTCGAGGCCGGCTACCGCCGCTTCCTCGAGCGCCGGCTGCGTGAGGAGTTCGGCTTCGAGGGCACCCCGATCGAGGTGTCGGTCCGCGTCCGCGAGAAGCGCAAGCGCAGGTAGGCGTGGCCGATCGCGCAGAGGCACCCGCCACCGGCGAGGTGCCGCTCACTGCTGACGTGCCCAGCGCCCGCGGCTCATCCCTTCCTGTGGCAACGCCCGCGCGGCGGGACGTGCAGGCCATGCGGGCACTGGCGGTCGGTGGGGTCGTCCTCAACCACCTCTGGCCCGGTCGCCTGACCGGTGGGTACATCGGGGTCGACGTGTTCTTCGTCATCTCCGGGTACCTCATCAGCCTGCACCTGCTGCGCGAGCTGGCCGAGACCGGTCGGATCGGGCTGGTGGCCTTCTACAGCCGGCGCGCTCGACGGCTGCTGCCGGCCGCCCTGCTGGTCGTCGTGGTCAGCCTGGCTGCTCTGGTGCTGTTCGCCCCCTCGACGGTCTGGGACCGCAACGTGGGGGAGGCGATCGCCTCCACCCTGTACGTCGAGAACTTCCAGCTCGTGCGCCTGGCCGTCGACTACCAGGCCCACGACGAGGCCGCCAGCGCGTTCCAGCACTACTGGTCCCTCAGCGTGGAGGAGCAGTTCTACCTGGCCTGGCCTGCCCTGTTCCTGGGCTTCGTGGCGCTGGCCCGGTGGCGACGCTGGACGAAGCCCGGGTCGAGCGCCCTGGCGGCGGTCGGGGTCGGGGTGGGCCTGATCGTGCTGCTGTCCGGGATCGCGGCGGTGGTCCAGACCACGGCCTCGCCCACCGCCGCCTACTTCCTGACCTGGACGCGGGCGTGGGAGTTCGGGGCAGGGGCGCTGGTCGCGGTGCTGGCCCGGTCACGCCACGGTCGCCCCGTCCTTCCGGTGCCCACGGCCGGGGCGCTGGCCGTGGCCGGGTGGCTGGCCATGGCTGCGGCCATGGTCGTGTTCGACGCCGGGACCGCCGTGCCCGGCGCGCCGGCGTTGCTGCCGGTGCTCGGCGCCGTGGCCGTGCTGGTCGCGGGGGAGTCGCGCCTGCGGGCACCCCTGGACCCGCTCACCTCCGTGCGCCCCGTGCAGTGGCTGGGCGACATCTCCTACTCGGTCTACCTCTGGCACTGGCCGCTGCTGGTGCTCCTGCCGTATGCCGTCGGCACTGACGGGCTCGGCATGCGGCTGACGGTCCTGGCCGCGACCCTGCTCCTGGCCTGGCTGACGCGCCGGCACGTCGAGCAGGCCGCACAACGCTCCTCGTTCCTCAAGGCCGGCCGCCTGCGGTCGCTGGGCCTGACCGCCGCGGCGATGGCCGTCGTGGTGGGCCTGTCCGCCGGGATCGGCGCCGAGTCCGGGCGGCGCGCCGACACCGTCCGCGCCGACCTGATCTCCGCGGTGACCTACGGGGTGTGCGTCGGTGCCGGCGCCCTCGAGCCCGACTGCGGCGACCCGTACCAGCGTCCGCTGCTGGCCCCCGTCTCGGAGGTGGACAAGGACTTCCACGGCCTGCCCGGGTGCAGGCAGGACGAGGCCCTCCTGGTGGCGGGGTGGAAGCCCCGCACCGACTGCAGCTACTCCGGTGGCGACGGCAAGGCGCTCGACGTGTGGCTGGTCGGCGACTCGCACGCCCAGCACCTGGTGCCGGCCCTGTCCGTGGCCGGCCGCAAGCATGGTTGGGACGTCTCGTCGTTCGCGATCGGCGGGTGCCTGCCGTTCCCGGTGACGCAGGCCCCCGGAGCCATCGAGGGGCGATCGGAGACGGTCTGCCCCCACTTCGGTCCGGCCGTGGACCGGGCCGTGACCCGGGAACGTCCGGACGTCGTCATCATCTCGGTGTCCGGTCGACGCGAACGCATCGACGACGGCACGGGTCACGGGCAGCAGCAGCAGTACGTCGACGCCCTCGCGCCGGTCGTCTCGGCGTGGACCGCCCAGGGCACGCTGGTCCTGGGGATGACCGACAACCCGGGCAAGGCCGGGGTCCTGGACTCGACCTGCACCAACCAGAACCTCGACCGCCTCTCGGCCTGCTCGGTCGAGCGCGACGCCGTCGCCAGGACCGGGGTGTTCGAACGGGCTGTCGACACCCTGGCGGGACGCATGGACGGCGTGGCCCGGATCGACCTCACGGACCACGTCTGCGATGCCGAGACGTGCCGCAGCGTCGTGGGAGGCATCAACGTCCTGCACGACACCAACCACTTCAGTGCCGTGTACTCCCGGTCGCTGGGACCCTTCCTGGGACGCGAGGTGCTGACCGCGGTGGCGGCCCGCTCGGCGCGCTGACGCGCCGGCGGCGCCTCGCGCCGGCGCCGGGGCATACCGATTTCAAGCGTGGGTATGGCGTGCGCTAGTGTTTCGTTCGCTCCCGCGGTCGTGCTTCGGCGCGATTCCGCATGGGCGACAACTCAACAACGGGCTGTAGCGCAGCTTGGTAGCGCACTTGACTGGGGGTCAAGGGGTCGCAGGTTCAAATCCTGTCAGCCCGACTGACGGGGTCTGACGTGTCCACACACGTCGGACCCCGTTCTCATGCGTCGGGCGACTCGCGCGGATAGTCGTCCTCGTGGTCGTCGAGCAACGCGGTGGCCTGCTCCAACAGGTCGGCGTCGTCGACGGTCTCCGGTGAGGTACCGGGGTCCGCGACCGCCGCCACAGGGCTCCCCACCGACTGCGGATCGAGCCAGGTCTGCTGCTCGAGAAAGTCCGCTTCGGGCACCATCTCGTCCGGGCTGTTGCGGTTGTCCTCCATGGCTGCTCCTCACGGGTGCAGGCTCTGACCAGCCTCTTGATTCAGCATCTCACCGGTG
Source organism: uncultured Actinomycetota bacterium (assembly GCA_963722015.1). Taxonomy (GTDB): domain Bacteria; phylum Actinomycetota; class Actinomycetes; order Actinomycetales; family Dermatophilaceae; genus Pedococcus. The sequence continues at coordinate 82,631 of CAVRMT010000008.1, read as the reverse complement.
GTACAAAAAATCTACCGCGGTCGGCACAGATCAAAGATCGCAGGCCGATTCGCGGTTCATGGAAACCATGAGCATCAGAAGCAACGCGATGGAGGTGGACATGATGCTGATGCGTACTGACCCGTTCCGTGAATTGGACCGACTCACCCAGCAGATGCTGGGCCTCCACGGCACCCTGGCTCATCCGTCAGTGATGCCGATGGATGCCTGGAGGGACGGCGACACCTTCCACGTCGAGTTCGACCTGCCCGGCATGGCTCCGGAATCGATCAACCTGGACGTCGAGGGAAACGTCGTCACCGTCAGGGCAGAGCGGTCGTCCCCCGCGAGCGACACCGAGCTGATTGCTGCCGAACGTCCGCGCGGGGTGTTCAGTCGCCAGCTGGTCCTCGGCGACCTTCTCGACACCGAGCAGGTCGAGGCCCGCTATGACCACGGCGTGCTGTCCCTGACGATCCCGGTGGCCGAGGCGGCCAGGCCTCGCAAGGTCGCGCTCGAGCACACGAAAGAAGAGCAGGAGGCGATCAGCGCCTGACCCGCTGCTGGGTAAGGAGCTCGGAAGGCAGGTGATGACCGACAACGTGGTCATCTCGAGGTCCGGTCCCGGCTGCCACGGCAGCCGGGACCCCGGCGAACCGACCACGAAACGACCGCGACCATGCGACCAGCATCTGACGACCCGTATGCCGTCCTGGGAGTGACGCCCCGAGCAACGGCGGCGCAGCTGCGCCAGGCCTACCGCGCACTCGTGCGTCGACACCACCCCGACCTGTGCCCGCCCGGAGCCGGGCACGACCAGACCCTGGAGGACGTCATGCACGCCTACGAGGTCCTGGGCGACCCGGTCCGGCGTGCGGATCACGACCGGCGGCACACTGCCTCCGCTCCTCCACCAAGGGCGCGGGCCTTCAGCGGACGCGCGGCTCGTGACGGCTTCATCGGCACGCCACCCATCCAAGCCGGCCCGATCCACTGGGTGCCCTGGCCCGACGAGTAGGGGCCATCACGATGGGCGCTGGTGGTGCCAGGACGCTCGTACCGGGCACGACGGCGCACCAGGCGCGACGCTGACCGTGGTGTCGCACGATCTGCGCCACACGGTCTTGACAGCCCGGCCGACCGCTGCGATTTTGGTGGGTGGGCCACCATGGGTGGTGCTGTCCCGGACCCGGCAGCGGGCAGCGCGGAGCAGTGCGTCGGGGCGAGGTCGGCATGGTGGATGAACGCGGGTGCCCGCAGGCCACGTCGAGCGCTGGTCACGAGGTTCGGGTGGCCGACGCGGGAGCAGACCGTGCGGTCTTCGACGCGGATTCCGCATGTCGGGTTCTCGACGCACTGGCTGAGTCGATGACTCGTATGACGCGCCTGCCCGTCCACCAGATCCTGCGCTCCGCTCCCGCGCAGGTCCTCACCACCGTGCCCGACGCAAGTCACGTCGAGCTGACGGTGCTGCGGTTCGGCGACCCACACGTGGTCGTCCACCGAGCGAGCCGGAGGCAGGGGCGTGCACCGTCCGTGCCGCCGGTGGCACGGGCGCTGGCGTTGCGCATCAAGGCACCCGAGTGTGGCATCACGGGGTGCCTCACCATCGGCACCGAGGTCACCGAAGGTCTTCTGGGGGTCTCCGCCCTCACCTGCGAGATCATGGCCGGCCAGGTCGAGCACGCGTTGGAGCTGGCCCACGCACGAACCGTCAGGGTGGACCTCGAGCAGGCCCTGGTACGCACACGGGAGATCGCCTCAGCCGTCGCGCTGGCGCTGGTCGGTGACGGCGTCAGCGAACAGGTGGTGCGAGACCTGCTGTGCGACCTGCGCGAGGGTGACTACGAACAGCTCGTGCGCCCGACCGAGGGACTTCGCAGCACGCGCGCCCGCACGCCGGAGTCCCCACGGTTGTGGCTGGTGCCGGACGGGCCGTCCGCCCCCGACTGACTGACGGGGCCGGCGTGTCCCACGCGTCGGACCCGCGTCTTCAGGGCGGTGGGCCCTCGGCGGCCTTCTGCCGCCTCGTCTGCCAGGCCTTCTTCGCGGCTCGGCTGCGTCGGCGGCGGAGCCGTTCGGCTTCCTCTCGCGCCCGTTCCAGGGCCCGCTGGTGTCGATGCGCCGCGGCCTGCGCCTTGCGTTCTTCGGCGGCCAGGGCCGACGCCGACCTGACCGGCCACACGTACGGCAGGTCGGCGGGGACGTCGGTGAACAGGGGACGGTAGTGCTGCGGGTCCTTGCGCACGAGCGCTGACCGGTGGCTGCGATGCAGGGCCTCGTCCCCGAGCCAGGGAGGCAGCGCCTGCGCTGCGGCGAGCTCGCCCTGCGTGCGGACGTGCTCGATGCCGGCTGCGCGCAGGTCCGTCGCGATCGTCAGGGCGCAGGTGTCGCCGAAGCCGAGCTCGGTCCAGGCCTCGCAGCACTCGAACCCGTACCGGCCGAGCGCCTCCTCGAACCCCTGCCACATCAGGACGGCCGGGTGGTTGCCCCACCCGTAAGAGGGCCGGGTCAGGGCACGGACCACCTGGATCGTCTCCACCCGCTGCTTGCCCAGCCGCTGGCGGTCCAGGGCGCGCGTCGAGCGGGCGAAGTCGGCGTAGGGGAGGAACGTCTGCACGGTGCCAGTCTGCCGTGCCTCACGCGTTGGTCAGGTCCTGGGGCGAGCCCCGCCGGCCCGGGGACTCACGAGCCCGGAACGACGTCCTTGACGGCGTCGACCACCTTCGCCAGGACGGGGCGGCTGTCACCGCCACTGGCCCAGACCGGGTCCTGCGGCAGAGGTCCCATGGCATCGGCGTGCTCAGGCGTCGTCACCCGCGGGCCGAGTGAGCGACGGAAGGCCTCGTCGAGGCCCACGAGGCGATGACCATGCGGCAGCAGCAGCTCGCGAAAGTCCTCGTCGGCGACGACCATGTCGTGGTGCAGGCTCTCGACCAGCGCCTCCACCGTGGGCCGCGGCACGTCGGTCAGGCTGCCCACCAGGGTGCCGACCAGGGCTGTCGGCAGCAGGGGCACATGGACCTGTGGACGGTCGAGTCCTGCATGCGCGGTGTAGGCCTCCAGCAGGGCCCCGTACCGCAGCCGGTCGGGTCCGCCGACATCGAAGTGGCGGGAGGGGCCGGTGTACTCGAGCGCACCGACGAGCGCCTCGAGGACGTCGACGATCGCGATCGGCTGCACCAGGGAGTCCATCCACGACGGGACGGTGTGCACGGGCATGCGCTCGCTGACCTGCCGGATGATCTCGAACGAGGTGGATCCGCTGCCGAGCAGCACCGCGGCCCGCAGGACGACGACGGTGGCGGCGACACCGCTGAGGATCTGTTCGACCTCCCGACGGGACCGGATGTGTTCGGACAGCTCGGACTCCTCGACCTCGGGGACGAGCCCGGACAGGTAGACGATCCGGGCGACGCCGTGGGACTGCGCACCCTGTGCCAGGTGCGTGGCTGCCTTGCGGTCCGTCTCGGCGAAGTCGTCCCCACCCATCCCATGGATCAGGTAGTAGATCGCGTCCACGCCCTCGCAGGCGGCCGTGACCTCGTCCTGGTCGAGCGCGTCCATGATCACGGTCTGGACCTGGCCGCTCCACCAGGGTTGCTCGCGGTCCGGGCTGGACGTCGTGGTGCGCACTTCGTGGCCTCGCGCGAGCAGCAGCGGTACCAGTCGGCCCCCGACGTAGCCGGTCGCTCCGGTCACCAGGATCTTCAACGCGGCCTCAGTTCTCGAAGGTGGAGGACCAGCGCAGCTCGCTTGGTCCGGCCCCCCAGACTGTCACGAGAGGCTGGCCATGGCGTTGCGGCCGACCAGGCGCACTCGTGGGTGCGCGCGAGCCCGAGCCTCCTCAGGGGTTGTTTCGCCCCCGCAGGTGCAGCGCCCAGCCGCCGACCACGAGGAGTGCACCGACGCCCAGGAAGGCGAGATCCCAGCTGAGTGGCCCGCCGAGGTCGTCGCGCACGTGGTGGACGCCGAGCAGCTGGTGGTCGACCACGCCCTCCACGACGTTGAACAGTCCCCATCCCGCCAGGACCAGACCGAGGTGGAAGCGCCAGCTCGCTGCCAACCTCCCCTGGCGGAAGGCGACGAACGTGACCACGGAGGCGGCGACCACGAGAGCCCACGTGGCCAGGTGGAAGAAGCCGTCGGCCAAGGTGTTCACCTCGAGCCCTGCGACGGTGGTCACGGGGTAGTCCCCGACGTCGCTGACCATGTGGTGCCACTGGAAGATCTGGTGGAGCACGATGCCGTCGAGGAAGCCGCCAAGGCCCAGCCCGTACAGCAGGCCAGCGGCCCTCGACGGCGGTGCTGCGGCGGAACGGACATCGGTGGTCTGGGAGCGGGTCATGGTCAGGGTCTACCCGCGTTGCCGCGGGGCCACCCCTCCGGGCCGTCGCCCGTCGGCACCTGGCGCCGACGCGTCGATCTCTATCCCCTTCCAGAACGCGACCCGGCCCTTGATGCGTCGAACCACCGGTGTGGGGTGGCGGTAGGTGAACGCCCCGTCCGGGACGACCAACCCGTCGACGTGGACGTCGTAGTAGCTCGCGATGCCCTTCCAGGGGCAGACGGTGGTGGTGCTGCTCGGGTGGAGCACTCCGTCAGCCACGCTCGCCAGGGGGAAGTAGGCGTTCCCCTCGAGGGCGACGATGTCATCCGACGTGGCGATCTGGGTGCTCCCCAGCCGCGCCGAGGCGCCGGGGGTGCGTCGCACGGTGCGCACCAGTCCGACGGCTGTCGCGATGGCGGCACCACCGACCGAGAGGAGCAACGCCTCGTGCACCGGCGTGCCCGACCCGGTCCACGTGGGCCCGTCGAGCCGGCCCGTGGCGGCCAGTGCGCCCGTGAGGACCGCGGCTGCGCCGAGCCCCGCCCCGCCAGCGAGCAGGATGCTGCGTCGAGCCGAACGGTCTCCGGGTGAGCTGTCCTGACCGACGACCCAGGGCCAGGCCGCCGCGAGCAGCAGCGGCGCGAGGTGCCAGGTGGTCGCGGGCCGCCAGTCCGCGAGCGCCGCCCACACCAGTGCGACGGTCAGGGTCCAGGTGAGTCCCGGGCCCAGCAGCGTCGCAAGGCCTCCTGCGGCGCCGCTGGCCGGGGTGGGGTCGGGCTGGTAGTCGGGATCGACCGCCTTGAGCGCTGCGACGACCTGTGGCACGGACGGGTTCACCATGGCCCGCTCACCCACGAAGACGGTGGGCACCGTCTCGTCGCCGCCGGTGGCCTGTCGCACCCGCGCGGCGGCGTCTGGCGATGACCAGATGTCGTGCTCGACCGTGGCCACCCCGGCCCGCCTCAGACCGCGACGCAGCGAAGCGCAGAAGGGGCAGCCGGGGCGCCACATCACCTCGACGGTGGGCGGGACGGGCTCGGGCAGGGTCATCTTCGGGTCCTCGGCATCAGTGGGTGAGTGGGCTTACCACGCGTCGACGGTGACGTGCATGGCATGGAGGTACTCGTGGATCTCCTCGGCGCCGGCCCCCGAGCGCAGGATCACCTGGAGCCCGAGCAGGTATGCCGTGAGCAGGTCGGTGCGCGCCCGGGACAGCTCGGGATCGGCCTTGCCTGCCGGCAGGGTTCGGGCGATGAGGGTGCGGATCTGCTCACGCATCTGTCGGCGGTAGTCGCTCGAGAAGTCGTAACCGGGCAGGGTGCCGCGCAGCTCGTTGGAGGCCATTACCATCAGGCAGCCGTCGCGACCTCGTTCGGAGACCGCGTCGGCCTCGAACAGGTCCAGGAACCGGTGGACCCCGGCGACCCCTGGCCCGGCCTGGTCGATCAGGGCGGCGAACAGGGCGATCCGTTCGGACAGGTAGCGCCGCAGCACGGTCGCGAAGAGCTCCTCCTTGGTGCCGAAGGTGCGGTAGAGACTCGGCTTGTGGACCCCGCTGGCCGCCACGATGTCCGCCATCGAGGTCTGCGCGTACCCCTGGCGCCAGAACAGCGCGGTCAGCTCGGCGAGCACCTCGTCCTCGTCGAAGAGTCTCGGGCGGCCGATGGTGGCCTTCGCAGTCGTGCTCATGAGCCGATCCTACGGCTTCGCCGCCTCGTTTGTAACCCAGCGGTAGCAAACTCGCGAGCCGTACGGTACCGTTCGGTATAGAACCAGCGTCCCCAGACGTCATACCGGCCGACGCTGTCGGCACACCATCGAAACGGAGCACCAGTGATCGACTTCCCGATGCACGACGAGACCAGCGCACCCGAGGCCAGCAAGGAGCTTCTCGCCCGGTCGAAGAAGGCGAACGGGAGGATCCCGGGGTTGCACGCCACCATGGCGGAGGCGCCCGGACTGCTCGAGGGCTACCAGCTGCTGCACAAGCTGTTCCTCGACTCGACCTTCGACAAGGACGAGCTGACCGTGATCTGGCAGTCGGTCAACGTCGAGCACGCCTGTCACTACTGCGTGCCGGCACACACCGGCATCGCGAAGGCCATGAAGGTCGACGACGCGATCACCGACGCGCTGCGCGACAGCACTGCCCTGCCGAACGAGCGCCTCGAGGCGCTGCGGACCTTCACCCTCGCTATGGTCCGCGAGCGCGGCAACGTGGACGAGGCTGCGGTGCAGGCCTTCCTCGACGCCGGCTTCACCAAGCGCCAGGTGCTCGAGGTCATTCTCGGGGTGTCGCAGAAGGTGATGTCCAACTACACCAACCACCTGGCGCAGACCCCGGTCGACGCACCCTTCGAGAAGTTCGCCTGGCACGGAGCGCCTGCCACCGTCTGAGGCGTTCGCTGCGCACCGGTGGCCGGGGGGCCGCACCGCCGCACCGGTTGGTGCGGCGGTGCGGTGCCTACTCCTCGGGCGAGACGGCCCGACGGGCCTGGTCGAGCGCCCAGGCGGCGTTGACCAGCCCGATGTGGCTGAAGGCCTGCGGGAAGTTGCCCAGGAGCTCGCCGGTGGCGGAGTCGACCTCCTCGGCGAGCAGGCCGACATCGTTGGCGTAGCCGGCGGCACGTTCGAAGACCTCGGTGCCTTCGGTGACACGGCCGGCCAGGGCGAGGGCGTGGGCCAGCCAGAAGGTGCACATCAGGAAGGTGCCCTCCTGGCCGTCGAGCCCGTCCACGCCGGATCCGGTGTGGTACCGGTGGACCAGTCCGCGCCCATCGGTGAGCTGGTCGCGGACCGCGTCGATCGAGGACAGCACCCGTGGGTCGTCGGGGGGCAGGAAGCCGACGATGGGCAGGAGCAGGACCGTCGCGTCGAGGTCGGGGCTCGCGAAGGACTGGGTGAACGCTGCGAGGTCTGCGTTCCAGCCCTGGGTCTCGACGGCGGCACGGATCTCCTGTGCGGCCGCCCGCCAGCCGGCGACCCGGTCCTGGGCACCCAGCAGGTCCGCGAGCCCGATCGCGCGGTCGAGCGCCACCCAGCACATCACCTTCGAGTGCACGAAGTGCCGCGGCTCCCCGCGGACCTCCCAGATGCCGTTGTCGGGCTGGTGCCAGCGTGCGGCGGCTGAGTCGGCGAGGCCGACCAGGAAGTCACGGGTGGTCTGGCTGAGGTCGCCGAGCTGGTCGCGCAGCTGGGCGGCAGCGTCCATCAGCTCGCCGTACACATCGAGCTGGGGCTGGTCCCAGGCGCCGTTGCCGACGCGGACCGGCGCGCTGTCCCGCCACCCTGACAGATGGGGGAGTGTCCGCTCCGACAGGTCGTGCTCGCCGCGGATGCCGAACATGATCTGCAGCGGACTGTCCGTGGAAGAACCCGCCGCCGCACCGGCCATGAAGTCGAAGAACTCGTAGGCCTCGTCGGGGCAGGCAGCGACCCACAGGGCCTGCATGGTCATGCTCGCGTCACGGACCCAGGAGTATCGGTAGTCCCAGTTGCGCTCACCGCCCACCTGCTCGGGCAGCGAGGTGGTGGGTGCGGCGACGATGGCGCCGGTGGGCTGGTAGCTCAGCGCCTGGAGCACCCGTCCCGAATGGTGCACCAGGTCGCGCCAGGGGCCGTCGTAGCCCTGGTGGAGCTGCGACCACACCTGCCAGCCGGTCACCGTCCCAGCGAGCAAGGCAGCGATCTCGGACCCGGTCCGCGTCGCCGGGTCGGGGGTGCCCAGCGCCGTGCGCTGGAGCGCGAAGCAGGCGACCTCGCCGCGACGGAGCTCGAAGCGGGCGGAGGTCTCGTCCTTGCCCACGTCCAGGGGCACGCTGCTCGACAGCGTCAGCCGGTTCGCGCCGCCACTGGCCACGAGCCCGCCGTCGACCGGCGTGAGCCGGGGGCGGACCAGTCCGTACTCCGGACGGGCCCGGAACGACATGGTGACCGCGACGTCTCCCTCGGTGCAGGTGGCCGTCCGTGCCAGGAGGTGGGGAGCGTGCTCGCCGAGCGCGTGCGGGTCGTCCGCGTCACCGATCGTCAGGGCGTCGCGCAGCTCCAGGGTCCCGGTCGCGGTGTGGAACGTCGTGAGCAGGACCATGGTGTCGAGGACGTACTCGCGTTCCACCCGGTGGTCGGTCTCCGGGCGGATGGACCAGTGCCCGGCGTCGTCGTCGAGCAGGGCGGCGAAGACCGATGGACTGTCGAACCGGGGCAGGCACAGCCAGTCCACCGATCCCCCGGAGGAGACCAGGGCCGCCGAGTGCCGGTCCGACAGCAGGGCATACTCGCCGATGGGCAGCGAGCTCATGCCGGCGCCTCGACCGTGGCGGCCGCAGCCATCGTCGTGCGGACGTCGACCTCCGAGCGCAGGGTCCGGTGCACGGGACACCGGTCGGCGATCTCGAGCAGCCGTTGGCGTTGTTCAGCGTCGAGGTCACCGGTCAGCTCGATCACCCGCTCGATGCGGTCGAGTCGGCCCGAGCTGGTCTCGCAGTCCTCGCAGTCCTTCGCGTGGGTCCGGGAGTGCCGCAAGGAGACGCTCACGTTCTCCAGGGGCCATTGCTTGCGGGCGGCATACATGCGCAGCGTCATCGAGGTGCAGGCACCGAGGCCGGCCAGCAGGAGGTCGTAGGGGGAGGGCCCGGTGTCGTGACCGACCGGCGTCGGCTCGTCGGCGCCGAGCACGTGCCGTCCGGCCGTGATCCGCTGGCCGTAGGGGCCGCGGCCGTTCTCGGACACCACCACGACGCCGTCCTCGGGCTGCGCCGCACCTTGGTCGGGGGTCGGGGAGACCTCGGTCGGGGCGACGGTCGGGGAGACCTCGGCCGGGGCGACGTCCAGGTACCGGCTCGCCCAGGCGGCCAGCACCGAGGCAGCGAACCGGGAGTCGGCCGCACGGGTGAGCAGGTGGTCGGCGCCGTCGAGGGAGACGAAGGACTTCGGGTGGCGCGCCAGGTCGAAGATCACGCGGGCGTTGTCGACGCCGACCGTCTCGTCGACCGGCGAGTGCATCACCAGCAGGGGAGCTGCGAGCCGCCGGATGCGCTCGGCCTGCGGCTGGCTGGTCACGTCGTCGAGGAACTCCTTGCGGATCCGGAACGGCCGTGAGGCCAGGCAGACCTCGGCCTCGCCCCGTTCCTCGATCTCCGCCCTGCTCTCGGCCAGCAGGTGCAGCAGGTGCTCGGTCCCGGCCGGCGCACCGATCGTTGCGACGGCGCGCGTCTCCGGTATGCGATCCGCGGCGGCCAGGACGGCGGCGCCACCGAGTGAGTGGCCGACGAGGATGGTGGGTGCCTGGTGGTGTTCGCGCAGGTGGTCCGCGGCACGGACCAGGTCACCGACGTTCGAGGTGAAGTCCGTGTTGGCGAAGTCTCCGCCGGATCCGCCGAGACCGGTGAAGTCGAAGCGCAGCACGGCGATACCGAACTCGCTCAGCGCCTGCGAGATCCTCGATGCGGCGAGCACGTCCTTGGTGCAGGTGAAGCAGTGCGCGAAGAGCGCGTGGGCCCGAGGGGTTCCCTGCGGCAGGTCCAGGCGACCGGCCAGCAGGGCACCGCTGGACCCGGGGAACTCGATGCGGGTGGAGGAGACCGTGGGGCCCTCCCTCATCGCGACTCCTCGTGAGCGAGCTGCTGGGGCTCGATTCCCGTCATCCGATCCAGCGAGAGGCGTCCGGGTCCGATGAGCAGCAACGCTGCCAGCCCGGCGAGGAGGGCGATGTCCACCCCTGCCTCGGGCATCCCCGCGTCGGCCTTCACCAAGATGATCGCCCCGACCAGGGTGGCGATCAAGGGGAGGGTGACCAGGCGGGTGAGCAGTCCGAGGACCAACAGGACCCCGCCGACCAGTTCGGCGATCGTCACCAGCCAGGCGAACAACGTCGGGCTGGCCACCCCAAGACCCGTCAGCATGCCAGCGAACTGGTCCGGACCGCTCGACAGCTTGGAGTAGCCGTAGGAGATGAAGACGAACCCCACCCCGAGCCGCAGTGCCACGGGGGCCAGGTCGCGCAGACGGGAGAGGAACGGTAGGCCGAGGACGCGCATGGAGGTCTCCTTCAGAGCCGTGCTCGACGGCGTCAGGTGGATGGGCCGCGACAACTCGCGGACCCGGGGGTCGGACAGCCGGGGAACCCGGTGGGGGCCGGCGAGCATTCCGGACAAGCGGAGGTAGTGTCCCGGGATGACCGCGATCCTGACCACTGCCGGCGTCGGCCTGATCGTGATCGCGCTGCGCGACATCTTCCACACGCTCTGGCATCCCAGCGGGTTCGGGACCCTGTCGCACCTCGTCTTCGCGAGCATGTGGCGGGTCGTGAAGCTGCGCCGCAGGGGGTCGAGCACCAGCGAGCTGGCCGGGCCCGCCGGCCTGCTGGCGACCGCAGCTGTGTGGGCGCTTCTGCTCATCGGGGGGTTCAGCCTCATCTACCTGCCCCGGATGCCGCAGGGCTTCAACTTCGGCTCCTCGCTCCAGCCCGAGCTGTCGTCGGACGTGGTGGCCTCGCTGTACCTGTCGATCGTCGCGCTGACCACCCTGGGCCTGGGTGACATCCAGCCGGCGACGACGCTGCTGCGGCTGGTCGTGCCGCTCGAGGCCCTGTTGGGTTTCGTGCTGCTGACCGCAGGGATCTCCTGGATCCTGCAGCTGTACCCCGCCCTCATCCGCCGACGGTCCTTCGCGCGGCGCCTGACGACCATGGCCCAGCACGCGCTGGACGAGGTGGTCGCCACCGGGGAGGCGAGCGTGGCCGTCCAGCACCTCGAGGGGGTGCGCACCAGCCTGGCGGAGGTGGAGATGGACCTGGTGCAGTATGCCGAGTCGTACTACTTCCGGGAGCGGCTCCCGGCGCTGTCCCTTGCGGCTGCCCTGCCCTTCGTGGCGACCCTGGTCGCCGCCGGCGAGCGCTCAGCCAGCTTCGAGGTGCGCCAGGCGGCCGCGATGCTGGGCAGCGGCCTGTCGGGGTTCCTCGACGTGGCGCGCAGCTACCTCGGCAAGGACCTCGACGAGAGCCTCACCCTGTCCCGCTTCGCCCGGGACCACGAGCAGTCGCCCCTGGGCTGACCCGCTGCGCGGCCCCGGGACGGGTCAGCCCAGCTGGTCGAGGTAGAGGGCCAGGAGCAGCCCGAGCGCGACGGCCAGCCCGGTGGAGTAGCCGCTCTCCTTGAACGCCTTCGGGAAGACCGCGGTCGCCAGGGAGCCGATCACGGCCCCACCGGCGAAGCTGCGGATCAGGGCCAGCACGGACTGGGGGGCGCCCTCGAGCAGGAGGTTGCCGGCGACGGCGGCTGCAGTGAGCAGCACGGCAGTGCCCGCCCACAGTCCCATGACGGCCGACCTGGAACGCCCGCTGGCGACCATGTCCCGGGCACCCCCGGCGGCCTCGGGCAGGTTGGAGAGCAGGATGGACCCGGACAGGGCGGCGGCGCCGAGCGGGCCGGTGCTGATGAGCGCCACACCGAGGGCGAGGTTCTCCGGGATCCCGTCCAGGGTGATCGCAGCGAGCAGCCCTCCTCCGCTGTCCTCACCCCATCGCCGCTCGATCAGCGCGTCGAGGCCGGCGAACACGACGGCTCCCGAGAGGACCAGCAGGGCGACCGCCCAGAACGGCGCCTGGCGCGACGACGGCTCGATGAGCTCGAGGACGGCGGAGACCATCAGGGCGCCGCCCGCGAGCGCGACGACGAACCCCTCCACCTGTCGGGGGAGGGTCCCATAGACCCCCCAGGCCGCTCCTGCGATCAGCGCAGCGGAGACGACGGCGATGACGAGGGCGCTCAACGAGACTCCTGCCTGGGCGGGGGCTGGTGTGGTCGATGTGCAGCGTAGGACGCACGCGCGGGATCCACGACCTGGCTCCGCGCCATACCGGTATGGCTCTCACCGCCGCCGGACGACCACGTACCCGCACGTCTGGTCGTCGCGAGCACGAGCAGCAGCTGGCGAGCGCCCAGGTGATCGTCGCCCGGTCGGCCGACGCCGGCGTGCTGTTCTCGGGCGACCCTTCCAACCCCCGATCCACCCTCCGTGTCGCACCGCGAACGCGGCTGCGAGGACGGTCCTGCATGGTCTAATCACCGCGTGGACCTGACCAAGGTGTTCGACGCCGACGAGTACGCAGCAGCACTGGAGTCGTGGGACTGGCTCGACCTGCGCGAAGCGACGCCGCTGCTGGCCACGCTGTTCGGCGACGTCATCCTGCAGACGCCGCAGGGATTCGCCTTCCTCGACACCGTCGAGGGCGGACTCACGCTGGCGTGGCCGGACCGTGAGTCGGTCGAGGCGGCGCTGCAGACCCGCGACGGCCAGGACCGCTACCTCATGGGGGAGCTGGCGCTCGCGGCTGCCGAGCAGGGCATCGTGCCGGGCCCGCCGCAGGTGCTCGCCTTCACCCACCCGCCGGTCCTCGGTGGTGCGCTCACGGTCGACAACCTCGAGGTCCAGGACTTCGTGCTGGCGACGAACATCGCGGGCCAGATCCATCGACAGGTGCTCGACCTGCCCCCAGGCACCCCGATCGCGGGCGTCGCCCTCGAAGGCGTCGCACTCGAGGACTGACCTCGGCGGCCGACCCCAGCACCGACCCCAGCACCGACCCCAGCACCGACCCCAGCACCGACCTCAGGGGCCGACCTCAGGGGCCGACCTCAGCCGGACACCCGTGCGCAGACGCACCACGAGTCGGCCGGGACGACGAAGGGCCCCTCGGGAACCCGGCGACGGCACTCCTGGCGCACCCGTTCCCGGCTCGCGTCGCTGAGGGCGGCGACGTACTGGCCGGCAGGACCGACGCCGAAGGTGTACGGCTCCCACCACTGCTCGAACGACTCGAACGGCACGCGCACGGTCAGGACCGTCTCGTTCAGGTCGTCCAGGCCGGCGGAGCGGAAGAGCGAGGCGAGGTCGCCCTCGTGGACACCCGCGTAGTCCATCTCGCCCTCCTCCTGCGGGTCGGCGGCGCGCACCGCCTCCCAGAACAGGGACAGCGGGCCGGAGCCGGAGGCGTGGTTCCAGACCGTGGCGGCAACGATTCCACCCGGCCGGGTCACCCGGGCCATCTGCGCGAGGCCGGCGGCAGGGTCGGCCATGAAGTGCACGACGAGGGAGGCCATCGCGGCGTCGAAGGTGGCGTCGGGGAAGTCGAGCGACTCGGCGGTGCCCAGCGCGATGTCGGTCCCCGGGAAGCGCTCGCGGGCGGCTGCGACGAAGGGCGGGGAGGGGTCGACCGCACTGACCGCGTCCGGGCCGAGCACCTTGACCAGCCGCGCCGTGAGGGCACCGGGGCCGCACCCCACGTCGAGCGCGCGCTGGCCCGGCTGGAGCCCGGCGACCTCGACGAGCTGGTCGGCCAGCGGCTCGGAGAAGCGCCCCATGAACTCGCTGTACGCCTGGGCCGGAACGAGGAAGCTCATGCTCGGACTGTAGGCCTGTCGGAGGCGGGCGGATAGTGCTCTGGCGGTGGGCGGTCCATGGCCGGCCCAGGGGACTTCGGCAAGGTCACTCGGTCGCCACGTGCTCCAGCACCCACTCCGTCAGGGGCCGGAGCTGACGCCAGGACCGGCGCACCTCGTCGACCGCCTGCGGGGTCGTCAGCCAGCCCGGGGTGCCGACCCGGCGCAGGGCCATCATCTCCTTGCGCCGCAACAGTTCCAGCCGCGGGTGGTCGGCGTCGAAACCCTTCGGCCTGGTCTTCACCGCCGCGCCCTCGAGGCTGAAGCCAGCCGTCTGGAGGTCGGCGACGATGCGTTCGAGCGCCAGCCCGGAGGAGCTCACGTCGACCGCGCCGCGGTAGCGCGCAGTGTCGGCGGGGGAGTGCGCGCGGAAGCCCCCTCCGACGACCAGCCCGTCACCGCCGAGCTGCAGGTACCAGCCGGCGCCCTTCTCCCGTCCGACCAACGCGGCCTGGTGGGTCTTGTACGGCGACTTGTCGGCGCTGAAGCGCAGGTTGCGGTTCGGTCGGAACAGCTTGCCCGGCCCGAACTCGTCCTCGAGCTCAGCGACGAGGTCGCGCATGGGGTCGCGAACCTCCTTCTGCCACTGCGCCTTGTTGGCCGCCCAGAACTCGCGGGTGTTGTCCTCCTCGAGGTCCTGGTAGAACTCGACGCCCCAGATCGGGAAGCCTCCGAACGCACCGGTGTCAGCCATCGGCCCACTGTTTCACGGGTGGTGCGTCACTCAGAGGGCCGCCGCGATCCGGCGAACGGCCTCGCGGAGGATCTCCGGCGAGGTCCCGAAGTTGAGGCGGGCGTGGCCTCGGCCCCCCGTCCCGAACCCGGGTCCGGGGTGCAGGGCCACCTTCGCACGCTCCCGCAACACCGCTGCCGGGTCCGGCCCGAGGTCGTAGGCGCTGAAGTCGAGCCAGGCCAGGAACGTTCCCTCCGGCTCGCGGAACCCGACCTCGGGCAGCTGCTCGGCCAGGAGTGCGGCGAGCAGGCGGCGGTTCTGCTCCAACCCGTGCAGCAGGGCGTCGAGCCAGGGGCCTCCCTCGAGGTACGCCGCCCGGTGCGCGATCACCCCGACGTGGCTGGCTCCGTGCGAGACCTCCTCGGGGACCCGCGCGAGGTCCGCCCGGGCATCGGGACCCGGGACGGCCATCGCTGCCTTGAGCCCCGCCAGGTTGAACGCCTTCGACGCCGACATCACGGACACCGCCGTCGCCCCTGCGGGCAGGGAGGCCACCGGGGTGAAGGCCACCCCGGGGTGGGCCAGCGGGGCGTGGATCTCGTCGGCGACGACCCGTACGCCATGCGCGGTCGCGACCTCGAGCACCGCGGTGAGCTCCGAGGCGGTGTGCACCACCCCGGTGGGGTTCTGGGGGTTGCAGACCAGGTATGCTGCGCGGCCGCCACCGCGGCGGGCCTCGGCGCACGCCCGGTCCACGGCGTCCGGGTCGAGGCGACCGGCCGGTGACAACGGCGCCTCGACGACGCGCCGCCCGAGGCTGGTGACGAACTGGAAGAAGGGCGGGTACACGGGGGAGTTCACCACGACGGCGTCGCCCGGGTCGGTCAGCAGCGCGAGCACCTCGACCACCCCGAGCATGACGTCGGGGACGAGCTGCATCGACGCGGGGTCCGGGGTCCACCCCCAACGCCGGGTCGCGAAGGACGACAGCGCCTGGGCGTAGTCGTCCGCCCAGGGGTAGCCGGTGTCCCCGCTGCGCACCGCCTCGACCACGGCCCGCTGCACCGGCTCGGCAGGGACCACGTCCATCTCGGCGACCCACAGCGGCAGCACGTCAGGACCGTAGAGGCGCCACTTCACGCTCCGGCGTTCCCGGAGGGCAGCCAGGCCCGGTCCGACCAGCGGGTTGTCCATGCCTGCGAACTCTACGGCGCAGTCGCCCGTTAGGCTGCGGACGTGACGGCACAGGGGGATCGGGGGACGCGCGCGGGAGAGACGCACGTGTCCGACCGGGTGCTGACCCTGCCCAACGTCCTGTCGGTCCTGCGCCTGGTCGGCGTGCCGCTGTTCCTGTGGGCCATCCTCACCGAGCACGACGCCATCGCCGTGATCACGCTGACGCTGTCGGGCTTGAGCGACTACCTCGACGGCAAGATCGCCCGGCACTACGGCATGGAGTCCCGCCTCGGGCAGCTGCTCGACCCGTTCGCCGACCGGCTGTACATCGCGACCACCCTGCTCGGTCTCGCCGTGCGCGACATCATCCCGTGGTGGCTGGTCTGGGCCCTGGTCGGCCGTGAGGTGCTCCTCGGCGGGGTGCTGCTGTGGGTCAAGCGGCACGGCCAGACGGGGCTGCCCGTGCACTTCATCGGCAAGGCGGCGACCTTCAACCTGCTCTACGCCTTCCCCCTGCTGCTGCTCGCCCAGGGTGACAGCACGTTCGCGCAGTGGGCCCTGCCCATCGGCTGGGCGTTCGCCTGGTGGGGCACGCTGCTCTACTGGATCGCCGGCGTCATGTACATCGTCCAGGCCCGTCAGGTGGTGGCTGCTCGCGTGGCCGCCGCCGGGTGACGTCGTCATGACTCCGACCTCGCACCGCGCCGCACCCGAGCCGACGCCCACCGGCCGTCGCCCCGACGAGTCGATGACGCTGCTCACCTCCATGATGGAGCGCCCCCTCGACCCCGGGTACGCCGCGGCGGCCGAGCAGCGGGTCGCCGACGGCCTCCCCGCAAGCACCGGCACCCGGACGGTCACGGTGGTCGCCGCCGCGGTGGTGGTCGGACTGCTGCTCACCCTCGGGGCGGTCGCCCTCCGGGAGCCCTCCACGTCCGCGGCCAGGGCCAAGGCCCAGCTCGTGGCCCAGGTGGAGAGCCGCCGGGCCGCCGTTGAGCGCCAGGAAGACACCCTGCGAACGCTGCAGGCCCAGGTCGAGCAGCTCCGTGGCCAGGCCCTGGGCCAGACGTCCGCCTCGCTGCAGAGCCGGTTGGCGGCACTGGAGCTGGCCTCGGGTGCCCAGGCCCTGCGCGGCCAGGGCCTCGTCGTGGAGCTCGACAACGCTCCGGGTGCCGACGGCACCAGTCCCGACGGCGACCCACGGACCTCCAGCGAGAACACCGACGGGATCCTCTACTCCAAGGACATGCAGGTCATCGTCAACGGCCTGTGGGAGGCCGGGGCCGAGGCCATCTCCGTCAACGGCCAGCGGTTGACGTCCCGGTCGGCGATCCGGTTCGCCGGTGACGCGATCCTGGTCAACTACCGCCCGTTGGCCCGGCCCTACACGATCACGGTGCTCGGCGACCCGGAGGGCCTGCAGGTCGAGTTCGCCGAGACCGCCGGTGGTTCCTATGCGCGCGCCCTCAAGGACAACTACGACATCCGTGTTTCGATGGACGCCCGCGACGACCTCACCGTGCCGGCGGCCACGACCCTGACCGTGCGTGAGGCCGGCGTCCTCTCCTCGAGCACCGCTCGCCCGACCAGCACCGAACGACCTTCGCCCCCATCGCCCCCTTCGGAGAACACACCGTGATACCTCTGCTCGGCCTCATCGGTGGAGTGCTCATCGGGCTCCTCTGGGGCCCGGACGTGCCCCTCGCGATCCAGCCCTACCTGCCGATCGCGGTCGTCGCCGCCCTCGATGCCGTGTTCGGAGCCGTCCGGGCCGTCCTCGACGGGATCTTCAACGACAAGGTCTTCGTCGTGTCGTTCCTCGCGAACGTCGTCGTCGCGGCCTTCATCGTGTTCCTGGGCGACCAGCTCGGAGTGGGGTCGCAGCTGTCCACCGGTGTCGTCGTGGTCCTCGGGGTGCGGATCTTCTCCAACGTCGCCTCGATCCGCCGACACCTGTTCAAGGCATGACCTCCCCGCCCGGCACCCCCGGTACCGAGCAGCCCGCGGGGTCGGCGCCGACGCCGCCCGACAGGTCCTCACCGCCCGGCCCGGACCGCCCGCCGGCAGGTGCGTGGATGACCCTGTTGCGTATGGCGCGTCCGCGCGCCACCCGCGCGAACGTCTTCGCCGCCCTCCTCGCGATCGCGCTCGGCTTCGCGATCGCCACCCAGGTGCAGCAGACCAACTCCAGCGGCCTGGAGCAGCTGCGCCAGGACGAGCTCGTGCGCATCCTGGACGACGTGAGCCAGGAGCAGGGACGCCTGGCCAACGACACCCGCGAGCTCGAGAACAGCCGCGACACCCTGCTGTCCGGGGTCGACGCCGGCGCCGAGGCGCTCAAGTCGGCCCAGGAACGCCTCGACACCCTGGGCATCCTCACCGGCACGGTCCCGGCCAGTGGCCCCGGCGTGGTCATCACCATCAACGACCCCGACCGCAAGATCAGCGCTGCCCGGCTGCTCGACGCGCTGCAGGAGCTGCGGGACGCCGGCGCCGAGGCCGTCCAGATCGGCGATGTCCGGGTCGTGGCCAGCACGTGGTTCGCCGACGCGAACGGTGGCATCGAGGTCAGCGGTCGTCGGATCGACCCGCCCTACTCGATCAAGGCCATCGGCGACCCGGCCACGATGGCCTCGGCGATGGACATCCCCGGAGGAGTGACCGAGTCGGTCCGCGGCGACGGCGCCACCTCGACGCTGCGCCAGGCAGACTCCATCGAGATCACGGCATTGCACTCCCTTCAGGACCCTCGTTACGCTCGGCCCGTCCCGGAGCCGTCGAAGTAGTTCGGCCGCAGCCCGCGGACCGTCCCCGCCGAGAGCACCCCGCCGAGCACCCCGCCAGAACCCGCCCGACCCCTGTCGGACACACTGTCGGCCAACAGCGTTCCGTCACCCCGTCAGTCACGCCTTCGAGGAGCAGCATGAGCGAGCTGGAGTACCCCCAGGACCTGCGTTACACCGCCGAGCACGAGTGGGTGCGCTCCGGCGCCGACGGCACCGTACGCATCGGGATCACCTCCTTCGCCCAGGACGCCCTCGGTGACGTCGTGTTCGTGAGCCTGCCCGCGGTCGGCCAGACCGTGGCCACCGGTGACGCGTGCGGCGAGGTCGAGTCGACCAAGTCGGTCAGCGACCTGTACGCCCCGCTCGACGGCGAGATCACGGCCGTCAACCCGGCGCTGGACAAGACTCCCGAGCTGGTCAACACCGACCCCTACGGCGAGGGCTGGATGTACGAGATCCGCCCCTCCGACGACGCAGCCGTCGAGGCCCTCCTGGACCCCGCGGCATACCAGGGTCAGCTCGGCTGACCACGCGCGACCACCCGGGTCGAATCTGCCGCCCAGTGTCGGCGGTGTCACCTAGGGTGTGTGCTTTGCTAGAGGGGCCTGACGACAACAGAGGAGCGCAGCACCCATGAACGGCAGCGAGATGGACGAGCAGGCGTCGCACCCGCACGAGCCGACGACCATGCGTCTCCCCGGCATCTCGGGACTCGAGCAGGTCGACACGTCGGCCGAGAACGAGGTGTCCCTCAGCAAGGCCGACCAGGCGACCGTGGACGCGCTGCGCCCCGGCACCGCGCTGCTGGTCGTCCTGCGCGGGCCCAACACCGGCGCGCGCTTCCTGCTCGACGACGACGAGGTCAACTCCGGGCGCCACCCCGACAGCGACATCTTCCTCGACGACGTCACGGTCTCGCGCAAGCACGCCAACTTCCGTCGCGAGGGCGACACCTTCGTCGTGCGGGACGTGGGCTCGCTCAACGGCACCTACGTCAACCGCGAGCGGATCGACGAGGTCACCCTGCACACCGGTGACGAGGTCCAGATCGGCAAGTTCCGCCTGGTGTTCTACGCCGGCAGGGCCTGACCGAGGAGCCTGGTGACCGCTCGCACACCACGCCAGTCGATGGCGATCGGGGCAGTCCTGGCTGCCCTGCGTGAGGACTTCCCGGACGTCACCATCTCCAAGATCCGCTTCCTCGAGGCGGAGGGGCTGGTCACGCCGGCTCGGACGGGCTCGGGGTACCGGACCTACTCCCCGGACGACGTCGACCGGCTGCGCTACATCCTGTCGGCCCAGCGTGACCACTTCTGGCCGCTCAAGGTGATCCGGGACGCCCTGGACGCCCTGGACCGCGGCCTCACCCCCGAGCGGGGCTCGTCCGCCGGTATGCCGCGGCCCTCCGTCCCTGCGCCGGCCAGCGACCCCGACCTGCCCACGGCCGCCGCCCTCGCCGAGACCGGGAGCCTGCGACTGACGCGTGCCGAGCTCGCCGCTGCGGCCGGGCTGGACGACGCCACCATCGACGCCCTCGAGACGTTCGGGCTGGTCCGCGCGGACGCCACCGGTCACTACGGTGACGCGGCCCTGGGGATCGCCCACACGGCCGGCGCGCTCGCGGCATACGGCGTGGAGCCCCGCCACCTGCGGCCGTTCCGCACGGCTGCGGACCGGGAGATCGGGCTGGTGCAGCAGGTCGTGACCCCGCACCGTGCGGCCTCCGCCAAGAGCGGGCGGACCGGGCCGGGGACGGACCCCACCACCGAGGTGCTGCGCCTGTGCGTCGCCCTGCACACCGGTCTGGTCAAGGACGGGCTGCAGCGCGGCTGAACCGGGGTACGGTGGAGCAGTGAAGGAGCTCGAGGTCCTCGGCGTCCGGGTGGAGATGCCCACCAACCACCCCATCGTGCTGCTGCGGGAGCGCAACGGCGACCGCTACCTGCCGATCTGGATCGGCGCCGCCGAGGCGACGGCCATCGCCTACGCGCAGCAGGGCATCGAGCCCCCGCGACCGCTGACCCACGACCTGATGAAGAACCTCATCGAGGGGCTCGGTCACCAGCTCACCGAGGTGCGCATCGTCGAGCTCAAGGACGGCGTCTTCCACGCCGCCCTCGTGCTGGACGGCGTCACCGAGATCTCCTCCCGCTCCTCGGACGCGATCGCCCTCGCCCTGCGCACCGGGACGACCATCGTCGCGGGGGAGTCGTTGCTCGAGGAGGCGGGTGTCGCCATGACGGGTGAGGAGGACAAGGACGACGAGGTCGAACGTTTTCGGGAGTTCCTCGACCACGTGTCGGCCGAGGACTTCGAGACCAAACCGGGTGAAACCGGGCCTGCCAGCTGACCTCTCACGCTCAAACCCTCCACCTGAACTGAACATTCAGAGTCGCTGTCAGCGGCGCGACACGCCGGACCCCCGAGGTCGAGTGGTTGTTGACGTTGCATTCTGTGCGGCCGTACGGTCAGCCCAGACCCGTAAATGCGATCCATGTAGTTACACCAGTAGTTCGACCAGGAGGTGAGCGTCGTGAACCCGAGCAGTGAGGCTGGCCACGGCCGCACGAGCGTGCCCAGCGCGGCACAAGGGCTGTTGTTCACGGACGACCTCCCCGAGCTGAGCGAGGACATCGGCTACCGCGGCCCGACCGCCTGCAGCGCAGCCGGGATCACCTACCGCCAGCTCGACTACTGGGCCCGCACCGGCCTGGTGGAGCCCTCGGTGCGCGGCGCCACCGGTTCGGGCACGCAGCGTCTCTACGGGTTCCGCGACATCCTGGTCCTCAAGGTGGTCAAGCGGCTGCTCGACACCGGGGTCTCCCTGCAGCAGATCCGCGTGGCGATCAGCCACCTGCGCGAACGCGGGGTCGAGGACCTGGCCCAGATCACCTTGATGAGCGACGGCGCCTCGGTCTACGAGTGCACGTCCGCCGACGAGGTCATCGACCTCGTGCAGGGTGGACAGGGAGTCTTCGGCATCGCGGTGGGCCGCGTCTGGCGCGAGGTCGAGGGGGAGCTGTCCGCGCTGCCCAGCGAGCGCACCGACGACCAGGCCCCGGCCGACCACCCCGGCGACGAGCTCCGCGTCCGCCGCCAGTCCCGCCTCGCCTGACCACCACCGCCGTCCGTCCGGGCCGTCGCTCCTTCGGGGCGGCGGCTCGTGCTGTAGATTGGGCAGCGCTGAACATCCCGTGCGGGAGAGTCCCCGCGTGCGGCCCCGTGCTCGACCCGGGGCACACGGCGGGGCGCCGAAGGGGCAAACTCCCCGGAACCTCTCAGGCGCCAGGACTGCATGGGACAGGCACCTCTGGAGCGGTGAGACCGTGACAGATGGGGAGGCGATCCGAGCACTGCGACGTTCAGGAGCCTCATGTCCGCCCAGCACACCAGCACGCCCACCGACGCCAGCGTCGACGGAGAGCAGCTGACCACCCCGCTGCCCGAGTTCGTCGGCCGCCACATCGGCCCGTCGCGGGACGACGTCGCCGCGATGTTGAGCGCCGTCGGCCACGACAGCCTCGAGTCGCTCGTCGACGCGGCTCTTCCTCCCGCCATCCGGTCCGACACCCCGCTACGGGTCGACCCGAGCCCGTCCGAGGCCGCGGTCGTCGAGGAGCTGCGTGCCCTGGCCCGGCGCAACCAGGTCATGACGTCGATGATCGGGCTCGGCTACTACGGCACGATCACGCCCGCGGTGATCCAGCGCAACGTGCTGGAGAACCCCGCCTGGTACACCGCGTACACGCCGTACCAGCCCGAGATCTCCCAGGGCCGGCTCGAGGCCCTCATCAACTTCCAGACGGTGGTCAGCGACCTGACCGCACTGTCGACCTCCGGCGCCTCGCTGCTGGACGAAGGAACGGCCGCGGCCGAGGCGATGACGCTCATGCGGCGCTCCAGCAAGGCAGGCGCGGACGCCGTCATCGTCGTCGACCGCCACCTCTTCCCCCAGACCTTGGCCGTCATGGCGACCCGGGCCGTGCCGTTGGGCATCGTGGTCGTGGTGGCCGACCTCGATGACGTGGACACCGCCGAGGCGCTGCGTTCGGCAGCCGGTGACCGTGACGTCTTCGGGGTCATGGTGCAGTACCCCGGTGCCGACGGCGAGGTCCGCGACTGGCGTGCCCTGGCCGCCGCCGCCCACGAGAGCGGCGCCCTCGTCACCGCCGCCGCCGACCTGCTCGCACTGACCCTGGCCACGGCGCCGGGGGAGTGGGGCGCAGACGTCGCGGTGGGCACCACCCAGCGTTTCGGGGTGCCCATGGGCTTCGGCGGTCCGCACGCGGGATACATGAGCGTGCGCGCCGGACTGGAGCGTTCGCTGCCCGGTCGCCTGGTCGGGGTGAGCGTCGACACCGAGGGTGCTCCGGCGTACCGCCTGGCCCTGCAGACGCGTGAGCAGCACATCCGCCGCGAGAAGGCCACGTCCAACATCTGCACCGCCCAGGTGCTGCTGGCCGTGATGGCGTCGATGTACGCCGTGTACCACGGTCCCGACGGGCTGGCGGCGATCGCGCGGCGCGTCCACGGCCACGCCCGTGCCCTCGTCGAGGGCCTGCAGGCCAGCGGGGTCGAGGTCCTGACGACCCACTTCTTCGACACCGTCACCGTCGCGGTCCCCGGTCGCGCCGACGAGGTGGTGGGCGCGGCCGCCCAGCGCGGCGTCAACGTGTGGCGGGTCGACGCCGACCGCGTGTCGATCAGCGTCGACGAGACCACCGACCTGCGCAACCTCGACGCGGTGTGGGCGGCGTTCGGCGCCACCGGCACCACGACCGTGCCCCTCGACGGTGTCCGGTGGCCGACCGAGCTGGTCCGGACCAGTGACTACCTCACGCACCCCGTGTTCCACAGCCACCGCAGCGAGACCTCCATGCTGCGGTACCTGCGCCGGCTCTCTGACCGCGACTTCGCGCTCGACCGCGGCATGATCCCGCTGGGCTCCTGCACGATGAAGCTCAACGCGACCACCGAGATGGTGGCGGTCACCTGGCCGGAGTTCGCGCACCTGCACCCGTTCGCCCCCGCCCACCAGACCGAGGGCATCCGCGAGCTCATCGGCGACCTCGCCGCGTGGCTGTGCGAGATCACCGGGTACGACGCGGTGTCTCTGCAGCCGAACGCCGGCTCCCAGGGCGAGTTCGCGGGTCTGCTCGCGATCCACGCCTACCACGAGGCCAACGGCCAGTCGCAGCGTCGCATCTGCCTCATCCCCGCCAGCGCGCACGGCACGAACGCCGCCAGTGCGGTGATGGCCGGGATGAAGGTCGTCGTCGTGAAGACCGCGCCCGGTGGCGACATCGACATGGACGACCTGCGGGCCAAGGTCGAGCAGCACCGGGACGACCTCGCCGCGATCATGGTGACCTACCCCTCGACCCACGGCGTCTTCGAGGACACCATCACCGAGCTCTGCGGCCTGGTCCACGACGCCGGTGGCCAGGTCTACGTCGACGGGGCCAACCTCAACGCGCTGGTCGGCCTGGCCAAGCCGGGCAAGTTCGGGGCGGACGTCTCGCACCTCAACCTGCACAAGACGTTCTGCATCCCGCACGGCGGTGGCGGCCCCGGAGTGGGCCCGGTCGCGGTGCGCGCCCACCTCGCCCCGCACCTGCCCAACCACCCGCTCTCCGCCGAGGCGGGCCCCGCGACAGGGGTCGGACCGATCTCCGCGGCACCGTTCGGGTCGGCGAGCATCCTGCCGATCTCGTGGGCCTACGTCCGCCTGATGGGTGGGGCCGGGCTCACCCGCGCCACCCAGGTGGCGATCCTCAACGCCAACTACGTCGCCAGCCGGCTGCGTGAGCACTACCCGGTGCTCTACTCCGGCCATGACGGCATCGTCGCCCACGAGTGCATCCTGGACCTGCGCGACCTCACCAAGCGCAGCGGCGTGACCGTCGACGACGTGGCCAAGCGGCTCGTCGACTACGGCTTCCACGCCCCGACGATGTCGTTCCCGGTCGCCGGCACGCTGATGGTCGAGCCCACCGAGAGCGAGGACCGCGGCGAGATCGACCGGTTCTGCGACGCCATGATCGCCATCCGCCACGAGATCGCCGCGGTCGAGTCGGGGGAGGTCGCGGTCGCCGACAGCATGCTGCGCAACGCCCCGCACACGGCCAAGGCCCTCGCCGGCAAGTGGGAGTACCCCTACGAGCGATCCGAGGCGGCCTTCCCGGTCGGCGTCCACGCTCCCGACAAGTACTGGCCGCCGGTGGCCAGGATCGACGGTGCGTACGGCGACCGCAACCTCGTCTGCAGCTGCCCGCCGCCCGAGGCCTTCGAGAGCTGAGCCGTCACCCGGTGCGCGGAGTCGACTTCGCGCACCGGGACGCCACCACGCGCACCTGTCAGGTGCGCGTGGTGGGTCTGCCGGGCGCGAGGTCGCGGGCTGGCGCTGGTCAGGCGGCGGGGGCTGCGTCGCCGGCGACCGCGGTGCGGACCGTGGAGCCGCGCTCGGTCTTCACGACGACGACCTGGCTGCAGATGCGGGTGCGCAGCTCGGCGACGTGGCTGACCACGCCGACTGCCCGGCCCCCTTCGCGCAGGTCGTCGAGCACGGCCATGACCTGCTCGAGGCTCTCGTCGTCGAGGGTGCCGAAGCCCTCGTCGACGAACAAGGTCTGCAGGTCGAAGCCCCCTGACTCCTCGCGCACCGCGTCGGCCAGCCCGAGAGCGAGCGCGAGCGAGGCCATGAACGACTCCCCGCCGGACAGCGAGCTGGTGTCGCGGGCCTGCCCGGTCCACAGGTCCAGGACCTCCAGGCCGAGTCCGCTGCGGGCGCCGCGGGCGGCGAGGCCGTCGGTGTGCCGCAGCTGGTAACGGCCGTCACCCATCGTGGCGAGCCGCTCGTTCGCCAGCGTCGCGACCTTCTCCAGCCGTGCGGCCAGCACGAAGGCGGACAACCGCATGCGCAGGGTGTTGGAGCCGGAGGTTCCCGCCACGGCGTCGGCGACCTCGCGCAGCACCTCGTGGCGGGCGGCGGCGGTGGTCAGGGCGAGGCCGCGCTCGGCGACACTCGAACGCACCCGCCCGACACCGCCCAGCGTGCGTCGCACGAGGGTGTCGGCAGCCAGGGCCGAGGTGTAGGCGTGCCGGGCCTGCTCGGCGGCCTCCGACAGGGCCCCGAGGTCAGGAGCCGCCCCGGCCAGGGCCTCGGCGACCTCCGGGTCCGCCAGGACGGTCCGCGCCTGCACGAGGGCGGTCTCGTGCGCCGTGGTGCTCGACTGGAGGGCGGCGACGGCAGCCGGGGCGAGGGCGGCCGTTCGGGCCGCGCAGGCATCGCCGAAACCCGCCTCGGCCAGGGCGGCCGTGGTCGCCGCCAGCACCGCCGTACGGGTCGTGCGTGCGGCCTGCACGGCCGAGGAGGCCGCCACGTGGTCGGCCAGGGCCCGTGCGGTCCGGTCGTGGTGGCGGCGCACGGCCGCGAGCGAGCCGAGGAGGGCGTCCACCGTCCCACCGCCGGGGGCGTTGGCTCCGGGTGCCGCGTCCGCGACCGCGGCGCCGTCGGCGCACGGGCAGCTGCGCGAGTGCCCGCCGAGGGCCGCCCGGACCGCCTCGACATCGCGGGCCAGGCCCGCCTCGAGCCCGGCGACCTCCGTGCGTGCCGCGGTCAGCCCGTCCCGCAGGTCGGCCGACTGCTCGCCGAGGACGGCGATCTGCTCCTCGGCAGCGTCGACCAGCGAGCGGGCGCGGTCCACGGTGGCGGCCCGCGCGACGAACGAGGAGTGCTCGGCGCGCGCCTGCGCCAGTGCGGCGGCCAGGGTGGCGGTGTCCCGGGTCTCCGCACCCAGCTGCGCCCGGCGCTCGGCCTGGGCAGCCTCCAGCGAGGCCGCCTGCGACCGCGCCGAGGACAGCAGCTCGGCGGCGGCCTGCCACGCCTGTTCGGCCTGCTCGACGACCTCCGAGGAGATCGAGTCGCCACCGGCCGCCGGGGCCGGGTGGTCGACCGCACCACAGACGGGGCAGGGCCGTCCGTCCTGGAGCCGGGCAGCGAGCTCGGTCGCGATCCCGTCGAGCCGGGCCTGCCGCAGGTCCTGGTAGGTGTCGCGCAGGTCCTGGGCACGGCTGCGGCGCTCGTCGAGCACCGATGCGGTGGTGGCGAGGTCGAGCGCGCCGCGGTCCAGGGCGACCCCGGTCCGGTGGAGCGTGTCGAGGTCCTTGACGAGGGCCGCTGCGGCGTCGACGGCCCCGGCGGCCTGAGTGGTCCGCTCCAGCTCGTCCCGGGCGGCGACGGCGGCCTCACGGGAGCTCGCGATCCGGGCCTCGAGCTGGGCCTGGGCAACCGTCACCTGACGGCACTGCTCCACCAGGGCTGCCTGCTGCCGACTGCGCTCCCGCCAGAACCTGCCGTGCCGCTCGGCGTCGTCGAGCGCCACGGTGGTGCTGGTGACGCGATCCACGAGGTCCGACACGTGGTCGCAGTCCCCGCCGGGGTCCGGCACCGCCCGAGCGGTGACCTCAAGGCGCTCCTGGGCCTGCGCGACCGCGTCCTCGGCCCGGGTGAGCGCGGCCAGGTCGCCCGACACCGAGCGCGCCCGAGCCGCTGCGTCGAGGCGCGCGACCGCGGCGTCGTGCTCGGGCTGCTGGGCCGTGAGGCGCTGCAGTGCGTCGACGGCTTCGCGACCGCGGGTGCGCCGGGCGTTGACCTGGCGAGCGTTGAGCAGGGCGTTGCCCGCCAGGGAGTCGCGCGACCTCGTGGTGTCCACCACCGCCATCGCCTGGACGGACGCACCCTCGAGGGCCGACCAGATCGCGTCGAGGGCGTCGGGGAGCTCGTCCAGCGCCAGGGCCGACCAGTCGGTCGCGTCGCCCCCCGGCGCAGCGCGCCCAGTCGTGTCGCATCCAGGCTCACTCCCGCCGCCCGCGTCAGCTGCAGCTGCGTCGCTGCCCGGCGCGTCGCTGCCCGGCACATCACCCCCGAGCGCATCGGCGACCAGGCCGGGCGGGGCGTCGGCGAGGACGTCCGCGAGGACGGCGAGGTCCGAGCGCAGTGCCGCCTCGTGGGCCTGCACCTCGGCAGCCGACTCCTTGCGCTGGGTGGCGAACCAGTCCTCGACCCCGGCATAGGTGGACACGTCGAACAGCTTCTCGAGCAGTCCGCGGCGCTCCTCGGGAGTGGCCCGCAAGAAGGCGGAGAAGTCGCCCTGAGGGAGCAGCACGACCTTGTTGAACTGTTCCAGCCCCATCCCCAGCACGTCCTTGACGACGTCGGCGATCTCGTCGTGGCGGGTGCTCAGCGCCTCCCAGCCGGACGAGCGCTGCTCCCACAGGACCGCCCTGGCCTGGACCTTGGTCTCGCCGGTGCCGCGGGACTTCGGACGCAGGAACTCCGGGGACCGCTCGAGCCGGAAGCGTCGACCCACGGCCGTGAACTCGAGCGTGACCTGCGGGACGGCGCCCCGGTCGGCATGGTCGCTGTGCAGGCCCTTCTTCGAGCGGGAGCCGGGCACGTCGGCATACAGCGCGAACGCGATGGCGTCGAGCAGGCTCGTCTTGCCCGCCCCGGTGGCCCCGCGGATGAGGAACAACCCGCCGGCGGCGACCTCGTCGAGGTCGACCTCCACGCTGCCGGCGAACGGCCCGAAGGCGGTGACCGACAGGTGGTGCAACCTCACGCCGCGCCCACCCGTCGCGCGGACGAGGCCAGCTGCCCCTCGTCGTCGTGACCGGCGCGCCCGGTGCGGACGGCCTCGACCGCGGTGGCGAGCACCTCCCGCTCGGCGTCGGTGGGTGCGTGGCCCCCGCGGACGTGGTCCAGGAAGCTGCAGCAGACGTCGAGCGGCTGCTCCAGGGAGGCGCGCTGGGCGTAGGAACGCACCGGGACCGGGGTCCCCTGCGGGTCGAACTGCAGCACCAGCGTGTGCGGGAACCGGCGCCGCAGCTGGTCCATGGCCGCGGGCGGACGCACCGGGTCGGTCAGCGTCACCTGGCACCACGCCTGCTCGGCGGCGACATGTCGGGGGTCGGCCAGCAGGTCCTCGAGGTCGCCGCGCAGCACCGCCAGGGGCCGGGCCACGGGGGCGTCGACCAGGTCGACGTGGACCCCGGAGTCGTCGAGGTCGACCAGCCAGGAGCCCTTGGTCTGGCGGTGCTCACTGAACGACAACGCGATCGGTGACCCGCTGTAGCGGACCGTGTCACTGACCTGCTGGCGCCCGTGCAGGTGGCCGAGGGCGACGTAGTCGTGCCCTGCGAAGGTGCGGGGGTGGACCGCCCCCACCCCACCCACGGAGATGTCGCGCTCGGAGTCGCTGGTGGCGCCCCCGGTCACGAAGGCGTGGCCCATCACGACCGACCGGCCGCCCCGGGACACCCGGTCGGCGTTGACGCGGGCCATGGCCGCGGTCAGGACCCCGGCGTGGGTGCGCTCCGTGGTGCCCAACGGCCCGGCGGCGACGGTGGGCTCGAGGTAGGGCAGGGGGTGCACGGCAACCCCGCCGATGACGACCGGGGTACCGATCGAGTCCAGCGAGGAGCGGATGTGCAGCCCGGACCGGGCGAGCAGCTCACTGGCGAAGCCGAGCCGGATGGCCGAGTCGTGGTTGCCGCTGGACAGCACCACCACGGCGCCCTCACCGACCAGCCGGGTCACCGTCTCACTCAGCAGCTGGACGGTGTCGGGGGCCGGCATCGCCCGGTCGTACACGTCGCCGGAGACGAGGACGGCGTCCACGGACTCGCTGCGGACAGTCTCCACGAGGTGGTCGAGGTACTGAGCCTGGGCGTCGAGCAGCCCCACCTGGTGGAACGAGCGTCCCAGGTGCCAGTCGGAGGTGTGGATCAAACGCACCCCTGCAGGCTACGAGTGCCCGGTGACAGCCGTTGGCAGGCGCGCCCTGCACGTGGTTAGGTCATCACGGCGGTCGTCGTCACCCGAGGTGGCCCACCGGCCTACCGCACGCACCGCATAGGGAGGTCTCCCGTGGGGGAGGAAGTCACCGCGCAGAGCTACACCCGCGAGCAGCGCCAGCAGTACCGCGAGAAGGTGCGGCAGAACCTCGACGTCTTCGAGCGGATGCTCGCCCAGAGCGTCTTCGAGTTCGACCGGCCGATGACCGGCATGGAGATCGAGCTCAACCTGGTGGACGACGACTACCAACCCAAGTTCGCCAATGCCGAGGTGCTCGAGGAGATCGCCGACCCCGGCTACCAGACCGAGCTGGCGCAGTACAACATCGAGCTGAACGTGCCACCACGCCCGCTGCCGGGGGACTCGGCCATCGAGCTCGAGGAGGAGATGCGGACCTCGCTCAACGCCGCCTCTGCCGCTGCGGAGCGGCGGGGGGCGCACATCGTCGCCGTGGGCATCCTGCCGACGATCATGCCGCAGCACTTCGAGGGTGAGTGGATCAGCGCGAACAACCGCTACACCGCCCTCAACGACTCCATCTTCTACGCCCGTGGCGAGGACATCTACCTCGACATCGAGGGCCCGACGGGGGAGCGGGTCGCCACCTACTGCAACTCCATCGCCCCCGAGTCGGCGTGCACGAGCGTCCAGCTGCACCTGCAGGTGGCCCCGGGAGAGTTCGCTGCCCACTGGAACGCTGCCCAGGCCCTGGTCGCCCCGCAGATCGCGCTCGCGGCCAACTCGCCGTTCTTCTTCGGCCAGCGGCTGCACGCCGAGACCCGGATCGAGCTGTTCAGCCAGGCCACGGACACCCGCAGCGTCGAGCTGAAGAACCAGGGCGTCCGGCCGCGCGTCTTCTTCGGCGAGCGGTGGATCACCTCGATCTTCGACCTGTTCGAGGAGAACGTCCGCTACTTCCCGGCGCTGCTGGCCGAGGTCAGCGACGAGGACCCCGTCGCCAAGCTCGCCGCGGGTGAGGCCCCGGCGCTGTCGGAGCTGCGGCTGCACAACGGCACGGTCTACCGCTGGAACCGTCCCATCTACGACACCGTCGGCGGCACCCCCCACCTGCGCGTCGAGAACCGCGTCCTGCCGGCCGGCCCGACGCTGATCGACGTGATGGCCAATGCCGCGTTCTACTACGGGGTCATCCGCAAGCTCGCCTCGGACGACCGCCCGATCTGGAGCAAGATGAGCTTCGCCGCAGCCGAGCAGAACTTCCACAACGCGGCCCGTGACGGCATCGAGTCCCGCCTCTACTGGCCGGGGTTCGGCGAGGTGCGGGCCGAGGAGCTGGTGCTGCGCCACCTCCTGCCGATGGCGCACGAGGGCCTCGCCGAGTGGGGGGTGTCCGCCGCGGTGCGCGAACGGTTCCTGTCGGTGATCGAGGGACGGGCCACGACCAGCACCAATGGTGCGACGTGGCAGACCGACGCCGTGGCCAAGCTCCAGGCGTCGGGCCTGGACCGCCAGAGCGCGCTGGCGAAGATGCTCGAGCACTACGTCACCAACATGCACAGCAACGAGCCGGTGCACACCTGGCCGCTGCCCTGAGCCCCGGCGTCATCGATGACGGGTGGGGCTGTCGGCCCGACGACGTAGAGTGGCATCATCGACCTTGACGCCCTTGACGGAGGTTCCCGGACATGGCTGCCCGCACTCGCACCACCACCACCACCACCACCACCACCACCATGGTGGACGCCCTGACCGAGGCGCTGCGCGAGCGCATCGCTGCCCGCGCGGAGGACCTGCGTGCGCAGGGCCGGACCTTCGACCTCGGTGACGTCGACGACCTCGCCGACCGGATGCTCGCCGCCCTGCCCACCGTGCACCCGCTCGACCAGCCGCTGGGGCCGTTCTACGACACGGCCGGCCTCATCGCATGGCTCGGCATCTCACGCCAGGCGTTGTTCGACCGGGTGCGCCGCGGCACGGTCCTGGCCTGTCGCACCGCAGACGGCCACCTCGTCTACCCCTCGCTGCAGTTCGGGCGCAACGGCGCCGTCCGGCCCGGGGTCGTCGAGGCGATCGGGGCGTTCACCCGGCGCGGGGTCGACGGCTGGTCGGTCGGGGCGTGGCTGACGACCCCCACGGCGGTGTTCGACGGGCAGAGCGCCATCGACTACCTCGTCGTACACCGGTCGTCACCGACCGCGGCCCGCTGGGTCGCCGACCGCGCGGCGGCCGACGCCGCGGCCTGGGCGGCATGAGCGACCGGGAGCGGGTCGCCCAGGCTGCGCCGACCACCTCGCTGGGTGGGTTCCCCACCCATCGCGTCGAGACGTCCACGGACCTGTTCCGCGCCCACTCGGGCGAGTTCGGTCCCTGGTGGTTCGGCAACGAGGGCGGCGGACGCTTCGACCTGCCCTCGCCGCGCGGCACCTGCTACACGGCGCTGGACCCCGGCAGCGCGGTGCGCGAACGGGTGGGGCCGGTGCTCGGCCGCGCGGTGGCGGTCCCCGAGAGCCTGCTCGAGGACGTCCTGGTGTCCCGGCTGCGCCTGCCGGCAGGCCGTGACGTCGCCGACGTGCAGTCAACGGCCGCAGGCGGTTTCGGCGTCACCCGGGAGCTGGAGACGATGGTCCCGTATGCCGTGCCGCAGCTGTGGGCGCAGGCCTTCGACCGTGCCGGGCACGGCGGGGTGAGGTACGGGCCGCGGTTCACGCCGGGGGAGTGCAGCGCGGTCGCGTTGTTCGACGACGAAGGCGCCAGGCCGTGGCCGCCCGACCCCGATCCGGTCCCGGCGGCCTCGGTGCCGGGAGCCCCCACCGTGTGGCCGACTCCGCGCCGAAGTGACCTGACCGTGGTGCGCCCGCCGCGGACCAGGGTGCCCCGGTGGACGCCATGACAGAGTGGGCGCATGCGCCTGACCTACCGGTTGCTCAACGTCTTCGCCCGCGCCGCCGACCCGTTCTCGGGCAACCCGCTCTGCGTCGTCGAAGCGGCGCAGGACCTCACCGACGACCAGATGCAAGGACTGGCCAGGCAGTTCAACCTCTCGGAGACGACCTTCCTCGTCGCGCCTGCCGCTGGTGCCGATGCCGGGGTGCGGATCTTCACCCCGAACTACGAGATGGCCTTTGCCGGCCACCCCACCCTCGGGACGGCGCACGTCGTACGCGCCCTGGGGATCGGTGGCGACGCACTGGCACTGTCCATGCCGGCTGGGACGATCCCCGTCAGCGCCGAGGGTGACACGTGGACGCTGACCGCGAACCCCGGCGTCGTGCACACCGAGTACCAGGTCGGCGAGATCGCCTCGTGCGTCGGCCTGGAGCCGCAGGACCTCGTCGGGCCCGTGCAGCAGGTGAGCACGGGCAGCGCCCAGGTCATCGCGCGCGCGGCCACCGTGGACGCCGTCCGGCGAGCCATCGGCGACGCCGCCCGGATGCGCCAGTTCGCCGGCATGGGGACCCGCGGTGGCGAGACCCTGGTCTACCTGTGGTGCGAGACCGGGGAGGGGCAGATCGAGGCCCGGGCCCTGTTCACCCAGGGCGCGGCTGCCATCGAGGACCCGGCGACCGGGTCGGCCTGCTCGAACCTCGGCGCCTGGCTGGCTGCGCAGGGACGCTGCGGCTCCTGGGTGGTCAGCCAGGGCACGCAGGTCGGCCGACCGTCCACGTTGCGGCTCGACGTGGACGACGACGGGACCGTCCGGGTCGGTGGCCTGGTCCACGCCCTCGGCGAAGGATCGCTCGAGCTGTGAGCCCACCCGGCGAGGTTCTCGGGGCGCGCGAGGCTGCCCTGTCGGGTATGGCGCCGATCGGCGCGGCCCTGCGCCGCGTCGTGCAAGGAGGCTGAGGATGCCGAGCCACGTGGTGTTCCTGCGGGCGGTGAACGTCGGAGGGCGCACCCTGGCCATGGCAGGAGCCCGAGAAGTGCTGGAGCGCAACGGGTTCAGCGGTGTGCAGTCCCACATTCAGACGGGCAACTTCCTCGTCACGACCTCGTTGCGCAGCACCACCACGGTTGAGCGGGTGGTGGGGGAGCTGCTCGGTGAGCACGCCGGGTACGACATCGTCGCGATCGCCCGCCGACCCACGGAGCTGACGTCGCTCGTGCAGGCCGTCGACGCCGTACCGGTCACCCTGGACGGCGAGCAGTCGCGCTACGTCAGCTTCTGCGCCGCTGCCCCGGAGGCGGACCGGGCCGTGCAGCTCGAGGGGTGGCAGGCCCCCGGTGAGCGGGCGCGCGTCATGGGCAAGGATGTCCTCCTGGAGCTCGCGCTGCCGTTCCACACCGCAAAGCTCACGGGCCCCCGGATCGAGAAGGTCCTCGGGGTGGCTGGGACGGCACGCAACATGACCGTCGTGCGCGCACTGGCGCAGAAATGGGGAACGTGATGGCGCAGGAGACCGGTGGCACGGGGCTGGGACACCGTTCGATCAGCATGGCGCGGGTCGAGAAGGGGGTCTTCGAGGTGACCAACGTCCGCGGTGGCACCATGCGCATCGGGGGAGGGGACAGTGCCGACTTCACGCCGGTCGAGCTGCTCCTCACCGCCATCGCCGGCTGCAGCGCCGTCGACGTCGACTTCATCACCGTCAAGCGCGCCGAGCCGCAGGCGTTCACCGTCGAGGCGTCCGGGGAGAAGGTCCGCGACGACGACGGCAACCGTCTGGACGACCTCCAGGTCCGCTTCTCGGTGTCCTTCCCCGAGGGGGAGGCCGGCGACAAGGCGCGCGAGATGCTGCCCAGGGCGATCGCGATGTCCCATGACCGGCTCTGCACCGTGAGCCGGACGGTGGTGCTGGGCACCCCGATCGACAGCGCGGTGGCGCAGCCCTGACCCGTTGCCGCCGCAAGGCGGCCGCGCCACCGACGAACGGCTAACCGACCCGGTCGCGGGCCGCGACGAACGCGTCGACGCACGTACGGACGTTGGCCTCGGTGTGCCCGGCCGACAGCTGCACGCGGATCCGTGCCTTGCCCTGGGGCACCACGGGGTAGGAGAAGGCGATGACGTAGACCCCCTCGTCGAGCATGGCGTCGGCGATCTGCGCCGCCTTGCGGGCACCGTCCTGCCCGGGGAACATCACCGGCGTGATCGGGTGCTCGCCGGGCAGCAGGTCGAACCCGGCCTCGGTCATCAGGGACCTGAAGAGCGTGGTGTTGTGGGTCAGCCGGGCCCGCGCGTCGGCCGACTCCGCCGCGATCTGCAGGGCCTTGAGCGATCCGGCCGCGACACTGGGTGCCACCGCGTTGGAGAACAGGTAGGGCCGCGACCGCTGGCGCAGCAGGTCGACGATCTCCTGGTGGGCGGCGACGTAGCCACCGGAGGCCCCGCCCAGCGCCTTGCCCAGCGTGCCGGTGATGATGTCCACCCGGTCCATCACCCCGAAAGTTTCGGGCGTCCCCCGGCCACCCTCGCCGACGAACCCCACGGCGTGGCTGTCGTCGACCAGCACCATCGCGCCGAACTCGTCGGCCAGGTCGCAGATCTGGTCCAGGGGGGCGAGGAACCCGTCCATCGAGAACACGCCATCGGTGACGACGACGGTGCGGCGCGCACCGGCGGTGGCAGCCGCCTCGAGCTGGGTGCGCAGGTCGGTCATGTCGGCGTTCTTGTAGCGGAACCGCCTGGCCTTCGACAGGCGGATGCCGTCGATGATGGAGGCGTGGTTGAGCTCGTCGCTGATGATCGCGTCCTCGGCACCGAACAGGACCTCGAAGACCCCACCGTTGGCGTCGAAGCACGACGAGTACAAGATGGTGTCCTCGGTCTGCAGGAACGTCGAGATGGCTCGTTCCAGCTGCTTGTGCAGCTCCTGGGTGCCACAGATGAACCGGACACTGGCCATGCCGAATCCCCAGTCCTGCAACGCCTTTGCGGCTGCGGCCTCGACGTCGGGATGGTCGGCGAGGCCGAGGTAGTTGTTGGCGCAGAAGTTGAGAGCGGACGTGGCTGCGGTGCGGATGTGCGCCGACTGCGGCGAGGTGAGCTCGCGCTCACGCTTGTAGAGGCCGGCGTCCTCGATCTCGCGCAGCGTGGTGGCCAGCTGGTCCTTGACGGTGCCGTACATCGGTCAGCTCCAATCCATGATGACTTTGCCGCACTGTCCCGAGCGGGCCGCGGCGAATGCGTCCTGCCACTGCTCCGCAGGGAAGCGGTGGGTGATGACCGAGGCGATGCGCTCCCGCAGCAGGGGAGAGGTGCCGAGCATCGAGCTCATCGCGTACCAGGTGTCGTACATCTCCCGGCCGTAGATCCCCTTGATGGTGATCATGTGCGTGATGACCCGTCCCCAGTCGATGGCGAACGGGTCCTTGGGCAGGCCGAGCATGGCGACGCGGCCACCGTGGTTCATGTTGGCGAGCATGTCCTCGACGGCACTCGGCACGCCGGACATCTCCAGTCCGACGTCGAAGCCCTCCTTCATGCCGAGCTCGGACATCGCCTCCCGCAGGTTCGAGGTCGTGGCGTTGACCACCAGGTCGGCGCCGGCGGCCTCGGCCAGCCCGAGGCGGTAGTCGCTGACGTCGGTGACCACGACGTGGCGGGCCCCGACGTGGCGGGCCAGGGCGGCGGCCATCACGCCGATCGGTCCGGCGCCGGTGATGACGACGTCCTCACCGGCCATGGGGAACGACAGCGCAGTGTGGGTGGCGTTGCCCAGCGGGTCGAACACCGCCGCCAGGTCGGGGTCCAGGTCATCGGGCTGCACCCAGACGTTCGTGGCCGGCAGCACCACGAAGTCGGCGAACGCACCGTCGCGGTTCACGCCGATTCCCTTGGTGTGGATGCACATGTGCCGCCGGCCGGCGCGGCAGTTGCGACACGTGCCGCAGACGATGTGGCCCTCGCCGGAGGCGCGCTGCCCGACCCGGATGTTGCTCACGGCGTCGCCAACCTCGACCACCTCGCCGTAGAACTCGTGACCGATCGTCATCGGCGGCACGACCGTCGAGGCGGCCCAGTCGTCCCACTGCTCGAGGTGCAGGTCGGTGCCGCACAGGCCCGCTCGCAGCACCCGGATCTTCACGTCGGCCGGGCCGGTGTCGGGCTCGGCGACGTCCATGAGCTCCAGGCCCGGACCGGCGGTGGTCTTCACGAGTGCGCGCACCGGGACAACCTACCGGCCCGGGTGGCGCCGGTATGCCGCGCGGTCCCGGCCGCGCGGCATACAGTCAGGGCATGGCGAGGTATCTGGACGTGCACCCGGTCGACCCGCAACCACGGACGATCACGCAGGCGGTGCAGCTGGTTCGCGACGGCGGGCTGCTGGCGTACCCGACCGACTCCGGCTACGCCCTCGGGTGCGCGCTGGGCAACCAGGACGGCAAGGATCGCATCGTGCGGATCCGCCAGCTCGGTGACAAGCACCACTTCACGCTGGTGTGTGCGGACTTCGCACAGCTCGGACAGCTCGTGCACATCGACAACTCGGTCTTCCGGGCGATCAAGGCCGTCACGCCGGGCAGCTACACGTTCATCCTGCCCGCCACCAAGGAGGTGCCACGGCGCCTGCTGCACCCCAAGAAGAAGACCGTCGGTGTGCGCATCCCGGACGACCGGGTGGTCCAGGCGCTGCTCGCCGAGCTGGGGGAGCCGCTGCTGTCCAGCACGCTGATCCTGCCCGGCGAGAGCGACCCGATGACCGAGGGCTGGCTGGTCAAGGAGGAGCTCGACCACCAGGTCGACGTGGTGGTCGACTCGGGGGAGTGCGGCACCGAGCCCACCACCGTCATCGACTTCTCCGACGGAGCCCCCGAGGTCGTGCGCATCGGCGCAGGGGATCCGTCGCCGTTCCAGTGAGCCGGCCGGCCGCTACATCTCCTCGTGGGTGTCGGGATCGCCGTCGAACAACCGGCCGTCAGCCTTGCCGAGGGCGGTGATCGCGGTCATCTCGGCCGGGGTGAGCTCGAACCCGAGCACGTCGAGGTTGTCGCGCTGGCGTTGCGGCGTCGCCGACTTGGGCAACGGCATCGAGCCCAGCTGGAGGTGCCAGCGCAGGATGACCTGACCTGGGGTGACGTCGTGGGCGGCGGCCGCGTCGGCGACCGCCGGCTCGCCGAACGGGGCGTTGCGCTTGCCCATGGGGCTCCACGCCTGGGTGAGGATGCCCAGCTCCGTGTGGACCTCGCGCATGGACTCCTGCGGGAAGTACGGGTGGAGCTCGATCTGGTTGACCGCCGGCGTCACGCCGCTGTCGCCGATGGTCCGTCGCAGGTGGGCTGCGGTGAAGTTGCTGACGCCGATCGAGCGCACCAGCCCGTCACGCCGGGCCTGCACCAGGGCCTGCCACGCCTGCGGGTACAGGTCGCGACTGGGGTTGGGCCAGTGGATGAGCGCCAGGTCGAGCTGCTCGAGGCCGAGTCGCTCGGCCGAGTCCTGCAGCGAGCGGAGCGCGAGGTCCTTCTCGTGGAAGCGCCCGGGGATCTTCGTGGCGACGACGACCTCCTCGCGGGGTACGCCGCTGCGGCGCAGTGCCTCCCCGACCTCGGCCTCGTTCTCGTAGTTCACCGCGGTGTCGAGGTGGCGGTAGCCGGCCTCGAGAGCGCTGACCATCGCCTCGATCCCGTCCTCACCCCTGAGGGGGTAGGTCCCGAAACCGATGGCCGGCAGGGTCGTTCCGTCGTTGAGCGTCAGGGTCGTCGAGGGGTTCGCCATGGCTCCACCGTAGCCGCGAGCGTGCCGCCGGTGCGTCCTCGCCGGCCAGGTCGGCGCCGAGTTCTGACACCGACTGTCGTAGGCGCCCCGGCACCACCACCCGTCGCGGGACTACGTCACTGATCGCGTTCTGCGCTCAGTGACGTAGTCGGTGGTGGGAGCACTGCGCCGCGGTGCATGGCGGCGGTACGGGGAGCGGGTGGGGCTCGAGCCACAGGGGAGTGGGTGGGATCTGCAGCCGCTGGAGAGTGGGTGGGATCTGCGGCCGAGGGGGAGCGGGGGGCACCTGCGGCCGCTGAGGAGTGGTCGTCCAGGAGGACGGCACCACGGGGTGTGGTTCGACTGCCGGCTGGGGCAGCCCGTCAGCTGCTCTCGCTCATCGGTGCCAACATGGCGTGCGCCGCGCCCGCGAGGTCGTGTGCCCGCGTGACGGTGACGGATCGTCCCGCGGTGGGCAGGACGGGCGGCCAGCCCGGTCCACCCAGGACGACGGTCAGTGGCCAGTGGACCCCGGCCAGGACCGTCCACAGCGCCTCGTCGGTCTGCCGTTCGAGGGAGGCCCACAGGAACAACCGGCTCGGGTTCCGGGACATCAGGACGTCCGAGAGCGCCGTGGTGGGGACCCGGGCCCCCAGGCAGATGGCGCCCAGGCCGTGGCGGGCCAGCTCGGCCTCGAGTGCCAGGAGGGGGAGGTAGTGCTGCTCCTCGTCGGCGCTGGCGAGGATGACGTCGGCGTTCGCGGTACGAGGACGGTTGCCCCTGATGACGGCGCGCAGCTCGGTGACCAGGACCTCGCTGGCGAGGTGCTCCGACTCCACGCCGATCGCGCCCTTGCCCCACTGCTCGCCGATGTTGCGCAGGGCTGGGGCGAAGACGTCGTTCCAGGCGCCGACCAGGTCACGCTCGCGCAGCGTCCGCTGGTAGATCCGCGACAAGGCGCCGGGGTCCAGGGACAGCGCCGCCGAGTACACGGCCGAGACGGTCCCGTCGTCGTGGCCCAGCGGCGGCGTCAGGTCGTTCTCCTGGCCGGTCTCGATCAGCAGGCGGTCGGAGTCCATCGACAGTGCGACGCGGGCTGCGCTCTGCGCCGGCACGCCGCGTGCGGTGAACCGCGCCATCACCCGGACGCGGCGGATGTCCTCCTCGGTGTAGCGCCGGTGGCCGCCCTCGGTGCGCTGTGAGGGGCCGATGGCATACCGGCGGTCCCACGTGCGCAGGGTCGCCGGCGCGACACCGAGTCGCTCGGACACCGAGCCGACCGCCCACTCGACGGTGTCACGCCCTGGGCTCGCAGCCTCTGCCAGTGAGGGCTGGTTCTGCTCGACGGGGTCGCCGAAGTTGCGCCGTGTACCGGATTCGCTGTCCATGACCTCAACTTCCACATCATCTTTGGTGCCCGTTGGTCCGACGCCGGGTGTAGGTGCGCCGCCGTCGATCCCTGCCCGGGCACCTCCAACTATAGAACTTGTTCAGCAATGTTGCGCTCTGAACAAGTTTTGCTTAGGTTATGGATCACTTCGGTTCGCGCCACGAGAAATGAGAGCGACATGAGCAGCATCAAGAGACTTCCCCGCCCGCTGTTGAGCTCGTACGAATGGCAGACGGATGGCGCCTGCCGGACCACCGATCCGGACGAATTCTTCCCGCACGACGCGGAGCGTGGCAACCGCCGCCTCAACCGTGAGCAGCGGGCCAAGGCGCTGTGCGCGACGTGCCCCGTGATCCAGCAGTGCTTCGACCACGCGATGGCCGTGCGAGAGCCCTACGGCGTCTGGGGTGGGACGACGCCCGAGGAGCGCCTGGCGATGCAGCGCGGGGTCTCCGCCGGCGTGGCGGTCTGACCCGTCGGTCAACTCCACCGGCGACACGGCGTGGGCGCTCGCCCCGCCGGTGGACCAGCTACCTTCTCCCGCACACCGGCGGGACGCGACGAGACCCTGTCCTCCGGACGGGGTCTCGTCGCGTCCGGGGGGAGTGTCGACAGGTTCGGGCAAAGAAACCGTTGGTCGCCGCGGTCAGTAGATTGACATAATGTGGATTATCGGCGTTATTTGCGCCAAGCAGATAGTCCCTTCTCACCCCTCTCGACAGCCTCTACCAACGGCCCGCGCGAACCTCAGCGTGCCCGGGCCGGAGCCGCCTTGCGGACGACGGCCACCCGGGTCGCCGCCACCTCGTAGCGGCTCGCCGTGGCGGCCCCGGCGCGGAAGAACCGTCGTCGTAGGGCGCCGTCGACGGCCACCACGGCGTCGGGCACCAGCCGCAGGGCGCTGCGGCGTGTCCGCGCCGTCCAGCAGGCCACCTCGATGGTGTCGACCTTCGCCGACCCCTGCCCGGTGCCGACCCGGGGCACGACCACCCGCAGCTGCACCACCCTGTCGCCGCTGGGCAGCTCACGCTCCTCGACGGCCCCGCTGACCCGTCCGACCAGTCGGACCTCGTTGACCCACTCACCGGTGTCATCCATGACGTGAGGATGCCGCCGCCCACGCGTCCGGGTCGACCATGACGACCGGTCCCTGTGGACGACGTCCGCCCCGAGCGTCCCCTCTGGATAACCGCACCCGGTGGCGCCCCTCCCCCACCGGTCGAGGGGCCAGGAGGAGGCGAGAGTGGCTGATCTCCCGGGTGGCAGACTCGCGTCCATGAACCGGCCCGGGCTGCTGCGCCCCATCACCGACCAGGACGTCCCCGCGGTCCTCGAGCTCAACCACCGGCACGTCGAGCTGCTGTCGCCGATGGATGCCGCACGCCTGGACCGGCTGCGTGGCTGGGCCTCCCGCGCCGATGTCATCGTCTGCGACGACGAGGTGGCCGGCTTCGTGCTCGTCTTCTCGCCCGGTGTCGACTACGACTCCCAGAACTACCGCTGGTTCTCCCTGCGGTACGGCGCGGACTTCGACTACCTCGACCGCATCGTCGTCGACGACGCCTTCCGCCGGCGCGGTCTGGCCTCCGCGGTGTACGACGCCGTGGAGGCTTCCGCGAGCGCCCGGGGACGACTGGTGCTCGAGGTCAACCTGGACCCACCCAACGAGGCCTCGTTGGCCTTCCACCGGGGACGCGGCTACCGCGAGGTGCACCAACTCGGCGCAACCGGACACGTCGTCAGCCTCATGGAGCGAGCGACTCGGTAGAACGGCCAGAGTTCTCACCGGTTCGACCGAGGCGGGCGGGACGGCTTCGCGGCTAATGTCCCTGAGGAAGCATGGCGTCGCCGCTCTGGCTGCGCAGGGGACGAGAGAGTAGGGACAGATCGTGGTTGGGCTCGGCACGCGCGCCGGACTCACCGGGACCGCACTGGCGGTCATGGTGATGGTCGGCGGGACCTCGGCTCAGGCATCGAGCACCTCACCCCCGCAGCCCACCTCGGGTTCGACCGTCGCCTCCGGCCGTGCGACGTCCGCCAAGGCTGCCAGGGCCGCCAAGACCGAGGCGGGCAAAGACGAGGCCACCAGCGCCAAGGCTGGCAAGGCGGCGAAGGACAAAGCCGCCAAGGACAAGGCGGCGAAGGACAAGGCCGCCAAGGCCGAGGCCGCACTCAGCCCGGCCGAGGTCGCCCAGCAGATC
This sequence comes from uncultured Actinomycetota bacterium, assembly GCA_963722015.1. Classification (GTDB taxonomy): domain Bacteria; phylum Actinomycetota; class Actinomycetes; order Actinomycetales; family Dermatophilaceae; genus Pedococcus. The sequence continues at coordinate 41,208 of CAVRMT010000008.1, read as the reverse complement.
GCCCACGCCGATGCGCTCGCCGCCGAGCTGACGAGGACGAACGCGACGATCGCGGCTGCCGCGACGAAGCTGGACCGGTTCGCCAAGCAAGCCAACACCCTCCTGCAGCAGTACTCCGAGGCCCGCTCCGCCGAGCGCGCTGCCGTCGCCGAGGCGACGCGCAGCGTGGCGCTCTACCGGAGCCTGAGCACCCAGCTCGGTGAGGACCGCAAGGCCCTGGGCCAGTGGGCCTACCAGGCCTACGCCGGTGGCGGCGGCACCCTCGGCGATGTCAGCCTGCTGTTCGAGTCGCTGAGCAAGGACCCGGACGAGGCCAGCGACACCGCCGCCCAGCTGTCCTACCTCAGCGACCAGCGCACCTGGGCCTTCACCAAGGTCGAGGACCGCACGACCCTGCAGCAGGCGGCAGCCGTCCAGGCCGTGGAGGCGAGCACCCGAGCCAAGGGCGCTGCCGCCGCCGCGGCATCGGCCAAGACCAAGCTCGACAGCGCCATCGCCGAGCAGAAGGCCCAGCTCGAGGCCACCCGCGCGCTGCACGCAGCGCAGGTCACCAAGGTCGGGCCCATCGCGGGGCTGCTGCTCGGCAGCGAGACCGCAGCGGCCCGTGAGGCCACCACGCGCCTGCGCAAGGCGTTGGTCGTCCCCGGGGTCAAGGTCGACGGTTCGGTGAAGGCCTGCAGCGACAACGAGGTCGAGTACCCCAACGGAGCCATCCCGGCCGCCGGGCTCTGCCCGCTGTTCGCCGACCCGACCCAGAGCCTTCGCCCGGGCGCTGCTGCCTCCTTCAACGCCATGAGCATCGCCTACGAGAAGGACACCGGCTCCCCGATCTGCATCACCGACTCCTACCGCTCCTTCGCCGAGCAGGTCTCGGTCAAGGCCGACCGCGGCAAGTGGGCAGCCACTCCCGGCAGCAGCGAGCACGGGTACGGCCGGGCGCTCGACCTGTGCGGAGGCATCCAGAGCTTCGGGACCTCGGCCCACCTCTGGATGAAGCAGAACGCACCGCTCTACGGCTGGTTCCACCCCTCCTGGGCCGAGCCGACCGGCTCGTTGCCGGAGCCGTGGCACTGGGAGTACGCCGGCTGACGAACGGCCCAGGGCCACCTCGACGACGTGTCCGGTCGTCGATGGCAATACGCCGTTGCGCGGCGGGTCGCTGTGCCACGCTTGACGCATGACGACAGCGGGGGTCGACCAGCAGCCGGCCTGGGTGGGCAACGAGCACTACCGCAAGTCCTGGTACTGGTACGACTGGGCCAACTCCGCGTACGTCACCACCACCGCGACGGTCCTCTTCACTCCCTACCTCACCGCTGTCGCCGAGAGCGCTGCGTGCCCCGACCTCGCGGACGGCGAGGTCTGCCGCACCAACCTGCAGATCCTCGGCGTCGGGATCTCGCCGGGTTCGCTGGCGCCGTTCACGGTCACCGTCGCCACGATCGTGTCCGCGATCGCCCTCATCTTCGTCGGTGCCATCGCCGACCGGTCCCCCCGGCCGGCGCGGCTGCTCGGTGGCTTCGCCGGGGTCGGCGCGGTGGCCGCCGCCATGATGGCGCTGGTCAAGGGCACCAACTGGCAGCTCGGTGTCGTCCTGCTGATCGTGGCCACCCTCTGCCTCGGCGCCTCGCTGGTGGTCTACGACTCCCTGCTGTGCCGGATCGCGAGCCCCGACGACCGGGACAAGGTGTCGTCGAGGGGTTGGGCGCTGGGGTACCTCGGCGGTGGGCTCCTGCTGGCGGTGAACTTCCTGCTGCTGAGCAACCCCGAGACGCTGGGGCTCGACCGCGGTGGCGCGGTGCGACTGAGCATGTTCACCGCCGGTCTGTGGTGGGCGGCGTTCACCCTCGTCCCGGTCATCGGCATGTGGCGGCTGCGCGGGGTCGAGCGACCGGAGGTGGCACGCAGCGCCGGCATCGTGGGCGGCAGCCTGCGCCAGCTCGCGTCGACGTTCCGCGAGCTGCGGCTCCTGCCCCAGACCATGTTGTTCCTCGTGGCCTACCTGTTCTTCAACGACGGCATCCAGACCGTGATCGGCCAGTCGAGCCTGTACGGCCAGCGCGAGCTCGGCTTCCCCGAGACGACGATGCTCACCCTGTTCCTCATGGTGCAGTTCGTCGGCATCGGCGGAGCGCTGCTGTTCGGCCGGCTGGCCCGTCGTTTCGGGGCCTGGCGCTGCGTCCTGGGCGGGCTGGTGCTGTGGGTGGGCGTGGTCGTCTTCGCCTACTTCCTGCCCGAGGGGGCGTTGCCCCCGTTGTTCGCGCTCGGGGTCGCCATCGGCCTGGTGCTCGGTGGCACCCAGGCGCTGAGCCGTTCGCTCTACAGCCAGCTCGTCCCCAAGGACCGGGAGGCGGAGTTCTTCAGCCTCTACCAGGCCATGGAGCGTGGGACGAGCTGGTTCGGCACCCTGACCTTCGGGCTGGTCTTCCAGTGGACGGGCTCGTACCGGCCCTCCATCGTGGCCCTGCTGGTGTTCTTCGTCATCGGCGGGGTGCTGCTCTCCCGCGTCGACATGCGCCAGGGCATCCTGGACGCCGGCAACGAGGTCCCTGCGGTCGTCTGACCAGCCCCGACCCGTCGAAGTGTGATCTGTGTCACATCACGCCAACCAGTAGACGCACCCGTGCGTCGGAACATTGCAGGGGTTGACTGCGTTATCCCTGACGAATCCCGAGCCCCCGGCAGAGTGGGCTGGGAACCACGCACGTTGGGAGAACCACATGGCAGAGCGCACCCTTCGCGGTAGCCGAATGGTTTCACACAGCCTCGAGACCGACCACCACGTCGTCCCGAGCGAGCGTCAGATCACCGCCTACGTGTGCCCACAGGGGCACCGTACGGAGCTGCCGTTCTCGATCGAGGCGGAGATCCCGTCGACCTGGGAGTGCCGCTGCAACGAGGAAGCCCGTCTGGTCGATGGCCCCGAGCCCGAGGCCAAGCAGGTCAAGCACGTCCGCACCCACTGGGACATGCTCCTGGAGCGTCGTTCGATCCCCGAGCTCGAGGAGCTGCTGGAGGAGCGCCTCACGCTCCTTCGCGAGTCGCGTGGCGAGAAGCCCCGTCGCAAGCGCACCGCCTGAGCACCGCGAGCCGCTGGCTCGACGAACGACGGCCGCACCCCGTGAGGGGGGCGGCCGTCGTTCGTGCTGGCGCGTGTCGGGCCTCAGAGGATCTCGCCCTCGACGACATCCGGTCCGGTGCGCGGGCCGGCACCCGGACCGGACCCCGCAGCCGGGCCACCGGGGCCACCGGGGCCACCGGGTCCACCGGGGCCTCTCCCCCACCGACCCCCGAACCCCCCGAGCAGTCGCTTGGCCACCGCTGCCTCGAGCAGCGTCCGTGCGATCGGACGGGTGAAGGGCGCGATGAAGAAGAAGCCCACGATGTCGGTCAGGAAGCCCGGCGTCAGCAGCAGCGTCCCGCCCACGAGCACCAGGGCTGCGTCGGAGAGCTCGCGGCTGGGCATCTGGCCGGTGCGCAGGGCCGTGGTCAGCGCTGACCACGCCCGGGCGCCTTCGCGGCGGACCAGCCAGGCGCCGAGCACGGACTCGGCCAGCAGCAGCAACAGCGTCTGCCACCCACCGATGGTCCTGCCCACCGCGACGATCGCCGCGATCTCCAGGATCGGCACCACGAGGAGCAGGACGAACACGACGAGCAGCCACCGCGGACGGCGGGGTCGGCCCGAGCGGGCGTACGGCGTGCCGCCTACAGCTCGTGCCACGTCGGCTCCCGCCGCCGGGACAGGCCCCGAAGCTGGTCGGCACGGTGGTGCACACCCCAGGCGGTGATCCGCCGCAGCGACTCCCGCATGATGTCGCCGCTCATCTTCGAGTCACCGATCTCACGCTCGACGAACGTGATCGGCACCTCGACCACCCGCAGCCCCAGTCGGACCGCCCGACGGGTCAGGTCGACCTGGAAGCAGTAGCCCTGCGACGCGACCTGGCTCAGGCCCATCGCCTCCAGGGCCCCGCTGCGGTAGGCGCGGTAGCCGGCAGTGGCGTCGTGCACCGCCATGCCGAGCAGCACCCGCGTGTAGAGGTTGCCGCCGACGCTGAGGGCCTTGCGGTGCAGCGGCCAGTTGACCACCGACCCGCCACGGATCCAGCGGGACCCGATGACGACATCGGCATCGACCAGCGCCTCGAGGAGGCGGTGCAGCTGCTCGGGCTGGTGCGACCCGTCGGCGTCCATCTCGATGATGGCGTCGTAACCGCGTTCGAGGCCCCAGTGGAAGCCGGCGAGGTAGGCCATCCCCAGGCCCTGCTTGCCCGGGCGGTGCAGCACGTCGACCTGGGGGTCGGCGGCCACCAGCTGGTCCGCGACGTCGCCGGTGCCGTCGGGCGAGTTGTCGTCGAGAATCAGGACGTCGGCGGTGGGTGCGGCGTCGCGGACGCGGCGGACGACGAGCGGCAGGTTCTCCCGCTCGTTGTAGGTCGGGATGCACACGAGCACCCGGTCGATCTGGTCAGACAACGAGGCTGTCCCTTCGTGACTCGGCCGGCCCCGCAGGGTCGGTGGCGGCGGCCTCGACCCTAGCGGCCCGGCGACGCCGCCACTGACCCACGGCGAGCAGCGCCAGGACCGCCAGCGCCGCGGCATACTCCGGCACGGGACCGAGCCGGTCGGCGATGGTGACCTCGGTGCGGACGACGGGCGACCCGAACTGGGCCGCCGCGGTGAACAACGAGGTCTTGTCGACGTAGGTTCCGTCGGGGTTGACGAAGCCGCTGACGCCCACGGTGGACACGTGCACGACCGAACGGCCGTGCTCGATGGCGCGCAGCCGGCTGATCGCGAACTGCTGCTCGGACTCCGCGGTGTAGCCGAAGGTCGCATTGTTGGTCTGGACGGCCAGGATGTTGGCCTCCTTGCCGGCCTGGATCGTCGAGTCGCGCATCAGGCCGTCGTAGGCGACCTCGAAGCAGATCGTCGGGATGATCCAGTAGGGGTCCGCCCCGGCCACGGGCACCTCGAACGCCCCGGCGCGGTCGCCCTTGGCGAAGTCGCGGGCCACCAGGTCGACCTTGTCGCTGAAGTTCCGGAAGAAGCTGCGGTAGGGGATGTACTCGGCGAACGGCACCGGGTGCTGCTTGACGTAGCGCTGCGGGTCGGGGTCGCCGGGGCGGTAGAGGAGGCTGGCGTTCGAGACGTACTCCCCCGGGCCGAGCAGGACGGCCCCGAGCAGCAGCGGCGCCTTGATCGTCTCGACGGCGAGCCGGATGTCGGCAGCGGCATCGGGGTTGCGCAGCGGGTCGATGTCGGAGGCGTTCTCCGGCCAGACGACCAGGCTGGGCGGCTCCGCGTTGCTCGCGGCAGCGGCCAGGGTGCCCTGCACGTGGTTGTCCAGGACCTTGCGGCGCTCGGCGTTGAAGTCCAACCCGGCCCGGGGGACGTTGCCCTGCACGAAGAGCACCGAGACCTCTCGGCCGTCGGTCGGCGGGGTCGTGGCCAGCGCGAGCCCGAGGGGAGCCACGGCGAGCAGCGCGAGGACCCCGCCCAGCACCGGCTGCGCGGCGGGCACCGCCACCCGCGGGGACCGGCTCTGCCGATCCCGCGGATCCGGTGCACGGCGGCGCGCAGCAGCAGGTGCAGCAGGACACCGAGGGCGGCCACCGCGAAGGTGACGCCCGGCGCTCCCCCGAACCGGGCGAAGGGTGCGAGCGGGCTGTCGGCCTGGCTGAAGGCGAGCCGGGCCCAGGGGAAGCCGCCGAACGGCGTCGTGCCGCGGGCCCACTCCTGCAGCACCCAGGCCAGCGGGACCACGGCATACGCGAGGGGACGCAACCTGGTGCCCAGCAGGGGCCGCTGGACGACGACGGTGACCACGCACATGGCGGCGATGTAGAGGGCCTGCAGGGTCGACAGCGCGATCCACGGGAGGTTGCCGACGTAGATGCCCGACCAGGACAGGGTCGGCAGGAAGAAGCCCAGGCCGTGGGCGAACCCGGCGAGGGCGGCCAGGCGCCACCCGGCACCGGTCACCGCCGCCGACAACAGGGCCACTCCGACCGGGGCGAGCCACCAGATGTCGTGCGTGGGGAACGCCTGGGCCGTGGTCCAGCCGGAGATCGCGGCCACGACGATGGTCACGAGGCTGGTGGCCCGTGCACGGGAGGAGGTCGACACGAGACCACGGTAGGACACGGCCCGGCCCGTGCTGCCGTTGGGACCACCAGGGGGCCGGCTGGATGCCAGCACCCTGCTGTTGTCTACTAGGCGCACGGGCCGTGCCGCCGTCCCCCACCGCCTCGCTCTGGACACCAGCACGGGTCGAGGCCTCACTGCTGGCGGGCGGTGGCTGCGCGCGCTAGCCACCGGTCAGTGAGCCCGTCTCCGGCGCGGATCCCCGTCGCGGACGGTTCGTCGGTAGGACGACCGTGGGCAAACCTACCCCCGTCAGAAGGGGTGTCAACCCGTGGTCCGTGGCGGGAAGTCGACACCGCGCAGGTCAGCCGCCGGGTCCAGAACTGTTACGGGACTAGGCGATCGGTGAGCGGTCGGCGTGTCCCGCGCGACACGCCGAGACGCGTCTCAGCTGTCGGAGGCCGACGACGGGACGACCACGACGCCGCGGGCCGTCGTGGCCACGAGCGGCGGGTCGAGGACCTCCGCGCTGGACCCCCCGCGTTCGGCGACCCCACGAGCGACGACGCGCACCTCGAAGTCCAGCTCCCGGCTGCGGCGCCCGACCCGGACCAGCGTGGCCTCGATCTCGATGACGTCGCCGGCGTGCACCGGTGCCTTGAACTGCACGTCGGAGTAGGACGCGAACAGCCCTTCGTCCCCGTCGGTGGTGATGCACAGCTCGGTGGCCACGTCACCGAACGCCCCCAGCGAGTAGGCGCCGTCGACGAGGTTGCCGGCGTAGTGGGCGTGGCTGTACGGCACGTAGCGGCGATGGGTCACGGTGAGACCGACGGTGGCTGCGGTGGTCATGGCTTCTCCTTGGGTGACGGCGGGGCCAGGGCGTGGACGAGGTAGCTGGCCACCTCGCCGGGGGTGGTGCCGCGCCCGAAGATGCGGTCGACACCGAGCCGAGGGGCCGACCCCTCCTCGAAGCGCGGGCCCCCGACCACGAGCAGCGGCACCTGCCCGGCGGGGTACGCCTCGCGGAAGGCCGCACTCATGGTCGTGGTGTTGTGGATGTGTGCGTCGCGCTGGGTGACGACCTGGCTGACCATGACGGCGTCGGCCTTCTCGGCCCGGGCCCGCTCGACGAGCTCGGGGACCATCACCTGGGCACCGAGGTTCACGACCTTGACCTCGCGGTAGTACTCCAGGCCCTTCTCCCCTGCGAAACCCTTGATGTTGAGGATGGCGTCGATGCCGACGGTGTGGGCGTCGGTGCCGATGCAGGCGCCCACGACCACGAGCTTGCGACGCAGCCGCGACTTGATCGCCTTGTTGACCTCGGCGGGGGTGAGCAGCGCAAACTCCCGCTCGACCACGGTGACCTCGCGCAGGTCGACCAGGTGCGTGGCGCTGCCGTAGACGACGAAGAACGTGAAGTCCGGTCCCATCGCCTTGGCGTGCACGAGCAGCGCGGGCTCCAGGCCCATCTTCGCGGCGAGCTGGAGGGCAGCACCCTCGGCCCGCTTGTCGTGCGCGACGGGGAGGGTGAAGGAGACCTGCACCATCCCGTCGCCGGTGGTGTCGCCGTACGGGCGGATGAGGTCGCTCATCGGTCCGAGCCCTCCTCGAGCATCGTCGTGGCGGGGTTGTCGTAGTCGTCGGCGCGCACCACGACCCCGTCCAGGCCCTTGCCCCGGTCGGCCGGGCGCTTCATCAGGCCGAAGGTGCCGTCGGCGATCGCCTCGAGCAGCGGCGCCTTGCCCGGCTCCTGCGTGATGTCCGTCAACAGGTCGATGGCCTCACCGAGGACCTGGCGCGCGCGGGTCTGGATGAACCCGTCCCGCGGGGGGTGGAAGTCCTCGGTCAGGCCGCCGGCGGCGTTGAGCACGTACCGGACGTTCTGCAGCGCCAGGTCGCGGTCGGACAGGAACGGGGTGACCACGGCCTCGGTCATCATGCCGACGAGCAGGATCCCCTGGCCGGTCATGGCGCCGACGAGGTTGAAGAACCCGTCGAGCAGGTAGCCCCGGAAGACGTCGCCGGTCATGTGCTTGGTCGGCGGCATCCACTTCAGCGGCGCCTTGGGGAACAGCTGCCGCGCGAGCAGGGCGTGGGCCAGCTCCATCCGGAACGAGTCGGGCAGGTCCGGGTTGATCTCGAAGGCGTGCCCCAGGCCGAGCTGCCAGTCCTCGAGACCGGCCTCCTTGGCGAAGTACTCGTTGAGCAGCTGGCTGACCGTCACCGTGTGCGCCGCCTCGACCGCGTCGGCCGTGGTCAGGTAGTTGTCCTCGCCGGTGTTGATGATGATCCCGGCACGGGCATGGATCTGGCGGCTGAAGCGCTGGTCGACGAAGGTGCGGATCGGGTTGATGTCGCGAAAGAGGATCCCGTACATCGAGTCGTTGAGCATCATGTCGAGCCGCTCGAGACCCGCCAGCGTCGCGATCTCGGGCATGCACAGGCCGGAGGCGTAGTTGGTCAGCCTGATGTAGCGGCCGAGCTCCTTGGACGTCTCGTCCAAGGCGGCGCGCATGAGCCGGAAGTTCTCCTGCGTGGCGTAGGTGCCGGCATACCCCTCGCGGGTGGCGCCCTCGGGCACGTAGTCGAGCAGCGACTGCCCGGTGGAGCGGATCACCGCGATGACGTCGGCGCCCTCGCGGGCAGCGTTCTGGGCCTGCGGGATGTCCTCGTAGATGTCTCCGGTGGCGACGATGAGGTAGATCCACGGGCGCTGCTTCGGGTCGCCGTGCCGCGTGATGAGCCGGTCGCGGTTGCGGCGCTGCTTGTCGATGGTGCGCAGACCCCGGCTCACCTCGCGCCGGGCGGCGGACCGGGCCCAGGTCGCCTCGCGCCCCTCGGGCAGGCGGAACCGGACCGAGCCGCTCGCGGCCTTCTGCGCCAGGGTCAGCAGGTCGGGGGCCTCGCCACGGCGCAGCGCGTCGTAGACCGGTGTCGTGATGCCGTGCTCGAGGCCGACCTCGGCCCGTACCGCGTCCACGAGGTGGTTCACCCACGGCACCCGCTCGTGGTCGGCTCCGGCGAGCCCGGCCAGGCGCAGCGTGGCGCGCTCGACGGACACCGTCGTATGGCTCTGGGCCAGCCTGACCACGGGCCGGCCGGCTTGGCGCGCGAGGGTGCGAGCGTGGCGGACGGTGGCTGGGTCGAGGTCCAGCAGGGGCTTGGCTCGCGAAGACACGCCGCAAATCTAGCAGTGGGACACAGGATTTGCGGCCATCATCGCCTGCAGCCGGAAGATCTCTAGGCGGACGCGCCGGCGTCGAAGGCACCGACGTCGAAGGCACCGGCGTCGAAGACCGTGCGGCCACGGACGACGGTTCGCAGGCAGGCGGGCGCGGCCTGCCCCGGTGACAGGTCGGGCAGGCCGGGGGTGCCCGACCGGGGGTCGGTGCTCCACGTCTGGATGCGGTCGTCCGGGGCCTGCACGACCAGGTCGCCGACCTTCCAGACGGCGAAGGTCGCCGGCAGCCCGAGGTCGAGGTAGCCGCGGTCGTCGAACCCGGCGGCCCGCCAGCCGCCCCGCGTGTGGGCGAGGAAGGCCGAGCGGGCGGAGATGCGCTGGCGCTCGTCGCGGTGGGAGATGCAGGCGCGGACGGCCTCCCACGGGGCGAACTGCGTCACCGGCGAGTCCGAGCCGAGGGCCACCGTCATCCCGGCGGCCAGCATCGAGGCGTACGGGTTCATCGGGGCGTCGCCGACGACGCGGTCGGCGCCGAGCCGCGCCGCATACATGGCGTTCGGCCCGCCCCAGAAGGTGTCGAAGGCCGGCTGCACGCTGGCCCCCACGCCGAGCCTCACGAGCCGCTCGATGCCGGGGCGGTCGACCATCTCGAGGTGCTCGAGGCGGTGGCGCCCCCGGGCCACGACCGCTGCCCCGACGAGGGCAGCCGCCGCCTCGAAGCCGTCCACGACGGTGTCCACGCCGGCGTCGCCGATGACGTGGAAGCCGGCCTGGAGCCCGGCGAGGGAGCAGGCGACGACGTGGTCGCGGACCTGGGCGACGGTGAGGTAGGCGTTCCCCGTGTGGCCCGGCGCGTCGGTGTAGTCGGCCCGCAGGTGCGCCGTGCGCGAACCGATCGAGCCGTCGACGTTGAGGTCGCCGGCAAGGCCGTGCGCCCCGTGCAGGGTGGCGAGGTCCCTGGCCTGCTGCTCGTCGTCGACGAGCTCGGCCCAGTAGCCGAGGGTCTGCGGACCGTCGCCGCGCGCCCCGGCGGCCAGCACGTCGGCGAAGTCGTCGGCGCTGGACAGGACCGGGCCGCCGTTCTCGTGGACCAGCCCGATTCCGGCGGCGGCGGCGGTCTGCAGGGCGAGGTCGATGTCGGCACGACGCTGGGCCGGGGTGACAGCGCCGGCGAAGGCCTCCCGTGCCGCGTGGTGTGCCTCGCGGGTGACCAGCCCCTCCCCCTGCCACCCGGGTAGCTGGCGGGCCCCCGACGCAGCGGCGAGCGCCGAGGAGATCACGGCGGAGTGGCCGTCGATGCGGGGCGAGTAGACGACGCCGCCGTAGGTCGCCCGGTCCAGCTCGGCGCCGGTGACGGCTCGGCGCTCGGCCCACGCACCCTGGTCCCAGTTGGGCGCGTAGACGGGGCGGCCCTGCTGGCGGCGGGCGGCGTCCTCGATGCGCGACAGGGCCTCGGCCACGCTGCGGGTGGTGCCGAGGTCGACTCCCCGCAGACCCGCACCGGTCTGTGACAGGTGGGCGTGGGCGTCGACGAAGGCCGGGGTCACCAGGGCCCCGTCGAGCTCGACGACGTGGTCCACCGCGTCGCCGTGGACGGCTGCGGCGTCGTCGCCGCCGATCCAGGCGATGGTCCCGGTCGCGTCGTCGACCACCATGGCGTTGGCGAACGGGTCGGTCGGTGAGTAGACGAAGCCGCCGCGGTAGAGAGTGCTCACGCGAGCACCCTATGTGGCGCCCGCACCACCCAGGACGGACAGGCACGCGCGGGCGATCTCGAGCTCCTCGTCGGTCGGCACGACCCAGGCGGCGACCCGGCTGTCGGCGGCGCTCACCCGTCGCTCGCGGGCGCCGGCAGCGGTGGCGTCGGCAGCGTTGGCGTCGGGATCGAGCACGACACCGAGCACGTCGAGGTCCTCGAGCACGGCAGCCCGCACCCGGGCACTGTTCTCGCCGATGCCGCCGGTGAAGGCGATGGCGTCGACCCGTCCCAGCACGACGGCGTACGCCCCCACGTACTTGCGCAGCCGGTGGACCATCACCGCGAAGGCCAGGTCCGCGTCGGAGTCGCCGTCCGCGCGTCGCTGCTCGAGCTCGCGCAGGTCGGAGGTGCCGCCGAGCCCCAGCAGGCCGCTGCGGGTGTTGAGCGCCTCGTCGTAGGCCGCCGCGTCCAGGCCCGCGACGCGCGCCAGGTAGGCGCCCAGCGCGGGGTCGACGTCGCCGGAGCGGGTACCCATGACCAGGCCCTCCAGGGGGGACAGGCCCATCGACGTGTCGATGCTGCGCCCGCCCTGCACCGCGCAGGCGCTGGCACCGTTGCCCAGGTGCAGCACGATGACGTTGCAGTCCTCGGGGGCCCGGCCGAGCAGGTCCGCGGTGCGGCGCGAGACGTAGCGGTGCGACGTGCCGTGGAACCCGTAGCGGCGCACCCGGTGGTGCTCGCGCCAGGCGGCGGGCACCGCATACGTGTGTGCCGCCTCGGGCAGGGTCTGGTGGAAGGCGGTGTCGAAGACGGCGACCTGGGGGACGTCCGGGAAGCGGGCGCGGGCGCTGTGGATCCCCTCGAGGTTGGCCGGGTTGTGCAGCGGGGCGAGCGGGACGAGCTCGCGGATCGCGGCGATGACGTCGTCGTCGATGACGACCGGTTCGGCGAACCGGGCACCGCCATGCACGACCCGGTGCCCGACGGCGAACAGGTCGACGGCGCCGAGGTCGGGACCGTGCTCGCGCAGCGCCTCCTGGGCTGCGGCGAGGGCCTCCCCGTGGTTGCCGCAGGCCACGTCACGCTCGTGGACGGCTGCTCCGGTCGTGTGGCGCAGGCGTCCGGCCCCACCGATCTCCTCCACGAGCCCCGAGGCCGCGGTCTCCCCCGTGACGGCGTCGAGCACCTGGTACTTCAGCGAGGACGAGCCCGCGTTGAGGACCAGTACGGTCCGGGGGGCGGCCATCAGGCGCGCGCCTGGATCGCGGTGATGGCGATGGTGTTGACGATGTCGCGGACCAGGGCGCCCCGGGACAGGTCGTTGACCGGTCGGTTGAGACCCTGCAGGACCGGGCCGATCGCGACCGCCGCTGCGCTGCGCTGCACGGCCTTGTAGGTGTTGTTGCCCGTGTTGAGGTCGGGGAACACGAGCACCGTCGCGCGCCCCGCCACCGGGCTGTCCTTGAGCTTGGTGGCCGCGACGCCGAGGTCGACCGCCGCGTCGTACTGGATCGGTCCCTCGACGAGCAGCTCTGGGGCACGTTCGTGGACCAGCGCGGTCGCTGCCCGCACCTTGTCGACGTCCGCCCCGGTCCCCGACTCCCCCGTCGAGTACGACAGCATCGCCACGCGCGCCTCGATGCCGAACTGCACGGCGGTGCGTGCCGAGGAGATGGCGATGTCGGCGAGCTCGGTGGCGCTCGGGTCGGGGACGATGGCGCAGTCGCCGTAGACGAGCACCCGGTCGGCCAGGCACATGAGGAAGACGCTGGAGACCACCGACACCCCGGGCGCGGTCCGGACGATCTCCAACGCCGGCCGGATCGTGTGGGCCGTCGTCGTGACGCACCCCGCGACCATGCCGTCGGCCAGCCCCTGGTGGACCATCATTGTGCCGAAGTAGGACGGGTCGAGCACCCGGTCCCGGGCCTGGTCCAGCGTGACGCCCTTGTGGGACCGCAGCGCCGTGTACTCGGCGGCGAACCCCTCGCGCAGGCTGCTCGTGGCCGGGTCGACGAGGTCTGCGCCGGAGACGTCGACGCCCAGCCGCGCTGCGTTCGCCAGGATGGTCTCCCGGGGACCGAGCAGGGTGAGCCTGGCGATCCCCCGCACCAGGACGGTGTCGGCGGCCAGCAGGATCCGGTCCTCGGCGCCCTCGGGCAGGACGATGTGGGCGCCGGCGCCCCGGGCCGCGTCGACCAGCCGGTGCTCGAACATCAGCGGCGTCACCGTGCCCTCCCCGGCCGTGGCGACCGGACCGAGCAGCGCCTCTGCGTCCAGGCCGCGTTCGACCATCGCCACCGCGGCCTCCAGCTTGCGCGTCGACTCCGGCAGCAGGCGGCCGCGGGCGGCCCCCAGCCTGGTCGCCGTGGTCATGGTGCCGCCGTCGGTCGCGATCACCGGCATCACCACGTCGAGGCCCTCGATCAGCCGCTGCACCTGCGGGGTCAGCGGGAACCCGCCGTTCAGGACGATGCCGGAGAGGTTCGGGAAGGTCTTCGACCGGTGCGCCAGCAGGACCCCGAGCACCACGTCCTCACGGTCGCCGGGCGCGATCACCACGCCGCCGTCGATCAGCCGGTCGAGGACGTGCGGCATCGTCATGGCCGCGACCACCAGGCCCGTGCACTCGCGGTCCAGCCACCGGGCGTCGCCGTGGACCAGCCTCCCGTCGCAGGCGTCCATCAGGTCCTTGACGGTGGGCGCCCGCAGCAGCGGAAGCTCGGGCAGGGCCTGCACCGGCATCCGGACCCGTGCGGCCACTGCGGCCGCCGTCGCCTCCAGGAGCTCGGGGTCCACCTGGTTGGCCACGACACCCGTGACGTGGGCGTGGACCCCGCGTGCCGCGGTCACCGCCATCTCGGCCGACGTGGCGACGTCCGCCGGGTGGTGTCCCTGGGCCGGGACGACGAGCAGCAGCCTCGACCCGAGGTTGGCCGCCACCGCGGCGTTGACCGAGAACTCGGTGGGTGCGGAGACGTCGGTGAAGTCCGACCCCACGACGAGCACGACGTCGTGGTCGCGGGCGACGTCGTGGAACCGGTCCACGATGGTGCCCATGGCGCGCTCGGGCGAGGCGTGCAGGTCGTCGTAGGTGACGCCGCAGGCCTGCTCGACGGTCAGGTCGCCGGGCAGCTGGGACAACAGGGTGCGGACCAGCCCGTCCTGGACCCCGGCGCGCACGATGGGACGGAACACCCCCACCCGGCCGGCTCGCCGGCTCAGCTGGTCGAGCAGCCCGACGGCCACCGCCGACTTGCCGGACTGGGCCTGGGTGCCGGCGATGTAGATGCTGGTGACCACGGGGTCGAAACTACCCGCCGGGCTGGTCCGGTGCCTCGTGGTCGGGCCGTCCCCGCCAGGTCCAGTCGGCGATGTCCGGCAGGTCGGCCAGGTACTCGCGGATGTAGGCGTGGTGCTCGGTGAGCCGGTCGTCGCACAGCCGCGTCAGGGTGTCCCAGCCGTCGGGGCGGCGGTCGGCTCGACGCAGCACCTCCTTGGCGAGGTGGAACCGGCTCATGCCGTTGAGGACCACCATGTCGAACGGTGTCGTGGTCGTGCCCTGCTCGTTGAAGCCGCGGACGTGGAAGCGTCCGGGCCTGCTGCGGCCGTGGACGAGCTGGTGGACCGCCCGGGGGTAGCCGTGGAAGGCGAACACGACGTGCTTGTCGCGCGTGAACAGGTCGTCGAACTGGGTGTCCGAGAACCCGTGCGGGTGGTCGTCCTCGGGCAGCAGCGCCATCAGGTCGACGATGTTGACGAAGCGCACGCGCAGGTCGGGCACGTGCTCGTGCAGCAGCTCGGCGGCGGCGAGCGCCTCCTGGGTCGGCACGTCGCCGGCGCAGGCCAGGACGATGTCGGGCTCCTCGTCGTCGCGCCCGCTGCCGGCCCAGTCCCAGACGCCCGCCCCCGCGGCGCAGTGGCGGTGCGCCTCGTCCAGGGTGAGGTACTGCAGGTGCTTCTGCTTGTCCACGACGATGAGGTTGACGTGGTCGGTGCTGCGCAGGCAGTGGTCGGTGATCGACAGCGCGGTGTTGGCGTCCGGCGGGAACCACACCCGCACGACGTCGGGGGCGAGCGGGATGAGGCTGTCGATCAGACCCGGTCCCTGGTGGGAGAAACCGTTGTGGTCGTTGCGCCAGCACGTCGACGTGAGCAGCACGTTGAGCGAGGACACCGGCGCGCGCCACGGCAGGTCCTTGGCGTGCTGGAGCCACTTGACGTGCTGGATCGCCATCGACGCCGACACCATGGCGAACGCCTCGTACGTCGCGAAGACACCGTGCCGCCCGCTGAGGACGTACCCCTCGAGCCAGCCCTGGCAGAGGTGCTCGCTGAGCACCTCCATGACCCGACCGTCCGGGCCGAGGTGGTCGTCGGTGCCCAGCACCGGCCCCATGAAGTTCCGGTCGGTCACCTCGAACACCGGCTGCAGCCGGTTGCTGGCCGTCTCGTCCGGGGAGAACAGCCGGAAGGTGCCGCCGCCGTCGGGCCGCGCCGTCGCGGCATACAGGTCGCGCATGAGTCCGCCGGAGGAGAGCGTGTTCTCGACCCAGGTCCGCCCCCGTGCCTCGACGGGCACCTCGTGGGTGGTGAGGTCGACCGGTGGCAGCGGCGTGCGCAGGAGGCCACCGTTCGCGTAGGGCGTGGCCGACATCCGCAGGTCGCCCTCGGGCGCGAGGGCGCGCAGCTTCGGGACCAGCCGGCCGCTGGCGTCGAACAGCTCGTCGGGGCGGTAGGTCGCCAGCCACTGCTCGAGCAGCCCGAGGTGGACGGGGTGCTCGGCCAGGCCGGACAGCGGCACCTGGTGGGCGCGGTGGGTCCCCTGGACCTGGACGCCGTCGACGACGTCGGGGCCGGTCCACCCCTTGGGGGTGCGCAGGACGATCGCCGGCCAGCGGTGCCGGACCGACTCGCTCGGCCCGTCCCCGGCACGCGCCGCCTCCTGCAGCGCCCGGATCCGCCCGTGGGCGCCGGTGAGGGCCTCGAACAGGGCCGGGAAGACCAGCGCGGGGTCGTCGCCGGAGACGGTGACCGGGTCCCAGCCCTGGCTGCGCAGGTAGGCCTCGACGTCCGCGTCGCTGGCCCGGCCGAGCACCGTGGGCCCGGCGATCTTGTAGCCGTTGAGGTGCAGGATCGGCAGGACGGCGCCGTCCCGGCGGGGGTTGAGGAACGTCGGCAGCCGCCACGACGCGCTCAGCGGGCCGGTCTCGGCCTCGCCGTCCCCGACGACGCAGGCGACGGTCAGGTCGGGGTGGTCGAAGGCTGCTCCGGCCGCGTGGACCAGGGCGTACCCCAGCTCGCCCCCCTCGTGGATGCTGCCCGGGGTCTGCACGCTGACGTGGCTGGGGATGCCGCCGGGCGAGGAGAACTGCCGGAACAGGTCGCGCACCCCGTCCCCGTCGGCGGCGATGTGGGGGTAGACCTCGCTGTAGGTCCCCTCGAGCCAGGCGGCCGCGACCAGGGCGGGACCGCCGTGGCCGGGTCCGGTGACGTAGAGCCAGTGCGACCCGGTGCGCCGGATGACGCGGTTGACCAGCGCGTAGACCATCGACAGGCCGGGGCTGGTCCCCCAGTGCCCGAGGAGCCGGGGCTTGGTGTGCGCCAGGCGCAGCGGCTCGCGCAGGAGGGCGTTGTCGCGCAGGTAGATCTGCCCGACGGTCAGGTAGTTCGCCGCGGCCCACCAGCGCAGGTCCAGTGCGAGCTCGTCCGGGGGGTAGTCGCTGTTGCGGGTGGCGGGTGCGCTGGCCGGGGTGGTGGCGGTCGACATGGCCCGATCGGACCACGGCGCGGGGGGTGTCGGGTGGGCCCTAGGTCCCGCGCGTTGCTGCGCGCTGGGACGGGTGTGACGTGCAGTGGGCCGGCGAGCGCCTCCGGCGAGCGCGTGAGCGCACCGTGCCTCCGCGGCACTGCACGTCGCTACCTGCTACTCCTCCAGCCGACCCTCGAACAGGGCCCGCACGGCGGCGTTGCCCCGCACCAGCTCCAGGGCGTATGCCGCGTGGCCCGGCACATAGCCGTTGCCGACCAGCATGCGCACGTCGGCGGCCACCCCCTCGGCGCCGAGCGCGGCCGCGGCGAAGTGCGTCGCCATGGAGAAGAAGATGATCGTGCCGCCCTGGGCGGTCGAGAGGATGGCGGGCTGCTCGCACCCTGGCACGTCGACGCAGACGACGGTGATGTCGGCCGGTCCACCGGCCGCGGCCACCGCCTCCGACAGGCCGAGCGGGCTGCGGGCGTCGGCCACGACCACCTCGTCCGCGAGTCCGCTGGCGCGCAGCAGGTCGGCCTCCCGCTCGTGCGGCACCACCCCGAGCGTGCGGGCGGCGCCGGCCTCGGTGGCCGCTGCCAGGGACAGTGAGCCCGACTTGCCCGCACCACCCAGGACGGCGACGGTCGGGCGTGGTCCGCGCGCGACATACTCCCCCACCACCCTGGCGACGAGCGCCGGTGCACCGCACACGTCCATGACCATCAGGGCCAGGTCGGGGTGGAGGTCCTCGGGCAGCCGGGCGGCGATGGACCGCCCGAACAAGATGGCGTGACCCTGCGCGGGCACGCGCTCGGACCGCCCGTCCCAGCGAGCCAGGCCGTCGGTGATGACCAGCGGGGTGAGGGACAGCGAGACGAGGGTGGCGACGTGGTCGCCGACGGACAGGCCCAGGGTCGACTCGGGTCCGACCTCCTCCACGGTCCCGATGAGCATGCCGCCGGAGCCGGTCACGGGGTTCTGCATCTTGCCGCGGGTGGCCACGATGTCGAGCACCTCGGCCCGCACCGCCAGGCCGTCGCCGTCGTGCTTGTCGTGGAGCTGGCGGTAGGAGGCGGCGTCCAGGTTGAGGGTCGAGATGCCGATCCGGACCTCGTCGGGCCACAGCTGCGGGGTCGGGTCGAGCCGCCGGGCTGCCTGCGGCAGCGCCGCACCGACCGGGTCCAGGACGCGGTGCAGGCCGACCGGCGACGACGGGGTCCGACGGGGTTCGACAGCGAGCGACACAGAATCTCCCTGAAAGAGCGACACGGGATGAAGATCTTGCGGTGAAGGTTCACGATCTGAGGAACCTGTCCCGTATCCTGCCACGTATGAGCACCGCGATCGAGCAGCCCTACGTCTACCGGCACCGTGAGCTGGTCGAGCCCGACTGGACCAGGTTCCCCGGCTGGCGGGACGTCACCGCGCAGGACTGGGCGAGCGCCCAGTGGCAGCGGGCCCACTGCATCAAGAACCTGCGCCAGCTGCGCGAGCTCATGGGCGACCTGGTCACCGAGGCGTTCTACGCCGACCTCGAGCGCGACCAGGCGCAGCGGGCCACGATGTCGATGCTCGTGACGCCGCAGATGATGAACACCATGGTCAGCGAGCAGACCTGGCCCGACGGGTCGATGCCGGCGGCGGGCGTGGAGTTCACCCGCGCGCTGTACGCGGACCCGGTGCGCCGCTACATGCTCCCGGTGTTCTCGGACCGGCGCACCGACTGGCCCAGCCACCCGCACGCCACCCGCGACAGCCTGCACGAGCACGACATGTGGGCCGTCGAGGGCCTGACCCACCGCTACCCCACCAAGGTCCTGGCCGAGATGCTGCCGACCTGCCCCCAGTACTGCGGCCACTGCACCCGCATGGACCTGGTGGGCAACTCCACCCCGGTGATCGACAAGCTCAAGCTCACCGGCAAGCCGGTCGACCGGTATGCCGCGATGCTCGGCTACCTGCAGCAGACCCCTCAGGTGCGCGACGTCGTGGTCTCCGGTGGCGATGTGGCCAACATGCCGTGGAAGAACCTCGAGGGGTTCCTGGACAAGCTGCTCGACGTGGACAACATCCGTGACATCCGCCTCGCCACCAAGGCACTCATGGGTCTGCCCCAGCACTGGCTGCAGGCCGACGTCGTCGAGGGCGTGGCGCGGGTGTCGGCGAAGGCGCGCTCGCGCGGCGTGTCGCTCGCCATCCACACCCACGTCAACAGCGCCCAGTCGGTCACCCCGCTGGTCGCGGACGCGGCCAAGGCGATGCTCGAGGCCGGCGTCCGCGACGTGCGCAACCAGGGTGTCCTGATGCGCGGGGTCAACGACTCGACCGAACAGCTGCTCGATCTCTGCTTCGCCCTGCAGGACGAGGCCATGATCACGCCGTACTACTTCTACATGTGCGACATGATCCCGTTCAGCGAGCACTGGCGCCTCTCGCTCGCCGAGGCGCAGCACCTGCAGCACTCGATGATGGGCTACCTGCCCGGGTTCGCCACCCCGCGCATCGTCTGCGACGTGCCCTACGTCGGCAAGCGCTGGGTGCACCAGGTCGACAGCTACGACACCGAGCGCGGGATGTCGTTCTGGCGCAAGAACTACCGCACCTCCATCGAGGGTGCCGACACCGATGCCCTGTCGCGGGACTACGTCTACTTCGACCCGATCTACACCCTTCCCGAGGCCGGGCAGCAGTGGTGGCGCGACCAGGGCGAGCAGGGCGACCACGAAGCAGCTCACGCCGTGGCCGTGGCGCGGGCCGCCGCGAGCCGCGAGGCGGCCGAACGCGACACCGCGCTGGTGTGACAGGGTCGATGTGAGACGTCGGTATGCCGCGGCGCGCGGCTTCGCTAGGTTGCTTCCGTGACCGCCATCGCCCTGCCCCGTAACCGTGTCCTCGCCGATGTCATCCCGGGCGGCCTCGTCCGCGATGCCGTCCTCGTCCTGAGCGGCGCCGCCTTCGTCGGCCTGCTCGCCCAGTTCGCCATCCCGCTGTCCTTCACCCCCGTCCCGCTGACCCTGGGCACCTTCGCCGCGCTGCTCACCGGAGCGACGCTCGGCTCGGTCCGCGGCCTGCTCAGCATCGGCCTCTACCTGCTGGCCGGCATGGCCGGGGTGCCGTGGTTCGCCGGGCACTCCAGCGGCTACGGCTTCCCGTCGTTCGGCTACATCATCGGTTTCGTCGCCGCCGGCGCCCTGGTCGGCTGGCTCGCGCAGCGCGGAGCCGACCGCACCGTCATCAGGACCGCCGCCACCATGGGGCTCGGCAGCCTGGTCATCTACGCCGTCGGCCTGCCCTACCTCATGGCGACGACCGGCATGGACCTGCAGACCGGCCTCGCCAAGGGCGTCGTACCCTTCCTGGTCGGTGACGCCATCAAGGTCGCAGCCGCCGCGGGTCTGCTGCCCGCCGCCTGGAAGCTCGTCCAGCGCGTCGAGCAGCGCTGACCGCAGCCCCACCCCGACCACCACACGGCATACGCGCTGCTCGTGGGCAAGCGTCGCGACACCGCAGCCGGCACCCCCGCGACCGCGGCGCTGAACCGGCTCGGGGTGAGCTACGGCCTGCACCCCTACGACCACGACCCGGCCGCGGCCTCCTACGGACTGGAGGCCGCGGCCGCGCTGTCGGTGCCGCCGCGGCAGGTCTTCAAGACGCTGCTCGTCGAGGGCGACCGCGGGCTGGCGGTGGCCCTCGTACCGGTGGACCGCAGCCTGGACCTCAAGGCCGTCGCCGCGGCGCTCGGGCGCAAGAAGGTCGCCATGGCAGACCCTGCCGTCGCCGAGCGCAGCACCGGGTACGTCGTCGGCGGCATCTCCCCGATCGGGCAGAAGAAGCCCCTGCCCACCGTGCTCGACGCGAGCGCGGCCGACCTCGACCTCGTCTACGTCTCCGGGGGACGGCGGGGCCTGGACCTCTCGCTCTCCCCCGCCGACCTCGTGACCGTCACCGGCGCCACGCTCGCCAGCATCGCGCGCTGAGCCGGTCCGAGGGGTGGGCCGGTCCGAGGGGTGGGCCGGTCCGAGGGGTGGGCCGTTCGGGCCGATGCGCGGACTTTCCGCAGACCCCTGCCCGGGGCGAACTAACGTGGCAGGGAACCGGGCCGCTCGCGGCCGTCGGGAACGGTTCGGCGAGAGGGGTTGGCGATGGGACGCCGGTTCGCGGTGCCAGTGGCCCTCGCCGTCACCGTGCTGGTCGCCGGGGCCGCCGCAGGTCCGCGGGCCATGCCCGCCGAGGAGCAGCTGATCACCGCGCCGGGCTACCGCGCTGCCCCCGACTACGCAGACAACGGCCAGCAGCACGCCGACGCGCGCTGGGTCGCCTCGGGCAGCGTGCCCGGCACCGGGACCGACTGGGAGGACATGGCGCGGTGGGCGCTGGTGGACCTCAAGACCCACCTCCAGCCGAACGGCACCGTCTCCGCGGGTCCGGGTGGGCCGTGGGGGTACTTCTGGCCGCGCGACGGTTCGTTCGCCGCGGTCGCCCTGAGCCGGACCGGCCACACCGCCGACGCCGCGTCGGTGCTCGACCGGCTGGCCCGCCTCGACTTCGACCCGGTCGTCGGCTTCCAGGCCCGCTACGCCCTGGACGGGACCCCCTTGACCGACCGGGCGCGCCAGTCCGACGGCTGCGGCTGGGTGCTGTGGGCGCTGGCCGAGGTGCGCAGCGACGCAGCGGCAGGGGTACCGCCCTCCGGGGCCGAGCTGCGCCACCGGTGCGTGCGGACCCTGACCCGGCTCGTGGCCGGCGGTCAGCGCCTGCCACCGCCGTCGCCGGACTACTGGGAGGTGCCGGTCACCCGGACCTCGCTGGGCACGGTCGCCCCGATGCTCGCCGGGCTGGCCGCGGCCAGCCGTGACTACGCCGCGACAGGCGACCTCGCGGCCTCGGCCCGCACCCGCGCGACCGCCGAACGGCTGGCGCAGACCGTGGCCGACCGGATGGGGCCGGGCTACGAGCGCTTCGGTGGGCGCGGTGGCCTGGATGCTGCGGTCGTCATGCTGCTACCGCCCTTCACCACCAGGGCCGACCTGCCGGCCCCGATGGCCCGCAGCCTCCGAGCGGCGGCCCTGCGGTACCAGCGCGAGGCCGCCGAGCCTGCCGGTGGTGTCGCACCGGGAGTCCGCTGGGTCAAGAAGGGCGGCGCCTCGTGGACCCCGCAGACGGCCCTGGTCGCGCTCACCGATGCGGCCGGCGGACGCGACGGCGCCGCCGGCAAGCGGCTCGACTGGCTGGACGCCCACCGCACGGCATACGGGTCCCTGCCCGAGAAGGTCACCCGCAGCGGCGCCCCCGCAGGTCCGGCTCCCCTGGTCTGGACCGCGAGCCTGGTCCTGCTGGCGCTGGCCGAGCTCGACGCGCCCTAGCGCGGACCGCCCGCCCCGTCCCCGCCCTACCGCGCAGGGCCAGCCGGCCACGCAAAGCCAGCCGGCCACGCAAACCCAGCCGGCCGACGACAAGCTCACCGGGCCCACGGCGGTCGGGAGCACGAAGCGATCGAGGTCGAGCCCGACGTGGTCGTCGGCCGGTCGTGGCGACGACTGGTGGGGCTACTCCCAGGGGGTCGAGAGCACCACGGTGGTCCGGGTGGCGACGTTGGCCGCCGCACGGACCCGGGCCAGCAGCACCTCGAGGTCGCCGGGGGTGCCCACGCGGGCCTTGAGGATGTAGTTCTCCTCGCCCGCGACCGAGTGGCAGGCGTCGAGCTCGCTGATGTCGCGCAACCGGTCCGGGATGTCGTCCGGTGCGGCCGGGTCCAGCGGGGTGATGGAGATGAACGCGGTGAGCGGCAGGTCCAGCGCCGGGTAGTCGACGACCGCGGTGTAGCCCTTGATGACCCCCCGCTCCTCCAGTCGGCGCACCCGCTGGTGGACGGCAGAGGTCGAGAGCCCCATCGCCTTGCCGAGGTCGGTGTAGCTCATCCGACCGTCCGAGCGCAGCAGGGTGACGATGCGTCGATCGAGGTCTTCCACGCCATCACCCTACTGAGGGCGACCCCCGTGTGGTGGCAGCATGGGCGCATGACCTCCCCGCCCGCCGGACGCCTCATGCTGCTCGACTCCGCCTCGCTGTACTTCCGTGCCTTCTACGGCGTCCCCGACCAGCGCACCGACGCGACCGCACCGCCGACCAACGCCATCCGCGGGTTCCTCGACATGATCGCCTCGCTCATCGGCACCCACCAGCCGACGCACTTCGTCGCCTGCTGGGACAACGACTGGCGTCCGGCGTTCCGGGTGGACGCGATCCCCACGTATAAGGCGCACCGGCTGGTCGACGGGTCGCTGGCCGAGGAGGAGTCGCCGGAGGACCTCACGCCCCAGGTACCGGTCATCCGCGACGCCCTGCGGGCGCTCGGCTTCCCGCGGCTCGGTGCCGACGGGTACGAGGCTGACGACGTCATCGGCACCCTCACGGCCCGGCACAAGGGCACGATGGCCATCGACGTCGTCACCGGCGACCGCGACCTGTTCCAGCTCGTCGACGACGCCGCGAACGTCCGCGTCATCTACACCGCCCGCGGCGGGGTGCGCGACCCGGACCTCGTCGACGAGGCGTTCCTGCAGAGGAAGTACGCCGTCGCGAACGGGCCGGCCTACGCCGACATGTCCGTCCTGCGCGGCGACACCAGCGACGGCCTGCCGGGGGTGGCCGGGATCGGCGAGAAGACCGCGGCCAAGCTCATCG
This sequence comes from uncultured Actinomycetota bacterium, assembly GCA_963722015.1. Classification (GTDB taxonomy): domain Bacteria; phylum Actinomycetota; class Actinomycetes; order Actinomycetales; family Dermatophilaceae; genus Pedococcus. The sequence goes on along the minus strand of CAVRMT010000008.1, from coordinate 17,796 downwards.
ACCGGTATGGCACCCTCGTCGCCCTGCGCCAGGCCGTGGACAGCGGGGACCCCGAGATCAAGGGGGCGCAGCGGGCCCGCCTGGAAGCCGGCGCTGCCTACCTCGACGTGGCCCCCAAGGTCGTCCAGGTGGCCCCGGACGCCCCGGTCGAGGACGTCGACATGGCGTTGCCGACCGAGGTGGCCGATCCGGTGCTGATGAGTCGGGTGGCCAGTGAGTTCGGGGTCACCAGCTCGTTCAACCGCGTCCTGTCCGCCCTGCGCATCGAGTGACCCGCTGGTGCGCCCGGCCGGGTGCCGGCGGTGCGCCCGGCCCCGGGCTCGGCACGTCGCTCGGGACTCTTTGAGCGCCTGACCAGGTCCTGACCGGGTCAGGCGCTCAAAGACCCCGCGGTATGGCGTGGGCGCACCGGGGCGCGGGGAGTCAGTCGAGGCGGTCCGCGGCCACGACGCCGCGCATCACGGCGTCGATCGCCCTGCGCGCCGTCGTGCGCAGCTGCGGTTCGGGTGCGGCGTCGGAGATCTGGCCGAGCAGGTCGACCACCTGCTTGCAGCGGCGCACGAAGTCACCGGCAGCCATGTCCTGGCCGCGCAGCACGTGGTCGAGCTTCTGGCCGGACGCCCAGCGGTGCATCATCCACGCCATGCCCGCGTCGGGGTCGCCGGTCAGCGGCAGCCCGAGGTCGCGCTCACGGTCCTCGAGCACCGACCAGATCCGGCTCATCTCGGTGACCGCCTCGGCGACGTCCTCGCCCGGCATCCGCGGCGACGGGTCGGACTCGTCCCGACGGGGCTCGTGGACGAGCACGGAGACGATGGCTGCCAGGCCGGCCGGGTCGAGGCGCTTCCAGGTCCCTAGCCGCAGGCACTCAGCGGCGAGCAGGTCCTTCTCGGTGTAGAGGCGTCGCAGGTTCTCCCCCTGCGGGGTCACGGTCGTGCCACCCTCGCCGAGGTAGCCCATCTCGGTCAGCAGCTCGCAGATCCGGTCGAAGGTCCGGGCCACCGAGTTGGTGCGCCCCTCGACCTTGCGCTGCAGACCCACCGTCTCGCGCTTCAGCCGCCACCACCGCTCGGCCCAGCGGGCGTGGTCCTCACGCTCCGGGCACTGGTGGCACGGGTGCGCCTTGAGCTGGCGCCGCAGCTCGGCGATCTGCTCGTCCTCCCCCGGCTGGGACTCGGTACGGCGCTTCGGCGGCGGGTCGTGCGGCACCGCGATGCGCAGCGAGGTGGCGAGGTCACGGCGGGCCTTGGGGCTCTTGGCGTTGAAGTGCGGCGGCACCTTGACGTGCGCGACGGCCTCGACCGGGATGGGGACGTCCACCAGGGTCAGCTTGCGCAGCTGTTTGTCCTCGGTGACCACGGTCGGTGCCGGCGGCTCGCCCCGGAACGACTTCGAGGGCTGCACGACCACGGCGTACCCCGAGCGGCGACCGGACGGGATCCTGATGACGTCGCCGATGCGCAGCGCCTCGAGCGACACCGCCGCCTCCGCGCGCTTGCTGGCGGAGCGGGCCTTGGCTCCGTCCTTCTCCAGCCGGGCGATCTCGTGGCGGACGGCGGCGTACTCGGCGAAGTCGCCGAGGTGGCACGCCATGCCCTCGGAGTAGCCCTCGAGCCCCTCCTCGTTGCGCCGCACCGCGCGAGCCATCCCGACGACCGCCCGGTCCGCCTGAAACTGCGCGAACGAGGTCTCCAGGATCTCGCGCGCGGTCTCGCGGCCCACCTGCGCGACGAGGTTGACGGCCATGTTGTAGGTCGGCCGGAAGCTCGAGCGCAGCGGGTAGGTGCGGGTCGAGGCAAGGCCGGCGACCGACAAGGGATCCAGGCCGCGGTTCCACAGCACGAGGGCGTGGCCCTCGATGTCGATGCCACGTCGCCCTGCGCGCCCGGTCAGCTGGGTGTACTCCGCGGGGGTGATGTCCGCGTGCGTCTCACCGTTGAACTTCACGAGCTTCTCGAGCACGACGGTCCGGGCCGGCATGTTGATGCCCAGTGCCAGGGTCTCGGTGGCGAACACGGCCCGGATCCGGCCGGCGGTGAACAGCTCCTCGACGATCTCGCGGAACGTGGGCAGCATGCCGGCGTGGTGCGCGGCGAACCCGCGCGACAGCCCCTCGACGAAGTCCCAGTAGCCGAGCACGCCGAGGTCCTCCTCCGCCAGGCCCTGGATGCGCTCCTCCACGGTCCGACGGATGCGTTCTCCCTCGGCCTCGGGGATGAGGTGGGTGCCGTCACGCAGCAGCTGCTGGACCGCTCCCTCGCAGCCGACCCGGCTGAAGATGAACGTGATCGCTGGCAGCAGGCCGTCGCGGTCGAGCCGGGCGACGACCTCCGAGCGGGTGGCTCCCCCACCGGGGCGACCACCACCGGCCGACCCGCCGCCGGACCCACCACGGGGCCCACCGCCGGCGCCGCCGCGCGCCATCCCTCGACCGCCGGGGCCACCGCCGGGCCCCCGGGGCGCGCCACGTCCGCGGTGGGGCAGCTGGCCGCCGCCCCGCCGCCGCGGCCGGTGTCGTCCCAGCGACCGCGCTGCTCGACGGTGCGGATGGCCTGCAGGAGCTCGGGGTTCACCCGCGTCGCGTCGGCCCCGGTGGTCGGCGCGGAGAGCTCGTCGACGAACAGGTCGTAGACGCCCGGGCCGACCATGACGTGCTGCCACAGCGGGACCGGACGGTGCTCGGAGACGATCACCTCGTGGTTGCCCCGCACCTCGGCGAGCCAGTCGCCGAACTCCTCGGCGTTGCTCACCGTCGCAGAGAGCGAGACCACCTGGACGTCCTGCGCGAGGTGGATGATGACCTCCTCCCAGACGGCGCCGCGGAAGCGGTCGGCGAGGTAGTGCACCTCGTCCATGACGACGAACCCGAGGCCGCGCAAGGTGGTCGAGCCCGCATACATCATGTTGCGCAGGACCTCGGTGGTCATGACGACCACGGGTGCCTCACCGTTGACCGAGGAGTCGCCGGTGAGCAGTCCGACGTTGGCGGCGCCGTGGCGGCGCACGAGGTCGGCGTACTTCTGGTTGGACAGCGCCTTGATCGGGGTCGTGTAGAACGCCTTGCGGCCCGTGGCGAGGGCGAGGTGGACGGCGAACTCCCCGACGATGGTCTTGCCAGCGCCGGTGGGGGCGGCGACGAGCACACCCTTGCCCGCCTCGACGGCCAGGCAGGCCTGCTCCTGGAAGTCGTCGAGGGGGAACTCGAGGCCAGCGGTGAACTGCGCGAGCTGGGGGCTGCGGGCGGGCGAGCGCGCGGCAGAGGCAGCGAACCGCTCGGCGGGGGTCGACATGGTGCCGAGGCTACGTCAGCGACCGGGCCGGCGCGGGGAGGGTGCCAGCACCGTGACCGCGCCGGGCACGACCTGGACCGTCAGGGGCAGTGCAGCGAAGCGTTCGCCGTCCGCGTACGCGAAGATCCCGGCCGCCTCGAGCCGCACCTCCCGACCGCGCAGGATCTCGACCGCGGGGTGGGCGACGTGCGCGCCCTTGAAGACCTTGGGGAAGACCTTGAGGAACTCGACGGTGCTGATCTCGTGCAGCACCAGGACGTCGAGCAGCCCGTCGTCCATCTGCGCGTCGGGCACCACCTGCATGCCACCGCCGTAGCTCGGGCCGTTGCCGACCGCCACGAGCATCGCCCGCGTCTCGTGGCGGACCCCGTCGACGGTCACGACGTACGGGATCGCCTTGAACAGGGGCAGCTCGCGCAGGATGGCGAGGTTGTAGCGCAGCTGGCCCTTCGGCCAGGGCCAGGTGTTGGCGCGCTCGTTGACCAGCGAGTCGAACCCCGCCCCCAGCACCCCCGCGAACCACTGGGGCCGCCCGTGCTCGTCGACGTGGCGCACCGCGTCGATCGCCCGCGGCACGCCGGTCGTCACCAGGTCGGCAGCGCGCACGGGGTCGTGCACGGGCAGGCCGAGGCCGCGGGCGATGTCGTTGCCGGTCCCGGCGGCGATGAGCGCCATCGGGACCGTCGTCTCCGCGACCAGGTTGACCCCCAGGTGGGCCATCCCGTCGCCGCCCACCACCGCGAGGACGTCGATCCCCTGCGCGATGGCGCCGAGCGCGCGGTCCCGGGCCGCGGCATACGTCTCGTCGGACAGGTCGAGGACCTCGTGGCCGGCGGCCCTCATCCGGTGCGCCACCTCGAGCCCGAGGCTCATGCCCCGGTTCTTGCCCGACGTCGGGTTCACGACGAGGCCGATGCGCTTGCTCACGCGCGGAGGCTACCGCCCCCGTGACGGGGATGAACGCGCCCTAGAGCGTCGAGGCCTCGTCGTCGGAGAGCTCCTCGGCCCACTGCGGCTTGTTCTTGGCGCGGCGGCGGTCGATGAGCGTGGCCACGCCGAGGGCTCCGAGGTAGAGGACGCACAGCGGGACGGCGAGCAGGAACATCGTGAACGGGTCCGGCGTGGGCGTGGCGATCGCGGCGAACACGAAGATCACGACGAAGGCCGGCCGCCAGGTCTTGCGCATCACCGACGCGGGGAGCACGTGCACGACGTTGAGCGCCACGAGGAAGACCGGCAGCAGGAACGCCGCGCCGAACACGAGGATGAACCGCGTGACGAAGCTGAAGTACAGCGCGGCCTCGGGGTAGTTGACCGCGCCGTCCGGGGTGAAGCTGATGAGCAGCTGCACCGCCTTGGGCAGGGTCTGGTAGGCGAACCAGCACCCGCCGAGGAAGAGCGGGACCGCCGCCGCGATGAACGCCAGCGAGATGTTGCGCTCCTTCTTGGTCAGCCCGGGGACGATGAACGCCCACAGCTGGAACAGCCACACCGGGCTGGACACGATGACGCCGACGAAGATGGCGATGCTGATCCGCTGCGAGAACGCTGCCGTGAGGCCGGCGAAGTTGAGCGCGATGGTGTTGCCGTCGCCCCGTTCGGCGGCGATGTCGAGCAGGGGCCGGGTCAGGTGCTCGTAGACCGGGTCGTACAGGTACCAGCCGCCGACCGCTCCGACGACCAGGGCGATGGCGGCAGTGAGCAGCCGGCGGCGCAGCTCGCGCAGGTGGTCGCCCAGCGTCATCCGCCCGTCGGGGTTGCGGGCACGCCGGAAGGCCATGGTGGGTTTCAGGAGCTCGGGGCGTTCGGTCGCGTGCGGCTACGCGCTCAGAGACCGGTGGAGTTGTCCGAGCGCGGGCTGTTGTCCTCGCGCATCGCCGACGTGCCCGTCGTACCGCGCGCGGTCCCCGCGCCGCCGGCCGATCCGGGGGCCTGGTTGTCGTGAACGGTCTCCCCCGGCACCGTCTCGCCGCTCGCCGTGCTCTTGCCGTCGTTCTTCATCTCGTTGACCTCGGACTTGAAGACCCGCATCGAGCGACCGAGGCTGCGGGCCGCGTCCGGAAGGCGCTTCCACCCCAGGATGAGGATGAGCAGCACCGCGATGATGATGATCTCGGGTGCACCGATGTTGCGAAGCATGAGGGACTGCCTTCCTACGCTGAGGTCGTGCTAGGAGTCTAGATGCCGCGCCCACGCGGGACGGCGAGCTGCCTGACGGGCGCGCCGCTGCTGCTTCAACGAGGCGCGGGTGGCCTCGCGTTCCCTGCGCAGCGCGCGGGTGTCCCCGAAGACGGCAGCCTGCACCGGCGGCGCCGGGTCACCGAGGCGGTCGCCCTGCGCCTGCAGCGCCGACACGGTCTGCGACGCCCGGCCGATCTCGGCGGTGAGCTCCTTGACCTGGCCCCACACCCCCCAGGCACGGGTCGCCAGATAGGCCACCGCGACGAGCACGAGCAGCACCCAGATCAGGACCCACCACCACATACGTCCGACCCTACTCGCCCGCGTGGGTCGCGGCTGCGTCGATGCCGTATGCCGCGAGGGCGGCACAGGCGCCCTCGCTCACCGCGTGGGCGAGCTCGGGTGGGGACACGACGGTGCCGTGCCCGCCCAGGCGCCACAGCAGGCGCCGCAGCCAGAGCGTGTCGGCGGTGCGCAGCGTGACCGTGAGCGAACCGTCGGGTCCGGCCTGCGAGGTCTCCACGGGGTAGTAGTCGCCCACCCAGGCGGCCCCCCGGCCCAGGCGGAGGGTGACGAGGGTGTCGTCGGCGCGTGGGGTGAACGTGCCGGCGTCGAGGTCGCGCAGCTGGGCCGCGGCGGGCGGCCGCCCGTCGACGTCGAGCACCTCGAGCGACTCGATCCGGTCCATCCGGAACAGCCGGGTGTCCTGGGCGCGGTGGCACCAGCCCTCGAGGTACCACTGGGCGTCGAGGTTGACCACGCGCATGGGGTCGACGTCGCGCTCGGTGGACTCGTCGCGGCTGGGCACGAGGTAGCGCAGGTGGACCCGCCGGTGGCCCTCGACGGCGCGGCGGGCGTCGGCGAGCAGGTCGGCCTCGACGCCCTCGCTGATGGCGACCTCGACCCGGGACGCCGCCTCGGCGCTGGCACCGGTGGCCTCCTCCAGCTTGGCCATGGCCCGTTCGATGGCGTCGCGCTCCCCCAGCCCGGGGACCGCCGCGAGGGCGCGCAGGCCGACCATGAGCGTCAGCGCCTCGTCACGGCCGAGGCGCAGCGGGCGGGCGATGGTGTCGGCGTTGGTGACGAAGACCCGGCCGTTCTCCCACTGCGCGTCGATGAGCTCGTCGGGCATCTGGCCGTAGCCGCACAGGTAGAGCAGGCGCAGGTCGGTGTCGAGCTGCGCGACGCTGATGCCGAGCTCGGCAGCAGCCTGCTCGGTGTCGATGCCTTGGCGGTTGACCAGCCACGGCACCATCGTCAGCAGCCGCGTGAGCCGGGCCGTCGCGGTCTCGGGCGCGCTCATGCGACGGCTCCGCGGTGGGCGGCGAACGCACCGAGCAGGCGGTCGACGACGAGGTCCCTGACCTCGCCGGGCTCCTGGACGACCACGTCCGCGCCATACCCGCTCACCTCGTCGGCGAAGGCGTAGGAGTCGGTGAAGGGCACCTCGAGGGTGGTCCACTCCCCTTCCGCGCCGGTGTCGGTGCCGCGGCGGCGCAACGCCTGGCCGCGGCCCTGACGTACCCGGACGACCGCGGTGCGGGGCTCCTGCTCGCCCACGCTGGCGCGGATCACCTCCTGGGCGCGGTGGTCGACCGGGACGGTGTAGGGGTCGGCGCCACGGACGACCGAGACGGCGCCGTCGATGCGCGACAGCCGGAAGACACGCGACGCCCCGCGGTCGAGGTCGAACCCGGTGAGGTACCAGCGACCGTGCCACGAGGCCAGGCCCCACGGCTGGACCCGGCGGGTGTTGACCTCCCCCTGACCACCGGTGCGGTAGCCGAAGGCGATGGTCTGCTGGCCCACCACCGCGTTCTTGACCGGTTCGAAGGCGGGTTCGCTGGTGCCCAGGCGCGGCTCGATCCCGATGAGCGAGTCGACGTCGCGCTCGATCCCGGCGGCCTTGAGCTTGCGCAGCGCCTGGGCTGCCGGCCCGGCCAGGGAGGCGTGGGCCCAGGTGCGGCTCGCCAGACCCAGAACGGCGAGCTCGTCGGGCTCGAACTCGAGGTCGGGCAGGGCGTACTCGCGCTGGTCGATGCGGTAGCCCACCTCGTCGTCGAAGGCCCCACCGATCTCCGCGGTGACGAGCGGGATGCCGAGCTCGCGCAGCTCGTCCTTGTCGCGCTCGAACATGCGGTCGAAGGCCTCGTCGCTGGTGGCGTCGCCGTACTGGGGCACGATGCCGCGGATCCGGGACTTCGGCAGGGGCCGGCGGGTGTACAGCAGGCAGAGCACGAGGTTGAGCAGGCGCTCGGTCTTGGCCGCGGGGCCGGTGGGTGAACTCACCCGCCCGACGCTACCGGAGTGGCTCGCGGGGTCCGTGGCTAGTCTGCGTGTCGTGATGCAGTGGCGCGAGGGCACGGTGGAGCAGGTGCGTGGCCGGTGGCCGGGCTCGGTGGAGTACGCCGTGCGGCTGGCCGGTGCAGAGGGGGACGACGGGGGCGACGGCGACCTGGTGCGCGCCCTGGCCTACACGGCCCTGGTCGGTGAGCCGCAGGTCGGTGACCGGGTCCTGCTCAACGCCTCGGCGCTGCTGCGCGGCCTCGGGACCGGTGGCCTCGCGTTCGTCGTCGCGGCCCCGGACCGGCTGCCGGCCGACCCGCCCACGGGCGCCGGCCACATCGTCAAGGCGCGCTACACGCCCCAGCAGCAGATGTTCATGGCCGTCGACGAGCAGGACAGCCCGCACCACGCCGCCCTGACCTCGGGCGCAGCCGGTGCGGGGGACCTGCTCGGGATGCCGGTGGTGGTCGCCGACCTGCACTCGGCCCTGCCGGCGGTCCTGGCCGGGCTGCGCGCCGAGCGCCCCGACGCCCGGGCCGTCTACCTCATGACCGACGGGGGCGCCCTGCCGATCGCGTTCTCGCGGGCGGTCGCCGGTCTCACCGGGGCAGGCTGGCTGGCCGGCACCGTGACGGTGGGGCAGGCCTACGGTGGCGAGCACGAGGCCGTGACGCTGCACTCCGGTCTGCTCGCCGCCCGCCACGTCCTGGGCGCGGACGTGGCCGTGGTCATCCAGGGCCCCGGCAACGTCGGGACCGGCACCGCCTGGGGCTACACCGGCGTGGCCGCGGGCGAGGCGCTCAACGCTGCGGTCACACTGCGGGGGCGCGGGGTCGGCGCCCTGCGCGTCTCGGACGCCGATGCCCGCGAGCGGCACCGCGGGATCTCCCACCACAGCCGCACGGCCTACGGACGGGTCGCCCTGGTGCCGGCGGCGCTGGTCGCCACCCACCCCACCACCGGGCTCGGCGAGCTGGTCCTGCGGCAGGCGCAGGCGCTGGTCGCCGGGGCAGCCGGTCCGGTGACGCTCGCCCAGGTCGAGGAGGCCGGGCTGGACGAGGCGCTGCGGGCCGTCCCGGTCCGGCTCTCGACGATGGGGCGGGGCCTCGACGAGGACCATGCCGCCTTCCTCTACAGCGCAGCAGCCGGGCGGTATGCCGCCCGGCTGCTGGAGGGTGCCGCCGGCTGAGGTCGCTCAGCCACGGTCCACGGTCAGCGGACGTCCACGAGGTCGACCACGAAGATCAGGGTCTCGCCCGGCTTGATGGCACCACCGGCGCCCCGGTCGCCGTAGGCGAGGTGGGACGGGATGACGAGCCGGCGACGGCCGCCGACCTTCATGCCGACGATGCCCTCGTCCCAGCCGCGGATGACCTGGCCGACACCGAGGCGGAAGTCCAGGGGCGCCCCGCGGTTCCACGAGGCGTCGAACTCCTCGCCGGTGGAGTGGGCCACCCCGACGTAGTGGGCCGAGATCGTGTCGCCCGCGCCGGCTTCCTGGCCGTCACCCTCGCGCAGGTCCTCGATGACGAGCTCGGTGGGGGCCGCGTCGCCGGGGAAGTCGATCTCGGGCTTGGTGGTGCTGGGGTCGAAACCCATGCTGCTGCTCCTTGGGGTGGGGTGTGGGTGAGGAAGGTGCGGGTGTGCGAGTGCGGGTACGGAAGGTACGGGTGCAGGTGCCAGTGAGGAAGGTGCTGCTGGGCCCGGGTCGGGTCAGTAGGCCGCGAGGATGTCGACGACGAACACCAGGGTGTCCGTGCCGCTGATCTTGGGCGGGCTGCCGGCCGCACCGTAGCCGTCGGCCGGCGGCACGACCATGAGGACCCGGCTCCCGACGGTCTTGCCGACGAGCTGGGCGTCCCAGGCCTTGATGACCTGCTGCTTGCCGATGACGGTCTCGAAGTAGCCCTGGGGGGAGGTGGCCGAGGAGTCGAAGACCTTGCCGTCCTTCCACAGGGCGCCGGTGTAGGCGACGCGGATGGTCTGGCCTGCCTCGACCTTCGCACCACTGCCCTCGATGAGGTTCTGGCCGACCGTCTTGGTCGGGGCCTTGGCACCCTTGGGGATGGTGATGGTGGCCGGCTTGCCGCTCTCGACCTTGACGGCAGGCAGGCCTGCGGCGGGCTTGACCGCCTTGCCCTCGGCGCTGGCCAGCGGCGTGGTCACGGACACGACGTCCATGAGGAAGACGACGGTGTCGGTGCCGCCCACCTTGATGTCGGTGTTGCCCTGGTCGCCGAAGGCGTCCTTGGGCGGGACGGCGACGAGCACGCGAGAGCCGACCTTCTGGTTGGCCAGGCCCTTCTTGAGACCGGGCAGCAGGTCGGCCGTGCCGAGGCTGAGGCCGAGGTTCTGCTTGCCGTAGTTGCTGTCGAGGACCGCGGCGTCCTTGGCGTTGAGCAGGACGTACTTGACGCTGACGATCTCGTCGTTCTTCACGACGGGGCCGTCGCCGGCCTCGACGACGCGGGTCGTGGTCTCGGTGACCGACAGCGGCTTGGGCGAGATGGCGACGGTCGGCGCCGTGGTCTCGTTGCCTCCGGTCACGGTGATGCCGTCGAGGGGCGAGGCCTTGGCCTCGTCGGCCTGGTCGGAGTTGCCGGAGCTGCCGCAAGCCGTCAGGGCCAGGAGGGCGGTCAGGGCGGCGGCCGCCACGGACAGGCGGCGGCTGGGGCGTACGGACAGGGAACGCACAGACACGGTAGGGACTTTCGCTGGGGGCGGTGGAACAGGCAACCACCCTAACCGGGCAGTCTGACAAAGCCCGCAACGCCCGCTGGGCGCCCGCTGGGCGCGGTCAGCCGCGCATGCCCTCGATGAGCCGGTCGACGCGCGCGTCGACCGCGGCGAACGGGTCCTTGCAGAGCACCGTCCGCTGGGCCTGGTCGTTGAGCTTGAGGTGGACCCAGTCGACGGTGAAGTCGCGGCGGTGCTCCTGGGCGGCCTTGATGAAGTCGCCGCGCAGCTTGGCCCGGGTGGTCTGCGGCGGCACGGTCTTGGCCTCGAACACCTCCGGGTCGGTGCACACCCGGGCGGCCCGGCCGTGCTTCTGCAGGACGTAGAACAGGCCGCGCTGGCGGTTGACGTCGTGGTAGGCGAGGTCGAGCTGCGCGATCCGCGGGTGCTCCATCGGCAGGTCGTGCTTGGCCATGTAGCCGGCGATGAGCTTGTGCTTGATGACCCAGTCGATCTCGGTGTCGACCAGGGACAGGTTGCCGGTCTCCACGGCCGTGAGCGTGCGCGCCCACAGGTCGAGGACCTGCTTGTGGATGGGGTCCTCCAGACCCTCGCGGTCGGCATACGACTGTGCCCGCTCGAGGTACTCGGACTGGATCTGCAGCGCGGACAGCTCACGGCCGTTGGACAGCCGCACCGTCTTGCGGCCGGTCATGTCGTGGCTCATCTCGCGGATCGCGCGGATGGGGTTCTCCAGCGTGAGGTCGCGCACCACCATCCCCGACTCGATCATCCGCAGCACGAGGTCGGCCGAACCGACCTTGAGCATGGTCGTCGTCTCGCTCATGTTGGAGTCGCCGACGATGACGTGCAGCCGCCGGTACTTCTCGGCGTCGGCGTGCGGCTCGTCGCGGGTGTTGATGATCGGGCGGGACCGGGTCGTGGCCGAGGAGACGCCCTCCCAGATGTGGTCGGCCCGCTGGCTGACGCAGTAGGTCGCGCCCTTGGACGTCGTCACGACCTTGCCGGCGCCGCTGGTGATCTGGCGGCTGACGAGGAACGGGATCAGCACGTCGGACAGCTGCTGGAACTCCCCGGCGCGGCCGACGAGGAAGTTCTCGTGGCACCCGTAGGAGTTGCCCGCCGAGTCGGTGTTGTTCTTGAAGACGTAGATCTCGCCCTCGATGCCCTCCTCCGCGAGTCGCTCCTGGGCGTCGGCGACCAGGCCCTCGATGATCCGCTCCCCCGCCTTGTCGTGCATGACGAGCTGGCGGACGTCGTCGCACTCCGGCGTCGCGTACTCCGGGTGGGACCCCACGTCGAGGTAGAGGCGCGAACCGTTGGACAGGAACACGTTGGAGGACCGGCCCCACGACACGACCTTGCGGAAGAGGTAGCGCGCGACCTCGTCGGGGGTCAGCCTGCGCTGCCCCTCGAACGTGCACGTGATGCCGTACTCGTTCTCGATCCCGAAGATCCGGCGGTCCATGCCCCCACTGTAGGCACGAACCCCTCCCCGGCCACGGCAACCCACGGCCGTCGTGGCCGCTGCTCGCGGCAACACCCGTCGAGCCGTCACATCTGCGGCCGCTGGATGTGGGTTCGGGCGCCATAGGGCGCAGGTCGCGCGATGCGTAGCGTCAGTGCCTGAGCACAGCGGGCCGGGGACCTCCCCGGCCGCCTTCGTCCGGGCCGGCCCCGGACGCCGCGTCGGTGCGCAGGCAGCGAGGGAGGACCCAGCGTGCGACCGCTGAGCGAGCAGGTGGCCGTTGACGGCGGGGAGCTCACCGTCCACCGCCTGACACGCGCCCCCGAGGGGGCCCCGGCCGTCGTGGCGCTGCACAGCATCTCCTCCAACGCCCTCGCCTGGGCGCCGGTCGCCGACCGGCTCGAGGGCCGCGTCCACGTGCTCGCCCCCGACATGCGCGGCCGGGCGGAGAGCTCACACCTGCGCTCCACCGGTCTGGCCGACCACGTCGCCGACGTCCGTGCCGTCATCGCCCGGCTCCGGCTCGACCGGCCGGTGCTGGCCGGCCACGACATGGGGGCCTTCGTCGCCGCCCTCGCCGCCGCCACCCACCCCCAGGACGTCGGTGCGGTGGTGCTCCTCGACGGTGGGCTGGCCTTCCCCTCCCCCGGGTCGTTCGACGTGGACGAGGTGCTGCACAGCATCATCGGGCCGGCGATGGACCGCCTGTCGATGACGTTCGAGGACGAGGCGGCCTACCTCGCCCACTGGGGGGCCCACCCGGCCCTGGGTCCGCACCTGGACGGCCCCTCCGGCGCGGCGCTCGCGGCATACCTCCTGCACGACCTCGCCGGACCCCCCGGGCAGCGGCGCTCCACCTCGTCGCTGGAATGTGTCCGCGCCGACTGGGCCGACCTGATGTCGGACCCGGCGACGCTCAGCGCCATCCACACGATGCAGTGCCCCGCCACCCTCCTGCACGCCCGCCGCGGCCCCCTCGCCCAGCCCGAGGGGCTGTACACCGAGCAGCGGCTCGCCGCAGCGCACCTGCCTCCGGACGTGACCGTGCGTGCCCTCGCCTCCGACCACTACGGCCTGCTCCTGGACCCTGAGAGCATCACGGTGGTCGCCGACACCCTGTCCACCATGGCCCTTGCCGCGGGTCGGCCCCCCGAACACAGCAGCGGGGCCCCGGTCACCTGACCGAGCGGCGGTGGGCGGCGCGGCCTACCTTGGGGGCCATGGCACAGCATCGCTCGTCCGAGGTCCTGTCCGTCGAGGTGCGGGGTGGCGCCATGCCGGCGGACCTCCACCTGCCCGAGTCCGGTCAGGGGCCGGGCCTCGTGGTCTTCCAGGAGATCTTCGGGGTCACCGACTACATCTCCTCGCGCGCTGCAGACCTGGCCACGCTCGGCTACGTCGTCCTCGTGCCGCACCTCTACTGGCGCCTGGGTGACCGGGTCGTGGAAGAGGGCGGTGACGGCCTGCCCCGGGCCATCGAGCTCGCGGGTCGCTTCGACTGGGAGGCCGGCGTCCGCGACGGGGTGGCAGCCCTGGCAGCCGTGCGCGACCGCGCCGAGGTCCGGGGCCCGGCCGGGGTGGTCGGTTTCTGCTTCGGCGGAGGTATGGCGTTCAACGTGGCCGCTGCAGCCGGCGCCGACCGCGCGGCCCCCGATGCCCTCGTCAGCTACTACGGCTCGGCCCTGCCCGACCTGCTCGGTCTGGCGCCCCGGGTCACCTCCCCGAGCCTGCACCACTTCGGGCTCGAGGACGCCTACATCCCGGTGGACGCGGTCCGCAAGATCGAGGCCGCGGTGACCGCGGACAACGACGACGTGACCTTCCTGACCTACGAAGGTGCCGGGCACGCGTTCGACAACCCCGCCGTGCTGTTCCACCACGAGGCCGCGTCCAGGCAGGCCTGGGCCGCCACCGAGAGCTGGCTGCTCGAGAAGCTCCCGCTCTGACCGGGTGTGCCACCGCCGTCGATGCTCTTGACTGTGACCGCCGTCGGACGCTCTTGACTGTGCCTGGGCGACGTCGCACGCTGGTGCCCACGTCTGGGCGGAGGGCTTTCATGGGCAAGCTGATCTACGCGGCCAACGTCTCGCTCGACGGCTTCCTGGAGGACGAGGAGGGTGCGTTCGACTGGTCCGTGCCGGACGAGGAGGTGCACGCGTTCTGGAACGAGCACGAGCGGCACATCGGCACGTCGCTCTACGGGCGACGCATGTACGAGACCATGCGCGTGTGGGAGAGCGACGACTGGCTGGCGAACGAACCCCCGGTGGTCCGCGAGTACGCCGAGATCTGGCGGAACACCGACAAGGTCGTCTACTCCACCTCGCTTCCCGAGGTGTCGACCGCGCGCACCAGGATCGAGCGGCAGTTCGAGCCCGAGGACGTGCGCCGGCTCAAGGAGGCCTCCGGCGCGGACCTGAGCATCGGCGGCGCGGGGATCGCGGCCGAGGCCTTCCGGCACGGCCTGGTCGACGAGTGCGTGCTGCTGCTGTGCCCGGTCCTCGTCGGCGGCGGCAAGCCGGCGCTCCCACGGGGCGTACGGCTCGACCTCGAGCTGCTGGACCACCGACGGTTCGACAACGGCGTGGTCCACCTCCGCTACCAGGTCCGACACCCCGCCTGACCCGTGCGCCGGACCCTGCGCCGGACAGCGGAGGATCAGCGCAGTCTCGGCGCGGGCTACTCGGTCGGGCGCTGCGTCTGGGGGTTGGTCGACTCCTCGCGCGGCGACTCCCCGGTGAGGGTGTCGTGGCGTCCCGGTGTCCGGTCGTCCTCGGGCGGGGCGTCGTGGGTCGGGTCCTCGGTGCTCAGCAGGGCGTCGAGCAGGCCCCCGCCGATCCGGCGGAAGGTCCGTCGTGGGCGCTCGCGGTCGAGCACGGCGACCTCGAGCTGCCCCGCACCCAGGGAGCGCGCCGGGCCACCGGTCGCGTCCTTGGCCAGCAGCTCCACGGCGAGGCGGAGCGCGTCACCGAGGGAGAGCCCCGGCGTCCAGCGCTCCTTGAGTCCCGTCTCGATGGGCTCGGCCGCACCACCCATCGCGACGAACCCGCGCTCGTCGGCCACCGACCCGTCGTAGGTGAGCCGGTAGATCTGGTCATCGTCGGCGGTGGTGCCGACCTCGGCCACGACGATCTCGACCTCGTAGGGCTTGGACTCCTGGGTGAAGACCGTCCCGAGCGTCTGCGCGTAGGCGTTGGCCAGGCCGCGAGCCGTGACGTCGGTGCGGTCGTAGGAGTAGCCGCGCAGGTCGGCGTACCGGACACCGGCGACGCGCAGGTTCTCGAACTCGTTGTACTTGCCCACGGCAGCGAAGGCGATGCGGTCGTAGATCTCCGACACCTTGTGCAGGGCCCGTGAGGGGTTCTCCGCGACGAAGGCGATGCCCTTGTCGTAGCCGAGGACGACGACCGAGCGCCCCCGGGCAATTCCCTTGCGGGCGTAGTCGGCCCGGTCCTTCATCAGCTGCTCGGGCGAGACGTAGAACGGCATGCTGGTCATCGCGCACCTCCCGGGTTGCCCTGGCGGGCCGCGATGACGGCCTCCACGGTCGTGCGGAGCTCGCCGTCGGTGCGGAACACCACACCCTGGCCGCCCACGACGGCGACGGTCGGCCAGATGCGACGTCCCACGTCGGGTCCGCCGGTGGCGGAGTCGTCGTCCGCGGCGTCATACAGGGCCTCGACGGCGACGGAGACGGCGGCGTCGGCCGACAGGCCCGGACGCCAGAGCTTCTTCATCGCGCCACGGGCGAAGAGCGAACCCGAGCCCACGCTGTGGTGGTCGTGCTCCTCGTAGCAGCCGCCGGTCACGTCGTAGGAGAAGATCCTGCCCGTCCGTCGGTCGAGGTCGTACCCGGCGAAGAGCGGCACGACGGCCAGTCCCTGCATGGCCATGGCGAGGTTGGATCGGATCATCGAGGCCAGGCGGTTCGCCTTGCCCTCCAACGACAGAAGGGTGCCCTCGATCTTCTCGTAGTGCTCGAGCTCGACCTGGAACAGCTTGACCAGCTCGATGGCGATGCCCGCGGTGCCGGCGATGCCGACCGCGGAGTACTCGTCAGCCGCGAAGACCTTCTCCATGTCGCGGTTGGCGATGATGTTGCCCATCGTCGCGCGGCGGTCGCCGGCCATGACCACACCACCGTCGTAGGTGACGGTGACGATCGTCGTCCCGTGCGGAGCCTCGAGGGTGCTCCCGACCGGGAGGGTCCGTCGCGACGGCAGCAGCTGCGGGGCGTGCGCGCCGACGAAGTCGGTGAAGGACGAGGAGCCCGTGGACAGGTATGCCGCGGGCAGCCTCCCCGCGTCGGCGCCTGTGGTCACTGGCCGCCCTTCTGGACGAACCCACGGACGAACTCCTCCGCGTTCGACTCGAGCACGCCGTCGATCTCGTCGAGCACGCTGTCGATGTCGGAGTCGAGGTTCTCCTTGCGGGCGGACGCCTCGGGCGCGGCCGGGGTGGGCTCGGGCGCCTCGTCGGGCGCGTCGTCCCTGCGCTGTGGGCGGCTCTGCTCCTGGCTCGGCATCTGCGTGACCTCTCGATCGGTGGTGCTCGTCTGGCGACGCGGGCGGCGGCACCCGTCCTGCATCGACCCTAGTCCGACCCTAACCCGATGCCGAGGCCAACTCGCGCAGCAGGGTGGCGGCGTCCGGACTCCGGTCGAGCAACGACCCGACGCTGGCCTTGGTGCCCCGCAACGGTTCCAGCATCGGCACCCGCTGGAGGGAGGCGTGGCCGGGCACGTCGAAGATGACCGAGTCCCACGAGGCGGCCGCGACCTGGTCGGGGTACTTCTCCAGGCACTTGCCGCGGAAGTACGCCCGGGTGTCCTCAGGAGGCTCGCGGACCGCCTCGAGGACGGCCTCGTCCGGGACCAGCTCGACGAAGCGCCCGGCCCTGCGCAGCCGGTGGAACAGGCCCTTGTCCTGGCGCACGTCGGACCACTGGATGTCGATGGCTCGCAGGCGTGCGTCGGACCAGTCCAGGCCGTCGCGGTCGATGTAGCCCTGCAGCACCTGCTGCTTGCCGACCCAGTCCAGCTCGCGGGCGGCCTCGGACGGGTCGCGCTCGAGCTTGTCCAGGACCAGCGCCCACCACCGCATGACCTCGGCGGTGTCGCTGTCGCGGTCGGCGCCGTACCGGTCCTGGAGGTACCGCTCCGCGGCGTCGTGGTAGCGCCAGAGGAGCTGCACGGCCGTGAGCTTGGTCCCGTCGCGCAGCTCCACGAGCTGGCGGCAGGTGGGGTCGTGGCTGACCGCCTGGAGGGTGGCCACCGGCCTGGCGACCGTGAGGTCCTCGCTGATGGCGCGGTCCTCGATCATCGCCAGCACCAGCGACGTGGTGCCCAGCTTGAGCAGGTTGGCGACGTCGCAGTGGTTGGCGTCGCCGATGATCACGTGCAGCCGGCGGTAGAGGTCGGCCACGGCGTGCGGCTCGTCGCGGGTGTTGATGATCGGTCGCTTCAACGTGGTCTCGAGGCCGACCTCGACCTCGAAGAAGTCGCTGCGCTGGCTCAGCTGGAAGCCGGCCCGCCGCGAGTCCATGCCGATGCCCACGCGACCCGAGCCGGTCACCACCTGCCGGGCGACGAAGAACGGCACCAGGTGACGCACGATGTCGGCGAACGGTGTCTCGCGCCGCATGAGGTAGTTCTCGTGGGTGCCGTAGGACTGGCCCTTGCCGTCGGTGTTGTTCTTGTAGAGGTTGACCCCGGGTGGCACCTGCGAGAGGCGCCGCACCGACTCCGCCATGATCAGCTCGCCCGCGCGGTCCCAGGCCACCGCTGCCCGGGGCGAGGTCACCTCGGGCGAGGAGTACTCGGGGTGGGCGTGGTCGACGTAGAGGCGCGCGCCGTTGGTGAGCACGACGTTGGCC
>CAVRMT010000007.1:0-7717 GCA_963722015.1 uncultured Actinomycetota bacterium | reverse complement strand
GTCGGTGGACTGCTCGACCGGCGGTGCCGCAGTCGCCGACGTGGTCGGTGCCGGGGAGGGGGTCGTCGCCGTGCTGCCCGGCGAGGTGCTGGTGCTGCTCGACGTCGGGCTGACCACTGGCGCGGTCAACGAGGCCCCGTCACCGTCGGCGGCGCCGCTGCAGGCCGAGAGGCCCAGGGCCAGGACGCCCACCGCAGCCCCCACCCGGACCCACGGGCGAACCCCGCGTCGAGCCCCTCGTCGGACTTCGCCTCCGAACTCGCGTCGGGCACGGGCGGGCGGAACACAGTGCGGCATACCCCATTGTGCTCGACGCGCCCGCGCACGGCACGGCCGACGTGGAGCAGGGCGGTGGCGGTGGCGGTGGGCAGGCACCGGTTAGCGTGGGGGACATGACGCTCGTGACGCTGCCGGGACAGGACTGGGTCGACGCGGTGGGCCCGATCCCCGGCCTTGAGCTCGTGGTGTGGGAGATGGATGGTGAGCCGGACCGCGCGGACGAGGTGAGGGTCGTCGTGCCGCCCTACATGGGTGCCGGTCGGCGGTTCCCGGCCATCGCCCACACACCCTCGGTGGAGCTGGTGCAGCTGCTCACCGCGGGGTACGAGGACGTGCAGGCGCTGCTGCCCGAAGGGGTGTCGCTGGCCAACGCCGCCGGGGTGCACGACGCGTCGACCGCGGAGCTCGCCCTGGCCCTGACCCTGGCGTCGCTGCGCGACCTCCCGGGCTTCCACGTCGCGCAGCAGGAGGGTCGATGGCTGCCGACGACGATCCGTCCTGCGCTCGCGGACAAGCGCGTGCTGATCCTCGGGTACGGCTCCATCGGCCGCGCGATCGCGGCCCGGTTCACGCCGTTCGAGGTCGACCTGACCGCGGTGGCCAGCAGGGCGCGTCCGGGCGACCAGCTCGTGCGCTCGGTGCACGGCGTGGACGAGCTGCCCGAGCTGTTGCCCGAGCACGACGTCGTCGTGGTGGTGGTGCCGATGGGGGAGGCGACGGCGGGGCTGGTGGACGACGCGTTCCTGGCGGCGATGCCCGACGGGGCCCTGCTGGTCAACGTCGCGCGCGGCGGGGTCGTGGACACCGACGCGTTGGTCAAGCACCTCGAGGTCGGTCGGCTACGAGCCGCGCTCGACGTGACCGACCCCGAGCCGCTCCCTGCCGGTCACCCGTTGTGGACCTGCCCCGGGGTGCTCATCACCCCCCACGTCGGCGGCGCGTCCACAGCGTTCATGCCGCGCGCCGTGCGCCTGCTGCGGGACCAGCTCGGGGCGTATGCCGCGGGGCGGCCGCTGCGCAACCTGGTCTGATCGGCCCCCGCACCCGTCCCGGAAGTCATGCCGTGAAGGCATGCCACGGTGTCCCCGGGCAGTGCCACTATGAAGGGCATGACACAGACGATCGTGGGCATCGGTACGCGCAAGGGGCTGTGGCTCGCTCGCAGCGAGGATCGCCGGACGTGGCAGCTTGACGGCCCCCACTTCCTGATGAGCGAGGTGCTCTCGCTGCTGTTCGACACCCGCCGCGAGACCCCGAGGGTGGTCGTGGGTTTCCGCTCCTCGCACTGGGGGCCGTCACTGCAGCACTCCGACGACCTGGGCGGGACGTGGGTCGAGCACCCCGAGGGCTCGATCCGGTTCCCCGAGGACACCGACACCGCCCTCAAGGCCACCTGGCAGCTCGTCGCGGACCCGCACGACCCGCAGGTGGTGTGGGCGGGCAGCGAGCCGCAGGGCCTGTGGCGCAGTGGCGACGGTGGTGAGACGTTCGAGCTCAACCGCGGGCTGTGGGAGCACCCCCACCGACCCGAGTGGGGGGAGGGGTTCGGTGGCGGCGCGATCCACACGGTGCTCCCCAGTCCGGTCGACCCGGACTCGATGCTCGTGGCGATGAGCACCGGTGGTGTCTACAACACCCGCGACGGCGGCCGGTCGTGGACGCCGGGCAACACCGGCATCCACGCCTACTTCCAGCCGCACGACGAGTGGCCCGAGTTCGGGCAGTGCGTCCACAAGGTCGCTCGCGACAGCGCCACGCCGACCCGCCTCTACGCGCAGAACCACAAGGGGGTCTACCGCTCCGATGACGACGGCGTCACCTGGACCTCCATCGAGGCAGGGCTCCCGACCAACTTCGGCATGACAGCGGTGGCCCACCCGACCCGAGGCGACAGCCTGTGGCTGGTGCCCATCGCCTCGGACGGTGAGCGCATCCCGCCCGGCGCCGCGCTGCAGCTCCAGCGCACCGACGACGCCGGCGCCACGTGGCGCACCCAGGACGTCGGCCTGCCGAGACCCAGCTACACCAACGTGCTTCGCGACGCAGCGGGCACCGACACCCATGACGAGCCGGGCCTCTACGTCGGCACCCGCAACGGCGAGGTGTACGCCACCATGGACGGCGGCGAGACCTTCAGCCGGATCGCCGAGCAGCTGCCGGACGTCCTGTGCGTCCGGGCGGTGACGCTGCCATGACGGCCAGGGTGGTGCTCCCCGGCCTGCTGCGCGACCTCGCTGGTGGCGCAGCCGAGCTCCCGGTCGAGCTCGCGGACTCGGTGCCGTTGTCGCAGCTCCTCGACGCCGCCTTCGAGCCCTGGCCGGTGCTCGCCTCACGCATCCGCGACGAGCGCGGTGAGATCCGCAGGCACGTCAACGTGTTCGTCGACGGCGAGGACGCCAAGCGAGGCGAGGGCGTCCACACCCGGGTGGGTCCGCAGGCGACCGTCCACGTCATCAACGCGGTGTCGGGAGGCTGACCCCGGGCCGCTTCGACCAGGAACGGATGGGTCCGCGGCGTCGCCTCAGCCGGTCCAGACGCCGTCGTCCCAGGCGCGCTGGAGGACAGCGGTGTACGGCGCGAGGTCCAGCCCGCGTGCGGCGAGCCACGCGTCGTCGTTGTAGGTCGCGGCATACCGCTCTGCGCCGTCGCACAGCAGCGAGACGATGCTCCCGCTCTCCCCGCGCTCGGCGAGCTCACAGGCGAGCCGGAGCACGCCATACAGGTTCGTGCCGGTGGAGGCGCCGGCCCGGCGACCGGTGCGTTCGGTGAGGAACCGCATGGCAGCCACCGACGCGGCATCCGGCACGAGCACCATGCGGTCGACGACGCTCGGCACGAAGCTCGGCTCGACGCGGGGCCGGCCGATGCCCTCGATGCGCGACCCGCAGGCAGCAGCGACGCCCGCATCGTCACCACGGAAGGCGGGCAGGAACGCCGAGTGCTCGGGGTCGACGACACAGACCTCGCTGGCCAGCCCCCGGTACCGCACGTAGCGGCCGATGGTGGCGCTGGTGCCGCCGGTCCCGGCGCCGACGACGACCCAGCGGGGGACCGGGTGCCGCTCGCGCGCCATCTGCTCGAAGACGGACTCGGCGATGTTGTTGTTGCCGCGCCAGTCGGTGGCGCGTTCGGCGTAGGTGAACTGGTCCAGGTAGTGGCCGTCCAGCTCGGCGGCGAGCCGGCGCGCCACGTCGTACACCTCGGCGGCGTCGTCGACGAGGTGGCAGCTGCCGCCCTCCCGCTCGATGAGGGCGATCTTCTCCGCGCTCGTGGTGCGGGCCATCACGGCGATGAACGGGAGCTCGAGCATCCGCGCGAAGTACGCCTCGCTCACCGCGGTCGAGCCGCTCGACGCCTCGATCACCGTCGTGCCCTCGCGCAGCTCGCCGTTGCAGAGCGCGTAGAGGAACAACGAGCGGGCCAGCCGGTGCTTGAGGCTTCCCGTCGGGTGGGTCGACTCGTCCTTGAGGTACACGTCCACGCCGGCCAGGCCCGGGACGGGCACGTGCACCAGGTGGGTGTCGGCGCTGCGGTTCGCGTCGGACTGGATGCGACGCACCGCCTCGTCGAGCCAGGCCCGGTCGGTGGGGACGGCTGCAGGTACGTCGACGATCCGGGGCGCCTGGTCCATGGGGCGAGGCTAACGGTCGCCGCAGTCACGTCCGGCCGGTCGTCGTCGAGGGGGCCCGGCTGTCAAGACTGGCTGATCGCCCCGGACAGGGCCATGCTCGGGGGTATGACCCTGGCCAGCGATGACAAGGTCCTGATCCTCTTCCGGCACGCGAAGGCTGAGGAGGGTCTCGGCAAGCCGGACCGCGACCGCGAGCTCACCGCGCGAGGACGGCGGGATGCGCGCGCCGCCGGTACGTGGCTGCACGAGCACGGGCTGGGCCCCGAGCTGGTGCTGTGCTCGACGTCGGCTCGGACGCGGCAGACGTGGGTCGAGGCCGAAGGCGGTGGTGCCTGTGGCGAGACGGTCCAGTACGACGAGTCGGTCTACGTCGGCGAGCCCGAGACCGTCCTGCGCACGGTCCGCGAGACCGCGGGCGAGGCCCAGGTCGTGCTGGTGGTGGGCCACAACCCGACCATGGCGGCGCTGGCGAGCGGGCTCGCCGAGGGCAACGGCTCGATCCAGGCGCACGACTGCCTGGCCGCCGGCTTCCCGACCTCGACCATGGCGGTGCTGCGCTACGCCGGACCCTGGAGCGGGTTGGCCTTCGGCACCGCCGAGCTCGACCGGTGCCACATCGCCCGCGGATGAGCTGCGGGTGAGCTGCCGGTCCGTCGAGGGTGGTTCGCGAGTTCCCTGCCGGCGAACGAACCGATGTCTCGCGGACGTGAGACCCGCGTCCCACGTGTTGGACGACGGTTCTAGACTGCCGCCATGACGACCTACGAGCCCACCACCGACGGCGTCGACATCAAGCCGCGCAGCCGCGACGTCACCGACGGGATCGAGAAGACCGCAGCCCGGGGCATGCTCCGTGCGGTGGGGATGGGTGACGACGACTGGGTGAAACCGCAGATCGGCGTGGCCAGCTCCTGGAACGAGATCACCCCCTGCAACCTCTCGCTCGACCGGCTCGCCAAGGCCGTCAAGGACGGCGTGCACGCCGCGGGCGGCTACCCGCTGGAGTTCGGCACGATCTCGGTCAGCGACGGCATCTCGATGGGTCACGAGGGCATGCACTTCTCCCTGGTGAGCCGCGAGGTCATCGCGGACTCCGTGGAGACGGTGATGAGCGCGGAACGGCTCGACGGCTCGGTGCTGCTCGCGGGGTGCGACAAGTCGCTGCCGGGCATGCTCATGGCCGCCGCGCGTCTCGACCTGTCCAGCGTGTTCCTCTACGCAGGGTCGATCCTGCCCGGCATCGCCAAGCTCTCCGACGGCTCCGAGAGGACCGTGACGATCATCGATGCGTTCGAGGCCGTGGGGGCCTGCAACGCCGGGCTCATGTCACGGGCCGACGTCGACGCCATCGAGCGTGCCATCTGTCCGGGCGAGGGTGCCTGCGGTGGGATGTACACCGCCAACACCATGGCCTCGGTCGCCGAGGCGATCGGCATGTCCCTGCCGGGCTCGGCTGCCCCGCCGGCCACCGACCGTCGTCGTGACGGGTTCGCCCGCAGGTCCGGTGAGGCGGTCGTCGGACTCCTGCGCAGGGGCATCACCGCCCGCGACATCATGACCAAGGAGGCGTTCGAGAACGCCATCGCCGTGGTGATGGCCTTCGGTGGATCCACCAACGCGGTGCTGCACCTGCTCGCGATCGCCAACGAGGCCGAGGTCGACCTGACCCTGGACGACTTCGAGCGCATCGGCTCGAAGGTGCCGCACCTGGCCGACGTGAAGCCGTTCGGGCGCTACGTCATGACCGACATCGACCGCGTCGGGGGAGTGCCCGTCGTCATGCGGGCGTTGCTCGACGCCGGGCTGCTGCATGGCGACTGCCTCACCGTCACGGGCAGGACGATGGCCGAGAACCTCGCGCACATCGCCCCTCCGGACATCGACGGCCTGGTCATCCGCGCCATGAAGGAGCCGATCCACAAGACCGGCGGCATCACCATCCTCAAGGGGTCGCTGGCCCCCGAGGGCGCCGTGGTGAAGTCGGCCGGGTTCGACTCGGACGTCTTCGAGGGCACTGCCCGGGTCTTCGACGGTGAGCGAGCCGCCATGGACGCCGTCGAGGAGGGCTCGCTGCGCGCCGGCGACGTCGTCGTCATCCGCTACGAGGGGCCCAAGGGTGGGCCCGGGATGCGCGAGATGCTCGCCGTGACCGGCGCCATCAAGGGTGCCGGCCTCGGCAAGGACGTCCTGCTGCTCACCGACGGTCGCTTCTCCGGCGGCACGACGGGCCTGTGCGTCGGCCACGTCGCACCGGAGGCCGTCGACGGCGGACCGATCGCGTTCGTGCGCGACGGCGACAAGATCACCCTCGACGTCGCGGGTGGCCGCCTCGACGTCCATGTCGACGAGGCCGAGCTGGCCCGTCGCGCGGAGGGCTTCGAGCCGCCCGCGCCCAGGTACCCCCGCGGAGTCCTGGCGAAGTACCGCAAGCTCGTGGGGAGCGCGAGCGGTGGCGCGGTCTGCGGCTGACCCGGTGGGCCGCCCCGCGCTCCGTCCGCTGGCCGCGGGCGTCCCGGTGCGGGGCGACACGGTCCTGTGGTTGAGACGCAGGTCCGGATCGCGAGACCGTTCGTCTCGCTCGTTGACACCACGACCGGTGCGGGGGACAGTGCACGTGTGGCACGAATTCTCGTACTTCCCTAGCGCGCAGGCCCTGACCGACCAGAGCCAGCGCGCTGCCCTCCGTTGTCCCGCACCGGGACTGGAGGGCTTTTCTATGAGCGCATCCGGTGTGAGCAGATCCAGTGAGCGGGAACCGAAACCGAAAGCGGTAGAGACGTGAGCGACACGAGGACGACGCCGGCCCCCAGCCCGTCCCAGGTGGCCCAGAAGGCCCAGCAGGCGCAGCAGGAGGCCCGGGCGAAGGTGCCCACGGAGGTCACGGGGGCGCAGAGCCTCGTGCTCTCCCTCGAGGCGATGGACGTCGACACCGTCTTCGGGATCCCCGGCGGGGCGATCCTGCCCGCCTACGACCCGCTGCTCGACTCGGTCAAGGTGCGCCACATCCTGGTGCGGCACGAGCAGGGCGCCGGTCACGCGGCCGAGGGCTACGCCAGCGCCACCGGCAAGGTGGGTGTCTGCATGGCGACGTCCGGTCCGGGCGCCACCAACCTCGTCACGGCCATCGCCGACGCCTACATGGACTCGGTGCCGATCGTGGCCATCACCGGCCAGGTGAGCTCGGCGTCGATCGGCACGGACGCCTTCCAGGAGGCAGACATCCGCGGCATCACGATGCCGATCACCAAGCACAACTACCTCGTGACCGACGCGTCGCAGATCCCTCGCGTCATCGCCGAGGCCTTCCACATCGCCTCGACGGGTCGGCCCGGGCCGGTGCTCGTCGACATCGCCAAGGACGCACTCCAGGCCCGCACCACCTTCAGCTGGCCGCCGAAGTTCGAGCTGCCGGGCTACCGTCCGGTGGCGCGTCCGCACAGCAAGCAGATCCGTGAGGCGGCCCGCCTGATCGCTGCGGCCAGCCGACCGGTGTTCTACGTCGGTGGTGGCGTCATCCGGGGCAGGGCGTCGGACGCGCTGCGGGAGTTCGTCGAGCTCACGCAGATCCCCGTCGTCACGACCCTGATGGCCCGGGGTGCCGTCGCTGACAGCCACCCGCTGCACCTGGGCATGCCGGGCATGCACGGGTCGGTCGCCGCCGTCACGGCGCTGCAGAAGTCGGACCTGCTCATCACCCTCGGCGCCAGGTTCGACGACCGCGTGACAGGACAGCTGTCGACGTTCGCCACCGGTGCCAAGGTGATCCACGCCGACATCGACCCTGCCGAGATCTCCAAGAACCGCACG
>CAVRMT010000006.1:0-29241 GCA_963722015.1 uncultured Actinomycetota bacterium | reverse complement strand
CTGGCCGGCGTCGTGATCATCGCCGTGTCGGCAACCTAGGGATGACCGGCGTGAACTCTGTCCCTCGACTCCGCCCTCGTCCGGGCTGCCGGCCGCCTGCCCGTGCCGCACACGCCCGTCTGGTTCATGCGTCAGGCCGGGCGCTCGCTGCCCGAGTACCGCAGGATCCGCGAGGGGCGTCGGGATGCTGGAGTCCTGCCGCCGGCCGGACCTGGTCACCGAGATCACCCTGCAGCCGGTGCGCCGGCACGGCGTCGACGCCGCGATCCTGTTCGGCGACATCGTGGTGCCGCTCGCGGCGGCCGGCGTCGACCTCGACATCGTCGCGGCGTACCGGTCCGGTGGTGGCGGAGCCGATCCGCAGCCGCGCCGACCTCGACCGGCTGCCCGCCCAACCTCGTCCCCGACATCACCGAGTCCGTGCGGCTCCTGGTCGCCGAGGCGTGCAGCCCGCTGATCGGCTTCGCCGGGGCACCGTTCACCCTCGCCAGCTACCTGGTCGAGGGCGGCCCGAGCAAGAACCACGAGCACACCAAGGCCCTGATGTACGGCGACCCCGGGCTGTGGCACGACCTGTGCGCCCGGCTCGCGCAGATCTCGGGCGCGTTCCTCGACGTGCAGGCCGCGGCGGGTGCCTCGGTCGTGCAAGCTCTCGACTGCGTGGGTGGGCAACCTGCCCCGTGCCGACTACGAGACCTACGTCCAGCCGCACTCCACGGTGGCGCTCGCGGCCGTGGCCCACCACGGCATACCGACGATCCACTTCGGGGTGGGCACCGGTGAGCTGCTGCCGGCGATGGGTGCTGCGGGCGCCGACGTCGTCGGCGTCGACTACCGCGTGTCCCTCACCGACGCCCTCGCGCGGATCGGCGACGGGTATGCCGTCCAGGGCAACCTCGACCCCGCGCTCCTCTTCGCGCCGTGGCCGGCCCTGGAGGCCAAGGTGCGGTCCATCGTCGAGGAGGGCAGGGCCGCGCCCGGTCGCATCTTCAACCTGGGCCACGGGGTCCTGCCCTCCACGGACCCCGGTGTCCTCACCCGGGTCGTCGAGCTGGTCCACGAGGTCGGCGCGCGCTGAACCGCGGCGACCGGCCTACTGCGGCAGCACGGTCGGCGCTGCCGGACCGTGGTGGCGGCGACGCCACAGCAGCCACCCGGGTACGCCCAGCAGCAGGCCGGCAGCGACGAAGGGCACCAGCGCCCCGAGGATCGTCAGGACGACGCGCACCGAGGAGGTGAACGCGTCCCAGCCACCGGTCAGCCCTGCCATGAACCCGGTGTCGTCGTCCCTGGGTGCGGCGATGACGTTCGACTCGGTGGTCAGGCTGACCTGGACGGGGGAGCGGGCCACGCTGTTCTCCAGGGCCGCCCTGGGCCTCGAGGGCCTCGAGGTCGGCCTGGCGCCGGCTGACCTCGGCCTCGAGGGTGACGATCTGGGTGAGGTCCTCGGCCTTGGTCATCAGGGCGCGCACCCGGTCGACGCTGGAACGCATCGTCTTCAGGCGTGACTCGGTGTCCACGATCTGTTTGCCGACCTCGTCGCTCGAGCTCTGCGAACGGATCACCGTCCCCCAGCTTGCCCAGCTCCGCCATCACCGTGTCGAGCTTGGCGCTCGGGACCGAGAGGGTGATCTCCGCGTAGGTCGTGGCGGTGACCTTCGACGGGTCCTCGAGGGGGATGTACCCGCCACCGGTGCCGATGTTCTCCGCGAGCACCACGCCGTCGGAGGCGACCGACAGCGACCGGACCGCCGCCACGGTCTGCGCGAGGTTCTTGACCTTGAGCGCGACGGTGGCCCGTGAAGCCCAGGGTCGAACCCGGTGCGGTGAGGGCCGCCGGGTCCACGCTGCCGGGGCGGCTCACCGGGGTGTCGTTCGCCGGGGTGCGCTCCCCTGCGGAGCCGGACGCATCGCCGAGGCTTCGTTGCCGGACTGCCCCGTCGAGTCCTGCTTGACCGCCGAGCCGCCGGAGGAGCCGCTCGAGCTGTTGCCGCTGCAGGCGGCCAGTGCCATCGTGGCGAGAAGTGCGGCCGTGAGGCCGAGGAGCGTGCGGTGCGGACGATCACAGAACATGGCGACCCCCAGGTCAGTGTCGGGACGGGCGAGTGGTGATGGCACTCGGACTCGGTGTTCGACCGGGCCGTTCCCACCCCGTGGTGTCGAAACCGTCACGATGTTGAAAGGGTGGGGGCATGGCCGGGTCTCGCGTCGTCGTCGTCGGCGGAGGCATCTCGGGACTCACCGCCGCGTGGCAGCCTCTCGACTCCCTCCCGGACGCAGACATCACCGTGGTCGACGCCTCCGACCGCCCGGGCGGCAGAGCGGCGTGAGCCGGTCGCCGGAGTCGCCCTCGACGTGGGCGCCGAGTCGGTGCTGGCCCGACGACCCGAGGGGCTCGCCCTGATGTACGCGCTCGGGCTCGAGGACGCGGTCGTGCACCCCGAGGCGACGACCGCGAGCATCTGGTCGCGAGGGGGAATGCACCCGATGCCCCGCGGCACCCTGATGGGCATCCCGTCACCGGCATCATCGGCCTGCGGAGTGCTCACCCCGGAGGAGGTCGCCCGCGCCGAGGCCGACCATGGCCCTCGGGGGAGTTCGATGACATCTCGGTGGGGGAGTACGTCGCGACCCGCCTGGGGGATGCCGTGGTCGACCGCCTCGTGGAGCCGCTGCTCGGGGGCGTCTACGCGGGGCAGGCCAGGAGCCTGTCCCTGCGGGCCTGCCTCCCGCAGGTGTATGCCGCCGTGACCGCGGGCGCCTCGCTCACCGAGGCCGCGGCCACCGCCGCCCAGTCGTCGTCGGCGTCGTCCGCAGGCTCCTCGGCTCCGGTCTTCGCCGGGTTGAGGGGTGGGGTGGGGCGGCTGGCGGAGTCGCTCTCGGAGATCTTGCGGTCGCGCGGCGTGAGCATCCTCAGCGGCACCATCGCCGGCGAGCTGGTCAGGGACGTCGCAGGATGGTCGGTGGTCACCGGCGCCCGTGCGGCGCCGAGGCGGCTCGCTGCCGATGCCGTGGTCCTCGCGGTGCCCGCCGCGGCGACGGCCCGCCTCGTGGAGCCGCACGCCGCCGCCGCAGCCTCGGCGCTGCGGGAGATCGAGTACGCCTCCATGGCCATCGTGACCCTCGCCGTGGAGGCCCGCGGCGCAGCGCTGCCCGGGTCGGGGTTCCTCGTCCCTGCCGTGGACGGCCGGGCCATCAAGGCGAGCACCTTCTCCTCGACCAAGTGGGGCTGGACGGCGCAGGCCGCACAGGACCTGCTCTTCCTGCGCGCGTCGATCGGTCGCTGGGGGGAGACCTCGGAGCTCCAACGTCCTGACACCGAGCGCGTGGCGATCGCGGTGGCGGAGGTCAGCGAGGCCCTGGGTCACCAGCTGCCACGAGTCGTCGACGCACACGTCCAGCGATGGGGTGGGGCGCTGCCCCAGTACACCGTCGGTCATGTCGACCGGGTGGCCCGGATCCCGCACGGCAGCGGCAGCCGTGCCGGGCCTGGAGCTGGCCGGCGCGGCATACGACGGGGTCGGAATCCCGGCCTGCATCGCCAGCGGGCGCGCCGCGGCCCTGGCCGTGACCACCCACCTGCGCGACCGTCGGGCGGACGGGGGAGGATGAAGCCATGACTGGCAAGCCCACTCCGTCCCGGATCCGCGAGATCAACGACTCCATCAGGTATGCCATGTGGTCGGTGTTCAGCGTCACCGCACCGCTCGGGGACGACCGGGAGCAGATGGCCAAGCAGGTCGAGACCTTGTTCGGCGAGCTGGCGGAGCAGGGCGTCCTCACCCGCGGGGTCTACGACCTCGGCGGCATGCGGGCCGACTGCGACTTCATGGTCTGGTGGCACGCCGAGAAGATCGAGGACGTGCAGGCCGCCTACCGCGCCTTCCTGCGCACCGACTTCGGCCACCTCCTCGAACCCACCTGGTCGGCGGCGGCGCTGCACCGCCCGGCCGAGTTCAACAAGAGCCACATCCCGGCGTTCCTCGCCGACGAGACGCCCAAGGACTTCATCAGCGTCTACCCGTTCGTGCGGTCCTACGAGTGGTACCTGCTCGACGACAAGGAGCGTCGGGACATGCTCCGCGAGCACGGGCAGATGGCGCGCGACTACCCCGACGTGCGGGCCAACACCATCGCGTCGTTCGCCCTGAACGACTACGAGTGGGTGCTGGCGTTCGAGGCCGACGAGCTGCATCGCATCGTGGACCTCATGCGCGAGCTGCGGGCCTCCCGCGCCCGGATGCACGTCCGCGAGGAGCTGCCGTTCCACACCGGTCGTCGCGTCGAGGTCGCCGACCTGCTGGCCTCGCTGCGCTGAGGCCAGCAGGTCGGACCCCGTCCACCGAGGCGCTGGGTCAGCCCTCGTCGGCCGGCTTCAGCGTCATCGAGATCGAGTTGATGCAGTAGCGCTGGTCGGTGGGGGTGCCGTAGCCCTCACCCTCGAACACGTGCCCGAGGTGGCTGCCGCAGGTGGCGCAGCGGACCTCGACCCGCTTGGTCCCCATCGACACGTCCTCGAGGTACTGCACGCTGTCACCGGCGAGGGGGGAGTAGAAGGACGGCCAGCCGCAGTGGCTGTCGAACTTGGTGCCCGAGGTGAACAGCTCGGCGCCGCAGGCACGACAGGCATACACGCCCTCGGTCGTGGTGTCGGTGTACTCCCCGACGTACGGGCGCTCGGTGCCCGCCTGCCGCAGCACCTGGTACTCGGCGGGGCTCAGCTCGGAACGCCACTCGTCCTCGGTCTTGGACACGGCATACGTGCGGTCGGTCTTGTCCATGCTCACGTCACGACTCCTTCGGATCAGTCTCACGTCCACCACAACGCCGGCGACCCCGGAAATGGTCCCGGCGCGCTCCTGCAATCTTCGCGGGTCGGTGACACGCCCGCCGGATAGGGTCGGGCCATGGCGGCAGCGGCGAGGACGGTGGAGGTGCCCGAGGGGCCCTGGGGCGACGCCCGCGAGGTGCGGATCTCCAGTCCGGACCGGCTCATCTGGCCCGACGACGGCATCACCAAGCTCGACCTGGCGCAGTACGCCGTCGATGCGCGCGCGGGCTTCCTGAACGCCCTGCGCCACCGGCCGGTGACGCTGCAGCGGTTCCCCGACGGCATCGCCGGCGAGGAGTTCTGGACCAAGAACCCACCCAAGGGCATGCCCGACTTCATCACCCCGGTCATGTGCACCTACCCCTCGGGTCGCAAGCACCTGCAGGTGGTCGTCGACGAGCCGGCCGCGGTCGTCTGGGCGATGCAGATGAACACCGTGACGTTCCACCCGTGGCCGGTGCGCACCAGCGACGTCGACAAGCCCGACGAGCTGCGCATCGACCTCGACCCGCAGCCGGGACGCACCTTCTCCGACGCCGTGGAGGCTGCGGTCGCGTTGCGCGAGCTGCTCACCGAGATCGGCCTCACGGGGTGGGTCAAGACCTCGGGCAACCGTGGGGTCCACGTGTTCGTGCGCGTCGCCCCGACCCACGAGTTCCTCGACGTGCGCCACGGGGTCATCGGTATCGCGCGTGAGCTGGAACGCCGCCTGCCCGACCTCGTGACCGCGGCCTGGTGGAAGGAGGAACGTGGCGAGCGGGTGTTCGTCGACTTCAACCAGGCGTGCCGCGACCGCACCATCGCCTCCGCCTACAGCCCGCGACCGCTGCCCGGTGCGCCGGTGAGCATGCCGCTGGGCTGGGACCAGCTCGCGGGTGTCGACCCCGGTGACTTCACCGTTCGCACCGTGCCGGGGATCCTCGCCGAGTCCGGCGACGCGTGGGCCGGCATGGACGAGGCTGTCGGTGATGTCGCGGGCGCGATCGCGTTGTGGGACAAGGACATCGACGAGCGTGGCCTGGGCGAGCTCAACTTCCCGCCGGACTACCCCAAGATGCCGGGAGAGCCGCCGCGGGTGCAGCCGAGCAAGCGGCGCAAGGACAAGACCGACGACGACTACATGACGCCCAAGGCCGACCGCGACGCCGAGCTCCGGCAGCTGTGGGGCGCGGTCCCACCACCGGTCGCGCCCATGCTGGCCAAGCCGGTCAAGGGCATCCCCGACGGCGACTACCTGTTCGAGCCCAAGTGGGACGGGTTCCGCTCCATCATCTTCCGGTCCGGTGACTCGGTCGAGATCGGCAGCCGCAACGAGAAGCCGATGACCCGGTACTTCCCCGAGGTCGTCGAGGCGGTGCTGGCGACCTTCCCCGAGCAGGCGGTCGTCGACGGCGAGATCGTCGTGGTGGGTGCCTCCGGGGACCGGCTCGACTTCGAGGCGCTGCAGCAGCGCATCCACCCCGCGGCGAGCAGGGTCAAGAAGCTCGCCGCCGAGACGCCTGCGCAGTTCGTGGCCTTCGACCTGCTCTCCCTCGGTGGTGAGGACCTGACGGGTCGGCCGTTCGAGGAGCGCAGGTCCCTGCTCGAGGAGGCGTTCGCCGAGGTGGCCGCCCCGATCCACCTGACACGGGCCACCCGGGACCCGGTGGTGGCACAGGAGTGGTTCGAGCAGTTCGAGGGCGCCGGTCTCGACGGGGTCATCGCCAAACCGCTTGCGGGCACCTACGAGCAGAACAAGCGGACGATGCTCAAGATCAAGCACGTGCGCACGGCCGACTGCGTGGTCGCCGGCTACCGCACGCACAAGACCGGTGACGACCTCGTGGGCTCGCTCCTGCTCGGTCTGCACGACTCCGAGGGCACGCTGATGAGCGTCGGCGTGATCGGTGCCTTCCCGATGGCTCGCCGCAAGGAGCTGTTCGAGGAGCTGCAGCCCCTGGTCACGACCTTCCAGGACCACCCGTGGGCGTGGGCCGAGGAGGAGGCTGGCACGCGCACCCCGACCAGCGGCGCCACGAGCCGGTGGAACGCCAGCAAGGACCTGTCGTTCACACCACTGCGCCCGGAGCGGGTCGTCGAGGTCAAGTACGACCACATGGAAGGCATCCGCTTCCGGCACACCGCGCAGTTCGTGCGCTGGCGCGAGGACCGCGACCCGAGCTCCTGCACCTACGAGCAGCTGGAGGAACCCGTGAGCTTCGACCTCGCCGACGTCCTGGGAGAGGCCGGACGATGACCCGTCCACCGCTGCGGACGGCGGCGACGGTGGCGGGCATCACGGCGGGGTCCCTGGCGGCCACGGCTGCGTTGTCCTCGGTCGGCGTGGCCACCTACATCGCCCGCCGCACGCTGACGCCCGACCGCCAACGTCCCGACGACACGCAGATCCTGGCGGTCGAGGACCGGGTCGTGACGCTCGACGTCACGCCGGAGACCGTTGCCCCCGGCCGGTACGGACTGTGGCTCGACGGAGCCGCCGGCCACGTCCGGCTCGGTGACGTCCTCGACGTGGACGAGGACCGCGGACGGGTCCGCCGTGAGCTGCTCGGGGTCGACTCGGGTCACCTCGCCCCCGGTTACGGGCGCTGGGACCAGTACTTCTACGTCGGCCCGCCTGACCGGGCGCTGGGGTTGCGCACCGAGTACGTCGACGTCCTCACCGAGCTCGGCACCATGCCGGCGTGGGTGATCCGCGCCGAGCAGCCGTCGAAGCGCTGGGCGGTCCTCGTCCATGGTCGTGGGGCCCGGCGAGACGAGGGGTTGCGTGCCGCCAGACCGCTGCACGACAGCGGGATCAACATCATCATCCCGACCTACCGCAACGACCTCGGCGCCCGCCACGGCGCCGACGGGCGCTACAACCTCGGCCTGTCGGAGTGGCGTGACATCGAGGATGCCGCACTCTTCGCCGTGCAGGAGGGCGCGCGCGAGCTCCTCCTCATGGGTTGGTCGATGGGTGGCGCGATCGTGCTGCAGACCCTGAGCCGGTCCTGGCTCGCCGACCACGTCAGCCACGTCGTCCTCGACGCGCCGGTGATCGACTGGACCGACGTGCTCGTCCACCACGGGCGGCTGCACGGCATCCCCGATCCCATCGGCGGGCTCAGCCGGTTCCTCATGGGACGCAAGCTCACCCGGCGCCTCGTCGGCGTCCACGATCCCGTCGACGTGGCGCAGACCGACTGGGTGGCCAGGGCGGCGGAGCTGCGGCACCGCACGTTGGTCATCCACTCGGTCGACGACGAGTTCGTCCCTGTCGGACCGTCCCAGCAGCTCGCCGCTGCTCGTCCCGACCTCGTGACGATGGAGCCCTGGGCGACAGCCCGCCACACCAAGGAGTGGAACGTGGACCCGCAGCGCTGGGAGCGCTCGGTCGCCGACTTCGTCAGCAGCTAGGTCACCTCGCAGGCGTGGGGTGCCACCAGGGGCCGGCGGTGTCAGTAGTTGCGGCGGATGAGGGGGTCGCGGTTGGCGGCGACCTGCTCGTCCCATTCCTGGGTGATGCGGGCGTGGAGTTCGGCTTTCTGTTGGGGGGTCAGGGGTTGCCGGGTGGGCAGCGGGGCCAGGAGGTCGGTGTCGGGTGGGAGTTCGGTGTCGGTCC
This sequence comes from uncultured Actinomycetota bacterium, assembly GCA_963722015.1. Lineage (GTDB taxonomy): Bacteria > Actinomycetota > Actinomycetes > Actinomycetales > Dermatophilaceae > Pedococcus. The sequence goes on along the minus strand of CAVRMT010000006.1, from coordinate 20,809 downwards.
AGCGGATGGGTCCGCCGCTGGGTGGGTGGTAGGTGTTGGCGGGGACGGGTGGGTCCCCGCCGGGTGGTGGTGCTGTTTCTCCTGGTTGGGGTGGTCGGATGGGTAGGCCGTACCGGTTGGTGACGTGTAGGCCGTCGGGTCGGGTGGGGTCACCGGTGATGGTGTGGTCACCGCGGTCGATGCCGTCGTGGTGGACGGTGCAGAGGCTGATCTGGTTGTGTTCGTCGGTGGGTCCGCCGTCGGCCCACGCGTTGAGGTGGTGGATCTCGACGAAGCTGGTGGTGGGGCAGCCGGGGAACCGGCAGCCGCGGTCACGGTCGATGATCAGGCGCCTGGTGCGCTCGGGCAGGATCCGCATGGACCGCCCGACGGAGATCGGTCGGCCGTCGGTTTCCCAGACGGGTTGGACCTTCCCGTCGGTGATGAACCGGGACAGCAGGCGTAGGGGGATGGCGTGGCCGCCGTTCACCCAGGCGCCGTCGGTGTCCAGGTGCAGGTACACCCGGTACCGCGACGCCCTGCTGCTTGAGGTGACCGCGCCCAGGGAGCGGGTGGCCATCTCCTCCAGCGCGTCGGCGTAGGTCGGCAACCCGGCGCGGGGGTCCTGCGCGTACCTGCCGGTCCCAGCGACGGTCGCCGCCTCGCCGCCGGCGCCGCCGCCGGCGGCGGCGCCGGACTCGGCATCACGACGCCGCAGGAACAGGGCGTCTTTGGCTTCTTTGACGGCTTGTTCGACCAGGGCGCCGATGGTGGCGGGGGCGGAGTACCGCAGCTGGAACCGGCCGTCGGCGTCATACGACATCGACAGGTCCGGTCGGGCGCACGCCCGCCGCTCCGACATCGAGTCCTGCACCGCAGAGCTGTCTGTGGCGGGGTCTGGTGGGGGTGTGGTCGCGGGGAAGGCGTGGCGGGCGACGGCTCGGCGCAGCTGCGGCACGGTCGCGTTCCGGGCCAGGCTGGTCACCGAGGCCTGGTAGCCGGTCGGGACGCTGCGGGCGATGACCGCGACCTGGTCCAACGACAGCTCACCAGCATCCAACGCAGCACTGGCCTCGACGAGCTCGGTGCGTCGTCTCGCGACCTGCACGATGTCGGACGCGTGTCCGGGGGCGAGCCCGGCGCGGACCACGAGGTAGTGCTCGGGGGTCTTGAACCCGCCATCACCCCAGTGCCGGTCGTCGATCAGCTCGGCTGCGATGTCCACCAGCTCGGCGTGGGCACGGTTCAACCGGCCGGCCACGGCCGCGGTGCGATCCCACAACGCCTTCTGCCGGGTATCCCGGGCCTGGGCGAGTGGGGTGGTCGACATACCCCAATCGTACAGGTGTTCGAAGGCATCTGGAAGAGTTGACCACACCGAATTCGCCCACAGCAGAACCAGATTCGTTGGGGACGCCTTCGACGGGCGCGCCTCAGTCCTCCACGCGCCAGCGGCCGAGGATGGTGCCGTCCTCCTCCAGCAGCAGCATCGGGGACAGCGAGACGTCGAGGTCGGGACCGGCAGTGATTCGCCTGTGGTCACCGCCCACGAGGGTGGGCGCCCAGGTCAGGTCGACCTCGTCGACGACCCCGGCGGCGAGCATCGAGCCGAACAGCGAGGGCCCGCCCTCGCAGAGCATGCTGCGAAATCCCCTGTCCTCCATCGCCGTACGTGCTGCGCCGAGGTCCACCCTCTCGGTGCCGACGACGATGACGTTGTCGTCACCCAGCACCGAGCAGACGGCGGCGATGTTGTCCTTGTCGGCCGCTTCGCAGGTGACGAGCAGCGCCGAACCCCGTGGTGAGGTCATGGCCGCCACGGACGGCGGCAGCTCGCACCGGTTGCTGACGACGGCGAGGACCGCAGCGTCCGGGTCCTCGTCCCGCAGTGCCGGATACCCCTCTGCCCGTACAGTCCCCGCACCCACGACCACGACCTCGGCGAGCTGGCGCAGGGTCGAGAAGGCCTTGAAGTCCGCCGGGGTGTTGATGGTGCCCGAGCGGCCGTCGGCGCCGGTCGCCGCGCCGTCCAGGGAGGCGACGAAGTTGACCCGGAGCCACGAGCGGTCGGTCGGCACGGCATACGCCGCCCGCAACCCCGCCTCGTCCAGGTCGGTGCCCGGGTCGGGGGAGCCGGTCTCGCTGAGCAGCAGGCGCATGACCGGAAGTCTGCCTCACCTACGCTTCCTCCGTGCCCTCCTCGCTGACCGAACGCACCCCGAAGCTCGACCGCGAGCGGCTGGTGCGCGACCTGGTGCCGCCGGCGCGCTTCGACGCCGAGCGGTTCTCGACCTACCGTCCCGACCCCTCGGAGCCGAGCCAGGCTGCGGCCGTGGAGAAGCTCGAGGCGTATGCCGCCGGTCTCGGCACCGCCCCGGGCGGCACTGGGCTGTTCGGGCGGCGTCGCCGGCGTCCGCAGGCGGGTCGTGGCCTCTACCTCGACGGCGGGTTCGGCGTCGGCAAGACCCACCTGCTCGCCAGCCTGTGGCACGAGGCGGACGGACCGAAGTCGTTCGGGACCTTCGTGGAGTACACGAACCTCGTGGGGGCGCTCGGGTTCGCCCAGACGGTCGAGGCGCTGAGCGGCCACACCCTGGTCTGCATCGACGAGTTCGAGCTCGACGACCCCGGCGACACCGTCCTCATGGCCACCCTCCTCGCGCGGCTCACCGAGGCCGGGGTCTCGCTGGCGGCCACGAGCAACACTCTCCCGGACGCGCTGGGGCAGGGGCGGTTCGCGGCCGAGGACTTCCTGCGGGAGATCCAGGCGCTGGCGTCGCGGTTCGACGTCCTGACCGTCGACGGTCCCGACTACCGCCACCGCGACACCGTCGACAGCCCGCCGCCGCTGAGTGAGTCCGAGGTCGTCGAGGCGGCCCGGCGCGAGGGTGGGGTGTTCGACCACTTCGTCGATGTCACGCGCCACCTCTCGACGGTGCACCCGAGCCGCTACCGCACCCTGCTCGACGGGGTGACGGCCGTGGGGTGGACCCACGTGCGACCTGTGACCGACCAGGCCGTTGCCCTTCGCCTCGTCGTCCTCGCAGACCGCCTGTACGACGCCGACATCCCGGTGTTCGCCAGTGGCCAACCGCTCGGGGCGGTGTTCTCCCAGGAGATGCTCGCCGGGGGCTACCGCAAGAAGTACTACCGGGCCATCTCGCGGCTCACAGCCCTCGCGCGGGGTGACGACCGGTGACAGGATGCGCGCATGGCGAAGAAGGGCAAGAAGTCCAGCAAGTCAGGCGCATCGACCAGGTCCAGCAAGGGGGGACGGGCGAAGCCGGTTGCCAAGTCTGATCGCTCGGCGAAGGCGACCAAGCAACCGAAGTCGAAGTCCGCTGAGGTCACTCCGATCCCACCGGTGACGTTCAGCGAGGCGCTGCGCGTGGGGGAGGGCTTCGTCCTCGCCGAGTGCGACCCGCGCTCGACCCCGGCCTTCGACGGCGACAAGGACGCCGGCAAGGCGGCCCTGGAGCTGCGGGCGGGGGAGATCGGCGAGTTCCAGGAGCGTCTCTACGCGGAGGCGAAGATGGACGGCCAACGGTCCCTGCTGCTGGTCGTGCAGGGCATGGACACCTCGGGCAAGGGCGGCATCATGCGCCACGTCGTCGGCAGCATGGACCCGCAGGGGGTGCGCTACACCGCGTTCAAGGCGCCGTCGGCCGAGGAGCGCAGTCACCCGTTCCTGTGGCGGATCCGCAACGCCCTGCCGTTCCCCGGGCAGATCGGAGTGTTCGACCGCTCGCACTACGAGGACGTGCTCATCGTGCGCGTCCACGACCTCGTGCCCAGGGCGACCTGGTCGCGGCGCTACGCCCAGATCAACGCCTTCGAGGAGAAGGTGGTCGCCGCCGGGACGAAGGTGGTCAAGGTGATGCTGCACGTCTCCTCGGACGAGCAGAAGGCCCGCTTGACCGAGCGGCTCGAGCGGCCCGACAAGCAGTGGAAGTACAACCCGGGGGACGTCGACGAACGCCTCGAGTGGCCGCACTACCAGGAGGCCTACCAGGCGGTGCTGGACCGCACGTCGACGGACGCGGCCCCTTGGTACGTCGTGCCCGCGGACCGCAAGTGGTACGCCCGGCTGGCGGTCCAGAGCCTGGTGCTCGAGCACCTCGAGGCGATGGACCCGCAGTGGCCCGCGGTCGACTACGACGTCGCCGAGGAGCAGGAGCGGTTGCGCGTCACCTGAGGATCGGCACCGCTGGGTGCGTCATCGGTCTCAGCGGTGCAGGGCCCAGACCAGCCCGGGCGGGGTGGGCGCCTTGCCGAACCCCCACAGCAGCACCCAGACGGCGATCGCACAGATCGTGAGGAGCACGATTCCGCCGGCGACCATGGCTGCCGGTCGCGGCTTGCGGATCGGCCTGACCCACACCTCGTGCTGCGGTCGACCGGCCGGGGCCCCGAGCATGGCGCCACCGCAGGCCGAGAGGACCACGATGGGCGCACCGATGTAGAGCAGCGGGTCCAGGACATCCGCGTAGGTGAGCCCGTCCATGGCTGCCGGCAGCAGGATGACCAGCGCCGCGGCCAGGGCGCCGAGCACGAGCCCGATGACCGCTCCTCGACCTGGCTGACCTCTCATGCTGGCGAGTATCCGGCCCGAAGCGCTCGCCGTCGATCAGCCGTTCGTGCGGTTTTCAGCCGGGGATGCAGGGCAATCCAGCGCCAGACGGTAGTGCGGAGTCCGTGGGGTCGACCGGTCAGAGAGTGACGGCGCGGTCCACGAGCGTCCGGGCCGCCGAGGTGCTGAGCCGGGCGTCGAGCGTCCCGAAGGTGACGCCATGAGCGCCGCCGAGCCTGCTGGCGACGAAGGCGTCTGCCACCACCGTCGGCGCGTACTTCGCCAACAGCGCGGCCTGCGGGGCGACGGCGAGCTGCTCGACGACACCGCGTGCCCCGGCGGATGGCGCGAAGGACGTCGAGGGCGTTGACGTTGCCCGAGCCTTTCCAGATCGAGTTCAGCGGCGCCTCGCGGTAGAGCCGGGCGAGGCCGTTCTCCTCGACGTAGCCGTTGCCGCCGAGGCACTCCGGTGCCTCGCGTCGTGGATCGCTCGCAGCAGGGCGGCACGCATCGTGGCCGAGGAGCGGTAGGTGTCACTTCCTGCCACGGAGCCACCTCCGCGTGGGCGTCTTCACCGGCCCAGCGCCGAACCGCCTCGGACAGCGCAGGGTTGCTGGTCAACGCGTTGCAGTCCGGGAGGGCAGGGACCTGGTTGGCGACGGCGTGGGCGGGCACCACCGCAGAGCAGGCGGGATACCGTGGGTGGGTGAGTGTGAAGGCGCGGGTCCGTCGCGAGCTGTTGCGCGTGCCGGGGGCCATGGCCGTTGCGCGGATGACGGTGGAGACGATCCGGGTCTGCCTGAAGTACCGGGTGACGGGCCTGGCCTCCGAGGCAGGCTTCTTCATGCTGCTCTCGTTGCCGCCGCTGGTGCTGGGGTTGTTCGGTGGCGTGGGCTACCTCGGGAAGTGGCTCGGGGACAGCACCGTGCAGGACATCATCGCCGGGATCCAGGAGTGGGCGGCCCGCTTCCTGACCGCCGACCTCATCAGCAGCACGCTGCTGCCCACGGTCCAGGACGTGTTCACCGGTGGGCGTTTCGACCTCATCTCGGTGGGCTTCCTGCTGTCGGTGTGGTCTGGCTCGCGTGCCCTGAACGTCTTCGTCGACACGATCTCGATCATGTACGGGCAGTCCGGGGTGCGTGGCATCGTGCGGACCCGCGCGCTGTCGCTGACGCTCTACCTCCTGTCCCTGGTCGTGGGGATCGTGGTCATCCCGCTGGTCGTCATCGGCCCGACCTGGCTCAAGGACCTGCTGCCCAAGGAGACCGAGTTCCTCGTCTGGCTGTACTGGCCGGTGGTGACGGTCCTGGCGGTGGCGAGCATCACGACCTTGTTCCACATCTCCACGCCGCGGCGCACCCCTTGGGCGCGCGACGTGCCGGGAGCGGTGCTGACCCTGGTGCTGTGGACGCTGTCCTCGTACGTCCTGCGGGGCATCATCTCGGCCTCGCTCGGCGGCACCTCGATCTACGGGCCGCTGTCGGCGCCCATCGCCCTGTTGATCTTCCTGTACGCCTTGGCCATCGCCGTCCTGATCGGAGCGGCACTGAACGCCGCCAACCGCACGCTGTGGCCGGTCGAGGAACGCCCGTCCCTGCGAGCTCAGACGGTCACGCTGGTCAAGAGGCGGCTGGCCGCCCGCAAGGAGGCCACGGGCTTCTACGGCGGTTCTGGAACGGCTGCCGGACCTGACGGCGGGGCTGACGCTGGATCTGGCGCAGTGCCGGCAGCCGGCGGGGTGACATTTGCCGGCGGGGTGGCGGGCCTCGCAGACCACGAGGCCGACCGACTCAGCGCCGCAGAGCGGGAGCTGGTGGGCGCGTTCGAGGGGCTGAAGGAGGAAGCGCTCAAGCCGCTGACCCCTGTGCCGGACGACTCGGACGAGGGCCAATTTGGAGAGGAAGCGCCTGATCCGATAAGTTTTCACCGCACGCGCAGCGGGTAGCCACATCGGCCCGTTCGACACCAACGCGCGTGTAATGCGGATGTAGCTCAGTTGGTAGAGCGCAACCTTGCCAAGGTTGAGGTCGCCGGTTCGAGCCCGGTCATCCGCTCGGAGGGTTTGACCGCCTTCACGGTGGAGTGGCCGAGAGGCGAGGCAGCGGCCTGCAAAGCCGCGTACACGGGTTCAAATCCCGTCTCCACCTCGAGTACGTAGAACCCGAAATCTTCACCCTCGGGCGATTGGCGCAGTGGTAGCGCGCTTCCTTGACACGGAAGAGGTCACTGGTTCAAACCCAGTATCGCCCACCAGTACGAAACAGCCCCTGACCTGCGGAAACGCCGGTCAGGGGCTTCTTCGTTGGGTCGCGTCAGGGACGCCTGCTTGACTAGCTGCTTGACTAAGACGTCGCGTTTCGGCCCTGGTGCCGGTCCCTGCACGTCCGCTGACGTGCGTGGACGTCCGAGAGAGGGCCCGTCACTTCCCACGCCGGGAAGAGGTCACTTGCCGTCCTCGCGGGCCCCACGCGAGGGGAACTCCTCATCTCCAACTGCACCTGCGAAGAAGGGTGGGCAGGGACGCCGTCGCGGCGACGAGAGCCAAGCCGAGCCCAGCCAGCAGGGCAATGCGGAAGCTACCGCCGGTATCGTCCAGTCGCAGCTGGGCGGACGGGTAGTCGATCATCTTCGCTGCCGAAACGGCGGTCGCTCGGCCCGCGTGACGTGACAGGTACTGCAGAGCGCCGTCGAAGCCGGGGGAGTTGCCGGATCCCTGCACGGCATCGACCGGGAAATGGTGGCGTAGGGCCCACGCCTGCAGGGTCGGGTCGAGGTTCGCGGTTCCGGCCGGTCCAGGGACGGCCAGTCGACTGGGGGTGGGCCGGTCGGATGTGGTGTTCGTGCGCAGCACCATCCCGTGCCTGGTGGTGACCGTTCCCGTGGCGCTGAGGGGAACGGGCAGGGCGGCGTATGACACGTCGAACACCTCGAAGCTGCTGGCCAGGTCGATTTCGCCCACACCGTCGCGCAGGGCGATTCCGAGGGTGGGGCGCTGCCACGGCAGGAGGACGTTGAGCCCGACGGGTAGGTCACTGGCCGTGAGGGACTGGGTGGGGATGGTCGTGGGTGCGGTCACGGACCAGTTCGGGTAGTTGACGGCTCGTCCGACGCGGGTGGCTTCTTCGGGGCCTGCGAGCTCGGCCATGACGTGCAGCGCTCCGGGGATGCCGGAGGTGACGCCAGCTGTGGTGGTGATGGGGCCGTCCTGGACGAAGCGTTGCCCAGCGACCCAGTGCACGCCCGGGTGCTGTTTGCGCATGGCACCGAGGCGGGACCAGTGCGCCGTGGCGGCGCGCCCGTCGAGCATGCCGGCCGCGGCCAGCACACCGGCGCCGTTGCACACCCCCAGGACAAGGGCCCCATCCTGCGCTTGAGCTTTCACCCAGTTGCGCAGCTGGGTCTCAGTGGCCCCGTCAGGTGTCCCCACGGCGGGGACGACCACGACGTCCGGGTGCGGTGCGACACCGGTGGTGCTGTCGGCGAACGTGTACGTCGGTTCAACGCTGGGCCCGCCTTGGGTTCGTGCCGGGTCCTTGGTGGCAGCCACGGTGTACACAGAGAACCGCGGGGAGCTGGCGAACACCTCGTACGGGGCGAGGGCGTCGCTGACGACGGTCCCCGACGACCCCAGGACGATCGCGACCTTGATGGGCCCCTCGGAGGAGGGCCGCACCGGGATGGTGCCGCCCTGGTGAACGGTCGTGGGGGTGTTGGCCTGCCTGGTGGTGACGACGATTCCTGCGGCGGCGAGGGCGGAGACGGTGAGCAGTGCGAGGGCGCCGGAGGTGGCGATGCGCAGGGCGCGGTGGTGACGAGTGGTCATGGCAGCTTTCCGTTCAAGGGTGAAGGGGCGACGCTGGTGCGCCAAATGGTGTGGGTCCGGAGCGGCCCGCCACGGTGGCGGGCCGCTCCCCGGGCCGTCGCCACCTGGCAGGGGGTTGGTGGCGGGGCGCCGGCGGTCACCCGGGAAGGGGGTGAGGTGACCGGGAGCTGGGTGCTGCGTCAGTCCTGAGCCGGATGGAGGGTCAGCGGGTGGGCAGCAGGCTGTGGGTGCGCACGGCGGTGAGGACGTCGGTGATGGCCGCGACGCTGTGGGAGGCACCGGTCGGGTCGGTCAGGAGACCGACGTGGGACTGGTCCTCAACGGTGTGCCGCGAGTTGGTCGACAGGGCAGCCATCTGGTCCTGCGCGGTGCCCCAGCCTGGTTTGGCGTCGACGTTGGCTTTCGCGGACAGCACCACCAGCGGGGTGTCACCGAGGGTGGTGAGCTCTTGGGCCTGGCGGAACGCGACCGGCAGTACGGCCTGTTCGGCGCGCTGGTTCGCCCAGCCTCGAGGGCTGTTCGTGAACGCGGACACCTGCTCTCCCGCCTGCCCCGGCAGTGCCGGCGGCGTAGTTGCTGCCAGGACGTGGCCGATACCGAACCTGAACAGCGTCGGTGCCAGCGCGAGGCCGCGGCGCATGACCTGGTACTCGCCGTTGAACGTGGTGACGAGCTCGACCTGGCGGGGGCTGGCGCTGTCGAGAAGGACGACGCCAGCGACGTCGGAGGGGTACAGGTGGGTGTACGTGAGGGCGTGCACACCGCCGCTGGAGTGCCCTGCGAGAACGAATGGGCCGGACTCACCGGCTGCGGTCAGGAGCTTGTGTAGGTCGGTGGCGGCGGTGGTGGCGTCGGCGGGGTTCGGTGAGTCGTCGCTCCAACCCTGACCGGCACGGTCGTACGAGCACACCCGGGACGTGACGGCGACGGCGGGCTGGATGCGTGCCCACAGCGGCGAGGTCTCGCCAAGACCGTTGAGCAGGACGACGGTCGGGGAGCCGGTGCCGGTGCAGTTCAGATGCAGGCGGTACCCGCCGACGGCGACGAGCTTGCCTGGCATCCGCCCGGCCGTAGCGGTCGGGGACGGGGTGCTGGCCTGGTACAGGCCACCGAGGCCGGCCACGACCATGGCCGCCGCGACCGGGTAGACGAAGACCCGTCCCCGACCGGGCATGGTGCGACGTGCCTGCCGCCACACCCAGACGCCGAGGGCCAGCAGCGCAGGTGCCCACACCCACGCCAGGCGGGACATGGCCGGCTCGACCGGGTTGGCGACTGCCAGGACGACGCCGGAGGTGGCCACCAGGGCGGCGGGCAAGTACGCCCAGCGCTGCGGTCGGGTGGTCCACCGGCTGGTGAGGAATCCGAGCATGGCCCACCCGGTCGCCAACGCGACAAGGACGGCGCCGATGACGCGCGCTTCGGATGCGTCCGGGACGACCCCGGCGATGAGGCCGACGGCGACGAACGCGCCGGTGGCCATGGACGCGAACGTGATCCGGCCCATCGGGCCGACCCGGGTACTGGGCGCACTGCTCCCGACCGGGGTGTGGGTGGTGGTTGTGGTGCTCATGACGGTTTCCCTTTTCCTGACCGTCCGAGGTGGACGGGCACAGGCACAACCGTCGTCGTGAGCGCGTTTGCTCGCCCCGGTCACATGGCCGGGATTGCACCTCTGTCGCGGGCGCCCGACCGCTGCCGGAGACGGCACGCGTACGCCCCCTGTCCACGCCCCGCCCCCGCGCGTGAGGCCCCAGAACCCGGTCAGTTGACCGGGGCGAACCACCTGCCCCTGGGGTCACTCTCGAGGTGGACCCGATGGCATCACCGCAGCGGGACACTGCTGGAACTAGGAGACCCCGATGAACCCCGACACCACCGTCGGAACGCACGCCTGGACGGTGCGCACCGGCGGACACCTCCAGCCGCCGGAAACGCGCCGGCTGCTGCTCGACCTCGCTCGCACCCATTGGACCAGCGCTGTCGGACGCCTCACCCGCCTGGTGCACCTGCACCCCGGCCGGAATGCGTGGGTGGACCCGGTGCGGCTCGTCCCACCCACCTCGGCCCTGACCCGGGCCGCGACCGACGCTGCCACCAACGTGCTGCCCGCCCCGCTGCTGAACCACAGCATGCGCACCTACCAGTTCGGCAAGGCCATCGGCGAGCTCGAAGGAGTCGACGTCGACGCCGAACTCCTGTACGCCGCAGCCCTGCTGCACGACACCGGCCTGGTCACCGCCACCGGCCGCGACGACTTCACCCTCACCTCAGCCCGACTCGCCCTCGACGTGGCCGAACAGGTGGGCCTGTCCACCGCGGCCACCAACACGCTGCAGACGGCCATCACCATGCACCACAACCCCCGCGTCACCTTGACCGCTGGCCCCGTGGCCTACCTGCTCGCCGCCGGCGCCGCGGCCGACGTCGCCGGCGTCCGCACCTGGCAGCTCCCCACCGCAGTCCTGACAGCCACCGTTCGCAACCACCCCCGCGACGGCTTCAAGAAGTACTTCACCCATGCCTGGGCCGACGAGGCAGCGCGCGTCCCTGGGGGGCGCGCCCGCCTCCTACGCCGCTACGGCGCGTTCACCGCCGCCATCGCCCTCGCCCCGTTCAACGACTGAACCACTCCCACCACCTCAAGACAACCCACCCACACAAAGGAACCCCGAAGATGAAAGCCATCGTGCAAGACCACTACGGACACGCCTCCGCGCTGCGGTTCGACGACATCCACCGCCCCCAGGTGCCCGACGACAAGGTGCTCGTCCAGGTCGTCGCCGGTGGCGTCGACCGCGGCGCCATCCACTTCATGACCGGACAGCCCTACCTCATGCGCCTCGGCACGGGGCTGCGCACCCCCAAGGTGCGAGTCCCCGGCGTCAGCTACGCCGGACGCATCGAAGCCGTCGGAGCCAACGTCACCGGGTTCGCCGTCGGCGACGAGGTGTACGGCGCAGCCCGCGGCGCGTACGCCGAGTACGTGGTCGCATCCCCGACCAAGATGGCGCACAAGCCTGCCCAGCTCACCTTTGAACAGGCCGCCGTCCTGCCGTACGCCACCTTCGCAGCGTTGCAGGCAGTCCACGACCACGCGAAGGTGCAGCCCGGCGAGCGTGTCCTGGTCGTCGGTGGCACCGGCGCGGTCGGCTCCATCGCCGTCCAAGCCGCCAAAGCCGCCGGCGCCCAAGTCACCGCCGTCACCGGAGCCCGCCACCAGGACCACGCCAAGTCCCTCGGTGCCGACCACACCATCGACTACACCCGCCACGACTTCACCGACGGCACCCGCACCTACGACGTCATCATCGACGTCTTCGGCCGCACCTCCATCCGACGGCTGCGCCGCGCCCTGGCACCCAAGGGTCGGCTCGTCATCGTCGGCGGCGAAGGCGACCGATGGACCGGTGGCATCCACCGCCAGATCGGCGCCGCCATCCTCACCCCGTTCATCAGCCAGAGCCTGCGCACGTTCGTTGCTAAGGAGAACACCAGCACCCTCGAACGGATGACCGACCTCATCACGAGCGGGAAGGTCCAGCCCCCAGCAACCCGTATCCACCCCCTTGTCGACGTCGCCAGCGCTGTCGACGCCGTCGACAAGGGCGCAACCGCGGACCGTCTCGTGCTGACCATCTGACCCCCGCGCCGCTCCTCGGGTCGACACCGCACGTGTCGACCCGAGGAAGCCGGTGCACGGGGTCAGCGACGCAACAACTATGTGTAGACCACTACACGTCCTCAGGTATTGGTCTGCCTTGGCCAGCCGCCGACCCCGACCCTGCGGCGCCGTGAAATCCCGGCCGTTGTGCCGGGGTGAGCCAGTCCGCTCAGGAGAACCGTGGTGCACAGCCCACCACCACCCGCTCCACGCTCGAACACCACGGGACGGAGACCAACCCATGACCGCGCACACCAGCTCCCGCGTCAGCAACGCCGGCCGCGCACCCGTGCCGCTACCGGGCACGTCCCCGCGGCGGCGCGTCCTCGAGGCGGTCGCGTTCGTGGCCGTTTGGATGAGCGCCGGGTACCTGCTGGGGCTCAGCAGCAACGCGTACCTGCTGCTCGGCATCCCGCTGACCGCCGCGTTCCAGTTGGGCGTTCGACGCCGCCCCTTGCGTGAGCTGTTCGCCGCCGGCACGACCCGGTTCGCGTTGGACCGCAATGGCGTCGCCATTGCGGCCGTCCTGGCCATCACCCCCGGATACTACGCGGGCGGGGCGTTCACGGCCGGCGACTGGACCACGTTCGGCTGGTACCTGGCGGCCATGGTCGGGGCCGTCGCTGCCGCGTTCTCCGTGCGCGCCAGCTCCATCCTCGCGACCGTGCGCTCGGCCGCGGTGCCTGTGGCCGTGGGTGCCACCGGCATGGTCGCCGTCTTCGGGGCAGTGCACATCGCGACCGGCACCCCGCTACCCGCGTTGGCTGCCCTCGGCGCCCTGGCCAAGTACACCGCCTTGTACTACCCGGCCACGTTCGCCCTCGAGGAAGTCGCATTCCGAGGAGCCATCGACGCGCACGTGCACCACGACGGTGACCGGCGCGGCTGGCAGTCCGCCGTGCTCGTGTCCGCATTGTGGGGGCTGTGGCACCTGCCGGTCTCCGCCGGCTTCCCGCTGCCATGGATGGTCCTCGAGCTCGTCGTGGTGCATGTCGCCCTCGGGGTCTGGCTCTCGTTCTCCTGGCGCCGCACCCGCAACCTCGGCGGCCCCGCCCTGGCGCACGCCATCAACGACGCCGTCCGCAACGCCACCATGCTCGGCCTCTGACCCCGCACCACCTGAGCAAGAGAGCCACCGTGCCCGACACCACCACAGCCACACGGCCCTCAGCCCCGGCCCCGGTCGGCATGAGCCGCACCATGACGGCCCTGTTCGCGGTTGCCGGCGGTGCCGCGGTCGCCAACACGTACTGGGCCGGGCCCCTCCTGCGTGACATCGCCGAGACGATCGACGTGTCCACCGGCGACGCCGGCCTGCTCGTCACCGTGACTCAGGTCGGCTACGCCCTCGGTGTCTTCCTGCTGGTTCCGCTCGGCGACCGGTTCAACCCTCGACGTCTGGTCCCAGCGGTGATGGCCGCCTGCGCTGCTGCCCTCGCCGCCGCGGGTCTGGCCCCGACCTACCCAGTCCTGGTTGTGGCGCTGGCCCTGGTTGGTTTCACCACCGTGGCTGCGCAACTGCTCATCCCGCTCGCCGCCGACCTCGCCAGCGACGACCAGCGCGGCGCAGTCGTCGGAACCATTGTGTCCGGTCTGCTCACCGGCATCCTGCTCTCCCGCACCATCAGTGGCATCCTCGCTGACGCCTTCGGCTGGCGCGCCATCTACCTGCTTGGTGCTGGCGTCACTGCCAGCCTTGCTCTGCTGGTCGCCCGCCTCCTGCCCGCTACTGCGACCCGGGCGTCCACCAGTTATGCCGTCCTGCTGCGGTCGGTGTTCGGTGTGGTGCGCCGCCACCGGGTCGTGCAGGTCACCCTCGGGCTCGGCGCGTTGAATGTCGGCGTGTTCTCGCTGTTCTGGACCGCGTTGACGTTCCTGCTCAGCAGCAAGCCGTACTCGTACAGTGCTGCCCAAATCGGGCTGATCGGGTTGGTCGGTCTCGCCGGGGCTCTCGCAGCTCAACGAGTCGGCCGCGTCCACGACATGGGCAAGTCCACCCCAACAACCGGTGCCGCCATCGGCGTGGCCCTCCTCGCCCTCACAATCAGTACCGCAAGGCCCCACAGCCTGCTTGTCGTCCTGGTCGCCGTGCTGCTGCTGGACGTCGCAGTCCAAGCGGGCAACGTGCTTCACCAGACGCGGCTGGTCAACGTCGACGCCGAAGCTCGCGGCCGCAGCAACACGGCGTTCGTGACCAGCGGCCTGACAGGCGGCGCTGGCGGCTCCGCACTGGCCAGCGTGCTGTGGTCAGCCGGCGGATGGGGTGCCGTCATGACCGCCGGCCTGGTGATGCTCACAGTCGGTCTGGTGCTCTGGTGGTTCGGGCGTCACACGCTCCGAGCTGCCTGACGCTCGCCGTCGAGTTCGACACTCCTGGGGCACTCGACGGCGATGCGGTCATGGCCGGTCAGTGAGCAGCATGAAGGCGCACTGGACCAGACGTCCCAGACAAGGTGCCGAAAGCGGGGTCAGACGGGTGGCTGCGGGTCGTGCTGCACGTCACGACGGACAGCCCGAGCACGGTCGGCACTTACGAGCCAGGCAACCAGGTGCAGTGCCATGTCGATGCCGGCGCTGACGCCCGCGCTGGTGATGAGGTCCCCGTCGTCGACGAAGCGGGCCGTGGGGCGCACGTCGATCGAACGGTCCACCGCGGCCAGGAGCTCGAGGGACTCCCAGTGGGTGGTGGCCGGCCGGCCAGTGAGCAGCCCAGCCGCGGCGTACACCAACGCTCCTGTGCACACACTGGTCATCAGCGGCACGGTGGCGCCCTGCCCGCGGACCCAGGCAAGGTGGGTCTCGTCGCGCATCAGGGTCCGGGTGCCCTGACCCCCGGGATGGATCAGTGCCTCCAGCGGTGGGACGTCCGCGAACGAGTGGTGCGCACCCAGAACCAAGCCCTTGGCTGCCCGGACGGGCTGGCCGTCCTTGGACACAAACGAGACCGTCCACCCGTCCTTCGGGTAGGTCAGCGTCCAGTTCGCCAAGATCTCCCAGGGGCCGACGGCATCGAGCTCCTCGACATCGTCGAACAGCAAGATGCCGACGTGCTTCGTAGCAGTCTCGGCGGGGTCCACAGGAACAGCGGAGGAGGTCATGCGCAGTCCTTCAGTAGGTCGAGATGTTCGGTAAGTCCACGATGCGCTGGATGCGGCAGGGCTCGCCCCGGTCAATGTGCCGGGATGCCCCGGAGGGCGGCACGGTCCGGCGGTACTGTCGGCGGGTGCTACACGGCCGTGAGCCCGAACGCGCCCGCCTTGCCGCCCTCGTGGAACAGGCACGCGCCGGCGCCGGCGCCGTCGTGGTCCTGCTCGGAGAGCCTGGCGTCGGCAAGAGCGCCCTGCTGCACGACCTGACCACCCCAGACGGACCAACCCGTGGGGGTGAGGACGTTCGGGTGCTGCGCACCGCCGGCGTCGAGTCCGAGTCACCGTTGCCGTACGCGGCGCTGCACCGGCTGCTGCGGCCCAGCGTCAACTTCGACCACCTACCGGGGCCGCAGGCGCGGGCGCTGCGGGTCGCGTTCGGCCTCGAGGACGGCCCCACCGTCGAACCGTTCCTCGTCGGCGTCGCGACCTTGTCGGTGCTGACCGACGCTGCCGAACCGGACCACCCACTTCTGGTGGTGGTCGATGACGCGCCCTGGCTCGACTCCGCGTCCGCGGACGCACTGCTGTTCGCCGCCCGGCGCCTTGCCGCGGACCCGGTGGCCATGGTGTTCGCCGCCCGAACCGGTGAAACGGCTGGCCGTGAGTTCGCTCCGCCTGGGCTGCCAGTCCTGCAGATCGACGGGTTGGACGACACTGCTGCCCGGCAGCTCCTCGACGAACGTGGCGGCGATCCCGTCTCGGGCGACGTCGCTGAGCGCTTGCTTCACGAGACGGGTGGGAACCCGCTCGCCCTGCTCGAGCTGCCGACCGGGCTGAGCAGCGAACAGCTACAGGGGCAGGCGCCGCTCCCACCACGACTGGCGTTGACCGCCGGGGTGGAACGCGCCTTCCTGGACCGGTGCCGTCGCCTGCCCCCGCAGGTTCAGACGCTGCTGCTGGTCGCCGCCGCCGACGCCACCGGACGAGTCGCCACCGTCCGGCTGGCAGCTACCACCCTCGGTGTGGACGCGGCGTCGTGGGACGAAGCCGAACGAGCGGGTCTGCTCTCCGTCGCCGGTGACGTCGTGTCGGTCAGGCACCCACTGGTCCGTTCCGCCGTGTACCAGGCCGCGACCAGCTTCGAGCAGCGCCAGGTGCACCGAGCCCTCGCTCAATCAGTGGGTGCCGACGACCCGGACCGTGCCACCTGGCACCGTGCCGCCGCCGCTGACGGCCCCGACGCCGAAGTCGCCGCAGCCCTTGTCGACGTCGCCGTTCGTGCGGAACAACGTGGCGGCCACATCGCCGCAGCGGACGCCTTCGAACGCGCGGCCGAACTCACCGTCGATGACACGGACCGCGCCACCCGCCTGTTCGGTGCTGCCCGCACCGGGTGGGCAGCAGGACAGGCCCTGCGCGCCCGCACCCTTGCCGCCGCCGCCCGCGACCAAGCCGTCGACCCACTGCAGCGCGCCGACATCGACCGGCTTCGCGCCCGCATCGAGGTGAACGTCGGGTCCGCGGTCGACGCCCACCGCATCTTCACCGTCGCTGCCCGCACCGTCGCCGACCACGACAGCGGCCGAGCGCTGGAGATGGCGTGTGCTGCCGCACTGAACCGCACCTACGGCGCGGACAGCGGAGCCGCCCTAGGTGACCACGTGCTCACGCAGCTGCTGGCTCCTTCGCCGCAGGACACCGAACGCACCGCCTGTCTGCGGCTGCTGTTGGGCACCCTGACTGCCTGCGGGGACCAGGACTGGGCTCGCGCCGCTCCTGCCCTCGAGCAGGCTCTGGAGGCCGGACGTCAGGTCGAGGACCTGGACGTCATGGGCAACCTCGGCAACACCGCCTTGCACCTGGGCCACGACGAAGGAGCCCGCTTCTACTACGCCGCCATGGAGTCCACGGCCCGTGAGGCAGGAGCCGGCATGGTCGTCGTCTACGCCCTCGAACGGCTCATGTTCGCCCAGCTCCCCACCGGACCGTGGACCGCAGCGCTCAGCTCCGCCGACGAAGCGCTGTCCTTGGCGCGCAGCGTGGGACAACCCACCCTCACCGCCCCGCCTCTGGCGTGCCTGGCGCTGCTGGCTGCCCTGACCGGCAGCGACGACTTCGACCGCCACCTCACGTCCCTCGAGGACGTCATCGCCCAACACCCGTTGGGCATCATGGCCGACCCCGCCCACGACGTCACCCGCTGGGCCAAGGGCGCCCGCGCCACGGCGCAAGGAGACACGGCAGCCGCGCTGCACCACCTGTCCGGGATGCGCGTCCCAGCCCTGCACCGGATGGCCACCGTCGAACGCCTCGAAGCCGCCGTCCGCGCGGGCGACACCACCCAAGCCGATGCGTGGGTCGAGGAGCTCACCGAGTTCGCAACGGGTACCGGATACCCGTGGGCCCTCGGTGCGCTCGAGCTCGGACGTGCCCTCACGGCGGCTCACTCGGCGGGCGCGATAGCGTCGTTCGATCGGGCCGTCGCTCACTACCGAACGGCCGGCCGGCCCTACGACCTCGCACGGACCCAGCTCGCGTACGGGGAGTTCCTGCGCCGCAACAACCGCCGCGTGGACGCCCGCACCCACCTGCGGCCAGCGCTGGAGACCTTCACGGAGCTGGGTGCGACACCACTGGTCGAACGCGCCAACGGCGAGCTGCGAGCCTCCGGTGAGACAGCCCGCAAACGCGACCCGTCCACGCTGCTGAACCTGACACCGATGGAGCTCAAGGTCGCCCAGCTCGTCAGCACCGGTCTGTCGAACAAGGACGTCGCCGCCCAGTGCTGGGTGTCACCGCGCACCGTGGCGTTCCACCTGCGGAACGTGTTCTCCAAGATCGGCGTCAGCTCACGCACCGAACTCGCCCAGCTCGACTTCGCCTGACCCCCCTTCGACCAGCTGGACCCGGCGGCTCTTCCCAGGACGGACCGCGACCACTGGCTCGCCGAGAACTTCGTCGGACACCGAAACCGCCATCGATCCTGACAATTCGTCCCGCTCGACATTCCCCATGGGCTCCCAGTGTTGCCCCGGTTCGGGTCGTCGGATCATTCTCGAAGGCATGAACACCTTTGACGTCCTCATCGTCGGCGGCGGGGCCGCCGGTCTGTCCGCGGCCCTCGTGCTGAGCCGTGCCCGCCGCACCGTTGCGGTCGTCGACTCCGGGGCACCCCGCAACGCCCCGGCCGCCCACATGCACGGCTACCTCTCCCGCGACGGCATGCCGCCCTCAGACCTGCTGAAGGCGGGCCGCGCCGAGGTCACCGGCTACGGCGGAACCATCATCGCTGGCCGAGTGGACGAACTTGTCGTAGGCGACGAAGGGACCTTCCAAGCGGTGCTAGGCGACGGTCAACGGGTCCGAGGGAGGCGCGTGCTCGTCACCACCGGGCTGAGGGACGAGCTGCCCGACGTTCTCGGTCTGCGTGACCGCTGGGCCAACGACGTTCTGCACTGCCCCTACTGCCACGGGTGGGAGGTCCGCGACCACGCCGCAGGGGTCATCTGGAACGGGCCAGAGACCACCCGGTACGTCCAGATCGTCCGCCAGTGGATGCACGACCTCGTCCTGTTCGCACCCAACGGGGCGCTCACCGCGCAGGACCGCACCGAGCTGGCTGCCCGCGCAATCAGTCTCGTCGAAGGGCCCGTCGACCACCTCGTCGTCGAGGACGACACCCTGACCGGTGTCGCCATGGCCGACGGGTCACTCATTCCCAGGGAGGTGCTGTTCGTCCCGCCTCACCTTGTCCCGCACACCGAGCTCCTTGCCAGCCTTGGTGCCGAACTCGACCAGGACGGTTGGGTCACCACCGCGATGCCCGGAGCCACCACCGTTCCCGGGGTGTGGGTCGCCGGGAACGTCGCCAACCCGCGCGCCCAAGTCATCACCGCAGCAGGCGAAGGCTCAGCAGCCGCCATCGCCATCAACGCCGACCTCGTCGACGAAGACGTCCGGGCGGCCGTCGACCAGGTCGGCGAGGGGCTGGTGACCAACCCCGCCTGACCCACACGGCCAACCTCGGCGGTCACCGGCCCCGTGCGGCCGGCGTGAAGCGCTGGAAACCAGACAGGCGCCGCCGGACGCAGCGCCTCCGCACACGTGCTCGCCCCGCCGGGCGCGTGGCTCCTTGTCCCTCGGCGCGTTTGCCTTGGCACACCCCGGCCATTTGACCGGCGCGAGCCCAGAGCATTCGGACGACGGTAGGCATCACCCCACCAACAGATCGCCCCGGTGGTGGACCACGAGCCGAGACCGTCAAGGAGTTGTCATGCACGCCAAGCCCGCCGCCGAACCGGTCGCGGTTCACACCGCCACCGCCGGCACCCACCCCGCACCGCACCCACCGACCGCCACCACTGTCCACGGACACGCCCCTGCCGCTACCCACCACGACAACACCGACGGGCCGCGCAAGCCATGGACCGTCCTGGCCCTCGCCCTCGCCGCGCAGATCCTCGTCGTCCTCGACATCTCCATCGTCAACACCGCGCTGCCGTCCATCGGACGCGACCTGCACCTGGACGGGTCGGCCATGCAGTGGGTCGTCACCGCGTACCTCATGATGTCCGGCGGCGGCCTGCTGTTCGGCGGCCGCATCGCCGACCTGCTGTCCCGCAAGAAGGTGTTCCTGACCGGCTTGACCGTGTTCACCACGGCGTCCATCGTTAGCGGATTCGCCGGCAGCGCAACCGAGCTCATCGCGGCCCGCGCCGGCCAGGGCCTCGCCGCAGCCCTGATGACTCCAGCCGCGCTGTCCATCGTCATGACCACGTACTCCGGCGCACAGCGTCGTCTGGCCCTGACCCTGTGGGGTGCTGTCGGGTCCCTTGGCGTCGCCGCCGGAGTCCTGCTCGGCGGAGCCCTCACCACGTGGTCCGGGTGGCAGACCATCTTCTTCATCAACGCCCCCGTCGGCGCCGGCGCCCTCCTGGCAGGACTCAAGGTCATCCCCGCCGCCACCACGCCGCGCGTGACCCTCAGGCGGTTCGACGTGGCCGGTGCCGCCAGCGTCATCGGCAGCCTTGCCGCACTCATCTACGGCCTCGGTGCAACCGAGCAGCACGGCTGGCTCTCCGCCCGCGTCCTGGTCGCCTTCGCCACCTCAGCGGTCCTCGCGGTCGCGTTCAAGGTCCGGGAGAACAGAGCCACCAACCCGCTCGTCCCGCCGCACACGTGGAAGGTCACGTCCCTCGTGTCCGGCACCACCGTCATGCTCGGCGTCAGCGGCATCCTGGTCGGAACCGTGTTCCTCGCGTCCATCTTCGTCCAGAACGTCATGGCGTTCTCGGCCATCCGCGCCGGCGTCGCGTTCGTCCCGTTCGCCCTGGCCATCACCGCCGGCACGGTCGTCGCCAGGCGCGCCATGGGCCGCGGCGCCCCGCGGGCTATCGCCGCCGTCGGGCTGGTCATCTTGGCCGGCGGAGCCGTCCTGCTCACTCAGGCGTCTGCTGGGTCCAGCTTCGCCGCCGGCATCCTGCCCGGCCTGGCCACCATCGGCCTCGGAGTCGGCATGGTCTTCGCCCCCGTTTCCGTCACCGCCATGGCTGGTATTCCGCCGCAGCACGCCGGGATGGCGTCCGGGTTACTCATGACCGGGCATGAGGTGGGCGCCGCGCTGGGTGTGGCCGTCCTGTCAGCCGTCGCCAGCAGCGCAGGCAGCCTGGCCAGCGCTACCG
>CAVRMT010000005.1:0-230510 GCA_963722015.1 uncultured Actinomycetota bacterium | reverse complement strand
ACGCTGTGACCGCCCACGCCTCAGATCGCGAGAGCTCTCCCGACACGTCCCGCAAAGCGGGGGTTGCTCGGCAACACGGGACTTGTCGGTGCCCTGTATGCCGAACAACCCCCGCTTTGCTCGTGTCGCGGAGGGCGGGCGGCCCCTAGCGGCCCTGGTTGGCGACGGCGGCGGCTGCAGCGGCCGCGGCCTCGGGGTCGAGGTACTCGGCAGGCCCGGTCGGCATGAAGTCCTCGCCCAGGGTGTAGACCAGCGGCTGGCCGGTCGGGATGTTGAGGCCGGCGATCGCCTCGTCGCCGATCTGGTCGAGGTGCTTGACCAGCGCGCGCAGGCTGTTGCCGTGCGCGGTGACGAGCACCGTCTCTCCGGCGCGCAGGTCGTCCTGGATCGCACCCTCCCAGTAGGGCATCATCCGGACGATGACGTCCTTGAGGCACTCGGTGCGCGGCACCTCGATCCCGGCGTAGCGAGGGTCCGCGGACTGGTCGAACTCCGAGCCCACCTCGATCGCCGGCGGAGGGGTGTCGAACGAGCGGCGCCACAGCATGAACTGCTCGTCGCCGTACTTCTCGCGCGTGGCGGCCTTGTCCAGGCCCTGGAGCGCGCCGTAGTGCCGCTCGTTGAGCCGCCAGTCGCGGCGCACGGGGATCCAGTGGCGGTCGGCGGCGTCGAGGGCGAGGTTGGCCGTCGAGATGGCCCGACGCAGCACGGACGTGTGCACGACGGTCGGCAGGACTCCCTTGTCCTTCAACAGCTTTCCGCCGGCGACGGCCTCCTCACGCCCCTGGTCGTTGAGGTCGACGTCGACCCAGCCGGTGAAGAGGTTCTTGGCGTTCCAGTCGGAGTGCCCGTGGCGCAGCAGGATGAGGGTGTAAGCCATGGGCACCAGCGTAGTGACCGCCCCCGCCGGCGTGCAGCGCCCGACTCAGGAACGCTCGAGCAGGTGACGGAAGGCCTCGAGGTTGCGCAGCGACTCCCCGCGCGAGACGCGCCAGTCCCATTCCTTCTGCATGCTGCTGAGGAACCCGAGGGCGAGCAGCTCGTTGAAGTGCGAGTCCGCGGCGTCGAGCAGCGCACCGAGGAGCTGGTCGAGGTATGCCGCGTCGACGCCGGCCGCGGGGAGCCGCCCGGTCACGTAGACGTCGCCGGCGTTGTCGACGGCGTACGCGAGGCCGGGTAGGCGGAGGTTCTTACGCAGCAGGTAGCGGTAGAACTTCTCGTGGTTCTCGTCAGGGTTGCGGATGACGAACGCCGACACCGACAGCGACGCCTCACCGACGACGAGTGATGCCACCGTCTTGAGCTTCTTCTCGCCCGGCAGCGTCGCGACGTACTCGCCGCGGCGCGCGCCCGCTTCCCACTCGATCCCGGCCTCGGCGAGGTAGCCCTCGAGGACCTGCGGGAGCCCCGTCACGGGACCACCGCCGCCGGCACCCCGGCGAGCGACCCGTTCGGCGAGGGTCCGTCCAGACCCCGCTCACGGGCCCGCATCGCCTCGACGTAGACCTCATAGAGCCGCTCGGTGGTGTGGTCCCACCCGAACAGGGCCGCATGCTCGACTGCCTTGCGGGACAGCACCTCTCGTCGTTCGCGGTCCACCAGCAGTCCTTCCAGGGCATCGGCCCAGACGGGGATGTCGTGTCCCTCGACCAGCACGCCACCGTCGCCCACGGCGGTCGGCAGCCCGCCGACCTCGGCCGCGACGACCGGGGTGCCGCAGGCCTGCGCCTCGACGGCGACCAGCCCGAACGACTCGGAGTAGGAGGGCACGGTGACGAGGTCCGCGGCGCGGTACCACCGCGCCAGCTCGGCGCGGGACACCGGCGGGACGAACCGCACCTGTGGGGTGAGGCCCAGCGCGGCGGTCAGCTCCTGCAACGACTGCGGGTGCTCGAGCCCCGACCCGCTGGGTCCACCGAGCACGGCCACGACGAGCTGCCCGCGCCAGTCCGGGTGCCGGCCGAGCAGCTCGGCGGCGGCCTCGACGAGGACCTCCGGCGCCTTGAGCGGTTGGATCCGCCCCACGAACAAGAGCACCTTGGCGTCGGCCGCGACCCCCACGGCCGCCCGCGCCTGGCCCTGGTCGCCCGGCGAGAACACCGACAGGTCCACCCCCGGTGGCACGACGACCACCTTGCTGGGCTCGGCGGCATACAGGTCGATGAGCTCGTCCCGCTCCCCCGCGGTGTTGGCGATGAGGCGGTCGGCGGCCTCCACGACCTGCAGCTCGCCGATCTCGCGCCCGGAGGGCTCGGGGGCGTCGCCGTCCGCGAGGTGGCGGTTCTTGACCCGCGCCATCGTGTGCATCGTGTGGACCAGCGGCACCTGCCAGCGGTCTGCGGCGAGCCACCCGACCTGGCCCGAGAGCCAGTAGTGGGAGTGCACGAGGCTGTAGTGGTCCTCGGGTGCGTGCGCGCCGGTCCGCATGACGCCGGCGGCGAACGCGCACAGCTGTCCCGGGAGGTCGTTCTTGGCCAGGCCCTCGTAGGGGCCGGCCGTCACGTGGCGGACCAGGACACCCGGCTCGAGCTCGACCGTCGGCGCGAGCTCGGCGGTGGTCGTGCGCGTGAAGATCTCGACGGCCACGTCGCGCCTGGCCAGCTCGCGGGCGACCTCGACGACGTAGACGTTGAGTCCACCGGCGTCCCCGGTGCCCGGCTGCTCCAGCGGGGAGGTGTGGACGCTGAGCATGGCGACGCGGTCGATGCGGTCGCGGGTGGCCATGTCACCGAGTCTGCCACTGCGGGGCGTGCGTGCTACGGCGAGGGGGACGGCTGCGGACGCGCGTGGGACGACACGGTGAGGAAGCCCGCGTCGGACCAGATGTGGACGTCGATGCGCCCGTCCGACCGCACGTCGACCCCGCGGGCGACCCGTCCCGGGCCCACCCCGATGTCGGTGCCGAGGATGGTGGAGAAGGCCGCCTGCCCCTCGACGCTGCCCCGCGAGATCCAGGCTGCCGAGCCGCGCAGGTTGCGGTCGGGCAGGGCGGGTCGCAACCCGGTCGTCAGGGGTCGGTGGTCGAGGTGCCAGACGATCCCGTCGGCACCGTTGACCGAGGCGCCGAGGCGGATCACCGAACCCGCCAGCTCGACCCGGATCACCAGGGGCATCGAACCGTCCCGGTCGGAGACGGATCCGACGTACGTGGCCCGACCGGGCAGGAAGACCAGGGTGTCGATGGTGACGTTGCTCAGCGTCCGGGTGACCTCCTCCTCGGTGTCCCTGCCCGCACCCGTCGTCCGGCCCTCCAGCGCACTGAGCATGGATCCGCTGATGACGGTCTGGGTGAGCAGGTCCTGGCCGCGCACGATCCGCAGGCCGTCGGCATACAGCGAGACCGAGACCCCACCACCGAGGGTGGCGACACCCTTGGCGTCCGGTGCCACGCGCAGCAGCCCCGGCGGCACGTCGGTGAACCCGGCGTCGCGACCCAGCCACGTCGGCAGCTGGTTCCACAACCCGAGCAGGGCGAGGGCACTCAGCGAGGCCACCAGCGCGACCATGCTGCGGCTGATGTTCCTCTCGCGCCAACGCACGCAGCCAACCCTAGGGTGCTGCGCCGCGTACGCTGCTGCCGTGGTGGTGCAGCGGCCGGTCGGGACGATCACCCGCGGGACGACCAACCCCAACCGGCTGCGCCGCGTGGACCGCTGGCTCGCCGGCCCGCAGGCCTGGCGCCTACGCCAGGACGTGCGGCCACCCGTCGTGGTGGATCTCGGTTACGGCGCCTCACCGGTGACCGCCGTGGAGCTGCACGACCGGCTGCGTATGGTGCGTGCGGACGTCGAGGTCGTCGGCGTCGAGATCGACCCCGCGAGGGTGGCCCTGGGCCGGCTGCTGGCCAGGGACGGGCTGACCTTCCGGCGCGGCGGCTTCGAGGTGCCGCTCGGCGACGACCGACGAGCCACCGTGGTGCGGGCCTTCAACGTGCTGCGCCAGTACGACGAGTCCGACGTCGGGCCCGCGTGGGCGACGGTCCGCGAGCGCCTCACCGACGACGGCCTGCTGGTCGACGGCACCTGCGACGAGCTGGGGCGGCGCAGCACCTGGGTCGCCGTGGAGCGCTCCGGGCCGGTGTCGTTGACGTTGTCCTGGCGGCTGCGCGGGCTCTTGGCGCCGTCGGACATCGCCGAGCGACTGCCCAAGGCCCTGATCCACCGCAACGTGTCCGGTGAGCCGGTGCACGCCTACCTGGGCGCCCTGGACCGGGCCTGGGCGCACGCGGCGCACCAGGCGAGCTTCGGTGCGCGGCAACGCTTCCTGGCGACGGCGGCAGCACTGCGCGACGACGGCTGGCCCCTGCTCGACGGGCCGAGCCGCTGGCGCCTCGGCGAGCTGACCGTCGCCTGGGACGCGGTCGCACCCGGGGGCGCGGTCACCCCCACAGGAGGCGCGGCGCCCGGGGGTCAGCGGGCGTAGTCGTCCTCGAGGCGCACGATGTCGGCCTCGTCGAAGTCACCGAACGCCACCTCGAGCAGCCGACCCGCGGCGTCGCCCTTGTTGGCCATGCGGTGGACCGAGCCCTGCGGCACCCAGACCTTCTCGCCGGACTGGGCGCTCCAGGTCTGCTCCCCGACGGTGACCTCGATCGGTCCGTCGAGGACCTGCCAGAACTCGCCGCGGTTGTCGTGGGTCTGCAGCGAGAGCCGGTGACCGGGCTGGACGGTGATGATCTTGACCGTCACCCGCTCGTTGGACACGAACTGCTCGAACTGTCCCCACGGCCGTTCCTGGACGAAGATGTCGTCACGCGGATCACGCATCAACGCTCCCCTGTCGTCC
Source organism: uncultured Actinomycetota bacterium (assembly GCA_963722015.1). Taxonomy (GTDB): domain Bacteria; phylum Actinomycetota; class Actinomycetes; order Actinomycetales; family Dermatophilaceae; genus Pedococcus. The sequence goes on along the minus strand of CAVRMT010000005.1, from coordinate 225,725 downwards.
TTCACCAGGGTCCGTACGGGCCCATGCGCTGGCTGCCGCTGCCCTTGCCACCACTGACCTGCCGCAGGGCCGGTCGGACGTCGGCGAGGTACACCGCGGCCGCGACCACGGCCAGGAGGCTGAAGATGTTGAGGGGGCTGCGGATCGAGACGAAACCGAGCGCCACCGCCACCGCGAGCAGGATGACCCACAGCTTCTTCGTCCGCTTGGACGCGGCGACGTAGGCATCCGGGCGGAAGCGGGTGGCATCGACCAGCGCGAAAACCTGCATCGCGAACGCGAGGAACCCGAGCGCGAGCAGAACAAGGCTCTGCGCCCCGTTGAGGTTGAACATGGGGGACAGCCTAGACGTCAGACTTCGAGCACCAGCGTCACCGGGCCGTCGTTGACCAGGCAGACCTGCATCATCGCGCCGAACCGGCCGGTCGCCACCTCGACACCCCGGTCGCGAAGGGCCGACACCACAGCCTCGACCAAGGGCTCGGCCACGCTGCCTGGGGCGGCGTTGTTCCAGGTCGGCCGGCGTCCCTTGCGGGTGTCGGCGTAGAGCGTGAACTGGCTGACGACCAGTACCGGGGCGCCTTCGTCGAGCACCGACCGCTCGTCGTGCAGGATCCGCAGCTCACTGATCTTGCGGGCCAGCGCTGCCACCTGCTCGGGTCCGTCGTCGTGGGTGACGCCGACGAGCGCCAGCAGCCCGGGGCGCTCGATCGACCCGACGACCTCTCCCTCGACGGTGACCGAGGCGGACGTCACCCGCTGCACGACCGCGCGCACGACCGGCTCAGGCCCTCGTGGTCAGAGGTTGACGGCGACGATCGAGCCGACCGGCTCGCCGTGACCGAGGACGGGGGCGTGCTCGAGCTGGGCCAGGGCCGGCGATTCGACGCCGAGGTGACGCAGCACGGCGGCCAGGATCACCGGCTTGGCCCGGGGGAAGCCGTCGGCGACCTTGAGCGCGATGCCGCGGCCGTCGGCCAGCCCCACGGCATACACGGACTCGGCGCCGTCCTTGGCGATGAGTCCGGGCGTGTGCTCGATGAGGGCGGTGACGTCGCGGCCCGTGCCGCCGAGGTAGGCGGGGTTGTCCCGGATCGCGTCGGCGACCTCCGCCTCGTGGGTGCCGGCGGGGGCGGAGGCGATCGCACCGAAGGCGCGGGCGAGACCGGCCAGGGTCACCGCCATGACCGGCACCCCACAGCCGTCGACCGACGTGGCCGTGATCTCGTCCCCGGTCAGCTCGGCCAGGGTCTCGGCGATCGCGACCTGCAACGGGTGCGAGGCGTCGCAGTACGTCGCGGTGTCCCACCCGTTGACGACACAGGTGACCAGCATCGCCGCGTGCTTGCCCGAACAGTTCTGGGTGATCGGAAGCTTGCCGCCGCCGCTGCGCAGGACGGCCTCGCGGGCCTGCTCGTCCACCGGGTAGTCCGGCGTGTTCTGCAGGGCACCTTCGGTCAGGCCGACGGAGGCGAGCATCTCGCGCACCGCCGTGAGGTGGAACTCCTCACCGGAGTGGCTGGCCGAGGCGAGCGCGAGGTGCGCGGGGGGCAGGCGCAGGCCGGCCCGCACCATCGCCAGGGTCTGCACCGGCTTGTTGGACGACCGCGGGAACACCGGGTCGTCCACGGCGCCGAGCGCCAGCAGGTGCGCTCCGCCGTCCGGGGAGGTGACCACCACCGAGGCACGGTGGGCGGACTCCACGAACCCTCCGCGCACGTAGTGCGCGAGGACGGGTGCGTCGGCCAGGGCGGGCGGGGTGACGGTATGCGGCGTGCTCACGCGTCCGAGCCTAGCCACGCCCGCCGGACGGCGAACGACCCCCACCCGAACCGGGTGGGGGTCGTCGTCGGTCTGCTCAGCGCCAGGTGGCGGTCAGTCGCCGACCTTCGTGGCGGCCGTCGAGCTGGCCTTCTTCGCGGTGGAGGCGGTCTTCTTCGCACCGGTGGTCGCGCGCTTGGTGGCGGTCCGGGTGGCGGTGGCCGACTTCTTGGTGGTGGTGGAGGTGCGCTTGGCAGCGGTGCGGGTGCGCTTCGCGGAAGCCTTGACGGCCGTGCCGACCTCGGCGGTCTCGACCGCGACCGAGTCGGCGACGACGTCGGCGACCGTGGCGGCCTCCTTGCGGCCGGTGGTCAGCGTGGCCTTGGCCGAGCGCTGGATCCCGTTCGCGGACTTGCGCACGGTGGTGACCGCACCCTTGCCGAGGGCGACCGTCGTCCCGGCCTGGGCGATGAGGTCCTTGGTGGCCTTCTGGGTGCGCACGCGCTCGACGAGCTTCTCGCCACGGGCGGCGACGGACTCGTAGGACTCCTGCGCCTTGCCGGCGATCTCGAGGCTGCGGTTGAGGGCGAGGGCCGGAAGCTCCTGCGCCTGCTCGGCCACACCGAACGCAGTGGCCTGGGCCTTGCCCTGCAGGGCGCTCGGCGTGAGGTCTGCCTTGAGGTCCGAGGTGAACACGGCGCCGACGGCGGCGGCGCGGACGCGGGCGTCGCGGACCTTCTCGACGGCGAGGTCGGTGAGCCCGACCACGGCGAACACGGGGGTGGTGTCGATGACGTTCTTGCGGATGTCGGCAACGAGTGCCATGTCAGTCTCCTTGGGTGCGGGTGGTGGAGGTCTTGGTCGTGCGCGTGCCCTTCGCGGCGGCGGAGGACTTCGGGCTCCGGGGAGCCCGGGACGCCTTCGGACCGGTGGTGGCAGTGGTGGTCGTGCGGGCGCGGCTCGTCGCGGCGGCGTCGCCGCTGACGAAGGAGTCGTAGATGTCCAGCAGCGCGGACTTCTGGCGGTCGCTGAGTCGCGGGTCGGCGCCGATGACGGCCCGGGTGTCGGGCGCCTCGGCCGGGTGGCCGTGGCGCTCGTCGAGGATCCCGGCCCGTACGTAGAGCGACTCCGCAGAGACCTCCAGGCCCTTGGCGAGCTGCTGGAGGATCTCGGCGCTGGGCTTCTTCAGGCCCCGCTCGATCTGCGACAGGTAGGGGTTGGAGACGCCGGCGAGCTCGGACAGCTGGCGCAGCGACAGCTTCGCGGACTGACGCTGCTCACGCAGGTAGTCACCGAGGCTGTCACCCACCAGAGGTCCAAGCGGAAGGCGGCTCATGCCCCCATCATGCTTGCTCCAGTTAGCAAAATGCAAACTGCAGGCAGCGTGTTCCCCCTCACACGGCATACCTCTCCCGCAAAACCCCGGTTGCGCGACATCCCGCGCGATGCCATCCAGAGTTCCGTCGAGCAACCGGCGTTTTACCGGGGAGGGTCGGGGAGGGTCGGGGAGGGTGGGGTGGTGCGGGGGTCGTACGGTGCGGGGGTCAGGCGGGCGGGACGGTGCTCCGGCGGTCCTTGACCCCCAGCAGGACGCGGGCGTCCGAGGTGGACATCGCGGGGCGCTGCATGACCTCGGCCAGGTGGGCCGCCCGCTCCACCAGCTCCCGGTTGTGCTCGACCGGCACCCCGCGGGCGAACACGACGTTGTCCTCCATGCCCACCCGCAGGTGGCCACCGGCGGCGAGCGCGGCGGCGGCGATCGGCAGGTGGGTGCGCCCGATACCGGTCGCGGCCCACGAGGTGACCTCGGGCGGGAGCATCGCGACCCCGGCCAGCAGGGCCGCGGGGGTCCCGGGCATCCCGCCGGGCACCCCGGTGACGAAGTCGACGTGGACCTTGCCGCCGAACGGCAACCCGTGGGTGTCGATGAGCCGGGCGAGGGCGGCCACGTGCCCGAGGTCGAACAGCTCGAACTCCGGGACGACCTCGCGCTCCTGCGCCTGCACGTACAGGTCGGACATGAAGCCGTAGGGGTTGAGGAAGACGTCGTCGCCGAAGTTGGTCGTGCCGCAGGTCAGCGAGCAGGAGTCGGGCTCGGCGTCCAGGACGGTCAGCCGCTGCTCGAGCGGGTCGTGGACGCTGCCCCCGGTGGACAGCTGGACGACCAGCGAGGTCGTCTCGCGCAGCGCGTCGACCGCGGCCTTGAGGTGGCCGTGGTCCAGCGTCGGGCGGTGCTCGCCGTCGCGGATGTGCAGGTGGATCATCGCCGCGCCGGCGGCCTCGCACGAGGTGGCCGTCTCGACCAGCTCCTCGAGCGTGGTCGGCAGCTGCGGGAAGTCACCCTTGGACAGCTCGGCACCCGTGGGTGCGACGATGATCAGGGTGCCGGGGGTGGTGGCCATGGCGGACATCATGGCAGGGCCCGGGCAGGTGTCAGGGGCAGGACCCGGGCGGGACCCGGGCGGGACCCGGGCAGGTCTCAGGGGGCGACGACCTCGGTCTGGTTGCCGCTCACGCCACCGACGACGAGCGTCGCGTCGAGGGGGGTGTTGCGCTTGACGAGGGCGAGCCCGATCGGGCCGTCCTCGTGGTGGCGGGCGACCGAGGTGAGCAGCCCGACCTGGCGGTCCTCGAGCAGCACCGGCGCGCCGCGCTCGGGCAGCGTGTGGCCCGAGCCGTCGAGGTGCAGGAACACCAGGCGCCGCGGCGGTCGACCCAGGTTGTGCACGCGGGCGACCGTCTCCTGGCCGCGGTAGCACCCCTTGTGCAGGTGGATGGCGGTGCGCAGCCAGTCGGTCTCGTGGGCGATGGTGCGGTGGTCGGTCTCGAACCCGAGCCGCGGACGCCACGCCGCGACACGCAGCGCCTCCGAGGCCCAGGACCCCGCGAGGTCACGGTCGCCGACGGTCGCCTCGAGCTGGGCCACCGGGACCAGCACCTCGCGCCAGGCCCGGCCCTGGGCGGGGTGCCCCTCGACCGGACCGTATGCCGCCGTGTCACCGACGAGCCCGGGCCACGGGTCGCGCCAGGCCAGCAGCTCACCCGGCTGGGCCTCGGCCCCGGACGGCTCACCGAGGACTGCCCAGTCGGCACTGACGTCGGCGACCTCGACCCGCAGCATGAAGCGCATGGAGTCCAGCCAGGCGACCAGCGCGGTGGTGGTGCCCGGCTCGGTGGTGATCCACATCGTCTCCCCGTCGTCGACGAGGTGCAGATCGTGCTCGATGTGGCCCTTGGGGCTGAGCACCAGGCTCTCGCGCGACTCCCTCGGCGGCAGTCCGGTGAGCTGTTGGGTCGTGATCGAGTGCAGCCAGGAAAGGCGGTCGGGCCCGGTCACCGTGACGACACCGCGGTGGGAGAGGTCGACGACCGCGAGCCCCTCGAGCAGGAGGCGCTGCTCGCGCAGCGGGTCGCCGTAGTGGGCCGCGACCCCGGCGTCCGGGCCGTCGCCCTCGACCGCGCCGGGGCGCGACAAGAGCACCGACCGGGGCGCGACGGCGCCGGGCCCGGTCGTCTCCGTGGCGGGCTCGCCGGTGGGCCCGGTGGTGGGCTCGGTGATGGGGGTCGTGGGTGTCATGCGGGGTGCACCTCGGTCTCTCGGTGGCCGGTCACGGCCGTCAGGGTCGGCTCGCGCAGGCTGCGCACTGACCGTGCACCGCCATGTGGGTCACATCTGCAACAAAGCCGCTGGAGTCCAGAACATTCCCCGTGAACGCGTCGGCGAGCCACCGGTCGCACTGCTCGACGCGTCCACAGGTCCGGCAGACGAGGTGGATGTGGTCGGCGTGGTCGGCCAGGTGGTAGCTCGGCGCCCGGTGGTCGAGGTGGGTGTGCCCCACGACGCCGAGCGACTCCAGGGCTTCCAGGGCCCGGTACACGGTCGAGGGCGCGAGCGTGGCCCCGCCGTCGGCCGCGACGCGGGCGACGACGTCGTCGGGGGTGGCGTGGCCCAGGGTCGCCACGGCGTCGAGCACCCGCTGGCGCTGGGGCGTCATCCTGCGCCCCTGGGCCCGCAACTGGTCGCCGACGTCCTGCACGCCTCCACTCTACGGTCGCCGAGCACCCTGACCTGCCGGGTCTGCGCGCGGGCCCCACCTACACTGACCGGGTGCTGGACCAATTCGAAGACACCCCGCCCCCGGCCGCGCGCCCCAGGGGCTCGCACCTGAAGAGGACCATCGCGATCGTCGTCGCGCTGGTGCTGCTGGTGGTCGTGGGCGGCGCGGCGGCATACCTGCTGTTCCTCAACCACACCGTGGACTCGAACGTCAAGCGTGCGTCCCTCCTGCCGGCACCCGGCGCGGCCGACGCGCCCACGAAGAGCCCCGCGGCCAAGGACGCCCAGAACTTCCTGCTCATCGGTTCCGATGCCCGGGCGGGGCTGGCCGGCTCGCGCTCGGACGTCATCGTGCTCATGCACGTCGCGAGCGACCGCAGGTCGGTCGACCTCATCCACTTCCCGCGTGACCTGTACGTCGACATCCCCGGCAGGGGCAAGGACAAGATCAACGCAGCGTTCGCGTACGGCGGCGCCCCGCTGCTCGTGCAGACGGTCCAGGGCCTGGTCGGCGTCCCGGTCGACCACGTGGCGATCATCGACTTCGAGGGTTTCAAGAAGATGACCGATGCCGTCGGTGGCGTGAACGTCTACGTCGAGGAGTCCAGCGCCGGCAGCGGCTACACCTTCACCAAGGGCTACCAGCAGATGGGCGGCACCGAGGCGCTCGCGTTCGTCCGGGAGCGCAAGGAGCTCAGCGAGGGGGACATCTCCCGGGGCCGTCGCCAGCAGGCGTTCATCAAGGCCCTCATGCTCAAGTCGCTGAGCAGCGACGTGCTGGCCAACCCGGTCCGGCTCGCGGAGTTCGTCGATGCCGGCACCTCCAACCTGACCGTGGACGAGGACTTCTCCACCGCAGACATGCGCAGCGAGGCGCTGGCCATGCGCAGCCTGCGGGGCGCCGACATCGGCTTCATCACGGCCCCCTTCACGGGGTACGGCACCTCACCGGTGGGCGGCTCCATCGAGATCCTCGACGAGCCCGGCGTGGCGGCCCTCGGCGAGGCGTTGCAGAACGACGAGATGGACACCTACGAGGACGTCACCCGCACCCCGTAGCCCCCTTGTGGTGGGAGGCTTGCCGGGCACCCGGCAGACGCCTCAGCCGACTCGCTTGAGCTCGGCGGAGACGTGGCTCTGGAGCTGTTGGCCGACGGCAGCCATGTCCATGGCCCAGAGCAGGTTGGAGCTGACCAGGCCGTACAGGCGCGTGGCGGCGTTGTACTCCTTGGCGTGCGGGCTGCGGAGCACGCCATCGGTGCGCAGCTCGATCTTGGCCGGCTCGGCCTTGCCGAAGTACAGCTCGACGATGCCCGTGGGGTGGGTCAGCACCAGCTCGACCTCGCCGCCCTCGACCGGACGCCAGAACCCGAGCTCGGTGGCGAGAGGGCGCACCTTCTCCCCGGCGTCGTCGAGCAGCCAGGTGTGGCTCTGCCAGGTGAGGAAGGGGCGCCCGTCGTGGCTCACCTCGAGCTCCTGGCCGAAGTTGGCCGACTCGATCGTGGGGTAGCCGACGACACCGGCACCCTCCCACCGACCGATCATCCAGGCCAGCGGGGCCAGCTCCCGGGGCAGGTCGGTGTCGAGGTGGAAGACCATCAGCGAGGCGTCTTGACCAGGCGGTACACGACGAACCCGGCGAACCAGGTGATGGCGACGGCTGAGGCGACCAGGAGGCCGATGTAGAAGTAGTGCACGCCCCAGATCGTAGCCTGTGGGGCATGACCGCTCCTCGAACCCACCTGGTGATCAAGGCCACCTGCGGCGCCCCGACGGATCCTGACGCAGCCGACGCCGACTCGACCGAACGCCTCAACCAGGCGCTCACGGTGGCCTCGACCGCCGCGGCCAGCGGGGTCGTGGTCAGCCTCTGGCTCACCGGCGACGCCGCGTGGATGGCCGTCCCCGGCCGGGCGGAGCAGGTCCGCCTGCCCCACGCGGCACCGCTGCGGGACCTGCTCGATGCGGTGCTCGCCCTGGGGACCGTGACGGTGTGCGGTCAGTGCGCCGCCCGCCGCAACCTCACCGAGGCGGACCTCATCGAGGGCGTGGTGGTACGCGGCGCCGCCTCCTTCGTCGAGGAGGTCATGGCCGGCGGGACGCAGGCGCTCGTCTACTGACCTGCCGTGCGCCGCCCTGCCGGGGTGGCAGCGGCTGCGGCGGGGTCCGGGCCCTGAGGTGGGGGTGTCTCAGGCGAACAGCGGGGAGCGGACCACGACGTAGGCGACGACACCGACGAGCAGCGACGACGAGGCCCCCACCGCGAGCTGGGCCCGCGGCATGGCGGTTGCGGGCAGCACCGCCATCACGCGCCGGGCGGCGTGCGACACCGCCGCGGCCAGCAGTCCGAGCAGTGCCGCGGGCCAGGGCCTGGGGTGGCCGGCGACGACGGACACCAGCATCCCCGCCGCGCCGCCGAGGAACATGGAGATGAACAGCGCCCACTGGCGCAGCCGGTCCACCTTGATCAACGGGTCGGCCAGGACCCCGACCCCGAGTCCGGCCATCGTCGCCGCCAGCGCGTGCTCGCCGTGCAGGAGCTCCGGGAGCGGACCGAAGGCGACCCCGGCGGCGATGACGGCCAGCCCGGTGATGCTCGCCGAGACCGACTCGGTGAGGCGCGGCCGTCCGTCCCGGCGCATGAGCTGGTGGAGGAAGGCGACGATCACGGCGACAGCCATGGCAGCCGGCATCCACTTCAGGTACGGGGCCTGGCGGGTCAGCAGCGCGGTGCCCGTCATGAGGACCGCGCCGATGACCAGCACGGTCGTGGTGCCCCGTGGACTGGGCAGGCTGAGCAGCTGGGGCCACCCCCAGGCAACGACGAGGCCGGCGAGGGCCACCGCGAGCGCCACGAAGTCGGGGCTGGCGTACCCCGTCAGCCCGACCAGCGCCGCGAAGGCGATGGTCGCCGTCATCGTCAGGGGGCGCGCGAGCAGGGCCCGGCTGGGCAGGACCGCGGGGGTGTTGCGGCTGCGGGCCCGACGTTCGCGTCGGGTCATCGGGGCGGCAGGTTGGGGCGCCGGCTGCTCGGGAACGTCGGACACAGCCCGCATCCTCGCATCACCCACCGGCGAAGGGGGGCAGGACCTCCAGCACCGACCCGTCGACCAGCGCGGCGTCGCGAGTGACGGCCCGACCGTCGAGCAGCAGGGTGCTCACGGCGGCGACCGGCGCCAGCGCCGGGTGCAGCGTGGTTGCCGCGGTGACGACCTCCCCGACGGTCCCGCCGCTCAGGTGGTCCTGCTCGGTCCCGGCGGCAGCCCGGGCGCCGGCCCAGTAGCGCACCGTCACCGCGACCCGGCCCGGCGCACGCACCTGCTCGGACGGCATACCGCACTCCTCCCGGCCCGACTCCCTGGTGGAGCGCGCCTGCTCGTGAGACAGGGTCTCAGCATGTGTGTGGCTGCTCGAGACCACCCCCGGCACCGTATCCTTCGTATGCATGGCCCGTCTGCTCCTGCTGACCAACGCCCTGGCGCCGAGCGCCGAGGTCTTGCCGGCGCTCGGGCTGCTGTCCCACCACGTACGGATCATCCCGGCGGAGCCCACCGCGCTGGTCGATGCTCCTCCCGCGGATGTGGTGCTCCTCGACGCCCGTCGGGACCTGGCCGTCGCGCGCTCGCTGTGCCGGGTGCTGCGGGCGACCGGCATGTCGATCCCCCTCATCGCGATCCTCACCGAGGGGGGCTTGGCCGGCATCACGGCCGAGTGGAGCGTCGACGAGGTGCTCCTGGAGTCCGCCGGGCCGGCCGAGGTCGAGGCGCGGCTGCGGTTGGCCGTGGGACGGCTGCAGGAGAAGCAGGAGCCCGAGGAGGTCCAGATCACCAGCGGTGACGTGACCATCGACGAGGCGACGTACTCCGCCCGCGTGCGAGGCCGCCTGCTCGACCTCACCTACAAGGAGTTCGAGCTCCTCAAGTACCTGGCCCAGCACCCGGGCCGGGTGTTCAGCCGTGCCCAGCTGCTCCAGGAGGTGTGGGGCTACGACTACTACGGCGGCACCCGCACCGTCGACGTGCACGTGCGGCGGCTGCGCGCCAAGCTCGGGTCGGAGCACGAGGTGCTGATCGGCACCGTCCGCAACGTCGGCTACCGCTTCGTGCCGGCCGAGGACCAGCACGCCGACGCCTGACCGCACCTCCCGCTCAGCAGGTCGCCGCACGGACCGCCACACACGGAAGCGCCCCTCCCGACCGGGAGGGGCGCTTCGTGGTTCGTGCGGTCAGTTCTTGATGATGCGGTCCAGCGGGAGCGGGGTGTACGGCGAGTTCGCCTCGAGGTAGTTCGCGAAGGCGTCGATGTCGAGCCCACCGAAGTACTTGTCGGTGCCGGTGGTGAAGGCCGGGAAGCCGTCACCGCCGTCCGCGAGGAAGTTGTTCGTCACGACCCGGTAGGACTGGGTGTCCACCAGCGGGGTGCCGTCCAGGGTCACCGTGCCGAGCGTGGTGCCCGAGTAGGTGTAGCTGAAGCCCTCGGAGACCTGCAGGACCTTGGGGGCCGCTGCGTTGAGGCCGGTCCACTGCTGGGTCAGCAGGGACTTGATCTGGGCGCCGGTCATGGTCAGCGAGACCAGGTAGTTGTTGAACGGCTGGACGGTGAAGGCCTCCTCGTAGGTGACGACCCCGTCCCCCTCGGCCTTGCTCGCCGTGTAGCTGAGGGGCGCCCGGATACCACCGGGGTTCATGAACGCGATCTGCGGCGTCTGGCCACCGGTCACGACCGAGGGGTCGGCGAGCTGGGCGTCGGCGATGAGGTCGCCGAGCTGGGACTCGCCACCGGCGTTGACGCTGCCGGGGTTCTCGGTGTTGGACCGGCCCACGTCGGTGGTGATGGAGCCGAGGACGCGGCCGGCGATCGGAGCGACCAGCGCCTGGTAGCGCGAGACCAGCTCGGTGAGCGCCGGCGCCTTGGTCGTGCGGTCGACCGGGACGTTGGTGCTGGTCACCGAGGGCCGCACGATGTCCTGGGTGCGACGGTCGTACTTGAACGTGGTCTCGGTGACGAGGCGACCGAACGACGCCGCCGAGGTCACCATGCGCTGCTGACCGGCCGGGTCCTTGACGTCGCAGACGTACGGGGCGTGGGTGTGCCCCGAGACGACCATGTCGATGGCGGGGTCGAGGGCGCCGGCGATGTCGACGATCGGCCCGGACAGGACCCCACCCTTCTGGCAGGTGTAGTCGTAGTTCGCGTTGACCGAGTACGTCGTGCCCGTGGCCGGGTCGGTCCAGTTCTGCTTCGAGGCGGGGAAGCCACCCTCGTGGACCAGGACGACGATCGCGTTGACGCCCTTCTTCTTCAGCACGGGGACCAGCTTGTTGGCGGTCTCGACCTCGTCGGAGAAGCTCAGGCCCTCGACACCGGACTTGGTGACGATGTTGGGCGTGTTCTCCAGGGTCATGCCGATGAAGCCGATCTTGGCGCCCTTGATCTTCTTGATCGAGTACGCGGGCAGGATCGTCTCGTCGGTGCCGGCGTACGTGACGTTGGCGGCGAGGAACGGGAAGTGCGCTCCCGTGAACTCCTTGCCGCCCGGGCAGGAGTCCTGGTTGTTCGCGCCCGCACCGTCGTCGAGGCAGCCGCCGGCGTCGAGGCGCTGGAGCTCCTTGTAGCCCTCGTCGAACTCGTGGTTGCCCACCGAGGTGACATCGAGCCCGACCTTGTTCATGGCCTCGATGGTGGGCTCGTCGTGGAACGCCGCGGACAGCAGCGGGCTCGCGCCGACGATGTCGCCGGCGGCCACGGTGAGGGAGTTCTTGTGGCCCTTGCGCAGCTCCTGCAGCTTGGTGGCGAGGTACTCCACCCCGCCTGCGTCGACGGTCACGTCGACCGGCCTGCCGGTGACGGGGTCGATCCTGTGGTCGGTGATGACCCGACCGCCGGACCCGGCCGGGGGCTCGAGGTTGCCGTGGAAGTCGTTGAACGACAACAGCTGGATGTCGAGGGTGGGGCCGCTCTTGGAGGCACTGGAGGTGCCGCTCGCGAAGGCGACACCGGTGGCTGCCATGGCGGCGACAGCGACCGCGCCGGTCAACCGCCGGGTACGGGATGAGGTCATGGATGCGTCCTTGGGCACGGGGAGGTTCCGGCGGTAGCCGGACTCCGTGCACGCTAACCGCGCAGCCCACCGAAGGGAAGGGCATGGTGCAATGCCTGCGTGCCCCCTCCCCGGATCGAACGCCTCGACACCCTGACCGACGACCAACGCCGACAGGTCCGTGACCTGCAGGCCCGGGCCGCCTCCGCGGACGCAGTGGGCGCCCTCTCCGAGCAGACCCTGCTCCACCTCGCCTCCGGACCCGGCCGGGTCCGCCACCTGCTCGCGTATGCCGCCGAGCAGCTCACGGGGTACGCCCAGCTCGAGGGGAGCGACGACGTCGACGCGTCCGGCGAGCTGGTCGTCGACCCCGGGTCGCGACGGGCCGGGGTCGGCACCGCCCTCGCGCTGGCCGCCCTGGACGCGGCCCCACGAGCCAGGCTGTGGTCGCACGGCCGGCTCCCCGGCGCGGTGGCCCTCGCCGACCGCCTGGGGCTGGCGGCGGTCCGCGAGCTGCACAAGATGTCCCGGCCGCTCGGCGAGGCCGACCTCGACCCGGCGGCGCGCACCCTGCCCGACGGCTTCACGGCGCGCCCCTTCGAGCCGGGGCGGGACGAGCAGGCCTGGCTGGCGACCAACGCGGCGGCGTTCGCCGACCACCCCGAGCAGGGCCGGGTGACGCGCTCGGACCTGCAGGAGCGGATGGCCCTGCCGTGGTTCGACGCGGCCGGCTTCATCCTCGTCGTCGCCGACGAGCGGCCCGACGACGTCGCAGCGTTCCACTGGACCAAGGTCGACCCCGAGGAGGCCTCGTCGCTCGACCCGACCCGACCCCCCGGAGAGGTGTACGTCGTCGGGGTGCACCCGGCACACCAGGGGCGTGGGCTGGGCCGTCCCGTCACCGCGCTCGGCCTGGCCCACCTCGCCTCCCTCGGGTTGCCCGAGGTGGTCCTCTACGTCGACGGCGACAACCAGGCTGCGATACGGACCTACACGGGGCTGGGCTTCGCCAGCATCATGGTGGACGTGATGTATTCGCGCACCAGCCACGAACCACTGTCAGGATGAGTGCATGAGTGTGACCAGCCGTGCGGCCGACGAGGCCGGCGCCCTTGCCGCGGAGTCCCACGACGGCAGGGACGACACCGACTCCCCCGGGCAGGAGGTGTCGATCGCGAGCGCCCAGCCGCGGGCCTCGAACGGCCGCTTCATGCGCGTGGTCCATGCGACCAGCCAGCTCGACGAGAGCGGGCTCCCCGGAGACCGGTTCCTCGACCGCGAGATCTCGTGGCTGCAGTTCAACGAGCGGGTCCTGCAGCTCGCGGCGGACGAGTCGGTCCCGCTGCTCGAGCGGGCGCGGTTCCTCGCGATCTTCACGTCCAACCTCGACGAGTTCTTCATGGTGCGGGTGGCGGGCCTCAAGCGCCGCGTCGCCACCGGCCTGGCGGTCCGATCGGCGTCCGGGCTCGAGCCGCGGGAGGTGCTGGAGCAGATCTCGCTCGTCGCCCACGAGCTCCAGTCCATGCAGAGCCACGTCTACAAGGACAAGGTCCAGCCGGCGCTGGAGGACGAGGGCATCTCCATCGTCCGCTGGGACGAGCTGAGCGACTCGGAGCAGGACCTGCTGACGGCGCTGTTCGCCGATCGCGTCTTCCCGGTGCTCACGCCGCTGGCCGTGGACCCGGCGCACCCGTTCCCCTACATCTCCGGGCTCTCCCTCAACCTCGCCGTCGTGCTGGTGAACCCCAAGACGGGCAAGGAGCACTTCGCCCGCGTGAAGGTGCCACCCCTCCTGCCGCGCCTGCTCCACATCGAGCCGGTGAGCGGCGAGCCGGCGACCTCCGACCTGTTCTCGACCCGGTTCGTGCCGCTCGAGGACGTCATCGCCTCCCACCTCGACATGCTCTTCCCCGGGATGGAGGTGCGTGAGCACTTCACCTTCCGGGTCACCCGCAACGAGGACCTCGAGGTGGAGGAAGACGACGCCGAGAACATCCTCACCGCCCTGGAGAAGGAGCTGACCCGGCGTCGGTTCGGGCCGCCGGTCCGGCTCGAGGTCGACGAGCTCATCGACGACCACGTGCTCGACATGCTCGTGCGTGAGCTGGGGGTCAGTGACAGCGAGGTCTACCGCCTGCCCGCGCCGCTCGACCTGAGGGGCCTGAACCTGGTCGCCGACCTGGAGCGCTCCGACCTGCGGTTCGAGCCCTTCCGCGGCCAGTCGCACCCCGACCTCGCCCCCGCCGAGACGGCCAAGGCCGCCGACATCCTGGCCGTCGTGCGTGACAAGGACGTCCTGCTCCAGCACCCCTACGACTCGTTCTCGACGTCGGTGCAGGGCTTCATCGAGCAGGCTGCCGCCGACCCGAACGTCCTGGCCATCAAGCAGACGCTCTACCGCACCAGCGGCGACTCCCCCATCATCGACGCCCTCATCGACGCGGCCGAGGCCGGCAAGCAGGTGCTGGCGATCGTCGAGATCAAGGCGCGCTTCGACGAGCAGAACAACATCTCCTGGGCCCGCAAGCTCGAGCACGCGGGCGTGCACGTCGTCTACGGCATCGTCGGGCTCAAGACCCACGCGAAGCTCTGCATGGTGGTGCGCCAGGAGACCGACGGGACGCTGCGCCGGTTCTGCCACATCGGCACCGGCAACTACAACGGCAAGACCGCCCGCATGTACGAGGACCTCGGCCTGCTGACCTCCGACCCGCAGGTCGGCGACGACCTGGCCCGGTTGTTCAACCAGCTGTCGGGGTTCGCCCCGCGCAGCAAGTTCAAGCGGCTGCTCGTCGCGCCGCGCTCGGTCCGCTCCGGGCTGATCGACCGGATCGAGGCCGAGACCGAGCACGCGCAGTCCGGTGTCGGCGGCCTGGTCCAGATCAAGGTCAACTCGATCGTCGACGAGCAGGTCATCGACGCCCTCTACCGCGCCTCGCAGGCGGGGGTCCACGTCGACATCTGGGTGCGCGGCATCTGCGCCCTGCGCCCGGGCGTCAGGGGGCTGTCGGACAACATCGAGGTGCGGTCGGTCCTGGGCCGGTTCCTCGAGCACTCCCGCGTGTTCCTCTTCGGCAACGGGGGCGAACCCGAGGTCTACATCGGCAGCGCCGACATGATGCACCGCAACCTCGACCGCCGGGTCGAGGCGCTGCTGCGCCTCTCCGAGCCGCGGCACATCGAGGACCTGCAGGCGCTGCTGGCGCGTGGGATGAGCGACGAGTACGCCCACTGGCGGCTCAGCGGCGACGGCCGCTGGACCCGGATGAGCCTCGACGCCGAGGGTCAGCCGTTGGCCGACCTCCAGGCGGCGATGATCGAGATGCACGCCAAGCGCCGGCGCAAGGCTCGCCGGCGTTGACGGCCCCCATCCCGGCCGCGGGCACCATCCCGTGGCGCCGGCGCCGCGGAGAGCTCGAGGTCGCGCTCGTCCACCGTCCGAAGTACGACGACTGGTCGTGGGCCAAGGGCAAGGTCGACCCCGGTGAGGCCTGGCCGGTGGCGGCGGTCCGCGAGACGCAGGAGGAGACCTCGCTGCGGGTCGGCCTGGGTCGTCCCCTGCCGCCCGCGGAGTACACGATCCTCGACGCTGCCGGCACCCCCGCGACCAAGACCGTGCGCTACTGGGCCGCTGAGGCGACCACACCGGCCGGAGCCCTGCTCAACGAGATCGACGAGGTCCGCTGGCTCGACGTCATCAGCGCCTCCGACCGCCTCGACTACGCCCGCGACCGTGACCAGCTGCGGGCGCTGGTGCGGGCCGAGAAGGCAGGCACGCTGGCGACGTGGCCCCTGGCGCTCGTGCGCCACGCCCACGCGGTGGGTCGCGGCTCCTGGTCCGGGGACGACCGGCTGCGGCCGTTGGACCGCGCCGGGAGGTCCCGCGCGACCGAGGTCTCCTCCCTGCTGGCTGCCTACGCCGTCACGCGCCTGGTGAGCTCACCCTCGGTGCGCTGCACCGACACCTTCGCTCCCTATGCCGCCGCGTCCGGCACCCCGCTGCGGACCAAGGACGCCCTGAGCGAGGAGGGGTACACCGCGGACGCGGCCCACGCGCCGCGTCACCTCCTGCGCCTGCTCGAGCGTGGGGTCCCTGCCGCGTTGTGCAGCCACGGTCCCGTCCTGCCCGACCTGCTCCGCGCCCTGGTGCCGCTCGTGCACCCCGACGAGCCGGACGCCGCGACGGTGAGCGCCGAGCTCACCACGGCAGCGACCCACGCCATGGCCAAGGGTGAGATCCTCGTCGCCCACCTCGTCGGGCACGGCGACGCGGCCCGGGTCGTCGCGGTGGAGCGCCACCGGCCCTGAGCGGCCCGCCTGGCCGACGGGCCGCTTGCTGACCTGCTGCTGACCGCGCGTTCACGTGGCGCCCGCCGGGGAACCGCAGAACGCCCACCAATGTCTGGCTGGTGTTCACCCTGCGTTCACCCGCGACGGGCCACGGCGTCACCCGCCCTACCTACCTTCACAGTCGTCGGGCATCCCGCCCGCCCCGAACTTTCCCTTGTGAGAGGTTTCATCGCCGTGAAGATCCAGCGTTTCGGCCGTCTGGCCAGCGTCGCCGTGGTCAGCTCCCTCGCACTGACGGCCTGTGGCTCCGACGACAACAGCCGCGACCTCGCGGCCGGTGACTCGTCGAGCTCGTCCGAATGCCCCGCAGGCACCTTGAACGCCGAGGGTTCCTCCGCGCAGAAGAACGCCATCGAGGAGGCGATCTCCGGGTTCCAGGAGGTCTGCGCCGACGCCACCGTCAACTACAACCCGACCGGCTCCGGCGCGGGGATCAAGCAGTTCCTCGCCGGTCAGGTCGACTTCGCCGGCTCGGACTCCGCCCTCAAGACGGTGGAGAAGGACGGCAAGGTCGAGGCCGACGAGGCCGAGAAGTTCTGTGGCTCGCCGGCGTGGAACCTGCCCATGGTCACCGGCCCCATCGCCGTCGCGTACAACCTCAAGGGCGTCGACGAGCTCGTCCTGACCCCCGAGGTGATCGCCGACATCTTCAACGGCAAGGTGACCACGTGGGACGACGCCTCGATCGCCAAGATCAACCCCGGCGTCGCCCTCCCTTCCGAGCCGATCAAGGTCTTCTTCCGCTCGGACGAGTCCGGCACGACCGAGAACTTCACCAAGTACCTCAGCGCGGCTGCGCCGTCCGCCTGGACCGCCGAGCCGGGCAAGAGCTGGACCGGCAAGGGTGAGGGCAAGGAGAAGTCCGCCGGTGTCGCGGGCGCCGTGCAGTCCATCGCGGGAGGCATCACCTACGCCGAGTGGTCCTACGCCAAGGACAACGAGCTCGGCATCGCCCAGATCGACAACGGCGCCGGCCCCGTCGAGCTGACCGGTCAGACGGTCGGCAAGGCCATCGCCACGGCCGAGGCCGACGGCAAGGGCAACGACCTGCGCCTCAAGCTCGACTACGCCACCAAGGAGCCCGGGGCCTACCCGATCAACCTGGTGACCTACGAGATCGTCTGCTCCAAGAGCAAGGACGCCACGACGGCGGCGCTGACCAAGGCCTTCCTGAAGCACTTCGCCTCGGAGGAGACCCAGGCCTCCCTCGAGGAGATCGGCTACGCTCCGCTTCCCGACGAGGTCCGCACCAAGGTCGATGCGGCGATCGACGCCCTGTCCTGACCCTCCCGGTGGCCGGGGCTGATCACCAGCCCCGGCTCCCCGCTGTTCCCCCTCCCCCTCGCGATAGGCAGCACGTGTCATCTGTGACCGGCGTATCCCTGGCCGACCAGACCCCCGCACCCGACGGTGGAGCACCGCTCACCGGTGACGGCGCCGGTACCGGCCGACTCGGCGACCGCTTGTTCGGCGGGGCCGCCAAGGGCGCCGGGGTGCTGGTCATCGCCCTCGTGACGCTGGTGGGGGTGTTCCTGCTGTGGCAGGCCATCCCGGCGATCGCGAACGACAAGGCCAACTTCCTCACCTCTCGCGAGTGGTCGGTCAGCGACAGCAACAACCTGCGCTTCGGCATCGTCGAGCTGCTGTGGACGACCGTGAGCGTCAGCGCCATCGCGATGCTCATCGCGGTGCCGGTCGGGGTCGCGGTTGCGCTCTTCATCACCCAGTACGCGCCGGCCTGGCTGTCTCGGCCCGCCGCCAGCCTCATCGACCTGTTGGCCGCAGTGCCGTCGATCGTCTTCGGCATCTGGGGCCTGCGGACGTTCGGTCCGGTGTTCGAGCCGGTGCAGAACGTGCTGCGTGACACCCTCGGCTGGATCCCCTTCTTCAGCGACGCGGGGATCAGCGGTGGCAGCACGATCCTGTTCGTCGGGATCGTGCTCGCGATCATGGTGCTGCCGATCGTCACCGCGCTGTCGCGGGAGGTCTTCGCCCAGACACCGGTGACGCACCGCGAGGGCGCCCTGGCGCTGGGCGCGACCAAGTGGGAGATGATCCGCACCGCGGTGCTGCCGTTCGGGAAGCCCGGGGTCATCAGTGCGGCGATGCTCGGCCTCGGCCGCGCGCTCGGGGAGACGATCGCCGTGACGATCATCCTGTCCACCCTCCCCGACGGGTCGAAGTGGACCTGGTCGCTGCTCAACGGCGGTGAGACGTTCGCGTCGCGGATCGCCAACAACGCAGCCGAGTTCGACACCCCTCAGAAGGCGGGGGCGTTCATCGCCGCCGGCCTCGTGCTCTTCATCCTGACCTTCATCGTCAACGCCATCGCGCGCATCGTGATCGAGCGCAGGAAGGCCTTCAGCGAATGACGACCTCCACCCCCGCCACCACCTCGGCGACCGGACCCGGGACGCCCGAACCGTCCGCCGGTCCCCGCGACGCCGCGCCGTCCTCGTTCGGCAGTACTGCCAACGGGCTGGGCCACAAGGCGCGTGGTCGCGCCGCCAAGGACCAGATGGCCCGACTCGTGATGTGGGGGGCGTTCCTGCTCGCCCTGGTCCCCCTCGTGTGGATCTTGTGGACGGTCGGCTCCAAGGGCTACCACCTGCTGCTCGACACGCACTGGTGGACGCACTCCCAGCGCGGCATCACCTCCCGCCGTGAAGGCGGCGGCGCCGTCCACGCCATCCAGGGCACGCTCATCCAGGGCCTGACCACGGCCGCCATCTCGGTGCCGATCGGCATCCTCACCGCGATCTACCTCGTCGAGTACGGCCGGGGCCGGCTGGCCAAGACCGTGTCGTTCATGGTCGACATCCTCACCGGGGTCCCGTCGATCGTCGCCGGCCTGTTCATCTACGCCCTCTGGGTGACCACCTTCGGTCTGCAGCGCGTCGGTTTCGCGGTCTCCCTGGCGCTGGTGCTGCTGATGATCCCGGTCGTCGTCCGCTCGACCGAGGAGATGCTCAAGCTCGTCCCGAACGAGATCCGGGAGGCGTCCTTCGCCCTCGGTGTGCCGAAGTGGAAGACGATCATGCGGGTGGTCCTGCCGACCGCGTTCTCCGGCATCATCACCGGCGTCCTGCTCGGCCTGGCCCGTGTCATGGGCGAGACCGCTCCGCTGCTCATCCTCGGCCCCTACACGAAGTCGATCGCGACGGACCTGTTCGGTGGACTGATGCCGACGCTGCCGACGATGATCAACCAGGACCGCACCGAGGTCCTGCAGCCTGCTGTCGACCGCATGTGGGCGGCAGCGCTGACCCTGATCCTGCTGGTGCTCCTGCTCAACATCGCCGGTCGCGTGGTCTCTCGCTTCGGCTCCGTGAAGCGGTAGCCGGCACCTCGGCCCACCGCCGGCGCACGGGCCCCGACCCGGCACCGGGCTCCGCCCCGAGACCGAACCCCTGAACCCCCTGACCTCCCGCAACTCTGCAAGCGAAGGACGAAACCCCCCATGGCCAAGCGAATCGACGTCACCGACCTGAACGTCTACTACGGCGCGTTCAAGGCCGTCGAAGGCGTGACGATGACCGTGGAGCCGCGCTCGGTGACCGCGTTCATCGGGCCCTCCGGCTGCGGCAAGTCGACGTTCCTGCGCACCCTGAACCGCATGCACGAGGTCATCCCCGGCGGCCGGGTCGAGGGCAAGGTGCTGCTCGACGACCAGGACCTCTACGACTCCAGCGTCGACCCGGTGGCGGTCCGTCGGACCATCGGCATGGTGTTCCAGCGGCCCAACCCGTTCCCGACGATGTCGATCTACGACAACGTCGCCGCGGGTCTGAAGCTCAACGGCGTCAAGGGCAAGAAGCGGCTCGACGAGGTGGTCGAGAAGTCGCTGCAGGGCGCCAACCTGTGGAACGAGGTCAAGGACCGCCTGGCCAAGCCCGGCGCGGGCCTGTCCGGCGGGCAGCAGCAGCGCCTGTGCATCGCGCGCGCCATCGCCGTGGAGCCGCAGGTGCTGCTGATGGACGAGCCGTGCTCGGCGCTCGACCCGATCTCGACGCTGGCCATCGAGGACCTGATCGGTGAGCTCAAGAGCCAGTACACGATCGTCATCGTCACCCACAACATGCAGCAGGCGGCTCGCGTCTCGGACCGCACGGCGTTCTTCAACCTCGCCGCGACCGGCAAGCCGGGCAGGCTGATCGAGATCGACGACACCCAGCGGATCTTCAACAACCCGGGCGTCAAGGCCACCGAGGACTACATCTCCGGTCGCTTCGGCTGAGCCGGCACCCCTCCCGGGCACCAGGTGCTGCCGACCTCAGATGACGAGGTCGATGGCCCAGAAGCTCACGGCCGCGGCGAGGCCGGCACCGGGGAAGGTCAGCACCCAGGCGCCGACGATGTTGCCGGCGACGCCCCAGCGCACCGCGGAGAGGCGCTTGGTCGCGCCCACGCCCATGATCGCCGAGGTGATCGTGTGGGTCGTGGAGATCGGCGCACCGAAGGCCAGGCCTGCGACGTACAGGATCGAGGCCGCGGTGGTCTCCGCCGCGAAGCCCTGCGGGGGGTCGAGGTGGATGATGCGGCGGCCGAGGGTCCGCATGATGCGCCACCCGCCCGCATACGTGCCGAGGGAGATGACCACGGCCGACATGACGAGCACCCAGATCGGGATGGAGTCGTCGCCGGCCTCGCGGTAGCCACCGACCGTGAGGGCGAGGACCACGACACCGGCGGTCTTCGCGGCGTCCTGCAGGCCGTGGCCGAAGGCCATCGCCGCCGCCGAGGCGGTCTGGGCGTAGCGGAAGCCACGCGAGACCTTGCCCGGGTGGGCGTCGCGGAAGATCCAGAAGATGGCGGTCATCACGAGGTAGCCCGCGGCGACGCCGACGATGGGCGAGGCGATCATCGGGATGATGATCTTCTCCAGCACGCTCTGCCAGTGGACACCGGCCGAGGCAGCCAGCGCTGCACCACCCAACCCACCGATCAGGGCGTGGGAGGAGGAGGAGGGCAGGCCGTACCACCAGGTCAGCAGGTTCCAGCCGATGGCGCCGACCAGGCCGGCGCCGCAGATCATCAGGCCGACGCTGCCATCGGGCGGGTCGATGACCCCCGACCCGATCGTCTTGGCGACCTTGGTGCCGAAGAAGGCGCCGAACAGGTTGGCGATGGCAGCCATCGCGAGGGCGACGCGGGGCGTGAGGGCGCGCGTGGAGACGGACGTCGCGATCGCGTTGGCCGCGTCGTGGAAACCGTTGGTGTAGTTGAACCCCATCGCCAGCGCGATGACGATGCCGATCGGAAGCCATTCCATGGGAGGGCTCAGGACTCCTTGACCGCGATGCTCTCGACCTTGTGTGCGACGGCCTCGAAGGCGTCGGCGGCGGCCTCGAGGTCCTCGATGACCTCCTTGAGCTTCATGATGGTGATGGCGTCCGCGCCGTAGTCACCGTTGAAGAGCGCCGCCAGCAGGCCCCGGTAGATCTGGTCGGCCTGGTTCTCCAGGCGGTTGATTTCGATCCAGTACTCCGACAGGTCCTTCATCGACCGCAGCCGCGGCATGGCATCGGCGGTCAGCTCGGACATCCGCGACAGCACCTCGACCTGGTCGGTCACGCCGGCCGGGAGGTCACCGATGCGGTAGAGCACGATCGTGTCGACCGCGGCGTCCATGAGGTCCATGCAGTCGTCCAGCGTCGAGGCCAGGCCGTGGATGTCCTCGCGGTCGAACGGGGTGATGAACGAGCTGTTCACCTTGCGGATGATCTCGTGGGTGGCCTCGTCCGCGGCGTGCTCGATCTCACGCATCCGCGCCGCCACGGCCTCGCGTTCGCCGTGGGCGACGCCGAGGATGGTGGTCAGCTCACGGGAGCCATCGATGAGGTATGAGGCCGATTTGGCGAACAGGTCGTAGAAGCTGTTCTCTTGCGGGGTGAGGCGGAAGCCCACGGTGCTCTCCGGTCATACGGGGGGATGGCCGGGGACGATGCTACGGGCAGGTAGGCCCGGACGTGCAACCTGCCGGACACCCGCTGTTCACCCGATGTTCAGGCGTCCTGCCGGCTCCAGCTGCGGTGCGGGCCGTCGGAACCGTCGTCGGGGGACGAGCACCTGCTGCGCTCGATCCCGAGGGCCTGGTCGATCTCGTCCTCGGTGAGAGGACGTTCGCTCGCGGAGGCAGCCACGACGAGGTCGCCCACCAGCTCGATCTCGTCCTGGAGCGCGCCGTCGGTGAGCTCTGCACCGGCGTGCGGGTCCGTGGTCATGGCAAAACGCTAACGGAGTCTGGGGACGACCCGGACATTAGTTTGCGATGTCTTGACCTGCACGAGTCACTAACCACCCATCTGGGTCATGCCCGAGCCATAGGGACTAGTCACTTAGTTCTATGTCCGATGGGGGAGCCGTGCCGCCCGCGGTCGACTGCGCCCTGGCGGGCGAGCCGCCGCAGGTCCAGGACGGCCCCGCAGGACCGGCCGGGTACCCGGTTGAGCACACCGGCACGCCGGTTTGGGACGAATGTGCGCCGGGCCGGGAGCGCCTCACGGCGCGTGGCCGCTCGTAGCGGCTTCAGTTGGGACCCGGGGCTACCGCGGCCCGGCGCACACCAAACAATAACCCCGCGCACGCCCTGGCTGTTCCCCCGTTCGGCCCCTTGTGGAGAACCGAAAGCCGGACTCAGCGCAGCTCGCCACAGCGCCACAGGTTGGCGCACGCCTCGAGGTCACCAGCCGTCGAGAGCATCGAGGCGGCCCGCTGGGTCTGCACCCCGGCCGCATCACGGTCCTGGGCGTCGGTGGTGTGCGCGCGGTCGGCGCGGCCCGCGGCCACGACCCGGCAGAACGCCGCAGCCCGTTGCAGCGCCACGGCGAGGTCGCCCTCGAACACGCCCCGCAGGATCGAGTCGGTGAGCTCGCGCAGCTCGGTCGGTCCCGGCGGCTCGGCGACGCCGGCGACGACGTGGTTGACGTCGGTGAACCGCACCCCTGCGGCGTAGTCGGAGGCTGCGTCCTCGGGGGTGCGTTGCACCCACTCACGCAGCGCGTAGAGCCGCCACAGGGCTCCGGGGAGGCTGCGGGGAGGGCGGTCTGCCCAGAGCTCGGCCACGGTCGACAGACCGAGGTCGTCGACGAGCGCGACGAGCCGCGCGGTCACCATCGGGTCGTCGGACGCCCTGCCCGTGCCGACGAGGACTGCCGCGGTCTCGTGGGCGATCTCGGTGACCTGGGCGGGGTCCGGGACGGTGCCGCCCTGGGCCTCCATCGCGGCAGGGCTGAAGAACGCGGGACGGCGTGGGCCATTGCGGTCGCTGGGCTCGTTTCTCATCAGGTCCAGTGTCCCAGCAGGTCCCGGCGTCTGCTCGGTTTGGCAGCCCGCTCACGGCTCGCCTCCCCTGCGCGATAGGTCGAACCCCGCCACGAGCCACACCACATGCGCCAAGGTGGAGCCATGACCGACGCCAGCCCGAGCCCGTCCGCGCGTCCGGCGGCTCCCGCCCGCCCCCGTACCGGCCGGATCGTGGCCACCGTCCTCTCCGCGTTCGTGATGACCCTCGGGGTGAGCGGTTTCGCGTTCTTCGGGTTCCTCGCGTGGTTCGGGATGTGCGGGGTCTCGGGATGCTCCGGTGGCGGGTTCGGCCGGTCCACCGATCCCGGTGGCACCCAGCTCATGCTGCTGCTCGCCGGCGCGTCCCTCCTGGTGGCCTCACTCGTCCGGGCAGCCTTGCGGCGCAACGTCCGCAGCGCGGTGTATGCCGTGGTGCTGGCGCTCGTCGCGACCGTGACCCTCGGCGTCGTCATCGGAGCGGACTGGCGTGGTTGCCCGCGTTCGATCTCCTACGCGACGTGCCTGTCGGAGAGCCGCTGAGCCGGTTCGTCGCCGCGTCGGCGAGGGGTGCGCCCTTTGTCGCTTTGCGCCCTCGTCCGTTCGGGTCGAATCGTCGCCGAATCTCTTAGGCCGGCACCCCCGCGACCGATGTGGCGACAACGTTGTCACATGGCATGAGCCAGCTCGGCACCGAACCAGTACGAAGGGCAGGTCATGGCGGTAGCTCTGGTCGTCGAACACGACGACGACATCAGGCACCTGGTGTCCCTGTCCGCTGCCAAGGCGGGCCTCGACCCGGTCGCTGCGGACTGCGGCGAGGCAGCCATGACGCTCATCGCCGACGGGCTCAAGCCCGATGTCGTCGTGCTCGACGTGCGGATGCCCGGGCTCAGCGGGTTCGACGTCATGCGGGCCATGCGCGCCCACCAGTACCTCGAGGCCACCCCCGTCGTCATGCTCAGTGCCATGGCGCGACCCGAGGACCGCCAGGACGGACTGGAGGCCGGAGCGGACGAGTACGTCCTGAAGCCGTTCAGCCCCCGGGCCCTGGCCGTGGTCCTGCGCGACCTCGTCGCCCGCACCCGCCCCGCGGCCTAGCTCGCTCGATAACGCGCTACCCAGCCGCGTCCCGGGGACTGGCTGGGCATGCGCGTGCCGTCCCCCTCGACGGACGGCGACCGGTTCACGTCCGGGCGTGAGACCAGGTCACCCAGACGCCGCACGTCTGCCGCGCGGGTCGTCGTCCGGGACGACTAGATGACGCCTGCCGGGTCGGTGACCACCGCGGCCGGAGCCTGCCTGCCGGTCCCCACGAGCTGGGGCGCGCTCGGCCGGCGCACTGACGGTGGGCGCCGGCGGACGTTCGCACGCGTGGCTACGTGGCGCCCGTCTCACCTCCGGTCCGCGTGACGCGCTAGGAGACCGTGAAGCTGGTGCTGACCGCGTTCGTCAGTGCCGTACCGGTGGCGGTCAACGTGTAGGTCCCCGGAAGGTCGACACGACAGCCCCCGAACGTCGCCACCCCGGCGGAGGCGGCCAGCGGGTTGGTGGTGCACGTCAGGATGGCGCCGTTCGGGGCCGTCAGTGCCACCGTGACCGAGGTCGTGCTGCTGGTGACGGTGTTGCCGGAGGCGTCCTGGACGGTCACCGTCGGCTGGGCCGCAAACGGTGTCGCCGTGGGGCCGCCACCCGGCTGGCTGGTGAACGCGAGCTTGCTCGCAGCGGCGGGGTTGATCGTGATGGTGTTGCTGACGGCCGGGGTCAGCAAACCGTCCGTGGCGGTGAGCGTGTAGGTCCCCACCTTGTCGATCTTGCAGCCGGTGAATGTCGCCGAGCCCGCCGAGGCGGCCCTGGAGTTCGAGGTGGTGCAGGCCAGGGTCGCGCCGTTCGGCGTGGTGAGCGCGACCGTCACGGTCCTGGTGTCGGACACGGTGTTGCCCCCGCTGTCCTGGATCCTGACGACGGGCTGGGTCGGCAGCGACACCTGGCTCGTGCCCGTGGGGCTGGGCTGGGTGCCGAAGCCGAGCTGGGCGGCTGGGCCCACGGTGATCGTGACGTTGGTACTGGTCGCGAGGGTGAGCCCCGGGCCCGTGGCCTTGAGCGAGTAGGTCCCGACCTTGTCGATCCGGCACCCCGTGAAGGCTGCCGACCCCGACGAGGCCACCACGGTGGTGCTGTCGCACGCGAGGGTGGCGGTGCCGGGGGTGGTCAGGGCGAGGGTGACGGTGCTGCTGTCGGTCGTCACCGTGTTGCCGCCGGCGTCCTGCACGACCACGACCGGCTGGTTGGCCAGGGCCAGCTGGCTCACCGCGCTCGAGCTCGGCTGCGACGTGTACGCCAGCTTGTTCGCGGGGCCTACCGTGATGGTGAAGCTGGTGCTGATCGCCGAGGTCAGCGACCCGCTGGTCGCGGTCAACGTGTAGGTCCCCGACTTGTCCACCTTGCAGCCTGCGAAGGTGGCCGTGCCTGCGATGGCGGCCCTGAAGTTCGAGGTCGTGCAGGTCAAGACCGCGCCGTTCGGTGTCGTGAGTGCGATCGTCACCGTGCTGGTGTCGACGACGGTGTTGCCATAGGTGTCTTGGATCCGCACCACCGGTTGCGTGGTGGGGGCGACGCCACCGGTGCCGTTGGACGGTTGGGTGGTGAACGCCAGTCGGGTCTTCGGACCGGCCGACACCACGACACTGGTGCTGGTCGCCGCCGTGACGCCGGTGGTGCGGTGGCCGACAACGTGTACGTGCCGGCCTTGTCGATCTCACAGCCCGTGAACGTCGCCACCCCCGACGAGGCCGTCACCGGGTGCTGTCACAGCTCAGCACGGCGCCGCCCGCGCTCGTCAGGGCCAGCGTCACCACCCGGGAGCTGTCGGTGGTCACGGTGTTGCCGCCGGCGTCCTGCACGGTCACGACCGGCTGGGTCGACAGCGGCACCTCGCTCGTCGCCGTCGTGCTGGGCTGGGTGGTGTAGACCAGCTTGGTCGCCGGGCCGACCGTGATCGTGAAGCTGGTGCTGACCGCCGAGGTCAGCGACCCGCTGGTCGCGGTCAGCGTGTAGGTCCCGGCCTTGTCCACCTTGCAGCCTGCGAAGGTGGCGGAACCAGCGGATGTCGTCACCGGGTTCGTCGTGCACGTCAGGGCAGCGCCGCCCGGCGTCGTGAGCGCGAGCGTGACCGAGCTCGTCGGGGTCGAGACCGTGTTGCCGTAGTTGTCCAGCACCTTGACGACCGGCTGCGTGGGCAGGACGACGCCACCGGTGCCGTTGGACGGCTGGGCGGTGAACGCCAGTCGGGTCTTCGGACCGGCCGAGACCACGACATTGCCGCTGGTGGCCAGGGTGAGTCCGGTCGTGGTGGTGGCCTTCAACGTGTAGGTGCCGGCCCTGTCGATCTGGCAGCCGGTGAACGCCACCACGCCCGTCGACGCCGTCACCGGGTTCGTGTCACAGCCGAGGATCGCGCCGCCAGGCGTGGTCAGTGCCAGCGTCACCACCGTGGTGCTGTCCGTGGTCACGGTGTTCCCGCCGGCGTCCTGCACGGTCACGACCGGCTGGGTGGCCAGGTCCACCTCGCTCGTCGCCGTCGTGCTCGGCGGGGTGGTGTAGACCAGCTTGGTCGCCGGGCCGACCGTGATCGTGAAGCTGGTGCTGACCGCCGAGGTCAGCGACCCGTTCGTCGCGGTGAGCGTGTAGGTCCCCGGCCGTGTCCACCTTGCAGCCCGCGAAGGTGGCAGCGCCCGAGACGGTCGACCTGGGGTTGGTCGTGCACGTCAGCAAGGCCCCGTTGGGGGTGGTCAGTGCGAGGGTCACCGAGCTGACCGGGGCCAGGACCGTGTTGCCATAGGTGTCGAGCACCCTCACCAGCGGCTGCGTGGTCAGGACGACGCCGCCGGTGCCGTTGGACGGTTGCGTGGCGAAGGCCAGCCGGGTCGCCGGACCGGCCGACACCACGACACTGGTGCTGGTCGCCGCCGTGACGCCGGTGGCGGTGGCCGACAGCGTGTAGGTGCCGGCCTTGTCGATCTCACAGCCCGCGAACGTCGCCACCCCCGACGAGGCCGTCACCGCGGTGCTGTCACAGCTCAGCACGGCGCCGCCCGCGCTCGTCAGGGCCAGCGTCACCACCCGGGAGCTGTCGGCGGTCACGGTGTTGCCACCGGCGTCCTGCACGGTCACGACCGGCTGGGTCGACAGCGGCACCTCGCTCGTCGCCGTCGTGCTGGGCTGGGTGGTGTAGACCAGCTTGGTCGCCGGGCCCACGGTGATCGTGAAGCTGGTGCTGACCGCCGAGGTCAGCGACCCGTTCGTCGCGGTCAGCGTGTAGGTCCCCGGCCGGTCCACCTTGCACGCAGCGAAGGTGGCAACCCCCGCGGAGGTGCTTCTGGGGTTGGTCGTGCACGTCAGCAAGGCCCCGTTGGGGGTGGTCAGCGCGAGGGTCACCGAGCTGACTGGAGCCAGGACCGTGTTGCCATAGCGGTCGAGCACCCTGACCACCGGCTGCGTGGTCAGGACGACGCCGCCGGTGCCGTTGGATGGTTGCGTGGTGAAGGCCAGTCGGGTTGCCGGACCGGCCGACACCACGACGCTCGTGCTGGTCGCGAAGGTGATGTTGAGGGCTGTGGCCCTCAACGTGTAGGTCGCGGCCTTGTCGATCTGGCAGCCGGCGAACTGCACGACGCCCGACGACGCCGTCACGAAGTTGCTGTCGCAACCCAGGACTGCGCCGGCCGGCGTGGTGAGTGTCAGCGTCACCTCGGTGGCGCTGTCTTCGGTCACGACGTTGCCACCGGCGTCCTGCAGCACCAGTGCCGGCTGGGTGGCCAGGTCGACCTCGCTCGTGGCGGTCGAGCTGGGCTGTGTCGTGTAGACCAGCTTGGACGCCGGGCCCACGGTGATCGTGAAGGGGTCGCTGACCATCGGGGGCAGCGACCCGTTCGTCGCGGTCAGCGTGTAGTCCCCGGGTCGGTCCACTTTGCACGCGGCGAAGGTGGCCACACCCGAGACGGTGTTCTTGGGGTTAGCCGTGCACGTCAGCGCAGCACCGTTCGCAGGGGTCAGCGCGATGGTCACCGAGCTGACCGGAGTCAGGATCGGGTTGCCGTAGTTGTCGAGAACCTTCACCACCGGTTGGCTGGTCAGGACGACGCCGCCGGTGCTGTCGGATGGTTGCGTGGTGAAGGCCAGTCGGGTTGCCGGACCGGCCGACACCACGACGCTCGTGCTGGTCGCGAAGGTGATGTTGAGGGCGGTGGCCTTCAACGTGTAGGAGGCGACCCTGTCGATCTGGCAACCGGCGAAGGCTGCCACCCCGGCGGAGGCCGTCACCGGGTTCGTGTCACAGCCCAGGACCGCGCCGTTCGGCGTGGTCAGGGCCAAGGTGACCTCCGTGGCACTGTCTTCGGTCACGACGTTGCCACCGGCGTCCTGCAGCACCAGTGCCGGCTGGATGGCCAGTTCCACCTCGCTCGTGGCGGTCGAGCTGGGCTGCGTCGTGTAGACCAGCTTGGACGCCGGGCCCACGGTGATCGTGAAGGGGTCGCTGACCATCGGGGGCAGCGACCCGTTCGTCGCGGTCAGCGTGTAGTCCCCGGGCCGGTCCACCTTGCAGCTGCTGAAGCCGGCAGAGCCCGCGGTCACCGCCTTGGAGGTCCCGCCGCTGCAGGTCAGGGTCGCACTGCCCGACTCCGTGAGCGCAAGGGTCACGGTGCTGGTGTCGGTGGTGACGGTGTTGCCCCACGCGTCCTTGACGGCCACCTGCGGCTGAGACGTCAGGGCGACACCACCGGTGCCGTCAGATGGCTGCCGGGTGAAGGCCACGCGCGTCGCCGGTCCCGCCGTCACGGTGAAGGAGGCACTGATCCTCTCGATGAGACCGGGCGAGGTCGCCGTTAGGGTGTAGGTGCCTGCCTTGTCCACCTCGCAGCCTGCGAACGCAGCAGATCCCGACGACGCTGTCACCGTGGTGCGGTCGCAGCTCAGTACCGCGCCGTCCGGCGCGGTCAGCTCCACCGTCACCACCGTGGAGTTGTCCCACGTCACCGGGTTGCCACTGGAGTCCAGGACAGCCACCACGGGCTGCGCGTCCAGCGGGCTCTCACTCGTCCCGTCGCCGGGCTGGGTGGTGAACGCCATGGCGCTCGCGGACACCACGGTCACTTCGTCGCTGGGAACGCTCGACGCGGTCCACGTGGCCAGCACCGCTGTCACGGAGTAGGAGTGGGTGCCGTCCGGCACCGCGACGTCCGAACACGTTGTCGCCGAGGCTGCGGTGAGGGACGTCGGCGAGGTGCCGCAAGCCGGCGAAGTCGTGCCGTCGGTGTGCCGGGTCACGTAGTAGCCATCGGCAGCGAGCCCCGAGGAGGGCGGTGCCCAGCTGACGTCGACCGTGGTCCCGCGGACCACTGCGGTGACATCAGTGGGTGCCTCGAGCGAGGCGGTGGTCACAGACGCCGTGGTGTCACCTGTGCTGGACCAGTAGGCCCATGCGGTCGCCCCGAGGAACACGAAGCACACCGTCGCGAGAATCACCCGCGCGGTGCGGCTCGCCCAAGGGGCACGTCGCACGTCCAGTACCCCTCAGGTCGTGATGGTCCGGATCAGCCGACGTTGACGTACAGCGGGACCGTCGCGTTCTTGCAGCCGTCCTGGTTGCTCCCGGTGTTGTCCAGCGTGACCCTGACCGTGCCGTCCACGGTGGCGCCGGGAGCGATGTCACCTGCGGTGAAGGAGGGCGTGCCCACGGTGAAGTCCGCGGCGGAGCAGCCAGCGACCGAGGTCCACGCCGATGCATCCGCGTTGGCCACCGTCACGGTCACGGTCTGCAGCCGCTGCACTCCGGCGTTGTTGTTCTTGACGTGGAAGGCCACGGTCTGCGCCGGGCCGCCAGGCGCCAGCGGGGCGCCGGTGGCCGCGTCGGTGGTGACCTGGAACGGCGAGGAGGTCCCGGCGGTGGCCGAACCCGACCCGTTTCCGGTCGTCGTCCAGTAGGCGAAGGCCGCACCGCCGGTGACCACGGTCAACGTCCCGGCGACCAGGACGACTTTCAGCTTGCCGGTGAGTTCTAGTGCACGCATGACGAACGGGCCCCCTTGGGCATTGGTGTTGCGCGAAGGACCCGCCCCCATCGGGCTTCGGCACGTGGCCGACGTCCTGGCCGACCGGTGAGGTCGACGCCTCCCGACTATGACATCCGCATACTCGGTCCCGGATGGGCCGAACGGTCAGTGCCGCGCCACCGTTCGTCCCTTCGCTCACCTGCCGTACCCGCGGAACGGTTCAATTCAGAGTTGCCCCCATCGTCACCACCACGGGAAGTCCAGGCGAAGTCATGTCGCCATTCGCCGTCCCGGACGGCGAGCCCACCGAGCCGCCAGAGCACACTCGCCGTTCAGGACGGTTCCGGCCAGACCGTCAGGGTCTACCCGCATCTTGGACCGGCGACCGGCGACCGGCGACCGGCGACCGGCGACCGGCGACCGTACCTATGCCAGCGAATCGTCGTATGAGGCCGTGAGCGGTCCACCAGCGCCACCGGTGTTCACGACACCCACTGGTTCGATGAGTACGGCGTGGACCTCGCCCTCAGCGACGGGGCAGTGCTCCACGCCGCGGGGAACGACGAAGATCTGGCCAGGGCGAAGAGTGACGTCACCATCGCGCAGCTGGATGGTCAGCTCGCCTCCGATGACGAGGAACAGCTCGTCGGTGTCCTCGTGGGTGTGCCAGACGAACTCGCCCTGGAGCTTCACGACCTTGATCTCGTAGTCGTTCAGCCGGGCCACAACCTTGGGTGACCAGTGCTCGGAGAACAACGAAAGCTTCTCGGCGAGGTCGACTGGTTCCTTGGTCACGGGTCAATCTTCACACGAGCTACCTCAGCAGTTGCTGGTCCTGGAGCAGTGCCACGCAGAGCCGCACTCCAGTACTTGGTCACCCCCACCATCCTCAGCCATGTCCACGAGATGAAGGTCCGCCGACCTGCCGTGGCCGTTGCAGAATGCCACCGACGTGGGTTGATGCCGGACCCGGCGACAGCTTGTCGCGCGGTCGGCGGGGAACCCTGACAGTCTGTGAGCTGTGCGGTCGTCGTCTCAGCAGCGGGTCCCGGGCTGTCCCAAGCGAATGGTGTACGGCCCTTGCGGTGGCGTCCGCATCGACGGCGAGTGCGAGATGGTTGCGGCTCCGTGTGTCTTCGACGAGGTGGCAGACCTCCAGGGGGGCTTTACCGATGACTGGGGTGCGGTGGGCGTCGTCGACCCGCCCCTGGAGCCGCCCGCCCCGTGGTCGACTCCGCTGCTCCTGACCGACCTGAGCGCGCCGCCGGCCGACGCGCGGACGCTCCGCTCCACGGCCCGGCTGCTCGCTCCGAGCTGCGACGCGGTTCTGGTCGGTGACCACCAGGACCGCGTCGACTTCCCGCCCAGCACGCTGGCCCGGTTGATCGACGAAGCAGGCGCCGTGCCCTGGGTGACGCTTGCCTGCCGGGACCGCAACAGGATCAGTCTCGAGCAGGAGCTACACGCCCTCGCCCTTGACGGTCTGGCCACGGTGCTGTGCGTCACCGGAGATGGCCGAGCGTACGACGTGCGACCGGAGGTGACCCAGGCCTTTGATCTGGACGGTACCCGGCTGGCGGCCTTGGCTGCCTCGCTTGGTCTTCCCGTTGCGGTCGTGGAGACGCCGACCGCGCGGCCGACGACCGTACGTCCCGAGAGACTGGTGCACAAGCAGGAGGCTGGCGCCCGGGTCGCCGTCCTGAACCACGTCCCTAGTCGGGCGCGGCTGGTCGAGTTCCTGCATCGTGCCCGGGTGGCCGGGCTGGACATGCCGGTGATCGCCTCCGTCGTCGTGTTCACCGACGAGGTTTCCGCGGCGGCCCTCGCAGGACTGCCGGGGCTGGACATCGCACCTGAGCGCCTCGAGGCGGTGCTGACGGCCGACGACCCCGTCGCGGCCGGGATCGCAGCAGCTGTGGACGAGGCAGTCGAGCTGTTGGAGCTGCCCGCCGTCGCCGGGGTGAACCTGTCCGGGCTCGCGTCGGCCAGCGGCGCGCAGGACGGCGCCGAGATCCAGGCAGAGATCGGCCGACGGATTCGAACGACAAGAGGAGTGCGTCGGTGAGCGACTCCCCCGACTCGATGGACGCCGAGTTCGACACCGTCGCAGCGTGGACTGCGGACGTGGTCGTTGGCCTCGACCCCGCCCACCGCATCCCGGCAGGATGCCGAGGCAGCGGCAGCCCGGGCGCGCTGCACTGGTTGCTCGACCACCTCGCGCCGGAGGCCGGAGACCTGTTCCTGGACTGCGGCGCCGGCATCGGCGGGCCGGCCGCGTTCGCGGCACGAGAGACTGGCGTACGTCCCCTCTTGACCGATCCTGAGCCGGGAGCCTGCCGGGCTGCCAACAACCTCTTCGGTCTTCCAGCGCTGCAGGCAGGCACCGCACTGCCGATCGCAACCGGGTCCGTCAGATCGGGGTGGAGCCTGGGTGTGCTGTGCACGGTCGACGACCAGGCGGCATACCTGGCCGAGATCCGGCGAGTGCTGGAGCCGCAGGCGCGCTTCGGGATGATCGTCTACTGCGCAACGCACCCCGGAGACCTCCGCCTGCGAACAGCCCGAAGGCAACCATTTCCTCACCGTCGAGGCGCTGGACGAGCAGCTCGAAGTCGCGTCACTGCGAGTGCTGACCAGTAGCTGGACCGACCACTTCGCGGCCTTCCCGGCCGACTGGGAGGACGTCATGGCGACAGTCGAGAACGAGCTCGAGCGCCTCCACGGGGACGATCCCCGCTGGCAGACGGCGCAGGTGCAGTCGAGCCGGATGGGCGCGCTGCTCGCGGCCGCCGAGATTCGCGGCAGGATGCTCGTGCTCCAGTCGACCTGACCTCTGCCCATGCCATCTGGCACCCGTGCACTCGATGCAGGAGCTGGTGGCCACGAACTCGGGGACCGATCGGTCAGCCGAGTTCCACGCATAGGCCCACGTTGTCCGGAAGTCCCTCGAACGACGACAATCCAGGGTTCGCCATCGTGGTCAACTCTGGGCCGAACTGGTCACCGGCGACGATCGCGCGCGCCACCGGAGTGCGCAACCATCAGTGGCGGGGTACCGCATTCCGACGACATCCCACCGGGCTCGAGCTCCTCGCAGCCTCGCCGGTAGCCTGTCCCCGGCGGTCAGGTTGCGGCGGAAGTCCCTAGGAACGATCCGAGGGACTTCCCGACTAGCTCCTAATCCCCCGGGCCTCTAGCTCAATGGTTAGAGCTGCGGACTTTTAATCCGTAGGTTGTGGGTTCGAGTCCCACGGGGCCCACTGCTACCCCTGTATGACCTCGACGTCGATGTCCGTGGGCCGCATGGCCGCGCCGTTGATCGGCACGAGGTCCTGCGGGCACGCGGAGAGGACGACGACCACGTCGAGCACCGCCTCCAGGGTCACCGCATCGCCGGGTCGGGCTGGCGACGGCTCAAAGCTCAACCTGCCATCCGCCGCCACCGGGATGTTCATGAAGACGTTGAGGGGTGCCGGAACCGGAGGTGCCGCGTAACCGTGCTCGGCCAACGCTGCTTCGAAGTTCTCCGCGCAGCTGCGGTGCGGACCGCTGTGGCCGAGCTGGGCGTAGCGCTGCGGGTCGCACGCTGCGATGAGGGTGTCGTGCACCCCGGGGCTCGAGTCCTCCACCAGCCGCAGGATGGGCCTTCGCCGGTTGCTCCAGAGGTCGTCGCCGGCCTTCGGAGAGACCGACAGCAGCCGGGCGCGCGTGTGCTCCATCGACATCACCTCGTCCAGGTCGGGCAGCGCCAGGGCCCAGGTGTCCACGACCTGTCCGCCTTCGGTGGTGGTGACCCGCAACCGCTGACCGGCGACCAGCCGGAAGGCACGGCCATGGCCTGCTGGGATGGTGGTGTGCATCAGGACTCCTCGTCGTCGTTGGTCATGCCATCAGCCGTCGCCGCCGCGGACGGGTCACCTGCCCGCCTGCGGACCAGGTCGTGGGCGGCGGAGGGCGAGTCGGCCTGCGCCAGCGCAGCGGCCAGCAGGATGCGTGCTCGCTGCCCCGTGAAGCCGCTGAGCAGCAGCGCCCCGGCGCGTTCGAGGTCCGCTCCGCCGCCGCCGCCGTACGCCGCCGAGGTGGGCCCAGCGCCGCAACGGGTGACCACGGCCACGATGACACCCACGG
Organism: uncultured Actinomycetota bacterium; assembly: GCA_963722015.1. Lineage (GTDB taxonomy): Bacteria > Actinomycetota > Actinomycetes > Actinomycetales > Dermatophilaceae > Pedococcus. Next base: position 191,056 of record CAVRMT010000005.1, on the reverse strand, counting down.
ACACCGCCTCCACCACTGCCGCGGTGACGTCCGGTGGAGCGTTGCCCAGTCCGAACCCCTCGAGGACGATGCCCTCGGCGCCACCGGCCACCGAGGCGCGCACCATTGCGCCGTCCACGCCGACGGCGAGCTTGACCAGGTCCACTCGACGCGCCGCCCGGTGGACGGGCATGACGACGGGCACCGGCGGCGGACCGGGCTGCCTCAGGACCGTGGCGCGTCCGCCGGAGACGACCGCGAGGGGCGAGGCCCCGCAGGCGCCCCACGGGTCGGGAAGGGTGGAGTGGGCCTTGGTGGCCTCGGCGGCGGCATACGCGCATCCGGCCATGGCGATCAGCACCCCGAGCGGCGCGACGGACGGGTCCCGTGCGAGGAGCACCGCATCACGCAGGTTGGCCGGACCATCGGTCTGCGGGTGGTCCGCCGGCAGCTGGGCTCCCGTGAAGACCACGGGTACTTGCCGATCATGACCCAGGTCCGTGAGGTAGGCACTCTCCTCCATGGTGTCGGTGCCGTGCGTGACGACCACCCCGGCAACGCGGGGGTCGGCGCACAGCTGCCGGACCCGCTCGACGAGGGAGGCCAGCAGCGGCAGGGTCATCGCATAGCTTCCGACGCGGCAGAACTCCTCCACCCGTACCCGTCCGCCCAGACCCGCGATGGCCACCAGGTCGGAGCCGGCGTCCACCGCCAGGAGGTCACCCCCGTCACCCTGTCGCGACGCGATGGTGCCCCCGGTCGTGAGCACCACGGTCGTGGGCGCCACCCCCATAGCCGCCACGCCCGTAGGCGCCACCCCCGTAGGCGTCACCGTCGTCAGCGCCCGCTGATCCGGTCGGCGACGCGGGCGATCGGGGACGTGGTGGAAGAGCGCGTGTTCTCCTGCCGGTCGGCGGCCCGGTAGGCGACGTACAGACCGCGGACCCCCAACCACCGCAGCGGCTCGGGCTCCCAGCGGCGCACCCGACGGCCCACCCACGGCAGGCGGGTGAGCTCGGTGTCCCGCTCGAGGATGAGGTCACGCAGGGTGCGCCCGGCCAGGTTGGTCGCGGTGACGCCGTGCCCGACGTACCCACCGGCCCAGGCCAGCCCCGTACCCCGGTCGAGGTCCACGGCCGCGCACCAGTCACGCGGAACTCCCAGGACACCGGACCAGGTGTGGTCGATCGGCACCCCACGGGTCGCCGGGAAGTGCTGGTGCAGGATGCGGACGAGCTGCTCCAGGGTCGCCTTGCGCGTCTCCCCGCCGCCGTCCCAGCGTGAGCCGTAGCGGTACGGGATGCCGCGGCCACCGATGGCGATCCGCCCGTCCGCCGTGCGCTGCAGGTAGCTGAACGAGTGCGCCTCGTCACCCACGAGCTCGGCACCGTGCCAGCCCACCTGCTGCCAGACGCTGTCGGGCAGTGGCGCCGTGACGAGCATGCTGCTGTTCATGGGCAGCCACAGCCGCGGGCTCTCCACCGACGAGGTGAACCCCTCCAGGGCCCGCACCACGTATGCCGCGCGGACCGTCCCGTGGACCGTGACCGCCTCGTGCGGCCGGATCCGCGTGACCTCCGTGCCCTCGTAGATGGGGACGCCCAACCGTTCCACCGCGGCGGCCAGCCCGCGCACGAGCTTGGCCGGCTGGATGCGCGCGCAGTGCGGGCTCCACAGCGCGGCCCTGCCGTCGGCGATGCGCACCCGGTCGGCCAGGCCGTCGGCGTCGAGCACCTGCAGGTCCGCGTCGCCCCATCCCTGACGCCGCAGGTCCTCGACGCGACCGAGCATGCGCTCGGCCTGGGCCTTGTTCGTGGCCACGTGCAGCAGGCCGTCCTTCTGGATGTCGGCCTCGATCCCCTCGACCGCGGCCGCATCGATGACCTCGTCGACCGACGCGAACATCTCCTTCTGCATGGCCACCGCAGCGGGCCATCCGTGCGTCTTCGCATAGCGACGGAGCTGACCGGGCGGCTCCGAGCTGAGCCACCCACCGTTTCGTCCTGAGGCTCCGAAACCGGCGAACTCCTTCTCCAGCACCGCGATCCGCAGGTCGGGCTGGGCCTTCTTGAGGTAGTAAGCGGTCCACAGCCCCGTGTAGCCACCACCGACGATGGCCACGTCGACGTCGGTCGAGCCCGAGAGGGCAGGGCGGCGCTGCGGCAGACCGAGGGCGCGGTACCAGAAGGAGACGTCGCCGTTCTCGAACGCCGGGGCGCGCTCCGGGCTCAACGTCATCGCAGCTCCCTGACGCCCTCGTCCACGTACATGTCCGGGCCGTCGGGAACGGCGACGCTCTCCTGCGGGTCCCAGGCCACCCGTACCCGGTCCCCACGGCCGGCCGAGGTCGCCAGTCGCATCGCTTCGCGCACCAGACCCTTGTCACCCCAGGGAAACTCGAGGACGACCTTCCGCGCGGCACCGAGGTAGACCACCTCGACGACCGTCGCCTCCAGGACGTTGTGGCCGGCCGGGGCGACCTGGTCGTCGGTCAGGATGTGGATCCGCTCGGGCCGGACCACGACCGCCGCCGAACGACCCGGCTGCACCCGCTCGCGCCGGTTGTCCAGGACGAGCTCGAAGTGGTCGCCCGTGAGCGTGCGCCCATCCTTGCTCACCTTGCCGCGCAGCACGTTCGAGTCACCCAGGAACTCGGCGACGAACACCGTGCTCGGGCTCTCGTACAGCTCGTCGGGGGTCCCGACCTGCTCGATGCCACCCTCGTTGAAGACCGCGATCCGGTCGGACAGCGCCAGGGCCTCTTCCTGGTCGTGGGTGACGTAGACGAAGGTGAGGCCGAGCTCGCGGTGCAGCCGCGTGATCTCGGACTGCAGCTGCTCACGCAGGTGCTTGTCCAGGGCACCGAGGGGCTCGTCCATGAGCAGGACCCGCGGGTTGTAGACGATGGCCCGGGCGACCGCGACGCGTTGCTGCTGCCCGCCGGAGAGCTCACGGGGCAGGCGGGCCGCGTAGTCCTCCAGGTGGACGGTGGCCAGCGCCTCCTTCACCCGGCGGTCGATCTCCGCCTTGGGCACCTTGCGCTGCTCGAGGGGGAAGGCGACATTCTGCGCCGTGGTCATGTGGGGGAACAGGGCGTAGTGCTGGAACACCATGCCGATGTCACGCTTGTGGGCCGGCATCCGTGCGACGTCCTCGCCCGCTATCAGGATCTCTCCCGACGTCACCGAGACGAAGCCGGCGATCATGTTCAACGTCGTGGTCTTGCCCGAGCCGCTGGGTCCGAGGAACGTCATGAACTCCCCGGGGGCGATGTCGAGGTTGACGTCCTGCACCGCGGGTGCGGCGGTCCTGGGGTACTGCTTGACGAGGTCTCGCAGGCTCAGCGCGACACCCTGGCTGGCGGGGGCGCCCTCCTGCCCTCTGCCGCGCGAGACGGTGCGCTCCTGTGCGGCGGGGTGGTCGGCGGAGGTGGGCTGGGTCATCTCGGTCCCGTTCGTCTCAGGCATGGGCAGTGTGGCCTCTTCAGGCACGGTCGCCGCGGCGCAGGAGCTGCGGCAACAGGATCAGCGAGGTGGTCACGACGAGCACCAGTGTGGATGCCGCAGCAATGGTCGGGTCGGTCTCGGAGGTGACCGAGGTGTACATCCGCACCGGCAACGTGCGCATGTCCGGGCTCTGCAGGTACAACGCCACCACCACCTCGTCGAAGGAGGTGACGAAGGCGAAGACCGCCCCGGACAGGACCCCGGGCAGGACCAGCGGCAGCGTCACGCGCCGTAGCCGCGTCATCGGCGACGCCCCGAGGCTCGCGGCTGCCAGCTCGAGCCGGTCGTCGAAGGTCCGCAGCGCCGAGCTGACCGTGACGATGACGAACGGCAGGGCCAGCACCGTGTGGGCGAGCACGAAACCCCTGAAGCTGCCGACGAGCTGCCACCGCAGGAAGACCCCGAACGTGGCCACGGCGATGACGATGATCGGCACGATCATCGGCGCCAGCAGCAGTCCGTTGACGAACGACTTGGCCGGGAACCGGCCGCGGACGAGCGCGACCGCCGCCGCGCTGCCGAGGACGGTGGCCAGGACCATGACGACCAGCCCGAGCTTCACCGAGGTCAGCAGTGCGTCACGCCACACGGGTTCGGTGACGAAGGCCCGGTAGTACTGCAGGGACCAGCCCTGCGGTGGGAAGGCGAAGCTGTCCCGGTCGGTGAAGCTCAGCGGAATCACGATCAGCGTGGGGATGACGAGGTACACGCCGACGAGAACCACCATGAGCCTGGTGAACCACGACAGCCGACGGTCGGTGTCGAGCATCTAGTCCTCCGATCCGGTCGTGCCGAGGGCCTCGGAAGGCTTGACCACCCGTGACATCAGGGCGAGCAGGATGAGGGTGATGGCGATCAGGACCGCCGACAGGGCGCCAGCCGCACCGAAGTCGAGGAGGCGGTCGATCTTGGTCGCGATGAGCTGGGAGATCATCGCCTGTCGGGGCGAGCCGAGGATCTGGGGCGTGATGTAGAACCCCAGCGACATGATGAAGACCAGGGTGGTCCCGGCCACGACCCCCGGCATCGACAGCGGGAGGTAGATCCTGCGGAATGCCACGCGCGTCGGCGCACCGAGGCTGATCGCTGCCGTCATGAGCCGCACGTCGATCTTGCTCATCGTGCTGTAGAGCGGCAGCACCATGAACGGCAGCAGCACCTGCGTCATGCCGATGGTCACCCCTGTCGTGTTGCGGATCAGGGACAGCGGACCGACGCCGACGGCACTGAGCAGCGCGTTGACGACACCGGTGTCCTGCAGCAGCACCAGCCAGGCGAACGTGCGGGCCATGAGGGAGGTCCAGAAGGGCAGCAGCACCAGCGCCATGAGCACCGCCCGGGTCCGCGGGCTCACCTTGGTCATCGCGTAGGCGTACGGGTAGGCGAGCAGCAGGGTCACCACCGTCACGATGACCGACATGACGATCGTCCGCGTCAGGATCGTCACGGAGACGCCGTCGGTGAGCAGGTTCTGGTACTTCTCGAGCGAGAAGCTCGGCGTCATGACGCTGCGGTAGAGCAGCTGCAGGAGCGGCCACACCATCACCACGAGGAGCAGGGCGAGGGCCGGCAGGACGAATCCTGCCGGCCCCCGCACCGCTCGGCGCCGAGCAGTCGTGCGCTGGACGCTCATCCGGGCGTCAGCCCGCAGCCCAGGCGGTCCACTTCTCCGTGGCCGCGTCCTGGTTCTCGGCCCACCAGGCCTGGTCCTGCACGATGCCCTTCTCCGCGATGCCGGGCTCGGTGGACAGGAACGCCTTGATCTGCTCGTCGACCTCGGGCTTGGCGTCGGAGTTGATCGGGGAGTAGGGGATGGTCTCGGTGAGCTTCGCCTGCGCCTCCGCACCGGTGGCGTAGGCGATGAACTCCATGGCAGCCGCCTTGTTCTTCGAACCCTTGGGCACCATGAAGACGTCGTAGACGGCCATGTTCTCGTTCCACTGCGGGGCGAACGTCGCCCCGTTCTTCACCGCGTTGTAGCCGCGGCCGGTCCAGGCCAACAGCATGTCGACCTCGCCCTTCTCCATCATCTGCTGGCTCTGCGCACCGGAGTCCCAGAAGATGAGGTCCTTCTTGAGGGTGTCCAGCTTCTTCTCGGCACGGTCGTAGTCGAGCGGGTAGAGCTGGTCCTTGGCGACCCCGTCGGCCAGGAGCGCTGCTTCGTACCCACCGCCCTGGGCGGCGTTCTGCAGGGCGCGCTTGCCGGGGAACTTCGCCGTGTCGAAGAAGTCCGCCCAGCCCTGCGGCGGGTCGGGGTACTTCTTCGTGTTGTACATGAGCACGTAGGAGTAGGTCATGGACGGCACCGCGCAGTCCGAGACGAACTCCTTGGGCATCTTGGAGGTGTCGATGACCGAGAAGTCGAGCTTCTCGGCGTACTTGTCGCAGTTGCCGATGGCGAAGAACGGGTCGGCGTCCACCACGTCCCACAGGACGTTGTTGGACTCGACCATGGTCTTGATCTTGGCGTAGTCGGTCGGCCCGTCCTGCTTGATCTCGATCGACTTGGCCGCCGTGTACGGGTCGGTCATCGCCGTCTTCTGGGCGTCCTGGTAGGCCCCACCGAAGGAGACGAACGTCAGGGACTTGGTCTCGCTCGCGGGCTTCGACGCGGAGTCGGAGCCGCCGCCGCACGCCGCCAGACCCAGGACGAGGGTGCACCCCGCGCCCACCACGCCAAACTTCCGAGCAATCATGGACGGCCTCTTTCTCGCGGATACCCGCAGGTGGGGTGCTGTTCGGCCGACGTTAGTGGCCGGGTGGCGCGGGCACAATATCCAATATCCAGTTTCTTGCCCTGCGGTCGCACTGCGCGACGAACGGCCCCAACACCCGGTCCGCCTTCGCGCCTCGCGCCTCGCGCCTCGCGCCTTGCGCCTCGCGCCTCGCGCCTCGCGCCTCGCGCCTCGCGTGAGGCTCAGGCCTCCGTCGCACCCTCGCGGGCCATGGCGCCGGTGATCTCGTCGATCGCGTGCTGCCGGTGCTCGTCGAGCAGTCGCACCACGGTCTCGACGTCCCCGCCCGCGACCGCCTGGACGATGCCGGCGTGCTCGGCGCGCACGCGGTGCCGGTTGGCGACGTCGGTGTAGTAGAAGGACCGGTAGACGTCCGTGGCATCCCACAGGATCCGCACGAGGTGGGTCAGGCGCGGCATCCCCGCTTCCTCGACGAGCAGGAAGTGGAAGCGGCGGTTGGCCACCGCCATGGCCACGTAGTCCTCGCGGTCACCGGCGTCGTCGACCTCCCGGGCGACCCTGGCGAGGGCGGCGACCTGCTCGGGGCCGAACCCGGGGACCGAGACGCGAGCCGCCTCGGTCTCCAGGAGCTGGCGAATCCGGTAGGCCTCACGCAGGTCGTCGAGGTCCAGGCGCGTGACCGAGTAGCCGTGGTGCGGCAGGTACTCGACCTGCCCCTCGCCCTGGAGGATCTTCAGCGCCTCGCGAACCGGCACCCGGCTGACCCCGAGCCGCTCGGCGACGATCGCCTGGGCGATCGGCTTCCCCGGCTTGAGCTCACCCGAGGCGATCGCGCGCCGCAGCTCGGCGAGCACGGCCTCCTGAGCGGTCGGCGGGCGCCGGTAGGGCGCGGCGGCGCTCACGAGGAGCCTCCCGGGACAGGGTGGTTGCGGGCACCGTCCTGCCCGAGCACCGGTGGACCACAGCGGTACGTGGCGGGGGTCCGCGAGAGCCGGATGGGGTTCGCGACGGTCGGGACGGTGGTGGGGAGCACCGCCCCATCCTGTCGGAGGTCTGCCGGCGGCGGGGCCATGCTCGGCACCTGCACCACGGGATCGAGCCCCAGCTCGGCGGCCAGCGCGAAGCCCTGGTCGATGGTGTTGATCGGCCCGCACGGCACCCCACGGTCCATCAGGCGGTCGAACCAGTGCGCGGCCGGCTGGCTGCGCAGCCGGCTCTCCAGCACGGTGCGCAGCTCCTGACGGTGAGCGACCCGCTGGTCGTTCGACGAGAAGCGGGGGTCGAGAGCCGCTCCCGGCAGGTCGAGGACGTCGCACAGGGCCCGGAACTGGCGGTCGGTGCCGACGGCCAGCACCAGCGGCCGGTCCTGGGTGGGGAACGCCTCGTACGGCGCGATGCTGGGATGCCGGTTGCCCATCCGCGCGGGGACCACGCCCGCCCCGACGTACCCCTGGGCCTGGTTGACCAGCGCTGACAGCAGCGAGGAGAGCAGGTTCACCTCGACCCGCTGCCCCTCGCCCGTGCGCGCCACGTGCCGCAGCGCAGCCAGGATGCCCACCGCCGCGTGCAGACCGGTGATGACGTCGACGAGGGCCACCCCGACCTTGGTCGGCTCGCCGGCGGGGTCGCCGGTGACCGACATCAAGCCACCCATGGCCTGGACGAGGAGGTCGTAGCCGGGCAGCGCCGCCCCACCCCCGGAACCGAAGCCCGTGATGGAGCAGTAGACCAGACGGGGGTTGGCCTCCCGGAGCGTGTCGTAGTCGAGCCCGAGGCGGGTCATGACGCCCGGTCGGAAGTTCTCGACCACGACGTCCGCCCGCTGGGCGAGGGAGCGCGCCGCCGACCTGCCGTCCTCGGTCGCCAGGTCCACGGCGACCGAGCGCTTGTTGCGGTTGACCCCCTGGAAGTAGGTGGCCTGCCCGCCCGCCCACGGCGGCCCCCACGCGCGGGTGTCGTCTCCCGACCCGGGGCGCTCGACCTTGACGACCTCGGCACCGAGGTCGGCCAGGAGCATCGTCGCGTAGGGCCCGGCCAGGACCCTGCCGAAGTCCGCGACGAGCAACCCACCCAGGGCGGCCTGCGTCGGCTGAGGCCGTGCTGGCGCCGCCTCTGGAGTCCCCATGCGGATAATGTATCCAGTCTCAACTTCTCTGGCATAGTGCCACCAGCATCTGTTCGTCGGGCCGGCCAGCTCCTCGACGAGCGGCCGTCGCACCTTCCTGCGAGGAGACTCCTGTGACCCAGCCCGCCACCGCGAACCGACCGGCCTTCCCCCACCTCTTCGCGCCGTTGCAGGTCGGTCCCCTGCTGCTGAAGAACCGGATCGTGTCCTCGGGGCACGACACGGTCATGGCCGACCACGGCAACGTCACGGACCAGCTGGTGGCCTACCACCGGGCCCGGGCGGTGGGCGGAGCCGGCCTGATCGTCCTGCAGGTGGCCGGGGTGCACCCCACCGCGCGGTACACCTCGCACATGCTCATGGCCGACACCGACGACTGCATCGAGGGGTACCGCAGGCTCTGCGAGGAGCTCAAGCCGCACGGGTGCGCGGTCTTCGGCCAGCTCTTCCACGGCGGGCGCGAGACGACGGCCTCCGACGACGGCTCACTACCTGTGGCCTACGCCCCGTCCAGCGTGCCCAACGAGCGGTTCGCCGTGATGCCGCGGTCGCTGGACGGCCCCATGATCACCGAGATCGTCCAGGGGTTCGGTGCGGCTGCCGCGCGGCTGCAGCGAGCCGGCCTGGACGGGGTAGAGCTGGTGGCCTCGCACGGCTACCTGCCGGCCGAGTTCCTCGACCCGCAGGCCAACGTCCGCACCGATGGGTACGGCGGGACCCCGCGCAACCGCGGCCGGTTCCTGCGCGAGTGCCTCGCCTCGATCCGCAGCCACGTGGGGGCCGAGCTGGTGGTGGGGGTCCGGGTGTCCACGGAGGAGGACCCCGACGACCCGGGCCGTCAGCAGGAGCTGCTCACCCTGCTGGGCGACTGCGCGCGGGAGGGGCTGGTCGACTACGTCAGCGTCGTGCTCGGCACCTCCGCCACCCTGGCCGGCTCGGACCACATCGCGCCCCCCATGACCCGACCCGCGGCATACGTCGCGCCGTATGCCGCGCGCGTGCGGGCCGCCGTCCCCGTCCCCGTCATGGTCGCCGGGCGGGTGAACCAGCCGCAGGAGGCCGAGGCGATCATCGCGGGCGGCCAGGCCGACGCGGTGGCGATGACGCGGGCCCTGATCTGCGACCCGGACCTGCCCCGCAAGGCGGCCGACGGCGACACCGACGGCATCAGGGCCTGCATCGCCTGCAACCAGGCGTGCATCGGCCACTTCCAGGCGGGATACCCCATCTCCTGCATCCAGCGTCCCGAGACCGGGCGCGAGATCCGTTTCGGCACCATCCGCCGGGCGGCCGCTCCGGGACGGGTGGTCGTCGTCGGCGCCGGACCGGCAGGCATGAAGGCCGCCGTGACCGCGGCCCGCCAGGGCCACGAGGTGATCCTGCTCGAGCAGGAGTCCCGGCCCGGCGGCCAGGTGCGCCTCGCCGAGAGGCTGCCCGGGCGTGCCGAGTTCGGTGGGGCCGCCACGAACCTGCTCGCCGAGATGGGTCCGCTCGGGATCGACCTGCGCACCTCCACCCGAGCGGACCGTCGGATGGTGCTCGACCTGCAGCCCTCGGCCGTCGTCGTGGCCACGGGGGCAGTGGCCCGCGACGTCGACCTCGAGCTGGGCGAGGGCGCCCACTGCGTCAGCGCCTGGGACGTGGTCGCGGGAGCCGAGCTCCCTCGGCGGGGGCGGGTCGTCGTCGCCGACTGGCGCTCGGACTGGGTCGGCCTCGGCACCGCCCTGCTCCTGGCCGAGCGTGGCCACCGGGTGACGCTGGCCGTGTCCGGCTACCACCCGGGGCAGCGGATCCAGCAGTACGTGCGCGACGAGATGCTCGCCGCCGCCGCCCGGTCACGCATCGACGTCATCCCGCTCGTGCGCCCGTTCGGCGCGGACGACGACACCGTCTACCTGCAGCACGTGCTCACCGGTGAGCCGGTGCTCGTCGAGGACGTCTGCGGGTTGGTCCTGGCCCAGGGCAGCACCTCGGTCGATGCGCTGGCAGGCCAGCTGCGCGACGACGTCCCGGTGCACCTCATCGGTGACGCCCTCGCGCCGCGCACCGTCGAGGAGGCGGTCCTCGAGGGGCTCGTGGTGGGCGAGGCGCTGCTTCGCGGACCAGCCCCCGCTCAGCGGTAGGCCGCGTGGCCGGTCAGGGCCTGACCCACCACGAGGGTGTGCATCTCCACCGTGCCCTCGTAGGTGAGCACCGACTCCAGGTTGTTGGCGTGGCGCATCACCGGGTACTCCAGCGAGATCCCGTTCGCACCCAGGACGGTTCGCGCCGTCCGGCAGATCTCGATCGCCTTGCTGACGTTGTTGAGCTTGCCGACGCTGACCTGGTCGGGGCGCAGTCCCGTGCTGTCCTTGAGCCGGCCCAGGTGCAGGGCCAGGAGGGTCCCGTTGGTGAGCTCGACGGTCATCTGGGCCAGCTTGTTCTGGGTGAGCTGGAAGGCGGCGATCGGGCGACCGAACTGCTGACGTTCCAGGCTGTAGGACAGTGCCGTGTCCAGCGCGCTGCGCGCGGCGCCCATGGCTCCCCAGATGATCCCGTAGCGGGCCTCGTTCAGGCAGGACAGCGGGCCCTTGAGACCGGTGACCTCGGGCAGGACCGCGTCGGCAGGAAGTCGCACGTCCTGCAGGACCAGCTCACTGGTGATCGAGGCCCGCAGTGACATCTTGTGCTTGATCTCCGGCGCGGAGAAGCCCGGGACGTTCGTCGGGACGACGAACCCGCGGATCCCGCCGTGCTCCTCGCCGGCGTTGGCCCACACCACGGCGACGTCGGCGATGGAGCCGTTGGTGATCCACATCTTGGCGCCGTTGAGGACCCAGTCGTCGCCGTCCTTCCTGGCGCGCGTGCGCATCCCGGCGGGGTCGGACCCGGCGTCGGGCTCGGTCAGGCCGAAGCAGCCGATGGCCTCGCCGGTGGCCATCTGCGGCAGCCACTGCTGTTTGTGCTCCTCGGAGCCCCAGCGCCAGATCGCGTACATCGCCAGCGACCCCTGCACCGAGACCAGCGAGCGGATGCCCGAGTCCGAGGCCTCGAGCTCGAGACAGGCCAGGCCGTAGTCCACGGCGCTCATCCCGGCGCATCCGTAGCCCTCGAGGTGCATCCCCAGCAGCCCGACGGCGCCGAGCTCCTTCGCGAGCTCCCGGGCCACGGGCAGCTCACCGCGCTCGAACCAGTCGGCGACGTAGGGGTCCACGCTCTTGGCGCAGACCTGGCGCACGGCGTCCCGGACCGCCTTCTCGTCGGCGCTCAGGGACTCGTCGATCTGCACGAGGTCCATCGGGTCGGGCTTGCTGCGGTTCTGCTTCACGGTGGTCGCCTCAGTGCTCTCTGGTCTGGTCGGGTTCACGGGGCAGGCCCCACGGGTTGGCGTCCTGCAGGGCCGGCGGGAGGGCGGCCTGGGGCACACCCTGGTAGGAGACCGGTCGGGTGAACCGGTCGAGGGCGTGAGCGCCGACGCTCGTCGCGTCGGGGCGGCTCGTCGCGGGCCACGGGCCGCCGTGGTGCATGGCATCGGCACACGCGACACCGGTCGGCCAGCCGTCGACGATGACCCGACCGGTCTGGGCGGCCAGGCGGGCCACGAATGGCGCCAGGTCGGGGTCCTCGGCGTCGGCTCCAGCGCCCACCCCTGCACCGAAGACCGACCCGGCCAACGAGGGCTGCAGCCGGGCCAGGACCTGTACGGCCTGGTCCACCGTGTCGTACTCCGCGACGAGGGCGACCGGACCGAAGCACTCCTCAAGGAGTCGAGAACCCGGTCGCAGGTCCTCGGCGTCGACGCGCAGCACCGCGGCGGCGGCGGCATACCCCTCCTGCGGGCTGGCGCCGACCGCAAGCGGGTGTGCGCCGGACTCCTCCAGCGCCACGACTCCCTCGCGGTAGGCGTCGGCGATGCCCGCAGACAGGAGCCACGCCCCCTCGTGGGCGCGCACCTGCTCGCCGACCGCCTCGGCGGCCCCGCAACCACGCGGCACCAGCAGCAGGCCGGGCTTGGTGCAGAACTGCCCGCCCCCGAGCGTGAACGACGCCACGAAACCGGCTGCCACCTCGGCGATCCGCTGCGCGCCGGCCGGCGTCACGACGACCGGGTTGACCGTGCCCATCTCGGCGAACACCGGGATCGGCACGTCTCGCCGACCTGCGCGTTCGACCAGGGCCAGGCCCCCGCGCTGGGAGCCGGTGAAGCCGACGGCTGCGATGCCGGGGGCGTCGACCAGACCAAGACCCGCGTCGAACCCGACGACCAGACCCAGGGTCCCGGCCGGGGCACCCGCGGACGCCAGGGCCGTGGCAGCCACCTCGGCCAGGGTCACCGCCAGCCGGGGGTGGGCCGGGTGTGCCTTGACGACCACCGGGCAGCCGGAGGCGATCGCCGAGCACGTGTCGTGGCCGACGGTCCCGAACTGGAAGGGGAAGTTGCTGGCACCGAAGACCGCGACCGGCCCGAGGGGGACGTTCACGAGTCTCAGGTCCAGCCCGGCACCGTCCGCGGACCGCTGGATCCGGGCGCCTAGCCACCCTGCACCCGCGGCGACCGCACCGTAGTAGCGGGCATTCGCGGCCGTCTTGGCCAGCTCGCCGCGCAGCCGCGGCAGGCCCAGCGCGGTCTCCTCCTGCGCGACGGCCACGAGTCGGTCGGCCGAGGCCTCGAGGGCAGCGGCCAGGGCCTCGAGCCACACCTGGCGCTGCGCCGGTGGGGTGGAGGCGACCACCGGGGCGGCCTCCGCAGCCGCGGCGACGGCGGACGCCACCTGCGTCGGGGTGGAGTGGTCCGGGCCGGTCGTCGCTGCGCCGGTGCGCGGGTCATGACTCAGGTCGGTGCTCAGGTCTGCGCTCACGTGAGCTCCTCGATGGCGCCGGCGAGGACATCGAGGCCGTCGACCAACAGGTCCTCGCCGATGACCAGCGGGGGCAGCATCCTGATGACGTTCCCGAACGTGCCGCACACCAGGGTCAGCACGCCTTGCTGGTGACAGGCGGCCGAGACCGCCGCCGCGGCCGCAGGGTCCGGCTCCAGCGTGCCGGGCCGGACCAGCTCGAGAGCCATCATGGCGCCGCGGCCACGCAGCTCGGCCACTGCGGGGGACCTGGCCACGACGGGCTCGAGGCGCTCCCGGACCACGCGCTCGATCCACTGGGCACGTCCCACGAGGTCGTGGGTCTGCACCATCTCGAAGACGCCCAGCGCCGCAGCGCAGGCCAGCGGGTTCCCGGCATACGTCCCGCCCAGCCCGCCGGGAGCGGCGCCGGCCATGATCTCCGCGCGCCCGGTCACCGCCGAGAGCGGCAGTCCACCGGCGAGCGCCTTGGCGGTGACCACCAGGTCCGGAACGAGACCCTCGTGCTCGCTGGCGAACAGCGTCCCGGTCCGGGCCATCCCTGCCTGCACCTCGTCGGCCACGAAGACGATCCCGTGGCGACGGGCGAGCTCCTGGACGCCAGTGAGGAACCCGGGAGCAGGGACCACGAAGCCACCCTCTCCCTGGATCGGCTCGACGACGATGGCCGCGACGGTGTCTGCACCGATCCGCGCCAAGAGCTCCTCGAGGGCGGCGAGCGCCTCCTCGGCGGCGCGCTCGGGACCGGTCGGCCAGCGCAGCGGGTAGGGGAAGGGCGCGCGGTGCACGTCGGTGGCCAGGGGTCCGAAGCCGGCCTTGTAGGGCTTCTCCTTGGCCGTCATCGCCATGGTGAGCAGGCTCCGGCCGTGGTACGCGTGGTCGAAGACCACCACCCCGGGTCGCCCGGTGCTGGCGCGCGCGATCTTCACCGCGTTCTCGATGGCCTCGGCGCCGGTGCTGAACAGGGCCGTGGTCTTCGCGTGGTCGCCCGGCGTGTGCTCGTTCAGCCAGTCCGCGACGTCGAGGTAGCCCTCGTACTCCGTGACCAGGAAGCACGTGTGGGTGAACCGAGCCGCCTGGTCCTGGACCCGGCCCACGACCGCCGGCGCGCTCGCCCCGACGCTCGTGACGGCGATGCCCGAGGCGAAGTCGATCAGCTGGTTGCCGTCGACGTCGACGATGATGCCGCCTCCGGCGCGCTCGACGAACACGGGCAGCGTCGTGCCCAGGCCCGGGGGGAGGGCGCGGTCGCGGCGTTGCTGAAGGGCCGTCGAACGGGGTCCGGGCAGCGCCGTCACGACCCGGCGCTGCTGCTCCGGCTGCGATCCGGGGCGTGCGGTGGCGGTCGCGAGCGGGGTCTCGAAGGTGGTCACGGGTAGGCGCCTCTCGAAGTCGTCCGAGGCCCCACGGTAGGAGAACCCAGCCCCGCACGCATATTGGCTATGGTGCACAAAACAGACAACGCACCATGCACTCTGCACTGGACGGGGCCTCATGCCGACACTGCGCGACCTCTCCCGGACGCTCGGCGAGGGCCTGGCTCCGGTCGCGACGCTGCCGGGCAGCGACGCCGAGGTGACGGGGGTCCACGTCAGCGAGCTCGTCGACCCCACCCCCTACCTCACCGGCGGCGAGCTCCTCCTGACCACCGGTATGCCGCTCACGGGACAAGGTGCGCAGGCGCGCGCCTACACAGCGCGGCTGGTCCGCCACGGCGTTGCGGGGCTGGGGCTGGGGCTGGGGCCGTTGCACGACGAGGTGCCGGCAGCGCTGGTGCGCGCCTGCGAGGCGACCGGCCTCGCCCTGTTCACCGTCTCCGCGCCGACCCCCTTCCTCGCGGTGGCGCGGGCGTACTGGAACCAGCTGGCCGACGCCGGGCAGGCCGAGCTCAACGCGTCGCTGGGCGCGCACCGCGACCTGGTGCGTGCGGCGGCCGAGCGCGACCCCGTCTCCGCAGTGGTGCGCACCCTGGCCTCGGCGGTCGAGGGCTGGGCGGCCAGGCTCTCCCCCGACGGCCAGGTCATGGAGGTCTGGCCGCGTGCGCGACGTGCCACCGCCCGTCAGCTCCAGGGCGAGATCGAGCGACTACGTGCAGCGGGGCCGCACTCCTCTGCGACGTTCCCGCTCGCTGACGAGGACGTCGTCGTCCAGCCACTGGCGCGGGCGGGTCGGCTCGTGGGCTTCGTCGCCAGCGGGTCGCCCCGGCCCACCCGCCAGCGGGACCGGCAGCTCGTGCTCGCAGCGTGTGCCCTGCTCAACCTCCAGCTCGGCCAGCGGCACCACGCCGTGGCCCGCACCCGGATCCAGCAGGCCTGCGTCCTGCGGCTCGTCCTCGGCGGACACGTCGACGCAGCACGGTCGCTGTCGGCCGACCTCGGACTCCGGGCGGTCCCGGTGCGTGCCCGGCTGGTCGCGGTCGCGCTGCCGGTCGCCGTGACCGCGGACGACCTGCTCGACCGCTGGGACCAGGCCACGTCCGCCGGTCCGACCTGGGCGAGCCAGGAGGACGCCGTCCTGTGGGTCCTCGCCGCCGAGGAGGCGGCCGACGCCGTGCTGGCCGACCTGCGCACCCTGGTCCTCGAGGAGCCGGAGCTCAGGGCGGTGACCGGCCCCGGAGCCCTGGTCGAGTCGCTGTCCGCCCAGCTCCACACGCTCACCGCGCAGCTCGAGCACTGCCCGGCCGGCATGGTCTCTCCGATGGGGGGAACACCCGGACTCGGCACTGCCGAGCAGCACCTGCGGGCGCTGCAGGCCTACGAACGGGCAGACCTGGTGGGCACGGTGGCGGCTTACCTTCGCCACCGGGGCAACGGGGAGCGGGCCGCCGCGACGCTGGGCGTGCACCGCAACACGTTGCGCCACCGGATCACGGTGGCTGCCAGGGTCACCGGTGCGGACCTCGACGACCCGGACACCGCTAGTCGCCTGTGGCTCGTGCTGCGCGCCGCCGGGCTCGCCCCGGACCCCTAGCCGGGTGCGGGGTCAGGCCCGGGCGAGCACCGAACCCACGAGCGCCGCGACCGTGTCCGTGTGCGGGAATACGTTGTTGTGCGAACCCACCAGCACCTGGGCCCGTCCGCCGGCACCGGACCGCGCGGCCAGGTCCTCGAGCCACTCGGCAGGGGCGAACGAGTCCGCCTCCCCGGCCGTCGTCGTCAACGGCACCCGCAGGTAGGGCACCCGCTCCTCCGGACGGTGGCGCAGGCCCGACACGACGATCCGCACGACGTCGGTGCGCACCCGGGCGAGGTTCTTCAGGACGACCAGCTCGGTGGGCGGGTCCTTGCGCCAGGCGGTCAGCCCGGCCGGGACGAGGTGGTGCAGCCGTCGCTGGCGCGGCGTGAACGTGGGCCCGGCCATGACCAGGGAGTCCACCCGCCCGACGTGCTGCAGCCCCAGGACGACCTCGAGGGCCACCTGCGCCCCGGTGGAGTGGCCCAGCACGACCAACGGGACGCCGGGGGTGAGGCTGGTGCGCGAGAGGTCGGTGAGCCACTGCTGCCCGGCGCTCGACAGGCCGGCGATGGTCGGCCTGACCCGGCGACGTCGTCCCCGGAACGCCAGGGCGTCGAAGACCACGACCTCGACCCCGCCCTCGGCCAACGTCCGTGACAGCGGCAGGAGGTATCGGGGCAGCCCCAGTCCGGGGAACACCAGGACGCTGCCGGTGACGGCCACTCCCTCCGGCGGTGAGAACCACAAGGAGCGCACCGGTCCGGCGGCGAGCTCGTGCCAGCGCACGCCCTCGAGCACGGCGGACTCGGTTCCACTCACAGTCATCGGCCCACCCCTTCTCGCAGGTCACACTTCCACACCAGCCCCGGGTGCACACTGACAGGGTGAGCAACACCGAGCCCTCACCGACGGAGACCGTCTGCACCGATGGACCTGCACGCGTGTCCATCGAGGTGCTCGAGCCGCGCGACGTACCGCTCGGCGGGCCCCGTGCGATGACCGTGCGGCGCACGCTCCCGCAACGGGGGCGCTCGCTCATCGGCGCCTGGTGCTTCGCCGACCACTACGGCCCGGACGACGTGGCGGCCTCCGGCGGGATGGACGTGCCGCCGCACCCGCACACCGGGCTGCAGACGGTCAGCTGGCTCTTCGCCGGCGAGGTCGAGCACCGCGACAGCCTGGGCACGCACGCGGTGGTGCGACCCGGCGAGCTGAACCTCATGACCGGTGGGCACGGCATCGCCCACTCGGAGGTCTCCACCCCCGCCACGAGGGTGCTGCACGGCGCGCAGCTGTGGGTCGCGCTGCCGGATGCGCACCGCCGGGCGCCCAAGGACTTCCAGCACTTCGCCCCCACCCCCGTCCGGGTGGACGGCGCAACCCTGTCCGTGTTCCTCGGCACCCTGGCCGGCCAGACCTCGCCGGTGCAGACCTTCACGCCCCTGCTCGGGGCGGAGGTGGTCCTGGACGCGGGGGCGACGGTCGAGCTCGGCCTCGACGCGGCATACGAGCACGGCGTCCTGGCCGACAGAGACGGGCTGGTCGTCGGCGGCACCGACGTGGCCCGCAGCGCGCTCGCGTACCTGCCCACGGGCGGGACGCACCTGACGCTCACCAACCGCAGCGCCGAACCCGCCCGGGCCCTGCTGCTCGGCGGGCCACCCTTCGAGGAGGCGATCCTCATGTGGTGGAACTTCGTGGGCCGCACCCACGAGGAGATCGTCGCGGCGCGGGAGGAGTGGATGACCCACTCGGAGCGGTTCGGCGTCGTGGAGGGGTATGCCGGCGACGTCCAGCACCTGCCGGCGCCGGTCCTGCCCGACGTCCGGATCCGCCCACGGGGCGGCACGTCCCGCAAGGGTTGACCCGGTCACCGCGAGCAGTCGGCCACACTGGAGCCATGAGCCCCGATCCCGGCGACCGCCCCGCCCACCGTCGACCGTTCCTCGTCCCGTTCCTGCTCGGCCTCAGCAGCCTGATCCTGGTCCGCGAGGGACTGCGGGCGATGGTGCCGGGGATCAGCTACTGGATCGTGTTCCTCGCCGGGCTGGCCGCGGGTCTGGGCGCCTTCACCGTCACCGAGCGCCTGATCAGCAAGCGCAACGCCGCGAAGCGGGAAGGGCCCGAGTGAGCACCCGCACCCATGCCCCCACCGGCCCCGTCCTGGTCACCGGGTGCTCGTCGGGCATCGGAGCAGCCACGGCCGACTTCCTCGTCAAGTCCGGCCACACCGTCTACGCGACCGCCCGCCGGACCGAGACGCTGAGCGAGCTCGAAGCCGCCGGCGCCCGGACACTGGCCCTCGACGTCACCTCCGAGGACTCGATGGTCGCGGCCGTCGAAGCGGTCGAGGCCGAGCACGGCCGGGTCGGCGTGCTGGTCAACAACGCCGGGTACGGCGAGTACGGCACCATCGAGGAGACCGACCTCGACCTGGTGCGCACGATGTTCGAGACCAACGTGTTCGGCCTCTCCCGGATGACGCAGCTGGTGCTGCCGGCGATGCGTGAGGCCCGCGCCGGCCGCATCGTCAACATCGGCTCCGTGGGTGGCCGGTTCACCTGGCCCGTCGGCGGCTACTACCACGCGACCAAGTACGCCGTGGAGGCGATCACCGACGCGCTGCGCAACGAGGTCCGCCCCTTCGGCCTCCACGTCAGCCTCGTCGAGCCCGGGCTGATCCGCACCCGCTTCGAGGACACCGCCCTGGGCTCCGCAGCGGTGGTCCGAGACGACTCCTCCCCGTATGCCGCGCTGCTGGCCGCCAGCACGACCGCCACCGCCCGGGCCTACGCGAACCGCCGCCTCGCCGCCGGTCCGGAGCCGGTGGCCAGAGCCGTGCTCAAGGCGATCGAGTCGAGCAGCCCGCGCTCGCGGTACGTCATCACCCCTGCGGCCCGCGCGATGATCGCCGCGCGCACGCTCGGCGGCGACCGTGTCTGGGACGGGATCGTCCGCCAGCAGTTCAAGCCCTGATCGGCGCACGGACCCCGAGCTCGTCGGCCGGCGCGCCTAGACTTCCGGCGTGCAGTTCCTCAACGGTCTCCAGCCCCAGTTCGACCTGACGTACGACGACGTCTTCATGGTTCCCGAGCCGCTCGGACGTCACGAGCCGCCTCGACGTGGACCTGTCGACGGCCGACGGCAGTGGCACGACGATCCCGCTCGTGGTCGCCAACATGACGGCCATCGCGGGTCGACGGATGGCCGAGACGGTCGCCCGCCGCGGCGCGATCACGGTCATCCCGCAGGACATCCCGGTCGACGTCGTCACCGAGGTGACGTCGTGGGTCAAGACCCGCCACCTGGTCCACGACACCCCCATCACCCTGTCCGCGCACGAGACGGTGGGCACTGCCCTCGGCCTGCTGCCCAAGCGTGCGCACGGCGCCGCGGTCGTCGTCGACGAGTCGGGCAAGAAGCCGATCGGTGTCGTGACCGAGGCCGACCTCACCGGGGTGGACCGTTTCACCCAGGTGCAGGAGGTCATGTCGAGTCAGCCGGTGCTGGTCACCGACGGCACCGACCCCGAGGAGGCGTTCAACCTCCTCGCGACGACGCACCACCACGTCGCCCCGGTGGTCGACGACGCCGGCAACCTCGTCGGCATCATCACCCGCGCCGGTGCCCTGCGCGCCCGTCTCTACTCCCCCAACACCGACAGCCGTGGCCGGCTGCGCATCGCGGCCGCCGTCGGCATCAACGGGGACGTCGCCGCCAAGGCCTCCGCCCTGCTCGACGCCGGGGTCGACCTGCTCGTCATGGACACCGCCCACGGCCACCAGGAGAAGATGCTCGACGCGCTCAGGGCGGTCCGTGCGCTCGGCGCGCAGGTGCCGGTCGCTGCGGGCAACGTCGTCTCCGCGGCCGGTGCCCGCGACCTCATCGAGGCCGGCGCCGACATCGTCAAGGTCGGCGTGGGTCCCGGCGCGATGTGCACGACCCGCATGATGACCGCAGTCGGCCGTCCGCAGTTCTCCGCGGTGCTCGAGTGCGCCGCCGAGGCGCGCAGGCACGGCAAGCACGTGTGGGCCGACGGCGGCGTCCGGCACCCCCGCGACGTCGCCCTGGCCCTGGCCGCCGGCGCCTCCAACGTCATGGTCGGGTCGTGGTTCGCAGGCACGCTCGAGAGCCCCGGCGACCTCTACACCGACGAGCGCGGTCGCCGGTACAAGGAGTCCTTCGGCATGGCCTCGAGCCGCGCGGTCCGCAACCGCACGGCGACGGACACGCCGTACGAGCGGGCCCGCAAGGCCATGTTCGAGGAGGGCATCTCCTCCGCGCGGATGTTCATCGACCCGGCCCGGCCCAGCGTCGAGGACGTGATCGACCAGATCGTGGCGGGGGTGCGTTCGAGCTTCACGTATGCGGGCGCGCGCACCATCGAGGAGTACGCCGAGCGGGCGGTCGTCGGCATCCAGAGCACCGCGGGGTTCGCCGAGGGCCGACCGCTGCACACGTCCTGGTGAGCAGGGGGTCCACCCGTGGTTGCCACCGTCACCCCGCTGTCGGCCCCTGTCGCGCCCGACGAGGCGCTGCGACGCATCGCGTTCCTGCTGGAGCGGGAGCGGGCCGGCTCCTACCGTGTCGAGGCCTTCCGCAAGGCCGTCGTCACGGTGCGCGAGACGCCTGAGGACGAGCTCGCCTCACGGGCCGGGATCGGCACGCTGCAGGAGCTCCCGGGCATCGGCAAGTCCACCGCCGGGGTGATCGCCGAGGCCGTGTCCGGTGAGCTGCCCGCCTACCTGAAGACGTTGCAGGACAAGGCGAAACCACTGGTGACAGGTGGGGAGGAGCTGTTCGCCGCCCTGCGTGGCGACTGCCACTCGCACTCGAACTGGTCGGACGGCGGCAGCCCCATCGAGGAGATGGTGCTCACCGCGGTCGAGCTGGGTCACGAGTGGCTCGTCCTGACCGACCACTCCCCCCAGCTGCGCGTGGCGAACGGCCTGACCGTCGAACGGCTGACCAAGCAGCTCAAGGTCGTCGACGCCGTCAACGCCTCGCTGGGCGGCGGGTTCCGGCTGCTCAAGGGGATCGAGGTCGACATCCTCGACGACGGCGGGCTCGACCAGACCGAGGCGATGCTCGGGCGGCTCGACCTGGTGACGGCCAGCGTCCACTCCAAGCTGAAGATGAACGCAGGGCCGATGACCAGGCGGATGGTGACCGCGGTCTCCAACCCCCGCGTCAACGTCCTGGGCCACTGCACGGGCCGTCTCGTGGAAGGCAGCCGAGGCACCCGTGCGCAGTCCGAGTTCGACGCGCGCGCCGTCTTCGAGGCCTGCGCCGAGCACGGCACCGCGGTGGAGATCAACAGCCGTCCCGAGCGCCGGGACCCCCCGGACGAGCTCGTGCTGCTCGCCCTCGAGCTCGGCTGCCTGTTCGCCGTGGACTCCGACGCGCACGCGCCGGGGCAGCTGGAGATGAAGGCCTACGGCTGCGAGCGCGCCGAGCGCCTCGGGGTCCCCTACGACCGCATCGTCACCACGTGGGACGTCGACCGGCTGCTCGCGTGGACCAGCGGCGAGTCGGACCGGGGCGGGTCGTGACCGGACGAGCCGGCGACAGCCCGCGGATCACCGTGGACGACGCCTCGGGGGTGGCGCCGTTCGAGCAGGTGCGCGACCAGTTCGCCGAGCTCATCGCCTCGGGTGCGCTGGTGGAGGGCGACCGGCTCCCCACCGTGCGCGGCCTCGCGGCCGAGCTGCAGCTCGCGGCCGGCACCGTGGCCCGGGCCTACAAGGAGCTCGAGGCCGAGGGGCTCGTGGCGACCCGCAGCCGCGCCGGGACGGTCGTCGCACCCCACGCCCAGTCCGTCGACATCGCGCTGCGCCGTTCGGCCAGGGAGCTGGCCGAACGCGCCGTCGACGCCGGGGTGGACGACGGCGAGGCGCTGGCGATCCTGGCCGAGGCGCTGCGCGAGGCGCGGCGCTTCGCGCCTGACCACCGGCGCAACGCCCGATTGCGGGGCCCGCGTGGTACGGCCCCGCACGCGGGGACCTCGTTTTGGAGTTCGCGGCACTCAGCCTCTATGCTTTCCGAGTCCTCGACGGATCCGAGCTGCTGCTCGCTAGCGGCGAGGGACCGATCGTTCGGTCCCCATCGTCTAGCGGCCCAGGACCCCGCCCTTTCACGGCGGTAGCACGGGTTCGAATCCCGTTGGGGATACGCATCACCAGCACCATCTAGGCCCCGTAGCGCAGTTGGTTAGCGCGCCGCCCTGTCACGGCGGAGGTCGCCGGTTCGAGCCCGGTCGGGGTCGCACGAGAGCAAAGAGGCCCACACGAGAGTGTGGGCCTCTTTCGCGTCCGTCCTCAGCTGACCGAGATGACGACCTTGCCGCGCACGTGGCCACCCGCGCTCAGGGTGAAGGCGTCGGCGGTCCTTTCGAGCGGGAACACCTCAGCCACCGGGACGGTGAGCTTGCCGGCGTCGGCGAGGTCCGCGAGCGCAGCGAGGTCGTCGGGGTTCGGCCGCACCCAGAGGTACAGGCCACCGTCCTGCGCCACCTCGGCCTCGACGACCGAGCCGTGGCGGCCGCCGTCGGCCAGGACTGCCTTGGTGGTGTCACGCACCCCGCCGACGAAGTCGGCGACCACGTCGACGCCCTGCGGCGCCAGCTCACGCACCCGCTCGGCCAGCCCGTCGCCGTACGCGACGGGCTCGGCACCCAGCTCGCGCAGGAAGTCGTGGTTCTGCGCCGACGCCGTGCCGATGACGCGCGCCCCGAGGGACTTCGCGATCTGGACGGCGAGGATGCCCACGCCACCGGCGGCGGCGTGCACGAGCACGGTGTCGCCGGGGCTCGTGCCGAGCCGGGTGAGCAGCTGGTATGCCGTGAGCCCGGCGAGCGGGAGGCCGGCGGCCTGGTGCCAGTCCAGGGCCTCGGGCTTGCGAGCCACGGTGCGCGCGGGCGCGGTGACCAGCTCGGCGTAGGTGCCGCCCTTGACCCAGTCCTTGCGGGCGTAGGCCATGACCTCGTCACCGACCGCGAACTCGGGGGTGTCGTAGCCGACGGCCTCGACCACACCGGAGACGTCCCAGCCGGGGATGGCGGGGAGCTCGACGTTCATCATCGGGTCGAGGTAGCCCGCGACGATCTTCCAGTCGACGGGGTTGACCGAGGCGCTCTTCACGCGGATCAGCACCTCGCCGGGGCCGACCTTGGGGTCCGCGACGTCGGACAGGGTGAGAACGCTGGGGTCGCCGTACTCGGCGTAGGTGATGGCCTTCATACCGGGGAGAACCTCGTCGCCGAGGTGCCCATTCCGCGCGGGTCGTGGATGTGAGCAGCATCGCCCGGGCGATCACCCAGCCGATGGCCCAGGCGACGGCTCAGGCGATGGCCCGGGCGACAGGTCAGGCGATGCGGCGCACCCGGTTGACGGTCAGACCGTTCTCGTCGAGCAGATCGCCCATCTTGTTGGCGAAGTCGACCAGGTGCGGGGCCGCGAGGTGGGCGTCGAGGTGCTCACCGGAGTGCCAGTTCTCGTAGAAGGTGAAGAAGCTGGGGTCCTCGACGCCTTGGTGCAGGTCGTAGTTGACGTAGCCCTCCTCCTGGCTGGTCGGCTCGATCAGGGCCTCGAGGGCGGCCCGGAGCTCCTCGGTCTTGCCCTCTGCGGCGCGCATGTACGCCACCACGGTCAGCAGGTCGCGGCGCTCGTCGGTCGGTGTGCTCATCGGTGTCTCCCCAGGTGGACGAAGTGGGTTTCTGGGGCGACGATATTCGACATGGGTCCGCGCCACCAGACTGCTCTCGAGATGGCTGGGGCCGCGAGCGCCTGGCTCGGTTCGCTGTCGCCCGAGCAGCGCCGCGACGCGCACGGCACGGCACCTGACCACGACGACCCGCTCGACCTGGAGCGTCGGCGGTGGTTCTACACCCCCACCGACCACGGGGGCCTGACCCTGCACCAGCAGCGCCCCGCGCAGCAGCGCGCCGCCATGAGACTGGTGGCGACGGGGCTGTCGATGGCGGGCTACGTCACGGTCGCCACCACGATGGGGCTGGAGAACGTGCTGGACCGCGTCGAGGGGTTCGTGACCCGCTTCGACCGGGAGAGGGGCCGCGACCCCGGGTTGTACTACCTGCGCGTCTTCGGTGATCCCGGCGAACAGGGCCCCTGGGGGTGGCGCTTCGGCGGGCACCACGTCTCCCTCAACAACCTCGTGGTCGACGGTGAGCTGGTCGCCACGACCCCGTGCTTCATGGGCGCCGACCCCGCGTCCGCGCCGCTGCTCGGTGACATCGTGGCCAGGCCGCTCGCTCGGGTCGAAGACCTCGCTCGCGAGCTCGTCCGCTCACTCGCGCCGGACCTCGCCGCTCGGGCGGTCCTGCTGGACAAGGCACCCTCGGACTTCGTCACCGCCAACCGCAGCACCATCGCCGAGGGCGACCGCGTCGTGCCGCTGGCGGGAGTGTGGCGCGACGAGAGGTTCGCCGACGACGTCGAGCAGGCCAAGCTGCAGACGCTCAGCGATGCCATCGACGAGGCCGCCGGGCTCACGGCGGACGACCACCGCGCGGTCGAGTACACGGCCGTTCCCAAGGGTGTGCCTGGCAGTGCGCTGGACGGTACGCAACGGCAGCTGCTCTTGTCGTTGCTCGGCACGTACTTCGACCGCGTGCCGGACAGCGTCTCGCCGCTGTCGTCGTACGACGAGGCCGCGCTGGACCAGGTCCACTTCGCGTGGGCCGGCCCCACCGGCCCGGGACTGCCGCACTACTACCGGGTGCAGGGGCCTCGGTTGTTGATCGAGTGGGACAACACCCAGCGCAACGCGAATCACGCGCACTCGGTCTGGCGCGACCCCGAGGCCGACTTCGGCCTCGACGTGCTGGCGCAGCACCGGGCCCGGCACCACTGACCGGGTGCTGGCGTCGTGGGCGGCGTCGGCTATGGGCTATCATGGTCCGGTCGCGACAGGCCTCCTGAGGGTAGAACCTCCAGGCAGACCCGTCGCGGTGGCATGTCAATCAGCACCACGGCCAGGTAGCTCAGTTGGTACGAGCGTCCGACTGAAAATCGGAAGGTCGGCGGTTCGACCCCGCCCCTGGCCACCACGATCTCTCTTCAGAACCGCCCCTGACCTGCGAAAACGTGTTCGCGCAGGACCCCCGACGGCGGGACACTATCGGGTCATCCACACTCCGACTGAGAAGGTCGGCGATTCGGCCCCGCCCTCGCCACCACTCGAAGCCGCAAGTCGCGCCCCTATGACCTGCGGCTATGTTCTTGGCTCCGCATTTTCGGACTGAGGCTCTTAGGTCGGGAATCGCCAGAGACCCCGATTGGCTAAGAGATGTGGCACGACACTTCGACGTCAAGAGAACGTACGAGCCAGAGAGGCCACCGCCGGGAGTGGCCGCGTCGTCAGGGGTCAAGTCCCACGGGTCGAGCCATTGCGTGTTCATGTTCATACGTGCTGAACGGCGAAGGAGGACAGGGATGCGGTCGGCGGCACACGTCGGAATAGGTCATTGACCTGTTCGTCCGCCTCTGCCTGAAGATCGGAAGGTCGACGGGTAGCCTCAAGCATCGTCACAACGAGCAGCCCATGAGGACGCACGAAAGTCCCGACGCTTCAATCGAGCCGGCCCCCACCGGCGCGCCACCCGCATCCCGACCACTCGCCGCTCACATCGCCGACTGGTCTGGTGCGCGCAGGCGCAGTCGACTGCATCCCCCACATTCCGTCGGCGCTCTGTGCCTGGTGCCGAAGTCCCCGAAGCGTTCAGTGAAGGACGGGTCTACTAGACCGTCAGGCCCTGATCTCGATCGGCCTCTACGGCCCCAGAGGGGTGGGCCGAGGGAACATCGACGCGCGGCGAAGCCCTGTCGCTCCAACACATCACCGCGTCGGTCCGAAGTCCTCGCCCAACAATTCCAGTTCTACGAAGTCGAGCTGACCCTCACCACCATTGCCGACGGTGTGCTCGGTACCCGCTTCCCGATAGTAAGGAATCCCCGCGATCAGGCGATGAGCCGCCACGCTGCCGTCTACCCCGGTGATGCACATCAGCCCGTCCGCCAAGGGTACGACCACGTAGTTGTGTCCGTGTCGGTGCAGCCCTGTCTCCTCTGTGACGTCCAATGTCCAGCGGGTGACCCGCACCTCCGCGTTCTCGATCAGAATCTGAGGAGTCGCCTCTTTCATGACGGCACCGAGGCCGTTGCCCCGTGGTCACCGGCGTACACCGACCGACCACCGACCCACGTCGAACGAACCTCGAGTCCGGCGATCTCCGCAGGCGATGTCTCGAAGGGATCACTCGAGAGCTCGACGAAGTCGGCCAACATGCCGGCCCGCAGCCGACCCTTGAGGTGCTCCTCGCCCGACGCGTACGCCGCGCCGGTGGTGTACAGGGCCACGGCCTCGGCGACACTGATCCGCTGGCTCCGCCCGATCGGCGTGCCGTCGAGGGCACGCCGCTCGACACAGCTCGTGAGGGCCGCGAGCGGCTCCAGGGGGCCGCACGGGTAGTCACTGGAGCCGGCGACGGCGACGCCCGCGTCGAGCAGCGAGCGGTGGGCGAACATCCGCTCCAGCCGTTGGGGGCCGTAGTACCCGCCGAGCTTGTCACCATGGAAGCGGGCGTAGGACCCGAACGGCACTGCGACCAGACCCAGGGCCTTGATCCGGCCAACAATGTCGTCGTCGATGATCGAGCAGTGCTCGATGCGGTGGCGCGGCCACGGGCCCAGCGCGGGCGTGCCTGCCGCCCGGGCCCGCTCGTGCGCGTCCAGCAGCAGCCGGATGGCCCGGTCGCCGTTGGCGTGCGCCGCCAGGACCACGCCGTCGCGAGCGGTCCTGGCGACCAGGTCCTGGAGTGCCTCGGTCGCGATGGTCTGCATCCCGTGGTCGTCGGTGCCCTCGAACGGCTCGTCCATCAAACAGTTGCCACCGGCGACGGCGCCGTCGACGAAGGCCTTCACCCCCACCAGGCGCAGGTACTCGTCACCGAGGCCGCTGCGCAGGCCCAGCGCCGACAGGTGGTCGTAGTGCGGGTGCGCAAGCAGCATGCCGGTGCGGAGAGACAGCTGGCCCGTCGCGCGTGCCGCCATGAGCAGCGCGACGTCGTCGGGACCACACAGGGCGTCGCAGCACGAGGTCAGGCCCACGGCGTGGAACATCTGCTGGGTCCGCGCCAGGCCGCGCAGCCGCTGCTCCATCGACGAGGCGGGCACCACGGTCGGTCGCCGCGCAAGCGAGGGGTACGCGACGTCGAAGAGCGCCTGCTCGAAGAGCACGCCGGTCAGCTCCCCCTCGCCGTCCCTGCCCAGGGCGCCGTCTGCGGGGTCGGGGCTCGTCCGGTCAAGACCCGCCAGGCGCAGGGCCGCCGAGTTGAGCACCCCCCAGTGCGCCGCGACGTGCACAAGCAGGGTCGGTCGGTCCCCCGTCACCGCGTCAAGGAAGTGTCGGTCGACGACCCGGCCCCCGGTGGTCTTGGCGTGGTCGTAGCGGGAGCCGCGAACCCACTCCCCCGGGCCCAGGCACTCGGCCTCGGCACGCAGCAACGCCACCAGGGTCGATTCGTCGGTGGCCACCTCGGGGGAACAGTCGACGTGGAGCTGGTTCTCGGCCGTCATCGTCGGGTGCACGTGCGCGTCGTTGAACCCGGGCAGGACCACGCCGTCGAGCTCCACCAGCACGTCTGGGCGGAACCGGTCGGCCAGCTCGTCCCAGGCGCCGGTCGTGACGACGCGGTCGCCGAGCAGCACCATGGCCTCGGCCGGCGGGCCGTCGAGCGTGTGGATGCGACGAGCCCGTACGGCGGTCCACGTCGCGGGACGCTCTGCTGCTCCGCCCATGTCGTCCATTGCTTTTGTCTCCTGTTGTCGAAGGATTTCGGGCGACGCCGGGCCGCGGCGCCGACGGCACTGCTCAGGCGAGAAAGGCAGCCTGTCCCAGTGGAACGCGGTGGAGCGGTTCCAGGGTCACGCCGCGGCCGTTGACCTGCACCGGGGAGCCGTCGATGGGCACCTCCACCGAGGGCACTGCGGTGTTGCGGACCATGTCAGACCTGGTCAGCCCCTGCGCGCCCCGGACGGGCAGGTACATCGGTCCGCTGACGAGGTCGCTTCCGCCCAGCGCGGACTCGGCCACAAACGTCGCAGCTAGCCGGCGCGGCGCACCACCCATCGCCCCGAAGAACGGTCCCATGAGCCGCGGCTGGCTGAGCCGGGTCGACCCGTTCCCCTGCCCGGTTGCGCCCCACGCGACGAACCCGGACTTGATGACCAGCTCGGGCTTGGCACCGAACCACGCTGGCTTCCACAGGACGATGTCGGCGAGACGTCCCGCTGCGATGCTGCCCACGTCTCCCGCGATCCCGTGCGCCAGGGCGGGATTGATGGTGATCTTTGCGAGGAACTGCAGCACCGTCTCGTTGTCGGCACCCTCTCCGTCGCCGGAGCGCAGGGCCGGGTGGGCGGCAAGCTGAAAGGTACGGCGGACTGTCTCCCCCATCCGGCCCATGCCGAGGGAGTCGCTGTTGACGATGGAGATGGCACCGAGGTGGTGCAGGAAGTTCTCCGCCTGGATGCCCGCCTTGTGCACCCGGCTGCGAGTGGTCTCGACGTCGGAGCTGAAGTCGGCGTGCTGGCGGTGCACCGTCATCGTCATGGCAAAGAGCTCGGCGACGGTGTGTTTGGCGTAGGGCACCGTCGGGGTGGTGGACGACCCGAGCACGTGCGGCTGCTCGAGGATCTCGAGCAGGTCGGGGTGGCCTCCCCCTCCCTCGACGTGGTAGGCGTGCACGGTGCGGCCGGCGGTCGCCGCAACGGTGTCGGCGAGCAGGCCGAACTCGTTGAGCGTGTCGCTGTGCAGGGCGACGCCGACGTCGGCCTGGGCCGCTACCGAGAGGCAGGCGTCCACGCAGGCGGGGGACGCGCTGTAGTCCTCGTGCACCTTGAAGCCACCGGCGCCCGAGGCCAGAGCCGCCTCCATCGCACCGGTGTCACGAGTGCTCCCACGGGCGAGGAGTAGGACGTTGACCGGGGTGTCCCGCAGGGACTCGGTCAGGACGTGGATGTTGCGCTGGGGGTTCGCCCCGACGTCCCAGACGCCGCCGATCCCCATGCCGACGATGGTGGTGACCCCGGCGCTCAGGCCGACCTCGAGCAGGGTGGGAGCGGCGAGGTGAACGTGGGAGTCCACGGCACCGGGGGTGGCGAGGAGCCCCTCGCCGGGGACGAGTGCGGTGTGCGGGCCGACGACGAGGTCGACACCCTCGAAGACGTCAGGAGAGCCGGCGCGGCCGATGCCGACGATCCGCCCATCCTTGATGCCGATGCACGTCTTCCGCACGCCGAGGAGGGGGTCGACGAGGACGACGTTGGAGACGAGCATGTCCAGCTCGGAGTCTCGACGCCGGCCGTAGAACCCGTCGCGCCACGTCTTGCCACAGCCGCCCAGGACCTCGTCGCCGTACGGCGTGTCGTCCGCTTCCACCTCGATGGTGAGCCCGAGGTCGCTGAGCGCGATCCGGTCGCCCGTTGTCGGGCCGTAGATGCGGTGGTAGGTCTCGCGGTCCAGCGAGGTCATCGCGGCGTCTCCTCCTGCTGCGGTCGGGTGGGGCGGTCACCGATGGCGCTCTCCCACGGCACGAGGGTCACGCTCCGGGTCTCCCCCGGCGCCCAGGCGAGGCTGGAACCGGCCGGGATGTCCAGCCGCCAGCCGCGCAGCGGCTCACCCTCGACGCGCAGGAGCGGGTTGACCTCGCTGATGTCGACGTGGCTGGTCACCCGCACGGTGCGGGGGGACTCGTTGGTCACCGTCACCTCGCGGCGGGGCCGTCCGGGGTTGAGCTCGCGCGGGGGCCCGTCCGAGCTGACGAGGTCACGAGCTCCCGCGATGGGGCTGACGAGGTCGACGAGGACACTGCCGGCGGGAAAGAGGGCGTCGACCTGCAGGTGGGCCACCATCTCCGGCACCCCGGGGAGCACCTGGTCGGCTCGAAGGAGCGTCCTGGCCCGGGTCACCACCTCGTCGAGCTCGACGTCGTCCCAGGCCCACTCGTGGACCTCGTCGAGGATGTACGCCGCGGCCTCCGTGGCACCCAGTCGCGCGCCGCGTGACAACCTGCGACGGGCCAGGTCCGCTGCCTGGGCGACGACGAGGCGGTCGCGTTCCTGGGGGGTGAGGTGCATCAGGACCCCCTCGACCACAGGTCGGCCGGGTCGAAGGCCGCCGAGCCGTCGACGACCGTCGCCAGCACCTCGATGTCGCGGATACTGCCGGGGTCGACTGCAGTCAGGTCGTGCGACAGGACGGCGAAGTCGGCCACCTTGCCGGGCGTGATGCTGCCCATGTGCGGCTCCAGGAAGGCGGCGTGCGCAGAGCCGTAGGTGTAGGCCCGCAGGGCCTCGTCCGGGGTGAGCGCCTCCTGAGGCCCGAACTCCCGGCCGCTGTCCGTGCGGCGATTGACCATGTCGTGGATGCCCTTCAGTGGCGCCCCGTCGACGACGGGCCGGTCGCTGCTCCCGGGCAGCTCGATGCCGGCGTCCAGCAGTGACCTGCCTCGGTAGCACTGGGCCACGCGGTCGGGCCCGAGGGCGGACGCCATGCCGTCGCCCAGCTCGCCGATGAACCGCCCCTGGGGGTCCGGGATGAGGCCGAGTTCGGCCATGCGGGCGACGGCAGCGTCACTCGCGATACCGGCGTGCTCGATGCGGTGCCGGTGCCCGGAGCGCGGCGTGTGCCGCAGCGCCGCGGCGTACGCGTCGACCACCTGGTCGACGGCACGGTCCCCGATGGCATGGGTGGCGACCTGCCAGCCGCCCCGGTGCGCCGCCAGGATCCGGGCCTCGAGCTGACCCGGGGCCATGGCCATCATCCCGTGGTTGCACGGGTCGTCGGTGAAGCCGTCGTTCATGGCAGCGGACCGGCCGATCAACGAGCCGTCGCTGAACAGCTTCATCGGGCCGAGCCGCAGCCACAGGTCCCCGAACCCGGTGACCAGGCCCAGGCCGTACCCGAAGACGGCGTCGTCCTCGGCGCCCTCGATCCCGGCCGCACCGGTGCCGTCGGGCATGAGGGTGGTGCGCACCCCCAGTAGGCCCCGAGACCGGGCCGTCTGGAACGCGAACGCCTCTGCGGGCGCGCTTCCGGCCAGACCGACTCCAACCCCGGCTTCCTGGACGGCGGTAAGGCCTTCGCTGAGGTACTGCCGGTGAGCCGCCGCTATGTAGTCGACCATGCGCTCTACGGGCGCCGGCCAGGTCAGGGGCCGCAACAGCTCCTGCGCCGACTCGAGCAGGAGGCCGGTGGGCTGCCCGCTGGCGTCGCGCTCGACCCGTCCGCCGGTGGGGTCGGCCGCGTTGGCGATGTCGAGCCGGCGCAGCACGCGCGAATTGACGAAGCACATGTGTCGGGAGGTGTGTCCCAGCCGGAGTAGGTGGTTCGGCGCGACCTGGTCGAGCCGCGCGAGGTCCGGGTGCCCCCCGAGTTTGTTCTGGTCGTAGTTCTCACCGAAGATCCACGACCCCGGCGGAAGCCGATGTGCCGCCTCGGCCACTGCCGCATAGAGCTCCTCGAGGCTCGACACGTGGGGATGGCGCAGATCGATGCCTGTCAGGGACCGACCGAACTGCACGGTGTGGTTGTGCGCGTCGTGGAAGCCCGGCACGAGTGCCGCGCCGCCCAGGCTCACCCGGCGGCGCGCCGGTGGCGCGTCGTCGTTGCTCGACCCCACAGCCGCGATCCGCCCGTTCCGCACGGCCACCCAGGCGGCACGCGGTCGGTCCGGGTCGACGGTGATGATCGTCGCGTCGGTGACGAGCAGGTCGGCCTGCAGCGCCTGAGTTTCGTCGGCGAGGCTCACTCGTCCACCTGGAGGGCTAGGTACTTGTCCCGCACGGAATGGTCGGCCTCGAAGGCCTCCGTCGTGCCCTCGAAGACGATCTGGCCGGTCTCCATGACGTAGACCCGCTCGGCAAGCGCCAGGCAGAAGTCCAGGCGCTGCTCCACGAGCAGGATCGGGATGCCGTCCGCACGCACGTCGCGCAGGACGTCCGCGATCTGCTCGACGATCACCGGGGCCAGCCCCTCGCTCGGCTCGTCGAGCAGCAGCATGCGAGGGTCCGCGGCCAGGGCGCGCGCGATGGCGAGCATCTGTTGCTCACCACCGGAGAGCCGGTCGCCGTAGCTGCGCCGACGTTCGGCCAGCCGCGGGAACGTCTCGTAGACACGCTCCAGACCCCACCGCGACTTGGGCTTCAGCGCCAGGCGGAGGTTCTCCTCCACGGACAGCGCAGCGAACACCCCGCGGTTCTCGGGCACGAGCTGGACACCTTCGCGGGCGATCTTGTAGGAAGGGAGCTGGTCGATCTCCGTGTCGCCCAAACGGATCCGGCCTTCACGCCTGGTCAGCCCCATGATCGTGCGCAGGGTCGTGGTCTTCCCCACACCGTTGCGGCCCAACAGGGCCACCGTCTCTTGCTCCTCGACGCGCAGGTCCACATTGTGCAGCACCTGGGCCGCCCCGTAGTAGGCGTTCACCCCTTCGAGCGTGATCACACGTGCCCCTTCCCGAGGTAGGCATCCCGTACCTGCTGGTTGGCCGCGACCTCGCGCGGCGTGCCCTCGGTGAGGACCTTGCCGCCGACGAGCACGGTCACCCGGTCGGCGATGGCGAGGGTGACCGGCATGTTGTGCTCCACGAGCACCAAGGTGTGATCCGGGACGAGCGAGCGCAAAAACTCCTCCATGCCGGCGATGTCGTCCACGCCCATGCCCGACAAGGGCTCGTCGAGCAGCAGCAGCTGTGGCTCGCTGGCCAGCGCGAGGGCGATCTCCAGCCGGCGGCTCAGGCCGTGGCTGAGGTTGCCCGCCTGGACGTCGGCGTAGCGGGTCAACCCCGCGCGCTCCAGCACCGACGCCGCGACCTCCAGCGGACCGGTGTAGTGGCTGGTCGGGCGGTGGAACGCGCGACCGGTGCGCTGGCTGACCGCCTGCGCCGCCAGACGGACGTTCTCACGGACCGGCAGCTCCTTGAAGGCGCTCGTGATCTGGAACGAGCGGGCCATGCCCAGGTGCGCGCGGCGGTGGACCGGCATGTTCTGGACCGGCTCCCCATCGAGCAGCACCCGCCCCGACGTAGGGCGCAGCTGACCGGTGAGCACGTTGAACAGAGTTGTCTTCCCGGCACCGTTCGGACCGATGACGGCGTGGAGCGTGCCGCGCTCGACCTTGAGGTCCACGTCCTCGTTGGCCCGGAAGGCGCCAAAGGACTTCGAGAGCTTCTCGGCCTCCAGGATCGGGGGCCTCCCGGGCACGACGGCCTCAGCGGCTGACATCGGAACTCACTTCCTTCGGGTCCTCGGCGCCCTCAGGCCCGGCCGGTCCCAATCGGCGGCGCCGGAGCACGAGGTCCGCGGCGGCGATGAGGCCCCCGTGGAGGCCGCCCTTGAAGAACAGGACGATCGCGATCAGCGCTGCACCCAGCAGCAGCTCCCAGTAGGGCCACAGGTCCGAGAGATAGGTGTTGAGGACGACGTAGACCACGGCGCCCAGAAACGAGCCGTAGAGGGACCGGATGCCGCCGAGCACCGTGATGATCACGATGGTGATGGCCATCTCGCTCTGAATGGCTGACACCGACGCGGAGCCGACGAAGAAGGCGTAGAGACAACCAGCGATTCCGGTGAGGGCGCCGGAGACCATGAAGGCCACCAGCTTGTACGCCTTCACCGAGTAGCCAAGGGCCTCTGCTCGAGCCTCGTTCTCCCGGATCGCCACGAGGACGGAGCCGACCGGGGAGTCGACGAACCGCTGCAGCCCGACGAAGAGGAGGACGAACAGGCCGGCTGCGAGGTAGTAGAACATGGGCCCGGGACGCGCGATGAAGAAGCTCTGGCCGAAACCGCCCAGGGAGGCCAGTGGCAGGCCACCGACGCCGTTCTCACCGCCGGTGTAGTCCTTGAACACGTAGGCGAGGAAGCTGGCGGTCTCGGCGAACGCGAAGGTGATCATCACGAAGTAGATGCCCAGCCTGCGGATCGCGAAGGCCCCGATGAAGGCGGCGAGGAGCGCGCACAGGACCGCGGCGAAGACCAGGGCGGTGGACAGCTGGAAGCCCAGGCGGGTGGCCGTGAGCGCGGCGATGTAGCCGCCGAGGCCGAAGTAGACGCTCTGCCCCACCGAAAGCAGGCCGGTGTACCCGAGCAGCAGGTTGCAGCCAAGGGCGGCGATCGCGTAGATGAGGACCAGGCTGGCCACGGACCACGAGGGCGCGAGCAGGCCCAGCAGGACCACCGAGACCAGGCTGACCAGCGCGGGACGGACGAGGCCGCCTGCAGGGGCGAACCGGACCGAACTCGAGAGCGGGGTGGAGTCAGCGGACACGGGTCACCTTTCCGAACAGGCCGTCGGACTTGACCATGAGGATGACGAGCATGAAGACGTAGATGACGACGCTGCCGTAGGCGGGCGCGAAGCCGATGGTCAGGCTCTGGGCCAGACCGATGAGGATCGCGCCGACGAACGCGCCGAGGAAGCTGCCCATCCCCCCGACGACGATGATGACGAAGGCGATGCCCAGCACCTCGCCGGCCGACCCCGTGTTCAGGCCACGGGTTGGGGCGGCGAGGACGCCGCCGAGCGCTGCCAGACCGACGCCGAGCGCGAACGTCAGTGCGAACAGCATGCCGGTGTTGATTCCCAGGCAGGCGGCCATGTCCCTGTCCTCGGCGCCGGCCCGCAGCGATGCGCCGAAGCGCGAGCGCTCGATGAGCCACCAGAGTACGGCGCCCACGACCACCGCGACGACCATGATGAACAGCCGGTACGCGGGGTAGGTGGCGAAGCCCAGGTCGACCACCCCGCGCAGCGCCTCCGGGGGGGATGTGCTGCGGTTGGCTGGTCCCCAGATCATCGTCGCCACCTCCTGGATCACCAGGGTGAGGCCGATGGTGCCCACGATCTGGAAGGCCGGGTCGACCGCGTAGAAGCGCCGAATGAGCAGCGGCTCCACGACGAAGCCGAGGAGGGCGATGGCCAGGGGTGCGACGACGAGGACCACCCAGTAGCTGGCGCCGTAGCCAAGCAGCGTCCAGCTTAGGAGGGCGCCGAGCACGAAGAACGAGCCGTGCGCGAAGTTCACGAAGTCGCGGACCCCGAAGATCAGCGTCAGGCCGACCGCCAGCAAGAAGTAGATCATGCCGGTGCCCACACCGTTGATCAGCTGGTTGACGAACAGGTCACCGGACATCGGTCAGGAACCCAACGGCACCAGTTTGCAACCGGTCTTGTCGACCGCCATGGGCTCTCCGCCGGCGTCGACGACCTGCATGATGTCGTCCTCGTCGCTTTGCTCGCCGACCGGCTTGCCCACGAGCACGTAGTAGTCCTTGAGCAGCTGGTGGTCCTCGGGCCGGAAGACCTCATCGCCGGAGATGCCGTCGAAGGGCTTGGACTCCATGGCCTTGATGATGTCCGAGCTCTTGCTCGACCCGGCGTTGGCCGCGCCCTCGAGCATGGCCTTGACCTGGTAGTACGCGGCGGCGATCCCGTAGCCGGGGTTGATGTCGAACTTCTTGTTCACCGCGTCGACGAGCTTCTTGTTGTTCGGGGTGTCCACCCCGTGCCAGTACTGGGCCCCGGCGTAGATGCCGGTCATGTTCTCCGCCCCGATGGCGCGGAACTGGGTGAGGCCGGTCGACCAGACGATGACGATCTTCATCTTCTTGTGCAGGCCGAAGGAGATGGCCTGCTTGACCGTGTTGATCGTTTGCCCGCCTACGTTGAGGATCGCCAGCACGTCGGCGCCGGAGGCGGCCGCGTTGTTGAGGTAGCTCGAGAACTCCGTCTCCTGCGTCGCGTGGTAGGCGTTGCCGAGGACCTCGCCCCCGTTGTCCTTCACGCTCTGCGTGGTGCTCTCCAGCAGCGCCTTGCCGAAGACGTAGTCCGGGGTGATGCAGAACCACTTCTTCAGGTCGGGCTCAGCCTTCATGACGGCGTTGACGGTCTCGCGCCCGGCGGTGTAGGTGTTGTTGGACCAGCGGAACGTAGAGGTGCGGCACTGCGCGCCGGTGATCTCGGGGGCACCGGCCAGGGTGCAGAAGACGCCTCCGCCGCGGTTGACCTCGGTGCTGATCGCCAGAGCGATGTTGGACAGCTGGGTGCCCATGAAGAGCGTGTTGCCCTTCTCGACGTTCTCCCGCACCTGTCTCACCGCCTCGTCGACCTGGGCGTTGGTCTCCCCGAAGACGAACTTGAGCTTGAAGTCTCCGACCTTGCCCTGGTACTCCTCCTCAGCCAGCTCCACCCCTTGGCGGATTTCCTCGCCGAGCTCGGCGTAGATGCCGGTGAACTCGCTCAGCGCGACGACGGTGAGCACGTCGCCACCACCGGCGTCGACCGCGTCACCGCCACCGCCGCCACCCGTCGTCGGGCTCTTGGAACAGCTGGCCAAGGAGGGCAGGCCCACGAGGACACCGGCCGCGAGAGCCCCCTGAAAGAGGGTGCGGCGGGGCAGGGATCGGGTCATGACGAAACCTCCAGGGAAGGATGAGCGGGACGAGGGGCGTGGACGGGGGGAGGGGCGTCACCGAGCCAGTTCCGGCGTTGCGCCAGGACGGGCAGGGTCCGGCGGGCACGGGCCAGCCGGTCGGCGTCGACATCGGCACCCGCCTGGCCCGGTTCGTTGGCGAGCCCGGCCAGCTGGTAGCCCAGAGGGTCGATGATCTGGCTGCGGCCGACCATGTCGGGGCTGCAGTCGCCGGCCGCTGCGACGTACACGGTGTTCTCGAGGGCGCGCGCTCGCACCATGGTGACGAAATGGTCTTCCTTGCCCTGGCCGATGGGCCAGGCGGACGAGACCACGAGCAGGTCGGCGCCGGCGTCGACGAGGTTGCGGGAGCACTCGGGGAAGCGCACCTCGTAGCACGTGATCATCCCGACGCGCAGGTCCCCAACGGTGAACAGGTCGGCGCTGGGCTCGGCCACCTCTACGACGTCGGATTCCAGGACGCCGAAGGCGTCGTAGACGAGGAACTTGCGGTGGCGCGCCAAGAGACCCTCGGGTCCCACGGCGACCACCGTGTTGTAGGGCTTGCCCTCCGGGCGTCGCTCGTGCATCCCGACGACCAGGACCAGCCCGGTCGCGGCGGCGATGGCGAGCAAGCCGGCCACGAATGGGCCGTCGAGGTCCTCCGAGACAGCCGCCAGCTCCTCGGGAGGTGACAGGCACGGGTACATCGACGCCTCCGGGAACACCGCGAGGCCGGAGCCGGAGGCGGACGCGCGACGTGCGAGGCCGTCGATGCGGCTCAGGTTCGTCGAGACATCGGAGCCGGGCGCGAACTGACAGACGGAGACGTGCACGAAAGCCGCCCTCTCCACGTCGTTGTAAGGAAGGTGTATTTCGAACGTATTGACTTGCCTTGTTATAAGTCAATAGATTCTTTGTCCGGGACAAATGAGGGAGTGCCGTGATCGACCAGATCCGACAGGAGATGCGGGAACAGTCGGCCGACGGCATCGCGCGCGCCGTGGCCGTCCTGGCATCTCGGGGTGAGATCTCCCCGGGCGATCGCCTTCCCACCGTCCGTGCCGTCGCCCAAGGCCTGCGCATGAGCTCGTCGACCGTGGGCGAGGCGTGGCGGTCCCTTGCTGCCCAAGGGATCTTGGACACCCAGGGCCGACGGGGGACCTTCCTGCGCGCCGGGTACGCCGACGGGTCCGTGCGCCACTTCCGCCACATCCACGAGGTCCCGGTGAGCGTGGACCTGTCGACGGGTTACCCCGACCCGGAACTCCTGCCCGACCTGCGACCGTTCGTCGCCGCACTCGCCGAAGGCGCCCCCTACAGGGGCTATCCGGAGGTGGCGGTGCAGGAGGACCTCGAGCAGCGGGTCCGGTCGGCCCTCCCGTTCGAGCCGCGCGCTCTCACGCTCGGCACCGACGCCCTCTTGAGCCTGGCGGAGTTGCTGCCGCTGCTGGCCCACTACGGCGACCGGGTCGCCGTCGGCGCCGTCGAGTTCGCCCCGTACCTAGACCTTCTGGAGCGCAACGGCCTGGACGTCGTCCCGTTCGATTATGACGACGAAGGACCCTCGTTCGAGGCCTTGAGAAGAGCCACGGACGCGGGCGCTGCGGTCGTCCTCCTTCAGCCACGCGTCCACAACCCGACCGGGCTGGTGACCAGCCCCGAGCGACTCTCCTCCATTGCCGAGCTGTGCCGGGACACCGACACCGTCATCCTCGAGGTGGACCACTACGGAGGCCTCGGCTCCAGCCCGCCGATGTCGGCGGCCTCAGTGGCCCCAGAGCACACCGTCCATCTGCGCTCGTTCTCCAAGGACCTGCATCCCGACCTGCGCGTGTGCGCCATTGCGGGCCCCCGCGCCGTCATCGACCGGCTGCAGGAGCGACGCATCGGTGGCAGCTGGGTCAGCAGCCTGAACCAGCGGCTCCTGGCGGCCATGTTGGGGTCCTCCGCAACACCCCGTCTCGTCGCACGAAGCAAGACCGTCTACGACGCTCGGCGCAGTGCCTTCATCACTGCCCTGGCCGAGCAGGGGGTAACTGTGGACTCACGCGACGGGTTCAACGTGTGGGTCCCGGTGCGCTCGGAGGAGTCGGCCCTGCTCTACCTGGCCGCGCACGGGATCGGCGCCGCCCCGGGCTCTCCCTTCGTCGCGGGCGCTGACGTGACGCCGCACATCCGGGTGTCGGTCGCCGCCATGCGGGACCGCCACGAGGAGCATGCCGCCACCATCGCCCAGGCATCAAGGGTCAGGCGTCTCGGGGCCTACGAGTCGCGACGTTGACGATTTGCACCCGTCTCAGAGCTGCACCTGCGACCAGGCCTGCGCCCGACCGGGGAGGTCCTTGCCGAACGAGTCGGGGTCCGCGCCGATCCGCTCCGCCGACTCGACGGCGATCTTCTGGACCACGGTGGTCAGGGCAAAGATCGAAAGCGGCTCACCGAGGTCCGTTCGGCGGAAGTGGTGCACCGCACTGCCCTGGTCGGCAACCACCGACCCGATACTCGCCAGACGGCTCGAGCCCGGACCACCTCCGTCGAGGATGACCACCATGTCCTGCCGCCCGAGCGCGACCGCCGGGCCGTGCAGGAACTGCTCGCTGTTCCAGCCCGCGCACGCCAGGTAGGCGGTCTCCCGCGTCTTGAGAGCGCCCTCGCCTGCGGTCCAGGCGTTGATGCCGGCACCGACGAATTCCAGCAGCCTGCCGGGCGGCTCAACCCCGGTCGGACCAGCGTCGAGCTCGGCGGCCACCGCAGCCGACACCTCGCCCAGGCGCTCTAACGGTGCACCGAGCTCTGCGGCGAGCTGCGCTAGTCGCAACAGCGCGCACAGGTGACTGGCGGTGAAGGCCGAGGAACGCTCCTCCGGGACCGTGTCGAGGTCGGCGTCCGGGTTGCCCACCCGGGAGATCACGACCACCGGCACGCCCGCCGCACGTGCCTGCTGCAGCACCTGGGAGGTGTAGCGCTTGGTCCCGCGGTGGCTCAGCAGCACCAGCGCGTCACCGGTTCCGGGAGCAGGGTCACCGACCGCGGCGTCCGCGGCCGAGACCGCCCAGGCCTCCACGCCGGCCAGACGAAGCAGGCTCGCACCCTGCGCGGCAGCGTGAAGACTGGTCCCGGTTCCGACGAGCAGAATGCGCCGACTCCGTAGCCGTGCGGCTGCGGCGGCCACCGGTTCGCGGTCGTCGAGCACACGCTGCAGCGCCGCCGGTTGGGTGCTCATCGTTTCGCGCATCGCACTCATCTGGCTTCTCCTCTGGTGGTGGCTGTGTAGTTGATGGGTCGCCGAGGTCCTCGGGCGTTGACTACAAAGGGTCGAACCGACCCCAATGCCTCGGTGGCGCTCGAGCGACCGTGGACCCTGGACCTCCGTGCCGAGGTGGCGTCGCTGCTCGACGATGGCCACGACGGATCTCCTTGGCAGGCTGCGCCGCGGTCTGCCGTTGGACCCCACTGTCGGGCCGACATGCCATGCTGTCCAATACCCGTTCAGCACGTCATCCATGCCCAGGAGGCATCGCTCATGGAGCTGCGCACGCTGCGCTATCTCGTCGCGGTAGCCCAGGAGGGGTCGGTGACGGGCGCCGCCGCCGCCGTCCACGTCACCCAGCCCTCCCTCTCGCGCCAGCTCCGACAACTCGAGCGCGAGCTCGGCATCGCGCTCTTCGCTGTGGGCCCCGGTCCCTTGCGGTTGAGCGCCGCCGGCCGGGAGTTCCTCCCCGTGGCGCAGGGGCTGGTGACGCAGGCCGACGCAGCGCTGCGCATCGTCGCTTCCATCGCGGCCGGCCGGATGGAGCACCTGACCATTGCGGCACCGGGCACCACTCTCACCGACGTGGTGGCTCCGTTCCTCGCCAGGCTCGTCAAGCACGACCCCATGCCGGCGGTCTGGGAGGAAGATCCCGAGTCGGTCTACGACGCCCTCACCCACGGGGCCGATCTCGCGGTGGGGACCATGGCCCCGCCGCCCCACTTGGCAAGCATGGCGCTAGCCGACCTGCCCGTCTTCGCTTACGTCC
Source organism: uncultured Actinomycetota bacterium (assembly GCA_963722015.1). Taxonomy (GTDB): domain Bacteria; phylum Actinomycetota; class Actinomycetes; order Actinomycetales; family Dermatophilaceae; genus Pedococcus. The sequence goes on along the minus strand of CAVRMT010000005.1, from coordinate 150,441 downwards.
CGTCGCGGCACCCGTGGCGCCACCGGACCGAGGTGAGCCTGGCGGAGCTGGTGCAGCGGCCGTTGCTCGCCCAGAGCCGCGAGTTCCACCCCAGGCGGGCCCTGGACCAGGCCCTGGCATCCGCCCGCCTCGGCTACACGTCCGTCCACGAGTTCGACAGCCCTGAAGTCGCCCAGGCGGTCGCAGCCTCAGGGCGGGGTATTGCGGTGGTCTCGGACGACTCCCGTTTCGGGTTGCACGGCCTTGGCATCGTAGGCCCGAGCGGTCCCGTCCGGATCAGCCTGTTCGCCGCCTGGGAGCCGGCGCACCACGGACATTCCGTGATCAGCGCCATGGCTGGTCGGCTCCAGAACTTCTGTGTCGCCCGCTACGGCGAACAGGTGAGACCGCGCTGAGCGTCCAGGACCGCGAAGCTGGTGAAGAACCCTCACAGGTCACGCGAGATCGTGACAGGTTGCGCCGAACCTCCCGGGCTAGCGCACGCACGCTCAGGCCCTGAGCCGCGAGCAGCGTGATCTCTTCCCGCCCGGAGATTTGTCGCGGCTGTGCACGATCCAAGGGCCAACACGTGGCGAGGTGGACGGTCGAGAGGCTCTACGCCGAACAGGGCTGGGTCGGGGCGTTGCGGCGCACGAAGATCCGGACCCCGACTTGGGCGAGTCCGCGACGCGTCCGGCCGACCGCGTCCGTCTTCGGCGTGTTCAGCCGCCGCATCGTCGGCCGGTGGGCCGCCACCCTGATGGCCACCGACCTGATGCTCAAAAGCCTTGAGCACGCGATCTGGACCCGCCGGTAGGCCGGCGTCACCGACTCGACCGTCCTCGCCCTACGGCCGCTGCTCGGCGCTGGCGTGGCGCTCTGCGATGTGGAGCAGTCCGAGGAAGCCCTGCGCCGTCCATGCGGCTCGACCGACGAAGAGACCATCCGTGTTCGGGTCCCTCAGCAGGGCCGCAGCGTTCGCGTGGTCGACGCTGCCGCCATACAACAGAGCACGACAGCCGGACCCGTCTCCCAGTGCGCCCGTGGAGTCCGCGACCGCCGCCATGACGGGCGCGACCTCGTGCGGCTCTGCCGCCCGACCTGAGGTACCGATCGCCCAGACGGGCTCGTAGGCGAAGAGGACGTCGGCGACCTCGTCGGCGCTCACCTGCGACAGGGCTGCCCGCACCTGGGCGCCGACGAACTCCACCTCGGTGCCCGCCGCGCGCACCTCCGCGGGCTCGCCCACGCATACCAGCGGCGCAAGCCCCGCATCCAGCGCCGCCCGCACCTTGGCGGCCACCGTCTCGTCGGTCTCCCCGAACTGCTGGCGACGCTCGGAGTGCCCCAGCTCCACGATCTGTGCACCCGCATCGGCGACCATGCGCATCGAGATCTCCCCAGTACCAGCGCCTTCGGCGGCCCAGTGCGCGTTCTGGGCGCCGAGGAGCAGGGGGGAGTCTGCCGGGAGCGCGTCCCGGACAGCGGCGAGCGCGGTGTGCGCAGGGAGCAGCAGTGGCTGGACGCCCTGCGGCGAGCCATGGGAGACGACCGTCTCAAGGTAGGCGAGCGCCTCACCGATGGTCTTGGTCATCTTCCAGCTGGTGCCCACCCAGACCGGCCGCTCGCCCACCCCGGCTCGCCACCCGCTCAACCGGCGGTCGCCTGGTCCTGCGTGCGCTTCAGGAAGTCGAGGATGTGTCCGTTGATCTCCTCGGGGCGTTCCACCAGCATGAAGTGGCCGACCCCGTCGACGAGCACGGCGTCCGAGCCGGGTCCGGCGTACCCCGGGACCTCGGCGACCTGCTCGGCGCTGACCCCGTGGCAACCGTCCGTGGTGCCGTGCAGGTACAGGGTGGGCTGGGTGACCGAGCCGCCCCAGGCCGCCTCCTGCTCCGCAGCCCACTCGGGGGACCCGAAACGCGTCGGGTCGAACTGTCCCCAGTAGTAGCCCAGTGCCGCGTGGAGGTGCTGCGGGTCCGCCAACGCCTCCCGGATGTGCACCATGTCCTCGGTGCTGTCGTATCCCGGTGACCAGTCGCCCCAGATGTCGGAGATGAACTCGAAGTCGTTCGCGCGGATGCGGTCCTCGATGACCCGCTGCATCTGGAAGTACCAGAAGTAGAAGCTGCGCTTGATCTGCGGGTAGGTCGACAGGTTCTGTCCGAACACCTCGAACGGCGGGATGTTCATGATCACCGCGCGACCCCACAGGTGCGGCGCGCGGCTGAGCGCGCCCCACGCGCCGACCGCGCCCCAGTCATGGGCGAGGAGCACGGCGTCCTGGCCGCCGCCCAGAGCCGTCGCCAGCGCGATCTGGTCGGCCACCATCACGCTCGTGTGGACGTGGTGCCGAAGAGGTGGCAGCTGAGTGGGCGCGAACCCCCGTACGAACGGGGCGACGGCGCGGAACCCGGCGTCAGCGAGCGCCGGCAGCAAGTGCCGGTAGGTGAAAGGAGTGTCGGGGAACCCGTGCATGCACAGGGCCAGCGGGCCCTCCCCCGCCTCCAGGTACTCGAACTCCAGGCCGTTCGCGACGACGCGGCCGCGGGTGAAGTCGACCATGATCTCTCTCCTCGTTCGGGTTTGCTGTCAGGTGGTCGCGCGTGCCGCCTGGGCGGCGACGATGCAGCGGCGCAGGACGTCGAGGGTGATGTGGGGACCGACCTCGACACCCGAGGGGTCGGCGAGGACCTCCACGTCGCCGCGGTCGGGGTCCCCCAGCTCGGAGACGACGAGGGCGGCCTCGCTGAAGTCCTCGTCGCGCGTGTAGCCGTTCACCGTCACCAGGCAGGGCAGACCGGCCCCCACGGCCGCGAGCATCCCGTTGCGCGAGTCCTCGATGACGAGGGTGTCGGCCGGGTCGAGGCCCAGCTCCTGGATCGCCAGCAGGTAGATCGCCGGGTCCGGCTTCTTCGCGGGGACGACGTCGCCGGCGAAGATCGGGATGGTTGCCGCCACGTCCTGTCCCACTGCACCCACCAGCACCGCGCGGACCGACTCCAGTGCCGAGGTGGAGGCGACAGCGACGGTCCAGCCTGCCGCCAACGCCTCGGGGATGATCCGCGAGACCCCTGGCCGAGGCCGGATGGCACCAGAGGTGACCATGTCCCGGAAGATCGCCGACTTCGTACGGTGCCACCGCGCGAGGAGCTCGGTGCGCTCCTCCTGGCTGTCCGGGATCCCTGCACGGCGGACGAAGTCGGGATCGGCGAAGAGGCTGGCCATCCGCTCCTTGCCGCCGCCGATCCGAAGTCTGCGGGCGTACTCCTCCTCGTCCCACCGAGCGGGCAGGCCGTACTGTTCGAAGGTCGCGTTGAAGGCAGGTAGGTGGCCGTACCTCTCGGTGTCGGCCAGGACCCCGTCGCAGTCGAAGACCAGCGCGGTCACGATGCTTGTCCTGAGCTTCCGAAGATCTTCATGTGGTCGCGCGCCATCGCCTTCACGGCCTCGCTCTGGTGGCGGAACAGCGAGGGTGGGTCCCACTTGTCCTTGCCCTCAGCCTCCTTGAGGAACTCCAGGCCGGACTTCATGAACGCCTCCTTGAGCCCGGTGGAGATGTTCACCTTGGCGCAGCCCCGGGCGATGAGGTCCTGGAACTGTTCGGCCGACAGGCCGGTGCCACCGTGCAGCGCCATCGGCACCCCGGTGGCCTCGACGAGGTCGCTCACGCGCTGCACGTCGAGGGTGGGCGCTGCCGTGTACTGGCCGTGGGCGTTGCCGATCGCCGGGGCGAAGCAGTCGACGCCAGACCTCTGGATGAAGTCGACGGCGACCTCCAGGGTCTGCTGCACCGCCGCTTCGTCGGAGCCGATGCCGTCCTCGACCCCCTGGATCCCCTCGATCTCGCCCTCGACGTGGGCGCCTCGCGCCTGCGCCTCGCGCACCACCTCCGTGGTCTGGCGGAGGTTCTCTGCGACGTCCAGCTCATGGGCGTCGAACAGCACCGAGTTCCACCCGGCGGTCAGGCAGTCACTGATGACGTCGCGGTACGGGCAGTGGTCCAGGTGCAGCGTCACCGGGACAGGGACGTCGCGGACCATCGCCGAGAACATCGCGAACAGCTGGTCGTGGCCGTACATCTTCACCGTCTTCACGGACGTCTGGAGGATCACCGGGGACTGTTCCTCGACAGCAGCGGCCAGGACCGCCTCCATCGTCAGGTCGTTGACGATGTTGAAAGCTGGGACTCCGTACCGAGCCGCGAGGGCGCGGTCGAGGGTCTCCTTCATCGACAGGACGGGCACGGTGGCCTCCTTCGTACTGGGCGATCCCGGCTACCACCGGACGGCCCTAGTCAACCGAATGCCACCACCCCCAGCCATGGGGGATATCCCCCGCCCCGGTCCTGATCGTTCCGGCGCACCCGTGCCTTCCGGTCGCAGGCTAGGGGACCCACCCGTGGTTGATGCAGTGCACGACAGCCGCAGTGCGGCTCGTCGTGGTCGTCTTGCGAAGTACTGCGCTGACATGCTTCTCCACGGTCTTGGGTGACACGCCCAAGGTCGTGGCGATGGCTCGGTCGCCCAGCCCCCGGAACAACAGCGCCAACACCCCCCATTCGCGGGGGGTGAAGGGGGACGGGTGGCTCGTCTGCGCGGGGGAGAGGTGCTCCGAGCCCGAGACAGCCATGACCTCCTGGTCGATGCCGCTGTCGAGTAGCTCGCGCCAGCCTGTGGCGCGCGACGGTTCGCCATGGGGGCCAGCAAGATCTTGCGATCGCATCAGGAGGCGGGGTTCCGGACCGTCGCGCAGCACTCGGACCTGCAAGCCCGTGACGTCGTCGACCGACACGGACGCGGACCGTTGGGCGAGGTCCAACAGTCCAGCGACGACGTCCTGGACGGTGCTCTGCGGCACCTGCGCGGCGGCCGGGGCAACGACCTGTGCACCGGGTCGGTTCAGGTGGGTCTCGGGCAGCTCTCGCCGCACGGCGTTCACGAGCCCGGGCGCCACCACCTGCGTGACCAGCTCGAGGCCGTCCACCTCGCTCGTGGTGAAGGCGCGCTCAGCGCCGACGAAGATCACGTTGACGGCGACGATCTCGGCTCGCCACCAGATCGGGATTGCGGCCACCGCGCCATCCCAGGCAGGGTGACCCGCCTTGAGGTGCGCACCCGGAACGCCGTGGTACGTGGCCAGGACCACGGGGGCACGCGCCTCCAGGACCTTGCCGGTGACACCCTGGTCCAGGGGAAAACTCTGACCGAGGCGGCACGCGGTACCGACCTCGGCGATCTTGGTGTAGTGGCCAGCCTCGACGTCGATGAGTGACACGCTGCCGCCTACCGCACCGGCGATCTGGCAGGTGCTGCGGACCAGCTGGCGGAGCATCGGCATGAGCCGGTCGTCGTCGTAGAGCTCCCCGGCATGATGGGACAGCATGACGCGGGCGTCACCGACCAGGTGGTGGTCGCCCCATTGCGACTGGACCATGACCAGAGTGTAAATGCCCATGTCAACGGGCATCTAGGCCTCGATCATCGTTCAGATGTCGAGCCTCGAGAGCGGTCGGCGTTCCAGGATCGACAGGGCGTGGCGCGTAATGGGCGCACCGGTTGCCCAGGCAGCCACACTCAGGACCCGTAGGGCGTCCAGGCGCGCTCCCGAGCCCACCAGGTGGATGACGCCGTCGTTGAGTCCGCACTCCCAGCCGCCGCAGCGCCAGGACGGTCCGGGCGCAAGCTCCACCGTCGGGTGCGGCTGCAGCAGACCGTCGACGAGGTTCTCGGCCACCCACGTGGGCCGGTGCGCCGGCTCCGCCATCACCACATCGAGAGGAGTGGTGATGCCGGTCAGGACCAGCAGGCTCGGTACTTCCGCGCGGTTGGCTCCCTCGATGTCGGTGTCCAGCCGGTCCCCGACGACGAGCGGCCGCGAGGCGCCGATTCTTCGACAGGCCTCTCGGTGCAGCGGCAGCTCAGGCTTCCCCGCTGCGAGTGGCCGCTGCCCCGTGGCTCGAGCCACCACTGCCACCAGGGTGCCGTTGCCCGGAGCGGGTCCGCGCGGGGTCGGCACGGTCAGGTCGAGGTTGCTGGCGACCCACGGGACCCCTGCGCGCACTGCGTGCACGCCCTCGGTGAGGGCTCGCCAACCGACCTCCGGGGCAAAGCCCTGCACGACCGCGGCCGGGTTGTCCTCGGCAGACCAGACCGGCTCGAGCCCGAGCTCGCGAAGGGCTGCATCGAGCCCGGCACCCCCCACCACGAGCACCGGTGCCCCCCGGGGCACGAGCTCGGCGACCAGCGCTGCTGCCGCCTGCGCCGAGGTGACGACGTCGTCCTCGTGCGCGTCGATCCCGAGCTCGGTCAGGTGCGCCGCCACCACCCCCGGGGGCCTCGACGCGTTGTTCGTGACGAAGGCGACCTTCATCCCCTGGGCCCGCACGTCACGAACTGCTTCGCGCGCACCGTCCACTGCCACCGGTCCGACGTAGAGCACGCCGTCGAGGTCGACCAGCGCCGCGTCGTGCAGCTGTGCCAGCGGCAGCGCGCTCCCTGCGGACAGCGGTGTGATCACCTCACTGGACCCGATGGCCGCCCCGGGCACCTCATGCGATCTGGTCCGCGATGGTACGGACCATGTGCGCGAACGACACCGCGCCGGCGTCCGGGTGGCCGACGCTGCGTTCGGCGAGCGGCCGGGCCCGACCGATGCGCGGGCGCAACGGGGCCGTGGCCTGCGCGGCCGCCTCTGCGGCGTTCGCAGCGGCGTTCCACGCCTCCTTGGCGGTGCGCTCGGCGTCGACCTCGGCCTCGAACGCCTCCACGGCGGGGATGAAGGCGTCGAGCATCGTCTTGTCACCGGGTTGCGCACCCCCGACCCGCTGGAGCGCCTCCAGCGACTGGCGGACGGCCTTGGCCTGCGCGCGCAGGTCGACGCCGGCGTCGTCGCCCAGGGCGCTCCCGGCGGCCGCCAGGACCGCACCCCACAGCGCCCCCGAGGTGCCACCCGCACGTTCCGACCACAAGGCGCCGGCCCCGGCCAGGACCGTCTGGGCGCCCCCGCCGAGGTTCGCGAGCTCGCGGGCAGCGTTCAGCCCGTTGTCCGCGCCGCGGACCATGCCGACCCCGTGGTCGCCGTCGCCTGCGAAGGCATCGAGCCGGCCGAGCTCCTCCTGCTGGCCACGCAGCGTCTGCAGAACCGCCTCGAGTCCTGAGACCACTGCCGCAGCAGCGGCACGGGACGGTGCAGAGCCCTCCTGCTTCACGCTCAGCGTCGGTGCATCGGAGTTCAGGTCGCGGTCGTCGATGAGGTCCTGCGTCTCCACGGCGCCACGACGAATCGCCGGGGTGTCACACGGCGCGGCCCACAGGTCCTCGATCTCCTGGTCGGTCCACGTCAGCGACAGTGAGACCCCGCCCATGTCCATGGAGGTGGTGAGCTCCCCCACCTCGCAGTCGACCACCGATACGCCTGCCTCGCCCAGCATCCGCTCGACCGCGCCGTAGGTGACGAACAGCTCTTCGTACGTGGTGGACCCGAGCCCGTTCAGCAAGGCGATGACGCGGTCGCCGGAGTTGTCGGGCCGGTCCTTCAGCAGACCGTCGACCAGCACCCTTGCCACCTCGTCCGCGGTGCCGAGATCGGCATCGTAGATACCGGGCTCCCCATGGACCCCCAGCCCGACGCCCATCTTGTCCTGCGGCACGGTGAACAGCGGTCCGTCGGCACCCGGCAGGGTGCACCCGGAGAACGCGACACCGAGGGTGCGGGTGCGGTGGTTGACCTTGTCGAACACCTCGAGGACCTCCTCGAAGGAACGCCCCTCCTCACACGCGGCACCAGCGACCTTGAAGACGGTGACCCAGCCGCAGATCCCACGCCGTTTCTCCATCTCCTCCGGCGATGCCGAGGCGATGTCGTCGGTGACGACGGCGATGCTCGCCTTCAGGCCCTCGGCCTTGAGCGTCTCGGCTGCCTGGCCGAAGTGGAGCACGTCGCCGGCGTAGTTGCCGAAGGCGATGATGACGCCACCACCCTGGTCGGCTGCGCGGGCCACGCTGACCGCCTGCCCTGCCGACGGGGACGAGAAGATGTTGCCGAAGACCACGCCATCAGCCATGCCGTGACCCACCCAGCCACCGAAGGCCGGATAGTGCCCCGTGCCGCCACCGACGATGAGCGCCACCTTGCCGGGACGGCTCTTGGTGGCCCGGACGGCACCGCCGAAGACCTTACGAACGTAGCGGCGGTTGGCCGCGATGAAACCGTCGGCCAGTTCTGCGGGAAAATCCGCGGGGTCGTTGAGCAGGAACGTCATGGCACTGCCTTTCTTGGGAGCGAGACGCGGTGGGGGTCGCCGACTCAGGCGAGGATGTGCAGGGGGTTCTCGATGAGCTGCTTGAAGTGCTGCAGCCATTGGGCAGCAAGAGCACCGTCGACGGGACGGTGGTCGACGGACAGGACGACCGTGAGCGAACGGCCGAGCTCCAGCTGGCCGCCTGTGCCGTCGACCGCTCGGGGGACCACGGCGCCCACGGCGAGGATCCCGACCTGAGGCGGGTTGATGATGGCGGTGAACTCCTCCACACCGAACATCCCCAGGTTGGAGATGGTGAGCGACCCCCCTTCCAGCTCGTGCTGCTTCAGCGTGCCGTCAGAGGCGCGGGTGGCCAGGTCCTTGACGGCTGACGAGACATCAGTGAGGGCACGGGTGGCGACCGAACGGACGACAGGCGTCATCAGGCCCCGCTCGGTGGCCATCGCCACCGCGATGTCCACCGTGTCGAACCGTCGGATGCCGTCGCCGGTCCACGCGACGTTCATCTCCGGCACCCGCAGCATCGCCACCGCGGCGGCCTTGACGACGAAGTCGTTGATCGTCACCTTCGTCCCGCCACCTGCGTTGACCGACGTCCGGAGGTCGAGCAGGGCATCGGCCCGGCACGTCGCCTTGAGGTAGAAGTGCGGAACCGTCTGCTTGCTCGCCGTGAGTGCGCCAGCGACCGCCTTGCGGAACCTGCTCACCGGCTCATCGGTGTACCCACCCGGGTGTGCTCGCTGCCCGCCCGGTTCCACCGTCGGGGCAGGGGCAGGGGCAGGGGCAGAGGCGGGGGCGGGGGCAGGAGCAGGGGCCGGTGGCGGGTCGGTCGCTTCGGGCGCGGGACTAGGCGCGGTGACCAAGCCCGACAACGCGGTCTCGAGGTCACGCCGGCGGATCCGACCGTTGGGACCGGTGCCCACGAGGTCGGCAAGGGCCACCCCTGCCTGCGCGGCGAGTCGTCGCACGAGCGGGGTGGCAAACACCCGGCCGCCATCGCCCGGGTGGTCGCCGTTCGCGACGACCTCGTCACGGGTGTGGGCGATGGGCGGCTGCGCGCCGGGGACGAGGTCGTCCTGGGACCGTTCCTCGTCGGCGGCCTGGAGCGGGCCTGCGGCTTGCGGGCCGAGACCGAGGCCGGCGAGAACCTCGACCTCGTCCCGGTCCTTCTCGTCGGGGGCGACGAGAACCGCGATGGCGTCACCGATCGCCACGGTCTCACCAGCGGTCGCGAAGGTCCGCAGCAGGACCCCCTCGGCCTCCGCCTCGATGTCCACGACGGCCTTGTCCGTCTCCACCGTTGCGATGACCTCACCGCGTCGTACCACCTCGCCCGTGGCTACCGCCCACTCGACGAGGGTCGCTTCGGCCGCGTCCGCGGACACGCCCGGCATCCTGACCACGCTTGCCATGTCGTTACACCTCTTCCCGTGCTGGTGTGGTGCGTTCGCGAGTCATCGGGGTCATGACCCACCCGCCACGGTCTTCAGTGCGATGAGGATGTCGTCGACGTCACCCAGCGCCGCTTTCTCCAGCACCTTGCTCACGCTCGGGGACGCCTCGCCACCGGTCACGCGTTCGACGGGGGCGTCGAGCCAGTCGAAGTACCGGCGTTGGATCTCGTCGGCCATCCACGTGCCGTAGGAGGTGCCGATCGCACCCTGCTCGACGATGAGCACACAGTTGGTCTTCTTGATGCTCGTCTCGATCGTCTCCCAGTCGACGCTGGCCCGGTCCAACCACCGGAGGTCGATCACGTCAGCGGACACGCCCGCCTGCTCCACCGCGTCCAGGCACCTCGGCACCATCGACAGGTAGGAGATCACCGTGACGTCGGTGCCCTCACCACGCAGGGCTGCGCGCCCGACCGGCAGGCAGTAGTCGAGGTCGTCCGCCGGCACGTCACCCACCGACGAGTACAGGTCGGAGTCGTGCTCCAGGACCGCCACCGGGTCATCGAGGGCGAGGGCGGTGTTCATCAGGCCGATGTAGTCGTACGGCGTGGACGGAGCGATGATCCGCCAGCCGGCCGCGGTGGCGAGGATCCCCGCGGGGTCCATCGAATGCTGTGAGCCGTAGCCCGTACCGGTGCCGATCTTGATCCGCAGCACGTAGGGCACGGGACTGTCACCCCCGAACATGTGTCGCATCTTCCCCACCTGGTTGAACAGCTGGTCCGCGGAGACCCAGATGAAGTCGGCGTACATCAGCTCGGCCACGGGGCGGTACCTGCCGTCGAGGGCCATGCCGCCGGCGAGCCCGACGAAGGCGTTCTCGGCGATGGGCGTCCCGAGGACCCTGGTGGGGAATGCCGCCTTGAGCCCGCGAGTCGCCCCACGCGGGCCACCCTTGAGCTTGTGGACGTCCTCCCCCATGACGACGATGCGGTCATCGACCTCCATCCGCCGGTGCATCACGTCGGCGACGACGTCGACGAACTTCTTCGCCGTCAGCTCCCCCGAGTACTCGTGCGGTTCCATGTACCGGGCGCCCTCGAGCTCGGACAGGTCGCCGCGTACACCGACGTCGACGAAGGCCGGGTCGGGCAGGAGCTCGGGGCGGTAGCGCTTCGCGCCCTGCTTGCCGTTCGGGTCCTGCTCGGTCAAGGAGGCCGCGATGGAGGACATCGCGTCCTTGCACGCCTTCCAGTGCGACTCGATCGCTTCCTCGGAGAGGAGCTCGCGACGGACGAGGTGCCCCGCGACCCGGGCGATGGGGTCACGCGCGCGCCAGTCCTTCTCCTCGCCCTTGGTCCGGTAGCCGAAGGCGCTGCCGGGGAAGGGGCCGTTCTGGTGGAAGTAGCGGTAGACGTCCGCCTCGATGATCGTCGGCCCACCACCCGAGCGCATGACCTCCAGCGCCTCCTGCATCGCCAGGTGCACCGCGAGCGGGTCCATGCCGTCGACCCGCCAGCTCGGGATCGCGAACCCCAGGCCCCGGCCGGACAACCGTGGCTCCCCCGTCGCCTCCTCCGGGGTCGTCGAGACGGCGTAGTGGTTGTTCTCGATGAAGAAGCAGACCGGCACCTTCCAGGCGCCCGCGAGGTTGAACGTCTCCAGCACCGAGCCGATGTTCACCGCACCGTCGCCGAAGTAGGTGACCGACACGGCGTCGGTCTCCGAGTGCAGGTCGGCCCAGGCGAACCCGGCCGCCTGGGGGACGGCCCCGCCGACGATGGCGTTCGTCCCCATGCAGCCGGCTTCCTCCCACTGCAGGTGCATGGAGCCACCCCGGCCCCGGCAGTAGCCGGAGCTGAGGCCGCAGATCTCCGCGAGCGAACGCTCGAGCACCTCGAGAACGGCCGGTGGCAGCTCCGGTGTGGCGTCCAGCCCGTCGGGGGCGACGTGGCTGAACGCCTTGGCCAGGAACTGGTGGTGGCCGCGGTGCGAACCGGTCACCTGGTCATCGGACCTCAGGGGCAGGCACGAGCCGACCGCACCGCCCTCCTGTCCGATGCTCGAGTGTGCGGGTCCGTGGATCAGCCCCTGGGAGGCGAGGTCGAGCACCTCCTCCTCGAAGGCGCGGACGAGGTGGAGCTGGGCGAGCATCGTCGTCAGCAGCTGGGCTGGGGCCTCGTCCCAGTCCTCGTCCGTGGAGGACAGCTCGACCCAGCTCGCGGCCGGTGTGAGGGGCGTGGACTTGGGCATGGGTGCCGATCCTTTTCGTTGTGCCGGGGTGGGGGGAGGTGCGCCTTCGGCGTGACAGCCGGGGCTCACCGGATGGCGACGCCCGTGGTCGGGTCGAAGAAGTGGAGCTTGTCGGAGCGGTAGCCGAGGTAGACGGTGTCGTCGACGTCGTCGTTCCCGACGGTGCCGAGCTCGGCGCGGACCAGGACCCGCTCCTCGCCCACCCGGACATCGATGACCTCGACGTCGCCGAGGGGCTGCACCGCGTAGATGCGCCCCACGATGGGGTGGGCCGCGTCGGGCGTCGACGAGAGGTTGAGGGCCTCCGGACGCACGCCGACCAGCACGGTCCGGTCGGCCAGCGGCGCCGCTTCGATCGTGGCCACCCGGTCGGCGGGCACCTCGATCTCGAACGTCGGTCCCTTGACGACCAGCCGACCCTCCTGGGTCTCGAGCCCGCCGGTGAGCACGTTCATCGGCGGATCGCCCACGAAGGTCGCCACCCACACGTTCGCCGGCCTGTTGAAGACCTCGTGCGGCGTGCCGACCTGCTGGAGGACGCCCTCGCGCATGATGGCGATGCGGTCGGCCATCGACATGCCCTCGAGCTGGTCGTGGGTGACGTACACGGTCGTCGTCCCGAGGCTGCGCTGGATGTGCTTGAGCTCCCCACGCATACGGGCCCGCAGCTTGGCATCGAGGTGGGCGATCGGCTCGTCGAAGAGGAACGCCTTGGGCTCGCGGACCAGCACCCGGCCGATGGCGACGCGCTGCTTCTGTCCGCCGGAGAGCTGGGAGGGGCGGCGGTCGAGCAGCCGCTCGATCTCCAGGATCCTCGCGGCCTCCCGGACCCGCCTGTCGATCTCCTCCTTGCCGAGCTTGCGCAGCCGCAGCGGGTTCGCCATGTTCTCGAACACGCTCTTCTGCGGGTACAACGCGTAGGACTCGAAGACCATCGCGATGTCGCGGTGACGCGGCTCGAGGTCGTTGACCCGGGTGCCGCCGAGCGTGATGTCGCCCTCGGAGATGAACTCCAGGCCGGCGATCATCCGCAGGGACGAAGACTTCCCACACCCCGACGGTCCGAGGAGGCAGAGGAACTCGCCGTCCTTGATGTCGAGGTTGAGGCTCTTGACTGCCTCCACGTCGCCATACCTCTTCCACACGTTGTCAAAGGTCAGAGATGCCACGGGAACTCCTTGTCCGGCCCTGCTGTCAGCAGGGATGAGTACGTGCTGGGTGAGGTGGGGGGTGCAGGTCGGCTGCTGCGGCCCGGGGCGGTGCTCATTGCTTCACCGCGCCCATCGTCAGGCCCTGGACCATGTACTTGCGGATGACGACGCCGAGCAGGAGCATCGGCGCCACGGTGACCATCCCCGCCGCCATGATCTGGCCCCACTCGATGCCGCTGGCCGACTTCAGCCCCTGGGTGGCCACCGGCAGGGTCTTGGCCGACTCACCGCCCATGACCGCAGCGAAGATGAAGTCGTTCCAGGCGAGCAGGATGCACAGGACCAGGACGGCAGCCAGTCCCGGGACCACGAGCGGGACGATCTTGAGCAGCGCTTCCCAACGGGAGTGGCCGTCGACCATGTAGGCCTCCTCGATCTCGTAGGGGACCGAGTCGAAGAAGCCCTTGAGGATCCAGATCGAGAAGGGCAGGTTGAAGACCGTGTAGGCGAGGATCAGTCCGGGGATCGAGCCCAGGAGGTTGAGGTTCTTGAAGATGGCGTACAGCGGGACCGTGACGGCCACGACCGGCGCCATGCGCGTCGAGATGATCCAGAAGTAGAGGTCGCTCTTCCCCCGGAACCGACCGCGCGAGATCGCGTAGGCGGCAGTGGTTCCGAAGACCACCGAGATCAGCGCCGAACCGAGGGCCGCCATGACGCTGTTGGCGATGTACCGGCTGAACTCCCCATCGGTGAACAAGGCAGCGAAGTGCTCGGTGGTCGGCTGGAACACGAACAGCTTCTGCAGCGCACCACCCCAGTCGCCCTCGGCCGGGAGGTTGAAGGCCTCGCCCCGGGGTTTGAAGGCGCTGGTGATCATGATGTAGAAGGGCACCAACGTCCACAGGACGTAGACCGCGAGGAAGAAGGAGATCGCGGCGCCGGACACCCGGGCGGACCGGCCCCGCACCACCTGGTCGGCTGGGTTGACCGAGGGGCCGGGGACGAGGTCGTCCTCGTCTGCGACGACTGGCTTCGTAGCGATGTCAACCATGGCTCAGACCAACTCCTCGTCCTTCTTGGCGATCTTGGGTTCCCGCTCCTCGAACGTCGCCACCACGAGCTTGCCCAGCAGGATGGTCACGAGCAGGAGGGTCAGTGCGACCGACGAGCCGTACCCGAGCTCGAAGAACGAGAACGACTGCTCGTACAGGTAGAGGGGGAGCAGCTTGGTGCTGTTCGCCGGCCCTCCGCCGGTGAGGGCGATGAAGTGGTCGATGATGCGGATGTTGTCCATGAACCGCAGCAGGATCGCGATGAGCAGCGAGGACTTGATGCTGGGCAGGGCTACTTGGAAGAAGGACCGGACCGGGCCCGCCCCGTCCATCCAGCTGGCCTCCATCTGGTCCGTCGGCACAAGCTTGAGACCGGAGAGCACGATCAGTGCCACCAGCGGCGTCCACTCCCACACGTCCACCGCGACGATGGCCCACAGCGCGTGGTCGGAGCTGCCCAGGATGGTGCCGCCGTCCAACAGACCGAGGCTGCGCAACAACCAGAAGTACCAGCCGAACGTGCCGTTGTAGAGGTACTGCCACAGCAGGCCGGCCACGACCGGAGCCATCATCATCGGCATGAGGAAGATGGTGATGAGCAGCTTCTCGTGCTTGCTCCGGTTGATGAACACGGCCAGGACCGTGCCCAGGCCGACCTCGAGCAGCATGCTCACGCTGGAGTACTTGGCAAGGATGCCCCAGCTCTTCCAGTACTGGGCGTCACCGAAGAGCTTCCTCCAGTTGTCCAGGCCGACGAACTCGTTGGGGGCGCCGGGCGCCAGGCCCACTGCGTTGAACGACATGTAGATCAGCCACCCCAGGGGGTAGATGCTGAGGAGGGCCAACAGGATCACTGCCGGGAGGAGCAACGGCAACAGGAAGCGCTTGGGCTGTTCCTTGTTGGGGCCGGGCGTCCGGCTGTCCTGCTCGGCGCCACTCGCCGTCTTGTCGGCTACGGACATGTGTCTTTCCTGTTCTTCGGGCGCCGCGCACCCGCAGGGGTGCGCGGCGGAGGTCCGATGGTCAAACTCCGTGCAGCTGGTTGGTCTGGCTCTGGATGGCCTTGGCGGTGGCTTCGGGCGACGACTGCCCGGCGCACATCTTCTGGACCTCGTTGCCGACGATCGTCACGTACTGGTTGAACTTGGGGATCTTGGGACCGAGCACCGCGTTGGGAGCAGCCATGCTCTTGGTGATCGCCGGGAAGGTCAGCGCGTTCGGGAACTTGGAGGGGCCGACGCGCCCGGTGTCGCCGGTGCCGTACTGCTTGCCCTCGGCGGCCTTGATCTCGGGGAGCTCGCCGACACCCACGCGGGTGGGCGTGCCACCGGAGATGGCCAGGTTCTCCTTCTGCACGTCGACACTGGTCGACCAGGCGATGAAGAGCCAGGCTGCCCTCTTCGCGTCGTCGTCGGCAGCTGCGTTGATGCCGATGCCGCCGATCCCGCAGTTCGTGCCGTTGACGAGCTCACCACCACCAACGAGGTAGGCGGAGTCCCCCTTGGGGCACACGTCGTACGCGGTCTTGCCGCCGCCTCCTGCCGCGGTGTCGGCCTCGAACGAGGCCGCGAACTCGTGGAACTGGGACTGCATGACCACCTTGCCGGCGTTGTAGGCGTCCGCCACCTCGACGGTGCCCAGGGAGAGCGCGTCGGGGGTCGAGGTGTCGAAGAGCGCCTTGTACAGCTCCAGTCCCTTGATGGACTGCTCGTCTCCCCACTTGGTGGGGCCGGGGTCCTTGGCGCCCTGGACGTCGTCGATGTCGAACTCGCGCCACTGGCCGTGGGCGTAGAGGATCCGCTGGATGTCGAGCTGGGTGGTCCAGGCGAACTGACCGAGGTGCAGGCCCATCCCGTAGGGGACGGTCGAGTCCTTCTCGTGGAGCTTCTTGAAGAAGGTGCCGAAGTCGAGCACGTTCTTGTAGGTGGACTCGGGTCCGTACTTCAGGGCGTAGCCGTACTCGTCCTCGAACTGCTTGCCGTACTTCTCGAAGAGGTCCCTGCGGTAGCAGAACACCGAGTCCGCCGCGTCGTACGGCAGCGTGATGAGCCTGTCGCTGTAGGCGTACCCGGCGACAGCGAGGTAGTTCGGGTACCAGCTGCTCTCCTCGTACCCCTCCTCGGCCTGCGGCAGGGAGCTGTCCTTGGTGTAGGGACGCAGGTCCTCGAAGAAGTCAGCCAGGACGCTGGTCACCGGCTTGTCCTGGCCGTAGATGAGGTCGTAGGACTTGCCGCCCGAGCGCAGGTCGAGCTCGGCCTTCTGCAGCATCACGGGAAGGTCGTACTGGAGGATCTCCACGTCCATGCCGGTCAGCTTCTTGAAGACTCCTTGGTCGACGAGCTTCTTGATGCCGGTCGAGGGCGGCGTGTTCTCGGTGATGAAGGTCAGCTTCTTGCCCTTGTACTGCATCCACTTCTCGGCCTCGTTGGCGAAGGTTCGCGTGGAGTTGCTCGACGAGCTGCCGCCGGCGCAGCCGGTGAGCAGCAGGCCGGCGCCGGCCAATCCCCCGCCCAGCAGGCTCCGGCGGGACAGGGACTGACGCAAGATCTCGGGGTGGCTCATCTCTGGAACTCCTTGGTGGGCCGAGCGGTTCAGAAGAGGGTTTCGGCGGCGTACTTGGGGTGGAAGAGGCGCGTGTCGCCGTTCTCCTTGGCCGCGTTGTCGAAGGCGGTCCCGCCGGGAGCGGAGACGACCTCCAGCTGCAAGCCCCAGGGGGCCATGAAGTAGCACCAGGTGAGGCCCAGGTTCGGCCCCTCGGTGTAGGCGGTGGGCTCGCCGAGCACCTCGACGTCGTTCTCGCGGAGGTAGGCGATCGCAGCGTCCATGTCCTCGACGTAGAAGGCGAAGTGGTGACCACCGACGTCGCTGTTCCTCGGGGGCGTGGTGACCTGGCCGGGCGACTCGTACTCGAAGACCTCGAAGTTGGTGCCGTTGCCGACGCGCAGGTACCGGAACTCCTTGATGACCGAGCGCGGGTGCACCCGCAGGTGCTCCTCCATCCAGTCGTCATCGTCGCGGCGGAAGTCTGTCGCGGCCGTGTACAGGACCTCCGCGCCGAGAATCCGCTCGAAGAAGTCGCAGGCGGCGTTGATGTCAGGCACGGTGAACCCGATGTGCTCTGTTCCGTAGATCCCGGGAATGGCCATGGGGACCCAGTCCTCTCCTCGTTGAGATGAAACCGTCCGACGCGCCGTGGTGTGGCTGAGATGCCCTGTCCTGGCGGCTAATCGGAGGTTAGCCACGAGCTGGTGGGCTGGCCTATGGGGAAGATCCCCCATAGGAGCCTCGGACCCGGTTGCCACAAGATCTCAGGGGGGCCACCCCCTGAAATGTCCACGGCACAGAAGGCGAGACGCGCATGGTTGAGCAGTCCTTGCAGGGACAGGTGGCTGTGGTGACCGGCGCCTCGCGGGGCATCGGTCGGGCCATCGCGCTGGCGTTGGCGGAGCGCGGCGCGTGCGTTGCCGGGATGTCGAGGAACGCCGACGGGATCGCTGCGGCGATGGCGGAGATCACGAGCGCCACCGGCAGTCGCACTGTTGCGCTGGCCGGGGACGTCACAGACGCCACCCAGGTCACCGCATCACTGGCCGACGTCGAGGCCCAGCTGGGGCCGGTCGACCTCCTGGTCAACAGTGCCGGTCTGGTCGACGCTGCCGAGGTCCCCATGTGGCAGACCGACCCTGAGCAGTGGTCGGCCGTCGTGGTCAGTCACGTCCTCGGCGCCTACCTCCCGGTTCGGGCCGTGGTGCCCGTCATGGTCGAACGCGGACGAGGCCGCATCGTCAACCTCGCCAGTGGCATGGGAGCACGACCCCAGGCGCTCTACTCGGCCTACTCGGTGGGCAAGGCAGCGCAGATGCGACTCACCGAGTCGTTGGCAGAAGCGTTGGTGGGCACGTCAGTTCACGCCTTCAACATCGCACCGGGCCTGGTCGAGACCGACATGACGAGGTCCATGCCGCGATGGGACGACAACACGGCGTGGACTCCCCTCGAGCGGGTCGTCGAGCTGGTCTGCAGCGTGGCCGTGGGCGAGCTGGATGCCTGGTCGGGACGCTTCCTGCGGGCCGGCGTCGATGCGCCGGCTACGGTTCGCGGCTTCACACCGTCCGGCGGTGAGCGACAGCTCCGCCTCCTGCCGTACGGCCCGGAGGACCCGATGGCCTGAACGCCGACGCGGGGATCGACCTCGTCGGACGTTCGACGGGGATCTGCGCGGCGCGCGCACGCTCGTTCCGGCTGGGTCCCAGGTGGTGCCGGGGATGGCACTCGCTGCGCTGTGGAACAGCAGCGGCCATGCTCGCCGGCACCACCCGGTGGGTCTACCTCGTCCGGATCAGCGAGCGTGGTTGCCCTCGACCGCGTTGGCCCGCGGTCGCAGCATCATGCCGGCAGCGATCATGCCGACACCCAGCACGAAGTGCAGCCAGTTGTCGGCGGAGTTGACCGGAACGAAGTTGGCTGCCGAGTCCATGTCGATCACCAGGCCGTAGATCCACAGCACGAGGTACACGGCGCCGCCACCCACGAGGAACGTGAAGGCGGTCCGTGCGCTGCGCGCCATGGCCAGACCGGCCAGGCCGAAGGCCAGGTGCACCAGGTTGTGCAGGATCGAGACCTGGAAGATGCCCAGCAGCTCGGCGCCAGAGTCATGGCCGGCGAAGCTGAGCTGGTCGTAGTTGCTGGTGATGCCGGGGACGAAGCCCAGAATCCCCACCAGGAGGAAGACGGCCCCGACGAGGCCTGCAGCCTTCTGGACAGCGGTGCGCGCGCCCGTGTCGGTGTCCACTGCTCGGTTGGTGCTCATGATGCCCCCATCTCGATGTCCGTACGACGTTCGTGCGGACGTGGTCCGCACGAGGTCTGTGCGGATTTCCTAACCTACCCAATCCTGGGCGATCCAAACCTGCTCGGGGCGGCCGCCTCAGGGAAGCCGACCGGCAGAGGGCCGGGCCAGCCGGGCGAGCCGGTACGCCGGTTCACGCAGCCAGGCCAGCGCGCTGTACTGCGTGGTCCCCGGCAGCGGGTGCGCCACCGGGTCGAAGCGCTCGGGGGCGTCGCCTCGCCCGTCCCAGACCACGGTGAGCTCTGCGCAGTCGTGCCAGCTCCCGAGCCCATGGGCCCAGGACAGCCGGTAGCGAGTCGGCCACGGTTGGGTGCCGGCGTCGACGGGGTCGAGTCGCAGCCGGAGGGCGCGACCGTCGGCGCGCAGCGGGAACAAGGTGGTCTGCACGTCGTGGGTGCCGGCCCGCCGCACCGTCAGCAGGTTGCGTCCCCACGACCCCGTACCGGTGCTCGCGAACAGGATGTCGGTGACGGCGTCCCCGGCGCCCTCCGGACGAACCCGGAGGGCGAACCCCTCGATGTCGGGGTGCTCCGGACCGGTGCCCACGGCGTAGGACGCACGCACCAGGCAGGGGTGCTCACCGGCCACGTCCACCAGGGGGGAACCCGAGCGGCCCGCTCCCGGCACCACGCTCAGCACGGCCGGCGCCACGATACCCACGGGGTGGAGGGGTTTGCCGCGCCTGGCCAGTGCGACCAGCGCGAGCGCCAGGCCCAGGCCTGCACCCGCGAGCCCGGCAGGGACGACGGCAGCCGCAGCGAGCCGGGACGGTCGGGTCAGCACGGTGCTCATGTGGCCTCCAGGGAGAAGTGGCGTCGGCAGCCGAGTCGCCCACCGACGTTCAGTGCCACATCCTTGCGCCTGGCGCGGGACGCGCACAGCCCAGCACGCATGACCCAGCCCGTGACCCCACCCGTGCCCCACCCGTGCCCTTTCGAACCACACCCGGCGAACCGCGCCCCTCACTGCGCCGAGAGGTGCAGCAGGTCGGCGGCCGCGCCCCTCGGCCGCTGGTGGGGGTTCCACACCGCGCGCAGGGTGCGCGGCATGGCAAGGTCGCGCACCGGGATCCGAACCAGCCGGCCCGTCGCGACGTCGTCTGCCACCGCGAGCGAGGACAGGATCGTCGGCACGCTCATCGTCCTGACCGCGTCGCGCACGGCCGCGGTGGAGTGCAACGTGTGCAGCGGCGGCGTGTGCCCGGGCATCGCCTCCTCCACGTGGGTGCGGGTGCCCGAGCCCTCCTCGCGCAGGACCAGGCGGGCCGACGACAGCTCGGCACGGTCGATGCCACGGCGCCGCCGCGCCCAGGGGTGGTCTGGGGGCGTGACGACGATGAGCTCGTCGTGGGCCACCGCCTTGGAGCGCAGGGCGCGTGGGATGCGCGGCGTCTCGACGTAGCCCAGGTCCACCTCGCCCTGGGCGACCGCATCCAGCACCCCCTGGGAGTTGCCCAGGACCACCTCCAGCACGACATCGGGGTGGAGCCGTCGCAGCTGGCTGGCCCACAGGGGCAGGAGCGCCTCGGAGACCGTGTTGCTGGCCGCCACCACGATCCTGCGGCCGGTGCCACGCAGTCCCCGGACCCCGTCCTCCAGCTCGCCGGCAGCGTCCAGAACTGTCTGGGCCCACGCCAGGACGAGCTGCCCCTGGCCGGTGGCCCTGACCCCGCTGGTCGACCGTTCCAGCACCACCACCCCGAGCAGACCCTCTGCCGCCGTGATCCGAGCACTCACTGCCTGCTGGCTGACCTCGAGGTGGCGCGCGGCAGCACCCATGCTGCCGTAGGCGGCCGCTGTGGTGAGGGCGGAAAGCTGCTCCAGGGAGGGCACGCGGTGCAGGGAGGACACCCTCGGCAGCATACCGAGGTCACAATGTCCGGTTGTGGGTGGACACGGCCGCGACGGGTACCGGGCCGTGGCGGCACCCGAAAGGGTGGACCCATGCTGATGTCCCGTACCTCGTCGACCCCGGGCGGACCTGCCCTGCAGCGGACCCCGACGCCGAGCGCCACAGGTGGCCGGACACCGGCGCCACCGGCCGGGCCGGTCTGGTTCGGATCGGTGATGGGTACGGGCATCCTCGCCACCCTGCTGGGCCGTGAGGCAGCCCGCACCACCGTCCTGCTGCTCCCCGCCACGGCCCTGCTCGCTGTCGGCGTCCTGCTGCTGCTCGGCCTCACGGCCGGCTTCGGCGCCCGCGTCGCCAGCGACCGGGCCGCCTTCACCGCGACCCTGCGCGACGCGGCCGTCGCGCCGACGTGGGGCACCGTGTCCATGGGGATCCTCTCGGTCGGGTCGGCTGCCCTGACCGTCCTGCCCCAGCTCGGGGCGCGGACCTCTTCCGGTCGACCGGCGACCTGGGTGGTCGTGCTCGCCGCCGGGAGCTGGGCCGCTGGGACCGCCCTGGGGCTGGTCACCGCAGTGGTGTTCACCGCCGTCGTCCTGCGGCGCCGGTCCTGCCCTCCCACCTTCGCGTGGGGCCTGCCGGTCGTCCCGCCGATGGTGTCGGCCACCACCGGTGCCGCCCTGGTCCCCCAGCTCTCCTCGACCACCAGCCAGCTCGGCATGCTCGTGGCCGCCGTCGGCTGCTTCGTCCTGTCGCTGCTCCTCGGCGGCCTGGTCTTCGCGGCCGCCTACCACCACCACTGGCGTGTCTCGGCGCTTTCGATCCCGGCGTCCACCTCGGCCTGGATCCCGCTCGGGGTCCTCGGGCAGTCGATGGCGGCCGCGCAGGTCATCGTCATCCAGAGCGCGCCACTGCTGACCCCGACCACGGCAACGGCCGCGCGCGAGGTCGCGAACGGCTACGGCTACGCCATGCTCGCGCTGAGCCTGCCCGTCACGGCCTACGCCGTGTCCATGACGGTACGGGGGTTCCGAGCCCGGATGACGTTCACTCCGGGATGGTGGGCCCTCACCTTCCCGCTGGGCACGTTGGCGCTCGGTGCCCGGATGCTGGGCCAGGCCTCGGGCCACGCCGTCATCGACGGGGTGGGCCTGACCGCCCTAGCAGTCCTGTGCGTCACCTGGCTGCTGTGTGCCGGTGCATCGCTGACAGCCGTCGTGGGCGTCAGGAGGGTTCGGGCTGCAGCTCCGCGCGCAGGGTGGCCAGCTGGTCGCGCAGGCCGGCCGGGGCCGGCGAGTGCGCGGTGAGCGAGTCCTCCAGCGCGAGCTCGATCTCACGGGCCACCCGGGAGGCCTCGTCGTACCCGAACGTGCCAGCCGCTCCGGCGACGGAGTGAGCCACCGCGCGTCCGACATCGACCGTCTCACGGGCGGCGCCGTCGGCAAGCGCCGGCTCGATCTGGTCGGTCCGCGCCAGGTTGGTCACACGGGCGCGTTCGCGCATCCGTGCCCAGACCTGCGGGTCGTCGGTCATGCGTGCCATCGTGGCCCTCCCATGCGGCGCCTCCGGAAACGGCTCATTCGGTCCACCCGAGCAACGTGCTGAGCTGCGCGGGCAAGGTCATCGGGTCGAACGGCTTGGCCAGCACGCCCACGACGGGCAGGTCCGACTTCGCGGCGTCCTCGGCGGCCTGCGCCTTGGCGGTCAGCAGCACGACGGGGATGTGGCTGATCGCAGGATCCTGGGAGATCAGCAAGGCAGCGGTCGACCCGTCCATCCCGGGCATCATGACGTCCATGACGACCGCGTCGGGCAGGTCACGGGCGCAGCAGTCCAGCGCCTCCTGCCCCCCGGTGGCGGTGGTGACCTCCCAGCCACCGACCATCGACAGGCTCATCTCGGCGACCTCGAGGATCAGCTCGTCGTCGTCGACCACCAGGACCCGCCGCGGGCTGCTGGGCGGCAGCGCGGCAGTCAGGGAGGACGAGGAGGCGATCCCCGTGGGGAGACACGGCATGGCCACATGGTGCATCAACCCGAGGCCGTCGGGAGCACCTGGAGGCACAATCCTGTCCGTAGGGCCGATCGACGGCTCCGCCCTACGGGCTGACAACCCCCGTGGACTCGTGCCAAAAGGGACATGAACGACATGGGGCCCCATACGCTCCCCCGTGTTGGTCGCCTGTCACGGATGACATGACCACGCACCAGGGGGAAGACGATGAGTGCAGTGGTGGGACCCGTCCCGCACAGGTCCGGGCGCCCGGCGCTCGTGCAGCCCGAGGACCAGGTCCTGGCGAACCGCCTCGGTGTCGTCGCCTACGTGGCCGAGCCCGGGCTCGACGGCCGCTGGCTGCACGTGAGCCCAGCCGTCACTGCCATGGTCGGGCTGACCCCGGAGGCACTCCATGCCGATCCACACCTGTGGTGGCACCATGTGCACCCCGAGGACCGTGACGGCGCCCTGGCTCGCGAGTCACGGTTGGCCTTCGACGGGCGGGTGCGCTCGCAGTACCGGATGATCCGGCCCGACGGACAGGTCGTCTGGCTCGTCGACGACGCCGCACTGGCTCGGACGCCCGAAGGTCAGGTCGTCCAGGACGGCTTCCTGGTCGACATCACCGAGCAGAAGCGGACCGAGGTCATGCTTGCCACTCAGGCCGCGGTCGTGGAGGCCGTCTCCGGGCCGACCGAGCTCGCGGACATCCTCACGGGCCTCGCCGGCGGCGTCATGGGGATGACGTCCGCCTGCCGCTGTGTCATCGAGGTCGAGGGCCTGAGGGCCGTCACCGCAGCCGCGCAGGTCCCCGCGACGACCGCCCACGCCCGATGGCCCCATCCGGACACCGCGGGCACCCCCGCGACCCGGTCCGCGCCCGTGACGGCGACCGACGGTGAGCGGCTGGGCAGCGTCACGCTGCACTACGCGCCCGGTGCGCAGCCCCCCACGGGCGACGACGACCTGCCCGGCTGGGCCGCTCACCTGACGGCCCTGGCCGTGACGCGGGCAGGGGAACGCGAGCGCGCTGCCACCTCCCGCGCCCTGCTGGCCGCCACCCTCGAGTCCACCGTCGACGGGATCCTCGTCGTCGACCGCGCCGGCCACATCGTCGGACACAACGCGAGGTTCGCCTCGATGTGGCGCATCGACCGCGACCTGCTGACCGACGGGGATGACGCGCGCGTGATCGCCTCGGTCCTGCAGCAGCTGGCGGACCCCGACCGCTTCGTGGCCCAGGTGCGCGAGCTGTACGACCACCCCGACCAGACCAGCTTCGACGAGCTTGTCTTCCTCGACGGGCGCGTCTTCGAGCGCTACTCCCAGCCCCAGCAGGTGGACGGCACGACCATGGGTCGCGTCTGGAGCTTCCGCGACGTCTCCGACGAACGCCGCCTGCAGGCCGACCTGCGGCACAGCGAGGCGAACCTCGACATGCTCGTCAGCCAGGTGCGCGACTACGCCATCCTCAACCTCGACCCGCACGGCCACGTGATCACCTGGACGGTGGGTGCGGTGCGGATCCACGGGTTCACCGAGGACCAGATCCTCGGACGCTCCCATGCCGCCTTCTACCCGCCGGAGGACGTCGAGGCCGGCCGGCCCTGGCAGCTGCTGGAGAAGGCCCGGTCCGAGGGCCGCGCCACGGACGAGGGGTGGCGGGTCCGCCGCGACGGGTCACGGTTCTGGGCCAGCGTCGTGCTCACGGCCCTGCGCGACGAGACCGGTGCCCTGCGCGGCTTCGGCAAGGTCACCCAGGACATCACCGAGCGTCGTGAGGCCGAGCTGGCGCTGGCCCGCCAGGCCCGCACCCTCGAGCTGCTCGGCACCGTGGCCACCGCGTCCAACGCCGCCTCGAGCGTGCAGGACGCGCTCAAGGCGACGCTGGAGGCGTTCTGCGACTACGGCGGGTGGGAGCTGGCCCACGCCTACCTCGCCGACCACGACACCGGCGTGCTGCAGCACTCGGAGTGGCACTCGGTCGTCCCCGGCTCGTCCGCCGAGTTCCGGGCCCGCACCGAGGGGCTGCCCGTCGCCGAGCTCGGCCTGCCCCGCTCCGTCTTCGACGAGGCCCGGCCCCAGTGGGTCGACCGCCTCGACGAGCGCGCGCAGATGGGCCGCGTCGTCCAGGGCACCGCGGCCGGGATCGTGTCGGGCTGTGCCTTCCCGCTGATGATCCGTGAGGAGCCCGTGGGTGTCCTGGAGTTCTTCAGCACCCAGATGCGCGAGCTCGACAGCGCGACGATCCAGATCATGCGCCACCTCGGCACCCAGCTCGGACGGGTCGTCGAGCGGGCCCGCGCGGAGCACCACCTGGGCCGGCACGCCCTGGAGCTGCGTCGGCTGTCCAAGCGGCTCGAGACGGTGCTCAACTCGGCCGGCGAGGGCATCTACGGTGTTGACGACACCGACCACGTGACCTTCATCAACGAGGCCGGCGCCGCCCTGGTGGGGCGCAAGCGCGACGAGATCATCGGCCAGACGGTGACCACGGTGCTGCCCGCCGAGGTGGACTCCGCCCCCCGGCGCATCCCCACGGGCACCCGCGCGAGCGCCGTACCCGAGCCGGAGCCGGCACACCAGCCCTCCACCTCGTCCGCGGTGCTCTCGGCCACCCGCGTCCTCGGCCGGCACACCCGTGCCGACGGCACGTCCTTCGACTCCGAGTGGATCTCCGCACCCATCGTCACCGAGGGCGTCGAGAGCGGGGCCGTCGTGGTGTTCAGGGACGTGAGCGAGCAGCGTGCAGTGGAACGGATGAAGGACCAGTTCCTGGCGGTGGTCAGCCACGAGCTGCGTACCCCGCTGACCTCCATCCGCGGCGCGCTCGGCCTGCTCGGTGGCGGCGCCGCCGGCGAGCTTCCCGTCGCGGCGGGGCGGATGGTCGAGCTCGCCACGGTGAGCACGAACCGGCTGATCCGCCTTGTGACCGACATCCTGGACATCGAACGCCTCGCGGCCGGACAGATGACCCTCTACCCCCAGCACGCCGACACCGCCGCCCTGGTGGCCGCCAGCCTGCAGGACACCGCCGCCGTCGTGGCCGAGCGACGGGTCCGCATCGACGTCGCAGGGTCGCCTGCGCAGGTGCTGGCCGACCCCGACCGTGCGATCCAGGTGCTCACCAACCTGATCACCAACGCGGTGAAGTTCTCCGACCCCGGCTCGGTGGTCGAGGTCAGCACCCGCCGGGACGGGCGCCAGGTCCGGTTCGAGGTCCGTGACCACGGGCCGGGACTGCCACCCGACCAGCTCGAGGTCGTCTTCGAGCCGTTCCGGCAGGCTGACGCCTCCGACACGCGCCGCCACGGTGGCACCGGGTTGGGCCTGGCCATCTGTCGCGGCCTGGTCGAGCAGCACGGTGGTCGCATCTGGGGCGGCAACCACCCGAACGGCGGCGCCCAGTTCGCCTTCACCCTGCCCCTGGCTCCGGCCGCAGAGACGACTCCAGGCGCATGTCGTGCGCTCGGCGCGCCCTGATGGGTGATCATCGTCAGGTGCAGCGCGACACTCTTGGCAACGTCGACCCGAGCGACCTGAGTCGCTGGCTCGTCCAGGCCTCCCCGGACGGGTTGTGGGTCTTCGACGCGCAGGGCCGCACCGTGTTCGCCAACGACCGGCTCGCCCAGCTGCTCCGGCGCACCCCTGAGCAGATGCGTGACCTGTCGGTCTTCGACTGTCTCGACGACCAGGGCAAGGTCGACCTGACCGGCCATCTTGCGCAGCTCGCCACCACCAAGACCCCGGGCAGCAACCTCGAGTGCCGTTTCCTGTGCGCCGACGGCTCGGACATCTGGGCACTGGTCAGCCACACCCCCATCATCGACGACCGCGGGGACCACATCGGGTGGTTGCACCGGGTGACCGAGTACAGCGAGCAGCGCAAGCTCCTGGACGCCCACCAGCGCAGGGAGCAGCAGCTGGCCGAGGCCCAGAGCATCGCCAAGATCGGCAGCTGGGAGTGGGACGTCCTGCGCGACGAGGTGACCTGGTCCGACGAGCTGTACCGGATCTACGAGGTCGACCCGGGTCAGGTGGTCGTGCCCGACTACCAGTCGTTCCTCGACCACCTGCACCCCGACGACCGGGACCACGTCGCTGCACTGATCGGCGCCGCCCTGGCCGGGGGGGACCGTTTCGAGTTCGACGCCCGAGCGGTGCAACCGGACGGCTCGGTGGCCTGGATCCGGGGGCGCGGGCACGTAACCCGCGACGCCGCAGGTCGGGTGTCGCACGTCCGTGGCACCTCGCAGAACATCACCGCCGCCAAGGAAGCCGAGCAGGCCCTGGCGCTGCTCTCCGCCATGGCCACGACGGCCAACCAGGCCTCCCGGCTCGTCGACGTCGTCCCCACCATCCTCTCGGAGGTCGCGACCCACACCGGATGGCGACCGGTGGCCGCCTCGATGATCGACGATGACGACACCCTGCACCCCGTGGACGGGCCGGTGCGCCAGCTCCCCGAACAGGACCGCGTCGAGGTCCAGCGCCTGGTCGGTGCCGCCGTCCGGGACCGGCAGCCGACGCACTCCCTGACGACCGAGGGCACCGTGCTCGTGGCCGCCCCGATCGTGGCCGAGAACCGCGCCGCCTGCGTCATCGTCCTGGACACCCGCTCGACGGTCCCGCCGTCGAAGAACGACTGGGCCACCATCGGCCGGGCCGCCGAGCTGTTCGCCCGGGTGGCCGAGCGCGAGCTGACCCGTGAGCGGCTGGCCGCGGCCCGCGACGACGCCATGGCCGCATCGGTGGCCAAGTCGCAGTTCCTGGCCACGATGAGCCACGAGATCCGCACCCCGCTCAACGGCGTCATCGGCCTCTCCGAGCTGCTCAACCGCACCGAGCTGACCGACCGCCAGCGGCGTCTCGCGGACGGCATCGACAGTGCCGGTCGCCAGCTCCTCGCCCTGGTCAACGACATCCTCGACCTGTCCAAGATCGAGGCCGGGCGACTCGAGCTGGAGCAGGTCGACTTCGACCCGCGCTCGGTCATCGAACAGAGCAGCATGGTCGTGGCCGAGCCTGCGCGACGCAAGTCCCTCGAGCTCGTCGTCTCGTGCCAGCCCGACCTGCCCACTGCCGTCCGCGGCGACCCGGTTCGCTTCGGCCAGGTCATCGCCAACCTCACCGCGAACGCCGTGAAGTTCACCGCCAGCGGCGAGGTCGTGGTCCGGGCCTCGCTGGAGCGTGGCACCCCGACCGACTCGGTCGTGCTGCGGGTGGAGGTGACCGACACCGGGTACGGCCTGACACCCGAGGTGCAGGCCCGGCTGTTCACGGCGTTCTCGCAAGGGGACACGTCGACGACGCGCGAGTACGGCGGCACGGGTCTCGGACTGGCCATCTGCCGTCAGATCGTCACCGCCATGGGCGGCGAGATCGGGGTCACCAGCACGCGCGGTCGGGGCAGCACCTTCTGGTTCACCGCCCCGTTCGTCCCCGCGACCACCCTCCCCGTGCCGGCCTCGGCCGGCGCTGCGATCGTGTCCGGCCTACGGGTGCTGGTGATCGACGACAACGAGACCAACCGGTTCATCCTCGAGGAGCAGCTCGGCGCCTGGAAGGTCGACACCTCCCTGGCTGCCTCCGGTGTCGAAGGTCTCGCGCTGCTCGACGAGGCCAAGCGGCTCGGCACGCCGTTCGACGTCGTGCTGCTCGACTACCTCATGCCGGGGGTCAACGGCGAGCAGTTCGCCCGGATGGTGCGTGGCGACGGACGGTTCGCCGACACCCGGATCATCCTGCTCAGCTCGTCGATGGACCTCAATGCCGCCACCCTCACCGATGCCGGGATCGACCTCGCGCTCACCAAGCCGGTGTTCGCCTCGAACCTGTTCGACAGCCTGGCGACCATGGCGGCTTCCTCACCAACGTCCTCGAGCTCTGTCGCGGTCCACCGGCGGGCGGCTCCGGGCCCGGTGACCGCCTCGCCTGGCCCGGTCGGCCACCTCGGTCGGGTCCTGGTCGTCGAGGACAACGCGGTCAACCAGATGGTCGCCGTGGGCATCCTGGAAAGCCTCGGGTATGCGGCGTCGGTCGCCGAGAACGGGGTGCTCGGGGTGGCCGCCTTCGTGGCCGACCCCACGGGCTACGACGCCATCCTGATGGACTGCCAGATGCCGCAGATGGACGGCTACGAGGCCACCAGGGCCATCCGCTCCCACGAGTCCGGCACCCGGGTGCCTGTCATCGCCATGACGGCCGCGGCGATCGCCGGGGAACGGGAACGCTGCCTGCTGTCCGGCATGGACGACTTCCTCACCAAGCCGGTCGACGTCGCCCTCCTGCGCTCGACCCTGGCCCAGTGGGTGCAGGCCCGGTCCGACGAGGCCGCCGCGACACAGCAGGGCCTGACGGACACCACCGAAGGTGGTCAGGCGGACGGCACCGGCAGCGAGAAGGCGGAGGCCACCGCCCACGAGGAGGGGGACGGCCCTCGTCACGGGGCGGGGGACGCCGAAGGGGTGCTGGACCGCGAGCGCCTCGGGGAGCTGTTGCAGCTCACCCCGGGGGACCCGTCGATGCTGCTGCGCTTCATCGACCGGTTCGGCACGAACTCGGCGCAGACGATGCAGGCGCTGGTGCAGGCCCGGGACAGCGGCCGGGCCCACGAGATGGGGCGAGCCGCCCACAGCCTCAAGGGCAGCTCGGCCAACCTGGGCGCCACCGCGCTGGCCGCGCTCTGCAAGGACGTCGAGGGCCTGGGCGACCAGGGTCAGCTCATCGGCGACGAGGTGCTCGACGCCCTGATCCGGGAGCGGGACCGGGCCGTGTCGGCCCTGGAGGCCGTCGCCGCGTCGATGCGTCGCGGTCCCTGACCGCCGGCACGCCCTGCGTCCCGGCAGTCGCTCAGATCGCTTCGACGTCCCACCGCTGGGCCGACGCCGCGAGGTACCCACCCGTGCGGGCGCCGAGCGACAGCCGCCGGCGCAGCTCGGCCATGAGCTCGTCGTTGGACGCGAGCAGCAGGGTCTCGGTGGGGCTCAAGGGGGCCATCACGCTCAGTCCGCAACCCTCGGCGGCACGCAGGACGACCTCTCGCACCGGCATCGAGAAGGCCCTGGCGAGGGCGAGGGTGTCGTCGGTGTCGGGCGAGCCCGCGAGAACGTGGGAGTCCAGGATGGTGGCGACGGTCCACTCGTCGATCCCCGTGCGCTCGCAGAGGAGTGCACGGCTCCAGCCGAGCAGGTCCATCTGCTCCTGGACAAAGACACCGAGGCTGTTCATCACTGCGGACTCCCTAGAATCTACATGCGTAGTCACGTGCGTAAGTTATGTGTAGATAGAACACGCTGTGGGCATGGCAGCGGTATGGACTTTGCCAATTATTGAACGGGGCCTCGTCCGTTCGGCCCCCCACGCCTAGTCCCTACTCATCCAGCGCGGTGGCCGAGAACCGCGGCACAGCGGCGGGGTGGACCGTGCCCCCTCCCCGGGTGGCATACGTGCGGCGCGCCGCCAGGTGGGGGTCGTCGCGAGCTTCCTCGAGGGTGAGCACGGGGGCCACGCAGGCGTCGAGGTCGGCGAAGACCTCAACCCACTCCGCGCGGGTGCGGCGGGCGAACTCCGCGGCGAAGAGCTCGCGGGTCCGCGGCCACACGGCGGGGTCGGGCGTGGTGGCCGTGCCGTCACCGGCGTGCAGCCCGAGCCCGCGGACCAGGCGGTCGTAGAAGACGGGCTCGATCGCGCCCACGGCCATCCACCGGTCGTCCCGGGTCCGGTAGCAGCGGTAGAACGGTGCCCCGCCGTCGAACAGGTTCTGACCACGCGGCCGGGACCACGCGCCCGAGGCCAGCAACGACTGCTGCATGGCGGTCATCGCGGCCACCCCGTCGACGATGGCCGCATCGACCACCTGGCCCCGGCCCGTCGCGCGGGAGTGCAGCACCCCTGCCAGCACCCCGAACGCCAACAACGCACCCCCGCCACCGAAGTCGCCGAGCAGGTTCAGCGGAGGCACCGGACGGCCCCCCTCGCCGACGAACGCGTCCAGGACCCCGCTGATGGCGAGGTAGGTGATGTCGTGGCCGGCCAGGGCGGCATAAGGCCCGTCCTGGCCCCACCCGGTCATCCGGCCGTAGACGAGCCGCGGATTGCGCGCGAGGGCCACGTCCGGTCCGAACCCGAGCCGCTCGGCGACCCCCGGACGGAAACCCTCGAGGAGCACGTCGCTGCGCTCGACCAACCGCAGCACATCGTCGCGACCTGAGTCGGAGCGCAGGTCCACGGTGAGCGAGCGACGCCCGCGCAGGAGCACGGCGTGCGTGGCGCTGAGGTCCTCCGACGGTCGGTCGATGCGGACGACCTCGGCACCGAGGTCGGCCAGCAGCATCGCCGCGAAGGGCACGGGACCGATCCCGCCGACCTCGACCACACGCACGTCGGTGAGCGGGCCATGACGGACACCCGACAGCTCCTGGTCGGCCATGCCCGCAACGTACCGTCGCGAAGAGCCCGACGGGGCCGGACGGGTCGGGTCAAGTCGCCGCGGACCCGACGCCAACGACCGGTCCAGCCGGTGGCGACCTCACCCGGGGGTGAGCAGTGGTGGTCGAGCTGCTGCTCGGCGTGCGGGCCCTGCCCCGTACGCCGGCAGGCGGCTCAGATCACGTCAGTGAGCAGAGCCCGGACCTCGGCCTCCCGATAGCGGCGATGTCCACCGAGCGTACGGATGGAGTTCAGCTTCCCGGCCTTGGCCCAACGGGTGACCGTCTTGGGATCGACGCGGAACAGTGATGCCACCTCCGCGGGGGTGAGCAACTTCTCGACCTCGGTAGTGCGAGCAACCATGACCTTCTCCTCGTGCAGGGGACGTCTCTCCATAATCGGACAAGCGGGGTCCTTTGGGAACATTCCATCCGGGCCATACGACATGGCCCGTTGGGACTAGTCAGTCGACCACCAGGTGGTCAGGAATACGCTGGGGTGGACGCGTGACCCGCGCCATCCCGTCCCGTCCAGCGCCTCACCGAGCTCCAGGAGTCACCACCGTGACCACGTCCTCGTCGCCGTCCAGCACCACGCCCACCCCGGTGCCTGCCTCGATGCCTGCCCCGACGCCCACCCCCGCGGTCTCGATGTCCGGGCACGAGCAGGTCGTGTTCTGCCACGACCGCGCCACCGGGCTCCGCGCGATCATCGGCATCTACAGCACGGCCCTGGGGCCCGCACTCGGAGGGACGCGCTTCTACCCGTACGCGTCGCAGGAGGCCGCGCTGGCCGACGTGCTGCGCCTCTCGCGCGGCATGGCCTACAAGAACGCGGTCGCCGGGCTCGACCACGGCGGCGGCAAGGCCGTCATCATCGGCGACCCTGCCACGGACAAGACCCCCGACCTGCTGCGCGCGTACGGCCGGTTCGTCGAGAGCCTCGGCGGCCGCTACGTCACCGCCTGCGACGTGGGCACGTACGTCCCGGACATGGACGTCGTGAGCCAGACCACCCGCTTCGCCACCGGCCGCTCCGAGGCCAACGGGGGTGCGGGCGACTCCTCCGTGCTCACCGCGTGGGGCGTGTTCCAGGGTCAGCGGGCCTGCGCCGAGCATTTGTGGGGGCAACCGACCCTGGCCGGGCGCACCGTCGGGATCGCCGGCGTCGGCAAGGTCGGACGCCTCCTCGCCGGCCACCTGCTCGCGGACGGCGCCCACGTCGTCGTGGCCGACGTCAACGAACAGGCCGTCGCCGCCCTCAAGGCCGCCCACCCGCAGGTCGACGTGGTCGCCGACACCGACGCGCTCGTCCGCACCGACCTCGACGTCTTCGCCCCGTGCGCGCTCGGCGGCGCCCTGGACGCCCAGACCGTCGCGGCCCTGACCGCCACCGTCGTCTGCGGTGGGGCCAACAACCAGCTCGTCACCGAGGGTCCCGGGGGCACCGCCGACCAGCTCAAGGCCAGGGGCATCACCTACGCCCCGGACTTCCTCGTCAACGCCGGCGGGGTGATCCAGGTCAGCGACGAGCTGCACGGGTTCGACTTCGAGCGCGCCAAGAAGGGCGCGTCGGCGATCTTCGACCACACCCTCGAGGTGCTCCGGACGGCCGACACCCGCGACATCACCCCCGCAGCGGCTGCCGACCACATCGCCGAGGAACGGATGGCGGCCAGGGCCGCGGGCGGGATCTGGCTGCCTGCCCGCTGAGCCCCGCGTCGCCACGGGGGGTCCGGTGAAGCGCCGTCCGTGCCCGCTCCGCGCCGGCCCGTGCACGCTCCGTACCCGCTCCGTGCACGTCACCCGGGCGTCTGGCGGCCAAACTTGCCACGCTCCTGTAGCGTTGGCTCCACGACATACACACGATTCCCGGGACCGCTCCGCGGAGTCGGGCCGTCACCTCGACGACTCGATCCCAGCGATGCGCTCCCGGCAGACGCATGAGGGGGTCACGCCATGGGGCGCGGCCGGGCCAAGGCCAAGCAGACAAAGGTCGCTCGGGAGCTGAAGTACTTCTCTCCCAACACCGATCTCAGTGCGCTTGAGCGAGAACTGCACGGGTCTTCCTACGCGGAGCCGGAGCGAACCTCCGACCCCTCCGAGGGTGAGGACGAGTACGACGAGTACGGGAAGTGGGCTTCCGGTCAAGCATGACCGTCCGGGACGCCTGACCGACCACACCACCTCATGCGCGAGCCACCGGCTCGGGTGTCATCACCGCCGCACCACGGCACGTCGTCATGGCGTCGTGCCGTGGCGCATGAGTGGTGGGGCGCAGCAGGGCCTACGCTCGCGCCATGAGCACTGACACGCGCGACCAGACGCGCCGTCTCGGGGTCGAGACCACCGGGATCGAGATCGTCGACGAGGCCCAGCGGTCCGCCAGGCCCTCCGACCTCTTCTGGCCGTGGTTCGCGGCCAACGTCTCCGTCTTCGGCCTGTCCTACGCCGGGTTCGTCCTCGGGTTCGGCATCTCCTTCTGGCAGGCCCTGGTCGTCACCGTCGTGGGTGTCGTGGTGTCGTTCGCCCTCTGCGGGGTCGTCGCCATCGCCGGCAAGCGCGGCTCCGCACCGACGATGGTGCTGTCGCGGGCCGCGTTCGGCGTCACCGGGCAGAAGGTCCCCGGCGTCGTGTCGTGGCTGACCTCGATCGGCTGGGAGACCTTCCTGGTCATCACGGCGACCCTCGCCACCGCCACGGTCTTCACCGAGCTCGGGTGGAGCGGCGGCACAGCCACCAAGATCGTCGCCAGCCTCGTCACGGCTGCCCTCGTCGTCGCCGCCTCCGTGGCCGGCTACCACGTGATCATGCGGTTGCAGTCGTGGCTGACCTGGATCACCGGTGCGGTCAGCCTGGTCTACATCGCCCTGACCGTCGACGACATCGACTGGGACACCGTCGCGGCCCTGCCCTCCGGCTCCACCCAGCAGGTCGTCGGGGCGTTCGTCCTGGTGATGACCGGCTTCGGCCTCGGCTGGATCAACATCGCCGCCGACTGGTCGCGCTACCAGCGCCGCGACGCCTCAGGCGCCTCGATCGTCGGCTGGAACACCTTCGGCGGCGCGCTCGCCCCGGTCCTGCTCGTCGCCTTCGGGCTGGGCCTGGCGGGTTCGGACGAGCAGCTGCTCGCCGGGATCGGGTCCGACCCGGTCGGCACGCTGGCCACGATCCTGCCGACGTGGTTCCTCCTGCCCTTCCTGCTGGCGGCGATCCTGGCCCTGGTCAGCGGCGCCGTGCTGGGCATCTACTCCTCGGGCCTGACCCTGCTCTCCCTCGGGGTACGGACCACCCGCGCCCGGGCAGCCTTCATCGACGGGGTCATCCTCACCCTCGGCACCGTCTACGTCGTCTTCTTCGCCGACAGCTTCATCAACCCGTTCCAGTCCTTCCTGATCACCCTCGGAGTCCCCATCGCCTCCTGGGCGGGGATCATGATCGCCGACATCGTGCTGCGCCAACGCGACTACGACGAGGAGGCGCTGTTCGACCCCGCCGGCCGGTACGGCGCGTGGGACCGGACCTCGATCGGCACGATGGTGGTGGCCTGCGTCCTGGGCTGGGGCCTGGTCGTCAACAACTTCGCCACGGACGCCTCCTGGAACAACTGGCAGGGCTACCTGCTCGAACCCCTTGGCCTCGGCCAGTTCGTCGACGACCCGGCCGGCGCCTACTGGGACGGCAACTGGCCCTACGCCAACCTCGGCGTGCTGCTCGCGCTCGTCCTGTCCTTCGCGGCCACGCTCGTCCTGCGCCGGGCGAAGGTCCGCCGCCAGGAGCAGCGCGAGGGGGCCCACGCGTGAGCGAGCCGGCCTGGTTCGTCGGGGTCGACTTCCAGCGCGTGTTCGGTGACGCGTCCAGCCCGTGGTGCGCCCCCCGGTATGCCGCGGCCGCCGCCTCCGCACGCCGGCTCGCTGCGGCCCATCCGGGGCGTACGGTCCTCACCCGGTTCGTCGCGCCGGCGACGCCGGAAGGTGCCTGGCAGCCCTACTACGCGGACTTCCCGTGGGCGCTGGTCGGTGACGACGACCCGCTCTACGCGCTCACCGACGAGGTGGCCGACCTCCCGGCGCGCACGGTGAGCGCCCCCACCTTCGGGAAGTGGTCCGTCCTGGGCGATGTCCTGGGCCTGCACCCGCGCCTGGTGGTCGCCGGGGTCGCCACCGACTGCTGCGTCATCTCGACCGTGCTGGCGGCCGCCGATGCCGGTGCCGAGGTCACCGTGGTCACCGACGCCTGCGCCGGCTCGACCGACGACAACCACGCCGGGGCCCTGCACCTGATGGGCCTGTACGCCCCCCTGGTGCGCCTCGCCACGACCGACGAGGTACTCGTGGAGTCGTCCTAGGCGCCGCCACCACCCCAGGGGAGGGTCAACGCGTGGCTGTGGGCGAACGCCTTGCCCTCCGCGCCGGGGTCGACACCGTTGTCGAGGTGGGACCCCCCACCGTCCACGCCCACGTCGGCGGGCTCCGGGTCGGCGCCATCCCACGCGGCATACCCGCTGAACAGGCCGAACACCGCCTCGGAGTCGACGACGGCCTCGGCGAGCCGGCGCCGGGCCACCGACGGGCAGGCGGCGAGGAAGGTGCCGGGCGTGCGCCGCTCCCCCACGGTCACCAACCGGGCGAGGGGCCCGCGGTCGGCGGTCGTGAGCCGCTGGCCGGCGACGAGGGCGTCCTGGACGGTGGCCAGCACCGCCGCGCGCACGCTCTCGGGCACGGCGCCGAGCGCCTCGACGTGAGCGGCCTCCAGGGCGTCGGCGGGGGCGGTCCGCAACAGGAAGCGGTACTGCCGCTCCAGGGGGTCCTCCACCCGTGGGGCGGCGGCGACGGGCGCGCGTCCACCCCGGCTGCCGAAGATCGTCATGACTGAGGATAGGTCGGGGCCCGACCGGTGCGCCATGGTCCCGGTGGGTCCAGGCCGCCCGCGCACCGCAGCGAGCGCCTCGACTCAGGAGGTCGGGTGGTCTCCGACGACCTGGACCGACCCGCCGTCGACGCCCTTGGCGCCGCGGACGACCTCGACCCCGGACTGGACCGCAGCGCCTTCCAGGGCGCTCACCTCGCCGATCGCCCACGTCGGTATGCCGCGCGCCGCCAGCTCACGGGTCGCTGCGTCCACCTGGTCGGCCGGGAGCATCGCGACGAAGCCGACCCCCATGTTGAGGGTGCGTTCGAGGTCGGCTCGGGGCACGCCGCCGAGCGATCCGATGGTGGAGAAGACCGCGGGCGGGGTCCAGGTGGCGCGGTCGAGCCGGGCGAGGACCCCCTGGGGCAGCACGCGCGCCAGGTTGGCGGCGAGCCCCCCACCAGTGACGTGGGACAGGGCGTGCACGTCGATACCGTCGGTGCGGATGAGGTCGAGCAGGTCGGCGGAGTAGACCCGGGTGGGGGTGAGCAGCTCCTCCCCGAGGGTGCGTCCGAACTCCTCGACGTGCCGGTCGAGCTGCCAACCGGCGGAACCGATCACCTTGCGCACCAGCGAGTACCCGTTGGAGTGCAGCCCGCTGGAGCCGAGCGCGAGCACGACGTCACCCGGAACGACCCGGTCGGGACCGAGCACGTCGGCGTGCTCCACGACACCGGTCGCCGCGCCGGCCACGTCGTACTCGTCGGGCTCGAGCAGCCCCGGGTGCTCCGCGGTCTCCCCACCCACGAGGGCGACCCGTGCCTGCTCGCAGGCGGCCGCGATCCCGGACACGATGGCCGCGATCCGCTCCGGAACGACCCGCCCGGTGGCGATGTAGTCGGTCATGAACAGCGGCTCGGCGCCGCAGACGACGATGTCGTCGACGACCATGCCCACGAGGTCGAAGCCGATGGTGTCGTGGCGGTCCATCGCCTGGGCGATGGCGACCTTGGTGCCTACTCCGTCGGTCGACGTGGCGAGCACCGGCCGGGTCATCCGGGCCAGGGCGCTGGCGTCGAACATGCCGGCGAAGCCGCCGAGGCCACCGAGCACCTCGGGCCGGGTGGCTCGACGGACCGAGGCCTTCATCAGCTCGACGGCCCTGTCACCGGCCTCGACGTCGACACCGGCGGAGGCATAGGTGATCGGTTCGGTCATCGAGGGTCCTCCGGCTGGTGGGGCGGGGCGGATGGGTTGGCCCTGCGGGTGGGCGCCCCGCGGCGCTGAGCGGCACGGGGTGTGTCGGTCAGGGGCGGCTGAGCGCGTCCTGGGCGCCGCCACCGACGCCCAGGGTGACACCCTCGACGTCCAGGGGCAGGGTCTCGAAGAGGTTCTTGCCGAGCCGGCTGGAGTCGGGGAGCTCGAGCGGGTACTTCCCCGAGAAGCACGCCGTGCACAGCTGCTCGCGGGGCTGGTCGGTCGCGGCGACCATACCCTCCTCGCTGATGTAGCCCAGGGAGTCGGCACCGATGGAGGTGCAGACCTCCTCCACCCCGATGCCCGTGGCGATCAGCTCGGCGCGCGTCGCGAAGTCGATGCCGTAGAAGCACGGCCAGCGCACCGGCGGGCTGGAGATGCGCACGTGGACCTCGGCCGCCCCGGCTTCGCGCAGCATCCGCACGAGCGCCCGCTGGGTGTTGCCGCGGACGATCGAGTCGTCCACGACGACCAGGCGCTTGCCCTTGATGACCTCCCGCAGCGGGTTGAGCTTGAGGCGGATGCCGAGCTGGCGGATGGTCTGCGACGGGGCGATGAAGGTGCGACCGACGTAGGAGTTCTTGACCAGGCCCTGGCCGTAGGGGATGCCGGACTCCTGGGCGTAGCCGATGGCCGCCGGGGTGCCCGACTCCGGGGTGGGCATGACCAGGTCGGCCTCGACGGGGTGCTCGCGGGCCAGCGTGCGGCCCATCTCGACGCGCGACTCGTGCACGCCCCGGCCGTTGATCGTGGTGTCGGGACGGGCGAGGTAGACGTACTCGAAGACGCAGCCCTTGCGGTCGGTCTCGGCGAAGCGCTGCGAGCGCAGCCCGTCCTCGTCGATGGCGATCAGCTCGCCGGGCTCGACCTCGCGGATGAGGGAGGCGCCGACGATGTCGAGGGCGGCGGTCTCCGAGGCGACGACCCAGCCGCGGTCGAGGCGACCCAGGACCAGGGGACGGATCCCCTGCGGGTCGCGCGCGGCATACAGGGTGTGCTCGTCCATGAAGACGAAGCAGAAGGCGCCCCGCAGCCTGGGCAGCAGGTCCATCGCCGCGGCCTCCAGCGACCGGTCCGGGTCGTCGGCGAGCAGCGCCGTGACCAGCGCGGTGTCGGTCGTGTTGCCCCGCACGAGCTCGCCGCCGCCGTGGCCGTAGCCCTCGGCCTTGCGGTCGGCCACCAGCTCGCGCAGCTCGGCGGAGTTGATCAGGTTGCCGTTGTGGGCCAGCGCCACGGTCGACTCGGCGTGACCACCCAGGGTCGGCTGGGCGTTCTCCCAGGTGGAGCCGCCCGTGGTGGAGTAACGGCAGTGCCCCACGGCGAGGTGGCCACGCAGCGACGCCAGGGATCGCTCGTCGAAGACCTGCGACACCAGCCCCATGTCCTTGTAGACCAGGATGCTTCGCCCGTCGGAGGTGGCGATGCCGGCCGACTCCTGCCCACGGTGCTGCAGGGCGTAGAGGCCGTAGTAGGTGAGCTTGGCGACCTCCTCCCCGGGAGCCCAGACACCGAAGACGCCGCAGGCGTCCTGCGGGCCCTTCTCGCCCGGGAGGAGGTCGTGCGTCAGCTGTCCATCGCCTCGTGCCACGTGGCCGAGTCTCCCACAGGGGGGACGGCGTCAGTCGCGGCGTTCCAGCAGCACGGCCAGCACCGCGGCGAGGAGGCCGAACACACTGGCCCCGACCACGCCGAGGAACAGCACCGACGACCCTGTGCTGAAGGCGCGGCCGGACGCGGTGGTGTCCTGACCGCCGTAGTACGCGAACGCCGAACCGACGACGAACCCGAGGACGACCCCGGTGGAGATGAAGGCGACGAAGTTCGGGTAGCGACGGGTGGGAGGCACGGGTCCACGCTACCTGCCGACACTCGCCTGCCCTCGGCCGCTGGTGCCCCCTCTACCCATCCGGGAGCGGTGCGGGTACGAATGAAGGACATGCAACCCACATCGAAGAGCCAACGCCTCAGGTATGCCGTCAGCGGCCTGCTCGCGGCCCTCACCGGCATGGCTGTGGGTCACCTCGTCGCGGCGCTCGTCAACCCGGCCGCCTCGCCCGTGCTGTCCGTGGGGTCCGCCGTCATCGACGCCACCCCCACCCCGGTCAAGCAGTGGGCGATCCAGAACTTCGGCACCAACGACAAGCCCATCCTGCTCGCCAGCGTGGGCCTGGTCACCGCCATCGCCGCCATGGCGATCGGCCTGCTCGCCCGCCGACGGCCCAGTGCCGCCGGTGTCCTCGTCGTGCTGCTCGCGGGCCTGGCCGGCCTCGCCGCCATGGTCCGCCCGGCCGCCGGACCGGTCGACATCCTGCCGGCCCTCGCCGCTGCGCTGGTCGGGGTAGGGGTCCTGTTCGGCTTGCTGCGCCTGCTGCACCGCGGCGTGGAGGCACCGGGAGCACCCGGAGGCGCAGCCGCAGCCGACACTGCCGGCCCGTCCACCCAGGTGCGGGAGTCCCCCCTGGACCACTCCGCCCAGGCCCC
This sequence comes from uncultured Actinomycetota bacterium, assembly GCA_963722015.1. Lineage (GTDB taxonomy): Bacteria > Actinomycetota > Actinomycetes > Actinomycetales > Dermatophilaceae > Pedococcus. The sequence continues at coordinate 110,635 of CAVRMT010000005.1, read as the reverse complement.
CGGAACCTCGACCACGACCGGGCGACGCAACTTCCTGATCGGCGCTGCCGGCGCCACCGTGGGCGCTGCCGCAGTAGGAACCCTCGGGCAGAAGCTCGCCGCCCCACCCACGCTGCCGTCCTCGGTCGCCCTGCCGGCGCCCCAGAGCGCCGCGGCCGCCCTCCCGGCCGGCCTCGAGACCAAGGTCAAGGGCATCAGCGCCTTCAGCACGCCGATCAAGGACTTCTACCGGGTCGACACCGCCCTGGTCATCCCGCGCGTCGATGTGAAGAGCTGGAAGCTCGAGATCACCGGCGATGTCGACCAGCCCTACTCGCTCACCTTCGACGAGCTGCTCGCCATGCCGATGATCGAGCGGCACATCACCCTGAACTGCGTCAGCAACGAGGTCGGCGGCCCCTACGTCTCCTCGACCCTGTGGCAGGGCGTGCTGGTCAGGGACCTGCTCGAGCGTGCCGGCGTGAAGGACAACGTCGACCAGATCCTCAGCGAGTCCACCGACGGGATGACCATCTCGACGCCCATCGAGGCCCTCACCGACGACCGCGACGCCATCATCGCCGTCGCCATGGACGGTGAGCCCCTCCCGGCCCGCCACGGCTTCCCGGCCAGGATGGTGACGCCGGGCCTCTACGGCTTCGTCGGTGCCACCAAGTGGCTCACCAAGCTCACCGCCACGACCTACGCCAAGGACAAGGCGTACTGGACCGAACGGGACTGGCTGACCGACGGCACCGTGAAGACCCAGGCCCGCATCGACACCCCGCGCGGCCTGGCGACCTACGAGCCCGGCAAGCTCGCCATCGGCGGCGTCGCCTGGGCGCAGGGGCGCGGCATCGAGGGGGTCGAGGTCCGGGTGGACGACGGCCCGTGGCAGAAGGCCACCCTCGGGCCCGACGGGGGCACCGACTACTGGCGACAGTGGTTCTGGGAGTGGGATGCCACGAGCGGCCGGCACGACCTGTCCGTGCGCGCCACCGATGGCACCGGCGAGGTCCAGACCGCAGACCGCGCCGACCCGTTCCCTGGCGGCGCCTCCGGCCACCACACGATCGTGGTCCTCGTCTCCTGACGGATCCGCCACTGCTGCAACGTCTTTGGGTTCATCGTGCTGAAAGCCCACGGAGCCGAACCCTTCAGACCCTCAGGGGCCCCTTCCGAGCCATTGCGCTCGGTGGGGGCTCCGGTCGTTGCGGCACAACGGCATCAGCCAGGGAGAAAGTTTTGAAGGAGTCCAATCCGCTTGCTGCACAGGGCCGAATGCCAGATGTCAGAACGTCACTGGAACAAGGAGCCACACCATGCGTATTGCACGCCGCAGCAAGATTGCCGCCATCAGCCTCGCCCTCCCCCTGACCCTCGCGGCCTGTGGGAGCTCCGCCTCCGACACGACCGCCTCGTCCTCCTCGGCACCCTCCTCGAGCAGCAGCTCGTCCTCCTCCGCCACCACGGAAGAGACCGCTGCCTCCCCGTTCGGTGAGGGCTGCGCCGCCGTCCCGGCCGACGGCAAGGGCTCGTTCTCGGGCATGGCCACCGACCCGGTCGCCACCGCCGCGAGCAACAACCCCGTCCTGTCCACCCTGGTCACCGCTGTCGGCGAGGCCGGCCTCGGCGAGACCCTGAACTCGGCCAAGGACATCACCGTCTTCGCCCCGAGCAACGACGCCTTCGCTGCCCTGGACAAGGCGACGATGGACGCAGCCATGGCGGACCCGAAGGGCCTGCTCACCAAGGTCCTCACCAACCACGTCGTCGAGGGTCGCCTGACCCCCGAGACCCTGGCCGGCGAGCACAAGACCCTGGGCGGCGGCACCATCACCGTCGAGGGATCCGGCGAGGCCTTCAAGATCGGCGAGGCCAACGTGATCTGCGGCAACGTGCAGACCGCGAACGCCACCGTCTACATCACCGACGGGGTCCTGCTCCCCAGCTGATCATCCATCAGCGATGATGGTGCCATGGCAGCGACTTCTTCTGGTTCCCAACCGACCTGGGAGAGTCCTGCCGTGGCACCGGACCTCGGCGAGCTGCTGCGACTGTGTTCCCTCGGGGACGAGACCGCTTTCGCCACTCTGTACGACGCAGTGTCCTCCCGGATCTACGGGATGGTCCTTCGTGTCGTGCGGGACCCGGCGCAGTCCGAAGAGGTCGCCCAGGAAGCCTTGCTCGACATCTGGCGCACCAGCGCCCGGTTCGACCCCGAGCGCGGGAGCGCGGTGAGCTGGATGCTCACCATCGCCCACCGCAAGGCGGTCGACCGGGTGCGGTCCGCGCAGGCTTCCACCAACCGCGAGGACAGCTACGGTTCCCGGAACCAGGAGCGGTCCTTCGACCAGACCGTGGAGACGGTCGAACGCAGGCTCGATGCGCAGCGGGTACGCCACGCGATGAACTCCCTGTCGGAGACCCAGCGCGGGGCGGTCGAGCTGGCCTACTTCGGTGGCTACACCCATACCGAAGTGGCTTCCCTCCTCGGCGTTCCGCTGGGAACGGCGAAGACCCGAATACGTGACGGACTCATCCGTCTACGAGACACCCTGGGGGTGCAGCAATGAGTGCCGACGTCCACAGCCTGGTCGGCGCCTACGCCGTCGACGCGGTCGACGAGCAGGAGCGCACCGCATTCGAGCGCCACCTCGCCGAGTGCCCCGAGTGCACGAACGAGGTGTCCAGCCTGCGCGCAGCTGCGGCGGACCTGTCCCTGGTCGGCGAGGTGACGCCCCCCACCTCCCTGCGTGCCGCGGTCCTGGCCGGCATCCGTACCGTCGACCAGCTGCCCGCCCTCGACCGGACCGGCACCTCCGGCACCTCCGGCACCAGCGGGAGCACCGGTACTGCGGACGCCCGCATCCCGGTCGTCATGGACGACGACGACGCCGAGACCGGCGCCGCGCCCACCGACCTGCCGTCCAACGTCATCCCCATGCGCCGTCGTCCGGTGGCCCACTGGCTCGTCGGAGCCGCGGCTGCGGTCGCGCTCATCTCCGGTGGCATCGCCTGGAGCCCGTGGGACAACGGGCCCGCCACCCAGACGATCTCCGCCTCCGAGCAGGTGCTCCGGGCCCCCGACGCCCAGCGGGTTGTCCAGAACGTCGACGGCGCCAAGGTGACCATCGTGCGCAGCCCGTCGCTCGGCAAAGCCATCATCGTGGCCGACAACATGCCCTCCGCGCCCGAGGGCAAGGACTTCCAGCTGTGGTTCAACCAGCCCAACGAGGGCATGGTGAGCGCCGGGGTCATGCCCCACGGATCGGCACCCACGGTGTCCATGGTGATGGAGGGCGACGCCTCGACGGCGCTGGCCGTGGGGATCACCCTCGAGCCTGCCGGCGGCTCCCCCGAGCCGACCACCGCACCGCTGGCCCTGTTCGCCTTCAGCTGAGGCTGCGCAGGTGGCCGAGACGACCGGCCACCTGCTCCAGCACCGCCTCCGAGCCCGCATACGGGCCTGCTGGGCGCGGCCAGTGGGTGACGACGTCGCTGAAGCCGAGCTCGTCGGCCCGACCGACCATGTCCTCGAAGACGCCGACGCTCTCAAGGGAGAACTGGGGCGAGCCGTCGAGGGACAGGTAGCGGTCCAACGGCTGCTCGCGACCCGCGGCCGCCTCCGCCTCGTCGAGCCGGACGCACAGCGCCGCCACGCCGGCCCACCACTGCTGCAGGGTGTCGCCGCCGCGGCCGTAGGTGACCCAGCCCTGGCCCAACCGGGCCGCCAGCCGCAGCGAGCGCGGCCCGTTGGCAGCGACGAGGAACGGCAGCCGCGGCCGTTGCACCGCCCCGGGGAGGGTGCGGGCTGCGACGGTGGTGAAATGCTCCCCGTCGTGGTCGACCTGGTCCTCGCGCAGCAACCGGTCCAGCACCTCGACGAACTCGTGGAACCGGTCGACCCGCTCCTTCAGGGACCGCTGCTCCCCCAGGATCTGGGAGTCGAGGTCGCCGCCCGTCCCGAGACCGCAGACGAGGCGACCGCCGGAGATGTCGTCGACCGCGAGCAGGTCACGCAGGAACGCGTACGGGTGGCGGTAGTTCGGCGAGCTGACGAAGGTCCCCAGCCGGATCCTCGAGGTGACCGTGGCGGCTGCGGTGAGCGTCGGCAGCGCACCGAACCAGGGAGAGTCCTGCAGGCCACCCCAGACCAGGTGGTCGTAGGTCCAGGCGTGGTCGAAGCCGTACTCCTCCGCCCGTCGCCACAGCGGTGCGGCCTCGGACCAGGTGTGTTCGGGCAGGATGGTGATTCCGACGCGCATCCCGAGACTGTATGCCGCCGCGGGCGGCCAACCCGCCCATGACAGGCTGGCGCCCATGAAGGCCACGCTCCTGCACGCACCCGGCGACATCCGCCTCGACGAGGTCGCGGACCCCACCCTCGTCGCACCCACCGACGCCCTCGTGCGGGTCACCGCCTCCTGCGTCTGCGGCAGCGACCTGTGGCCCTACCGCGGCATCAACGAGGTGGCCGAGCCGACCCGGATCGGCCACGAGTTCGTCGGGATCGTCGAGGAGGTGGGCGCCGAGGTGCGTAGCCTGCGCCCCGGCGACTTCGTCATCGCACCCTTCATGTACTCCGACAACACCTGCCCACACTGCCGCGTCGGCATCCAGTCCAGGTGCTCGCACGGCGGGTTCTGGGGCAACCCCGACCGCCACGGAGTGATGGTCGACGGCGGCCAGGGCGAGTACGTCCGCGTGCCCCTCGCCGACGGCACGCTGGTGTCGACCCGCGACGTACCCGACGACGCCTTGGTCCCCTCGCTGCTCAGCCTGTCGGACGTGATGGGCACCGGCTGGCACGCCGGCGTCGCGGCTCGCGTGGGCGAGGGCGACACCGTCGTCGTCGTCGGTGACGGGGCCGTCGGTCTCAGCGGGGTCCTCGCCGCCGCCCGCATGGGGGCGGATCGGATCATCGCGATGTCACGGCACGCCTCCCGGCAGGCCGTGGCCCGTGACTTCGGCGCCACGGACATCGTCGAGGTCCGCGGCGACGACGCCGTCGCCGCGGTCCTGGAGCTCACCGACGGTGTCGGCGCCGACGCTGTGCTCGAGTGCGTCGGGACCAACGAGTCGATGCACACCGCGATCGCGGCCGCCCGCCCCGGCGCCACCGTCGGGTACGTCGGGGTGCCGCACGGGATCGAGTACCCCGTCCGCGACATGTTCGCGCGCAACGTCGGCATCGCCGGGGGCATCGCTCCGGTCCGCCAGTACCTCACCCAGCTGCGCGACGACGTCCTCACTGGGGTGATCAACCCCGGGGCGGTCTTCGACCTCGAGCTGCCGCTGTCCCAGGTCGCCGAGGCGTATGCCGCCATGGACGAGCGTCGGGCCATCAAGTCGCTCCTGCGTCCCTGACGGTGGCCCCCGTGGCGCATCCCCCGGCAGGGCCCCCGGTCGACTTCGTGCACGACCAGACGGGCGGCACGGTCGTGATGCTGGACGGGCACCCCCAGTCCTACGTCCAGCTCGACGACCCCAGGCTGCTCGTCTTCGAGTACGTCCAGTTCCTCGCAGCCGTGGTGGACGTGCTGCCGCCGGGACCGGTGGCGGTGACCCACGTCGGAGGCGCGGGACTGACCCTGCCCCGGTACGTCGCGCACACCCGGCCGGGGTCGCCGCAGATCGTCCTCGAACCGGCGGCGGCCGTCACGCAGGCGGTCCGCGAGGAGCTGCCCCTGCCGAGGGGACACCGGATCCGCGTGCGCCCCGTCGACGGACGCACCGGCCTGCGCCAGCTCGCTGACGCCAGCGCCGACCTGGTGGTGGTCGACGCCTATGCCGCCGGACGGGTGCCCGCCGACCTCACCTCGGCGCAGTGGTTCACCGAGGTCTCGCGGGTGCTGCGCCCCGGCGGCCTGCTCGCGATGAACACCGCCGACGAGCCGCACCGTCGCCACCTCGCCCGGCTGCACGCCACCATCGCCTCCGTCCTGGCGCACACCGCGGCGATCGCCACCTCCGAGGTCCGCAAGGGAAGGCGCTTCGGCAACACCGTCGTCGTCGCGAGCAGCCTGCCCCTGCCGCTCGCTGCCCTGGGGCGGGGGGTCGCCGGGTCGGCGTTCTCGGCCACCATGCTGCACGGGCCGTCGTTGACCAAGGCCCTCGGGTCGGCCCGCCCCTTCACCGACCAGGACGCCCAGCCCTCCCCCGAGCCGCCCTCGGTGGAGGGCTGGCGGGTGCGCTGAGCCTGCCGGCACCCCGGGTCGGGCGGCGCGCGCCATACCGGCCCACAGACGGCAGGATGGGCCCCATGACCTCTGCCCTGAAGCTGCCCGCACCGCGGGTCCCCGACCCCCGTTCCGCACCGGTCCTGCGCTGGGGCGTCCTCGCCCCGGGTGGTATCGCCCGCACGTTCGGGCGGGCCCTGCGGGCGCGCACCGACCAGGAGATCAGGGCGGTCGCCTCCCGCAGCCTGGACCGCGCGCAGGAGTACCGCTCCGAGTTCGGGGTGGAGGTCGCCTACGGCTCGTACGAGGAGCTCGTGGCCGACCCCCAGGTGGACGCCGTGTACGTCGCGTCGCCGCACTCCGAGCACCTCGCCCACGCCCAGCTGGCCCTCGAGGCCGGCAAGCCGGTGCTCGTCGAGAAGGCGTTCACCCGCAACGGCACCGAGGCACGGGCGCTCTTCGACACTGCCGACAAGGCCGGGGTGTTCGCGATGGAGGCGATGTGGACGCGGTTCCTGCCGCACATCGACGTCGTGCGCCAGTGCCTGGAGCAGGGCCTGCTCGGTGAGGTGCAGGTCGTCGCGGCCGACCACGGACAGCAGCTGTACCCCGACGGACCGCAGCGCCTGAGCGACCCCGCGCTCGCCGGTGGCGCCCTGCTCGACCTGTGCGTCTACCCGATCTCGTTCGCGTCCATGGTGCTCGGCGAGTTCGACTCCGTGCAGGCGACCGGGCTCCTCACCAGCGAGGGCGTGGATGCGCAGGAGGCGGTCACGGTGCAGAACGCTGCCGGCGCGCTGGGCGTGCTCAGCGCCAGCATGGTCGCGGCCACCCCGACCACCGCGTCGATCTCCGGGACGCGGGCGCGGCTCGAGCTCAGCGGCGCCTTCTACGGCCAGACGACCCTGACCCTCCTGTCACCACGCGGCGAGGTCCTCGACGTGCTGGAGCCCAGCGACCGCGAGCACGGCCTGCAGCACGAGATCACCGAGGTGGCGGGTTGCGTGGACGCCCGTCTGCTCGAGTCGCCCCTGCTGCCCTGGGCCGAGACCCTGAGGGTCATGGACGCCATGGATGCCGTGCGCGAGCAGATCGGGTTCCGGCTGCCCGGCGAATGAGCTCGCTCAGACCAGCGGGAGGTGCTCGGTCAGGTCGGCGCGGTGGCCGCTGACCCTCAGGGCGCCCGCGTCCCAGGCGCCCTGCCAGCTCAGCGCCCCCGTCGCCACCCGCAACCACGTCTGCGCGTCGGTCTCGACGACGTTGGGTGGGGTGCCGCGGGTATGGGTGCTGCCGGAGACGCACTGGACCGCTCCGAACGGGGGCACCCGCACCTCGACGCTGCGCCCCGGTGCCACCGTCGCGAGCTCCTCCAGCGCGTAGCGCACGGCGGTGGCCAGGTCGTCGCGGCCCAGCTCCGCGCCGCTGTCCCGCCACCGCTGCACCGCAGCCCGACCGGCGGCGACAGGGACTCGGCGGCGTGGCGGCATACCGCCATCGTAGGCAGTCCGGTCGGGCCACCGGACGGACGGGACCTCGCCATCGACCCGCGACAAATGGGTACTTCTACTCATCGACGCCGGTCAGGGTCGGGTTTAGGGTTCGTTGCGGGGACACCACAGGGGGTGGATGGTCCGGTCACGCAGGGGGATGCGTGACCGGACCTCTCACCGTCCGGGGCCGCCGGGCCGACGGTCCGCGTCAGGTGACGGGGCGGTCCGGGAAGGACACCCAGACACAGGCGCCGCCGAGCTCGGAGTCGGCGATACCGATGCGCCCGCCGTGTGACTGCACGATCCGCCGGCAGGTGCTCAGACCGATGCCCAGGCCCTCGACGTCCTGCTTGTCGTCGCCGCGGGCGAGGAGCTCGAACACGCGCTCCCGGTCTGCTTCCGGGACGCCGGGACCGTTGTCGTCCACGGTCACCCGCCAGCCACCGGTGATGTGCTCGGCATCGACCTTCACGACCGGCCGGGCGCCCCCGGCCGCGCTGAACTTCACCGCGTTGGCCACGAGGTTCTGCAGGAGGGCGCGCAGCAGCGTCGCGTCGCCGGAGATCCTCGGCAGACCCCCGACCACCACCTCGGCGCCCACGGAGTCGATCTGGGCGGACAGGTCCTCCAGGACCGCCTCGGCCTCGTCCTGCAGGTCCACCAGCGCTGTGCGGCCGCTGCCGCCGATCCGGGCGAAGTCGAACAGGTCACCGATCATGGCCGTCATCCGGGCAGCCGAGGACTCGGCCCGGGCGAGCAGCTCGGCGGCGTCCGGGGCGTCGGCAAGCTCCGGGCTGTCGGCGGCGAGCTCGAGGAACCCGGTGAGGGCGGCCAGGGGGTTGCGCAGGTCGTGGCTGATCTGGCCGGCGAACTGCGTGAGCTGCTCGTTGGACCTCGCGAGCTCACGGGTGAGTCGGCGCAGCTCCAGGACGTCGACCACCTGCGCGGCCAGTACGTCGAGGGCGCGGCCCGCAGCGGTCGACAGCGGCCGCGGGACGTCGTCGAAGACGCAGAGCGTGCCGATGGGAACGCCCATGGGCGTCACGAGGGGGCTCGAGGCGTAGAACCGCACGTTCGCGACGGCACCGGTGACGAACGGGTTGTCCCGGAACCGCTCGTCCAGACGCGCGTCGGGCACCGCGACCAGCCGCGGGTCGTGCAGGACCCGGGCGCACATCGAGTCCTCGTGCGAACACTCGCTCGCCGACATGCCGATCGCGGCGATCTGGTGCTGCTGCCGGTCGTCGACGATGTTGATGACCGCCGTGGGGACGTCGCAGACGGCTGCCGCGAGCTCCACGAGTCGCTGAAGATCCGGCTCCGCAGGGCGCCCGACCACCTGGTAGTCGTCGATCGCCTCGCGTCGGGCGAGGTCCTGCACTGAGCTCAAGACACTCCTTCGTCGGGCTCGCCGACACGGGCTCGCCCACGGTTTCGACCGGGCACCGACGAGTCAGCCGGCGAAGACCTCACGAAGCGTACGCGTGTGCGCGTCCGTCATCTCGGACAGCCCCACCGCGAAGTGCCCCTGGAGGTCCAGGCCATCGGTCTGGTCGTCGACGACACCGATGCGTGCGTGCACCTGCCCGCGAGCGGTGCACATGTCGGTGAACCGCACCTCCTCGGTGCGCGGGACCGACACGATGACGCGGGCGGTGGACTCGCTGTAGAGCGCGGTGAAGACGTCGAGGCCGTCCCGCTCGCACACCTCGTCCAGCCAGATCCGGGCACCGACGCCGTACCGCATGGCCGCCTCGGCCAGCGCGATCGCGAGGCCGCCGTCGGACAGGTCGTGGGCCGCGTCGACGAGGCCGTCGCGGCTGGCGTTCACGAGGATCTCACCCAGCAGCTGCTCGGCAGCGAGGTCCACCGTCGGCGGCAGCCCACCGAGGTGGCCGTGCACGACGTGGGCCCACTCGCCACCACCGAGCTCGTCACGGGTGGCGCCCAGCAGGTAGATGACCTGACCCGGGGTCTTCCACCCCGAGGGGGTGCGGCGGGACACGTCGTCCATGACCCCGAGCACGCCGATGACCGGGGTGGGGTGGATGGCGGTGTCACCGGTCTGGTTGTAGAAGCTGACGTTGCCGCCCGTGACGGGGATGCCGAGCGTCTTGCACCCCTCCGCGATGCCCTTGACCGACTCGCGGAACTGCCACATCACACCCGGGTCCTCCGGCGAACCGAAGTTGAGGCAGTCGGTGACGGCCAGCGGCACGGCACCGGCGGTGGCGACGTTGCGGTAGGACTCGGCCAGCGCGAGCTGGGCGCCCGTGTAGGGGTCGAGCTTGGCGAACCGGCTGTTGCAGTCGGTGGAGATGGCCACGCCGCGGCCGGTCTGCTCGTCGACGCGGACCACCCCGGCGTCGTCGGGCATCGCCAGCGCGGTGTTGCCCAGGACGTAGCGGTCGTACTGGTCGGTGATCCACGACTTGTCGCACAGGTTCGGCGACGCGAGCAGCGTGAGCAGGTCGGACTTCAACCCCTCCCCGTCGCCGGGGCGGGCGAGGGTGTCGGTGCCGTTGCCGTGCAGGAGGTCGAGGTAGTCGGGTCGCTCCAGCGGACGGTGGTAGGTCGGACCCTCGTGGGCGACCGACCGGGGCGGCACGTCCACGATGACCTCGCCGTGCCAGGTGATGATCAGGTGGTTGCCGTCGGTGACCTCCCCGAGCACCGTGGCCTCGACGTCCCAGCGGTCGGTGATGGCCAGGAACTCCTCGAGCCTGCCCGGCTCGACGATCGCCATCATCCGTTCCTGGCTCTCCGACATGAGGATCTCCTCGGGCCGCAGCGAGGCGTCGCGCAGCGGCACGAGGTCGAGCTCGATCTGCATGCCGCCGTCACCGTTGGAGGCCAGCTCGCTCGTGGCGCAGGACAGGCCAGCACCACCGAGGTCCTGGATGCCGTCCACGACGTGCGCGGCATACAGGTCCAGGCAGCACTCGATGAGCACCTTCTCGGCGAACGGGTCCCCGACCTGGACGGCGGGGCGCTTGGTGGGCCCACCCTCGGCGAAGGTCTCCGACGCGAGGACGGACACCCCGCCGATGCCGTCGCCGCCGGTCCTGGCGCCGAACAGGACCACCTTGTTGCCGACGCCGGTGGCCTTGGCGAGGTGGATGTCCTCGATGCGCATGGCTCCGACGCACAGGGCGTTGACGAGCGGGTTGCCCTGGTAGCAGTCGTCGAAGACGACCTCGCCGCCGATGTTGGGCAGGCCGATGCAGTTGCCGTAACCGCCCACGCCTGCGACCACGCCCGGCAGCACGCGCTGGGTGTCGGGGTGGTTGAGGTTGCCGAAGCGCAGCGGGTCCATGATCGCGATCGGACGGGCGCCCATCGACATGATGTCGCGGATGATGCCGCCGACCCCGGTGGCCGCACCCTGGTAGGGCTCGACGTAGGACGGGTGGTTGTGCGACTCGACCTTGAAGGTCACCGCCCAGCCGTCGCCGATGTCGACGACGCCGGCGTTCTCACCGATGCCGACGAGCAGCTTCTCGCGCATCTCGTCGGTGGTGTTCTCGCCCCAGAGGGAGAAGTGCACCTTGCTCGACTTGTAGGAGCAGTGCTCGCTCCACATCACGGAGTACATCGCGAGCTCGGCGCTGGTGGGGCGGCGGCCGACGATCTCCCGGATGCTGGCGTACTCGTCCTCCTTGAGCCCGAGCTCGGCCCACGGCTGCTGGGTGCCGGGGGTGCCCGTCGCGTGCCCGACGGTGTCGAGGGCGGACTGCTGGGTCTGGGTCATGCCTGTGCCATCGCCTTCAGGACGGAGGTGAAGAACGGGAGGCCATCGGTCGAGGGGCCGTAGCCCTCCTCGACCGCGTGCTCGGGGTGCGGCATGAGGCCCACGATGTTGCCGCGGTCGTTGGTGATGCCCGCGATGGCGCGGTACGAGCCGTTGGGGTTGGCGCCGGCATACCGGAAGACCACCCGACCCTCGCCCTCGAGCTCGTCCAGGGTGCGCTCGTCGGCGACGAAGCCGCCCTCGCCGTTCTTGAGCACGATGGTGATCTCCTGACCGGCCTCGAAGTCGGTCGTCCAGGCGGTCGAGGCGTTCTCGACGACCAGCCGCTGGTCGACGCAGTTGAACTTGCGGTGGTCGTTGCGGATCAGCGCCCCGGGCAGCAGGTGGCTCTCGCAGAGCACCTGGAACCCGTTGCAGATGCCGAGCACCGGCAAGCCGCCCCGCGCGGCATCGACCAGGGCGTCCATGACCGGTGCGAAGCGCGCGATCGCCCCACAGCGCAGGTAGTCCCCGTAGGAGAACCCCCCGGGCAGCACGACCGCGTCGACGCCCTTGAGCTCGGCGTCGCCGTGCCAGAGGCTGACCGCCTCGCCACCGACGGCGCGCACCGCGCGGGCGGCGTCACGGTCGTCGAGCGAGCCCGGGAACGTGACGACCCCGACCTTCACAGGTCAGGGTCCTGCTGCGCGCGGACCGAGACGACGTCCTCGATGACGGGGTTGGACAGCAGCTTCTCGGCCGCCTCCCGCGCCGCCGCGAGCACCTCGTCGGTGACCTCTCCGTCCACGGTGAGGACGAAGCGCTTGCCCTGCCTCACATCCGTGAACTGCTCGAAGCCGAGTCGGGGCAGTGCCCCGTTCACGGCCTGACCCTGGGGGTCGAGGATCTCTGGCTTCAGCATGACGTCAATGACGACGTGGCCCATTCGGGTGTCTCCTGGGTTCAGCACGGGACTTGCAGGGGGTGGAAGCGTCCGCAGTCTATCCGGGCGACGCAGCGGGGTATGGCGCGTGGTCACCTCCCGGACGTCGGCCGGTCCTGCGTCGGCCGGTTCCTGCGTCGGCCGGTCCTGCGTCGGCCGGTTCCTGCGTCGGCCGGTTCCTGCGTCGGCCGGTTCCTGCGTCGGCCGGTCCTGCGTCGGCCGGTTCCTGGGTCACCCTGCCGGTCACGCCGGCCGCCGGGGTGGTTGACACCCCCGCCCCCGGGGAGGACCGTCCAGGGGGAGCGAGCTGGGAGGTCCCATGAACCCTGTGTCGAAGGCCCTGATGCGCGGTGCGTCGAAGCTGGCGGTGGGCGTCTACCGGGTGTCCGGCGGCAAGGTCGGCGGCAAGGGCTCAGGTGGCGTGCGGGTGCTGCTGCTCACCGTTGCCGGGCGCAAGACCGGTCAGCCGCACACCACCGCAGTCGGCTACTTCGACCACGAGGGCGGCCACCTCGTCGTGGGGTCGGCGGCGGGGCAGCCGCACGACCCGCAGTGGTTCAAGAACCTGCGTGCCGCCAGCAGAGCCCAGATCCAGGTCGGGCGCACGACGACGACCGTGGGGATCCGCGAGCTCACCGGCGCCGAACGGGACGCCGCCTGGAAGGACGTGGTGCTCGTGCAGTGTCCGTCGTTCGGCAGGTACGAGCAGAAGACCTCGCGGACGATCCCGCTCGCCGTGCTGACACCGGTCGGCGACTAGCGACCAACGGGCGGCGCGGGCGGCGCCAGACGCTCACTGTGATCACTGCCGGTCGCCCGGGGCCGGCGCCGGCAGCGCCAGACGTTCACTGTGATCACTGCCGGTCGCCCGGGGCCGGGACCGGCAGCGCCATACGTTCACTGTGATCACTGCCGGTCGCCCGGGGCCGGGGCCGGCAGCGCCAGACGTTCACTGTGATCACTGCCGGTCGCCCGGGGCCGGGGCCGGCAGCGCCAGACGCTCACTGTGATCACTGCCGGTCGCCCGGGGCCGGGGCCGGCGGCGCCATACCCGCGACAGCGGCCACTCGACGTGCAGCCCGGCGCCCCCGACCGACCCGTCAGCGCCGGGCCGCGGCGAGCGCGGCCAGCACGGCGGCCACGGAACGGTGGACGTCGTCAGCGGTCGTCATCCACCCCGACACCGAGATGCGCATGACCGCGTCGCCCTGCCAGGTGCTGCCGCCGAGCCAGGCCTCGCCCCCGTCCTGCACCCCGGTGATGACTGCCCGGGTCACGTCGTCGGAGTCGTCGAACCGGACGAGCACCTGGTTGAGGACGACGTCGTTGAGGACCTCCACCCCGGGATCGGCGTCGGCCAGGGCGGAGGCGAACCGCAGGGCGTGGGCGCACGACCGGTCCACCAGGTCGGCGACCCCGTCCCGGCCGAGCTGCACCAGGGCCGCCCACACCGCGAAACCCCTGGCGCGACGGGAGGCCTCGACGACGTACCGGTAGGGGTCACGACCCGCGCCGGGGACGACGTACGGGGCCTGCCACGACATCGCGGCGATGTGGGCGACGGGGTGACGGGTGGCGACGAACGCGGAGTCGTAGGGGACGTTGAGCCACTTGTGGCAGTCCGTCGCCCACGAGTCGGCACGCTCCACACCGCTGACCAGTGGTCGCAGCCGCTCGCTCGCGCCGGCCCACAGGCCGAAGGCGCCGTCGACGTGCAGCCAGGCACCGACGGCTTCGCAGAGGTCGGCGAGGTCGGCGAACGGGTCGAAGGCGCCCGTGTCGACGTTGCCCGCCTGGGCGCACACGATCACCGGGCCGGCGTCGCGGCGCAGCACCTGCTCGAGGGCCTCGGGCCGCATCCGTCCCTGGTCGTCGCTCTCCGCGACGTCCGGTCGGCTGCCCAGCCCGGCGAACCGCAGCGCCTGCGGCACCGTCGCGTGCACCTGCCCGCCCACGACGACCTGGATCCGCGGGGCGCCCTGCAGGCCGTCGGCCTCGACGTCCCACCCGACCCGGTCGAGCACTGCGTGCCGAGCGGTGGCGAGTGCGGTGAAGTTGGCCATCTGCGCGCCGGTCGGGAACCCGAACGACGCGTCCGGGGGCAGCCCGAGCAGGTCGAGCACCCACCCTCCGGCGACCTGCTCGGCCGCAGCGGCGGCCGGGGACATCACCTCGAGGCCGGCCACCTGGTCCCACGCGACAGCCAACCAGTCAGCGGCCATGGCGGCTTCGAGGGTGCCGCCGACGACGTACCCGAAGTAGCGGGGCCCGCTCGAGGCGACCAGCCCCGGTGTCGCCGCAGCGACGAGTCGCTCGACGACCTCGGCGGGTTCGCTGCCGTGGGCCGGCACCGGGCCACCCAGGGCGGACTGCAGGGCCAGGCTCGTGACGTCGGCGGGCGCCCCGACACGGTGGTCGCGCAGCCCGTCGAGGTGGGCGCGGGCAGCGGCACTGGCCGCCGCGAGGGCGGGGTGGCCCTCGAGGTCCTCCACGTCCGGCAGGCTACGCCCGCCGGCGGGTCAGGAGAAGGTGCGCCCGGTGAGGCGTTCGTAGGCCTCGACGTACTTGGCGCGCGTCCGGGCGATGACGTCCTCGGGCAGGTCCGGCGGGGCCTGGCCCGACGCCCTGTCCCAGCCACTGGCCGACGAGGTCAGCCAGTCGCGGACGTACTGCTTGTCGTAGGACGGTTGGGGATGGCCGGGCTCCCACAGGTCGGCCGGCCAGAACCGCGACGAGTCGGGGGTGAGCACCTCGTCGGCGAGCACCACGTCGTCGCCGTCCATCCCGAACTCGACCTTCGTGTCGGCGATGAGGATGCCGCGCTCGCCTGCGATCTCGTTGCCCCGTGCGAGGATCGCGACGGTGAGGTCACGCACCCGCGACGCCAGGGGAGCGCCGATCTCGGCCTCCACGGCGGCATACGGCATGGGCTGGTCGTGCTCGCCCATCGGCGCCTTGGTTGAGGGCGTGAACACCGGCTCGGGCAGGCGCGAGCCGTCGACGAGGCCCTCGGGCAGGGCGACCCCTGAGACGTGGCCGTCGGCGCGGTACTCCGTGAGCCCCCCTCCCGTGAGGTAGGCGCGGGCGACGCACTCGACGGGCAGCATGGCGAGCCGCTTGACCAGGACGGCCCGCCCGGCCACCTCGGCCGGCACCTCGGCCGACACGACGTGGGTGGGCACGAGGTCGGCGAGCCGCTCGAACCACCACAGCGACAGCTGGGTCAGGACCGCGCCCTTGTCGGGGATGGGGGTGTCGAGGACGAAGTCGTAGGCCGACATCCGGTCACTGGCCACCAGGAGCAGCTGGTCCTCCCGCGGCGTGCCGGACTCGTCGAGCGGTGCGTACAGGTCGCGGACCTTGCCCGAGTAGACGTGGGCATAGCCGGGCACCGTGATCGGCTGGGGGGACGTCATGGGTGACATCCTCCCAGCCGGCGGCCCGGCGTGGCGTCCCCGGTCGTCGCTCGGAAACCAGGCCACCGCAGCGTCACGCCCGACCCCCGCCCCAGCCATCTGCGCAAAGCCCCTGTCCAACCCCCTTGACTTGAAGTCCACTTCATCTTTCAGGATGTCGACCATGCCCACCACCACGGCGCAGAACCGCCACGACATCCGGCCGCCGAGCCTGCTGACCCGAGAACACCTCCCCTTCGCCGTCGGAGCCGTGGCACTGGTGACCCTCGGCGCCTTCGAGAACCGCGCGACGATGACGGTGCTGCCCACCATTGCCACCGACCTGCACGGCCTGTGGCTGTTCGGCGCCGCGAGCGCCGCCCCGCTCGTCTCCTTCGTCCTCGCGACCGTGGTGGCCGGTGCCTGGGCCGACCATCGCGGCCCGGTGCGCCCGTTGCAGGCCGGGATGGCGGTCTTCGTCGCCTCACAGGTCGCGATGGCCGTGGCCCCCGGTATGGCGCTGTTCACCGTGGGGCGGTTCGGCTCAGGGATCGCGGAGGCCTTCATGGACGTGTCGCTCACGGTGCTGCTCGCCCGGTCCTTGCCAGAAGCGTTGCGGGCCAAGGTCTTTGCCGCCTTTGCCGCAGCGTGGGTGCTGCCGTCGCTGCTCGGCCCGCCGATCGCCGGACTCATGACCCAGGCCTGGTCGTGGCGGTCCGTCTTCGCGGTCGGCGTCGTCCTGGTGCTGCCCGCTGCGCTGCTGCTGCGCCCCTCGATGCGGGCGTCGACGACCCACGTCGATGCCGATGCCGGCGCCGGCGCCGCGACGCGGTGGACCGGTCAGGAGCACCGGGCCGTCC
Source organism: uncultured Actinomycetota bacterium (assembly GCA_963722015.1). Lineage (GTDB taxonomy): Bacteria > Actinomycetota > Actinomycetes > Actinomycetales > Dermatophilaceae > Pedococcus. The sequence continues at coordinate 94,056 of CAVRMT010000005.1, read as the reverse complement.
GGGCCGCCGCCCTCGCGGCGGCAGGACTGGGCGCCCTCACGGCCGGCGGCTCGCTGCTCGGCCGGACCGGCCCCCTGCCGGTCCTTGGGTTCTCCCTGGTGGTCGCCGGGGTGGTCTGCACCGTGCCGGCGGTGCGCGCCGTGCTGCCGCCCGGGACGCTGCGGTTCGCCCGCGGCATACCGGCGCTGGTGGCCCTGCGCGGGTTGGTGGCTGCTGCGTTCGGCACGGCAGGGAGCCTCCTGCCCCTCATGCTCGCGACCGTCCACGGCCTGGGCCCGGCTGCCGCCGGCGCGAGCCTGACCGTGACCGGGCTGTGCTGGGCGGCCGGTTCGCAGCTGCACGGGCTCGACATCGTCCAACGTCGGGTGCCGGCGGTACGTCGCCTGCAGATCGGGTTCGCGCTCATCTGCGTCGGGATCCTCGGCCCTGCGCTGACCAGCGCGCAGCTCCTGCCTGTCGTCCCGGCGCTCGTGCTGTGGGGCGTCGCCGGGGTCGGCATGGGGGTGGTGTCACCCACGCTGTCGACCCAGCTGCTGTTGTTCGCGCCGGTCGCCGACCAGGGGCGCATCACCGCGGCCTCCAGCCTGACCGCCTCGGTGGCCCAGGCGGTGGCACTGGCCGTGGCCGGCGCCTTGATCGCCTGGCAGGCCCCCGCGCTGCCGGGCTGGCTGTTCGCGGCGACCATGGTCGCCAGCGCCGCGATCGGTGCGCTCGGCTGGGCCGCAGCCCGACGGGCAGGGTGACCATCGGTCGCACGGGAACCGCGCGAGCACCGGCTCGCACCGGGGCCGGTCAGCCGATGTGCAGCTCGTCGCGCTCGGCGGCGCGGGCGATGTCGGTGCGGTGGTGCGATCCGTCGAGCCCGATCGCCTCGACACCCTGGTACACGCGCTGGCGGGCCTGGGTCAGGCTCTCGCCGAGGGCCACCACCGACAGGACCCGACCTCCTGCCGACACCAGCGTGCCGTCGTCGGCGCGACCGGTACCCGCGTGCAGGACGTAGACCGTGGGCACCTCGGTGGCCTGCTCGATCCCGGTGACCGGGTCGCCGGTGCGCGGGGTGTCGGGGTAGTTGTGCGAGGCGACGACGACGGTGACCGCGTGCTGCGGCGACCAGTTCAGCGCGCCGACCTCGGCCAGCCGGCCGGTGGCGGCTGCCATCAGGAGTCCCCCCAGCGGGGTCTGCAGGCGGGCCAGCACGACCTGGGTCTCGGGGTCACCGAAGCGGGCGTTGAACTCGATCACGCGCGCCCCCCGCGTCGTCAGGGCCAGCCCGATGAACAGCACCCCGACGAAGGGCGTCCCCCGGCGGCGCATCTCGTCGACCGTCGGTTGCGCGACCCGGCTGACGAGCTCGTCGACCATCGTCGGTGACGCCCAGTCGAGCGGCGAGTAGGCGCCCATACCACCGGTGTTGGGGCCGAGGTCATGGTCGAAGGCGCGCTTGAAGTCCTGCGCCGGGGCGAGCGGGACCACGGTCTCGCCGTCGCACAGCACGAACAACGACACCTCGGGCCCATCGAGGAACTCCTCGACGACGACCCGGCCGTCCTGCTTGCCGAGGCAGCCCTGCGCGTGCGCCAGCGCGGCATCGCGGTCGTCGGTGACCACGACGCCCTTGCCCGCGGCGAGCCCGTCGTCCTTGACGACGTACGGCGTGCCCATGGCATCGAGCGCGTCGGCGACCTCGTCGGGCGTCGTGCACACCCGGGCGAACGCCGTCGGCACCTCGGCGGCGGCCATGATCTCCTTGGCGAACGCCTTGCTGCCCTCGAGCCGGGCCGCCTCGGCCGATGGGCCGAAGACGACGAAGCCGGCTGCCCGCACCACGTCGGCCACCCCGGCGACCAGCGGCGCCTCCGGGCCGATGACGACCAGATCGGCCTCGTGACGTCGCGCCAGCTCGACCACTCCGTCGCCGTCCAGCAACCCGCCCGGCAACGGCTCGCACAGCGCTGTGGCGGCGATGCCGGGGTTGCCCGGAGCCACCACGACGGCCCCGACACCGGGGTCGGAGCCCAATGCCTTGACGATGGCGTGCTCGCGAGCACCAGAGCCGATGACGAGAACCTTCACGCAGCCCAGCGTAGAGAACACCGAGGCCGATGAGTGCGCGGCGTCCCGGGGAGGCAGGGGGGACATTCTCCCGGGGACGCCGCGCAGCCGACGTGCGGTCGCTCGGCGGGGGAACCTGCAACCGGGCACGTGGGTCGACCAAGTCGACTACCTCCAGAGTGGACCATGACCGGCCGTGCGTAAAGGCCTCACGTGGCGGACTCTCGCCATTGACGGAATCTCGCCAGCCCAGCAGCATGGGTTGCCTCGGTTTACCTATGGCACGGGAGCATCGAATGGACCTGACCTCGTGAGCGACGCCGTGGGTGCACTGGCGCTGGACAACCACGCCGGCGAGGGCGACGGCGCGGTGACGCGGGTCTACCTCGCCGCGCTCCACCATCCCAAGCCCACCCGGTCGCTGCTCGTCGCCCAGGGCATGACGGCCTCGGTGGTCGACGCCGCACTGCAGGTGCTGGGCGAGCGCGGACTTGTCCGGGTCAAGGAAGGCGGGCTCATCGAGGTGGTCCCCCCCGACATCTCGCTGCCGACCCTGGCCCTGAGCTACGAGCGCCGCGCCCGTGAGACGCGGTCGGTCGCCCACGAGCTCGCGCAGGTCTACTTCCAGGCCAGGGCCACGTCGACGACGCCGGACGCGGGCACCATACGCATCCTGCACACCCTCGACGAGATGGCAGCGGTGACGGCCGAGGCGGTCGCGGCGGGCACCTCGATCGTGCGGGTCTTCCGCGCCCCCTCCCCCCGCACGGACGCCATCTTCGACAGCCCGCTGCACAGCCACGAGGAGCCCAGCCGCGGCGCCGGTGGCGTCACCCTGGACATGACCAGCGTGTACGACAACCGCCTCCTGGAGATCCCCGACGCCCTGACCATCCTCGAAGCGCGCGAACGAGGGGGCGAGAGCTTCCGGCTGACGACCAGCGTCCCGTTCTCCTGTGTCATCGTCGACGACCGCGCGGCCATCGTGGACGTGAGCGCCTTCGACCCGACCGGGTTCGGGTCGGCCCTGGTCGGGGCTCGGGCGATGGTCCTGGCCCTGATCGCGCTGTTCGAGCACCTGTGGACCCTCGGTTCGCCGTTGCAGCGGGCGGACACCGGCACCGTGTCCGAGCAGCGCGACCAGCTCATCCTCTCGCTGCTCGCCGCCGGCGCCCCCGACGCGACGATCGCCCGGCAGACCGGTGTCTCCCAACGCACCGTCGAGCGTCGCGTCCGGGCACTGATGGACCAGCTCGGCGCGAGCACCAGGTTCCAGGCCGGTGTGCAGGCCGGGCGGCGCGGCCTGCTCTGAGCGACCCGGTATGGCACCGCGGACGTGCCTGCGCGCACGCTGCGGATCCGGGCGCGCCCGGGGCGCGGATCCGTTGCGTGGGATGCCGTCGTGGGGCCGGTGGGCCGGGGTTAGACTCGTGCGTTCTCTGCAGGACGAGCAGGCCGTTCGACAAGAAAGTCACACCGTGACCGCTCCGGATCACCAGCCCTCCACCTCCCACAAGGCAACCACCGCCGAGGTGGCGCGCGAGATCGCCGTCGAGCAGGCGCACGTTGACGTCGTCTACGCCGAGCTGGCCAAGGCCAAGCTGCGGGCCGGGCTCGTCGAGACAGACGGCCTGGCCCGGGGCCGCACCGACCGCACCGGTGACGTCCGCGACGAGGAGCTCACCGGGCTGTTCGAGCGCGACGCCCTCGTGTTCAACGCGGCCCGACGACGTTCGACCCTCGACACCCAGTTCGAGGGGCTGGTCTTCGGGCGGCTCGACCTCGACCACGCGCTGTCCAGGGAAGCCGCCGAGAGCGACCGCGAGACCCGCTACATCGGCCGGCTCGGCGTGCGCGACGACGACTACGAACCCCTCGTCGTGGACTGGCGCGCCCCGGCTGCGGCCGCCTTCTACCGCGCGACGCCGGTGGAGCCGATGGACGTGCTGCGCCGACGGGTGCTGCGGTGCAAGGGCCCTGACGTCGTCGGCGTCGAGGACGACCTCATGGTCGCCGACGCGCCGGAGGACCTCGTCGTCGTCGGCGACGGCGCCCTGCTGGCGGCGCTGACCCGCAGCCGCGGCGCGCAGATGCGCGACATCGTGGCCACCATCCAGCGCCACCAGGACGAAGCCATCCGCGCTCCTGCCCGGGGCATCACCGAGATCACCGGTGGACCCGGCACCGGCAAGACCGTGGTCGCGCTGCACCGCGCGGCATACCTGCTCTACTCCGACCGTCGACGCTTCGAGAACGGCGGCATCCTGGTCGTCGGCCCCTCCTCGGCCTACACGGCCTACATCGAGCGGGTGCTGCCGTCGCTCGGCGAGGAGTCGGTGACCCTGCGCTCGCTCGGCGACGTCGTCGACGGTGTCACGGCCGTGCGGTTCGACTCCCCGCAGGTCGCTGCCGTCAAGGGTTCGCTGCGCGTGCGCCGCCTGCTGTCGCGCGCCGCGGCCGAGAGCCCGCCCGGGGCACCGACCCAGTTCCGCGCGTTCGTGGGCGGCAAGGCCGTGCGCGTGGACACCCCGGCGCTGGACCGCATCCGTGCCCAGGTGCTGCGGGGCCACCAGCGCAACCTGTCCGCCAAGGCCGTCCGCGCCCAGCTCGCCGAGGCCTGCTGGGCCAGCGTCCGCGAAGGCGACCGCAGCGACTTCATGGACCACTTCGACGACCACCGGGAGGTGGACGCGTTCCTCGATCGCTGGTGGCCGCAGGTCGATCCGCGCGAGGTGCTGCTCTGGCTCGCCGACGGTGAGCTGACCGCCCGCCTCGGACACGGGGTGCTGACCGCTCAGGAGGCCGAGGCGTTCGCCGCCTCGATGCGCGACGCCCTGCAGACAGGGACCTGGTCGGTGGCCGATGCCGCCCTCGTCGACGACCTGGCCGCCCGGATGGGCGCGGTACAGGACGGGCCGGTCGAGGAGCGCGGGTTCTACGAGATCGAGGAGCTCGACGACGTGTCGCAGTTCGGCGTGGCCGAGGTGCGGGCGACCCGTCAGTCGGGGGTCGGCTCGACGCGGGAGTTCTCGCGCATCGCCCTGACCGACCCGCGGGAGCGGTTGCTGCAGGGCCGCGTCGAGGGCCCCGGCGAGTACGCCCACGTCCTGGTCGACGAGGCCCAGGACCTCTCACCGATGCAGTGGCGCATGCTCGGGCGCCGCGGTCGGTACTCGTCGTGGACCGTGGTCGGCGACGCCGCCCAGGCCTCGTGGCCGGACGCGCAGGAGTCCGGCCGGGCCCGTGAGGAGGCGTTCGGCACCCAGGAACGTCGGCTGTTCCACATGGACACCAACTACCGCAACGCCCGCGAGATCTTCGACTACGCCGCCGAGGTCGTCAGGGCCCAGGTCCCCGACGCCGACATCCCGCAGGCCGTCCGCGAGACCGGCGCCCACCCGGTCGACCTGACGGTGGCCGACGGCCGCTGGGGCGATGTGGCGACCGAGGCGGTGGAGGTGCTGCTCGGCGAGGTCGAGGGATCGATCGCCGTGATCACGCCGTCGGTGCACCGTGCGGCGCTCGCTGCCGTCGGCGAGCTCGGCGAGCGGGTCGTGGTCATCGACCCGATGTCGACCAAGGGCCTGGAGTACGACGCCACGGTCGTCGTCGACCCGGACGCCATCACCGAGGAGTCACCCGGCGGTGTGCGGGTGCTCTACGTCGCCCTGACCCGTGCCGCCCACCGCATGACCGTGCTGCGCCCCACCTGATCCCGCGCCTGATCCCACCCTCTCTCCTTCGGCAACCTCTGCTAGCAAAGGTTGCCGAAGAGCGGGCACGGTGGAAACTGTCCGCAGTACGGCAGTTTGTGCTGAGTCGGGTCAGTCGCCGAGCAGGGAGTGCCGGCTGATGATCTCGTCGCGACCGGGGCCGACCCCGATCGCCGAGACGCGGGCACCGATGAGCTCCTCGAGGCGCAGGACATAGGCCTGCGCGTTCGCCGGCAGCTCCTCGAAGGTGCGGCAGGCGGTGAGGTCCTCCCACCAGCCCGGCAGCTCCTCGTAGATCGGCTTGGCGTGGTGGAAGTCGGTCTGGTTGACCGGCATCTCGTCGTGGCGGACGCCGTCGACGTCGTAGGCCACGCAGACCGGCACCGTGTCGAGGCCGGTGAGGACGTCGAGCTTGGTGATCACGAAGTCCGTGGTGCCGTTGATCCGCGTGGAGTAGCGGCCGACGACCGTGTCGACCCAGCCGCAGCGGCGCGGACGACCGGTGGTGGTGCCGAACTCGGCCCCGGTCTTGCGCAGGAACTCACCGTTCGCGTCGAACAGCTCGGTCGGGAACGGGCCCTCGCCGACACGGGTCGAGTAGGCCTTGAGGATCGCGATGACCCGGTCGACACGGGTCGGGGGGATGCCGGACCCGGTGCAGGCGCCACCGGCGGTGGCGTTGGAGGACGTGACGAACGGGTAGGTGCCGTGGTCGACGTCGAGCAACGTCGCCTGGCCCGCCTCGAGCAGCACCGTCTTGCCCTCGTTGAGGGCCTGCTCGAGGACCAGGGAGGTGTCGGCGACCATGGGACGCAACCGCTCGACATACCCGAGCAGCTCCTCCATCACCTCGTCTACTTCGACCGCGCGCCGGTTGTAGATCTTGGCGAGGATCTGGTTCTTGAAGTCCAGCGCCGCCTCGACCTTCTGCCGCAGGATCTTCTCGTCGAACAGGTCCTGCACGCGGATGCCGTTGCGCGACATCTTGTCGGCATAGGTCGGGCCGATGCCGCGGCCGGTGGTGCCGATCTTGCGCGAGCCGAGGAAGCGCTCGGTCACCTTGTCGAGCACCCGGTTGTACGGCGCGATGATGTGCGCGCTCGCGCTCACCAGCAGCCGGGACGTGTCGACACCGCGCGCCTCGAGGCCGTCGAGCTCCTCGAAGAGGACCGCGAGGTCGATGACGACACCGTTGCCGATGACCGGCGTGCAGGTCGGCGTGAGGATGCCGGAGGGCAGCAGGTGCAGCGCGTACTTCTCGCGCTTGCCGTCCTTCTCGATGACGATGGTGTGGCCGGCGTTGTTGCCACCGTTGAACTTCACGACGTAGTCGACGTCGCTGCCCAACAGGTCGGTCGCCTTGCCCTTGCCCTCGTCGCCCCACTGCGCGCCCACGAGCACGATTGCCGGCATACCAGCACCTCTTCCGATCACAACGGTTGTCCAGCGGTCATGCAGCAGGCCCCTCGCGTACTGCGCGGGGCCCGTACCGCTGAAGGCTACCGGTCGGTGGCCTGGTCGCGGGCGACGAGCCCAGCCCGGGTGGCGGCGACGCCGAGCTGGAACCGGGTCTGGACGCCATACCGGTCCATCAGCTCGGCGACCCGACGCCGCACCGTACGCAGGCTGCAGCCGAGGTAGCGGGCGATGGACTCGTCCTTGAGGCCGAGCTCGAGCAGACGGGCGAGCTCGGCGTCGTCGTCGGTGCCGAGCGGTTCCTGCGCGATCGGCAGCGCGCGGGCGAAGGAGCGGTCGAACAGTGCGGTGAAGGCGGCGATGACCATGGGGTCGCGGATGAGCACGTAGTCCGCGGCCGGGTTGCCCCACTCGGCGACCGCCACCACGGCGTGGTCGTCGAAGATGGCGAACTCGCTCGGCGGCACGAGGCTGACCCGCTGCTCCTCCCCCGCGTCGGCCCAGGACCGCACCCAGGCGCGACCGTTGTCGCTGTCCAGGATGTCGATCGGGTAGATCGTCTGCTGCCGGTAGGTGCCCTTGCGCATCAGCTCCTGGGAGTTGCGGATGTTCTCCGCGTCGGTGCCCGAGCCCACGTCGATGCTCAGGGCGCAGTTGCGCGCGATGGTCTTCGTGGTGTCGATGAGGTGGCGCAGCAGCGGTGGAGCGAGGTCGGCCGGGAGGGCCTCGAGGACCACCTGGCCGCGCGGCGGCGTGGCGGCCGACTTGGCGGACAGCTCGTACAGCGCGTAACGCACCTCCGCGAGCTCGGCCCTTCGCGCCTCGAGGTTGAGCTCGCCGCGCTCGACGATCCGGCGCATCCGCTCCAGCGGGTCGACGAACAGGGCCTCGAGTTCTCGGGTCGACACTTCGCCCTTGTTGGTCATGGTTTCTCCCCGCCGGACCTGGACACCTTCTGGCCAATGGCATCTTAGTGCCAGCTTCGCCCTGGGCGGCAGGGCACACTGGCATCACCGACTCGTCGTCTCGGCTAGGGGACGAGCAGACGAGCGGCATGCAGGGCAGGCGTTGACGCCAGCTCGCAGGGGGGCGACGCCGGGGGGTGGGATCCGCGAGATCCCACCCCCCGGCTTCACATCGTGAGGCCGGGGGTGCGCCTGGTGCGGGCCGAGGAACCTTCTCGTGGAACCCAACCTGATCGGCAGGTATGGCGTCGGCAAGGGTGAGGGGGCACCCGCCCGGACACCACACGACAGGGGATCTGATGACCGGCCCGCGCACACGCACCGTACGCAGCGTCACAGCCGGCCTGCTGGCCGTCGCGGTGGTCAGCAGCTGCGGCAGCTCCGACCCGACCGCTGGCTCCTCCTCCGCGACGACCCCCACGGTCGCGACGACCTCCGCGAGCTCGACGACACCCGCCACGGTCACGGTGACCACCACCGTCACCGCGAGCGCGACCTCCCGCACGCCGCAGATCGACCCGACGCTCACCACGCCACCTCCGGGCAAGGACGCCCCGGCCATCCCGCGCTCGGCCCAGGACTACGGCACGGCGTTCGTGAAGGCCTGGGTCGACCGCGACCGCACCCGGGCGAGCCAGCTCGGCACCGAGGCAGCCGTCGAGACCGCCTTCGCGAGCACCGTCGACACCATGCCCCGGTTCGTCCGGTGCGAAGGCGCCGCAGGCTCGAGCTACTGCACCTTCGAGGGCGACGAGTACACGATGCGCGTCCGCGTCCGCAACGAGCTGGCGTCGCTCGGCCAGCTCCACGCCGTCGCCGAAGTGGTCTTCCGGCACTGACCGCGAGCCGGTCGGTGGCCGGTGCCGACTCGCTACAGACCGAGCTCGCGAGCGCCGACGGTCGAGGAGTCCCGCAGGAACTCGGTGCACCGCCGCTCCTCGTCGGTCTCGCCGATCGCGCGAGCAGCCTTGGCCAGCGCCGCGAGCGCACGCAGGAAGCCGCGGTTGGGCTCGTGCTCCCACGGCACCGGTCCCTGACCGCGCCAGCCGTTCTTGCGCAACGAGTCCAGAGCGCGATGGTAGCCGGTGCGCGCGTAGGCGTAGGCCTCCACGGCGCGGTCGTCGGCGAGGGCGTCCTCCGCCAGGGTGGCCCAGGCCAGCGACGACGTCGGGTGCGCCGCGGCCACCTGGTCCGCGGCGACGCCCTCGTCCAGCTTGGCTGCAGCAGGGTCCACGGGCAGCCGGGTCTCGGGGATGCCGAGCAGGTTGTCGCTCACGCGTGGGTGCCTGCCGATCGAAGGTGCTCGCAGGCCTCGACGATGCGCGCGGCCATACCGGCCTCGGCCGCCTTGCCCCAGGCGCGCGGGTCGTACTGCTTCTTGTTGCCGACCTCGCCGTCGATCTTGAAGACCCCCTCGTAGTTGGTCAGCATGTAGCCGGCCACGGGACGGGTGAAGGCGTACTGGGTGTCGGTGTCGATGTTCATCTTCACGACGCCGTAGTCGACGGCTGCGGCGATCTCCTCGGCGGTCGAGCCGGAGCCACCGTGGAAGACCAGGTGGAAGGGCTTGGCGTCGGCAGTGCCGAACTCGCGGTGCACGGCCTCCTGGGCGGCCTTGAGCACCTCGGGCTTGAGCTTGACGTTGCCCGGCTTGTAGACCCCGTGCACGTTGCCGAAGGTCAGGGCCGTCATGAAGTAGCCGTTCTCGCCGGTGCCGAGGGCCTTGGCCGTGGCGATGGCGTCCTCGGGCGTGGAGTACAGCTTGTCGTTGATCTCGTGGGCGACACCGTCCTCCTCGCCACCGACGACGCCGACCTCGATCTCGAGGATGACGTTGGCGGCCTTGCACGCGTCGAGCAGCTCGCGGGCGATCTCGAGGTTCTCGTCCAGCGGCACGGCCGAGCCGTCCCACATGTGCGACTGGAACCACGGGGTGCCACCGGCCTTGACCCGCTCGGCCGAGGCGGCGAGCAGCGGGCGGACGAACCCGTCCAGCTTGTCCTTGGGGCAGTGGTCGGTGTGCAGGGCGATGTTCACGTCGTAGTTCCTGGCGACCTCGTGCGCGTAGGCGGCCAGCGCCAGCGAGCCGGAGACCATGTCCTTGACGGTGGGGCCGGAGAGGTACTCCGCACCACCGGTCGAGACCTGGACGATGCCGTCGCTACCGGCCTCGGCGAACCCGCGGATCGCGGCGTTGAGCGTCTGCGAGGACGACACGTTGATGGCCGGGTACGCGAAGGAGCCGGCCTTCGCGCGGTCCAGCATGTCGGCATACACCTCAGGGGTGGCGATGGGCATGGTCTCTCCTTCGAGGGGGGCCTGACGTCGGCTCCGATACTTCCATGCCCGCCCCCGCCAGCAACACCCCGTCTCGGCGCAGCTCAGCAGGGAGCCGGCAGCACCGGTCCCGGCGACTCGTCGACTCGACGCCCCCGAAGCACGCGCCAGGCCCCGAGGCCGATGGCCACGCCGTAGACCATGACCAGGCCGTGGCCGAAGTACGGGATCGCGGCACCCATCGCCATGGGTAGGCCACCCAGGGTGAGTGACAGTGGCGCCGTGAGCAGGATGCCACCCATCAGGGAGAACGAGGCGCCGATGGGTTCGGTGGTCGCGTCGTAGAAGGCGGCGTATGCCACGGAGACGGCGACGAGGACGACGTAGACGAAGGCAATGGTGAGTGCGCGGCGTCCTCGGACGAAGCGCGACGGGGTGCGTAGGTCGGTCAGCATGCGCCGACGGTAGGACCCCGGCCACCACGACCGCCTGAGTACGGCGACTCACTTCTCGCGACGGGGCTGCAGCGGGCTGGGAACGCCGAACCTCTACGCAGGTGAGTCGGAGGGGAACTGGAGCGCGAGCTGCGCGCCGATCTCGAGGTGGCGCACGAGGAACGCCCGTTCGTCGTAGCGCTTGCGCCGCAGCCAGCCGGTGACCTCCTCGTTGCACTTGCTGGCGTTGCAGGAGCCGCAGGCGGGCGCGATGTTGTCGAGGGTGTACCGCCCGCCCCGGGAGATCGGCAGCACGCAGTCGCGCTGCAACGCCTTGTCCGTGCTGCCGCAGTACGCGCAGCCGCCCCACGCCGCCTGGAGCGCGGCCCACTGCCCGTCGCTGAGGTCGTGCTCGACCCGCTCCATCCGACGTCTGCGGCGGTTGGCGTACCTGGCCTTGCGGGTTCGGTTGGCGACCACGGATCCAGCGTAGGCGCGCGGCACCCGGCCCATGACAGTGCGCTCTGCCCCCGAAGCTTCGTGGGCAGTGCGCACGGCGGTGGGCACAGTGTCGGCCGCCGTGGGCAGGGCGCACGGCGGTGGGCAGGGTGTCGGCCGCGGTGGTCCTCGGGCTGGTCTGGCGGCGGCTCAGCCGCCGGGCGGTCCCGGCACCTGCGCGAAGACGTGCCGCCTGACCCAGGCGTGCATCGCGACGGCCGCCGCCGCCCCGGCGTTGATCGAACGCGTCGAGCCGAACTGCTCGATGTGCAGCACCACCTCGCAGGCCTCGCGCATCTCCTGCGACAGCCCGGGGCCCTCCTGGCCGAACACGAGGACGCACTCGCGGGGCAGGTCGCGGGTCTCCAGGGGCTTCGAGCCCGGCAGGTTGTCGATGCCGATCAGCGGTACGGCGCGGGGTCGCCCACCGTCGCCCGTGCCCGCCGTCGCTGCCCAGGCGAGGAGGTCCGCGACGCTCGGGTGGTGGTGCTCGTGCTGGTAGCGGTCGGTCACCATGGCACCACGGCGGTTCCAGCGCCGCCTGCCGACGATGTGGAAGGCCTTGGCGTTGAAGGCGTTGGCGGTCCGGATCACCGACCCGATGTTGAAGTCGTGGCCCCAGTTCTCGACGGCGACGTGGAACGCGTGGCGGTGGGTGTCGAGGTCAGCGACGATCGCGTCGTGTCGCCAGTAGCGGTAGCGGTCGACGACGTTGCGGCGGTCGCCCTCACGCAGCAGCTCGGGGTCCCACGGGTCACCGGTCGGCCACTCGCCCACCCAGGGGCCGACCCCGATCTCCTCGCTCACGATGGCCACCCTAGGCGCGCCCGGGCCGGGAGCCGCGTCCAGGCGAATGACAGGGAGCACACACCCACGCCCCGTACCCTTGTCCCCGTGATGACACCCTTGCTCGGTCCCGACTGGATGGACCCCCAGTGGCTGCTCCAGCGCTTCGGATCCCAGTTCTTCTGGGTCAGCGCCGCCATCGTCTTCGTCGAGTGCGGGCTGCTCTTCCCGATCCTGCCCGGCGACTCGCTGCTGTTCGCGGTGGGCCTGTTCATCGCCGAGGGCTCGATCAAGATCAACATCGCCCTCGCCTGCCTGGTCCTGACCCTCGTCGCCTTCGCCGGCAACGTCGTCGGCTACGAGATCGGTCGCGCCCTGGGGGCACCCCTGTACGAGCGTGAGGGGCGGTTCCTCAAGAAGAAGTACTTCGACCAGACCCACGAGTTCTTCGAGCGCCACGGCGCGAAGGCCCTCGTACTGGGTCGGTTCGTGCCGATCGTGCGCACGTTCATCACCGTGGTGGCCGGTGTCGGTCGGATGGACCGTCGCCACTTCTTCGTATGGAGCGCGGTGGGTTCGGTGCTCTGGGCCAGTGGCCTCACCCTCGTCGGCTACTCCCTCGGCCAGGCCTTCCCAGTGCTCAAGGACCACCTGGAGGCGGCGATCCTCGCGATCGTGGTGGTCTCGGTCATCCCCATGGTCATCGAAGTCGTCCGTGCCCGCCGCGGCCACACCACCAGCGAGGTGATCCTCGAGGAGGTCGGCGAGGCGTTCGAGGACGTCAGGGACGACCGGGTCTGACAGGTCGGACCCCGGCCGGGGTGCGCGGAGTCGACGTCGCGCACCCCAGCGCGACCGCGCTCACCTGCCAAGTGGCCGAAGCCGTCACGAGGTGCGCGGAGTCGACCTCGCGCACGGCAGCGCCAGCAACGCCGAGCCCCGGCTAGAGCTCGATCAACCCCGCGCGCAGGGCTGCCGTGACCGCGGCGGTGCGGTCGGTGACGCCGAGCTTCTCGAAGGCCCGGAGCAGGTGCGTCTTCACGGTGGCCTCCCCGATGTGCAGCTCGCGACCCACGGCCGCGTTGGACAGCCCCCTGGCCACGCAGCGCAGGACCTCGGTCTCGCGCTCGGTCAGCGACGGCCCGGCGGGTGCCCGCAACCGGCTGGCCAGGCGGGCCACGACCGGTGGTGCCAGGACGGTCTCACCGCGAGCGGCCCGACGGATGGCGTCGGCGAGGACCTCTCGGGGGGAGTCCTTGAGCAGGTAGCCGTTCGCACCGGCCTCGACGGCGCGGACGATGTCGGCATCGGTGTCGTAGGTCGTCAGCACCAGCACCGCCGGGGCGCCGGCCTTCGCGCGCAGCCGGGCCGTGGCCGAGGCGCCGTCCAGCACGGGCATCCTCAGGTCCATCAGGACGACGTCGGGCGACAACCGCTCGGCCAGCAGCACCGCCTCGGCACCGTCGGCAGCCTCGCCGACGACGAAGAAGTCGGCGTGCTCGGACAGCATCGCGACCAGCCCCATGCGGACGACGGGGTGGTCGTCGACGACCAGCAGCCGCAACGTCATCGCGGCACCTCCATCCGCAGCCTGGTGCCGCCACCCGGCGCGCTGTGCACCTCGAACCGGCCCCCGACCTCGTCGGCACGGGCGGTCGCCCCGTCCAGGCCGTAGCCGCGCTCCGGGGAGCCGGGGGCGAACCCGACCCCGTCGTCGGCGACCTCGAGGGACACCGGCGCGTCGGCGGCATACGTGAGGCGGACCTCGAAGGTGCTGGCGCGGGCGTGCCGGCGGACGTTGGCCAGCCCCTCCTGGGCGGTGCGCAGCAGGACCACCTCGGAGTTGGCGGGCAGCACCGTCGGCTCGCCCAGCACGACGAGGTTGCCCTGCACCCCCGTCTCGACGGCGACCGCGTCGACGAGACGGCCCAGCGCCTCGGACAGGGTGCGCGACTGCAGGTGCCCGGGGGTCATCTCGGCGACGATGAGCCGCGCCTCGGAGAGGTTGTCGGCTGCGGTCTGCTCGATGAGGAGCAACCGCGCGCGCACCACGTCGAGGTCGCCCCGGTCCAGGGCGGCCTCGGTGGCGCGGGCCAGGGTGACCAGGGAGGTGAACCCCTGCGCGAGCGTGTCGTGGATCTCGCGCGACATGCGTTCGCGTTCGCCGGCCACCCCCTGGGCGCGCTCGGCCGCGGCGAGCTGGACCTGCGTGCGCCTCAGCTCGTCGATGGTCAGGGCCCGGGCGTCGGCCTCGCCCACGATCTTGTGGATGAACAGGCCGAGCGCCAACGACAGCGACAACGTGATCACGGTGCTCAGGGCGATGCCCACCGCGTCCTCGCCGGTACGGGGCGCCTGCCACAGGCGTGCGACCCCGATCGCCACGACGGCCACGACGACGACGGCGGCCGCCTGGTTGCGCCGCAGCATCGCCCAGGTCTGCGGGAAGAGGCCGAAGGTGAGGATCCATGCGGTCCCCGACCCGCCGACGGCCATCATCCCCACGAGAGCGGCCCAGGCCACGACGACGTACACGAACCCGGCGCGCGGGTCCTGCTCGCCGATCCCGCGACGACCCCAGAGCGCGTATGCGGCCGCGATGGCGCCGACGCCCACCAGTGACCACCCGAGGTGGTCAGGGCGTTCAGCGAGCAGCACTCCCACCGTCGTCGCGACGAGCACCGCGAAGAACACGTGCCACCAGACGACCTGGCGGCGCCACATCTGCGAGAGCTCCTCGGACGAGGTCCCCGAGTGGGGCACGCAGTCCGACGGCTGGTCGGCGCTCATCGCCCCATCATGTCGTGCCGCGCTTGGTCCAGCGGAAGGTGCGGGCACAGATCACCAGGCCCGCGACGAGCCACAGCCCGAGGACGAGGGCGGTCCGCCCGTGCTCCCACACCCCGGCCATCTCCTGGGTCTGCCAGTCGTCGGGGAAGAACACCGACCGCATCCCCTGGGCGATCCACTTCAGCGGGAACACCGAGGCCACCTGCTTGAGCCAGTCGGGCAGGTCGGTGAAGGCGAAGTAGACCCCTGAGATGAACTGCAGGACCAGGGTCGGGGCGATGACGATGGCGCCGACGGACCGTGAGGAGGAGGCCAAGGAGGAGTAGGCGATCCCGAGGACGGTGCCGGACGCGACACCGAGCAGGAACACCCATACGAAGGTCACCCAGCTGCCGGCGTCGGTGGGCAGCTGCACCCCGAAGCCCACCTTCGCGACCGCGATGAGCAGGATGAACTGCGCGAGCGACGTGCTGGCGACGAGACCGACCTTGCCGAGGAAGTAGGCGGCCGGCGGCATGGGCGTCGAACGCAGCCGCTTGAGCGTGCCGTCGTCGCGTTCGACCGCGACGCTGAGCGCCATCGACTGGAAGCTCGTCAGCATGACGCCCGCGGCGACCATGCCGGGCAGGAAGAACCGGGCCGCGTTGACACCGGCGGCCGCCGCCTCGCCCTCGCCGAACGAGTCTCCGAAGATCACCGCGAACATCGACAGCATGAGGATCGGGAAGGTGAAGGAGAAGAAGACCGCCTCCTTCTCGCGGAAGTACATCTTCAGCTCCAGGATCGTGCGGTCGTAACCGATCGCCGCGGTGTTCACGACGACACCGTCACGAGGTCGGCCTCGGCGTCGAGGTGCGGGGCGATGAGCGTGAGGTAGGTGTCCTCGAGCGACGGTCGCGTGACCGTCAGCTTCGGCACCTCACCCCCGAGCCTGGCTGACAGGGCACTGACGTACTGGGTGGGCGTGCTGGTCCTCTCGCTGCGACGACTGCCCGCCTCCTCCCAGGAGACCGTGGCCTGCGAGGAGGCGCGGCCGCCGAGGTTGGCCGGGGTGTCGAGGGCGAGCATCCGTCCGGCGGCGATGACGCCGACCCGGTCGGCGAGCTGCTCGGCCTCGTCGAGGTAGTGGGTGGTGAGCAGGATGGTCGTCCCGTCGCCCGCGAGCGAGCGGATGAGGTCCCAGAAGTCGCGCCGCGCCTGCGGGTCGAAGCCCGTGGTGGGCTCGTCCAGGAACAGCAGCTCCGGGCGCCCGACGATCCCCAGGCCCACGTCGAGACGCCGACGCTGGCCGCCGCTGAGCTTGCCGATCCGGTCGTCGGCCTTGTCCTGCAGTCCCACCGACGCGATCACCTCGTCGACGTCGCGCGGGGTGCGGTAGACCTTGGCGGTGCTGGCGATCGCCTCGCGTGGGGTGATCAGCTCCAGACCCGTGGAGCTCTGCAGCACGATGCCGATCCGGTTGCGCCAGGCGAGGTCGCCCGCCTCCGGGTCGACGCCGAGCACGCTCACCTTGCCGCCGTCGCGGCGTCGGAAGCCCTCGAGGATCTCGACGGTGGTGGTCTTGCCGGCGCCGTTGGGCCCGAGGAGGGCGAACACCTCGCCGGCCTCGATCGTCAGGTCGATGCCGTCGACGGCCTCACGGGACCCGTAGGTCTTGCGCAGTCCGGTGACGATGATGGGTGTTTCCATGGGACCACCCTCCCGCGCCGGCGCCCGTCCGGGGCAGCATCAGCCGGTTGAACCGTCGTCCACCGACCGGTGGACGCGCCTCCGACCCGCCCCGGCCCCTGGCACCCGCGCGGCAAGACCCCGGTTGCGCGGCATACCTTGGTTTGAAGTCCGGCGGTATGCAGCGCAACCGGCGTTTTGCGGTGGTCCAGCGTCAGGGCTGGGTGGGGGGCTGCTGGGTGGGGGGCTACTGGGTGGGGGGCTGCTGGCTGGGGGGCTGCGACTGCGGGCCGGGGTCCGGGGCGACCACGGGCGGCGCGGCGGGGACACCGGCCTCGGTCCCGGCGGCATACCCGCTCGGTGGGGGGATGGCCGCGTCACGCTGGCCGAAGTCGACCTTCACCGGGTCGCGCTCGGCCCCCTCGGCCTCGAAGTACTCCTCACGGCCGATCTTGAACATCCCGGCGACGATGTTGGAGGGGACGGTCTCGACCTTGGTGTTGAGCTCACGGACGTTGGCGTTGTAGTAGCGCCGCGACGAGGCGATGCGGTCCTCGGTCGAGGTGAGCTCCTGCTGGAGGGCCAGGAAGTTCTGGTTCGCCTTGAGGTCGGGGTAGGCCTCGGCGACGGCGAAGAGGCGGCCGAGCGCCTGGCTGAGCATGCCCTCGCTCTGTGCCTGCTTGGCCGGGGACTGGCCGCCCGACATCGCGGCGGAACGGGCCAGCATGACGTCCTCGAGCGTGCCCCGCTCGTGGGCGGCATAGCCCTTGACCGTCTCGACGAGGTTGCCGATGAGGTCATGGCGCCGCGTGAGCTCGACGTCGATCTGGCGCCAGGCCTCCTGCACGAGGTTGCGCAGCTTGACGAGGCCGTTGTAGACGCTGACGGCCCACAGGACCAGCAGCACGACGATGGCGACGACGACGATCGTGGTGATCATGGGACTCCCCTGGTTGCGCGAGTGCCTCGAGCCTAGGGCCTCGGACCTCTCACCCCGGTGCGGCCGACTCACGGGGTGGCCGGCCCGGCCACCGACCCGACGCGTTCAGGCGAGGCCGAGCTCCTCGAGGCCGTAGACGAAGCGGTACTCCAACCCGGCGTCGGCGAACTTCTCGCCGGCACCGGTCGCACGGTCGGCGATCGTGGCCACTGCGACGACCTCGGCGCCGGCCTCACGGGCGGCGTTGGCCGCCTCGAGCGGCGAGGCACCGGTGGTCGAGGTGTCCTCGACGATGACGACCCGGCGCCCCTTGATCGACGGGCCCTCGATGCGCTGCTGGAGGCCGTGGGCCTTGCCGGACTTGCGCACGACGAAGGCGTCCTTGCGGTCACCCGCGGCCGCGCTGGCGTGCAGGATCGCCGTGGCGACCGGGTCGGCGCCGAGCGTGAGCCCACCGACGGCGTCGTAGTCCAGGTCGCTGATGAGGTCGCGCATGACGATCCCGACGAGCGGTGACCCCTCCCCGTCGAGGGTGATGCGGCGCAGGTCGACGTAGTAGTCGGCCTGCTTGCCGGAGGAGAGCGTGACGCGGCCGTGGACGACGGCCTTGTCCTTGACGATCTCGAGCAGGCGGGCGCGGGCGGCGGAGGAGTCGGTCACGGCTCAGCAGCCTAGCTCGCGTCAGCTGCCGTCCTTGGTCCTGTCCTTGGTCCTGTCCTTGGGACGGTGCGCGGCCCGTGCGCGCGAGCGGACCAGGGCTCGAGGCACCATACGAAGGCCGGTCACGATGGCCTTGTACTGCGGTCCGGGCACCGACACCACCTTGCCCTTGGCCACGTCGTCGAGGCAGTCGCGCACCAGGCGGTCGGCGTCGAGCCACATGAACTTGGGGATGCCCGACATGTCGAGGCCGGCGCGGTCGTGGAACTCGGTGTGGGTGAACCCCGGGCACAGTGCCGTGGCGGTGACGCCGGAGCCGGCGAGCTCGCCGGACAGGCCCTCGGTGAACACGGTGACGAAGGACTTCTCCGCGGAGTAGGTGCCCGAGGTGATGAAGCTGGCGACGGACGAGACGTTGACGATGCCGCCGTGACCCCGCTCGCGCATGGCGCGGGCCGCCGCGTGGGAGAGGACCAGGACGGCGCGGCAGAGCACGTCGAACACCGCTTCCTCCTGGCCGATCTCGTTGTCGAGGAACCGCTTCTTCAGCGAGTACCCGGCGTTGTTGACCAGCAGGTCCACCGGCCGGGCCGCGTCGGAGAGGCGTTCGGCCACCTTGCCGGTGTCGGCCCGGTCGGACAGGTCCGCAACGAGGATCTCGGTCTCCACGCGGTACTTCGCGCGCAGCTCGTCGGACAGGTTCTCGAGCCGGACCCGGTCCCGCGCCACGAGGACGACGTCGTGACCGCGCTCGGCGAGCTGGTGGGCGAAGGACAGTCCGATGCCGGCGGTGGCGCCGGTGACGAGGGCGGTGCTCATGGAAGCCAGTCTAGGTGCGCCCCCTTAAGGTTGCCCCGTGCGCATTGCGACGTGGAACGTGAACTCCATCCGATCCAGGATCGACCGCGTCGAGGCGTGGCTGCAACGCAGCGACGTCGACGTGCTGGCCATCCAGGAGACCAAGGCGACCGACGCGCAGTTCCCGTTCGACCGGTTGCAGACGCTCGGGTACGAGGTCGCCCACCACGGGCTCAACCACTGGAACGGCGTGGCCATCGTGTCGCGCGTCGGCCTCAGCGACGTGACCCCCTCCTTCGCTGACGCACCCGGCTGGGGCGACCCCGCCGTGGTCGAGGCCCGCGCCCTCACCGCCACCTGTGGCGGGGTGAAGGTCACCTCGGTGTACGTCCCCAACGGCCGCCAGCTGGAGGACCCGCACATGGCCTACAAGCTGTCGTGGCTGGCGAGGCTGCGCGACCAGGCGGCGCAGTCGGCCGCGGCGGGCGAGACCGCCGCGATCCTGGGCGACTGGAACATCGCGCCGCAGGACGAGGACGTGTGGTCGATGGAGTACTACCTCGACAAGAGCCACGTCTCCCCGCCGGAGCGGGCCGCCTTCCAACAGATCCTCGACGCCGGGTTCGTCGACGTGGTGAGACCGCACACCGACGAGCCGGGCACCTTCACCTACTGGGACTACACGCGGCTGTCGTTCCAGAAGCGGCGTGGCATGCGGATCGACTTCATCCTCGGCACGCAGCCGTTCGCCGACCGGGTGCTGGGCGCGGCGATCGACCGCGAGGAGCGCAAGGGCAAGGGCGCCTCCGACCACGCACCGGTCGTGGTCGAGCTGTCCGACTGACCTCCCGACACCCGCGACCTCACCGCCGCGCCCCGAAGGAGGTGTCGACGTCCTCCACGACTGCGTCGTCCCCCGCGTGGACGGAGCGGGTCAGCTCACGGTGACCTGCGCCTGGTAGGCCGTCGGCGGGCACCCCGGCCCGTTGGGCTGGACCGTGCGTGGTGTCGCAGGGACGCGCGGGGCATCGATGAGCACGGTGCCGTCGTCGGTGCGGACGGTGACGGCCAGGTCGACAGGGTCGGTCGACTGGATCGTGGCCAGGTCCACGAACACCGCGTCCGCGCAGCAGGTCTGCAGCTGGCGGCTGCCGCACGTTCCCTCCAGGCAGACCTCCACGATCACTTCCCGGAGCTCGTCGACGGCACCCAGCCCCTCGACGGTCACCTGCGCGCCGTTCGACGCGCCGATCTCGGTGCAGGCCCGTTGCGGTTGCGAGCAGCCGCAGACGAGCAGGAGACCGGCCAGGGCTGCCACGACCGGGCCCGGCGTGCGTGCAAAACAGCGGTTGCTCGGCAACACGGCGGTTGCAACTGCCGTCTCGTCGAGCAACCGCCGTTTCGCGGGATGGGGGGAGGTCGTCACACGGGTGGGACGTCGCTGAGGGGTTGGTGGTTCCGGCGCAGTCCGAGCCCGATGGAGGCGATCGCCCCGAGCAGGGCCGCGACAGCGGCGCCGGTGAAGACGGTCTGCACCTGGACCACGCCGGCCGCGACCAGGGCCGTGGTGTCGGTCTGGTCGGGCAGCGCAGCGACGGTGTCGTAGTAGCGGTGCAGTCCGATCGCCGTGAGCAGCGCCAGGCCGACGACCATGCCGACCATCCGGGCGACGACGACCAGGGCGGAGGCCACACCGTGCGCGTCGTCGGGGGCAGCGGCCAGGGCCGCGTTGTTGACCGGCGCGAGGGCCAGGCCGATCCCCAGCCCGACCAGGGCCAGGACGACGGTCGCCGAGAACCCGTCGAGCGAGCCCTCGCCCCAACGGCTCATCAGGAACAGTCCCACTGCGGCCAGCGCGAGGCCGACGCCGCTGACCGCGCCGTCGCCGAGGCGTCGCAACGACCAGCCACCCAGCAGGGCGCCCACGGGCACGGCGACGAGGAACCGGACGAGCACCAGCGCGGCCTCGGTCTGGGAGTCGGTCAGCGTCAGCCGCGCCAGGACCGGCACGTCCACGACCACCGAGACGAGGGCAGCCCCGACGAACACGCTGACCAGCAGGGAGTAACGCGCCCGCCCACGGACGACGCCCCGGGCGATGAGCGGCTCCGGGGCCCGACGGTGGCGCCACAGGTAGAGCGCGAAGGCCAGCGCTCCCAGCGGCAGCAGCGCGAACCCCAGCGGCCCGACGACCTCACGCTCGGGGTCGCTGGCCGCGAAGGTCAGCACCACGCTGCCGAGGGCGGTCGCGAGCAGCAGCGCCCCCGGTACGTCGGCGCGTCCGAGGACCCGCCACCAGCCCGGGGCGCTCACGACGAGCCAGGCCAGGACCAGGAGCAGTGCCACGACACCGACCGGTGTCGCCAAGCGCGACGTCGACCCGTCGAACGGGACGAACGGCACCCCGAGGGAGATGTCGGTGACCAGGCGCGGCGGCGCAGCGAGCGCGAGCCCGGTCACCAGGAGGGCGCCGAGCCCCAGGACGAGGGGTATGGCGCGCGGCCGGCTCGGCCGCTCGCCCCCAGCCGCGACGACCGCAGCGGCGAGGACCACACCGGCGATCACGTTGAGCCAGAAGATCATCCGCCAGCCCGAGACGGCCAGGACCAGGGCGCCGAGCACCGGACCGAGCACGCTGCCCAGCTCCTGCACGGCACCGACGACCCCCAGGGGCACTCCGCGCCTGTCGGCAGGCCAGAGGTCGGCCACGAGCGCCAGGGTCGCCGGCACCAGTCCCCCACCTCCGACACCCTGCAGGACCCGGCCGGAGACGAGCACCGGCAGCTCCACCGCGAGGGCGGTCACGGCCGAGCCCACGACGAAGATCGCCAGGCAGGCCAACAGGATCCGCTGGCGCGACGCGAGGTCGGCCAGGCGACCGATCAGCGGCAGCACGGCGATGTAGCCGAGCAGGAACCCCGAGATGATCGGGGTGGCCTTCTGCAGTGCGTCGATGCCGAGGCCGACGCCGGTCATCATGTCGGTGAGCGCCAGCACCACGACATACGTGTCCGCCGCCGCGAGCGCCACCGCCACCGAGGCCGTGGCGAGCAGCGCCCTAGGGGCGGGTGATCGCAACGGGGTTGGCCAGGCTCGTCAGGCGCAGCGTGTAGGTCGAGACGGCGCCCTCGTAGAACGGCCCCTCGATGACGACGCTGCGCAGCTCCTTGCCGGCCTGGGTGACTCCGTAGGTCACGTCGAAGGTGCTCGCGCGGTCGCCGACGACGAGCAGGTCGGCCACGGCGTCTCCGGGGAGCTTGCCGGTGAACGTGTTGAGGACGTCGGAGCCGTCACGCACCGTCGAGGCCTTGGCCGGGTCCTGCGTCTGGGTGATCAGGCTGGTGATGCCGGTCTCGGTGTTGAACAGCTGGGCGGGGTTGGGGGCACCGTAGGTGGCCGGGTCGATCTTGTTGAACGTCGGCGTGAAGAACTTCATGTAGACGTCCTGCTCGACCGCGACGACCTCGACCGTGCCGGTGACGCCGTTGATCGAGGCGTTCAGCGTGCCCTCGAACGACGGCGGCTCGAACAGCCCCGTACCCCTGGCCCCCGAGACGCCGACGGCCTTGCCGGGCAGTCCCTCCGACTCGAGGGTGAACGTCACGGCCGGGCTCTTCTCGAGCACCGCGCGGGCGTCGGCGAGCTGCTGGGCAGGCGGTGGCTCGGTGGTGGCGTCGCCCGAGCCGTCCGAGCCCCCCGAGCACGCGGCCAGGGCCAGCGTCGCGACGAGTCCGGCGGCGGCGAGGGAGCGGGTGACGGGCACAGGGCCACCGTAACCGTCGCGACGCCGGCCATCGGTCCGGACGCGCAGATCCGGCGGTATGCGGGCGCCCGTCCGCAGGCTGGTCAGGGCAGGCGTGACGACGAGCCCTCGTGCACCCGCAGCCAGCGGTGGCCGTAGCCGTCCAGGCTCAGGCTCACCCGACCCCGGGCGTCGGTCGTGAGCTCGTCCTGGGCGAGCAGGTCCACCAGGCGCACCTCGCCGTCGGCGACGACGAGGTCCAGGCTCACCGGTTCGGCCCCGAGGTTGTGCACGGTCACGACGGCGGCGTCCTCCCAGCGGGACCGTTGGGCCAGCACGGCGCGGTGGGGTTGGTCGAGCACCTCGAAGGCACCCCATCCGAGCTCCGGGCACAGGCGGTAGGTGTGGACGAGGCTGCGCATGAAGGACCACAGCGAGTCCGGGTCGCGGCGCTGCTGGGCGGCGTTGACGTGCTCAGGTCCGTACCCGCCCGGTGTGACGCGGCTGACGAGCTTGCTCGGGGGCGCGGTCGAGAAGCCCCCGTTGGGGCCGTCGGTCCACTGCATGGGCGTCCGCACCGCCATCCGGCCCTCGGCGGCGAGGTCCTCACCCATACCGATCTCCTCGCCGTAGAAGATCGTCGGGGTCCCCGGCAGGGAGAACAGCAGGCTGTAGGCCAGCCGGATCCGGCGCGGGTCCCCACCGAGCATGGTCGGGAGCCGGCGCTTGAGCCCACGGCCGAAGATCTGCATCTGCGGCTCCGGCCCGAACGCGGCGAAGACCTCCTCGCGCTGGTCGTCGTCGAGCTTGTCCAGGGTGAGCTCGTCGTGGTTGCGGACGAAGTTCGCCCACTGGCACGCGGGATGGATCTGCGGACGCTGCTCCAGCGCCTGCACGAGCGGGCGGGCGTCGCCGCGCGCCATGGAGAGGTAGAGGTTCTGCATCCCGATGAAGTCGAACATCATGTGCAGCTCGTCACCGGCGTCGCCGCCGAAGTACTTGCGCTGCTCCTCGTGCGCGACGTTGACCTCGCCGAGCAGGATCGCGTCACCGCGTCGGCGGTTGAGGAACGCCCTCAGGTCGCGCAGGTGCTGGTGGGGGTCCGACGGTACCTCCGGGTGCTCCTCGCTCGCGGCAGCCGTCTCGACGTCCTCGACGAAGAACGGGACGGCATCCACCCGGAACCCGTCCAGCCCGACCTGCAGCCAGAACCCCATGGTGCGGGCGATCTCGTCGCGGACCTCGCGGTTCGCGG
Organism: uncultured Actinomycetota bacterium; assembly: GCA_963722015.1. Lineage (GTDB taxonomy): Bacteria > Actinomycetota > Actinomycetes > Actinomycetales > Dermatophilaceae > Pedococcus. Next base: position 70,059 of record CAVRMT010000005.1, on the reverse strand, counting down.
TGTTGAGGTCCGGCTGGTGCTTGTAGAAGTGGTGCAGGTACCACTCACCGGTCTTGTCGTCCCGCTCCCAGAGGCTGTCCTCCTTGTCGGGGAACACCACCTGGTCCGAGGTGTCGGGGGGCGGGTCGGCCCTCCAGACGTAGTAGTCGCGGTAGCGGTTGTCCTTGCTCCGCCGGGCCGCCTTGAACCACGGGTGCCGGTCCGAGGTGTGGTTGATGACCACGTCCGCGATGACGCGAAGTCCGCGGTCCTTCGCGGTGCGGATCAGCTCGACGAGCTGGCCGTGGGTGCCGAGCCGGTGGTCGACCCCGTAGAGGTCGGTGACGTCGTACCCGTCGTCGCGGTCCGGCGTCGGGTAGAACGGCATCAGCCACAGGCAGGTGATCCCCAGCTCCGCCAGGTAGTCGATCCGCTCGGCCAGGCCCCCGAGGTCACCGATGCCGTCACCGTCGGAGTCGTAGAAGGTCTCGATGTCGAGGCAGTAGATGACCGCGGTCTTCCACCACAGGTCGCTGGTGTCGGTGACCCGCACGGCTCAGCCCTCCGTCAGGGCGGGCAGGACGCTCTCGCCGAACGTGTCGATGAACCCGCCGAGGTCCTGGCCGACGTGGTGGAGGTAGATGTCGTCGAACCCCAGGGCGGCATACTCCTGCAACCACTCCCGGTGCTGACCGAGGTCCGCCGACACCCGGACCGGACCCCGTACGGCCTCGGGTGGGAGCTGGGCCGCCATGGCGTCGAACGCCTCCGGCATCTCGGTGTCCCAGGCCACGGCCGGCCCGATCGAGTTGGCCGCCCACTGGTCGTGGGCCAGCGCGAGCGCCTCGGCCTCGGTCGGCGCCCAGGACAGGTGCACCTGCAGGGCGAGCGGGCCCCGTCCACCGGCCTCGCGGTAGGCGGAGACCACGTCGCGGAGCACGTCGTGCGGCTGGTTGACGGTCACCAGTCCGTCGGCCCACGCCGCCACACGCGCGGCGCTCTCCACGGACACCGCGGGTCCGATGAGTCGCGGCAGCGGGTCGGCCCGTTCCCAGACCCGGGCGCGGTCCACCCGTACCAGCCCGTCGTGGCTGACCTCCTCCCCCTCGAGCAGGCGCCGGATGACCGAGACGCACTCCTCGAGGCGCGCGGTCCGCAGCTCCTTGCGCGGCCAGCGCTCCGCGGTGATGTGCTCGTTGCTCGCCTCCCCGCTGCCCAGGGCCACCCAGAACCTGCCGGGGAACATCTGGCCGAGCGTCGCGATCTTCTGGGCGTGGACGGCGGGGTGGTAACGCTGCCCGGGAGCACTGACGCAGCCCAGCTCGAGGTCGGTGGTCGCGAGCGCGGCGCCGAGCCAGGACCACGCGTAGCCCGAGTGACCCTGCCGTTCGCTCCACGGGGAGAAGTGGTCGGAGCACATCGCCATGGCGAAGCCGGCACGTTCGGCGTGCTGCACGTCGGTCAGCAGCTGTCGGGGGCTCACCTGCTCGTGGGAGGCGTGGAAGCCATACCTGGTCATGCCCACACCAGACCACACCCCGGCCTTCGCCACACCTCAGGGCGACCGGCAGTGATCACAGTGAGCGCATGGCGCTGCCCGCCCCGACCGCCGACGACCGCCGACGACCGCCGACGTGATCACAGTGAGCACGTGGCGCTGCCGAACCCGGCCGCCGACGACCGGAAGTGATCACAGTGAGCGTATGGCGCGTCAGTCCGGGGTGGCGGCGTGACCGGGACGGCCGTCGCTGCGCCGGTCGGCCTTCATCTCCGCCTCGAACACGTGGCGCCGGCCGGCCATCAGCTCGTCGCGCACGACCTTCTCGAGCCGTCGGAAGTCGGCGTAGTAACCGTCGTCGAACTCCTCGACGAGCTGGAACGTCCAACGCCCCTGGATGACGTTGCGGCCCACGAGCTCGGTCTCGAGGCGTGCGGCGAGGGTGTCGTGCCCGGCCTCGCGCAGCAGGTCGCAGGCCTCCCCCAGGGCCAGGTCGGCCGACCCGGTGAGGCGGTGCAGGCCGTAGAGCCGACCTCGCACCTCCTCGATCGTCTCGAGCGCCTCGCTCAGCTTGCCGACGGCCTCGACCGTCGCGTCGCTGACGCCCTCGGGCCTGCGGGCCAGCCCGCGCTCACCCGGCTCGGGCCGGCCCTGGCTGCTCATGCCACCCAGTCTGGGGTCTCAGTCCTGCCCCCGCACGACGAGGTGGTCGTCGGCGGGGTCGCGGTCGATGACGACGCTGTCGCCGTCCCGGACCTGCCCCGACAGCACGGCCCGGGCGAGCCGGTCGCCGATCTCCTTCTGCACCAGACGGCGCAGTGGGCGCGCACCGTACGCCGGGTCGTAGCCGGTGATGGCCAGCCACTCGCGCGCTGCGGCGGTCACCTCGAGGCTGATCCGGCGGTCGGCGAGGCGGCTGGCCAGCTCGCGGACCTGGAGCTCGACGATGTGGGTGAGCTCGTCGGAGGTGAGGGGGTCGAAGATGACGACCTCGTCCAGCCGGTTGAGGAACTCGGGCTTGAAGCTGGCCCGCACCATACCCATGACGGCCTCACGCTTGGCCGCCTCCTCCATCGACGGGTCGACGAGGAACTGGCTCCCGAGGTTGCTCGTCATGACCAGGATGACGTTGCGGAAGTCGACGGTGCGGCCCTGGCCGTCGGTGAGCCGGCCGTCGTCGAGCACCTGAAGCAGGATGTCGAACGTCTCGGGGTGGGCCTTCTCGACCTCGTCGAGGAGCACGACGCAGTAGGGACGCCGGCGCACCACCTCGGTCAGCTGGCCGCCCTCCTCGTACCCGACGTACCCGGGGGGTGCGCCGATGAGACGGGCGACGGAGTGCCGCTCGGAGTACTCGCTCATGTCGATGCGGACCATCGCCCGCTCGTCGTCGAAGAGGAAGTCGGCCAGGCTCTTGGCGAGCTCGGTCTTGCCGACGCCGGTGGGTCCGAGGAACAGGAACGACCCGGTCGGCCGGTCGGGGTCGGAGAGCCCGGCACGCGATCGGCGGACGGCGTCGCTGACCGCCTCCACCGCCCCGGACTGGCCGATGAGCCGCGAGCCGATGATGGACTCCATCGAGAGCAGCTTCTCGGTCTCGCCCTGGAGGAGACGGCCCGAGGGGATGCCGGTCCACGCCGAGATCACCTCGGCGATGTCGTCGGCGCCGACCCGCTCCTTGACCATGAGCTCCTCGGCCTGGCCGCCGTTCTCGCGCAGCACCAGGGCCCGGCTCCCCTCGGCCTCCTGGGCGCTCTGCAGCGCCTTCTCCAGGGCAGGGATGTCGCCGTAGAGCAACTTGGAGGCCCCCTCGTAGTCGCCCTCGCGCTGCAGCCGCTCGGCCTGGCTGCGGGCCTCGTCGATCTGGGACTTGAGGTCGCCCACGCGGTTGAGGCCGGACTTCTCCGCCTCCCACCGGGCGTTGAGCGCGGCAAGCTCCTCGCTCTTGTCGGCGAGGTCCTTGCGAAGGCGCTCGAGGCGCTCCACCGAGGCGTCATCGGTCTCCCGGGCGAGGTGCAGCTCCTCCATCCGCAGCCGATCGACGGCCCGCCGGAGCTGGTCGATCTCCACCGGCGAGGAGTCGATCTCCATGCGCAGGCGCGAGGCCGCCTCGTCGACGAGGTCGATCGCTTTGTCGGGCAGCTGGCGACCGCTGATGTAGCGGTCGGACAGGCTCGCGGCCGCGACGAGCGCGGCGTCCTCGATCTCGACCTTGTGGTGGGCCTCGTAGCGCTCCTTGAGCCCTCGCAGGATCGCGACGGTGTCCTCGACCGACGGCTCACCGACGAACACCTGCTGGAACCGGCGCTCCAGGGCCGGGTCCTTCTCGATGTGCTTGCGGTACTCGTCCAGCGTGGTCGCACCGACCAGGCGCAGCTCGCCGCGGGCCAGCAGCGGCTTGAGCATGTTGCCCGCGTCCATCGCGCCGTCGCCGGAACCTCCCGCTCCCACGACGGTGTGCAGCTCGTCGATGAAGGTGACGACCTGGCCGTTGCTCGCCCTGATCTCCTCCAGGACGGCCTTGAGGCGCTCCTCGAACTCGCCTCGGTACTTCGCGCCCGCGACCATCGCGGCGAGGTCGAGGCTGATCAGGCGCTTGTCGCGCAGCGACTCGGGCACGTCGCCGTCGACCATGCGCTGCGCCAAACCTTCGACCACGGCGGTCTTGCCGACGCCGGGGTCACCGATCAGCACCGGGTTGTTCTTGGTCCGCCGCGACAGCACCTGCACGACGCGGCGGATCTCCGAGTCGCGGCCGATGACCGGGTCGAGCTTGCCGTCGCGTGCGGCCTGGGTGAGGTCGGCGCCGTACTTCTCCAGCGCCTCCCCGCCCTCGGCCGGGGTCTCGCTGCTCACCTTGCGTCCCCCGCGCAGGGCCTCGATCTTGGCTTCCATGTCCTTGGCGCCACGCTTCTCGACCGCCGCGAGGTGGCCGGTCTCGGCGAGCGCCAGCAGGAGCAGGTCGCCTGCGAGGTAGGCATCGCCCTTGGCCCGCATGAGCGTGTCGGCCTGCTGCAGCACGGCGATCGCCTCGCGTCCGAACGTGGGCGGGGTGGTGGACCCGGTGGTCGTGGGCAGGGTGCGCAACCGGGCGTCGGCCTGGCTCAGCACGTGACCTGCGCCCGTGCCGGCCGCCTGCAGGAGGACGTCGGCCTGGGCGGTCTCGAGCTGGATCAGGGCGCTGGTGAGGTGGTCGGGGGTGATCTCGGGGTGGCCTGCGGTCTGCGCGGCGCGCTGGGCGAGGGCGACGGCCTCGGCGACCTTGGCGGTGGGCTTCAGATCCATGCCTGGTGCTCCTGGGTGTTCGGTGGGTCAGCTCATCGGAGACAACGGCTCCAAAGTTGAGTGTATTCCGCTCAACCTTGGGGTGCACCGGCATTTGGTCCCGCCGGGACCTGCCTAGTGGAGCTGGCGCGCCGACCCGGGGGTGCCGGGCGCTGCCCCGAGGTCGCCGGGCGTCGGCTCGGGGTCGTACCAGCCACCATGGTCGTGGGCGAGCGCCTGGAAACGCTCGCGCAGCCCGCTCTCGACCGGGCCGGACTCGTCGGCCACCATCTCCTCCACGACGTGCACGGCCCACTCGTGGGCCTCGGAGTCGTCCTCGCCGGCCAGCGCCTCGCGCACGACCCGTACGCCGCTGAAGCCCTCGTCGGTGAGCTCGGAGGCCACCTCGTCGGCGGTGTCACGATCGGGGAAGACCAGCAGGTGCTCACTCACGATCGTGAGTATGGCGGGTGGAACCGACCCGCGCGAGGGGTACCCGGTTGCACGAAACGCCTGCTCAGGGGCCATGCTGGGGGGCCAGCGCAGACGCACGGTCCCGCAGGGGGACGGCGTCCCGGACAGGAAGGGGTTCGACCCGTGCCGCTGTCGCACGACCCCACGATGGAGATGGCCGACCTGCTCGAAGGGCTTCCGGACGCCGTGGTCGTGGCCGACGACTCCGGCCGGATCATCCACGCGAACCCGGCCGTCCAGGCCCTGCTCGGGCACGGGCCGGCGGACCTCGCCGGGCACTCGCTGACGGTGCTGATGCCACCGCGGCTGCGGCACGAGCACGTCAGGGGTTTCGAGCGGTTCTTCGCCACCCACGAGCCGAGGCTGGTCGGCAGCACGGTGCAGGTCCCGGCCCTGCACGCCGACGGCCGGGAGGTCTCGGTGGACCTGACCCTCTCGGTGCTCACCCGCCGGGGGCGCACTTTGGTGATCGGGGTGCTGCGCGATGCGCGGCCCCAGCTCCAGCTGGAGCGACAGCTGGAGGTGAGCCGCTACCTCGCGGCGACCCTGCACGTCACGCAGACGCTGGGCCTGGCTCCGGATGCCGACGCGGCGTTCGAACAGCTGCTCCCGACCCTGTGCGAACGGCTGGACTGGGACGCCGCCAGCCTGTGGGTGCCGTCGGGCCGCACGGGGACGCTGAGCTGTTCCGGCCTGTGGAACGCGCCGGGCGAGGAGGCGCCGGCGCTGCACGCAGCCAGCCTGGGCCGGACCTTCGGACCCGGGGAGGGCCTGCCCGGCCTGGTCTGGGCGAGCCGGGCTCCGGTCGTCATGACCGACCTGTGGCACGACCCCCGGTTCCCCCGGGCCGAGGCGGCCCGGGCCGACGGCATCCTCATGGGCATCGCCTTCCCGGTCATGACGGGCGCGTCCGTGCTCGCGGTCTGCGAGCTGTTCTCCCGCCAGACCCGGTCGGTGCCGGACGAGCTGCTCGACGTGGTGTCGAGCGCCGGCCGCCAGCTCGGGCAGTTCCTGGGGCGGCTCAGCGCCGAGTCCCGGGCGCGCGACCTCGCGGTCACGCTCCAGCGCAGCCTGCTGCCCGCGAGGGTGCCGGTGGTCCCCGGGGTCGAGGTCGCGGCGCGGTTCCGGGCCGGCGGCGACGGGCTGCTGGTGGGCGGGGACACCTACGACGTGATGAAGCTGGGCGACGGCCGGTGGATGATGCTCATCGCCGACGTCTGCGGCAAGGGCGCCCTCGCGGCCACCGTGACGGCGCAGGCGCGCTACACCGCCCGGGCCGCCGCCGAGAGTGGCGCCGGGCCGGCGCAGGTGCTCGCCGCCGTGAACGCCTCCCTCCTGCACGACGACCAGGCCGGCCCGCTGCCGTACCTGACGGCCTGCTGCCTCGTGGTGCGCCCCCACGCAGGGGGGCTGGTCGGGGAGCTCAGCGTCGCCGGGCACCCGCTGCCGGTGCTGCGCCGGTCCGACGGCAGCCTCACCGAGGTCGGCACCATCGGGCTGCTGCTGGGTGTCGACCCGGACGCGACGCACACCGAGGTGCGCCTGGAGATGTCCGAGGGCGACACGCTGGTGCTCTTCACCGACGGGGTCACCGAGGCCCGCGACCAGCACGGGACCCAGTTCGGTGACGACGGGCTGGCCACGGTGCTGCGGGCGTCCGGCCACCGCGGCGCGCACGGCACGGTGCAGGCCCTGGACGACGCCGTCGAGCGGCACGTGCTGGCCTCGACGCACGACCGCGACGACATGGCCGTGCTCGCCCTCCACTGCTGAGTCCGTCGCGACCGCAGCGCTCGCCCTCAGTCGCGAGGGGTCGGGCGCCACACCACCAAGGCCTGGGAGAGGGCCCGGGAGCGACCGCCGCGGGGGCGCTGGCCCGCGCGCAGAGCGATCACGTCGCCGGTGGGACCGACGGCGAAGACCCGTGACCCGAGGCTGCCGCCGGTCGCGACCCGCAGGGTCTCGACCTCGTCGGTCAACTCGCGCACCCGCGAGCGCAGCGCCGACACCTGGTGCTCGAGCTCGAGGATGCGCTGGATCCCGGCGAGGCTGATGCCCTCCTCCTGGGAGAGCCGCTGCACCTCGCGCAGCAGCGCCACGTCACGCCCGGAGTAGCGTCGACCGCCACCCCGGGTCCGGGACGGGCTGACGATGCCGAGCCGGTCGTACTGCCGCAGCGTCTGCGCGTGCATCCCCGCCAGGGTGGCCGCCACGGAGATGACGAAGACGGGGGCGTCGTCGTCAGGTGAGAAGCCGGGACCGGGGACCACGGGCGGTCACCGGCCGGCGTTCGCGAAGAGCTCGGCCCGCGGGTCGTGGCCCTCGTCCTGCGAGCGCAACGTCTCGACCGCCTCGCGGGCCTGGTCCGACAGGCGTTGCGGCACGACGACGACCACCCGCGCCATGAGGTCACCCGGGGCCCCCTTGACCTGGACCCCGCGGCCCTTCACGCGCAGGACCCGACCGCTGGGCGTACCCGGCGGGATGCGGACCTTGACGGGCTCTCCGGTCAGCGTAGGCACCGAGACCGTGGCCCCGAGCGCAGCCTCGGCGAAGGTCACCGGCAGGTCGAGCACGAGGTTGTCGCCGTCTCGGCTGAACACCGGGTGCTTCTGCACCGAGATCGTCAGGATCAGGTCCCCGGCAGGAGCGCCGCGCTCTCCCGGCTGTCCCTTGCCCCGCAGCCGGATCTTCTGGCCGTCCTTGACCCCGGCGGGGATCCGGGTGGTGATCTGGCCGCCTCCGGTCACGCCGAGCGTGACCGTGGCCCCCTCGACGGCGTCCCGGAAGGACAAGGTCGTGCGGGCCGTCAGGTCACCGCCCTTGCGTGGTCCGGTGGGCGCACGGAAACCCGCACCGCCGCCATACGACGGCCCGGCGCCTCCGGCCCCTCCGAACATGCCGCCGAGGAGGTCCTCGAGGTTCGGCTGCCCGGCGCCCGCCCCACCCGGCGCACCCGCTCCGCCGGTGGAGTAGCGCACGCGCCCGCCGCCACCGCCGGCGCCGCCGAACATCGAGGAGAACACGTCGTCGAAACCACCGCCGCCGGCAGAACCACCCGGGCCCCCCGCGGTGAACCGGGCGCCGCCACTGGCCATCTGGCGCACGGCGTCGTACTCGCGCCGCTTCTCGGGGTCCGAGAGCACCGAGTTGGCCTCGCCGATGTCCTTGAAGCGCTGCTCGGCCGCGGCGTCCCCGGCGTTCTGGTCGGGGTGGTGCTTGCGGGCGAGCTTGCGGTAGGCCTTCTTGATGGCCGCCTCGTCAGCGTCCCGGGGGACGCCGAGGATGGCGTAGAAGTCCTTCTCGAACCAGTCCTGGCTGGCCATGTCGGGTCCTCCTCTCAGCAGCGGGTGGCGGGGGCGGGCGGGTGCCCGGGCGAGTGTCTCGCCGCGAGCTCCCGCACCGCCCCGTCGTGCGGTCGTGCGTCGGTCACGCGGGGTCCGCCACGGCGACGCGCGCCGCCCGCAGGACCTGCTCGCCGGCGCGGTAGCCCGGCTGCAGCACCTGGACCACGGTGGTCGAGCCGGTCGCGGTGACCGACCCGTCCTGCGGCCAGGCCGTGTGCATCAGCGCTTCGTGCAGGGCCGGGTCGAACTGCTCACCCACCGCGCCGTATCGCTCGAGCCCGAACTTGCCGAGCGTGGACTCGAGCTTGTCGGCGATGGAGGCGAACGGCCCTCCCTCGAGGTCGCCGTGCTCGCGCGCGGCGTGGATGTCGTCGAGCACCGGCAGCAGCGCCTCGACCACGGACCGGGCAGCGCGCTCCTGGACGACCGCGCGGTCGCGGTCGACGCGGCGCTTGTAGTTCACGTACTCGGCCTGCAGCCGCTGCAGGTCGACCAACCGCTCCGCCGCGAGGACGGCGTCGGGGTGGCCCGCGGACGGCGCGTCGACCGACCCGCTCGCCGGCGCCGGGGACGCACCTGCCGCCTCGGCGGCGTCGTCGTCGGCCGGTGCCTGGCTGGCCACGGCCTCCTGCTCGGCCTCGAGCTCGAGGTCGGCGGCCCGACTGGAGTCGGACTGCTCGTCGCCCCCGGGGGCGGTGGGCCCGGTCTGCTGACCGGCGCCCACCTCCTGGTCCGACCCGTGCGGGGTGGGGTGCTGGTCGGTCACTTCTTCTCCTCGTCGTCCTCGACGACCTCGGCGTCCACGACGTCGTCGTCGGAGGCGGCGTCCTGCGCGGGAGCATCGTCGCCGGCGCCGGCACCGTCGGGACCTGCCTGCTCGGACTCCGCAGCCGCGGCATACATCGCCGTGCCCAGCTTCTGGGACTCCTCGGACAGCTTGGAGGTCTTCGCCGAGATGTCCTCGGGCGTGGCCCCGGAGTCGGCCTTGAGGGCGTCTTTGAGGTCCGTCAGCGCTGCGTCGACGTCACCGCGGCCGTCGGCCGGGATCTTGTCCGCGCTGTCGCTGAGGAACTTCTCGGTCGAGTACACGAGGTTCTCGGCCGTGTTGCGGGCCTCGGTCTCCTCGCGACGCTTCTTGTCCTCCTCGGCGTGCGCCTCGGCCTCCTTGACCATCCGCTCGATGTCCTCCTTGGCCAGGGCGGAGCCGCCGGAGATCGTGATCTTCTGCTCGGCCCCGGTGCCACGGTCCTTCGCGGAGACGTTGACGATGCCGTTGGCATCGATGTCGAAGGTGACCTCGACCTGCGGAACGCCGCGGGGGGCCGGTGCGATGCCGGTCAGCTCGAAGGTGCCGAGCTGCTTGTTGTGCTGGGCGATCTCGCGCTCACCCTGGAACACCTGGATCAGGACGCTCGGCTGGTTGTCCTCGGCCGTGGAGAACACCTCGGAGCGCTTGGTCGGGATCGCGGTGTTGCGCTCGATGAGCTTGGTGAACAGCCCACCCTTGGTCTCGATGCCCAGGCTCAGCGGCGTGACGTCGATGAGCAGGACGTCCTTGCGCTCGCCCTTGAGGACACCGGCCTGCAGGGACGCACCCACGGCAACGACCTCGTCGGGGTTGACGCCCTTGTTGGGCTCCTTGCCACCGGTGAGCTCCTTGACCAGCGCGCTCACGGCGGGCATCCGGGTCGAACCGCCGACGAGGACCACGTGGTCGATCTCGGACAGCGAGATCCCGGCGTCCTTGATGACGTTCTGGAACGGCTGCTTGGTCCGGTCGAGCAGGTCCTTGGTGAGCTGCTCGAACTGCGCGCGGCTCATCGTCTCCTCGAGGTGGATCGGGCCGTTCTCCGACATCGAGAGGTACTGCAGGGACAGGTTGGTGCTCGTCGAGGACGAGAGCTCCTTCTTGGCCTGCTCCGCGGCGTCACGCAGGCGCTGCATCGCGATCTTGTCCTTGGACAGGTCGACACCCGAGGTGTTCTTCACCGTGGTCAGCAGGTGGGACACGATGCGCTCGTCCCAGTCGTCGCCACCGAGCTTGTTGTCACCGCTGGTGGAGCGGACCTGGATGGTGGAGAACCCGTCGTCGGGGTCCTTGCCGACCTCGAGGAGGGACACGTCGAAGGTGCCGCCGCCGAGGTCGAAGACGAGGATGAGCTCGTCCTCCTTGCCCTTGTCCAGGCCGTACGCGAGGGCTGCGGCGGTGGGCTCGTTGATGATGCGCAGGACGTTGAGGCCGGCGATCTCACCGGCCTCCTTGGTGGCCTGGCGCTCGTGGTCGTCGAAGTACGCGGGGACGGTGATGACGGCGTCGGTCACGTCCTCGCCGAGGTAGGCCTCGGCGTCGCGCTTGAGCTTCTGCAGGATGCGGGCGCTGATCTCCTGCGCGGTGTAGGTCTTGCCGTCGATCTCGGGGGACTTCCAGTCCGTGCCGATGTGACGCTTGACCGACCGGATGGTGCGGTCCACGTTGGTGACGGCCTGGCGCTTGGCGATCTCGCCGACCAGGACCTCCCCGCCCTTGGAGAACGCGACGACGGACGGGGTCGTGCGACCGCCCTCCGCGTTGGCGATGATGGTCGGCTCGCCGCCCTCGAGGACGGCGACAGCCGAGTTGGTGGTTCCGAGGTCGATCCCGACCGCACGTGCCATGGTGATGCTCCTGTGGTGCTCGAGGTTGAGTTTCCTTGACTCAAGTTAGAACGACCCCTCGCCCGTGGCAAATCCGGGGGTCCAAACTTGAGTTCACCAGGCTCAACTTCGTGCGTGCCGGCTTTGTTCCCGGCCCGGATGCGAGGCGCTGCGACGTGCAGTGGACCCGGATGGCGCCATACCTGCCGCTCCATGCCCACCGGGGGAGCGCCTACTGCACGTCGCTGCGTTGGCGCGCGGAGCTGGGGTCAGGCGCCGGACCTCGACCCGGCCTGCGCCTCACGCCTGCGGTTGCGGGGGTCGGGCACCCCGGCGGTGTAGACCATCTCGTGCTCGTTCCCGCGGCCGACGACGGGCATGCTGCCGAGCACCCGGGTAATGACCGGCCCCTGGTCGGCGAGCGCGACGACGGCGGGCGCTCCGGGCTCGCCCTGCTCGCCCGGCTCGGCGCGCACCCGTTCGCCCCGGACGACGAACTCGCGGGCCTCGCCCTCGACGAGGGTGAACGAGATCTGGTGGGGCAGCACCTCGACCCGGACGCGACTGCCCCGCACCCGGATCCGGAACTCCAGCCGCGGCCAGCTCGCAGGCAGCCGCGGGTCGAAGGTCAGCGTGCCGTTGTGGTCGCGCATGCCGGCGAAGCCGTAGACCGCGGCATTCCAGACCCCGCCGCACGACGCGATGTGCACGCCTTCGGCGGCGTTGCGGTGCAGGTCGGCGAGGTCGACGTAGAGCCCGTCGAGGAAGTAGCGCAGCGCGAGGTCCTGGTGGCCCACCTCGGCCGCGATGATGGACTGCACGACCGCGGACAGCGTCGAGTCGCCGGTGGTGATCGGGTCGTAGTACTCGAAGTCGGCGCGCTTCTCCTCGACGGTGAACAGGTCGCCCTGCAGGAACAGCGCAGCCACCACGTCGGCCTGCTTGAGGACCTGGAACCGGTAGATCACCAGCGGGTGGTAGTGCAGCAGCAGGGGGCGCTTGTCGGCCGGGGTCGCCGCGAGGTCCCACACCTCCCGTTCCAGGAAGTGCTGGTCCTGCGGGTGCACCCCCATCGCCTCGTCGTAGGGGATGTACATCCCCTCGGCGCAGCGGGCCCACTCCTCGATCTCGGCGTCCTCGATCTCGAGGCGGGCCACCAGGCGGGCGAACTCGGCCGGCCGCCGCTCGCGCAGGATCGTCGACCACCGAGCGGCCTGGCGGAGGTTGTCGCGCGCCATGACGTTGGTGAACAGGTTGTTGTTGACCACCGTCGTGTACTCGTCGGGGCCGGTCACGCCGTGGATGTGGAACTCGGGTTGCTTGTCCTTGCGTGCCAGCCAGAACCCGAGGTCGGCCCACATGCGGGCGGTCTCGACGAGCACGTCGATCCCCTCGCGCATCATGAAGTCCTCGTCGCCGCTGGCGCTGACGTACTTGGACAGGGCGAAGGCGATGTCGGCGTTGATGTGGAACTGCGCCGTGCCGGCGGCGTAGAAGGCCGAGGCCTCCTCGCCGTTGATGGTGCGCCAGGGGAAGGCCGCCCCGGACTGCGACAGCTCGCGCGCGCGGGTCCGCGCGGCCGGGAGCATGTGGTAGCGGAACCGCAGGGCCCCGCGTGCCACCCACGGCGAGGTGTAGCTGAGGAACGGCAGGACGTAGGTCTCGGTGTCCCAGAAGTAGTGGCCCTCGTAGCCGGACCCCGTGACGCCCTTGGCGGGGATGCCGGCCTGCTCCACCCTGCCGGAGGCCTGGGCGAGCTGGAACAGGTTCCACCGCACCGCCTGCTGCACGTCGGGGTGGTCGTCGACGACGACATCCGAGTCGGCCCAGAACCGGTCCAGCCATCGGCGCTGCTCGGCGAACAGCTCCTCGACCCCCGCGTCACGAGCGCGGTCGAGGGTGCGTCGGCCGCGGTCCACCAGCTCGCGCACGGGAACCCCGCGCGACGAGTGGTATGCCGCGACCTTGGTGACCGTGATCGGCACCCCCTGCTTCGCGGTGACCCGGTAGACCTTCTTGGCCAGGTCGTCCTCGGCGTGGGCGAGCTCCTCGAAGGCGTTCTCGGTGTGGATCTCGTGGTCCACCGCGACGGCCACGGTCATGCCCGAGTTCGCGCAGCGGTAGCCCAGGATGGCGCGTCGTTCGCTGCACCAGTGGCTCTGGGGCACCAGCACCCGCTCGGAGAACTTGGCCGCCTTGCGCGGGTCGAAGCCGCCGCCCATCGCGGCCGCCTTGACGAAGTACTCGTCCTGGCCGTCCTGGCGGTTGAGCACCTGCGAGGAGATCGCGACCGGGGCGTCGCCGTCGAGCAGGGTCACCTCCAACGTCATCACCGTGAGGTGGCGCTGCTCGAAGGACACCATCCGGCGCGACTCGACCCGCACCCGCTTGCCCGACGGGGTGCACCAGATCAGGGACCGTCGCAGCACGCCGTCGGCGAAGTCGAGGGAGCGTTCGTAGTGCTCGAGGTCGGCGACCGACAGCAGCAGCGGCTCGTCGTTGATGTAGAGCTTGATGGTCTTGACGTCCGGGACGTTGACGATGGTCTGGCCGGTCTGGGCGAAGCCGAAGGCCTCCTCCGCGTGCCGGATCTGCCACGTCTCGTGGAAGCCGTTGATGAACGTCCCGTGGGCGTACGTCTCACGGCCCTCGTCGGGTGTGCCGCGCAGCCCGAGGTAGCCGTTGCCCACGGCGAACACCGTCTCGGTGACCCCGAGGTCCTCGTTGGAGTAGCTCGACTCGACCCAGCGCCACGGGTCGACGGGGAACCGGGTGCGGTCGACGGGGTCTGCGTTGTCCGGCCCTCGGGACCCGAGGCTGGAGCCGGTCATCGCCCGATCAGCTCGTCCAGCTCGGCCACGACGACGTCGGCCCCGCCGTCGAGCAGCGGCTGCGCACCGGCACCACGGTCGACGCCGACGACGAGCCCGAAGTCACCGGCCCGGCCCGCCTGGACGCCCGACAGGGCGTCCTCGAGCACGACGGAACGTTCCCTGGACACACCGAGCTGCTGCGCGGCATACAGGTAGGTGTCGGGAGCGGGCTTGCCCGGCAGCCCGGCGTCCGAGGCGACCCGGCCGTCGATGACGACCTCGAAACGGTCGGCGAGCCCCGCGGCGGCGAGCACGCCGGGCGCGTTGCGGGAGGAGGACACCACGGCCACGGCGGTGCCGCGCGCGTGCAGCCAGTCCAGGAGGGCGACCGAGGCGGGGTACGGCGTGACCCCCTCGTCGCGCAGCACGGCCGAGAAGGCGTCGTTCTTGCGGTTCCCGAGCCCGCACACCGTCTCCAGCGCGGGGTCGTCCTCGGGGGTGCCTTCGGGCAGGGTGATCCCTCGGGACTCGAGGAAGGACCGGACCCCGTCGTAGCGCGGCTTGCCGTCGACCCAGGCGAAGTAGTCCTCGTCGGTGTAGGGCTGCTGGTCCTCGTCCCGCCCGTCGAGGAAGTCGTTGAACATGACGTCCCAGGCACGCATGTGCACCTCGGCCGTCGGTGTCAGCACACCGTCGAGGTCGAAGAGGGCAGCGTCGTAGTCGTTCCAGTCCACCGACCAAGGCTAGAGGCACGAGCCCGCCACCGAGGACAGGCGAGGCCGTGCTCGCCCGTACGGACCGCGAACCCCACCCACAGGGACCGGATCCACCCAACCGGGCACACCGTGCTCGTGGCGCTGGGACGGTGGGGCCATGCGCACCCGTCCTGCCGTCGTCGCTGTCGTCGCCGTCACCGCCGCCAGCCTGCTGTCGAGCGGGTTCGTGCTCGTGACGTCGCTGTCCGCCAGCGCCGCGCCGAAGCCGAAGGCCTACAAGAACTGCACCGAGCTGAACAACGTGTACAAGCACGGGGTCGGCAAGCCGGGGGCCAAGGACAGGGCCGGGCGACGCGGCAAGCGGGTCACCAACTTCACCGTGAGCGCCGCGACCTACAAGCTCAACACCAAGAGTGACCGCGACAAGGACGGCATCGCCTGCGAGAAGCGCTGAGGCCCTACCCGACGAGCAGGGCCACCGCGAGCGGCGCGAGCGACAGCACCAGGACGAGCGTGTCCGCGACCCGCCAGGGCGCGGCCTGCGCCCAGGTCCGTCGGGACGCGGTGGCGAACCCACGCGCGTCCATCGCCACGGCCAGCGCCGCCGCCGCCTGCAGCGAGCGCACCAGCATGCCGAGGGTCATCGCCCAGATCTCGTCGAGCACCGACCTCGGCGACCGGGCCGTCGCGGCGATGCCCCGGACCCGCCGGGCCCGGGCGATCTCCGCCCAGATGTCGCCGAAGGTGTGCACGCGCTGCAGTGCCGCCGCGAGCGCGACGACGGGCCGGGCCGGCAGCCGCAGCTGCTGAGCCAGGTGGTCGCCGAGGGCGTCGGCGTCGACGTGCTGGACCAGCACCGCCGACGGCAGCACGATGATCAGCACGCGAAGGCCGGCGGTCGCGACGACGTCGAGGTCGCGGGTGCCCAGCAGCCACGTCGACCACGCCACGGAGAGCGCGCCGATCACCCCCGGCACCATCCGCAGCGCGACCCCGCGGGCGCGCCCGTGGGGTCTGGCACCGTCACCGGGCGCGGCCAGCGCCAGGACGGCCAGGACGACCTGGGTGGCCAGGACCACCAGACTCGTGCGCCAGTGCGGTGCGGCCACCCCGGCCGGTATGGCGAGCAGGGACGCACCGAGCAGCGCCAGCGGACCGGCCCGGGTCACCAGCGGTCGGCGCGGGGTGGGCGGGGCGGGGGGCTGGACCGGTCGGGTGAGCGTCGTGACGCGGTCGGCACGCGCCACGACCGCGTCGTCGTGGGTGGTGACGACGACGGCCGAGCCCGCGTCACGCAGCGCCTCGAGGATGCCCACGACCGCGGCCCAGGTGTGGCGGTCCTGGCCGACCGTCGCCTCGTCCGCCAGCAGGACGGCAGGCTGGTGGGCCACGGCGCTGGCCATCGCCAGCCGCCGCTGCTCGCCGCCGGAGAGGTGGCGCGGGTCGGCCTGCTCGAGGTGGTCCAGGCCGAGGGCTGCGAGCAGGGAACGACAGCGCGCCAGGGCCTCGGACTCGACGAGTCCGAGGGCCTGCGACGTGGTCATCACCTCGTCCAGGACGGTGGTCGCGACGAGGGTGGAGCTCGCCCACTGCGGCACCCACGCGAGCGTCCTGGCGACGTCCTTGGTGCCCCAGTCGTGCGGGTCACGGTGGCCGCCGACCGCCAGGTCGGGATGGACCCGGACGTCACCGCCGCTCCGGTCGACCAGACCTGCCAGCGCGAGCATCAGCGTCGACTTGCCCGCACCAGAGGCTCCGACGAGGGCGTGCGACTCGCCGGCGCGCAGCTGCAGCCACTGGCCGTCGACCGCGACGCTGGTTCGGGTCGAGCCGTCGAGCCGCCGCACCGAACGTTCGACACGCAGGTCGACGGCGTCCACCGCCACCACGTGGGCTCCGAGGCGGCCGGGGCCGAAGGTGCCCGCCGGGACCGCTCGGGGCTCGGGGTCCGGGACGCCGGGCACCCAGATCCCCTGCGCGGCAAGGGCTTCACCGTGCTGGGTCAGGACGCGTCGGGGATCGCCGTCCGCGACGACCCGGCCGGCCCCGTCGAGGACGACCAGCCGGTCGGCGAAGTCGACCCACGGCCCCAGCCGGTGCTCGACCACCACCGTGGTCAGCTGCCGGGCAGCGGTGACCTCGTCGACGACGTCGCGGACCGAGGCGGCGTTGTCCGGGTCGAGCATGGCGGTCGGCTCGTCCAGCAGCAGCAGGTCCGGCTCGAGGGCCAGCGCTCCGGCGAGGGCGAGCCGTTGCTGTTCGCCACCGGAGAGGGCGTGGGTAGGGGTGTCCTGCGGCATCGTCAGGTGAACGGCGGCGAGCGCGGCGGCGACGCGCGCGGGCATGTCCGCCGGCGGCATACCGGTGTTCTCCAGGCCGAAGGCGACGTCGCGGCCGATCGTCGCCGACACCACACCCGCCCCGGGCTCCTGCAGGACCAGTCCCACGGCCCCCGCACGCGCGCCCGGGTCGACCCCGTCGAGCAGGACCGTTCCGGACCGGTCACCGGAGTCGGCGACCTCCAGCACCCCGGCGAGCCCGCGCAGGAGGGTGGACTTTCCGGAGCCGCTGGGCCCGACGAGGAGCACCCGTTGACCGGCCGGGACGACCAGGTCGATGCCTTGCAGCACCGGCTCGCGTCGCCCGTACGGGCGCCAGGTGAGGTCGCGCACCTCGACCGTGCCGGGCCGGCCGCCGGCGACGGTGGCACCGTCGCCGGCGGCCAGCACCGCAGCGGCTCGCTCAGACAGCGTGGGTCTCCCGGACTTCCTGTCCGACGGGGAAGGCGCCGAGGGCACCTGCCCTGGCCAGTGCCTGGGTCAGCAGCCAGCCCACGCCCCCGGCGATGACGGCGCCGGCGACGGTGAGGATGACTGCGTAGGCGACCTTGTAGTCCATGCCCCAGTCGGTCCAGTAGGTGCTCCACTCGTAGAGCGCCTCGAGCGGGGCGCTGAGCGCTCCGGCGAGGACCGCGGCACCGAGGCCGAACACGGCGTAACCCAGCAGGAGGAAGGCGATCTCGGCGCCCAGGCCCTGCAGGATCCCGGAGATCAGCGTCGAGGCACCCCACCTGGTGCCGGGGAGCATCGAGACCAGCGCCGCGATCACCTCGCACAGCAGGGCGGCTCCGGGACGCCGGATGACCAGGCCACCGACGACGCCGGCCATCAGCCAGGGGGCGCCGGTGATGCCCTGCAGGGGCGGGAAGATCGCGGCGAGGCCGTCGGCGGGCGCGGCATACGCGAGCCCCCAGCCCCAGTAGGCGATGCCGAACGCGGCACCGAGGAAGGCGACCGTCAGCAGGTCGACGGTGCGCCACCCCAGGAGGGGACCGCTGGCGCGGATGCTGCCCCGGCGGGGGGGGTGGTGGTGCTGCTGTCCTTCGTGCCGGCCGGGCTGGCCGGGTTGTTGGTCGTGCTCATGGTGGTGCCTCCCGAGGATCCGTTGGATTCCGAGGGGGTTGCCCCTGCCGACCAGCGCACCGTGGCGGCGCGAGGGCCGACAGGTGCGTGAGAACTCGACTCCCTACGCCGGTGCGAACCGGATCAGGTGTGAGGGTCTGCGGGTGGGCCGCACTCTCAGCGCTTGCGCGCTCCCCTGTCGTGACGAGTGCACACGCTACTCCACCCTGTGCGAGGCTGGACAGGACGACCGCGGGAGAGTTTCCGCGAACTGCACGACGACTGGAGGACGACATGGGCCCGATGGTGTGGAGAGTCATGGGTACGGGATCTGCGGTCCTGGCCGGGATCGTGGCGAACAAGCTCGTGACGGCGATCTGGAAGAAGACCGGCAAGGACTCGACCCTGGACCCCCGCGACCCGCGTACGCCGTGGCGGGACGCGGTGGCGTTCGCCGCCCTCACCGGTCTTGCCGCGGGTGCCGCCAAGGTCGCGATGACCCGCAAGGCCGCGCAGTACTACGAGAAGTCCTCCGGTCACCTGCCGCAGGCCATGCAGCAGGGCGACGCCTGACCCGGCGGCGACCAGTCCGTCAGGGCACCGGGCCCGTGGGGTCGACCTGCGCCACCGCGCCCGCCGGCGCCACGGGACCGGGCCTCTCGGGACCGGGTCTCTCGGGACCGGGCGGCTCGGACAGGGGCGGGTCGGAGCCGGCGGACGGCTCGCCCCGGCGACGCCGGCGCAGGTCGCCCCTCAGGTTGGGGCCGGGCCACCCGCTGACCGGACCCACCAGGGTCAGCAGCGTCGGGACCAGCAGTGAGCGCACGACCACGGCGTCGAGGATGATCCCGACCGTCATCGTCAGGGCCAGCTCACGGAACGCCCGGAGCGGGATCACGACGAGCAGGCCGAAGCTCACCGCCAGCGTGATCCCGGCCGCCGTGATCGCCCTGGTCGACTCCGGCACCGAGACCCGCAGCGCCTCGATGAGCGGCCGCTGCCTGGCAGCCTCCCAGACGTGCCCGACCCCGAAGATGTTGTAGTCCGACCCCAGGGACACGAGCAGGACGGCCGCCGCGAAGGGCACGTAGAAGGTCAGCCCCTCGTGGTCGAGCAGGTCCTGGAACACCCACGTGGACATCCCCAGCGCCGCGGTGAGCGCCAGGGTGCTGCACGCGAGCAGGTAGAGGGGGGCGACCAGGGCGCGCAGGAACACCATCAGCAGCAGCAGGTTGACCACCAGCGCCGCCAGGGCGATCCGCACCAGGTCGTTCCCGGTGTCCCGGACCAGTCCCTCGGCGAGCGCGGTGTCGCCGACGAGGCTGGCCCGCACTCCGTCGAGGCCCCCGGCGCGCAGCAGCGCCGGCAAGGCGTCCCGTAGGGCGCCGAGGTCCTCGATCGCGATTGCTTCGAGGGGGTCGTGCTCGAGGACGACGAGCATCCGCGCGGCGTTGCCGTCGCGGGCGAGGAACACGCCCAGCTGCTGCCGGGTGAGGTTCTGGGCGGGGCCCAGCACGGCGGCCACGCCCTGCTGGCCGTTCGACGAGTCGCTGGAGGTGGATCAGCTCGTCGACGTCACGGGCGACCCCCTCCCCCTCGAGCAGGATCGTCGTGGGCGACGTGATGCCCGGCGCGAAGGCGGCCCCGGCCGCCCGCGACGCCACCCGCACCGAGTTGTCCGAGGGCAGGGACTCGGTGAAGCCGACGCCGAGCCTGATGTGCGCCAGGGGTAGCGAGGCAGCGACCAGCAGGGCCAGGCAGGCCAGGAGGACCGCTGCCGCCACGGGCGGCCGGGTCAGGTGGTCGACCATGGACCCGATGACCCCGCGACCACCGGGGTGCCCCAGCCGCGTGTGGGCCCGCACGGCCGTCGCGACGCGGTGGGCGGTGGCGATGCGCGAGACCGGCCCGATGACCTCCCGCCCGGTGTCCTCGCCCCCTCGCGGGGGCCGAGAGGGCAGGAAGACCCGGTGGCCGAGCACCGAGAGCAGGGCCGGCACGAGCGTGACCGAGACGGCGACCCCGACCAGGACCGACAGGGCCATCGGCGGACCGAAGCTGCGGAAGAAGTCGGACCGGGCCGCGAGCAGGGCCGCCGTGCCTGCGGCCACGGTGATCCCGGCGGCGATGATGATCGGTGTGAAGGACCCGACGGCCTGCGCCACCGCCTCGTCCCAGTCCTCACCCCTGCGTCGTCGTTCGGCCAGCGCCGCGACGTAGAAGATCGTGTAGTCGGTGACGATGCCCAGCAGCAGCGCGACCAGCAGGGGTTCGAGCTCCGCCGGCACGGCGATCCCGATCAGCACCCCGACGATCCCCGCGATCCGCATCGTGACCAGGAAGGCCAAGGCGGAGGCGGTCAGCGCCACCAGCGGCGCGACGAGGGACTTGAAGTTGAGCGCGACGAGCACTGCTATCGCCCCCACCGTGGCCAGCTCCAGCAGCGGGACGCCGGCTTCGACCAGGCCGGCCTGCTGGGCCCGGGCGGGGACCGAGCCGGCCACCCCGACCACGTGGTCGTCCGGTGAGTCCAGGAACCGGTCGATGTAGTCCTCGGCAGCGCGCTGCTGCTGGTGGAACGAGCTGGTCGGGGTCATGAACAGGTAGGTCAGGACGGACGTGTTCGTCTCCCCCGTGCGCGGGAAGAAGGGTGCGGTGTTCGTCACGGGCAGGGCGCCCAGCAGTGGGTAGGGCTGCGGGCTCTGGTCGACCGAGATCGCGTCGAGGACGGACTCGGCCTGGGTGTACAGGGAGAGCCCGTCGGGTTTGCGCTGGACGACGACCGTGCGGCTGGACAGCGGGTAGCCGAAGGCTTCGATGGAGCGGAGCTCGGCCTGGATGGCTGGGCTGTCCAACGGGATCACGTTGGCGAGCTGGTCGCCCCCGGACCCGAACGCGGGGGCCAGCACCGTGGTGGCGGTGACCAGGACCAGCCAGCCGACGATGACCGACCAGCGTCGTCTCTGGACGAGCCGCGCATACCGCAGGGCGCGCGAACCGGGCTCCGCCCCGCCGACTGACGAGGTGGGCCCGCGCGGCTCGTCCGGCATGGGATCAGGACACCCCGGACACGGCGATGCCCAGACGTCTCAGCTCGGCAGCAGCCAGCGCCCGGTGGCGTCCGGTCGACAGGTCGCGGTAGGGGTCCGCACTGACCTCGAGCAGCTCGGTGACCGGCAGGACGCTCACGGCGCGCTGGGCGAGGTAGCCCTCCAACGCGCTGGTCATCCCGGCGCGACCCAGGGCCGAACGCACGGCCCGCACATCCCTGCGCCGGGCCCTCCTGCCGGGCAGGTAGCCACCGAGGACCGACCCCGTGGGGATCAGCGCCACGGCGAGACCGATCAACAGGCTCATGCCCTTGATGCTGGAGCTCGCCCGCTGGCCCCCGTCGATGATGCTGGCCGCGGTCTGCGAGATCTGGTCGCCGATCTCACCGGTCTTCTCCCCGATGACCGGTATGCCGCCCAGGCGACGGAGGGCGTCGCCGGCGCGCTGAAGGCCCTGCCCGGACTCGACGGTGCTCTGGGACAGGGCCGTGAGCTGCCAGATCTCGTAGCCGACCGCCGCGCCGGCGACGAGCCAGAACAGGACCCAGGCGGCCACGGCCGCGTCCCAGCGACGGACGGTGTGTTCGTGGGCGGTCCAGGTGCTCGTCCTCATGGCCTCAGGTCTACTCCCCTCGGGGCTGCTGCAGGAGCCCGGGAACCATCCTGTCGCAGATGCCCCGAAAGCGCCTACTGTGGGGGGAGCGGCACGACCGGACGAGTGGCTTCGCAGCGAGTCGAGGAGTGGTGGGCGATGACCGACAGCGACGGCAGGGCGACCTCCAGACAAGGGCAGTGGGTCCAGCGGGTCCTCGGGGCCCTCGGACGCCAGCGGTCCGCCGCTGGCGGAGCAACCTCGAGGCCGTGGGGTGGGGGTGCTGTTGCCCGCGATCGCGCTGGTCGTCGGGCTGGTGGCCGGCGGGTTGTTCGTCGGGCTGACCGACCTCGGTGGCTCAGGGGACACGACGTCCCAGGGCCCCACCTCGACGAGCTCGACGAGCCCGGCCAGCTCGTCGTCCTCGAGCACCCCGGCGGACGTCGTCATCACGGTGCCCGGTGCCTGCCTTTCCCTCACCGACGACTCGCAGGAGCTGCTCGACCTCGTCGACCAGGCAGCGAAGGCAGCACGCGATCTCGACGCGGCCGCACTCAGCTCTGTCGTGAGCAAGCTGCAGGACGCCCAGAGCCAGCTGCGCACCCAGACCGACGCGTGCCGGACGGCAGCCACCACGAACAACTAGCCGGGCCGGGCGCCGTCCCGTGACCGGGCGCCGTCCCGTGACCGGGCGCCGTCCCGGACCGGGTGCTCGCCCCGGTCCGGGGGCTCCGCTGCCCCCCGGTCACAGGTCGCCGACCAGGTCCTGACGGCCGAACAGCTGCGCGGTCGCTCGCGCGCTCGGGGTGCCCAGGTCCGGGTCGGCGCCGTGCTCGAGCAGCGCTCGCACGCAGTCGTCCTCACCCTTGAAGACCGCACCGGCCAGCGGGGTCTGGCCGCGGTCGTTGGTGCGGTTGACGTCGGCGCCCGCGGCTGCCAGTCCGACCAGGGCGTCGACGTGGCCGTGGTACGCCGCAAGCATCACCAGGGTGTTGCCGCTCGCGTCGGTGAGGTCGACGGGAACCCCCGCCGCGACGTACGCCAGCAGCCGTGGGGTGTCACCGTTGCGGGCGTAGTCGAAACAGGCGTGGGCGATCTCGACGAGCTCGGGGCCGGGCTCGGTCATGCGATCCCCAGGTCGAGGGTTCGGGCGATGGGCACGCCCGCCCGGTAGGACAGGTGGACGTGCGAGGGCGCCTCGAGGACTGCCAGGTCTGCTCGCGCACCGACCACCAGGCAGCCGATGTCGTTGCGCCGCAACGCTTTCGCACCACCCGCGGTCGCGGCATACACTGCCTCACCGGGCGTCAGGCCCATCTCGCGCACGGCGAGGGCGATGACGAACGGCATCGACGACGAGTAGCACGTGCCGGGGTTGCAGTCGGTGGCCAGCGCGATGTCGACCCCGGCGCGCAGGAGACCGGCCGCGTCGGGGTACGGCGAGCGGGTCGAGAACTCCACCCCCGGCAGCAGCGTCGCCACGGTCGTGCCCGCCGCGTCGGCAAGGGCGGTGACGTCGGCGTCGGACAGGTAGGTGCAGTGGTCGACGCTCGCCGCGCCGAGCTCGACCGCCAGCTGGACGCCGGGACCGTGACCGAGCTGGTTGCCGTGGACCCGCAGGCCCAGGCCGGCGTCCCGGCCGGCCACGAGGACCGCACGCGCCTCCTGCGCCGTGAACGCGTGGGCGGAGTGGGGCTCGCAGAAGACATCCACCCATCGCGCGTACGGGGCCGCCGCCGCGAGCATCGGGCCGGTCACGAGCTCGAGGTATGCCGCGCGGTCCCCCGCGTACTCGGACGGCACCACGTGCGCGCCCAGGAACGTCGTCTCCGTGGTGAGCTCCGAGGCGATCCGCAGGGCGCGCACCTCGTCCTGGACGGTCAGGCCGTAGCCACTCTTGACCTCGACGGTCGTGGTGCCCTGCGCGCGCATCTCGGCGAACCGCCCGGCCACCAGGGCCCGCAGCTCGTCGTCGCTCGCCGCGCGGGTCGCCGCCACGCTGACGCCGATGCCACCGCCGTCGTAGGGCGTGCCGGCCATCCGGGCCGCGAACTCCGGGCCGCGGTCCCCGGCGAAGACGAGGTGGGCGTGCGAGTCGACGAACCCCGGCAGCACCGCCCGGCCGCCGAGGTCGACCCGACGGTCTGCCGCGGGGGCGTCGGCCGCGGCCCCCAACCACGCGATGTACCCGTCCTGCACCACGAGGGCGGCGCCGTGCCGCAGCCCGAGCCGGTCCCCGACCGGACCCTGCGTGCCGTCGCAGGTGACGAGCTCGCCGATCCCGGTGACGAGGGTGCTGCCCCGACCGGTGCTGCTGACGGCAGCGCTGCTCATCGGTGGTCCCGCACGTCGGCGAGCGCCTTGGCCAGCAGCCCGGGCACGTCACCGAGCGCGTGCTGGCCGTCGCGCACCACGGTGCGCCCTCCGACGACGACGAGGTCGACGTCGGATCGCGTTGCGCTGTAGAGGATCTGGGCAGCCTTTGACCCCACGGTGTTGACGGTGTCCAGGCGCACGAGGACGAAGTCGGCGACCTGGCCCTGCGCGATCTCGCCGATGTCGTGCCACCCGAGGCTGCGGTACCCCTCGACGGTCGCTGCGCGCAGGAGCTCTTCACCGGTGAAGCGTCCGCGCTCGTTGCTCGTCAGGCGCTCGTGCATCTCGAGTCCGCGGACCTCCTCGAACGGGTCGATGACCGCCTGCTGGTCCGAGCCGAGCGACAACCGCACCCCGGCGTCGGCGAGCGCCCTGGCGGGGCCGATCCCGTCGGCGAGGTCGCGCTCGGTCGTCGGGCAGAAGCAGGCGGTCGCCCGCGCCCGCCCGAGGGTCACCACGTCCTGCTCGGTGAGGTGGGTCGCGTGCACCGCGGTGAAGCGGTCGTTGACGAGTCCGGCCTCGGCGAGCAACCCGGTGGGGGTGTCGCCGTAGAACATCTGGGTCGCGAGGTTCTCCGCCGGCTGCTCGCTCACGTGGGCGTGCACGGTGCGACCACGGGTCACCTGGGCCATGGGTTCGAGCTGGTCGCGCGGGATCGCCCGCACGGAGTGGACCGCGGCGCCGATCCGGGTGGTGAGGCCGGGTTGGAGGGCAGCCACCCGGGCCGCCCACGCGTCGACGTCGCCGTCGCCGAACCGCACCTGCACGTCGTCGAGCGGCAGGTGCCCGTCGCTGGTGAGCCCACCGGCGAGGTAGCAGGTGTCGAGCAGGGTGAGGCGGATCCCGACCTCGCCGGCAGCCGCGAGGAGCGCGTGGCCCATCGCGTTCGGGTCGTCGTACCTGCTGCCCCCCGGTGCGTGGTGCAGGTAGTGGAACTCCCCCACCGCGGTGGTACCGGCGAGCGCCATCTCGGCGAAGACCGCCCGGGCGAGGGCGAAGTAGGTGTCGGGCGTGAGGTGCCGCGTCACGGCATACATCTGGTCGCGCCAGGTCCAGAAGTTGCCGCCGTCGACGTGCGTGCGGCCGCGCAGCGCGCGGTGGAACGCGTGGCTGTGCGCGTTCGCCAGGCCGGGGAGGACCACGCCGTGGAGCCGTTCGTCACCCGCTGCCGGACGGGCCCTGCGGTGGACGGCGGCGAACCTTCCGTCGACCACCTCGAAGCGCACGTCGGTCGCGAGTCCGGTGGGCAGCCACGCGTGCTCGGCCCAGTACGACGTCATGCCGGCTTCCCGGCGAGGTCCTCGAGGACCGAGGTCAGGGCCGCGACGCCCTCGAGGCAGTCGGACAGCTCGGCATGCTCGGCCGGGGAGTGCGAGATGCCCGTGGGGTTGCGCACGAAGACCATCGCGGTGGGCACGCCGGCGTTGGCGAGGATGCCGGCATCGTGCCCGGCGCCGGTGCCCAGCGCCGGTATGCCGCCGAGCGTGCCAGCGATGCGCGCCGACAGGTCCGGGTCGAAGGGGGTCGAGGGCGTCCAGGACTCCTCGGCGACCCGGCCACCGGCCTGCTCGACCAAGCTGCTCACGTCGGCGACGGCCCGCCGGACCGCGCGGGAGTCGGCACCCCGGGCGTCGAGCCAGCCGGTGACGGCGCTGGGGACGGCGTTGACCCCACCGGGGGTGACCCTGACCTTGCCGACGGTCGCCACGCAGCCGTGGGTGACCGCTGCCTCGCGGGCCGCGAGGACGGCCCCGGCGAAACCGAGCATCGCGTCGTGGCGGTCCTCGAGCCGCGTGGTGCCGGCGTGGTTGGCCTCACCGGGGAAGTCCAGGCGCCACCGGCCGTGCGGCCAGATGTCGGTGCCGACAGCCACGGGGTGGCCTAGGTCGATGAGGCCACGCCCCTGCTCGACGTGCAGCTCGACGAACGCCCCGATCCGCCCGACGGTCTCGTCGTCGCGACCGATCTTGCGCGGGTCCCGGCCGGCGGCGACGAGGGCGTCAGCCATGGCGGTGCCGTCGGCATCCGTGAGGCTCCGGGCCCGGTCCGCGGCCATGGCGCCGGTGATGACCCGCGAGCCCGCGCAGGCCACCCCGAACCGCGCCCCCTCCTCGTCGACGAAGTTGACGATGCCGATGGGACGCCGTGGCACGAACCCGTTGCGCTGCAGGGCATCCACGGCCGCGAACGCGCTCACCACGCCGAGCGGACCGTCGAAGGCACCGCCGTCGGGGACGCTGTCGAGGTGTGACCCGGTCGCGATCCCCTTGTCGCCATCGCGGGCGGCCCGGTCGGGGTCGCCCCACCACGCCCACTGGTTGCCCATCCGGTCCTCGGTGAGGTCCAGGCCACGCCGCGACGCCTCGGCCGCGAACCACTCACGCAGGTCGTGGTCCTCCCGGGTCCACGCGAAGCGCCGGTAGCCACCGGAGGCGTCGTCGCGCCCGACGGGTTGCAGGTCCGCCCACATCGACTCGAAGCTCACGCTGCCCTCTCGGCTTCTGGGTTTCGGCCGGCCGGCCCCGACGACCAGCGGCCGACGACTCGACCATTCCACACCCCGGGCACTGCATGGCAGCGAATCGACCGACCCAATGTGTCTCGCATGGGAGACTCTCGTCCGCCTAGAGGTCGAGCGAGCTGGGGTCGGCCGGCACGTCGACCGCGTGCTGCTGCAGGACCGCCAGCGGCACCAGCGCCAGGACCGACTCGTGGGTCGAGGCGAGGACGACCGGCGCGCCGACACCGTCGCTGAACGCCCGCACCCAGTTCAGGGCCGTGACGCACCAGCGGTCCCCGGGAACCAGTCCCGGGAAGCCGTACTGCGGCATCGGCTCCGAGAGGTCGTTGCCGATGCCCCGCTGGTGGGCCAGGAACTCCGCGGTCGCCACGGCGCAGATGGTGTGGCTGCCGAGGTCCTGCGGCCCGGTCCGGCAGCACCCGTCGCGGAAGAACCCGGTCATCGGGTCGGTTCCGCACAGCTCCAGCTCGCCACCGAGGACGTTGAGTTCGCTCACCACCCCAGCATGCACCGGGGAGCGGGCGCGTGCCGGGCCGGGCGCTGTGCGTGGCGCGTCGGGCCGGCGTCTGCCGCGCCGGGAGTGCGTCAGCATGGCGCACCCGAGGAGGCGCACGCCTACGCTGGAGTGGTGAGCGAAACCACCGGGCAGGGCGGAGCCGACGGCGCCGCCCGGGCGGCGGCAGCACTGATGGCCAGCGCGATCGAGCACACCCTCACCCGCCACGGCCGCGTCGGATCTCTCGAGGAGGCGGCGGCCGCCCGCGGGGTGGAGCCGAACGACATCATCAAGACACTCGTGGTCCGCCGTGCGCAGGACGACTACCTGTTCGTCCTCGTGCCCGGTGGCCGGGAGATCTCGTGGCCGAAGCTGCGGGCGCTGCTCGGTGTCAACCGGATGTCGATGCCCGACGCCGCGACCGCCCTGGAGGTCACCGGCTACGAGCGCGGCACGATCACCCCGTTCGGGTCGACGACCGCCTGGCCCGTCATTGCCGACGCCACCGTGGGCGGCCGGCTGGTGTCGATCGGTGCGGGCGCGCACGGCGTGGCCGCGACCGCTCAGGCCGACGACATCGTCCGGGCCCTGGACGCCCAGGTCGCCGACGTCACCGAACCCACCAGCTGACCCGACCAACAGTATGTCCACGGGAATGAATCCAGCTGTGCTGCAGCGGATTTGGGTCTGTGGATGAGGGTCGGGCGTTGTCGGTGGTCGCCGATAGTGTTCTGTGGTATGGCGATCAGTGCGGACCGTTCGACCCTCACCTCCGGTGATGGTCCAGGGCGCCCGGTGCTGGGTGCCGCGACGGTGGCGCGGGACGTGTTGTGCGCCGGGGAGCCGGAGCGGTTGTGGGCGTTGGGGGACGGCGAGGTCGCGGCGGCGCTGACCGCACTCAGCGAGGTGGTGTCGGGGGCGAAGGCGCTGCTGGTGTCGGTGCTGGCCGAGGCGAAGCGGCGCAGCCTGGGGTCGGGGCAGGGGTGGGGGCCGGTGGACTGGGCGCACGCGATGACCCCGTTGTTGGCGATGCGTGAGCTGGTCGAGATCGACCAGGTCGCCACTGCTGCTGCCGCGCAGGAGCACCACCTCGACGAGGTCGTCGCTGCCGTGACCGCGGCCGTGTCGCTCGGTTCGGGGGAGCGTGGTGAGGCGTTGCCGGTGGCCAAGGCCGCGCAGATCTGCCGGTTCCACGCCAGCATCCGCGGTCTGGCCGACCCGAGCGACCTGGGTCGGGCGGTCACGGACCTGATCGGGTGGGCCCGCGCCGGAGACGGGTTGAGCGACCGCGACCTCGCGGTGGC
Source organism: uncultured Actinomycetota bacterium (assembly GCA_963722015.1). Classification (GTDB taxonomy): domain Bacteria; phylum Actinomycetota; class Actinomycetes; order Actinomycetales; family Dermatophilaceae; genus Pedococcus. Next base: position 41,594 of record CAVRMT010000005.1, on the reverse strand, counting down.
GGTCCGGCACGCCGGTGAGGTGATGCGCCCCGACCGGCTCGTCGAACGCGAGGCCGAGGTGCGTCGGGCGCACCGGTCCCTGGTCAAGGGGCCCGGTCCGGTCGGGATGTTCCGGTACACGCTGGTCCTGGACGAAGAAGGCGCCGGCACCCTCGATGGTGCGGTCGACGCGTTGGCCAAACCCCGACGCGGACGCCGACACCGGGCGACCTGGACTCCCGCACCCCGGCCGCCCGCCGCGCCGACGCGCTGCTCGACCTCGTCAGCCGGGCCGTGTCCGCCCCGGACGGGGTGCCGCGCCAGGCCAAGACGTCGCTGGTCGTCACGATCGGGCTCGACGCGTTGCAGGGGCGGTGCCGCGGGGCGGGGCTGACGATGGACGAGGAAGCCCTCACCGTGGGCACGGTGCGCCGGTTGGCGTGCGACGCCCAGGTCATCCCCGTCGTCCTGGGCACTGCCGGGGAGGTCCTGGACCAGGGCATGGCGCGGCGGTTGTTCGACCGGGCCCAGATCAGGAACCTGTGGCTCCGGGACCGGCACTGCACGTTCCCGGGCTGCTCCAGACCCGCGGCGTGGACCGACGCGCACCACCTGGTCCACTGGGCCGACGGCGGACCCACCGACCTCGACAACGCCGCCCTGCTCTGCCGGGCCCACCACAGCGTGGTCCACACCCACCGGTACGGCGCCCGGATCACCCACGGACCGGCCGGAACTGACAGCGGCAGCGCCAGCCGCGACCGAAGCAAGGCCGGTGGTGGCGGCCGTAACCGTGATGGTGGCAGTGGCGGTGGCGGTGGCGGCGGTGGTGGCGGCCGCCTTGGTGATCAGAGTGCTGCTGGCAGACCCCGGGTCGAGTGGGACCTGACCACCGACTCCTACGACACCACCCTCGCCGAGTGGCGACAACGAACCCGACCTCGAACTCAGCCCCGCCCCCTCCCCGCCACCGGCTGAGCGGGCTGTCGGCACGCCCTGCGACGTCCAGCGTCACGGGACGGCGGAGTCTTTGAGCGCCATACCGGGTCAGGACCGGGTACGGCGCTCAAAGACTCGCGGTGGGTCAGCTCTCGCGCATGGGGATGCGCACGCCGTGCTCCTGCGCCGTGCGCTCGGCGATGTCGTAGCCCGCGTCGACGTGCCGGATGACACCCATGGCCGGGTCGTTGGTGAGCACCCGGGCCAGCTTCTGCGCCGCGAGGTCCGTGCCGTCGGCCAGCGACACCTGGCCGGCGTGCAGCGACCGGCCGATGCCGACACCGCCGCCGTGGTGGATCGAGACCCACGAGGCGCCGGACGAGGTGTTGACCAGAGCGTTGAGCAGCGGCCAGTCGGCGATCGCGTCGGAACCATCGAGCATGGCCTCGGTCTCGCGGTAGGGGCTGGCCACCGAACCGGTGTCGAGGTGGTCGCGGCCGATGACCAGGGGCGCGCTGACCTCGCCGGTGCGGACGAGCTCGTTGAAGGCCAGCCCCGCCTCGGCACGCTCGCCCTGGCCGAGCCAGCAGATGCGGGCTGGCAGGCCCTGGAACGCGATCCGGTCCTGGGCGCCGCGGATCCACTTGTGCAGTCGCTCGTTGTCGGGGAACAGGTCGAGGACGGCCTTGTCGGTCGCCGCGATGTCCTTGGGGTCACCCGAGAGGGCCGCCCAGCGGAACGGGCCCTTGCCCTCGCAGAACAGCGGTCGGATGTAGGCGGGCACGAACCCGGGGAACTCGAACGCGCGGTCGTAGCCGCCCTGGCGGGCCTCGTCGCGGATGCTGTTGCCGTAGTCGAAGACCTCGGCCCCGGCGTCCTGGAACTCGACCATCGCCTGGACGTGCCTGGCCATCGACTCGCGGGCGCGGTCGGTGAACTCCTCGGGCTTCTTGTCGGCGTACTCGTGCCAGTCCCCGAGCTCCATACCCTCGGGCAGGTAGGACAGCGGGTCGTGCGCCGACGTCTGGTCGGTGACGATGTCGATCGGCACCCCGCGGCGCAGCAGCTCGGGGAAGACCGTCGCGGCGTTGCCGACGACCCCGACCGACCAGGCACGACGTTCGTTCTTCGCGGCGACGGCCTTGTCGATCGCCTCGTCGAGGGAGTCGGCGACCTCGTCGAGGTAGCGGTGCTCGACGCGGCGACGCAGCCGTGACTCGTCGACGTCGACGATCAGGCAGGCGCCCTCGTTCATCGTGACGGCCAGCGGCTGGGCGCCGCCCATGCCGCCGCAGCCCGCGGTCAGCGTCAACGTGCCCGCAAGGGTGCCGCCGAACCTCTTCTCGGCGATGGCGGCGAACGTCTCGTAGGTTCCCTGCACGATCCCCTGGGTGCCGATGTAGATCCATGAGCCGGCCGTCATCTGGCCGTACATCGTCAGCCCGAGGTGCTCGAGGCGGCGGAACTCCGGCCAGGTGGCCCAGTCACCGACGAGGTTGGAGTTGGCGATCAGGACGCGGGGCGCCCACTCGTGGGTCTGCATGACCCCGACGGGACGACCGCTCTGCACGAGCATGGTCTCGTCCTGCTTCAGCGTGGACAGGGTGCGGACCATGGCGTCGAACGACTTCCAGTCCCGTGCCGCCCGACCTGTGCCGCCGTAGACGACGAGGTCGTCGGGGCGCTCGGCGTTCTCGGGGTCGAGGTTGTTCATGAGCATCCGCAGCGGCGCCTCGGCGCCCCAGTGCGTGGCGTGGGTCAGCTGGGTGCCGCGCGGTGAGCGGACGGGGCGAGCGCCTTCCATGTCGTTCTCCTTCGGTGCTCTTCGAGCGAGTGGGTGTTCGAGCGAGTGGGTATGGCGTGGGGTCAGTTCAGGGGGCCGGTGACGGCTTCGGCCGCCGCCAGGGCACCGCCGCCGGCGACGAGCTGGAACGCGGTCTCGATCTCGGGGGCGAGGAAGCGGTCGGTGCCGGGGGCCGGCGCACCGGCTGCCCGCAGGGCCGCCACCACCGCGGCGGTCGCGGGGGCAGGGGTGAGCGGGGCGCGCAGGTCCAGGGCGCGGGCCGCGGTGAGCAGCTCGACGGCGAGCACACGGGTGAGCCCGTCGACCGAGCGCCGCAGCTTGCGCGCCGCCGACCAGCCCATCGAGACGTGGTCCTCCTGCATCGCCGAGCTCGGGATCGAGTCGACCGACGCCGGTGCGGCAAGGCGCTTCATCTCCGAGACGATGGCTGCCTGGGTGTACTGCGCGATCATGTGGCCGCTGTCGACGCCAGGGTCGTCGGCGAGGAACGCGTGCAACCCGTGGTTGCGCGAGACGTCGAGGAACCGGTCGGTCCGGCGCTCCGAGATGGAGGCGAGGTCGGCGGCGACGATGGCGAGGAAGTCCAGGACGTACGCCACCGGCGCGCCGTGGAAGTTGCCGTTCGACTCGACCCGGCCGTCGGGGGTGACGACGGGGTTGTCGACCGCGGAGGCGAGCTCGCACCCGGCCACGGTCGCAGCGTGCTCGACGGTGTCACGCACCCCGCCCGCGACCTGCGGCGAGCAGCGCAGCGAGTAGGCGTCCTGGACCCGGGTGCACGCGTCGGGGTCGCGGTGGCTCTCCCGGATACCGCTGTCCTGCATGATCGTGCGCAGGTTCGCCGCCGAGAGGGCTTGGCCGCGCTGCGGTCGCAGGGCGTGCAGGTCGGCCGCGAACACGTCGTCGGTCCCGAGCTGGCCCTCGACACTCATCGCGGCGGTGACGTCGGCGACCTTGAGCAGCATCCGCAGGTCGGTGATCGCCAGGACGAGCATCCCGAGCATGCCGTCGGTGCCGTTGATGAGGGCCAGTCCCTCCTTCTCGCGCAGCTCCACCGGGGTGATCCCGGCGGCGGCGAAGGCATCGGCCGTGGGCATCTGCTCGCCGTCGGCGTCGCGCACGATCCCCTCGCCCATCAGGGCCAGCGCGCAGTGCGAGAGCGGCGCGAGGTCACCCGAGCAGCCGAGCGAGCCGTACTCGTGGACCACCGGGGTGATGCCGGCGTTGAGCATCGCGACGTAGGTCGTGAGGGTCTGCTCGCGGATGCCGGTGCGACCGGTGGCCAGGGTGGAGATGCGCAGCAGCATCAGCGCCCGCACGACCTCGCGCTCGACCTCGGCGCCGGAGCCCGCGGCATGCGAGCGGACCAGTGACCGCTGCAGCTGGGCGCGCAGCTCCACGGGGATGTGCCGGGTCGCCAGCGCGCCGAACCCGGTCGAGACGCCGTAGTGCGGCTGGGTGTCGTCGGCGAGCGCCTCGATGACGGCGCGCGTGCGGCGCACCTCCTGCAGCGACTGCTCCGAGATCTCGACCCGAGCGTCGTGGCGGGCCACGGCGACGACGTCCACGAAGGACAGCGCACCGATCCCGACGGTGACCGTGGCCAGGGCGGTCGGGGTGCCGGTGGCGGGCGTGGTGGTGGTCATGGCTCCATTGCAGCGGAGGTGGGCCGCGCGCAGCAGCCCCGCACGCCGCATACCGTCTCGGATGCGAGACGCAACGGTCAGGTGCGGGTCACCAGGATCCCGTCCTCGTCGGCCCACAGTTGCTGGCCGGGCACGAAGTCGACTCCGCCGAAGCTCACCGTGACGTCGCGCTCGCCCACGCCGTCCTTGGCGCTCTTGCGCGGGTTCGACCCGAGCGCGAGCGCGCCGAGCGGCAGCTCGCGCAGGGCGACCACGTCCCGGACGGCGCCGTGGATCACCACGCCCGCCCACCCGTTGGCGACCGCGGCCCCGGCGATGAGGTCACCCATGAGCGCCGACTCCAGGGAGGCGCCGCCGTCGACGACCAGGACCTTGCCCTGCCCGGGCTCGTTCAGCGTGCTCTTGACGAGCGCGTTGTCACGGTGGCACCGGATCGTGCTGATCACCCCGTGGAAGGCCACGTGACCGCCGTAGGGGCGCAGCTGGATCGAGCAGGACTGCAGGTCCTCACCGTGCTCGTCGTAGAGGTCGGCGGTGGTGAAGCCCTGACGCAGGTCTGGCGAGTCGGTCGTCATCGCGGTCACGCTACCTTCACTGCCAGGACGGGGCAGTTCGCCTCGAGCAGGATCTGCTGGGCCGCGGAGCCGAGCAGCAGCTTGCCCACCGCCGTGCGGTGCCGCAGGCCGATGACGATCACCGACACCTCCTCGCGCTCGGCAACGTCGAGCAGGACCTGCGCCGCGTCGCCGCCCTGCTCGATCTGGCGCACCTCGAACTCCAGGTCGAGCTCGTCGAGGTCGCGGCGCACCCGGTCGAGCTGGTCCGTGCCGGCGCGTCGGGCGTCGACCAGGACGTCGTCACGGGACATGTTGACCACGAGCAACCGCTCGTGGCGACGACGGGCCTCGGCGACCGACGCGGAGAGCGCGGCCTCGCCGAGGGCGTTGGGCACGAAGCCCACCAGGACGGTCATCTCAGGCCTCCGAGGGGTGACGGCCGCGGACCAGGCCGATGACCGGCCAGGCGATCGCGAGCACGATGAGGACGTAGCAGACCCAGGCGACCGGACCACCGATGAGACCGGACAGGTCACCTCCCGTCAGCTGCAGCGACCGACGACCCTGCCGCTCGACGAGCGGACCGAGGATCACCCCCACGATGAGGGGCAGGACGGGGAGGCCGAAGCGACGCATCGCGAAGCCGACCAGACCCAGCACGAGCAGCAGCCACAGGTCGAAGGGCTGAGAGTTCACGGCATACGCACCCATGGAGGCGAAGAACAGGATGCCGGCATAGAGATAGGGCCGAGGGATCTGCAGCAGCTTGGCCCAGGCCGGCGCGAGCGGCAGGTTGAGCAGCAGCAGCATGAGGTTGCCGACGAACAGGCTGGCGATGAGCGCCCAGACCAGGGCCGGCTCCTTGGTGAGCAGCAGCGGGCCGGGCTCGATGCCCCACCCCTGCAGGGCCGCGAGCATGATCGCCGCGGTGGCGTTGGTCGGCAGACCGAGGGCGAGCATCGGCACGAGCGTGCCTGCGGCGGAGGCGTTGTTGGCGGCCTCGGGGCCGGCGACCCCCTCGATGGCACCGTGGCCGAACTCCTCCGGGTGCTTGGTGAGCTTCTTCTCGGCCGTGTAGGACAGCAGCGTCGGGATCTCGGCGCCACCGGCCGGAAGGGCGCCGAAGGGGAAGCCCAGGGCCGTCCCTCGCAGCCACGGCTTCCACGACCGCGACCAGTCGCTGCGCCCCATCCACGGGCGGCCGACCGGGATGACCGACCCGGCCGTGCGGCGCAGGTGGGCGGCGACCCACAGGGCCTCGCCGACCGCGAAGATGCCGACGGCCACGACGACGACGTCGATGCCGTCCGCGAGCTGGGGCACGCCACCGGTCAGGCGCTGCTGGCCGGTGACGAAGTCGATGCCGACGACCCCGATGGTCAGGCCGACGAGCAGCGCTGCCATGCCTCGGATCCGGGACGCCCCGAGCACCGCGGTGACGCCGGTGAAGGTGAGCAGGATGATCGCGAGGTACTCGGGGGCGCCGAGGCTGATCGCGAACTTCACGACCTGCGGCATGAGGAAGACGATGCCGAGCGTGCCGATGGTGCCGGCGACGAACGAGCCGATCGCCGAGGTCGCGAGCGCCTGGGCGGCCCGGCCGGACTTGGCCATCTTGTTGCCCTCGATGGCCGTCACGACCGACGAGGACTCGCCGGGGGTGTTGAGCAGGATCGACGTGGTCGACCCGCCGTACATGCCGCCGTAGAAGATGCCGGCGAACAGGATGAGCCCCTGCGTCGGCTCGAGGCCGTAGGTGATGGGCAGGAGCAGGGCCACGGTCATGGCCGGCCCGATGCCGGGCAGGACGCCGACGGCGGTGCCGACGGTGACACCGAGGAGGGCGATCAGGAGGTTCAGCGGTGACAGGACGTCGCCGAAGCCCCCGATGAGGCTGTTGATGTTGTCCATCAGAGGATTCCCTGCAGGATGCCCGCGGGCAGGTTGACGCCCAGACCGATGGCGAAGGCGTAGAACGTGATGAGCGACAGGGCGACACCGGCGGCCAGGCCACGGACGTGGTGGCGGTTGCCGAGCGCGAAGGCCGAGCCCCAGAAGAGCAGGGCGCCGCTGATCACCCAGCCCAACGGCTCGATGAGGACGGCGTTGACGGCGAAGGCGCCGATCAGCAGCGCGATGGTGCGCCAGTCGGCACTGGTCGTCAGGTCGATGTCCTCACCCGCCTCCGCCTCGCCGGAGCCTCCGCGGGCCACGTCCAGGGCGTAGAAGACGGCGACGATGATCAGCAGCACCCCGAGCAGGATCGGCATGGGCTTGGGACCCACCGGGTCGTTGCTGCTCGAGACCGCGCCGATGCGGCTGGCGTCGAACAGGACGTAGGCACCGAGCACACCGAGGCCGGCGCAGAGCCCGTACTGCGCGCGGTCCTTGGTGTCACCGGCTCCTGAGCTCCCGGGGTGCTGCTGGCTCATACCAGGCCGAGCTTCTTGAGGATCTCCGCGACGGAGGCGTCCTGCTCCTTGAGGAAGGAGCTGAAGTCGTCACCGGTCTCGAAGGCGTCGGTCCAGCCGCGCTTGGCCTCCTCGTCCTTCCAGGCCTGCGTGTCGTGCATCTTCGTCAGGGCGTCGATCCAGACCTGCTTGTCGGCGTCGGAGATGCCGGGAGGGGCCACGATGCCGCGCCAGTTGGTGAAGACGAGGTCGATGCCCTGCTCCTTGAGCGTCTTGACGTCCTTGAGGGCGTCGATCGGCTGCTCGCTGGTCACGGCCAGCACCCGCACGTCGCCGGCCTCGACCTGGTCGAGGAACTCCCCGAAACCACTGGCACCGAAGGCGATCTTGTTGCCCAGGAGCGCAGGCAGGAGCTCGCCGCCACCGTCGTAGGACACGTAGCTGACGGCCTTGGGGTCGATGCCCACCGCCTGGGCCAGCTGCATGGGGAGCAGGTGGTCGGGACCACCGGGCGAGGAGCCACCGCCGACCGCGAGCTTCTTGGGGTCGGCCTTCCAGGCGGCGACGAGCTCGTTGATGTCCTGGTAGGGCGAGTCCTTCGGCACCACGATGGCGCCGGCCTCCTCGATCAGCTTGGCGATCGGGGTGGTGTCGTTGAGGGTGGCGGCGGACTTCTGGGTGTACGCCGCGCCGACGACACCCAGACCCATCTGCATGGCGAGCTTGCCGTTGCCCTTCTCGTTGACCACCCGCTGCAGGCCGACGGTGCCGCCGGCCCCCGGGAGGTTGAAGACCTGGACCGAGTCGGTGATCTTGGCGGACTCGAGCACCTTGGCGGCGGTCCGCGCCGTGGTGTCGTAGCCACCGCCGGGCGAGTTGGGGACCATGAGCTGGAGCCCGCTGGCCGGCTTGGCGTCGTCGGCAGGGCTGGAGCTGCTCGCGCCCTGGTCGGCGGTGGCGCCGCAGGCTGCGACGAGGAACGTGGAAGCCACGGCTGCCGCAGCAGCCAGACTGGTGAATCGAGCTCTCATCGTTGAGGCCTCTTTCGCGTCGATGGGGTGTAGCGAGATGATCGTGCTCGTCCGTCGGCTGCCCCGTCGCCCTTGTGTCCGCAGAGAAGGTTGAGTTCATAGTGGTCATGCGTGCACTGCGCCGACGGACGTTGGCCGGGCAGCTCCTCCTGCTCCAGCTGGGCATCATCGCCGTCGTCCTCGTCAGCGTCGGGGCGGTCTCGCTCGCGCAGTCGCAGGCCACCTTCAACCGGGTCGAGGGACGTCGGGTCGCCGCCCTCGCCGAACAGGTCGCCGCCAACCCGCTGGTGCGTGCCAACCTCGCCGTCCCCGACCAGCGCACCGGGCTGGCGACCCTGGCGCTGCAGACGGTGACCCAGTCACGGGTCACCACCGTCACCATCGCCGACCAGGACGAGCTGGTCCGCGTCTCCACGGACCCGTCGCTCGAGGGCCGCGAGCTCCCCCTCGGAAGCCGGGCCGTGGCGTCGGGGGCGAGCTGGTCGGGGATCCTGCAGATCGGCAGCGACCGGTTGCTCGTCAGCCAGGTGCCGGTGCTCAGCATCACCAGGGACCGCGTCGGCGAGCACCTGGGCACCGTGATGATCGCCGAGGACTTCCCCTCCGTCTGGGAGCGCCTGCGCGGCGCCTCGTCCTACCTGCTCACCTACCTCGGCATCGCGCTGGCCCTGGGGGTGGCCGGCTCGTGGCTGCTCGCGCGCCGCATCAAGCGCCAGACCCTCGGCCTCGAGCCGCACGAGATCACCGGCCTGGCCGAGCACCGCGAGGCCCTCCTGTACGGCATCGCCGAGGGAGTGCTGGCCCTGGACCCGCACGACCGCATCACCTTGGTCAACGACGTCGCCCGCCGGCTCCTGGACCTCCCCGAGCACGCCGCCGGGATGAGCCTGCGTGACCTGCGCGTCGAGGGTCGGCTGCTCGACGTCCTCACCGGCACCGGGCCGGACGGCGCTCCCGACGAGACGAGCGGACCGCAGGCCCCCCGCGACGAGGTCGTCATCCGCCGCGGCAGGGTGCTGGTGATGAACCGGATGCGCGTGACCCGCGACGGCCGGCACCTCGGCACGGTGACGACCCTGCGTGACCGCACCGCCCTGGCCAACCTCGAGCGCGAGCTGGGCTCGTTCCGCAGCACCACCCAGCTGCTGCGCGCGCAGACCCACGAGTTCGCCAACCAGCTGCACACCATCGGGGGCCTGATCCAGCTCGGCGAGTACGACGAGGTGGTGCGCTACGTCGAGGCCGTCACCGAACGTCGCCAGTCCCTCGACCTGCTCGTCAACAGCCGCGTCCGCGACCCCGCCGTGGCTGCGCTGCTGATGGCCAAGGTGTCCCTGGCGTCCGAACGGCGGGCCGACCTCCGGGTGTCGGAGGAGACCTCGCTGGACCGGCTCGAGGCGCAGGACTCGGCCGACGTCGCCACCGTCGTGGGCAACCTCGTCGACAACGCGATCGACGCCGTCAGCGGCGGTCCCGCCGGCCAGTGGGTCAGCGTGGAGATCCGCCAGGACGCCTCCAGCGTCGAGATCTCGGTCTCCGACTCCGGCCCGGGTGTCCCGCCCGAGGTCGCGCAGGAGGTCTTCGCCAACGGGTTCACCACGAAGGCGGCCACCTCCGGCGACCGCGGCATCGGCCTGGCCCTGACCAGGCTGGTGTGCCAGCGCCGCGGTGGCGAGGTGCAGCTCGGCACCAGCGAGGGCGGGGGCGCCATGTTCGTCGCCCAGCTCGGCATCACGCCGGTCGCTGTCACGGCCGAGGTGGCGCGGTGATCCGCGTGCTGGTCGTCGACGACGACTTCATGGTCGCCCGGGTCCACACCGGATTCGTCTCCCGCGTCTCGGGTTTCGAGGTCGTCGGCACCTGTCACACCGGTGCCGACGCGATGGCTGCTGCAGCGGAGCTGGCCCCCGACCTGGTCCTGCTGGACCTCTACCTCCCCGACCAGTTCGGCCTCGACGTGCTCGCCGGGCTGCGCCGGGCCGGCCGGGAGTGCGATGTCATGGTGATCACCGCGGCCAAGGAGGCCGACGCCGTCCGCGGCGCGCTGCGACAGGGCGTGGTCGACTACGTCCTCAAGCCGTTCGGCTTCGAGGACCTGCGAGAGCGCCTCGAGCGGTACGCCGCCCGGCGCGACGCCCTTGCCGACACCCGGGTGCGCGGCCAGGAGGACATCGACCGGGTCCTGTCCCGGGGCGGGGGCCCGGTGGCGGCGCTCCCCAAGGGGATGAGCCCCCAGACCGCGTCGCTGGTCGAAGCCGCGCTGCGCGGAGCGAAGGGGAGCCTGTCGGCCACCGAGACCGCCGAGCTGGTCGGTGTCAGCCGGGTCAGTGCGCGCCGCTACCTCGAGTACTTCTGCAGCATCGGCCAGGCCGAGGTGTCCCTGCGCTACGGCTCGGCCGGGCGCCCCGAACGACGCTACCGCTGGGGCGGGTGACGACCGTGGCCAACGCCCCCGCCGCCCGGCACACCCTGGAGCTGCTGACGCTCCTCGCGCGCCACACCGAGCCGCTTCCCGCCGGCGCCATCGCCCGCGAGCTCGGGCTCCCGAGGTCGACGACCTATCACCTGCTGGCCGTGCTGCGTGACCACGGCTTCGTGACGCACCTCGAGGAGGAGCGCCGCTACGGCCTCGGGGTCGCGGCCTTCGAGCTCGGGTCGGCCTACCAGCGGCAGGCGCCGCTGCAGCGCATCGCCCGGCCGCTGCTCGGCCGGCTGGTCGACACCACGACGCACAACGCCCACCTGGCCGTCCTGCACGGCCGCGACGTGCTCTACGTCATCGAGGAGCGTGCGCCGGGCCGACCGCTGCTGGTCACCGACGTGGGCGTGCGGCTGCCGGCTCCACTCACGGCGAGCGGGCTGGCCATGCTCGCGCAGCTGCCGGCCGCCCAGGTGCGGGCGCTGTTCCCGCACCGCGACACCCTCGTGCAGCGCGACGGCCACGGCCCGACCACCGTGAGCGAGCTGCGACGCGAGCTCACGGCCGTCCGCACCCGCGGTTACGCCGTCGAGGACGACTCCGTCAGCGCGGGCCTGTCATCGGTCGCGCGCGCGGTGCTCGACCACACCGGCCACCCGGTGGCCGGGGTCGCGCTCACCTACCCGCGCGACGAGGTGGACGAGGCCGAGCGGTCCCGGCTCGTCACCGCGGTCGGGCGCGCGGCGGCGGCGCTGACGGCCCGCATCGGCGGGGTCCGCTGAGTTCGGCTCTCCTGCTGGCACACTCACGACAGAGCTCGAGGCGCGGGTTCTGCACCGGGGACCGGCGAAGGGGTGGTGTCGTGGCGGCGAACAGGCCGATGTCCGCGCGTCGTCGCGCCCGCCTGCGGCGCACCGCGACGGTGCTGGTCCTGCTCGTCGTCACCACCGGCGTCGGCACGTATGTCGCGTGGCACAGCGGCGACGCCGCACCCGCCACCTCCACACGGCGGTCGACACCGACCCCTGCCGGTGCCGCCACACCAGCCGCGGCGGCGGTGGAGGCGCAGTCGGCCGGGTTCGCGCCGGTCGTCACCGACCGCATCCCCGCTCCCACCACCAGCATCGCCATCGACGCCCCCGTCCCGGGCACCACCAACATGCAGCCGGCGGCGGCCGCCGCGTTCGAGGCGGCCTTCGCCGAAGCGAAGACCGCCGGCCTGTCGCCGCAGATCAAGTCGGCGTGGCGCAGCGAGCGGTGGCAACAGGTGCTGTTCGACCGCGCGGTCACCAAGTACGGCAGCGCCGCCGAGGCCGCCAGGTGGGTTCTGCCACCGTTGGCCTCGGCGCACGTCAAGGGTTACGCCATCGACGTCCGGCCCGAGGGCGCCGCGGCCTGGCTCGAGGACCACGGTGCGGGGTACGGCGTCTGCCGCACCTACGACAACGAGTGGTGGCACTTCGAGTACGTCGCCACCGAGACCTGCCCCGCTCGCCGCCCCGACGCCGCCGGCTGAGGCCGGCGCCGTCCGACGTCACCAGTGGCGGCGTCCCGATGTCACCGGTGGCGGCGTCCGACGTCACCAGTGGCGGCGTCCGACGTCACCGGATGGCGCGGGGCCGGTCCACCCGGCCCCGCGCCGTACGGGTCAGACGCCGATCTTCTTCCACGGCCCCCAGATGGCGAAGCTCATCCCCGCACTGGCCTGGATGTTGACGAACAAGGTCTCGCCGTCGGGGCTGAACGTGGAGCCGGCGAACTCGTCGTTGTAGCGGGGCTGGCCGGTGCGCGCGCTCTCCACGCGGTTGAGCGCGATGTCCCACAGCTGTCCCCGAGGAGTCAGGCCGCGGACGTAGTTGTCCTCGTCGTGGTCCTCGCAGACCACGAGGGTCCCGCGGTTGCTGACGGTGATGTTGTCCGGGAAGTCGAAGGTCGCCTTGCCGGGTGACTGGTAGACCAGCCGCAGCCGCTCGGACCGCGTGTCGTAGGCCCACACCTGGCCGAAGCCCTTGCCGTAGCCGTCGTTGTTGTCGGGTCCCGACATCGCCTCACCACCGCCCTGGGTGGAGGTGAAGTAGACGACGCCGTTGTCGTAGACCTGGCCCTCGAGGCGGGAGAACCCGGCAGCACCCTTGGCGCGACCCTGGTCGCCGACGTGGACGATGGCCTCGTCGTTGGTCGTCGGCGCGACCTGGCCCGGCGTGTAGGGGAAGGTCGGGTCCGGGTCGTCGATGTCGACCCATTCGACCCGGTAGCTGGCGCCGCGTTCCTGGGCCGCCTCGAGGTGGGCGTTCGGGTGCCCCTTGACCTTGAGCATCTGCAGCCGGCCCTGGTTGTCCAGGCGCCCGGTCCTCATCGGGTTGCGCCTGGGCTTGTAGCGGTAGTAGCCCGAGGGGAACGCGAAGTTGTCCTCGGTGAGGTAGAGGTAGCCCTCGCGCGGGTCGAACGCCACCGCCTCGTGGGCGAAGCGCCCGGCCCGGGTGACCGGCTGTCCCGAGGCGTGCCCGTGGGTCGGCACCTCGAAGATGTACCCGTGCGGCTTGGTCAGCGGGACGTTGGACGTCCCGGTGAAGTCCGGGCCGACGTCGGGACCGTTGACGGTCTCCTCGCAGGTCACCCAGGTGCCCCACGGCATCTGGCCGCCGCTGCAGTTCATCATCGTGCCGTTGAGACCGGTCCAGCTGCGTCGGACCCTGCCGTGGTTGGTGACCTCGGTGACCGTGCAGCCGCCCTGGGCCATGCGGTCGTAGGTGTGGTCACCGACGGGCCCGAACGCGGGGCCGGGGTTGTTCACCTCGTGGTTGCGGACCAGGACGACGGTGTCGTGGTCGTCGCGGTCGTGGTGCCCGTCACCGCGGCCCCTGTCGTCGCGGTCGTCATGGTCGTCGTGGTCGTGGTGGTCGCCCTTGTGCCGACGCGGACGGAACGCACCCATCCCGTCGTGGCGACCCGGGAGCGCGGTGCCGTCGTCGAGGGTCACCGGAGACTCGGTGTCGTGGAAGGACCGGTAGGAGAAGCCTTCCGGCAGGTGCAGTCGGACCTTGCCGTCGCGGCGGTCCGCGGTCGGGCGCAGGCCACGGAACGCGGCGCCACCCCTGGACTGCGGTGCTGCCGCGCCGGCCGGCGTCGCAGCGGCTGCGGGCCCGGCGAGGAGGCCGCTGAACGGACCGGCCAGGGCCAGTCCCCCTGCCGTGGCGGCACCCCCCTTGAGAAATGTGCGTCGTTCGACTGCCATGGTCTCTCCCTTCCAGGACTCCTTCGAGGACTGCGAATCTCGCCAACCTAACCGGCAACCCCCACGGCGGGAACCCCTGCGCGCACCCATGATCCGCGACGCCTCGTCGGTGCCCGGACCGACGACCACCCACAATGGCGGGGTGAGCCAGCCCAGCGACCAGCCCGACGTCCCCACCGCCGTCGTCCTCTGCGGCGGCGCCGGGGTCCGCTTCGGCGGCGACAAGACCCGGGCACCGCTCGGCGACGCCACCGTCCTCGACCACCTCCTGGACGGGTTGCCGCCGAGCTGGCGGATCATCTGCGTGGGCACGGTCCGCGCCACGCGCCGCAGCGTCGCGTGGTGCCGCGAGGACCCACCCGGCGGTGGTCCGGTGGCCGGTCTCGCCGCCGCCCTCCCCCACGTCGACACCCCCCTGGTCGTCGTCCTCGGTGGCGACATGCCGTATGCCGCGGGGCCGGCTCCCCGCCTCGCCGCGGCCCTGCGGGCCGACCCGGACCTCGATGCGGTCGTCGGCCGCGATGGCGGGGGGCGGCTGCAGCCGCTGCTCGCGGCATACCGGACCGCGGCGCTGCGCGCGGCCCTGCCCGACCCACCGGAGGGGACTCCCCTGATGCGGCTGCTGGACCCGCTGCGGTCGGTGGTGGTGCCGCTGGATGACCTCAGCGCCCTGGACGTCGACACCCCCGCCGACCTCGACCGGGCCCGGCGGAGCATCGACCCCGGTACCGGGTGATCGGCCGGTTGATCGGCCGTGCGATCGGCCCGGGTGAGACCAGGTGATCCGGCCGCGTGATCAGTCCGCGTGACCAGGCCGCGTGACCAGGCCGCGTGACCAGGCCGCGTGACCAGGCCGCGTGACCAGGCCAGGTGATCAGTCCGGGCGCATGATCCGCCACGGGAGCGCGGTCATCGGTGTCGCCGGCCAGAACCCGTCGTCCTCCGACAACGCCCCCGTGAGCCACCGACTCGTCGTCGAGACGACCACCCGGCCCTGGTCGTTCAGCACGACGGTGTTCCCCGACGGGTCCAGCCGCCCCAGCACCACCGTCTCGAACCGGCTCATGGGCACGTCGGCCCCGACGACACCGATGAAGGAACCCTCGACCTCGACCGGCATCGTCAGGGTCAGCAGGTAGCTGTCCGTTCCGTGGACGTCGACGTAGGGACCCACGATGTGACGCCGCCTGGTGCTCCGGGGTACCGCGAACCACTCGGTGTCGGCATAGTCGTAGAAGTTGAGGCTGTCGGGGCGCAGGTCGACCTCGAGCGACGTCGGCTCCGCTCGCGAGGCGCCCAGCTGCCACCACTCGATCCGCAGCGGGTTCGTGGCCAGGAGCCCCGGCTCGAGGATCACGCCCATCCCCACGGCGAGCTGGCCCGGCCTCCCCAGCATCTGCCTCAGGGCCGGCGCCAGTCCCCGCACGTCGTCGTCGGTGATCTGTTCACCACGGGCCGCGGCAGCGTCGTGGCTGGCGACCAGCAGCTCGTGCACCTGCCCGACCTGCTCGAAGACGTCCTCCACCACGCCCTCCACCACGGCGGAGGCCTGCGCACACCACGGGTCACGCGCCACGGCGACGTGGCTCCCTCCCGCTCGCGCGGGTGAACGCGAGGTGGGCGTCGATGAGCAGCCGCGTCTGCTCTGCCAGCTGCTCCTCGACCAACCGGCGTGCCCGGTCCGGTTGCCGTCCGGCCAGCGCCGCGACGACGGCGGCCCGGCCGCGTGACAGGTCTGCGCGGCTGTCCTCGCCGGCCTGGACCCAGCTGAGCTGCGCGAGCTCGCCCTGCAGGTCGACCTCCTGCCGGGTGAGCCGGACCGACTGGGCCGCGGCCGCCAGCTCGATGAAGAACCTGCCGTCGAGCCGGCGCAGGGCCGACTGGTCCTCGGCGTCGCGCATCCGACGGGTCAGGTCCCGGAGGCGCTCGACCTCGCGCTCGGACGCGCGGGCCGCCGCCAGCCGTGCAGCCGTGCCGGCGACGGCGCTGTGCACGTCTCCCAGCTCCCTGAGGTCGGTCGCGGCCAGCTCGGCGTGCCGTTCGTGCGAGAGCGCCCGCAGCGCCTCCGCGGAGCGCTGCACGAAGCTGCCACCGCCACGTCCGCGTCGGGTGACGACCAGACCCCTCGCCCGCAGGTCGGCCAACGCATCGCGCAAGGACACCGTCGACACCTTGAACGACGTCGCGAGCTCCTGCTCGGAGGGGAGCTGTTCGCCGTCCCCGATGAGCCCGAGGGCGATGGCACCACCCAGACGTCGCGCGATGACCTCGCGCCGAGCAGACCCGTCGGCCACGGGGGCGAACACGGCGTTGCGCGCATCTCCGGACAGCAGGCTCACCTGCTCAGTCTTGCGCATCACTTGCCTCTTGTGGCCAAACATTCACAGTCATATGTTTGGCGCAGGAGTCTGACCCGCACACACCCGGTTCCTCCAGGAGGCACGCATGACGCAGCTCCACGACCCGTCCCCGGGACCCGACGCGCTCTCCCGCCCGTTCACGCCGGGGGCACGCGACAACCCGGTGGAGCTGACCGCCTACCCCGACGAGATCACCCGCCCGCACGAGCTCGCACCGGACGCGACGCCGACCGAGGAGTTCGCCGCGCAGTGGCGCAACGCGGCATACAACTGCTTCTCGTCCGGTCACAAGTTCTGTCGCGAGGTGTGCCCCGTGATGCAGGTGACCCGCAACGAGTCGTGGACCCCGACGGCGTTCCACGCCAACGTGGTCGCGATGGAGCGGGGCGAGCTCTCGATCGAGGACGTGGCCTCCGACTACGTCAACTGCACCCAGTGCGGCGCGTGCGAGCTGCGTTGCCCCAACACGCTCTTCACCGGTGACTTCTACAAGTTCCGCACCCGCACCGTCGACGTGGTCAAGGCGGTGCGTGCCTTCGCCGTCGACCAGGGCATCCACCAGCCCGGGTGGCAGACGTGGAATGCGCGCACCGACGAGCGGACCCACGAACCGGTCCTCGGGGACGACCCGGTGAGCCAGGACCACGTCCGGGACTGGGCCGACGGTCTCGACCTGCCGATCGGCGGCCAGACCGTGCTGTTCGTCGACTGCGAGGCTGCGTTCTACCGGACCTCCGTCCCACGCGCCGTCGCGCAGATCCTCCAGCAGGCCGGCTACGAGTTCGGGCTCATGGGTGAGCAGTGGTGCTGCGGTGGACCGGCGGCGGAGATGGGCTACGTCGAGCAGGCCAAGCGCTTCGCCCAGCACAACCTCGACAACTGGCGGTCCACCGGCACCACCCGGGTCCTGGTGCTCGACCCCCACGACTACATCACGTTCACCGAGGACTACCCCAGGTACTTCGGCGCGGACTTCGACATCGAGGTCGTCCTCGTCGTCGAGCTGCTCGCCCAGCTCCTGCGGGAGGGGAAGCTCGAGCCCCACAAGGAGATCCAGCGCACGATCACCTACCACGATCCTTGTCGGCTCAACAAGCGCAAGGGCATCTGGAAGGAGCCCCGTGAGGTCCTGCGCGCCATCCCGGGTCTGACGTTCAACGACGTGGACCGCGTCACGCAGTGGTCCTACTGCTCGGGCGGAGGAGGGGGCCTCCCGGTCGAGAAGCCGGAGCTCACGGCTGCGATCTCGGCGAGCCGTCTCGCCAAGGCCAAGGACCTGGGCGTCGACACCCTCGTCAGCGCCTGCCCGTGGTCCGAGCGCCCGCTGGCCGAGGCGGGCGAGACGGCAGCCATCGACGTCGTCGACATCCACGAGCTGTTCGCCGAGTCGCTGGGCATCGAGGTCGGAGGAAGTCGCGGCGAAGCCGGCGACCGCCGCTCGTCGGGCAGCGGTTGCGGGGGCCAGTGCGGATGTGGGGGTGCGTCGTGACCATCGCCCCCGAGCGACTCGACGACGTCGTGACCGCCCTGCGCACGGTGCTCGCGGACGACCAGATCCTCACGTCGAAGGCTGACCGCTACAACCGGGCACGGGTCCCCGCACCGTTCCCCGTGCACCGCTGGGCAGAGCGCCTGCCGGATCTCGCGGTGCTGCCGACGACGACCGAACAGGTCGCCGCCGTGGTGCGGATAGCGAACGACCTCCGGGTCCCGGTCGTGCCGCGGGACGGTGGAACCGGACTGACCGACGGCGCCGTCCCGCTGCGCGGCGGGATCGTCGTCGACGTCAAGCGGATGAACCAGGTGAAGGCGCTCGACCTGGAGAACCGGACGGTGACCGTCGGCACCGGCATCAACATGCTCAAGCTCAACGAGCAGCTGGCGAGGTACGGCCTCATCTACCCGGACGACCCGGCCTCCTACCCCTGCTCCCTCGTCGGGGGGCGGATCGGCACCAGCGGCTGGTCGCTGATCGGGGCGCGCTACGGCCACACCCGCGACCTGGTCCTCAGCTTCGACCACGTCCTGCCGACCGGCGACGTGATCCATGTCGGCGACGGCATCGGCCGGCAGATCAGCAAGTCCTCCAGCGGCTACCAGCTCAAGCACCTGCTGATGGGCCACCAGGGCACCCTCGGGATCGCCACCGAGGCGACGCTCAAGCTCTACCCGAAGCCGGAGGCCGAGCTCTCGCCGTTCTGGGCCTTCGACAACTACGACGACGCGTACGCCTGCGTCGGCGCCCTCGCGCGGGCAGGGGTCGCCACGTTCGCCGGGGCCGTCCTGTTCGACGAGTACAAGGTGGCCTACCTGCGGCGCGACGACGAGGCCTACATCCCCCAGCCCGCCGACGTGAAGGCACTGGTGTGCGCGGTGATGTACGGCTACGAGGACGAGGTGCGGCCGGCCGGGCGACGGTTGTTCCGGATCGCCAAGGAGCACGGAGCCCGCTACCTCGGTGACGAGATCTCCGAAGGCGACTGGGCGGCCCGCCACGACCGCTACGCGACACCGCTGCACGGTCGGACCAAGGACGGGCAGGTGGTCCCGATGAGCTGGCACTGCGAGGACGCCGCGGTCAACTACACGCGGCTGCCGGCAGTGAGCAGGGCATGGCACGCGATCGTCGCCGACCTGCGTCGCAAGACCGACGTCTTCGACGACTGGGGGATGTTCGCCTACACGTCCGCGGACACCGGCGTGGACTACCTCACCGAGATCGACGTCGGCATCTGGGAGCAGCAGCTCGACGACCGCGCCTGGGAGCTGTGGGTCACCGCCAAGCGCGACATCGCGCGGGTCTCGCTCGACCACGGTGGCTCGATCAGCGCTTGCCACGGATCCTGCCGCGAGGGCGAGGTCGACCTCGTCCCCGAGGAGCTGGGCCGCGGCTACGACCTGATGCTCGACCTCAAGCGGACCCTCGACCCCCACAACATCATGAACCCGGGCAAGTACCACCTGGACCGCGCCTACGAGTCAGGGGACCCACGATGAACGACCAAGTGCAGAACCCGTCGACCACCACGACGTCGTCCACCGACGCGGTCGGGTACCGGCGCGCCGAACAGTACGACCCCCCTGACCCACAGCGTGCCTCCGATGTCGCCGTGACCACCTTCGAGCACGTCTTCGAGGTGGACAGCCGGCTGATGGAGCGGTGGGTGCTCCAGCAGGAGTTCCCCAACTGGGACAGCCTGCGGATCATGAACAGCCGCCACGACCACCTCGAGTGGATGCACCGCCACTTCGCCGAGCGGGTGGTCACCGGCTCGGAGCTGCTGTCGCAGCTCGATTCGGAGCTCGATTCCAGCTCGATTCCGATTCCATGCTCGATTCCACGGTCGAGCCCGGCTCCGGCTCTTCCTCGACCCCTGGAGGTGAGGCATGAGCGACCTGGGGGTCGAGGACCACGACGCAGCACACCTCTCCTCGCTGGGCTACCGGTCCGAGTTCCGCCGCGACATGAGCCTGTGGGCCAACTTCGCCCTCGGCTTCACCTACCTCTCGCCCGTGGTCGGCATCTACACGCTGTTCGCGCTCGGTCTCATGACCGGCGGCCCGGCCATGATCTGGTGGCTGGTCATCGTCGGGCTCGGTCAGCTGCTGGTCGCCCTGGTGTTCGGCGAGATCGTCTCGCAGTTCCCGGTGGCCGGCGGCGTGTACCCGTGGGCGCGACGGCTGTGGGGCCGCAAGTGGGCGTGGATGACGGGCTGGATCTACCTCATCGCCCTGCTGACCACCATCGCGGGCGTGGTCTACGGGTCGGGCCCCTTCCTCGCCGCCCTGCTCGACCTCGAGACGGGCACGACGTCCACGGTGATCTGCGCCCTGGTCCTGCTGGCCGTCGCACTGGGGATCAACCTGATGGGCACCAGGTGGCTCGCCGTCGCAGCCATGACGGGGTTCGTCGCCGAGCTGGTGGGCGCGCTGGCCGTCGGCACGTGGCTGCTGCTCACCGAGCGCCACCACGGCCTCGGGGTGATCTTCAGCTCCGAGGGGGTCGCCGGCGACGGCAGCTACTTCGGCGCGTTCATGGCGGCCGCCCTGATCGGCATCTACCAGTACTACGGCTTCGAGGCCTGTGGGGACGTGGCGGAAGAGGTCCCGGACCCCACCCGCCGGATCCCCAAGGCGATGCGCATGACGATCTACATCGGCGGTGCCGCAGCGATCTTCGTGTGTCTGTCGCTGCTGCTCGCCGTGACCGACTACGCCGCCGTCATCGCCGGCGACGACCCGGACCCGGTGACCACGGTCCTCAATGCGGCCTTCGGCGAGACCGGCACGAAGGTCGTCTTCGTGGTGGTGCTGCTGTCGTTCCTCTCGTGCGCGCTGAGCCTCATGGCGGCGGCGAGCCGCCTGATGTACGCCTACGCCCGCGACGACATGATCATGGGTTCGCACCTGCTGCGCCGGTTCGACCAGACCCGCCACATCCCGCCCTACGCGATGCTCGTGGGAGCGTTGGTCCCGGCGGCCATCGTGCTCGGGTCGATCTTCTCGACCAAGGCCCTGACCTCCATCATCTCCTTCGCGACCCTCGGCATCTACCTCGGCTTCCACATGGTCACCTTCGCGGCACTCCGGGCACGGCTGCGCGGCTGGACGCCCTCCGGCCCGTTCAACCTCGGCCGCTGGGGGCTGCTGGTGAACGTGGTGGCTCTGGCCTACGGCGTCCTCGCCATGGTCAACATGGCGTGGCCGCGCACCCCCGACGCCCCCTGGTACGACAACTGGCTCGTGGCGCTGTCGGCGGCGGCCGGCGTGTCCGTCGGTGCGGCATACCTCGCCGTCGCGCGGCGCCACGACCGCAGCGACGCGGCCCACGGGGACGCCGTGGGCAGCGACAGCGCCCCCGGGGACACCGTGGGCGCGTCAGTCGACTCGGGCGCCCCCGGCACCTGACCCCGAGAAGGAGGAACACCATGAAGTTCAGCTATGTGATGTTGCCGGACTACCCGCTGTCCGAGTCGATGGAATCCATCAAGAAGGCCGACGAGCTCGGCTTCTACGCCGTCTACGCCGCCGACGAGACGTGGCACAAGGACCTGTGGCTGTTGTTCGCCGCCGCAGCCGACAAGACGTCGCAGATCCGGATGGGTCCGAGCGTGTCCTCGGTGACCCTGCGGGAGCCGACCCTCATCGCCCAGGCCGCAGCCACCCTCGACGAGCTCACCGGGGGCCGGGCCGAGGTGGTCCTCGGCAGCGGCAACTTCGGCCTGCTCGCCGAGTACAAGATCGACTGGAAAGCCACCAAGCCGCTCTCGCGGACCAAGGAGGGCCTGCAGGTGGTGCGGACCTTCCTGGACGACGGCACGATCACGCGCGACGGTGAGTTCTTCTCGTACGAGGGTCTGTTCACCTTCGCGCGCCCGGTCCAGGAGCACCTGCCGGTCAAGATGGGCGCCATGCGTGGGCCGAAGTCCTTCGAGGTCGCGGCGGAGTTCTCCGACGGGTGCCACCACGCCCTCAGCTACACGCGCGAGGCGTACGACTACATGGTGAAGCACTGCCGGATCGGCGCGGAGCGGGCCGGCAAGAAGGTCGAGGACCTCGACCTCGGCGCCTGGGTCGTGTTCGCGGTCAGTGAGGACTCGGCGGCAGCCAAGCAGGCGGCACGCGCCATGGTCGGGATCTACGCCTCCTCGATGCCGCACGAGCAGCTCCAGCGCAACGGGGTCGACCCCAAGGACCTCGAGCCGATCATCGCCGCGATCGGAGCCGGCGACCTTCCCAAGGGGGTCGAGCTGACCTCACCCGAGCTCGCCGACCGCTTGTCGATCTCCGGCACGCCCCAGGAGTGCGTCGACAAGATCAAGTCGCAGATCGAACCGGCCGGGGTCAACCACATGATCCTCGCGATCACGGACGCGTCACTGGTCAAGGCCTTCACGGGACTCGACTCGGACGTCCCCGACACCAGCACCCAGCTGCAGCTCATCCACGACCAGGTGATGCCCGCGTTCGCCTCCTGAGGCCCGCCGTAGGCTCGGCGACCATGAAGGCGATCACCCTCCCCGAGCCCGGCGACGCCTCGGCGCTCGTGCTGACCGATGTCCCCGACCCGCAGCCCGCTCACGGCGAGGTGAGGGTGCGCGTCGTGGCGGCCGGTGTGAACCGCGCCGACGTCATGCAGCGGATGGGTCACTACCCGCCGCCGCCCGGGGCGTCGGCATACCCCGGCCTCGAGGTCAGCGGCACCGTGGACGCCCTCGGTGACGGCGTGAGCGCGTGGTCGGTCGGTGACGAGGTGTGCGCGCTGTTGTCCGGGGGCGGTTACGCCGAGCTGGTCTGCGTCCCTGCCGGCCAGGTGCTGCCGGTGCCGCAGGGCGTTTCGCTCACCGATGCGGCCGCCCTGCCGGAGGTCGTCAGCACGGTGTGGAGCAACGTGTTCATGACCGCCAACCTGCTCCCCGGCCAGACGATCCTCGTCCACGGTGGCTCCTCCGGGATCGGCACCATGGCCATCCAGCTGGCCCGCGAGGTCGGGGCCCGCGTCATCGTCACGGCAGGTTCTGCCGCCAAGCTCGAGGCCTGTCGCGAGCTCGGCGCCGAGGTCCTGGTCAACTACCGCGAGCAGGACTTCGTCGAGGAGGTCCGTGCCGCCACCGGTGGCACCGGGGTCGACGTCATCCTGGACAACATGGGCGCGAAGTACCTCGCCCGCAACGTCGAGGCGCTGGCCCCGGGTGGTCGCCTGGTCGTCATCGGGCTGCAGGGCGGGGCCAGGGCCGAGCTCGACCTCGGGCTGCTGCTGCGCAAGCGCGGCGCCGTCATCGCCACCTCGCTGCGCGCTCGCCCCACCGACGAGAAGGCCGCCATCGTCGCTGCGGTGCGCGAACACGTCTGGCCGCTCATCGCGGCCGGTCGGGTCCGGCCGGTGATCCAGTCCCGCCACGCGCTCCAGGACGCCCCGACCGCGCACCGCGAGCTCGAGGCGAGCAGCCACATCGGCAAGATCCTGCTCACCCCCTGACCACCGTGGCGCCGCCCGCGCCCCGGTTCCGGAGCGGTGGGCTCGCGGGGGTGGGGGCGGGCCTTCGCCGCCGGTAGACTGGCCGCGTCCGGTGCGCCGGACCTCGGCCCCGGCCCAGGTCCTCGCCCGGAATGCTCAGGGTTCCTGTGCGTCTCGGAGGTGGGTTCGGCGCACGCCGCTGTGCCGCGCCCCGGCACCTGCCAGGACGAGAACCCCGTGTCACCGATCGCCTCCTACCGCCAGCTCCTGCACCTCGCCGGACCCCTCTACGTCGTCGTCGCCTTCGTCGGGCGACTACCCCTGGCCATGAGCCAGATCGGCGCCCTGCTGCTCGTGTCCGGCACGACCGGCTCGTATGCCGCGGGCGGCCTCGCCGCCGGCGCGCTGGCTGTCGCCAACGCCGTCTGCTCCCCGGTGGCCGCCGTGCTCTCCGACCGGGTCGGCCAACGTCCCGTCGTGCTCGTCCAGTCCGTCGCAGGTGGCCTGGGCCTGCTGGCGCTGGTCGTCCTGGCCCACCGCGACGCCTCCGGGTCCGTCCTGGCCGCGACGGCGGGGCTCAGCGGCGCCTTCCTGCCGCAGATCGGTCCGCTCGCGCGGGTGCGCTGGCGACCGATCACCCGTCACAGCGGCGCTCGTCAGCCACGCCTGGTCGAGGCGGCCTTCTCCTACGAAGGAGCCGCCGACGAGGCCACCTTCGTCCTCGGGCCGGCGCTGCTCGGCCTGCTGCTGCTCGTCGCCGACCCCGGCGCCGGCCTGGTCGTCGCGGCGGTCCTGCTCATGGTGTTCGGGTGCGCCTTCGCCCTGCACCCCACCGCCCAGCTCGCCCACGCCCCGCGTCGCACCGGTCAGGCGCGGGTGCGGGTCCTGTCCCTCACCCTCGCTGTGCTCATGCTCGCCCAGGGGTTGATCGGGGCCTTCTTCGGCTCGGTGCAGACCGGCACCAGCGTGCTCGCGACCTCGGTCGGGCAGGCCGGGCTCGCCGGCCTCGTGCACGCGGTGCTCGGCGTCGGCAGCGTCGCCGCGGGGCTCGCGATCGCCGGGGTGCCGGCGCGGTTCGGCTTCCCCCTGCGGATGCTGGTGGCCTCCGGTGGACTGTTCGTCCTGTCGCTGCCCCTGCTCGCCGTGGACTCGCTGCTCGCCCTGGTCCTGGTCGTCCTGGTCCTCGGGTTCGTGGTGGCGCCCTACATGATCAGCAACTTCACGATGGGCGAACGCAGCGCGCCGGCCGCCAAGGTCGGCACCGCGATGACGCTGCTCGCCGCGGCGACGGGTCTCGGGTACGCCGTCGGCTCTGCCCTGGCCGGACGCCTCGCCGACGACCACGGCCACACGGCTGCCTTCGCGGTCACGGTGTCCGCTGCTGCTGGTGCCCTGCTGGTGTCGCTGGCCGGCCAGCGCCTGCTGCGCCGGCCGGCAGGCAGCGCGACGAAGCACCCGGAGAGCGCCGCGGCCCTTCCCGCGGTGGCCCCCGTCGAGCGGACGATCCCGGACGGCCAGCCCGGCGCAGCCGTCTCCGGTGCCACGGCCGGAGTCATCCACCCCTGACCCTTGACGCCGGGTCTGATACTCGGTATACCTTCTCCCACCAGCGACAATACTGGGTATTGCGGGGACGATCCGGGGGTGGCCCGGGGGGACCCTGGACAGGGAAGGCAGGACGCCGGTGTCGGTCCGCCAGGGGCTGTTGGCCCTGCTCGCACAGCAACCCATGTACGGCGCCCAGCTCCGCTCGGAGTTCGAGGCCAGGACCGGGGGGACCTGGCCGCTCAACGTGGGCCAGGTGTACACGACCCTGGCCCGCCTCGAACGCGACGGGCTGGTCGAGGCGGCCGGCGCCGACGACGACGGACGGATCAGCTACCGGCTGACCCCGACCGGTCGGGCCGAGGTCGCCCGGTGGTGGATCTCGCCGGTCGACCGGCAGACCACCCCCCGCGACGAGCTGGTCATCAAGCTCGCCCTCGCCGTGACGGTGCAGGGGGTCGACGTCGACCGGGTCGTGCAGACCCAGCGCACCGCTACCCTGCGCCACCTGCAGGACCTCACCCGCCTCAAGCAGCGTGCCACCACCCACCTGGAGTCCGACCAGGACGACGGAAGCGTCGACCTCGCGTGGCTCCTGGTCCTGGAGAACCTCATCTACTCCGGGGAGGCCGAGGTCCGCTGGCTCGACCACGTCGAGGCGCGGCTCATCCGCGAGGCGAGCCGGCCGCGCCGACGGGCACCCGCCATACCCGCGGCCGACGGCGAGGGGACCGGCGCCGCCGGTGCCCCGTCGGCGCGAACCGACAGCATCTCCACCACGCTCAGGGGGGCACCATGAACACCAAGCGGAACGCCAAGAACACCGAGGCGAACACTGAGGCGAGCACCGAGACGGCGGGCACCGAGACAGCGGGCACCGCGGGAGCGCAGGCGCGCACCGGCGTCGGCCCGATCCTGCGCCTGGCCGACGTCACGCGCGTCCACGGCACCGGTTCGACCGCCGTCCGCGCGCTCGCCGGGGTCAGCC
This sequence comes from uncultured Actinomycetota bacterium, assembly GCA_963722015.1. Classification (GTDB taxonomy): domain Bacteria; phylum Actinomycetota; class Actinomycetes; order Actinomycetales; family Dermatophilaceae; genus Pedococcus. The sequence continues at coordinate 15,722 of CAVRMT010000005.1, read as the reverse complement.
TCGACGTCCACGCCGGCGAGCTCGTCGCCGTGATGGGCCCCAGCGGCTCCGGCAAGTCCACCCTGCTCAACCTCGCGGGCGGTCTCGACGCCGCCACGAGCGGACAGGTGCTCATCGAGGGCGAGGACATCGGCACCCTCAAGGCGGACGCGCTGGCCAGGCTGCGACGGCGCCGGGTCGGGTTCGTGTTCCAGGACTTCAACCTCATCCCGTCCCTGACCGCGGTCGAGAACGTCGCACTGCCCCTGGAGCTGGACGGCCTGCGGGTGGGCAAGGCACGGCGGCTCGCGACGTACGCGCTCGAGCTCGTGGGCGTTGCCGAGCTGGCGGACCGCTACCCCGACAAGATGTCCGGCGGCCAGCAGCAACGGGTCGCGATCTCCCGCGCGCTGGTCGGCGACCGGCGGCTCGTGCTCGCCGACGAGCCGACCGGCGCCCTGGACTCCCACACCGGGGAAGGCGTGCTCCGCGTCCTGCGCGAGCGCTGCGACGCAGGCGCTGCGGGGCTGCTCGTGACCCACGAGGCCCGCCACGCCGCCTGGGCCGACCGGGTCGTCTTCCTGCGCGACGGCGTCGTCGTCGACAGCACCGGTTCGGCGCAGACCGCCGAGGCCCTGCTCGACCCGGCGGTCTGAGGCCACCATGACCACGCTGACCGAACCTCGCTCGGGGACCACCTCGTCGCAACGGCCCGACTCGGAGCCGTCCGGCTCCCGGCTCGCCCGCTGGCGCGCTTCCTGGCGGGTCGCCCTGCGCATGGCCCGCCGCGACCTGCGTCGCCACCGAGGACGCTCGATCCTCGTGTTCCTCATGGTCGCCGTCCCGGTGGGCCTGCTCGCCGCAGCCGCCACCGTCGGCGCCACCGAGCAGACCGACGCCGCCGACCTGGTGACCGCTCGGATGGGCCCGGGCCAGGCCCTGGTCCAGGGCCCGGTCGAGGGCAGGGTGCTGCAGACCCCCGACCCCAACCAGGGCGGGATGTCCTGGGGTTCGGACAACCCGGCGGTCGCCATCCCCGGATACGCCGCCGACGCCTCCCTCGCCGCGAATGCCGAGGCAATCGGTCGCCTCGTCGGTGGCCGGGCGGTCCCCGTCGCCGAGACCGAGGTCCGGCTGGTCAAGGGTGATCGCCGCATCCGCGTCTCCGGTTTGGTCGTCGACCCGCGCTCGGTGGACCTCGGCGCCAAGGCGCGCCTGACCAGTGGCGCGTGGGGCACCGACGCCACCCAGATCGTCGTGACCCCCGCCGGAGTGGCGCACGGCCTGCCCACCTCGGGCACGACGGTGCTGTCCACCGACGGCACCGAGCTCACCGTCACCGTCGTCGGCACCGCCGAGGCGCTCTCCGAGTGGGGGGGCCGCCCGGACTTCGTCGTGCCGGCACTGCCTGAAGGGGCCGGCCAGAGCTTCAACGGAAACGGCCAGTTCGGCTGGGTCGTCCTGGGCGACGACCCCGTGACCTGGGCCGAGGTCCAGACGCTCAACACCCACGGGCTGACCGTATACAGCCGTGCGGTCCTGCAGGACCCCCCACCCGACAGCCAGATCCCCGCCGAGCTGCGCCCGCAGGGCGACTTCACCCAGGACACCGGTCGCATGATCGCCGTGATCGGCGGCGTCATGCTCTTCCTCATCACGACGCTGCTCGTCGGGCCTGCCTTCGCGGTCAGCGCCTCCCGGCAGCGTCGCACGCTGGCCGTCGCCGCGACCAACGGTGCCGAGGTGCGCCAGCTGCGCCGTACGGTGCTCGCCCAGGCCGTGCTCCTCGGGGTGATCTCCGCGGTGGGCGGGGTGGCCCTCGGCGTGGCCGCCGTCCGCGTGGGCCTCTGGTGGTGGGTGCACACCCACCCGTCGACGAGGTTCGCGTCCGTGCCGGTCGACATCCCGTGGACGGCCTTCGCCATCCTGCTGCCGTGTGCGGTGCTCAGCGCCGTCGTCGCAGCCCTGCTGCCGTCGTTGCGGCTCGGCAGGCTCGACATCATCGGCGTGATGCGCGGCCAGAGCGTCTCCCCGCCCCTGAACAAGGTGGTGCCGGTCGTCGGCCTGGTGGTGGCCGTGGCCGGTGGGTTCGTGGTGCTGTCGACGGCGATCTCCGGGGGCAACGAGGTGCAGGTGGCGCTGGGGGCGATCGCGCTCGTGCTCGGGACCCTCCTGCTCGTGCCGGCCCTGCTCGTCCTGTTCGGCAGGCTCGCCTCGCGCCTGCCCGTGGCGCCGCGCATGGCGACCCGGGACGCTGCTCGCCACCGCACCCGGTCGACCCCCACGGTTGCCGCCATCCTCGCCGGGGTCACCGCCCTGACCGCCTTCAGCATCGGGCTGGCCAGCGACACCGCGCAGCAGATGGCGACCTACCAGGCGCAGGCCCTGCCCGGGGAGGGCCTGGTCTGGACGGGTGACGCCGAGGCCCGGTTGTCGACGGCCGCGGCGCTGCGCCAGGCACCGGAGCTGGAGCAGACGCCGTACTTCGCCGTGCGACCTCCGCAGGACCCGATGACCGGTCCGACGGGCGCCGGCGGGGCCCGACCCGTTCCGTTCGTGTCGGTCCTGCCCTCGGGCTGCACCGCCATCCAGACGTTGCCGAGCAACGCTGAGTCCCCTTGCCAGAAGATGGGGACGACCGCCTACGACCGTGGTCAGATCGGCGTCCTCCCGGTGGCGGAGATCGCCCGCCTGCTGCGGCTCGACGAGGCCCAGACCAAGGTCGTCGCCGACGGCGGCATCGCGGTCGCCCTGGAGGCCCTGGCCCGGGAGCCGTCGCTGCAGGTCGTCTCCGGGACGTTCGTCATGGACGAGGCCAACTACGTGGCCAAGGACGTCGTGCAGACGTCGTCCGAGTCGATGCCCGTGATCGCCGTGCCGGTGGACCGGATGCGCGACGGCAGCATCCCCGGCCAGGCCGGCGCCCTGGTCGCGCAGACCACCGCCCAGCGACTCGGCTGGCCGATGCAGCAGGACCAGGTGCTGCTGCGCGACCCGTCCGGGTCCATCAGCGCGGACACCGAGAAGCGCCTCGACGAGCTGGTGGGCAGCGAGGGCGGCGTCTATGTCGAGCGCGGCTTCCAGCGCTACGACCAGACGGCGATGCGGATCATGATGGGCGTCGCAGCCCTGCTCATCCTCGTCGTCACGCTGATCTCGACCGCCCTGTCCATGGCCGAGCAGCAGGCCGACCTCGGGACCCTGGCCGCGGTCGGGGCCACCCGTGGCACCCGGCGGGGGTTCGCGGCCTCCCAGGCGATGGTGGTCGGGTTCGTCGGCGCGGTCCTCGGGATCGCCGTGGGGCTGGTGCCCGGCATCGCCATCTCCTACCCGCTGACGCGCAACGACAGCTACGACCCGGTCACCGGGGTCGAGACGGCGATCGGCCCCTACCTGGAGATCCCGTGGACGCCGCTGCTGCTCGTCGTCCTGGGGGTGCCGCTGCTGGCCGGCCTGCTGTCCGCCGCCGCCATCCGCAAGGCCCCGACGATGAGCCGCCGGGCCGACTGAGGCCGGTCGTCGTCGCCCCCCGCTGTGCCGGTCGCGGCGCTGGGGCAGGATGGCAGGCATGAGCAGCCCACTGACGCCGAGCACCCCTGACGACGCCTCCGCCGAGGCCGGCGAGCAGCAGCGCGTCGTCGTCGTGACCCAGGACGGGATGGGCGTGCACCCGCACGAGGGCGACGAGGACGGACCCACCAACCCGGCCGACCTGGTCGAGCAACCTGCCAAGGTGATGCGCATCGGCTCGATGATCAAGCAGCTCCTCGAGGAGGTGCGGGGCGCCCCGCTCGACGAGGCCGGCCGCGCCCGCCTCGCCGAGATCCACCGGCGCTCGATCAAGGAGCTCGAGGACGGCCTGGCACCCGAGCTGATCGAGGAGCTCGAGCGGATCGCCCTGCCGTTCGAGGAGGGTCATGCGCCCACCGACGCCGAGCTGCGGATCGCCCAGGCCCAGCTCGTGGGGTGGCTCGAGGGCCTGTTCCACGGCATCCAGACCGCGCTGTTCGCCCAGCAGATGGCGGCCCAGCAGCAGCTCGCCCAGATGCGGCGGGCCCTGCCGCCGGGCACGCAGGGCCACCCCGAGCCGCAGGGTCCGGGCCGACCCGGTGACGGTGGCCCGACCGGCCAGTACCTGTAGCCCCGACTCCGCGCGCCGACCCGCACCGACACCCGCGGCTCGCGGGGCGAGGTCGAGCGCGTCCCGGCTCAGGTGGGCGTGCCGTGAACCGGGTGCGTACCCGCCGCGATCTGGCGCAGCGGCGAGAACCACGCGAAGAGCGCTGCCACCACCCCGACCGACACCAGGGTCACCATCGCCGGCTGCACCGCCGTAGCGGCCGCCAGCGCTCCGCCCGCGATCGAGCCCACGGTCCAGCCGAGCCCCCAGGAGAGCATGCGCCCTGCGGTGTTGACCCGTCCGAGGAGGTGCTCGGGTGTCACCTGCATGCGGTAGGTCATCGAGGTGATGAGCACCAGCTGGTAGGCGATGCCCCAGATGACCATCCCGATGCAGGCCAGCAGCCAGTCGCCCACGACAGCCGTGGCGATGCCCGCCACCGCGGAGACCGGTATGGCGCTGAGCGTCACCCTGGCCACGGGGTAGCTGCGCAGCAGCGGCGGCACGAGGGCCGAGGCGAGCACTCCGCCCACACCCCATACGGCGAAGAGCAGGCCGAAGCGCCACCCCGAGGTGCCGACGCCCAGGACCCGGTCGGCCCACGGCACGAACAGGGCGACGAACCCGCCACCGGCCGTGGACTGCAGCGCACCGATGATGGTGTTGGAGCGCACCCCGTCGTGGCCCCACAGGAACCGCACCCCCTCGCGCACGTCGCTGAGCACCACCGCGGGACGCAGCGGCTGCAGGTTGAGGCGGGCCGACGACAGCGCCCGGCGGATCGAGCGCACCAGCAGCGCCGAGACGAGGAAGGTCAGGGCGTCGACGACGAGCAGGGTCGAGGGGTGCACCACGGCCAGCGCGACCCCGACCCCGGCAGGCACGACGAGGTCCAGGACCCCGCCGATCCCCCAGATCGCGGCGTTCGCGTCACCGACCCGCTCCCGGCCGACCAGGACGGGGAGGGCACCGAAGTTCGCGCCGTCGAAGAACGTGAACAGGCACTGCGCGACGAACCCGGCGACCAGGACGTGCGGCACGGTCAGGAGGTCGAAGAAGTGCGCGACCGGCACCGACCCGATGACGACGACGTTGGCGAGGTCGGCCGCGACCATGACGCGCTGGCGGTTCCACCGGTCGCTGAGGGCACCGGCGAACAACCCGATCAGCAGGTAGGGCAGCGCGTCCAGGGTCGCGGTGAGGGCGGTGAGGGCGGCCGAACCCGTGAGGCGGTAGACCAGGACCGGCATGACGACGACGGTGATGAGCGAACCGCTGAGCGAGATGATGCGCGCCAGCCAGTAGCGACGGAAGTCGCGGTCGTCGAGCAGCCGGCCTGGCCGCCGTGCCGCTGCGGCCCTGTCGTCGCTCATGCTGCGGAGTCTGCCTCACGGCGTCGAGGTCGGCGCGCCGGGCTCGCGTGACCCATCCCCGAGCGGGGGCCGGGCTGGACCGGCAGCGGGGAGCCGGGCCCAGCCTGCGGCGCGGGCCGGGCGGGCTCAGCCGACGGCGGCGGCCGCAGCGCGGCCGGCGACCCGACCCGAGAACAGGCAGCCCCCGAGGAAGGTGCCCTCGAGCGCGCGGTAGCCGTGCATCCCGCCGCCGCCGAACCCGGCCACCTCGCCGGCGGCATACAGGCCGGGGACCGGCTCGCCCGAAGCCGACAGCACCCGCGCGGACAGGTCCGTCTCGAGGCCGCCGAGGGTCTTGCGGGTGAGGATGTTGAGGCGCACCGCGATGAGCGGACCTGCCTCGGGGTCGAGGATCTTGTGAGGGGTCGCGGTGCGGATCAGCTTGTCGCCGCGGTAGCTGCGCGCACCGCGGACGGCGGTGAGCTGCGCGTCCTTGCCGAAGTCGTTGTCGACCTGGCGGTCGCGCGCGACGACCTGGCGCTCGATGTGGTCCGGGTCGAGCGGAGCATGCGGCGTCAGCGCGTTCATCGCGGCGACGAGCTCGCCGAGGGTGTCGGCGCGAACGAAGTCGGCACCGCGCTCGAGGAACGCGCGGACCGGGGCGGGCATGTCGGCGCGGGCCCGACCCAGGACCGCCCGGACCGACCTACCAGTGAGGTCGGGGTTCTGCTCCGAGCCCGACAGGGCGAACTCCTTGCCGATGATCTTCGCGGTGAGGATGAACCAGCTGTGGTCGTGGCCGGTCCGGCGCAGGTGCGCCAGGGTCCCCAGGGTGTCGAAGCCGGGGAACAGCGGCGGGGGCAGCCGGTCGCCGTTGCCGTCGAACCACAGTGAGCTCGGCCCGGGCAGGATGCGGATGGCGTGCGAGGGCCAGATCGGGTCGTGGTTCTCGATGCCCTCGACGTAGTGCCACATGCGGTCGCGGTTGACCAGGCGTCCACCCGCGGCTTCGGTGATGGCCAGCATCCGCCCGTCGACGTATGCGGGGACACCGGTGAGCATGTGGGCCGGCGGTTCGCCGAGGCGATCGGGCCAGTTCGCCCGGACCAGGTCGTGGCTGGCACCGATGCCGCCGCTGGTGACCACGACCGCCTGCGCCTCGAGGCTGAACTCACCCACCACGTCGCGGGAGGTGGGCCGCCCTCGCTCGGCGCCGTCCTGGGCGAGCCGCGCCCCCCGGACCCCGGTGACGGTGCCGTGGTCGGTGAGCAGCTCGTCGACGCGGTGCCGGTGCCGCAGCTCGACGCGGCCCGCGGCGACGTGGTCGCGCACCCGACGCAGGAACGGTTCGACGACGCCGGGACCGGTCCCCCACGTGACGTGGAACCGGGGGACGGAGTTGCCGTGGCCGGTTGCGGTGCCGTCGCCACGCTCGGCCCACCCGACGACCGGGAACCAGCGCATCCCCTGCTCGTGCAGCCACGCCCGCTTCTCGCCGGCCGCGAAGTCGACGTACGCCTGCGCCCAGCGGACCGGCCAACGGTCCTGGTCCTCGAGCCGGTCGAAACCGGCGGACCCCATCCAGTCGGCGAGGGCGAGCTCGGTCGAGTCCTTGATCCCCATCCGGCGCTGCTCGGGGCTGTCGACGAGGAACAGCCCACCGAACGACCAGAACGCCTGCGCCCCGATGTTGACCGGGCTCTCCTGGTCGACCACGAGCACCCGCCGACCGGCGTCGGCGAGCTCGGCCGTGGCGACGAGCCCGGCCAGCCCGGCGCCGACCACGATGACGTCAGCGTCCATGCCGGCCAAACTACGCGCCGGTGTCCAGGCCCGTCACGCGAACCCGACCGGCGACCACGCTGAACTCCACCTCGGCGAGGGTCCCGACCACCGCGTCGGCCAGCAGGTCGGCCGGCACGGTCGTCGTCGTGACGGCCAGGGTGGCGCACCCGGCGCCCCGCGCCGCCTCGAGCCCACCCGGCGCGTCCTCGACGACGAGGCACTCACGGGGGTCGACGCCCAGCCGCTGCGCTGCCAACAGGAACGGGTCGGGGTGCGGCTTGCCCTGTCGTACGTCGCTGGCCGTCACGACGACGCGGGGAGCGGGCAGGCCGGTCGCCTCGATGCGGGCGGTGGCCAGCGGCTGGGTGCACGAGGTCGCGATGGCGCACAGGTCGCCGCCGTCGCGCCCGCTCCCGGTGAGCGTCGCCAGCGCGAGCAGCGTGCCCGGCAGCACGGTGATGCCCTCGGTGTCCGCGGTCTCGATCGCCTCGATGCGGTCCACCGCAGCATCGACCCGGTCGGCGGGCAGCAGCTTCACGGCGATCCCGCGGGCCGGCACCCCGTGGAAACCCACCAGCCGGGCCGGGTCGACCCCCTCCTCGTCGGCCCACCGCAACCAGCTCCGGACGACGGCGGGGATCGAGTCGATGAGGGTCCCGTCCATGTCGAACAGCACGGCGGCGAAGTCTCGCCCGTCCAACGTCCCCAGGGTTCGCGGCATACCCAGCAGCCTAGGGATCACCCCCGGATGGCTGCGCGCCGGATACGGTGGGCACGTGAGCCCGCCCCCTGCGCCGTCCAGCCGCAGCCGCGCCCCCCTCCTCCTGCTGGTCAAGGCCGGTGCAGCCCTGGCCCTGGTGCTGGCGGCCCTCTACGGCGGCATCGCCGCGACCACGCTCTTCCCGACCTCGGTCGACACCCTCAACTACGAGGCCAGGCTGCGGCTGTCGGCCGACCCGGCCACCCTCGGCACGATCCAGAGCCCCACCCTCTTCGGCGACATCCAGCTCGAGTTCGCCGGCCCCGTCCCCGCGCCCGGGGTCATCGCGGACGTGCAGGTCAAGCAGCGCATCACCGACCTGCTGGCGCGGCCCAACATCTCGGTCAGCTCGCTGCAGCCCGGTCCGCTGGAGCTGGAGGGCGCGGCGCGGGACGCCGCGATCGGGCTGGCGTGGCGCTTCATGGCCGGTGCGCTGTTCGTCACCCTCCTGGCCGTGGGCGCGTATGCCGAGTGGATCCACCGGCGTCCGAAGGCGGGCCGGCTCGGGATCGCCGCGCTGTGCTGGCTGCTCGCCTGCGGGGCGACCTTCGCCAGCATCGGGTTGGGCTACCGGCCCGAGCGGCTCGACCGCTTCACCACCACCGGCATCCTCGGTGCCGTGCAGCGCAACGCGGACCTGCTGGCGGGGGTCGAGACCCGGGCCGCGCAGACGACCCCGTACCTGAAGAACCTCCTGGCCCTGTCGGCGGCGCTGCAGGACAAGTACTCCCCGCAGTCGCTGGACGACCCCGTGGCGGCTCGGCTGCTGCTGGTGTCCGACATCCACGGGGGGAACCAGTACCCGCTGATGAAGACGATCGTCGAACAGGAACAGGTGGACGCCGTCATCGACGCCGGCGACCTCGTCAACTTCGGCACCCTCACCGAGGCCGAGGCGTCCGGGGTGCTGGCCGGCATCGCGTCGCTGGACGTCCCCTACCTGTTCGTCAAGGGCAACCACGACGCCCGGGCCGCCACGGACACCGAGCTGCTGCGGGCCCTGGCCAAGATCCCCAACGTCGTGCTGCTCCAGCCCGACGACGACAGCTACACGGTGCAGAGCGTGGGCGGGATCCGCATCGCGGGGTTCAACGACCCCCGGTGGTTCGGCGACGACAACAAGAACAACGCCGCGAAGCAGAAGGCGCCGGCCGCCCGCTTCACCGCGGCGATGGCCGACCTGGCTCCGCCCGACATCCTCGTGTCGCACGAGCCGGGAGCCGTCAACGCGGTCGAGCAGGAGGCGGGCATCAAGATCCACGGCCACCTGCACTCGGACCGTCTGCGCGAGAACACCATCGGGGTCGGCACGTTCACCGGCGGCGGCCCGTTCAGCCACTTCCTGCAGGGGGCCGAGGGTGAGGAGCTGACCGGGCAGCCGTCCTCGTTCGACATCGCGGTCTTCGGCGAGGACTGCCGGATCACCTCCTTGAGCCGGTACCAGTACCGCAACGTCATCGAAGGGCGACCGGCCTACGACGACGTCACCCTGATCAACGGCGCGCGGATCCAGTCGGCGCTCCCCGAAGGCCCCGGCACCGCCGACGCCGACGCGGACCCCGCGACGCCACGGACGTGTTCTGCGGACCTGGAGCCGACGACCGAGCGTGTCGCTGCCCCTGCGCGGTGAGCCTGCACCGGTCAGCCTGGACCGGTGAACCTGAACCGGTGAACCGTACCCGGACGTCCGACACGAGGCAGCGAGGAGTGACCTGGGATGACCGGCATGGCGGACACCGAGGGTGTCGTCCCGATCCTGCGGGTGGCGGACGCGGCCGTCGCGCTGCGATGGTGGCAGCGCCTCGGGTTCGAGCACGTCCACTCCCACCGGTTCGCCGCAGGCCTGCCCGTCTTCATGACGATCCGCCGCGGACCCGCCCACGTGTTCTTGTCCGAGCACCTCGGCGACGCCGGCCCCGGTGGGCTGGTCTACCTGTGGGTCGAGGACGTCGACGCCGTCGCGCGGGAGTTCGCGACGACCGTCGAGGACAACCCGTGGGCCCGGGACACCGAGGTCGTGGATCCCGACGGCAACCGGGTCCGCGTGGGTCAGCGCGTCTGATCCGGTGGCGGCTTCCGGTTCGGCCCACGGCCCGGTGCTTCGGTTCGGTCTTCGGTTCGGTCTACGGCGCGTCGTGGATGCCGGGGATCCGCAGCACCTCGACCGAGTAGTCGTAGGCGGACGAGGGCGATCCTGCGCGACAGGTCAGCTGCGCCGGCGGGCCGACCCGTCGCCGCACGTCGGCCTGGACCAGCACCGGCAACCGCCCCGTACCGAGCACGGTGACCCGGAAGGAGTCGCTGCCGGTGCCCTCGCAGAGCGCGTCACGCACGTCCCCCAACCCGGCGGGACCGTAGGTCGCCAGCACCGCACCGAGGGCAGCCTGTACCGGCGCCGGCCGGGTCGACACCCCGCGGAAGTAGCGTGGAGTCACGGTGCCGCGCAGGTGGGCCTCGACCACGTCCACGGCCGAGCGGTCGTCCAGGTTGCCGTAGTAGGCGCCGTCGGGCAGCAGCAGGACGTTGGGGGCGAAGCGGTCACCGCCGATGTGCGAGCACTCCCACGTCCGGTCCGCCCAGCGGGCGGAGAGCGCCGCCACCACGGGCCGACCACGGATCGCACAGCAGGCGTCGTGTCGGCCGTGCGCACAGACCAGGACCAGCGGTGGGGTGGACCCTGGACGGGAGGTCGCCGGCGGCTGGGGCCCGGAGCGCATCACGTCGGCCGCCACGAGCAGGTCCTGCGCGTGCCGCCAGCTGCCCCACTGCTGGGTGCCGGTCTGGTCGACGACCGCCCAGGCCCGTACCGCCCGGTGCGGGCGACGTCCCGGGCGACGGATCAGCAGGGCGCGCCCCTTGACCGCCACGGCCGCGGCGTGGAGCGCTGCGCCGACGCCCCCCTCGAAACCCGGGCTGTCCAGCGCGACGGGCAGCCACGGACCATCGTGCTCGACCAGCAGCCACCGGCGCGCGGGCGCCGCGGACCCGACCAGCGAGTCAGCCCTGGCGCGCGCTTCGGTGGCGCAGCGAAGGGTGGTCACGAGGCGACTGCGACGCCGGCCAGGACCAGCCGGCGGGCGAGGTCGACGCCGAGCTCGCCAGCGGTCGCAGCTCCCTGATCGAGGAACGACCTGGTCGCGGACAGGTCGGCGCCCTCGACCCGGAGCGTGCCGGCGCGGCTGGACAGCACGCCGTACCCGTCGTGGGAGGAGAGGTCTGCTGCAAGGTGGAGGCGCAGGCGCAGCGGCGTCTCGTCACGCAGGTCCTGGGCCAGGGCGTGCTGGGCGAGCGGGGACAGGGGGGCCGCCCGTTGACCACCGCGGGCGCCGGCCGCCAGGGCCGTGGACAGGTCGGCCGCGTCCACCTCGGACAGGGCTCGCACCAGGGCGTCGCGGACGACCTCGACGTCGGCCCCGCGTTCGTCCCGGTCGGTCAGGGTCGCCCCCACGGGGAGCGCGGCGCGCACGGCCGGGTCCCGGGCAGCGCGGGCGAGCGCGACCTTGAGCATCTCCTCAGCCAGGTGGTGGCGCGTCCAGGAGTGCACGCCGATGGTGAGGTGGGTGCTGACGCCGCCCTGCGCGGTCGCCGAGTGGAGGTAGCCGCGCGGGAGGTAGAGGCAGTCGCCGGGCTCGAGCGTCGTCTCGATCATGGGGGCGTCCCGAGCCGCCCGCTCCACGTCGGCGCGCCGACCGGTCCAGGGCTGGTGGCGCAGGGGACGCTCGTGCACCGGACGGCGGATGCGCCAGTGCTTGGTCCCCGCGATCTGCAGGACGAAGACGTCGTGCACGTCGTAGTGGTCGCTGAACCCGGTGTTCTGGGGAGGCGTCACGTAGGCGTTGACCTGGGTCGGGTGACCGAGGTCGGCAGCGAGCTGCTGGGCGAACTCGACGACCGGCGCCCAGGTGCGGTGCAGTCCCTGGAGCACGAGGGTCGCGCCGTCCGCGAAGTGCTGCAGCACGAGGTCGTCGCTGGCCTGGTCGGCGATCGCTGCCCCGGTGCCACCGCCGGCGGTGTAGGCCCGGTCGGGCAGCGTCGCACCCTCCTTGGCCATCCGCAGGAACGGCGTTCGCAGACCGCGGGTCGCGATGAGCTCGTCGACCGCCGCCTGCGAGAAGAGGTCGTCGAACGGCAGCGGCAGGTCGCGAGCGCGGGTGAGCAGCGGCTGCTGGTCCCAGTGCGCCGCGGCGAAGGTGCCGGCGTCGAGCGCCACGAGGCGTCGCAACGCAGGGCACCCACCGGCCTGAGCGGGTGCCCTGCTGCTGGTCGTTGCGGTCATCGGGTCCTTGCGGTCGTCAACAGCGTCGGTCGTGGACCGCGGTCGGCCTAGTTGGCCCCGCCGTCGGCGCCACCGTCGTGGCCGCCTGCGTTCGCCCCGCCGTCGGCCGGGCCCTCGCCCGCGCCGCCGTCAGCGCCACCATCGGCACCGCCGTCGTGGCCGCCTGCGTTCGCCCCGCCGTCGGCCGGGCCCTCGCCCGCGCCGCCGTCAGCGCCACCATCGGCACCGCCGTCGTGGCCGCCGGCGTCGGCTCCACCGTCGGCGACTCCCTCGCCGGTCTCCTCGGACTCCGTGGGGTTGATGGGCGTCTCGCTCATGGCTGTGCTCCTTTGCCTCGTCATGTCGGTCATGGGTGATGCGTCGGGTCGTGCCCGGACGGCAGAACCGCCCTGTCATTCCTATTGCAATTCGGCGTCGAACGCCACCGCTGCAGCACATCGGCGCAGGTCAGCGCCCATCAGACCCCGACGACCCGGCGCAGCGCCGTGAACCCGGGCTCGGTCCCGCGCCAATGCCGACGCAGCTCGGCCACCCCGACGACCCGGGCCACGGAGCGCAGCGTCCACACCACGACGACCACGTCGTCGGCATACCCCACGACCGGGAGGAAGTCGGGCACCAGGTCGAAGGGCAGCGCCAGGTAGGCCAGCAGCAGCGCGAGCCGCACCCGCACCCCGCGCGGCTGCGTCCGGTCGATGGCGACATCGCGCAGCAGCCGCAGCAGGTCGGGCAGCAGGCGCAGCGACTCGGCGAGCAGCGCCCCCTTGGGGCGCACGACCAGCAGGGCCGCGAGCAGCGCGACCCACGTCGCGAGCAGACCCGCGGCGAGGCCCAGGAGCAGTTCGCGCCACACCACGGCGAGTCTGGCAGGCCGGTGCCCGTCTCCGGCCCGCCGCCCCCGGTCAGTGCGCAGTAAGAAGTTGGCAAGGGTTCCGCCGAGCACCGTGAGAAAGCACCATCGCGCCCTACTGTGCGAACCACCGTTCTCATGGACCTCAGGGAGTAGTCAATGGCGATGACCCGGACGTTCAGCGCGATCACGGCCCTGGTGGCCGGCGCCGCGCTCACGTTGTCAGCAGCGCCCGCGCACGCCGCGGGAACCTATGTCGCACTCGGCGACTCGTACTCCTCGGGCACAGGGACGCGCACCTACATCAACGACGGCACCTCCTGCCAGCGGTCGGTCCACGCCTACCCCTCGCTGGTCTCGGCGAGCAAGGGTCTGAGCCTGAACTTCCGAGCCTGCTCGGGCGCCACCGTCGCCAACGTGACCAGCACCCAGCTCAGCGCCCTGAGCACCTCGACCACCCGGGTCAGCATCTCGGTCGGCGGCAACGACGCGGGGTTCGCCGACGTCCTGACCGAGTGCGCGCAGCCGGGTTGGGCCAGCGACTGCAACGGCGCCATCGACGGGGCCCAGGCCATCATCAACGGGTCGATCCCCGGCCGGCTCTCCACGCTGTACGCCTCGATCAAGTCCAAGGCCCCCAACGCCAAGGTCGTCGTCGTCGGCTATCCGCGCATCTTCATGGGCGAGGACTGCAACGCCTTCACGTGGTTCTCCCCCCAGGAGGAGTCGCGGCTCAACGCGACCGCCGACCTGCTCAACAGCAAGACGGCGTCCGCCGCCTCGGCAAAGGGGTTCACCTTCGTCAACCCGACGAGCCGGTTCACCGGCCACGCCGTCTGCGACTCCGTCGAGTGGCTCAACGGCCTGTCCAGCCCCGTCAGCGAGAGCTACCACCCGAACGTGGCCGGCCACCGGGACGGGTACACCCCCCTCGTGGGCGCACAGCTGACGGGCAGCACCGTCACGGTCTCCGCGGCCACGCTGCGCACTGCCGAGGCGAGCAGTCCGCGGCTGGCCGCGCAGCAGCGCCGTCACGCTGCTGCCGACTCCGTGATCGCGCCCGAGGTCTTCCGCGCGCCCGACCTCGGCTCGCCGCGGGTCAAGGCGGCTGCCCGGCGCGCGGGCGTCGACCTGTCGAGCCGCGCCAGCATCGACGCCGCCGACCGCGCCTGGTCCCAGCGTCAGGCCGCAGAGCTGGTCGCCCGCTGACCCACCGGCGGCACCGACCCACCGGCGACGCCGACCACCGGCACGACCGGCGGCACCCGACACGACAAAGCGGCAGTTGTTCGCCAAGCCCGGGTGCTACAAGTCCCGGGTCGGCCGAGCAACTGCCGCTCTGCGTGGAGGTCAGGCCCGATCGTCAGCCGGTGATGGCCGACAGGGTCGGGTCATTGGCGTAGGCCTCCTTGGCGTTCTCCTTGGTCACGATGACCGGGTCGAGCAGGTTGGCGGGGACGACCTTGACGCCGTTGTCGTACGACTTCTCGTCGTTGATCTCCGGCTTCTCGCCCTTCTGCAGGGCGATCACCATGTCGATGGTGTCCTTGACCAGGTTGCGGGTGTCCTTGTTGATGGTGGAGTACTGCTCACCGGCCATGATCGACTTGACGGACTCGACCTCGGAGTCCTGACCCGTGACGACCGGGACCGGCTTGCCCGCGGCCTTCACCGAGGTGATGATCGCGCGGCCGAGGGTGTCGTTGGGCGACAGCACGCCGTCCAGCGTGGTGCTGGTGTAGTTGCCGGTGAGGAGGGTGTCCATCCGCTTCTGGGCGTTCTCGGCCTTCCAGCCCTGGGTGACGACCTGCTGGAAGTCGGTCTGGCCAGAGGTCACCTTGAGGGTGCCGTCGTCGATCTTGGGCTTGAGGATGTCCATCGCGCCGTCGAAGAAGACCTGGGCGTTGGCGTCGTCGGGTGAGCCGGCGAAGAGCTCGATGTTGTAGGGACCCTTGGGCTTCTTCTCGGCCATGCCGTCGAGCAGGGCCTGGCCCTGCAGCTGACCGACCTTGCGGTTGTCGTAGGCGACGTAGTAGTCCACGGCGTCGGTGTTCTTGACGAGGCGGTCGTAGGCGATGACCTTGGCGCCGGAGGCCTGGGCGGCCTTGAGCTGGGTGCCGAGCTGCGAGCCGTCGATCGCGCCGACGACGATGACCTTGGCGCCCTTGGTGACCATGGCCTGGATCTGGTTCTGCTGCTCGGAGACGCCACCGTTGGCGAACTGGACGTCGCCCTTGAAACCGGCCTCCGCGAGGCCGTCGTTGAACAGCTTCTCGGCCAGGACCCAGTTCTCCGAGGTCTTCTGGGGCAGGGCGACGCCGATCACGGCGTCGGCGGCGAAGCCCTTGGCCGAGCCGCTGCCGTCACCCGTGGTGGCGGTGTCGTCGGCCCGGCCACAACCGGAGACGGCGAGAGCAACCGCGGAGGTCACTGCCAGTGCTTTGAGGAGGATACGCATGTGTACTTCTTTCGTTGTTGCGCGTCGTTGACGTGCGGCTGGTTCCTGCCGGACGGCGCCCGGCGCGAGTTGGAGGGGGCTCAGGCCCCGCGGCTGATCGAGGCCGAGATGGGTTCGACCTGGGAGGCGGGATCCTGCGGCG
>CAVRMT010000004.1:0-9410 GCA_963722015.1 uncultured Actinomycetota bacterium | reverse complement strand
TGCAGCAGGGCCCGGCCGCCGCCTGATCCGCCGCCCGATCCCCGCGTCAGGGATGCCACGGGCGGGGGATGCCGCGCCCCTGGCATCCCCCTCGTGCGGTCCGTGGGTCAGACCTCGAGGGTCAGACCTCGTGGTGCAGCAGCTCTGCCGGACGGTCCTGCTCGGCGGTCGCACCGGGGGAGCCCCGGCCGAGGATCTCCACGACGTACATCGCGGTGAGCACCAGCCCCCCACCGAGCAGCATCCGTGCGGTGAGCGACTCCCCGCCGAACAGGACGGCGAAGAAGGCCGCGAACACCGGCTCCATGGTCATGACGATCGCCGCCCGCGTCGCCGTCAGGTGGGACTGGGCCCAGGTCTGCGCCCAGAGCGCGACCGCGCCCGCGATGAGGGCCATGTAGAGCAGCGAGGTCCACTGGCCGCCGTCCTGGGGCAGGGTGATGCCGTCGGGGACCGCCCCGACCGAGGCCACCGCCGTGATGACGAACGCCTGCACCGTGGCCAGCCCGGTCGCGGACGCCGCGGTGGAGTAGCGGCCGAGGCCGATGATGTGCAGCGCGTAGAGCACCGCCGCAGCCAACGTCACCGACTCCCCGAAACCCACCGACATGCCGCGCAGGGAGAGCACCCCGAGCCCGACCGTCGCCAGGGCGACGGCCAGCCAGGTCGAGCCCGGTATGCGGTCGCGCAGCAGCACCGCGCCGAGCACGGGGGTGAGCACGACGTAGGTCCCCGTGACGAAGCCCGACACCGAGGCGTCGGTGTGCTCGAGCCCGACCGTCTGCAGCAGCTGGGCCAGGCCGTAGAGGATGCCGAGCCCGACCCCGATGAGCACCTGGCGGCGGGTCAGGGCCAGGGTCTGGCGGCGGAACACCACGGCCATCACCACCGCGGCGATCGCGAACCGCACGGCCAGGAAGTCGGCCGACGGCACGTGCTCCACGAGGTCGCGGATGAGGAAGAAGGTCGAGCCCCAGACCGCCGTGACCGCGATCAGGAGCAGGGTGGCCACACGGCTCGCTGGCAAGGTTCGCACTGCGGTCGGACGCTCAGACGACGACGAGGGTGACGGTGGTGTTCTTGGGCTGCTCGCTGCCGGCGGCGGGGTTCTGGCTGCGGACGGTGCCGAAGATGCCACCCATGAACCGGTCGACCTTGACCTGGAAACCGGCGTCCTCGAGGATCCTGCGCGCCTGCGCCTCCTGCTTGCCCTGCACGTCGGGGACCTCGACCAGCTCGGGGCCCTTGGACACGACCAGCGTGACCTTGTCGCCCTTGAACAGGGTGCCGCTCGAGGGGCTCTGGGAGATGACGCTGCCCTTGGGGACGGTGTCGTCGTTCTCCTGTCGGGTCGCGTCGACCTCGAGGCCCTTGCCGGTGAGGTCCTTGACGGCGTCGTCGGCCGGCTTGCCGGTGAAGTCGGTGACCTCCAGGGGCTCGCGGCCCTTGCTCACGACGAGGTCGACCTTCGCGCCGCGCTTGAGCGAGGCGCCCTCCTTGGGGCTGACGCTGATGACCAGGCCGTCGGCCACCGTCTCGCTGAACGCCCGTTTGGTGTCGCCGAGGGTGAGCTTCTCGGCCTTGATCCGCGCGGTGGCCTCGTTGGCGCTGGCCCCCACGACCTGCGGCACGGCATACCGCTCCGGACCCTTGGACACGGTCACGGTGACGTCCTGGCTGCGACGCAGCTCGCTGCCGGCTCCGGGGTCGGTGGAGATGACCACCCCGGGCGGGATGGTCTCGTCGAAGGCGTCCACCCGGTCGGGGGACAGGTGCGCGGCCTGCAGGGCGCTCTGCGCCTGCGCGTACGGCTGGCCGGTCACCCGTGGCACCGTCGTGGGCGAACCGGGACCGGCGAGGAACCACCACGCGGCGATGCCGGCGATCGCGGCGACCGACAGGGCGGCCAGGACCCACCCCCACGGTCCCCGGCCACCAGCACCGACCACGCGCCCCTCGAGGGCGCGGCCGCGGTCCTCGACGTAGGGGTCGGGCCCGGGCGGCACCGTGGGGGTGTGGTCCTGCGGCAGGGCCAACGGACCGACGGGGCGGGACCGGCGGGGTTGCTGCGAGGTCGTCGACCGGCAGGGCGCTGGTGCGCTCGACCGCCACCGTGCTGGTGCCGGCGCCCAACGCGGACGACCCCTCGGGCCTGCGGTCGAGCTCGGTCGGGGTGAGCATGGCGCGGGACTTGCGGACCTCGGCCAGGAAGTCGCCGGCATCGGCAGGTCGCTGGTCGGGGTCGCGCGACGTGGCCAGGGCCACCAGGGCGTCGAGCTCGGCCGGCACGGTGGGGACCCGCGAGGACGGGGCCGGGATCGAGCCGTGCACGTGCTGGTAGGCGATGTGGATCGGGGTGTCGCCGACGAACGCCTTGGTGCCGGTGAGCATCTCGAACAGGATCAGGCCGGCGGCATACACGTCGCTGCGGGCGTCGGCGATGCCTCGCTCGACCTGCTCCGGGGACAGGTAGGCCACCGTGCCGAGGAGCACCCCGGTCTGGGAGTAGGAGGTCTGGTTGCTCACGGCGCGGGCCAGGCCGAAGTCGGCGACCTTCACCGTGCCGTCGTCCTCGCGCAGGATGATGTTCTCGGGCTTGACGTCGCGGTGGATGATCCCGGCACGGTGCGCGGCACCGAGCGCCTGCAGGACCGGTGCCATGAGGTCCAGGGCGGCCCGGGGGGTGAGCGGGCCCTCGGCCTTCATCACCTCGCGCAGGGTCTGCCCGGGGACGTACTCCATGGCCAGGAACATGTGGCCGTCGTCGTCACCCTGGTCGAAGACCGACACGACGTTGGGGTGGGAGAGGCGGGCCGCCGAGCGTGCCTCCCGCCGGAACCGGCTGACGAACGCCTCGTCCCGGGCCAGGTCACGACGCAGCACCTTCAGGGCCACGTCACGGTCCAGCCGGGTGTCCGTCGCGAGGTAGACCGACGCCATTCCGCCGTCGGCGATGTGCGACAGGACGCGGTAGCGCCCGTCGAACACACGGCCGAGCAGGGACTCGGTGACACCTGAAGACACTCCCAAAGTGTAGGAGGTCAAACCGGCCAACTCATGCAGGCGGGCCCGGGGCCGTGGTCAAGAACCCTCCTAGAAGCGACTGCGGTGGGCCTTGATCGCCTGCACGTAGACCTTCGTGTCGGCATACATCCCCTGGTGCTGGACCGAGTAGAGGCCCTGGTAGTAGCCGGCGATGGCCTGGTCCAGGTTCTTGGCCGAACGGGTCAGCGAGCGCAGGATGACGACCCCTGCGGTGATGTTGTCCTGCGTGCGCAGGAGGTTGAGCTTGCGCCCGCTCATCTGCGAGGCCCACTCCCCGGAGGAGGGGATGACCTGCATGACGCCGATGGCGTTGGCGACCGAGACCTGGCGCTGGTTCCAGCCGGACTCCTGCCAGCCGACCGCGAGGGCCAGCCGGGGGTCGACGCCGTGGCGGCGGGCCGTGGCGATGATCAGGTCCCGCGTGGCGCTGCGGTTCGGGACGGCGGTACCCGCGAGGGCGTTGCGGTTGCGGTTCGCCGCGTCCACGATCGAGCTGGGGTAGGTGCGCCCTGCGAACGTGTTGGCGCTGCTGGCCGAAGAGGCCTTCTTCGCCGGGACGCGCAGCTTCTGGCCGATGCGCAGGTGGTTGGCGTCGGCGAGCCGGTTCGCCTTCAGCAGTGCGGCCATCGAGACGCCGTGGCGCACGGCGATGGCGCTCAGCGTGTCGCCGCTGCGGACCGAGTAGCCGGACGTGGAGGCGCTGGTCACCGTGCTCGTGCCGCGGACCTTGAGCTTCTGGCCGGGGTGGATGATGCTGCGACCGCTCAGGTGGTTCAGCGTGTAGAGGGTGGCCAGGGGTGTGCGGGTGCGCGTGGCGATGGCGCCCAGGGTGTCGCCGCTGCGGACGGTGTAGCGCGTCGTCGAGGTGGTGCTGCTGCTGCTCGAGGGGCGGCTCGCACTGGCGGCGCCGGCCCCGGGGATCCGTACCTTCTGGCCGATGTGGAGCACCGAGCGGGTCGACAGGCGGTTGGCCTTGAGCAGTGCAGCCAGCGAGACCCCCTTGCGCGCGGCGATGCCGCCGAGGGTGTCACCGGAGCGGACGACGTAGGTGCTGCGGGCGATCGCCGCGGCGCGGGCCTTGGCCGCAGCCCGGGCCCGGGCTGCGTCGGCGCGGGCCTGGGCGGCCGACTTCGGCACCGACAGGCGCTGGCCGATCGACAGGTGCCCTCCGCCGCCGGAGAGCTTGTTGCGCGCGACCAGGACCCCGGTGGTGGTGCCGGTGCGGTCGGCGATGGCGGCGAGGTTGTCGCCGCCGCGCACCGTGTAGGCGATCCAGCCGTGGGGGGCGGGCTTGGCCTTCTGGACGACCGCGGTCGGGGCGAGGGTCGAGGCCGAAGGGAGCGCCGCGGGAGCGATCACTGGGGACATCGGGAGCCTTTCGAGGTGCCTACCGCGCGCAGGGGCGGTGACTGCAGTGTGGGGAGGTGCACGAGTGTGCGGTGTGACGGGTGGGACGACAGTGAAAGGTACACCACGCAAGCGCGGTCATATCGACTTACATCAATGTAATTTGCAATGCCTGCGCAGGCTGGCAGGCTGTCCTCGTGACCGACCAGACCCCCGCCACGCCCGAGCAGACCCCCACGACGTCCGAGCCGGCCCCCACGACGCCCGAGCCGGCCCCCACGACGCCCGAGCGGTCCCTCGAAGAGCTCGTCGGGGCCTGGCTGACCGTCCCCGACATCGCCGAGCGTCTGGGGATCCCGCTGTCCGGGGTACGGCGCCTGATCGAGGAGCGTGAGCTGCTCAGCGCCCGCATCGGCGAGCGCAGGGTCGTCGCCGTCCCCGAGCAGTTCCTCCTCGAGCAGGTCTACCCCTACCTGCGCGGCACCTTCACCGTGCTCGCGGACGGCGGGATGGACGACCAGGAGATCCTCGAGTGGCTCTTCACCCCCGACCCCACCCTGCGGGTCCCCGGGACGCCCGTGGACAACCTCGCAGCCGGGTTCAAGACCGAGGTGCGCCGCCGCGCCATGGAGCAGGCCTTCTAGCGCAACCGGCCGGGTGACCCGTCAGTGTTCGCGGGTGGTGGCGCTGTCGATGAGCTGGTCGAGCACCGTGACGGCCTCGGGGTCCAGGGCGCGCGTCGACTTCAGCGCCATGCGCGCCGAGCCGGCGAGCCGGGCGATGTCGGCCTCCACCGCATCCACGGCGCCGCTGGCGGTGATGACCGAGCGCAGCTCGTCGACCGTCTCGGTGTCGAGCTCGGGGTCGCCCAGGCGTGACTCGACCAGGGTGCGCCCGGCGTGCCCCGCCCCGGCGAGGGCGTGGGCGACCAGGACGGTCCGCTTGCCCTCGCGCAGGTCGTCGCCGGCCGGCTTGCCGGTGGCCACGGGGTCGCCGAACACCCCGAGCAGGTCGTCGCGCAGCTGGAAGGCCTGACCGAGGTCGAGGCCGTAGCGCGACAGCGCCGTGAGGTCGTCGCTGGCTGCGCCGCCGGCGCTGGCCCCGATGAGCAGGGGGTGCTCGACGGTGTACTTCGCGCTCTTGAACCGGATGACTCGCTCGGCCCGCTCGATGCGCTCCGCGGTCGGGACGCCGTCCCACGGCCGGACCGACTCCACCACGTCGAGGAACTGCCCACCCATGAGCTGGGTGCGCATCAGGTCGAACACCGAGCGGCCGCGGGCGAGGTGCTCCGCGTCCAGGCCCGAGGTGGCATACAGCTCCTCGGTCCAGTTGAGGCACAGGTTGCCCGCGAGGATCGCCCCCGCCACGCCGAACCTCCCGGCGTCACCGGACCAGGCCTGCTCCTCGTGGCGCGCGGCGAGCGAGCGGTGGGCGGCCGGCATGCCGCGCCGGGTGTCGCTGTCGTCCATGACGTCGTCGTGGATCAGGGCCGCCGCCTGGAAGAACTCCATCGCGGTCGCCACGCGGACCAGCGCGTCGGAGTCGGGCTGGCCGGCGCCGCGGTAGCCCCAGTAGAGGAAGGCGGCGCGCAGTCGCTTGCCACCGGTCAGCAGGCGCGCCACCGCACCGAGCAGCTCCTGGGCGTCGGGGCCGACCTCGGCCAGGACGCCGGACTGGTGGGCGAGGACATCGTCGACGCACCGTTGCACGCGCTCGCGCAGCTGCGCGGCATCGAGGGGGCTGACCACCATGCGCTCCTCCCGGGCCTTGCTCGGTCATGGTTTCGTCAGCACCGGCGGTCCCACCGCTGCTGTCTCACCGTGTGCTGGCTCTGAGCCTACGGCGTGGGCCCTGGACTAGTCTCACCGCCATGGCACTGGGGCAGCCCTCTCGTCTCGCGCGACCGGCACAGCTCACCGCGTCGATCCCCGGCATGCTCTCCTCGGCCAGCCCCTCGGTGAGCTTCGAGTTCTTCCCGCCGAAGGACGACGCCAGCGAGGCCCTGCTGTGGGACGCCATCCGCCGGCTCGAGTCCGCCCGTCCCGACTTCGTGTCGGTGACGTATGGCGCCGGTGGCTCCGGCCAGGACCGCACCGTCCGGGTCACCGAACGGATCGCCCGCGAGACGACCCTGACCCCCCTGGCCCACCTGACCTGCGTCGGCGCGTCCATCGCGGCGCTGCGCCAGGTCGTCGGCCAGTATGCCGCGTCGGGCGTGCGCAACATCCTCGCCCTGCGCGGCGACCCGCCGGGCGACCCGGGCGGGGAGTGGGTGCCCCACCCCGAGGGCCTCAACCACGCCACCGACCTGGTGGAGCTCGTGCGCACGTTGGGGGACTTCACGATCGGGGTCGCGGCGTTCCCCGACGTCCACCCGTCCTCGCCGAGCCTCGAGCACGACGTCGAGGTGATGGTGCGCAAGGCCGATGCCGGCGCGAGCTTCGCGATCACCCAGATGGTCTTCGACGCCGAGAGCTACCTGCGCCTGCGTGATGCCGTCGGCGCCCGTCGCCCGGAGCTGCCGATCACGCCCGGCCTCATGCCGGTGACGAACTTCAAGCAGGTCGCCCGGATGTCCCAGCTCATGGGCACCCCGCTGCCGGACGCCGTCGTGTCACGGCTGGAGGCCGTCGCGGGCGACCCCGCCGCCACCCGCGAGGTGGGCGTCCAGATCGCCACCGAGCTCGCGACCCGCATGCTCGACGAGGGCGCTCCGGGGCTGCACTTCATCACGATGAACCGTTCGACGGCGACCCTCGAGGTGCACCGCAACCTCGGCCTGCACTAGCGGTCAGGCGGGTCTGTCGAGGGGACGCAGCTCGGCCACGAGCGGGACGATGTCGGCGACCGAGTCGACGACCCGGGTCGGCTGGTAGGGGAACTGGTCCACCTGGTCCGGGCGGGTCGAGCCCGTCAGGACCAGGATCGTCCGCAGGCCCGCCTCGAGGCCGCTGATGACATCGGTGTCCATCCGGTCGCCGACCATCACCGTCGACTCCGAGTGAGCGTCGATCCGGTTGAGGGCGCTGCGCATCATCAACGGGTTGGGTTTGCCGATGTAGTAGGGCTGGCGGCCGGTGGCGGCGCTGATCAGTGCGGCGACCGAACCGGTCGCGGGCAGGGTGCCCTGTTGGCTCGGGCCGCTGACGTCGGGGTTCGTGGCGATGAACCGCGCACCGGCCTCGATGAGCCGGATGGCCTTGGTGATGGCCTCGAAGGAGTAGGTGCGGGTCTCGCCGAGCACGACGTAGTCGGGGTTGCGCTCGGTCATCGTGTAGCCGACCTCGTGCAGCGCCGTCGTCAGGCCGGACTCGCCCACGACGAACGCACTGCCGTGGGGGCGCTGGTCGTCGAGGAACTGCGCCGTGGCCAGGGCCGAGGTCCAGATCGACTCCTCGGGCACGTCGAGCCCACCGGACAGCAGGCGGGCCCGCAGGTCACGAGGGGTGAAGATCGAGTTGTTGGTCAGGACGAGGAACGGTCGGCCGTGCTCGGTGAGGGCGGACAGGAACTGCGCAGCCCCCGCGATGACGCTCTCCTCGTGGACGAGCACACCGTCCATGTCGGTGAGCCAGCACTCGACGGGCCTGGGTTTGGTCATGTCGCCATTGTGGTGCAGGGCGGTCAGCGCCTCGGCGGCACGCCACGTCTCGGACAACCCGGCCCGGCACGGTCGAGGTCACCGGCACCCTGACGTCGGCTGCCGCTCGGCGGCTGCTCAGATCCCGTGGGGCAGGCTGTCGCGGTTCCGGCGCAGGTCCGCGATGAGGGCGTTGGCGGCGTCGGCGACCTTCTCGCGGTCGGCCTTGGTGCGCCGGGGTGCGGTCACGTACTCGACCCGCTCGACGGTGCGGGTGACGACCTTCGAGCCCGCCTGGGCGTCGCGTGACTGCTCGCGCCCGGCCGCCGGGTGCTCCTCGGGGGCGGCCCGGCTCTGCGTGCCGTCGTCGTGGCTCTGCTCGCTCACGGGTCCTCACCTTCCCTCTCGGCCTGGTCGGCCAGGTACGTCGCGAACACCTCCAGCATCGCAGACTGCTCCTGCGTCTCCACCAGATCTGCCAGTGATTCTATGCCCGCGATCATGGCGTCGGGAGGCAGCACGGCCCGGTACACCCACAGGTGGTCGTGGAACCGCTGCCACCGCTCCCGCGCGTCAGCACCCCGGTCCTTGGCCCACTGAGCCTCGCGGGCCTCCTGGGCGAGCAGCCGGTCCCCGGACAGGCGCCGGTCGACACCGACCAGGGCCAGGTATGCCGCACCGAGCACACCGAGCAGACCAGCGCCGGGGGACGTGAGGAACGCACCCACGGCCAGCCAGAACGCGTTGGTGGTCATGGGCCCGGCGTCCGCATCGCGCAGGCCGGTGCCCGGGCGGCCCCCTCACCCTGGCCGTCGTCGAGGTGCCCGGCCGGCCTCGACGGTCGCCCCTCTCGGCCAGGAAGGAGGGGGCAGAGGAGGGGATGGGCGAGACGAGTACTCCTGGGCAAGGGTCAGCACACCTCCATCGCGGTGGCCCCCGGTCCGCAGGCTCTCAGCAGCTCCTCGTACGTGGTGCGGTAGACGGTGTGGCTGTGGCCCGCCGCGGCCCAGACATGGCGGTAGCGGCTGAGGGACACGTCGACCACGGTGCGGATCGGTGCGGGGTGGCCGACCGGGGCGACGCCGCCGATGGCGAAACCGGTGGCTTCGCGGACGAAGTCCGCATCGGCGCGGTCGACGTGGTCGACGCCGTCGAGCAGCTCGGCGACCTTGACCAGGTCGACCTGGTGCGCGCCGGAGGTCAGGACCAGCAGCGGGGTGACCGCGCCGTGCTCGTCGTGCGCGCGGAAGATCAGCGAGTTCGCGATCTCGGCCGGGGTGACCCCGATGGCGGCGGCAGCCGCGGCGGCGGTGCGGACGGCGTCGGGGAGGCTGATGAGCTCGGGGTCGATGCTGTGCCTCGCGAGGGTGGTCAGGACGCGCTGCACGGCGGGGTGCCGGGTGAGGTCGCGACCCGACGCAGGGTCCGGCGCTGC
>CAVRMT010000003.1:0-14753 GCA_963722015.1 uncultured Actinomycetota bacterium | reverse complement strand
CCGTCCGCGTTGACCGCGGCCCGGGCCCGACGGGTCAGCAGGACCCCCAGCCAGAGCAGTCCGGCTCCGACCAGGGCCGCCGGGACGGGCTCGCTGCCGGTGAACGCGAGGTGGGCCGGCAGCGCCGAGGCGTCCTGCTCGGAGCCGGTCGAGTCGGCACGGGCTGGGTCCGAGTCGAGCGCCACGCCACTGACCGCCGGTGGGTCGTCCGCGCCGGGACATGGCACCACCAGGCTCTCCAGGGGGACCCCCGCGCCGGTGAGCTCCTCGACCAGGTTGCGGTCGAGGACCACCAGGGTGGTCTGCACGGGCACCAACCGACGCGTCACCCGCACGCAGGCCCCCAGCAGTCCCTCGATCGCCGCATCGACCGACACGACGTGCTGCCCGGCGGGCACGGCCCCCGTCGGACACGGGACGAACGCCTGCGGGAACTGCTCGACCAGCGGGGAGGACAGGTCGACCCCCGCCGCCCTGAGGTCGACCTGAACGGCAGGTGAGGAGGTCCCGGCGGGGATGAGGCACACCGTGGCCGCAGGCGAGTCGACGACCGCGCCGGTCGCAGGAGTCGGGCGCGGGGCTCCGGTGGCGCTCGAGCCGCGGGTGGTGCTCGAACCCGTCGGTGTCGACGAAGCGGGCGGCGACGGCGTGGTGGAGGCGGCCGCGGGGCCGTTGTCCTGGGTCGCCGTCGGGGAGGGGCGACCGGTCACTGCCGGGGAGCCAGGTCCCGTCACGGGCGTGGGCGACCCGGGGACGGGCAGGCCGAGCCCAGCGGTGACCTCGGGTGCCGGCGACGTCAGCGGGGCGACCGCCGTGCGCACCGGTTCGGGCAGGCCGAGCGCGTGCGACACCGGTGCCGTCATCGCGAGGAAGGCCGCACTCAGCCCCAGGGCCGCGGCAGGGCGCAGGGCGAGCAGGTGGGGGCGACGCCGGGTCATGGTGGCTCCTTTGCCGGACAGGGCGGAATGCCCGGTCAACGACGCGAGGGCGCGAAAGGCTACGTTCGGGTAGCGGGCCGCCACGAGGAGCGCGGTACGGCGCGGAGCGGGCCCCGCGCCATACCGGTCCTCAGCAGGTGGCGATGAAGCGCTGGAGCACCTTCGCGCCGAACTCCAGGGCCGACACCGGGACCCGCTCGTCGATGCCGTGGAACATCGGCGCGAAGTCGAGGTCGGCCGGCAGCTGCAGCGGCGCGAAGCCGTAGCCGGTGATCCCGAGGGTGCTCAGGGCCTTGTTGTCGGTGCCGCCGGAGAGGCAGTACGGGAGCACCTGGGCGCCGGGGTCCTCCGCCAGCAGGGCCGCGGTCATGGCCTCCACGAGCGGCCCCTCGAAGGGCGTGTCGAGAGCGATGTCTCGGTGGACGACCTGCACCTGCACGTGCTCGCCCGCGAGCTCGACGATGGTGGCGAGCAGGTCGTCCTCGTGGCCGGGCAGGAACCGGCAGTCGAGGGCGGCGCTGGCGCTCTGGGGGATGACGTTGTGCTTGTAGCC
Organism: uncultured Actinomycetota bacterium; assembly: GCA_963722015.1. GTDB lineage: Bacteria > Actinomycetota > Actinomycetes > Actinomycetales > Dermatophilaceae > Pedococcus. The sequence goes on along the minus strand of CAVRMT010000003.1, from coordinate 13,262 downwards.
ACCCTCGGTCATGGTGAAGTTCGCGGTGTCCTGCAGGGTGCCGCGGACGAACCCCTGGGCCCCTCCGAGGTGGTCGAGCAGCTCGTCGAGGTCCTCGTCCGAGTAGCTCGATCCGGTGAGGTCGCTCAGGCCGTCGAGCAGCTCGCGCACCGAGGCGATGAACTCACGGGGCCACTTGTGGGTGCTGATCCGGCTGATCGCCTCGGCGAGGTGCACGATCGCGTTGTCGGGGTTCGGGACAGAGCCGTGGCCGGCCTTCCCGGTGGCGACCAAGCGCAGCCAGAGGATGCCCTTCTCTCCGGTCTGCACGAGGTAGGCACGGGTCGGCGCCCCGTCCTTGGTGGGGACGGTGACGCTGTAGCCACCGACCTCGCTGACCGCCTCGGTGACGCCGTCGAAGAGCTCGGGCCGGGTCCTGACCACGTGGTGGGAACCGAAGACTCCCCCGGCCTCCTCGTCGGCGAAGAAGGCGAAGACGACGTCGCGCGGGGGCTTGGCGCCGCGACGAGCGAGGTCGCGGATGTTGGCCAGGATCATGGCGTCCATGTCCTTCATGTCCACCGCGCCGCGGCCCCAGATGCAGCCGTCGCGCAGCTCGGCACTGAGCGGGTCGACCTGCCAGTCGGCGGCGTTGGCGGGCACGACGTCGAGGTGTCCGTGGATGCACAGCGCCGGACGGTCCCGGTCCTCACCCTCGATGCGCACGAGCACGCTCGTGCGACCGGGGTCGCTCTCGACGACGGTCGGCTCGAGGCCGACCTCGCGCAGCTGGGCGACGACGTACTCCGCCGCCTCCCGCTCCCCCGGCCCGGTGCCGTCGCCGTAGTTGGTGCTGTCGATCCGGATGAGGTCGCGGCAGATGCGCACGACCTCGTCCACTGGGCTGGTGACCTCGCTCATGCCTTCCACCCTAGGCGCGGGCAACGTCCGGTAGGCGTCGGCGTGGGCGGGTTTCCTTGGGGCGTGAGCCGATTCACGGGTGACCGGGACTGCGTGCTATCGTTCCGGGTCGCGGCAGGCACTCCCCCGGGAGGGCCTGTGCAACACCTTGTCCGGGTGGCGGAATGGCAGACGCGCTAGCTTGAGGTGCTAGTGCCCTTTATCGGGCGTGGGGGTTCAAGTCCCCCTCCGGACACCATCACTCGGGCGCGGCCCCCGGATCCCGGGGCCCTCGCCCGACGCGTGCGGCCGGTGAGAGCCGGTCGGGCCCCATGGGCGGGACTCTGGCCCGAACTACGGGTACTGGACAGGCAAGCACCGGTACAGATACGTCAAATGCGGGAAGACCCGCCATCCGCAGTGATTTTAGCGTGGCATCACACTCAGACCACCGATCACAGGCGCCGCACCGCAACACCTGTCCTTCGGCACGTCAACAGGGACACCCACGAGGCGATGATCGACCTCCTGCTCTGCGCCCGCCACGCGCTTGAGCCACCGCTCGAGTACGGGACAGATCATTGACCGGCCACGTTCGTGGCGGTCCGCGCCAGGCGGCCGTCGGTGCCTGCTCGCAAGGGGAGAATGCCCATGGCTCCTTCGTACCTCAACCGCCAGATTGATGCCTGGGTCGAAGTCGTCCACGACGTCCTCGGCCGTTCTTGGCTCCCAGGGTGGCACCGTGAGGTGCTACCAAGGTTGTCCGAGACGTTCGGGTGCGCTGTGTCCTTGAACTGGGCCGAGCCCGACGGCCTTCACAAGCCTGAGTTCTTCGGCGTGCCCGACGGCTGGCCGACTGCCGACGAGGCACTCGCATGCCAATCCATCCTGGAATACCACCCGTTGTTGAAGTGGTACGCAATCAGCGGGGACCCAGCCCCGATGACGATTTCGAGGGTTCCCAGCGTCGTCGCGTCCCCGCGTGATCGTGAACTGGTCAACGACGTGCTTTCGCCACCGGGACTGCAGCACCAACTGTCTGTGGTGATGGTCGATAGCGACAGCAGGGATCTGGCCTTCGTACTGGGGCGGACCGACGACTTCGGGGACGATGAGGTTCAGCTTGCCCGGTTGATCCAGCCCCTGCTGCTGCTCCTGTACCGCCAGGGAAACGTCATGCCCCAAACTCACCAGCTGTCGGACTTCGCGCGCTCGGAGTTGACGCCGCGAGAGATCGGCGTGATCTCACTTCTCGCTCGAGGACTGACCGCGCGAGCGATCGGCCGGACGCTTGGGATATCTGAAAGGACGGTCCACAAGCATCTGCAGAACTCGTACCGCAAGCTCTGTGCCTGCGACCGCGTCTCGGCTTTGACGGCGGCATCCGCCGCCGGTGTCCTGCAACCCTCCACCGCACCGCCGGAGGAGTCTGCGTCGGTGGAGCAGACCGCAGGCGCGTAGGCGAGGATCCTCGCCTATGCGAGGGTCCTCGCGGGTCGGGCCCAAGGAAGCACAGTCATGGGTGGGGCGCTCACTCGACCATGGACTCGTGCGGAAGCAGTCCAGAGCACCCAACGACGGGCATACCTCTGGATCGGCATCTTCCATCATCGACGCACGCCTCAACACCCCCACGTACGCAAGAGTGCGTATCGTCCCTGCATTTGCGCCGACCTATTTTGGCAGGGAACAACCAGAGCCGAACGTCGCGAACACCATCCGCAGGCGGTGAGGCCCAGTTCCTGCTCGTGTGCGAACGGCATGTCGTCAATGGGAAGCGCCAGGTGCAAAGACGAGCAAACGCCAAGTGGGGGCAACTCGACACCGCGGCGCGGGTTCTCACTGGTTCTGGTCACAGCATTCGGCTGCGCGTAGAGGGCGCGGCGGGGAGGAAGGCGCCGATGTACTCCACGACCAATGACGCGACTGGGGATCAGGTCGAGCAGGAGGCGCTGTCGCCTCGAACCGCGGACGCAGTGGCCCCCAACAGCACTGCCTTACCGCGTCGCCGAGTGCTGGCCGGCCTGGCGGGTCTACCGGTCTTCGCCCTGATGCCGGAGTCCGTGACCTCGCTCCGTAGCAGTGCGGCCGCAGGCGTCGTGCGATCAGCCCTGCACGTGCACAGCTCGTTCTCCGAGGGCAGCAGCGGGCTGAAGAACTTGGCCTCGAAGACCACCCTGGCGAGCATGGAGTCGCAAGTCGCCGCCTTAGCAGCCCTCGGGGCCGACCTGTGCTTCTTCACCGACCACGACCACCGGATGGGTGGGCACTACGTCGGGATGACGCTGAAGCCGTACCCGGGCACGGAGGACATGACACGGCCACACTGGACCTACGTTCCGGACCGGACTGCCAGCGCCACCGGCGGGACCACGGCCATGACCGCGCGCGGGCTGGAGGCGTCGGTGACCGCTGGCAGCACGGCGGCATGGCGGGGGATGCTCGTCGACTGCTTTCCCTCCGATCGGGACTACCGGACCACCATGGCTGGCCTGAGCCTCACGCTCACCATGGTGCACCTCAGTTCGGGTGGGTGGACCGAGGTGCGGCTGCGTGCCTCGTACCACCCGGCCCGGAACGGCCGATCAGCCGGCAACTACGAAGTCCACTACCGGTTCAGCCCCACGGCAACGGCGCGATCGGTGGTGGCACAGGGGCTCGCGGCGGTGGTCACCATCCCGGTGCAGGTGAACCAGACGCACCGATCGACGGTGACGCCGGTCGCGGACCTTCGCGCCGCATTCCCTGATCTTGGCAACCTCGCGTCCGACAACGGGCTCTATGGCGTGTGGATCGGCGCAGGCGCTTCAGCCGGAGGCAGCGCCAAGACCTTGGTGACGGCCATGCAGATCACCCGCTCCCTGAGCGGGGCGAGCGCCCTGGCCCTGCAGCACAGCTTGATGTCCGAGCTGAGAGCCCAGTATCCGAGCGTGGCGCTCGGTCCAGGCCTGGAGGCGTCGTACTCGACCCACCTCAACATGTTCAGCCCCACCCAGTCAGGGTTGACCTACCAGCCACCGCAGCCCGGTGAGGCCAAGACGGCCTACTTCAACAGGCTGGTCAGCACCATCCACGCCGCCGGAGGCGTCGCGTCCTTCAACCACCCCTTCGGCGCCTCGATAGGCACACCTTTGACCGGGGCAGCTCGCGCGAACCTGCTGGCGAGCGTGTCCAGGCAGCTTCTGGCCAACCGCCTGTACGGATGTGAGGTGCTGGAGGTCGGCTACGAGCGCCGAGGTTCCATGGATGTCACCGGTCACCTCGACCTGTGGGACATCCTGCTCTCTGCCGGCATCCGCGTCATGGCCGACGGCGTCTCCGACGACCACGCCGGCACCGTCAGCAGTTGGACCGGGGGCACCAACCACTACTTCACCGACATCATCAGCTCGAGCAACGAACCGGCGCAGACGATACCCCTGCTCGGCCGCGGACGCGCCTTCGTCAGCCTGCGCACCGGCTTCGCCGGGATGCTTGACCTGATCTGTGACGCCGTACGCATGGGAGGCACCCGCTCGGGACCCGGGACGACGGCCGATGTCTCCGTCATGGTCAACGGGGTCCCGAGCAACGGCAAGGTGCGGATCCAACAGATCCGGATCCACGGCGACACCACCCGCGTGACCCCGCCGGCCCGCACCACCGACGTGACCTTCGACGCCAGTGCCCTGGGAACGGGTCAGGTTTCCGTCCGTGTCCCCAACGTGCACAGCTACATCCGCGCAGAGGTCCTGAACAGCACCGGAACCCGAGTCGCCTTCTCCAACCCGCTGTGGCTCACACCTACCACCTGAGCACGAAGTGCAGCGCACTGTCGGCATCCCTCCTGTGCTTGTCGGCCTTCCTTCCAGGTACCGATCGGAGATCACATGTCCCCCACCTCGCTCACGACTCCCAGACGTGTCGCCATCGCCCTTGTTGCGCCGCTGACCGCAGTGGGGGTGTCCCTCACCGCCTCGTTGAGCGCCGATGCTCGCACCCGGGACGCGGCGCAGCCTGTTCGGGCGGCGTCGCAGGAAGGCGCGCCACCACCGCCGATGGTCTCCCTCCTCTTCAGCCGCTCCCCCCTGGGCAATGCTGTCAACTGTGTGGCGGACCGGACCGCTGGCACCGTGTGGCTCGACACGACCGTCGCACCAGAACTGGCCCGACGCGGACTGAAGCCCGTGGGCACCGTGGAAACGCGGACCGTGGGTGAGACGACCCGGCCCTGCTACCACTACCAGCGCACCATCGCGATGTCGTGGCAGGACATGGCTCACTACCGGGATACCCACGGTTGGACCTTCATCAGCCACGGTCAGACGCGTGTCGAGCTCACCACGGTGACGGATGCCGAGCTTGAACGGCAGGTCTCCGGCTCGCTGCAAGATCTCAGGAGCCACGGACACCTCAAGGCGTCCGGGATGTACGCCTACCAGAACAACAGGTACGACGACCGGACCCAGCAGGTCGTGCGGCGCTACTACGACTTCGGTCGCACGTACAAGCAACCCGCGACGACGGCGATCAACACCCACGCGAACGTCGATCCGTCGAGGTTTCAGTGGACCAGTCCCCTGGGTGGGGGCCGTTGCCGCCAAGCCGTGGCGGCATGTACCAACAATGTCTACACGACGGTGTCCTATCGCAACCCTGCAGTGCATGTGAACGCCATCAAGGCGCTCAGGGCGGGTGACTGGCTGTCGATCCAGTCGTACGTCTTCGTCGACGGGTACCGGAAGAACCAGTGGGACTGCCGGTCGAGCGACCCGAGACTCCACTGGACCTTCGACGGTGAGCGGTACTGCTGGAAGGACTACCTCAAGGTGCTCGATGCTCTGGCGTCGCGCCCTGACATCGTCGTCACGGACCCATACTCGGTCGCTCGGGCCTGGTACCCCACGACGGTCACGCCCCAGCCTTGACCACGGTGAGCGCGGCCCCGGTTGCGGGGTCCGGAGGAACATGCGGTCCTCCATGTGAGCCATGGGTGTTGCGTGGCACCGCAGCAGTGCGGCATGGGTCAAGCCAACAGGAGAGGGGAACCCCCCGGCATGACCGGGAGGTCCCCCTACCTGTGGCTCGGCGGATCAGGCGGTCAGCAGGCACTCACCGCGTCGACGTGGAACCCCTGGTCGGTGACTCCGGCGTCGGACACCAGTCGGACCGAGCCGACGCTGGTGGGGATGCACGGCGAGGTCTGACCCAGCGGGTGGGTCCCGTCGTACCTGGCCAGCTCGTTGCCGTTGGCGTCGTACACGTAGACGTAGTCGTAGCCCGCCTCGGTCTCGAGCTGGTCGAAGTGGAACGCGAAGCCGGCGCTGCCGTTGTCGAAGGTCCAGGTGCAGTCACCGTTGTTGCCGTACGGGTGCGGGGACTCGAAGGGGATCTGGGCGTTCGGGTTGCTCGTGCACGGCGGCGGCGGGGGCGTGCCGGGGGCGCACCCTGCCTTCACCCCGACGGCATCCCAGGCCAGGCCGATCGCGGCAGCGGTCGCCTGACGGGCCTTCTTGCTGGGACCACCCTTGGTCCTGGCCCCTGCCGAGGTCACCGTCGCGTTGCGGGCGTCGCAGAGGTTCGCGTACTCCGTCACGCTGGTGAAGCCCTTGTAGAAGACCTGCTCGGCCGTGGCCAGTCCCAGGGCGGGAACGCTGACGTCGCAGTCCGCGGTGTGCGCGTGACCGCTGGTGTTGTCGGGGTCGCAGCCCGCGTTCCGGCCGCCGTTGACGGCGAGGTAGTACGCCTGGTTCGGGATCCCGCTGTTGGTGTGCACGCCACCGTTGTCGTTGGTGCCGGTGTACCTCTCGGAGTAGTGGTCGGGGTCACCATCGTCCTGCGGGTCCCCCATGTTCCGGAAGCCCGGGTTGGTCCCGCCATAGACCCCCGCGGGGATGACGTCCTCACCGATGAGCCAGTCCGGCTCCACCGAGGGGTCCAGTCCCCTGCTGTCGGCGTAGAACTCGGCGGTGTTGCCCATCATGTCGCTGAAGGACTCGTTCAGGGCGCCGGACTCCCCTTCGTAGATGAGCCCGGAGGTGAACTCGGTGACTCCGTGGGTCAGCTCGTGCCCGACCACGTCGAGGCCTCCCGACAGGGCCTTGCAGGCCACCCCGTCGCCGTCCCCGTAGGTCATCTGGGCACCGTCCCAGAAGGCGTTGCAGTAGCCCTTGTCGTAGTGCACGGTCGAGATGATCGGCATCCCCGCGTTGTCGATGCTGTTGCGCCGGAACGTGTCGCCGTAGAAGTCGTCGACCAGGTTCGCGTAGTAGTGCGCGTCGACACCAGGGGCCTGGCTCGGGCTCGGGTTGAGCGGGACCTTGAGGTTCCACACGTCGTCGGGGTCCGTCATGACCACCCCCGGCCGGGTGGTGCCGTTCTGGGCGTCGTAGGTCCTCTGTCGCCCGTCGGCACTGATGAGCTGCCACAGGCCCCCTGCCTGCTGGGTGGTGTCGATCGACTTGGTGTCGTCCTTGACGCCGACGCCCTCACCCTCGTTGAGAGCGTCGTAGCTCTTCAGGACGGCCCCGCTGGAGGCGTCGACCCACTGGACGCGTCGGGTGTTCTTCCCCTTGGTCTCGACCTCGTAGAACAGCCGACCGTTGCGGGGGTCGATCCTCAGCTGTGCGGCCCGAGCCCCGAGCAGCGTGTGGGCACGGGCGGCTGCGGCGATCGCAGCGGCCTTGGTGAGCTTCATCGAGCTCTTGGGCTGCAGGGCGGCGAAGTGCGCGCCGATCACGGCAGTCTGCTCGCCGGTCGCGTCCTTGAGGACGGTGACCTGGCCACCGAGGACCTCGGCGCCGGCGACGGTCTGCTGGTAGCGGGTCTGGGTCGTGCCGTCGGGGTAGGTGGCGGTCCACGTCTGGCGGACGTCGCCGGGAAGCCGGTATGCCGCCGCGGCCTCGTCGCGCAGGGCGAGCGGGCCGTCGCCGCCTTGTCCGACGTTGTCGGTGCCGGTGACGCCTGGGACGGCCGACGGCGACGCCTGGGCCGGGGCCAGCAGGGTGCCGGGCACCATCAGGGCGCCGGCTGCCATGGCAGCCGCCACGGCGATGCGTTTGTGGGACATGTGCGGTACTCCCGGGATGTGGGGGGACGGAGGCGACTCGCACCGGGGTGGGCGTGGGCCACCTCCCTGACTACCGCGTCTGCTCGCAGGCTTGGGGTCTCGCCCGTGGCTATTTACCTTCACCTGACCCACCTCGGGGCTGCGCCTGAAGAGCAGCACGACTGCCACTGACACAGCCGCCCCGGCCGACGCGTTGTGCCCACGACACCACCCACGACGTCGCCCATCACCGTGCCCGGACCCGCCAGCGACCTCGCCCATCACTCGCTCAGAACCCGCCCAGCACCCGCCCAGAACCGCCCGGGACACTCGGACTGGTGACAACGCCCCATCCCGGCCTCGTCCCTTCGGCCGGGATGGGGCACGAGGGTGGCCGACCTGCGGCGCGGCGCAGCATCGCGGTCCCACGGCCGTCCTACCTTCGAGAGGTGAACAGCCGCACGGCCCACCGGTCCTCAGCCCTCCACCACCCTCGCGTCCAGCGTTCCAGCCAGGGTGGCTGGGTCTGGGCCTGCTCCTGCGGCGGCGCCTCGTGCCGCACCAGCCGCGAGATCACCCCGTGGCGGGTCGCCCTGATCGGTGCGCTGAACCACTCCTCCGCCCTCGCTCCCTGAGCCGACGGCGCCTCGCGCCCCCTCGCCCCGGCCCTGCGCCGAGGGCGTCCATGACGCGCTCCTGAGCACGGTCCCCGGCCCGGAGGTTGGCAGCACGCGCCAACTCCGCCATTGTTCGAGGGACCACGCCAACCCATGGAGGAGCGTCACATGAAGATCGGGATCCCCCGCGAGGTCAAGAACAACGAGTACCGCGTCGCCATCACCCCGTCGGGGGTGCACGAGCTCGTCGTCCACGGTCACGAGGTGTACGTCGAGAAGGACGCCGGGGTCGGCTCCTCCATCCTCGACGACGACTACGTCGGCGCCGGGGCCAAGATCCTCGACACCGCCGACGACGTGTGGGGCACCGGGGACCTGATCCTCAAGGTCAAGGAGCCCGTCGAGTCCGAGTACCACCGGATGCGCGAGGGCCAGACCCTGTTCACCTACCTGCACCTCGCCGCCGACCGCGCCCTCACCGAGGAGCTGGTGGCGCGCAAGGTCACCGGCATCGCCTACGAGACCGTCGAGCTGCCCGACCGGTCGCTGCCGCTGCTGGCTCCCATGTCCGAGGTCGCGGGACGGCTGGCGCCGCAGGTCGGCGCCCACACGCTGATGCGCGCCCAGGGCGGCCGCGGGGTCCTGATGGGCGGGGTGAGTGGGGTGTACGCGGCGAAGGTCGTCGTCATCGGCGCCGGGGTCTCGGGCATGAACGCCGCGGCCATCGCGCTGGGCATGCAGGCGGAGGTGCTCCTGCTCGACCGCGACGTCTCCAAGCTGCGGCACGCCGACGCGATCTACCAGGGGCACTGCCAGACCGTCGCCTCGAACTCCTACGAGGTGGAGCGCGCCATCATCGACGCCGACCTCGTGATCGGCGCCGTGCTCGTCCCGGGGGCCAAGGCACCCAAGCTGGTGACCAACGAGCAGGTGTCACGCATGAAGCCGGGCTCGGTGCTCGTCGACATCTCCATCGACCAGGGCGGCTGCTTCGAGGACTCCCGGCCCACGACCCACGCCGACCCCACCTACGACGTGCACAACTCGGTCTTCTACTGCGTCGCGAACATGCCCGGTGCGGTGCCCCACACCAGCACCTACGCCCTGACCAACGTCACCCTCCCGTATGCGGTGCAGCTGGCCGACCAGGGGTGGCGCTCGGCGATGACCGCGAACCGTCCCCTTGCGCTCGGGCTCAACACCCATGACGGCCGGGTCACCTACGCCCCGGTCGCGGAGGCGCACGGGTTCGACTCGGTCGACCTCGCGGAGGTGCTCGCCGGGTCCTGATCCCGTGCGGGTGGTGCTCGCCGGCAGGTTGTCGGCAGCGCGCTGTCGGCAGGGCGGTTGTCGGCACCGGCGGATAGGTTCAGGTGATGCTCCTCGCCGATGTCGTCGCCGCCTCCCACGCGGCCTCCGCCACCCGCTCCAGGCTGGCCAAGACCGCCGCTGTTGCCGACGCGCTGCGTGCAGCCGGGCCGCAGGACGCCGCCACCGTGGCTGCCTACCTCTCGGGGGTGCTGCCGCAACGCCGCATCGGCGTGAGCTGGCGCGGTCTGGCCACCCTGCCCGAGCCCGCGACCGAGCCGTCGGCGACGGTGTCCGAGGTCGACCAGGCCCTGACCTCGATCGGGACGATCTCCGGTGGCGGGTCGGCGGCGACGCGAGCCACCGCCGTGGTCGGGCTGTTCGCGCGACTCACCGCGGACGAGCAGGTCTACCTGCGCGCCCTGGTCACCGGGCAGGTCCGGCAGGGCGCCCTCGACGGCGTGATGCTCGCGGCGATCGCCGCGGCCTCGGGGGTCCCGGAGGCCGAGGTCCGCCGTGCCGTGATGCTGGCCGGGTACACCGGGCCGGTGGCCGCTGCCGCCCTCGCCGGGGGCAGCGCCGCCCTCGCCGCGATCGGACTCGAGGTCGGTCGCCCGGTGCGTCCGATGCTGGCCGCGTCCGCACCGGACATCGAGGCCGCCTGGGAGCAGGTCGCCGTAGCCGCCCCAGGCTCGGGCCCCGCAGCCCTCTCCTCGGTCGTCGTCGACGGCAAGCTCGACGGGATCCGCCTGCAGGCGCACCGCGACGGCGACGACGTGCGCCTGTTCACCCGGTCGCTCGACGACATCACCGACCGCCTCCCCGAGGTGGTCGAGGCCGTGCTGGCCCTCCCGGCCCGGCGGCTGGTCATCGACGGCGAGGCCATCGCCCTGGACCAGGCGGGCCGCCCACGCCCGTTCCAGGAGACGGCGTCCCGCACGATGAGCAGCACCGGCGTCGGCGAGCTGCGCGCGGCCGTGCCGGTCACGCCGTACTTCTTCGACCTGCTGCACCTCGACGGCGACGACCTGCTCGACCTGCCGGCCACGCAGCGCTTCGCCCGGCTGGCCGACCTCGTGCCGCCGGCGTGGCTGGTGCCGCGCACCACGGCGTCGTCGGCGGCGGAGACGGCAGAGTTCTTCCACCGCCTCGTGGCGGACGGGCACGAGGGCGTGGTGGTCAAGGCCCCGTCCGCCCCGTACGCGGCGGGCCGTCGAGGTGCCGGATGGGTCAAGGTCAAGCCGCGGCACACCCTGGACCTCGTGGTCCTGGCCGTCGAGTGGGGCAGCGGCCGACGCGAGGGCTGGCTGTCCAACATCCACCTGGGCGCGCGCGACCCCGACACGGGTGGGTTCGTCATGCTCGGCAAGACGTTCAAGGGGATGACCGACGAGATCCTGACGTGGCAGACGGCTCGCTTCCTCGAGCTCGAGACCAGCCGCGACGGCCACGTCGTGCACGTCCGCCCTGAGCAGGTGGTCGAGATCGCCTTCGACGGCATCCAGACGTCGTCGCGCTACCCCGGCGGCCTGGCCCTGCGGTTCGCCCGCGTCCTGCGCTACCGGGATGACAAGACCGCCGAGGAGGCCGACACGCTGGACACGGTGCGCTCCCTGCGCGGCTGAGCGACCGGGGTCAGTGGCGGACCGAGGCCCCGAGAACCTGCAGGGCGGTGTCGGCGTGCCGGTCCATGCTCCACTCGGTCTGGATGACCTCGATGATGCGGCGGTCGGGGGCGATGACGAACGTCGTCCGCTTCACGGGGGTCAGGAACTTGCGGCGCACGCCGAAGGCTGCCGCCACCGCACCGTCGGCGTCGGAGAGCAGCGGCATCGCGAGCGACTCCCTGGCGTCGAACTCGGACTGGGTGTCCACGGTGTCCATGCTGATGCCGACCGCCTGCGCCCCGGCGGCCGCGAACTCGCCCCCGAGGTCGCGGAAGCGGCAGGCCTGCCTGGTGCAGCCGCCGCTGAGTGCCGCGGGGTAGAAGAAGAGCACGACGCTGCCCTCCTGCAGCAGGCCGGCGAGGCTGCGGCGCCTGCCGGTCTGGTCGGCGAGCTCGAACTCCGGGGCGAGCTCTCCGATGCGAAGCGACTTCATGGGGTGCCTCCTGCTGCGGTCGGCGGTGTCGTCCTGTCCCCGGGTCCGACAGGGGTTCGGGCGCGTGGCCCGTCATTCGCGATGGCCCGCTCCCCGGATTGGTCCCGCTGCGTGCTTGGGGGCCAGGGGACGGCAGCCGTTCGGCCGGTGCCCCTAGGCTGGCGCCGTGCTCGAAGAGATCACGGCGACGCGGTACGTGACCCCCCTCAAGGAGGGCGGGTCGCTCCCGGGCATCGTCGAGGCGGACGACCTCGGCACCTACGTGCTGAAGTTCCGCGGCGCCGGACAGGGGCTCAAGGTGCTCGTTGCCGAGGTCCTCGTCGGGGAGCTGGCCCGCGCCCTGGGCCTCGACGTCCCCCGGCTGGCGGTGGTCGACCTCCAGGCACCGATCGCGAAGTACGAGGCCGACGAGGAGGTCCAGGACCTGCTCACCGCCAGTCTCGGGCGCAACCTCGGCATCGACTTCCTGCCCGGTTCCTTCGGGTACGACGGTTCCCGGCCACCGTCCCCCGAGGTCGCGGCACAGGTGCTGTGGCTCGACGCGCTGACGGCCAACGTCGACCGGACGTGGAGCAACCCCAACCTGCTGGTCTGGCACCGCAAGCCCTGGCTCATCGACCACGGAGCAGCGCTCTACTTCCACCACGGCTGGCCCAGCCGCGGTGCCGACCCCGAGCGCTTCGCGGCGCAGCCGTTCGACGCCAGCAAGCACGTCCTGCGTGACGTGGCGGCCGACCCGAGGGGTGCCCACGAGCAGCTGGCACCCCGGCTCACCACCGACCTGCTCGACTCCGTCACCGCGCTGGTGCCCGACGAGTGGCTGGAGGCGGCCCCCGGCCTGCCTACCCCGGCGGCCCTGCGGGCCGCCTACCGCGAGCACCTCGCGGCACGCACGGCCGACCCGGCCGCTTGGTTGCCCGCAGGTGCAGCATGACGCGCCATGGCTACCAGTACGTGACGTTGCGCTGCGTCCCCCGCGTGGAGCGTGAGGAGTTCGTCAACGTCGGCGTCATCGTCTACGCCCAGGGGCTGGACTTCCTCGAGGCCGCCTACCGCGTCGACGAGCGGCGGCTGCGCACCCTGTTCCCCGACGTGGACGTCCACGCCGTCGGGGACGCCCTGGAGACCATGTGCCAGGTGTGCTCGGGGGTCACCGGTGGCGGACTGCCCACGCTGGGGGGCCTCGGTCGACGCTTCGGCTGGCTCAGCGCCCCCCGCAGCACCGTGGTGCAGCCCGGCCCGGTCCACGGCGGCCTGACGGACGACCCCCACCTCGCGTTGGAGACGCTCCTGGAGCGCCTCGTCGGCTGAGGCGAGCGTGGCCGACACGG
>CAVRMT010000002.1:0-44368 GCA_963722015.1 uncultured Actinomycetota bacterium | reverse complement strand
GCTCTTGACTGTGCCTGGGCGACGTCGCACGCTGTTGCCCTCGTCTGGGCGGAGGGCTCTCATGGGTACGCTGATCTACGCGGCCAACGTCTCGCTCGACGGCTTCCTCGAGGACGAGGCGGGTGCGTTCGACTGGTCCGTGCCGGACGAGGACGTGCACGCGTTCTGGAACGAGCACGAGCGGCGCATCGGCACCTCGCTCTACGGGCGACGCATGTACGAGACGATGCGCGTGTGGGAGAGCGACGACTGGTTGGCCGATGAGCCCGCGGTGGTCCGCGAGTACGCCGAGATCTGGCGGAACGCCGACAAGGTCGTCTACTCCACCTCACTCACCGACGTGTCGACCGCGCGCACGAGGATCGAGCGGCAGTTCGAGCCCGAGGAGGTGCGACGGCTCAAGGAGACCTCCGGCGCGGACCTGAGCATCGGCGGTGCAGGGATCGCGGCCGAGGCCTTCCGGCACGGCCTGGTCGACGAGTGCGTGCTGCTGCTGTGCCCGGTCCTCGTCGGCGGCGGCAAGCCGGCGCTGCCTCGGGGCGTACGACTCGACCTCGAGCTGCTGGACCACCGACGGTTCGACAACGGCGTGGTCTACCTCCGCCACGAGGTCCGACACCCCGCCTGACCGGGTGCGCCCGGCAGGGGCCGCCGCGCGCTACTCGCTCGGGCGCTGCGTCTGGGGGTTCGTCGACTCCTCACGCGGCGACTCCCCGGTGAGGGTGTCGTGGCGTCCCGGCGTCCGGTCGTCCTCGGGCGGGGCGTCGTGGGTCGGGTCCTCGGTGCTCAGCAGGGCGTCGAGCAGGCCACCGCCGATCCGGCGGAACGTCCGTCGCGGACGCTCGCGGTCGAGCACGGCGACCTCGAGCTGTCCGGCGCCCAGGGAGCGCGCCGGGCCACCGGTCGCGTCCTTGGCCAGCAGCTCGACGGCGAGGCGGAGCGCGTCACCGAGGGAGAGCCCCGGCGTCCAGCGCTCCTTGAGCCCGGTCTCGATGGGCTCGGCCGCACCACCCATCGCGACGAACCCGCGCTCGTCGGCCACCGACCCGTCGTAGGTGAGCCGGTAGATCTGGTCCTCGTCGGCCGTGGTGCCGACCTCGGCCACGACGATCTCGACCTCGTAGGGCTTGGACTCCTGGGTGAAGACCGTGCCGAGCGTCTGCGCGTAGGCGTTGGCCAGGCCGCGAGCCGTGACATCGGTGCGGTCGTAGGAGTAGCCGCGCAGGTCGGCGTAGCGCACACCGGCGACGCGCAGGTTCTCGAACTCGTTGTACTTGCCCACCGCAGCGAAGGCGATGCGGTCGTAGATCTCCGACACCTTGTGCAGGGCCCGTGACGGGTTCTCCGCGACGAACGCGATGCCCTTGTCGTAGCCGAGGACGACGACCGAGCGCCCGCGAGCAATTCCCTTGCGCGCGTAGTCGGCCCGGTCCTTCATCAGCTGCTCGGGCGAGACGTAGAACGGCATGCTGGTCATCGCGCACCTCCCGGGTTGCCCTGGCGGGCCGCGATGACGGCCTCCACGGTCGTGCGGAGCTCGTCGTCGGTGCGGAACACCACACCCTGGCCACCCACGACGGCGACGGTCGGCCAGATGCGACGTCCCACGTCGGGTCCGCCGGTGGCGGAGTCGTCGTCCGCGGCGTCGTACAGGGCCTCGACGGCGACGGAGACGGCACCGTCGGCCGACAGGCCGGGGCGCCACAGCTTCTTCATCGCGCCACGCGCGAAGAGCGAACCCGAGCCCACGCTGTGGTGGTCGTGCTCCTCGTAGCAGCCGCCGGTCACGTCGTAGGAGAAGATCCTCCCCGTCCGTCGGTCGAGGTCGTACCCGGCGAAGAGCGGCACGACGGCCAGTCCCTGCATGGCCATGGCGAGGTTGGACCGGATCATCGAGGCCAGGCGGTTCGCCTTGCCCTCCAACGACAAAAGCGTGCCCTCGATCTTCTCGTAGTGCTCGAGCTCGACCTGGAACAGCTTGACCAGCTCGATGGCGATGCCCGCGGTGCCGGCGATGCCGACCGCGGAGTACTCGTCAGCCGCGAAGACCTTCTCCATGTCGCGGTTGGCGATGATGTTGCCCATCGTCGCGCGTCGGTCGCCGGCCATGACGACGCCGCCGTCGTAGGTGACGGTGACGATCGTCGTCCCGTGCGGAGCCTCGAGGGTGCTCCCCACGGGCAGCGTCCGTCGCGACGGCAGCAGCTGCGGGGCGTGCGCCCCGACGAAGTCGGTGAAGGACGAGGAGCCCGTGGACAGGTATGCCGCGGGCAGCCTCCCCGCGTCGGCGCCTGTGGTCACTGGCCGCCCTTCTGGACGAACCCACGGACGAACTCCTCCGCGTTCGACTCGAGCACGCCGTCGATCTCGTCGAGCACGCTGTCGATGTCGGAGTCGAGGTTCTCCTTGCGGGCGGACTGCCTCGGGCGCGGCCGGGGTGGGCTCGGGCGCCTCGTCGGGCGCGTCGTCCCTGCGCTGTGGGCGGCTCTGCTCCTGGCTCGGCATCTGCGTGACCTCTCGATCGGTGGTGCTCGTCTGGCGACGCGGGCGGCGGCACCCGTCCTGCGTCGACCCTAGTCCGACCCTAACCCGATGCCGAGGCCAACTCGCGCAGCAGGGTGGCGGCGTCCGGACTCCGGTCGAGCAACGACCCGACGCTGGCCTTGGTGCCCCGCAACGGTTCCAGCATCGGCACCCGCTGGAGCGAGGCGTGGCCGGGCACGTCGAAGATGACCGAGTCCCACGAGGCGGCCGCGACCTGGTCGGGGTACTTCTCCAGGCACTTGCCGCGGAAGTACGCCCGGGTGTCCTCAGGGGGCTCGCGGACCGCCTCGAGGACACGGCCTCGTCCGGGACCAGCTCGACGAAGCGCCCGGCCCTGCGCAGCCGGTGGAACAGGCCCTTGTCCTGGCGCACGTCGGACCACTGGATGTCGATGGCTCGCAGGCGTGCGTCGGACCAGTCCAGGCCGTCGCGGTCGATGTAGCCCTGCAGCACCTGCTGCTTGCCGACCCAGTCCAGCTCGCGGGCGGCCTCGGACGGGTCGCGCTCGAGCTTGTCCAGGACCAGCGCCCACCACCGCATGACCTCGGCGGTGTCGCTGTCGCGGTCGGCGCCATACCGGTCCTGGAGGTATCGCTCCGCGGCGTCGTGGTAGCGCCAGAGGAGCTGCACGGCCGTGAGCTTGGTCCCGTCGCGCAGCTCGACGAGCTGGCGGCAGGTGGGGTCGTGGCTGACCGCCTGCAGGGTGGCCACCGGCCTGGCGACCGTGAGGTCCTCGCTGATGGCGCGGTCCTCGATCATCGCCAGCACCAGCGACGTGGTGCCCAGCTTGAGCAGGTTGGCGACGTCGCAGTGGTTGGCGTCGCCGATGATCACGTGCAGCCGGCGGTAGAGGTCGGCCACGGCGTGCGGCTCGTCGCGGGTGTTGATGATCGGTCGCTTCAACGTGGTCTCGAGGCCGACCTCGACCTCGAAGAAGTCGCTGCGCTGGCTCAGCTGGAAGCCGGCCCGGCGCGAGTCCATGCCGATGCCCACGCGACCCGAGCCGGTCACCACCTGGCGGGCGACGAAGAACGGCACCAGGTGGCGCACGATGTCGGCGAACGGTGTCTCGCGCCGCATGAGGTAGTTCTCGTGGGTGCCGTAGGACTGGCCCTTGCCGTCGGTGTTGTTCTTGTAGAGGTTGACCCCGGGTGGCACCTGCGAGAGGCGCCGCACCGACTCCGCCATGATCAGCTCGCCGGCGCGGTCCCAGGCCACCGCGGCCCGGGGCGAGGTCACCTCGGGCGAGGAGTACTCGGGGTGGGCGTGGTCGACGTAGAGGCGCGCGCCGTTGGTGAGCACGACGTTGGCCAGCGTGGGGTCCTCCTCGTCGGTGAGCTGGCTCTGGTCGGCGGCTCCCCGAGCCATCTCGAACCCCCGGGCGTCGCGCAGCGGTGCCTCGTCGGCGTAGTCCCACGAGCCGTGCGCCGCGCGGATGCCCTGGGCCGACGCATACGCGTTGACCACCTGACCGGACAGGACCATCGGGTTGGCAGCGGGGTCACCGGGCACCGAGATGCCGTACTCGGTCTCGATCCCCATCACCCGGCGGACGGTCATCGGCCGGGCTCGTGGGGCTGTCCGGGGCGCGCGTCCTGGCTCATGTCCTCACCCTAGGTGAGTTAGTTTCGCCAGATGCGTCACTCCCCCAGAGCGTTGTACCCCCGTGACGGCCGCGCTGACCGCCCTGCTCGACAGCCGGCTGCGCCCGCCGGTGGAGCGGCGCACCGATCGAGCAGATCCGGTCCGACCGCGGCGCCGTCACTCCGGACCGACCGCCGTTCTCGTGGGTCACCGGTGCGGTGGACCGTTCGGTGGGGATCACCTACGGCACGGCGCCGGCCCGGGACGGCCACTCGATCCCCCTGCGCCTCTACCGTCCACGGGCGGTGCGCGACACCGAGACGCAGGTCCCCGTCATCGTGTTCCTGCACGGAGGGGGGTTCGTGCAGGGCAACGTCGTCGCCTACGACCCCTTGTGCAGCCACCTCGCGGCGAAGGTCCGCGCCGTGGTCGTCAGCGTGGACTACCGGCTCGCGCCGGAGCACCGGGCACCGACCGCCGCTCACGACTGCGTCGACGCGACCTCCTGGGTCGCGGGCCAGGGCCCGGTGCTGCGGGCGGACACCTCCCGGATCGGGCTGTGCGGGGACAGCGCCGGCGGCAACCTCGCCGCCGTCACCGCGCAGGTGCTGCGCGACCGCGGTCACTCACCGGTGCGCCACCAGGCGCTGCTCTACCCCGCGACCGACATGACGCTGTCGTCGCCGTCGATCCACGAGCTCGCCGAGGCGCCGATGCTCACCCGCGCGAGCATCGTCGCGTTCAGGGACCACTACTCCCCTGAAGGCGCCGACCACCGCGACCCGCTGATCTCACCGCTGTTCGGGCGGCTCGACGGGCTGCCCCCGGCGCTGATCCAGACGGCCGACCGCGACCCGCTGCGCGACGACGGCTCCCGGTACGCCACCGCCCTGCGGGCTGCCGGGGTCCCCGTCCGGCTCACCAACTACGTCCGCGTCCCCCACGGTTTCGCGTCCATCCCCGGGGTGGTGCCGACGGCGGCCCAGCACCGCGCGGAGCTGGTGCAGGAGATGCAGTCCCACCTGTGGGACGCACCGGTCCCACAGGTGCCTTCCGGCGGTTAGTCTCGTCCTGCACCGCCGGTCGACCGAGGAGCAGCATGCGGGACATCGTGGTTTTCTCCGGGAGCGCGCACCGCGCCCTGGCCCGAAGCATCTGCGACGCGCTCGGGGTCGACCTCTCCCCGGCCGAGATCACCCGCTTCAGCAACGACTGCCTCCAGGCCCAGCTGCTGGCCAACTGTCGCCAGCGCGACGTCTACCTCGTCCAGCCGCTGGTGCCACCCACGCAGGAGCACCTGATGGAGCTGCTGCTCATGGTGGACGCGGCCCGCGGCGCCTCCGCGGCACAGATCACCGCCGTGATCCCGCACTACGCCTACGCGCGCTCGGACAAGAAGGACGCGTCGAGGATCTCCCTCGGCGGTCGCCTCGTCGCGGACATGCTCGTCGCGGCCGGCGTCGACCGGGTCCTGACCATGACGCTGCACGCCCCGCAGGTGCACGGGTTCTTCTCGGTCCCGGTGGACCACCTCACCGCGATCGGTGTCCTGGCCGACCACTTCCGGGCCGGCGACCTGAGCAGCTCCGTCGTGGTCTCGCCCGACCTCGGCAACGCCAAGACGGCCACGCAGTTCGCCCGGCTCCTCGGCCTGCCGGTGGCGGCGGGGTCCAAGCAGCGCCTCGCCGACGACCGCGTGGTGATCGACGCCATCGTCGGTGACGTCACCGGCAAGCGCGCCATCATCCTCGATGACGAGATCGCCACGGGCGGCTCGATCGTCGAGCTGCTGGAGCGGCTGCGTGGCCTCGGCTGCACCGGGGCCGACGTGGCGTGCACCCACGGACTGTTCGCCGGCAAGGCCGTCGAGCGGCTGCGCGACCACCCGATGATCGGCGAGGTCGTCACCACGGACACCGTGCCCGCTCCCGCACACTGGCCCGAGCTGAGGGTGCGCTCGGTGGCGCTGCTGTTCGCCGAGGCGATCAAGCGGATCCACGCCGGTGAGTCGGTGAGCAGCCTGTTCGACGGCGTCGACCCGACCCTGTCCCCGCCCCAGGCCACCTTGTTCGACAAGGTGCACGGGTGAGGCGTGGCCTCGGCGCCTTCTCGGCCGACGTGGCCGCCGTGCTGCTCTTCGCCACGGCCGGACGGGCCAACCACGCGCAGGGCGTGACCCTCGACGGCGTCCTGCGGGTGGCGTGGCCCTTCCTCGCGGCACTGGCCCTCGGCTGGCTGGCGGCGCGCGCCCTGGCGCGGCCCCGCTCCCGGGACGGCCGCGAGCGCGCGTCCTGGCCGGTGGGGGTGCCCGGCTCCCCCGTCGTCTGGCTGACCACGGTGGTCGTGGGGTTGGGGCTGCGGGTGGCCGGTGGCGGTGGCTTCGCCTGGAGCTTCGCCGTCGTCACCCTCGTCGTCCTCGGCGTGCTCCTGGTGGGCTGGCGCTGCGTGCGCGAGGTGGCACGGTTCGCCGTCGAGGGGCTGGCGCGCTGGTCGCACGCCAGGGACCTCGACCGGGCAGGACGTCGCCCGAGCCGGCGACGCACGCCGTGAGCCGACCCGGCCGAATCCTCGAACCAGTGCCCGGCATTTGAGTTTGGTAAGCCTTACCTAATATCCTCCCGCGTGGTCTCGCCTCCCGTCGTCGCACCCGCCCGCAGGGCGGTCGCCTTCGTGACCTCGCTGCGGTCCCGGGGCACCGAGCCCGCCGTCCACCTCGGCGCACGGACCGTGACGTATGCGGCCCTGGCCGACCTCGTCGACGACGCCGCAGCCTCGCTCGGAGGGGGTCGACGGCTGGTGCTGCTCGCCGCCGACAACACCCTCGACGCGCTCGTGACCTACCTGGGCGCCCTCGCCGCCGGCCACGTGCCGCTGCTCGTCCCCGGCGACCGCCTGCAGCACCTCGACCGGCTCGCCGACGTCTACGACCCCGATGTCGTCGCCGGCCGCGGGCCCCGGGGCTGGCAGGTCGTCGAGCGACACGCGGGGGCGGCCCACCCCCTGCACCCCGACCTGGCGCTGCTGCTGCCCACCTCGGGCTCGACCGGGTCGCCCAAGGTGGTGCGCCTGTCCCACGACAACCTCGACAGCAACGCCGACTCCATCGGCGAGGCGCTCGGCCTGCGGGCCACGGACCGCGCCGTCACCAGCCTCCCGATGCACTACTGCTACGGGCTGTCGGTCGTGCACAGCCACCTCGCCGTCGGCGCCAGCATCGTCCTGACCGACCTGTCGGTGGTCGACCCGTGCTTCTGGGACCTCGTGGACTCCAGCGGCGTCACCACCCTGGCCGGGGTGCCCCACAGCTTCGACCTGCTGGAGCGCAGCGGTTTCGCCGAACGCAGCCACCCGTCGCTGCGCGCCGTCACCCAGGCCGGTGGGCGGCTCGACCCCGAGACCGTCCGGCGTTTCGCCGGGCTCGGCCGCGAGCAGGGCTGGGACCTGTTCGTCATGTACGGCCAGACCGAGGCCACCGCGCGGATGGCCGTCCTGCCCCCGGAACTGGTGGAGCAGCGACCGGGAACCGTGGGCGCCGCGGTGCCCGGTGGCACGTTCCGGATCGACCCGCTCGGGGAGCTCGACTGCGGCTTCGGCGAGCTCGTCTACTCCGGCCCCAACGTCATGCTGGGCTACGCCGAGGGCCCCGACGACCTGGCCCGGGGCCGCGACGTGCACGAGCTGCGGACCGGCGACCTCGCCCGCATCGGACCGGACGGGCTGGTCGAGATCGTCGGCCGACGCAGCAGGTTCGCCAAGGTCCTCGGGCTGCGGGTCGACCTCGACCAGGTGGAGCGCGACCTGCGCGACGCCGGGCACACCACCCACTGCGTCGACCTCGGTGACGCGGTCGGGGTCCTCGCCGAGCGACCGCAGGCGGGCGCGGAGGTGACCGAGGCGCTGCGCCGGCTGTACGGCATACCGGCGTCGGGGGTGGTGGTCCTGGACGGGCTGCAGGCTCCCCGCCTGACCACCGGCAAGCCCGACTACCCCCGGGTGGCCGAGCTGCTGGGCGCGCACCGGGAGGCCGAGCCGGTCCCCGGCGTCACTGCCGACGGCGACGGTGACCTCGTCGCGGCGGTGGTGGCGCTCTACCGTGAGCTGCTCGACGCACCGCACGCCACCGAGCGCACGAGCTTCGTGGACCTCGACGGTGACTCGCTCTCCTACGTCGAGGTGTCGCTGCGGCTCGAACGCGTCCTCGACGCGCTGCCGTCGGGGTGGCACCTCCTGGCGCCGCGCGACCTCGCCGTCGCCGCCTCACCCGCGACCCGGCCCTCCCGACGCTGGCTGCACCGGGTCGAGACCAGCGTCGTGCTGCGCGCCGTCGCCGTGCTGCTCATCCTGGCCAACCACACCCACCTGTCGTTCGTGCCCGGCGGCGCGCACACGCTGCTCGCCCTCGCCGGCTTCAACCTGGCCCGGTTCCAGCTGACCGACCGCTCCCGCCGCGAGCGCGCCACCGGGATCGCCCGGAGCGCCCTGCGCATCTGGGCGCCGAGCGCGGTGTGGATCGCCGTCGTGGCGGTGGTCGCGGGCACCTACGACTGGCGCAACGTGCTGCTGCTCAACCAGGTGCTCGGCGACTGGTCCCGGTGGTCGGACCACTGGCACTACTGGTTCGTCGAGGCGTTGGTCGCGCTGCTGCTGGGCACCGCCGCCCTCGTGGCGGTCCCGGCCGTGGACCGCTGGGAACGTCGCTGGCCGTTCGCGTTCCCCGTCGCCCTCGTGGCCCTGGGCCTGCTGACGAGGTATGCCGTCGTGGTGCCCGACGCGGGCCCGTACCGCGGCGCCAACGCCTACGTGCTGATCTGGCTCTTCGCCACGGGCTGGGCCGCGGCTCGGGCCTCGACGACGGCCCAGCGGCTGCTCGTGTCGGCCATCCCCGTCCTGACCGTGCCGGGGTTCTGGCCCTCGATGCCGATGCGTGAGGTCACGATCATCGCGGGCCTGCTCGTGCTCATCTGGGTGCCCACGATGCTCCTTCCTGCCGTACTCGGTCGGGCGGCGGCCGTGGTGGCGAGCGCCAGCCTGTTCGTCTACCTGACCCACTTCGTGGTCTACCCGAGCATCATGGGCATCAGCTCGGTGCTCGCGATGGCCGCCTCCGTCGCGGTCGGCGTCGCCTACTGGCGGCTGTGGCTGCGCGTCGAGGCCGTGGTCGAGGTGGGGGTCAGAGGTACTGGCCGGTGTTGGCGACGTTGTCGATCGACCGCCCGGGCTCGGTCCCGCTCTTCCCGGTGACCAGCGTGCGGATGTAGACGATCCGCTCGCCCTTCTTGCCGGAGATGCGGGCCCAGTCGTCGGGGTTGGTCGTGTTGGGCAGGTCCTCGTTCTCCTTGAACTCGTCCACGCAGCTCGCCAGCAGGTGGTCGACCCGGATGCCCTTGGCGCCGGAGGTGAGGAAGTCCTTGATGGCCATCTTCTTCGCGCGGTCGACGATGTTCTGGATCATCGCGCCGGAGTTGAAGTCCTTGAAGTACAGGACCTCCTTGTCGCCGTTGGCGTAGGTGACCTCGAGGAAGCGGTTCTCCTCGATCTCGGAGTACATCCGCTCGACCGTGGCCGTGATCATGGCGTCGACGGTCGCCTGGGCGGAGCCGTCGTGCTCGGACAGGTCGTGCGGGTGCAGCGGCAGGTCGGCGGTGAGGTACTTGGTGAAGATGTCGCGGGCGCTCTCGGCGTCGGGCCGCTCGATCTTGATCTTCACGTCGAGCCGCCCGGGGCGCAGGATGGCCGGGTCGATCATGTCCTCGCGGTTCGAGGCTCCGATGACGATGACGTTCTCGAGGCGCTCGACACCGTCGATCTCGGACAGCAGCTGCGGCACGATCGTGGTCTCGACGTCGGAGGAGACCCCCGAGCCACGGGTCCGGAAGAGGCTGTCCATCTCGTCGAAGAACACCACGACCGGCGTGCCCCCCGACGCCTTCTCGCGGGCCCGCTGGAAGATCAGCCGGATGTGCCGCTCGGTCTCCCCGACGTACTTGTTGAGCAGCTCGGGGCCCTTGATGTTCAGGAAGAAGGACTTGCCGACCGGCTTGCCCTCCTTCTCGGCGACCTTGCGGGCCAGCGACGACGCCACCGCCTTGGCGATGAGGGTCTTGCCGCACCCGGGTGGTCCGTAGAGCAGCACGCCCTTCGGGGGCTTGAGCTGGTGCTCGGTGAACAGGTCGGGGTGCAGGTACGGCAGCTCCACGGCGTCGCGGATCGCCTCGATCTGCCCGGCGAGCCCCCCGATGTCCTCGTAGTCGATGTCGGGGACCTCTTCGAGGACCAGCTCGGACACCTCGGCCATGGGGATGCGCTCGTACACGAAGCCGGTGCGCGACTCGAGCATCAGCGCGTCGCCGACCCGGATCGGCTCACCCTCGAGCGAGTCGGCCATGCGGACGACCCGCTCCTCGTCGGCGTGCGACACGACCAGGACCCTGCCCTCGCCGAGCAGCTCCTTGATCATGACGACCTCGCCGATGCGCTCGTAGCCGCAGGTGGCCACGACGTTCATCGCCTCGTTGAGGCGCACCTCGCGCCCGCTCGACAGCTCCGCCGGGTCGACCGCCGGGCTCACCGCGACGTGCATCTTGCGCCCGCCGGTGAGGATGTCGACGGTGGCGTCGTCGTAGGACTCGAGGATGACGCCGTACGCGGCGGGCGGCTGGGCGAGCCGGTCGACCTCGGACTTCAGGGTGATGATCTGCTCGCGCGCCTCCTTGAGGGTGCGCACGAGGCGTTCGTTCTGGGAGGAGATCGTGGCCAGGTTGGACTGCAGCTGCAGCACCTTGGTCTCGAGCTCGCGGGAACGCACCGGGGCGTCCGCGAGCCGCTGCCGCAGGGCGGCGACCTCCTCGGAGAGCAGCTCCGCCTGGCGGAGCTCGTCACTGTCGTCGGGACGGTTGGGCTGGCGCTGGTCGGTCATGTCGACTCCCTCGGTGGCGAACCTCGGTCATCGACCGTGCGGGACGGCCGATAAGCAAACCTAACCCTGATCTACTCCGGGGGCGTGGAGGTTTGAGTCACAGAACGGCGAACGCGCCTGATCTTCTTGTCTGATGGGACGCGCTCACCGATGTCCTCGGGGGTGAAGTCGCCCTCGCGGCCGAACCCGGAGTCCTGCACGGGCAGGCCGTCCTCGTCGACCGAGCCCTTGCCCGGGCGGCGCTTGCGCAGCGGCGGGGTCACCCCCGGCGCCAGCCGGCGGGTGGTGATCAGGAAGCCGGTGTGGCCGTGCATGCGGTGCTGGGGGCGCACCGCGAGGCCCTCGAGGTGCCAGCCCCGGACCAGCGACTCCCAGGCCTCGGGCTCGGTGTAGCCGCCGTGCTCGCGGACCCCCTCGGCGACCCGGGACAGCTGGGTGGCGGTGGCGACGTAGCAGATCAGGACCCCGCCGGGCAGCAGCGCGTCGGCGACCGCGTCCAGGCACTCCCACGGGGCCAGCATGTCCAGCACGACGCGGTCGACGCTGCCCGGCGCGACGTGGTTGGGCAGCTCCTGCACGAGGTCGCCGACGGTGACCTGCCAGGCGGGGTGGTCCTGGCCGAAGAAGGCGCGGGCGTTGCCCTTGGCGATGTCGGCGAAGTCCTCGCGGCGCTCGAAGGAGTGCACGTGGCCGGTCTCCCCGACGGCGCGCAGCAGGCTCATCGACAAGGCGCCGGACCCGACACCGGCCTCGACGACCCGGGCGCCGGGGAAGATGTCGGCCATGGTGACGATCTGGCCGGCGTCCTTGGGGTAGACCACCGCCGCTCCGCGCGGCATGGACATGACGTAGTCGGACAGCAGCGGGCGCAGCGCGAGGTACTCCACGCCGGCGGTGTTGCGCACCACGGACCCGTCGGGGCCACCGATGAGGTCGTCGTGCGCGAGGCGGCCACGGTGGGTGTGGAACTCCCGGCCGGGCTCCAGGACGATCGTGTGCAGGCGCCCCTTCGGGTCGGTCAGCTGCACCCGCTCGCCCGCGGAGAACGTGCCGCGGCGCAGGTCGGCTCCTGTGGCGGCGGGCAGGGTCTGGTCGGGGGTGCTGCTCATGGCGGCGAAGTCTAGTTCTCCGTGGGGTGTGCCCCCGACCGCCGCCGGGCCACCGTGCCGACGGCGACGGGCGACCGCGGCGCCGACGTTCAGCCGGCGTTGAGGGCGCGGCCGATGTCGGCGGCGTGGACCACGCCGACGACCCGCCCGTGGTGGACGACGGCACCGACGGCGATCCCGAACTCCTGCAGGGCGGCCACCGCCGGCATGATGTCGCCGGCAGGGTCGGCCTCGATGACCCAGCCCTGGTGCTGGTGGCTGGCGACGGCGCTGACGGGGGTGTGCGGCCGGGCGTCGGGCGGCACCGACGCGAGGTGGGCGCTGTCGACGTAGGCGGTGGGGCGACCGCGGGCGTCGACGACCACCAGCTCGCCGCCGGGGGTCGCCGGGAGCTGCGCGACGCTCGCGGTGTCGGGCACCGCGAGCGCCGGACGCATCACCGCGTGCAGCCGGACGCGGCCGATCGTGGACAGGGCGCGGCCGCGGCGGATCGACTCGGTCGCGCCGGCCCACAGGATCGAGGCGATGAACAGGACCCAGATCTGGCTGAACCCGATGCCCTGCCCCATCGCCAGCGGACGGACGAAGAAGTACAGCACGACGGCCACGGCCAGGAGCCGCCCGCTCCAGCCGGCCACCACCGACCCCTTGTTGCGGTCGCCGGTCACCTTCCACACCAGGGACTCGAGCACCTGGCCGCCGTCGAGCGGCATACCGGGCAGGATGTTCAGCACGGCCAGGGAACCGTTGATGATGACCAGGCCCAGGACGAGGCGGTGGGCGACGTCGCCGGTCACGGCCGGCAGGGCCAGCGCCGCCAGCGCGGCGAAGACCGCGTTCGAGGCCGGGCCGGCCGCGGCGACCAGGGCCATCCGCCCCGGGGTGGTGCGCCCGGCCTCCATGGCGGTGTGCCCGCCCCACAGGTTCGCGACGATCCGGACGACCGGCAGGCCGAAGGCGCGCGCCGTGGCCGCGTGCGCCGCCTCGTGCACCAGCACGCACAGGAGCAGCACCAGCGCCTGCGCGAAGCCGATGCCGATGCCGAGCAGCGGTCGGGTGTCCAGCAGCGGCTGCGCCACGATGACGGTGATGACGACGGCGATGAGGAACCAGCTCGGCGCGAGGTAGACGGGGATCCCGGCCACCCGGGCGATGCGCACGCCGTGACCGCGGTCCTGCTCGTCCTCGGAGGCGTGGTGCCCTCGGGCAGCGGTCGTCATGCCCTGACAGTACGTGAACCCCGCGCACGCCCCAGCACGCACCGGTCCATACTTGACCGGTGTCCGACCTCCCCGCATTCCAGCCCGACGCCACCGACCAGCTGCGGTCGGTCCTGACCGAGCGCATCCTCGTCATGGACGGCGCGATGGGCACGATGATCCAGCGGGAGGGCCTCGGCGAGGGGGACTACCGCGGCACCCGCTTCGCCGACTGGCCGAGCGACCTCAAGGGCAACAACGACCTGCTGAGCCTGACCCAGCCGGACATCATCTCCGGCATCCACACGGCCTACCTCGAAGCCGGCGCGGACCTCGTCGAGACCAACACCTTCAACGCCCAGAAGATCTCCCTGGCCGACTACGGCATGCAGGACCTCGCCTACGAGATCAACCTCGAGTCCGCCCGCCTGGCGCGCCGGGCGTGCGACGCGATGACGGAGCGGACGCCGGACCGGCCGCGCTGGGTGCTCGGAGCCCTCGGCCCGACCAACCGCACCGCCTCGATCTCCCCCGACGTCGACGACCCCGGCGCGCGCAACGTCACCTTCGACGAGCTCGTCGACGCCTACACCGAGCAGGCTCGTGGCCTGGTCGACGGTGGCGCCGACATCCTGATCGTCGAGACCATCTTCGACACCCTGAACGCCAAGGCCGCGATCTTCGCCCTCGAGACGTTGTTCGAGGAGCACGAGCGCCGCTGGCCGGTCATCATCTCCGGCACCATCACCGACGCCTCGGGCCGCACCCTGTCCGGTCAGGTCACCGAGGCGTTCTGGAACTCCGTGCGCCACGCCCGCCCCATCGCGATCGGGCTCAACTGCGCGCTCGGCGCGGAGGAGATCCGCCCGTATGCAGCGGAGCTGGCCCGCGTGGCCGACACCTTCGTGTCGTGCTACCCGAACGCCGGCCTGCCGAACGCGTTCGGGGAGTACGACGAGCTCCCGGACCAGATGGCCGCCGTGGTGGGCGAGTTCGCGCAGGCCGGGCTGGTCAACCTGCTCGGGGGGTGCTGCGGCACGACGCCCGAGCACATCGCGGCGATCGCCAAGGCAGCCGCCGACCAGCCGCCGCGCGTGCCCCCGCAGGCCTCCCCCGCCCTGCGGCTGTCGGGCCTCGAGCCGGTGACGGTCACCGACGAGTCGTTGTTCGTCAACGTCGGGGAGCGCACCAACATCACCGGCTCGGCGCGGTTCCGCAAGCTCATCCAGGCCGAGGACTACGGCACGGCCCTGAACGTCGCGCGCCAGCAGGTCGAGATGGGTGCGCAGGTCATCGACATCAACATGGACGAGGGGATGATCGACGGCGTCGCGGCGATGGACCGCTTCGTCAAGCTCGTCGCCAGCGAGCCCGACATCTCCCGGGTGCCGCTCATGGTCGACTCCTCCAAGTGGGAGGTCATCGAGGCCGGCCTCAAGTGCGTCCAGGGCAAGCCGATCGTCAACTCCATCTCCATGAAGGAGGGTGTCGAGCCGTTCCTCGAGCACGCGCGGCTGTGCCGCAAGTACGGCGCGGCGGTCGTCGTCATGGCGTTCGACGAGGACGGCCAGGCCGACTCCCTCGAGCGTCGGAAGGTGATCTGCCGGCGGGCCTACGACCTGCTCACGCAGGAGGTGGGGTTCCCCGCCGAGGACATCATCTTCGACCCCAACGTCTTCGCGGTCGCCACGGGCATCGAGGAGCACGCGGCCTACGGCACCGACTTCATCGAGGCCACCCGCTGGATCAAGGCCAACCTCCCCGGTGCGCTGGTCTCCGGTGGCGTCTCCAACGTGTCGTTCTCGTTCCGGGGCAACAACGCCGTCCGCGAGGCCATCCACGCCGTCTTCCTCTACCACGCCATCGCGGCCGGCATGGACATGGGCATCGTCAACGCCGGTGCCCTGGTCGTCTACGACCAGGTCGACGCCGACCTGCGCGAGCGCGTCGAGGACGTCATCCTCAACCGCCGCGCCGACTCCACCGAGCGACTGCTGGAGGTGGCCGACTCGTTCAACACCGGCGACACCAAGCAGGAGGCCGTCGCTGAGCAGTGGCGGTCGCTGCCCGTCGACGAACGCATCACCTACGCGCTGGTGAAGGGCATCGACGAGCACGCCGAGTCCGACACCGAGGAGCTGCGCCAGCAGATCAGCGACCGCGGCGGCCGCCCCATCGAGGTCATCGAGGGCCCGCTGATGGACGGCATGAACGTCGTGGGCGACCTGTTCGGCAGCGGCAAGATGTTCCTGCCCCAGGTCGTGAAGTCGGCCCGGGTCATGAAGAAGGCCGTCGCGTACCTCATCCCGTTCATCGAGGACGACAAGACCGAGGCCGAGGTCGCGCAGAACCGCAGCAAGGGCAAGATCGTCCTCGCCACCGTCAAGGGCGACGTCCACGACATCGGCAAGAACATCGTCGGCGTCGTGCTGCAGTGCAACAACTACGACGTGGTCGACCTCGGTGTCATGGTGCCGGCCCAGAAGATCATCGACGCCGCGAAGGCCGAGAAGGCGGACGTCATCGGGCTCTCCGGGCTGATCACGCCGAGCCTGGACGAGATGGTCAACTTCGCCTCCGAGATGCAGCGCCAGGGCCTGGACCTGCCGCTGCTCATCGGCGGCGCGACCACGTCGCGCGCGCACACGGCCGTGAAGGTCGACCAGCAGTACCACGGACCCGTGGTGTGGGTGAAGGACGCGTCGCGCTCGGTGCCGGTCGTCTCCAGGCTGCTCGCCGACGACCAGCGCGAGACGCTGATGGCCGAGGTCAAGGCCGACTTCGACGCGTTGCGCGCCCGCCACGCCGCCAAGTCGACCGAGCGGCCGCTGGTGTCGATCGAGGTGGCCCGCGACAAGGCGACGCCGATCGAGTGGTCGACCTACCGCCCGCCGGTCCCCCACCTCGTCGCCGCCCAGGAGAAGGAGCTACTGCGTCGGCAGTCGGGGCACCGCAGCCCGAACGTCACGCAGTTCGTGCGGACCTTCACCGACTACCCGATCGAGGAGCTGCGCGACTACATCGACTGGGGTCCGTTCTTCCTCGCCTGGGAGATGAAGGGGCGCTTCCCCGACATCCTCCACAACCCCGCGACGGGCGAGGCCGCATCCAGGCTCTACGAGGACGCCCAGCGGATGCTGGACCAGGTGGTCGAGGAGAAGTGGCTGCGCGCCAGCGGGGTCCTCGGCCTGTTCCCGGCGAGCTCGGTCGGCGACGACATCGAGGTCTACACGGACTCCTCCCGCAAGACGGTGGCGACCACGCTGCACACGCTGCGCCAGCAGGGACAGCACCGCCAGGGCGTGCCGAACCGGGCGATGTCCGACTACGTCGCGCCCCGCGGGACCGGGCTGCAGGACCACATCGGGGCGTTCGCGGTGACGGCGGGCCTCGGGGCACAGGAGCGGGTGACGCAGTTCAAGGCCGAGAACGACGACTACTCCGCGATCCTGCTGGAGTCGCTGGCCGACCGGCTCGCCGAGGCGTTCGCCGAGCGCCTGCACGAGCGGGTGCGCCACGACTTCTGGGGGTACGCGCCGGACGAGCACCTGGGCAGCACCGACCTCATCGCCGAGAAGTACGTCGGCATCCGCCCCGCCCCGGGTTACCCGGCCTGCCCCGACCACACCGAGAAGCAGCTCCTGTGGGACCTGCTCGACGTGAAGGAGCGCACGGGGATCGAGCTGACCGAGTCGATGGCGATGTGGCCCGGTGCCGCCGTGTCCGGCTGGTACTTCTCGCACCCGCAGTCGCAGTACTTCGTCGTCGGCCGCCTGGGGCGCGACCAGGTCGAGGACTACGCCGAGCGCAAGGGCTGGACACTGCGCGAGGCCGAACGCTGGCTCAACCCGAACCTGGGCTACCAGCCGGAGGACTGAGCCTGCTGCCCACCTGCGGCAGGGCGGTGTCGGTCGCGGCACCTAGAGTGCGGGTCATGGTTCCCGCCCTGTCGCCGAGCCGTGCGTCGGACTTCAAGCAGTGCCCGCTGCTCTACCGGTTCCGCACGATCGACAAGCTGCCCTCACCGCCCAGCCCCGCTGCGGCACGCGGGACGCTCGTCCACGCCGTGCTCGAGCGGCTGTTCGACCTGCCGCCCGGCGAGCGGACCCCCGCAGCGGCGCAGGCCCTGCTGGGTCCGCAGTGGACGGCCCTGGTCGAGGAGGAGCCCGAGCTCGCGGCGATGATCGCCGATGACGCTGCGCTCACGCAGGAGAGCTGGTTCAGCGACGCCCAGGCCCTGATCGAGACCTGGTTCACCCTCGAGGACCCGACCCGGCTGGAGCCGGCGGAGCGTGAGCTCTACGTCGAGACCGATGTCGACGGCCTCGTGCTGCGCGGCTACGTCGACCGGCTCGACGTCGCGCCGGACGGCGCGATGCGGGTGGTGGACTACAAGACGGGCCGGTCCCCGAGCGAGCTGTTCGAGGGCAAGGCGCTGTTCCAGATGAAGTTCTACGCCCTGGTGCTCTGGCGGCTGCGCGGCGAGATCCCGCGCCTGCTCCAGCTGGTCTACCTCGGCAACGGCGAGGTGGTGCGCTACGCCCCCGACGAGCACGACCTGCTCAGCCTCGAGCGCAACCTCAAGGCGGTGTGGGTGGCCATCGAACGTGCAGCCACCACCGGTGACTGGCGCCCCAAGACGTCCAAGCTGTGCGACTGGTGCGACTTCCGTGAGTTCTGCCCGGCCTGGGGCGGCACTCCGCCGCCGCTGCCCGAGAACGCCGCGCTGATCGCGCTCAACCCCGCGGTGTCGGGTCAGGTCGAGCCCACCGACGAGTGAGGTCCTCCTGGCGGGCTCCGTCGAAGACTCTGAGCAGGTCGCTCGGGGTGAACCCGCGCAGGCTCGGCACCTGCACCGCGCCGACGACCACCGGTACGGGTACGACATGGGGCACCGCGATGGTGGGCACGCCGGCGGCGACCGCCGAACGCACCCCGGTGGGCGAGTCCTCGATCGCGACGCAGGCGCCGACCTCGACGCCCAGGGCCCGGGCTGCCGCCAGGTAGGGCTCCGGGTGGGGTTTGCCGTGCTCGACCTCGTCGCCGGTGATGACGGCGGCGAAGGTGCCCTCAGGCAGCGACCCGACGACGCTGTCGGCCAGCGACCGCCAGGACATGGTGACCAGGGCGTTCGGGACACCGGCAGCAGTGAGGGCGTCGAGCAGCTCGACCGCACCGGGACGCCACGGCACGTGCTCGCGCACCTGCAGCACCACGCGGCGCAGCAGCTCCTCGATGATCTCGACGGGTTCGAGCTGCACCGGGCTGTTGTCCCGGATGAACTCGGCGGAGACCATCAGGTCGTTGCCGACGAGCTGGTGGGCGTACTCGTCGCTCCAGACGCCACCGGCCTCCTCGACGATCGCGTGCTCGGCGGCGATCCAGTACGGCTCGGTGTCCACGAGGGTCCCGTCCATGTCCCAGAACACCGCTGCGGGCAGGGCCGCGTCCGAGGCGGCGGGCGACGTGCTGGACGAGGACATGGCTGCGTGGCTCCGCGCGGTCGGTGGGGGTGGCTGGGACGGCGCGCCCGACTATACGCAGCCTCTCCCGTGGGCCTGCACCGCGGACCGTAGGCTGGGTGGACGAGGTGTGCCGCCGGCACCGGGCAAGGAGGAACAGTGATCGAGCTCGAAGACGTACCGGAGCTGAACAACCCGGTCGTCATCGCCGCCTTCGAGGGCTGGAACGACGCCGGAGAGGCCGCCACCGCCGCCATCGACCACCTCATCGACGTGTGGGACGCCGAGGCCGTCGCAGCGCTCGACCCCGAGGAGTACTACGACTTCCAGGTCAACCGCCCGCGGGTCGTCCTCGACGACGGCCGGCGCCGGATCCACTGGCGCACCACCCGCATCCTCGTGGCCACCAGCGACGCCCTCGAGCGCGACGTCGTGCTGGTTCAGGGCATCGAGCCGTCCTTCCGGTGGCGTGCCTTCACCATCGAGCTGATGGAGTTCGCCCAGCAGGTCGGGGCCACGACGGTGTTCACCCTGGGCGCCCTGATGGCCGACGTGGCCCACACCCGGCCCATCCCCGTCACCGCGACCTCCGACGACGACGACGTCCTGCACCGCTTCGACCTCGAGCCCAGCCGCTACGAAGGGCCGACGGGGATCGTCGGCGTGCTCGCCGACGCGGCCACCCAGTCCGGCCTGCAGTCCATCTCGTGCTGGGCCGCGGTGCCGCACTACGCCGGCCACTCCCCCTCGCCCAAGGCCACCCTGGCGCTGATCTCCCGGCTCGAGGAGCTCCTCGACACCCCGATCCCGCACAGCGACCTCAGCGACGGGGCGAAGGCGTGGGAGCGCGGGATCAACGAGCTCGCCGAGACCGACGAGGAGGTGGCGGAGTACGTCCAGTCCCTCGAGGAGGCGCAGGACACCGCCGACCTGCCGGAAGCCAGTGGCGACGCCATCGCCCGGGAGTTCGAACGCTACCTGCGCCGCCGCGGCAAGGACGGGGCGAGCTAGCCGCGCTCAGCCGACCGGTGCGAGCAGCGCGAGGACGGGCGCGGGTGCACGCGGTTCAGATGCGGACGCCGAGGATGGCGTCGAGCGCCCGGGCGAGCACCCCGGCCGAGGTCGCGTCCCGCCCACCGCGGGACAGGCACTCCTTGGCCCACCGGTCGACGGCGTCCAGCGCTCCCGGGGTGTCCAGGTCATCGGCCACGTGTCGGCGCAGTCGCTCGATGGTCTCGTCGGAGGCGGGAGCCGAGTTCACCGACAAGGCAGCCCGCCAGGTCTCCAGCCGGGCCTGGGCCCGGACCAGCAGGTCGTCGGTCCAGGACCACTCGGTGCGGTAGTGCTGGGACAGCAGGGCCAGGCGGATCGCCATGGGGTCCACCCCGTCAGCACGCAGCGCCGACACGAGCACGAGGTTGCCCTTGGACTTGCTCATCTTCTCGCCGTCGAGCCCGACCATCGCCTGGTGCACATAGGTCCGGGCGAACGGTCGCTCCCGGGTGAGCACGACCGCCTGCGTCGCACTCATCTCGTGGTGCGGGAAGACCAGGTCGGTGCCACCGCCCTGCACGTCGAAGGTCATGCCGAGGTGTTCCAGCGCGATGGCGGTGCACTCCACGTGCCAGCCGGGGCGACCCGCGGGCAGGCCTTCGACCGCCCACGACGGCTCACCCTCGCGAGCCGAACGCCACAGCAACGGGTCGAGGGGGTCGCGCTTGCCCTCGCGGTCGGGGTCGCCCCCGCGCTCGGCGTAGACCGCCAGCATCTGCTCACGGGTCCAGTTCGAGACCGACCCGAAGCCCTCGTCGCTCGTGAGGTCGAGGTAGACGTCGTCGCCCTCCGAGTCCGCCGTCGGGACCTCGTACGCGGAGCCCGCAGCCAGCAGCCCGCGCACCGCGGCCGCCACCGGCTCGATGCTCTCCACCACGCCGATGTAGTGGTCCGGCGGCACGACGGCCAGGGCAGTCATGTCTGCGCGGAACAACGCGATCTCGCGGGCGGCCAGGTCCTGCCAGAGCAGCCCGTCCCGGTGGGCACGCTCGATCAGCGGGTCGTCGACGTCGGTGATGTTCTGGACGTAGTCGACCTGGTGCCCCGCGTCCCGCAGGGCGCGGCCGAGCACGTCGAACGTCACGTACGTCGCCGCGTGGCCCATGTGCGTCGCGTCGTACGGCGTGATGCCGCAGACGTACATCCGCGCCGTGGGCCCCGGGGTCAGGGGACGCACCACGCCGGTGGCGGTGTCGAAGACCTGGACCGGGTGTCCGGTGCCGGGGACGGCGGGGAGGAACGGCGTGGGCCAGGAGATCACAGCGGAACTCTACGATGACGGCTCACAGCGGCGGCCACGGGATGGCCGGCCACTGCCCGGACGGCATCGGGTAGGTCGCGCGGTCCAGCAGGGTGCGCCCCCTCGCCAGCAGCGCCGCGACCTCACCGATCGTCAGCAGGGCGTCCAGGCCGACGCGCAGGGTGGAGTCCTCGTCCTCGACGAGCTCGCACACCGTGGCGATCCGGGCGAGGTCGGCGTCCGGCAGCGGCTCGCCGGCAAAGCCCCACAGCACGGTGCGCAGCTTGGGCTCCGCGTGCAGGCTCACCCCGTGGTCGAACCCGCGAAGTCGCGCACCGTCGCGCACCAGGTGCGACCCCTTGCGGTCGGAGTTGTTGACCAACGCGTCGAACGCTGCGACGGAGCGTGTCCCGGCACTGTCCTCGTGGACGACGACGACCGGTTCACCGAGCTCGTTCTCCCCACGCAGCACGGCCAGCCAGCCACGGGGAACCTGTTGCGGTGCAACGAGGTCCACTGGGAACTGCGGTTCACCCCCCGGTCGCCCACCCACTGCTGGACGGAGCCGAGCCCGTTCGGTCCGGAACGCAGCACGGTCGGCGGCACGACGTCCCAGCCGCCAGCTGCACTGATGAGGTAGCAGGCGACCTCGCGCCCGGCAAGCGTCCCGTCCGGGAAGTCCCACAGGGGTCGCTCACCCACGACGGGTTTGTAGATGGCGTACGGCCCGTCGGCACCGACGCGCACCAGCACGGCCAGGTTCGACGCGTCGGCCAGTCGACCGACCACCTGGAGGTCGTCCCGCGACAGGGCCTCGAGCACAGCCGGGTCCGCGGACTGGCTCGGGTTCAGCGCTTGTAGCCGTTCGCACGCGGGCAGATGTGCCCGTCGGTCTCGAGCGGCCCGCCGCAGAACGGGCACGGCGGGCGACCGGCGGCGACGATGGACTGCGCACGGCGGGCGAAGGCCCGGGCGCGCGCCGGGCTCAGCACAACCCGGACCTGGCGCGGCTCGGCGGCCAGCACCTCGGGGTCACCGGCCTCCGGCTCGTCCGGGTCGCGGTCGAGCGCCTCGATGATGACGACCTGTCGGTCCTCGTCCCACGCCAGTGCCAGCGTGTTGACCCGGAAGTCGTCCTCGATCGGGGTGTCCAGCGGTGCGTTGTCGACGACCGCGGCCGCAGCGTGGTCGCCGCCGCTGCCGCCGGCGTAGCTGTCCAGGAGGTCGTTGATCCGGGTCGCGAGGACCCGGACCTGCTCCTTCTCCAGCGAGACGCTGCTGGTGCGGCGCCCTTCGCTGGCCTGCAGGAAGAAGGTCCGCTGGCCGGGGGGTCCGACGGTCCCGGCGACGAACCGGTCCGGCGGGTCGAACTCGAGCAGCGACATGGACAAAACTCTAACCGGCCCCTCCACCGACCTGCGCATCAGCCGTCGGCGGGCCGTCGGGCGCCGGGACGAAGCGGCCCAGGTCGGGGTTGGTCTCGTTGGCTGCCAGCAGGAAGGTGTGCCGACCGCCGTAGCGGATCGCCGAGACCGATGCCGGGTCCGCGGTGTAGCGCTGGAAGTGGCCCAGGCCGGACCCGGTCGCCTCCGCCAGCAGCGCCTTGACGAGGTCGCCGTGGCTCACCGCCACCCACACGGCCCCGTCACCGTGCTCGGCGGCGACCTCCGCGTCGATCCGTCGCACCGCCGCCACGACCCGCTCGCTCATCTGGAGCAGGCTCTCGGCGGCATACGTCTCGTGCTGGGGGAACCGCGCCGCCGCGGGGTCGTCCTGGACGGTCGACCACAACGGGTCCTTGGCGAGCTCGGCGAGCGCGCACCCGGTCCACGCGCCGTACGCGCACTCCTGCAGGTCGTCCTCGAGCGTGACCGGTACGTCGGCCACCCGGCTGATGTGCTCCGCGGTCTCCACGCAGCGCTCCAGCGGACTGCTCACGACGCGCACCGGAGCGACGCCCGCGAAGCGCTCGCCGAGGCGCTGCGCCTGCTCGCGACCGCGGTCGGTGAGGTGGATGCCCGGCAGTCGTCCGGCCAGGATCCCCTCTCCGTTCGCGCTGGAGTGGCCGTGGCGGACGAGCAGCAGGGTGGGCACCCGGGCACTCTACGGGCGGTGGCTCGCCCCGGTGGCACGGACGTGGTGGAGTAGGCCCGTGATCGTCGACCAAGCCATCTACCGTGACGGAAGGCGCCAGCCCTGCGGCGACCTCAGCGAGGCCCTGGAGGACCTGCGCGGTGGCGAGGACCCCCACGCGTTCCTCTGGATCGGGTTGAAGGACCCGACCGACGCGGAGTTCGCCCAGGTCAACGACGAGCTCAAGCTCCACCCGCTGGCGGTCGAGGACGCCGTCAAGGGCAACCAACGGCCCAAGGTCGAGCTCTACGACAACACGATCTTCGTGGTCCTGAAGACGTTGCGGTACCTCGAGGAGACCAGCGACGTCGAGACCGGTGAGGTGATGCTCTTCGTGGGTGACCGTTTCGTCGTCACCGTCCGCTACGGCGAGCTCAGCCCGCTCGCGACGGTCCGCAAGCGGCTCGAGGCCAGGCCCGAGATGCTGCGCCACGGGGAGACCTCGGTGCTGCACGCCGTCATGGACGCCATCGTCGACAACTACGTCGAGATCGACGCCGAGCTGCAGACCGACCTCGAGCAGATCGAGGCGGCCGTCTTCGGTGGTCGCGGTCACGCCAGCTCGGAGCAGATCTACAGCCTCAAGCGCGAGGTCGTGGAGTTCCGCCGGGCCGCCAACCCCCTCGCGGCACCGCTGAACATGTTGCACGACGGGTCGCGCTCCCCCGTGTCGGTCAAGGAGATGCGCCTGCTCTTTCGCGACGTCGCCGACCACCTGCTGCGGGTCATCGACCACGTCGAGTCGTACGACCGCCTGCTCACCGACGTCCTGAACGCCCACCTCGCGCAGATCACCGTGCAGCAGAACAGCGACATGCGCAAGATCTCGGCCTGGGTCGCCATCGCCGCGGTGCCCACGATGGTCGCCGGGATCTATGGGATGAACTTCGACAACATGCCCGAGCTGAAGTGGCAGTACGGCTACTTCACGGTCCTGGCCATCATGGCCGCGGTCTGCCTCGCCCTCTACCGCGCCTTCCGCCGCTCCGGCTGGCTCTGAGGGTCACCGCGGGTCACGTCGCGGACATCACCCCGGTGGCGAGGAGGACGAGCAGCACCAGGCCCAGGGCGATGCGGTACCAGACGAAGGCGGTGATCTTGTTGGTGCTGACGAACCGCAGCAGCCAGGCGATCGAGGCGTAGGCCACGACGAACGACACGACGACCCCCACGGCCATCTGGCCGATCCCGAGCAGCCTGAGGTGGTCGGTCTCGCTGGCCATCTCGAACACGCCGGCCGCGGTGAGCGCCGGGATGGCCATGAAGAAGGACAGCCGCGTCGCGGTGAGGCGGTCCAGGCCACGGAACAGTCCGGCCGAGATCGTGGCACCCGAGCGCGAGACACCGGGGACGAGCGAGGCGCACTGCACGAGGCCGATGACCAGGCCGTCCCGCAGCGTCACCTCTCCTTCCCCGCGCTCGTGGCCGCGCTTGGCCAGGGCGGTGTGCCGGGTCTCCGCGAGGTACATCACCGCGCTCCACGCGATGAGGGCGCCGGCGACGACCCACAGGCTTCGCAGCGGACCCCCGATGAGGTCCTTGGCGAGGAAGCCCACGATGCCGACCGGGATGGAGCCCACGATGACGGCCCACGCGAGCTGGTAGTCGTGGTGGGTCCGGCCCTGTGCGCTGCGCAGTCCCCCGACCCAGGCCATGAGCAGCCGACCGATGTCCTTGCGGAAGTAGAGCAGGGTCGCGAAGATCGCGCCGAGCTGGATCACGGCGGTGTAGGCCGTGACCCCGGGGTCGTCGATCGGCAGGTCCAGCAGCTTCTCGGTGATGGTCAGGTGGCCGGTCGAGGAGACCGGGAGGAACTCGGTGAGGCCTTCGACGATGCCGAGGATCACGGCGTCGAGGTAGCTGAGGGTCACGGCTCTGCTTTCGGGGCGGGGTCAGTCAGGGGTCCGGCTCAGCGCACAGTCTCCCGCATGACCTCCGCCATGGTTCGTACGACATGCAGCCGCGCGTCCAGACTGCCGGCGAAGGGGGCGACCGACAGCGTTCCGACGCCCGCGGCGGCATACCGTCCGATGCGCTCGGCGATGCGGGCGCGCGGCCCGATGAGGGAGGTCGCGTCGATGAACTCGAACGGCACGGCGGCCGCGGCGTCGCGGTGCTGCTTGGCGAGGTAGAGGTCCTGCACCTTGGCGGCAGCGTCCTCGAAGCCCATCCGGACGGCCAGCTGGTTGTAGAAGTTCTGCTCGCGTGAGCCCATGCCACCGATGTAGAGGGCGGCGTAGGGGCGGATGGCGTCCGCTGCGGCCTCGACGTCGTCGGCGACCACCACGGGCACCGAGGGCGCGATGTCGAAACCCTCCAGCGGGTCCTCCTGCGTCCCCCGGCCGGCGCGACGCCGTCCGGCGACGACGCTGGCCACCTGGTCGCCGGAGTGCTCCGGGCTGAAGAAGATCGCGTGCCAACCGTCGGCCACCTCGCCGGCGAGCTCGAGGTTCCTGGGCCCGACGGCCGCGAGGTAGATGGGCAGGTCCGGGCGCGGCGGGTGGATGGTCAGCTTGAGGGGCTTTCCGGGGCCGTCGGGCAAGGGCAACGTGAAGTGCTTGCCCGAGTAGGCGACCGTCTCGCGGCGCAGGGCCATCCGGATGATGTCGACGTACTCGCGGGTGCGTCCCAGCGGGGCCGCGAAGCGCACGCCGTGCCACCCCTCGCTGACCTGGGGGCCGCTCACCCCCAGACCCAGCCGGAACCGTCCGCCCGACAGCGTGTCGAGCGTGGCAGCGGTCATCGCGGTCATCGCCGGCGTCCGTGCGGGGATCTGCATGACGGCTGCGCCCAGGTGGATCTGCTCGGTGAGTGCACCGATCCAGGACAGCACCGTCGGGACGTCGGAACCGTAGGCCTCCGCGACCCAGGCGACGGCGTAGCCGAGACGATCGGCTTCCTGCGCCACCGCGACGTTGTCCTGGTCGACACCCATGCCGAAGTAGCCGAGGTTCACTCCGAGTTCCATGAGCCGAGGCTATCGGTGGCCCCGGGGCGCGTGCCGGAGCCCGGGTACGTGATCTGGGCGACTACGGTGAGGACCCATGCGCCAGCGACGAATGGGGACCTCGGGCCTGTCGGTGTCCCGGCTGGCCCTGGGCACGATGACCTGGGGCCGCACCACCGACGAGGAGGTGGCCCGCGAGCAGCTGCAGACCTTCGTCGACGCCGGTGGCAACCTCGTCGACACGGCTCATGGTTACGCCGACGGTGCGTCCGAGGAGATCATCGGCCGGCTCCTTCAGGACGTCGTCGACCGTGAGGACCTCGTCCTGTGCACCAAGTCGGGGATCTCGCGGCGTTCGGGCCGGCGGGTCGTCGACACCTCGCGGCACAGCCTGCTCAGACAGCTCGACACCTCGCTGGAGCGGCTCGGCACCGACCACGTCGACCTCTGGCTGGTCCACACCTGGTCGGACGAGGCACCGCTCACCGAGACGCTGTCGGCGCTGGAGTGGGCCGTGGCGACCGGGCGGGCCCGCTACGTCGGTGTCTCCAACTTCAGCGGCTGGCAGAGCGCCCGGGCGTTCTCGCTGCTGGAGCAGGCACGAGTTCCCTTGGTGGCCAACGAGGTCGAGTACTCCCTGGTCAACCGTGAGGTCGAGCCCGACCTGCTCGAGGCCGCGCAGACGCTGGGGTTCGGCATCCTGCCGTGGTCACCGCTGGGCCGAGGCGTGCTCACCGGCAAGTACCGCTACGGGGTCCCTGCCGACTCGCGCGCGGCTTCGCGGGACTTCCCGCGCTTCACCGCCCGCTACCTCGACGACCGCAACACCAGCATCGTGGAAGCCCTGACCATCGCCGCCAAGGGCCTGGAGGTCAGCAGCACCGAGGTCGCCCTGGCGTGGGTTCGCGACCGGCCCGGGGTGGTCAGCCCGGTGGTGGGTGCACGGACCACCGCGCAGCTGCGCACGTCGTTGGCGAGCGAGGCCCTCGAGCTGCCGCCCGAGCTCGTGGCCGCGCTGGACGAGGTGACCGGCTGAGCGGGGTCAGACCGCCTCAGCGGTCGTCGTCCTCGTCCTCGTCCTCGTCGTCGTCGTCGTCGTCCGAGTCGTCGTCGTCCGCGGTATCGGTGCCGTCCGAGTCGTCGTCGTAGTCCGCGTCGTCCAGGCCCGAGTAGACCGCGCCGTCGCCGTCCTCGTCGGAGTGGTCGTCGAGCTCCTCGTCGTCCTCGTCGTCATCGTCACCGTCGTAGATGTCCAGCGGTGTCATCTCACCGTAGGCCTGCAGGAGAGAGTCGTCGTAGGCGGCGAAGGCGTCGGCGAGGTCGTCGTAGGCCGCGATCACCGACGGATCGTCCTCCCCGCGCTTGGAGGCCGACGCCTCGAGGTGCCGCTCGAAAGCGGCCACGAGGTCGGCCAACGCGCCACGCGGGTCTGTGGTCATGTGCAGACCGTAGCGGGTTCTGGGCGACAATGACGTCGATGGTTGAGTACGAGTACCGCGTGGTGAGCTTCACGCGAGGAGATTCCCGGTCCGACATCCGGCGTGCCCTCGTGGAGCATGCCGAGTACGGCCACTGGGAGCTGCACCGGACGCGGATCTACCTCGGTGGCGTGCAGCGGACCTGGCTGCGACGCAAGATCATCCGCGCACCCCGTCCGCGTTGACCGCGGCCCGGGCCCGACGGGTCAGCAGGACCCCCAGCCAGAGCAGTCCGGCTCCGACCAGGGCCGCCGGGACGGGCTCGCTGCCGGTGAACGCGAGGTGGGCCGGCAGCGCCGAGGCGTCCTGCTCGGAGCCGGTCGAGTCGGCACGGGCTGGGTCCGAGTCGAGCGCCACGCCACTGACCGCCGGTGGGTCGTCCGCGCCGGGACATGGCACCACCAGGCTCTCCAGGGGGACCCCCGCGCCGGTGAGCTCCTCGACCAGGTTGCGGTCGAGGACCACCAGGGTGGTCTGCACGGGCACCAACCGACGCGTCACCCGCACGCAGGCCCCCAGCAGTCCCTCGATCGCCGCATCGACCGACACGACGTGCTGCCCGGCGGGCACGGCCCCCGTCGGACACGGGACGAACGCCTGCGGGAACTGCTCGACCAGCGGGGAGGACAGGTCGACCCCCGCCGCCCTGAGGTCGACCTGAACGGCAGGTGAGGAGGTCCCGGCGGGGATGAGGCACACCGTGGCCGCAGGCGAGTCGACGACCGCGCCGGTCGCAGGAGTCGGGCGCGGGGCTCCGGTGGCGCTCGAGCCGCGGGTGGTGCTCGAACCCGTCGGTGTCGACGAAGCGGGCGGCGACGGCGTGGTGGAGGCGGCCGCGGGGCCGTTGTCCTGGGTCGCCGTCGGGGAGGGGCGACCGGTCACTGCCGGGGAGCCAGGTCCCGTCACGGGCGTGGGCGACCCGGGGACGGGCAGGCCGAGCCCAGCGGTGACCTCGGGTGCCGGCGACGTCAGCGGGGCGACCGCCGTGCGCACCGGTTCGGGCAGGCCGAGCGCGTGCGACACCGGTGCCGTCATCGCGAGGAAGGCCGCACTCAGCCCCAGGGCCGCGGCAGGGCGCAGGGCGAGCAGGTGGGGGCGACGCCGGGTCATGGTGGCTCCTTTGCCGGACAGGGCGGAATGCCCGGTCAACGACGCGAGGGCGCGAAAGGCTACGTTCGGGTAGCGGGCCGCCACGAGGAGCGCGGTACGGCGCGGAGCGGGCCCCGCGCCATACCGGTCCTCAGCAGGTGGCGATGAAGCGCTGGAGCACCTTCGCGCCGAACTCCAGGGCCGACACCGGGACCCGCTCGTCGATGCCGTGGAACATCGGCGCGAAGTCGAGGTCGGCCGGCAGCTGCAGCGGCGCGAAGCCGTAGCCGGTGATCCCGAGGGTGCTCAGGGCCTTGTTGTCGGTGCCGCCGGAGAGGCAGTACGGGAGCACCTGGGCGCCGGGGTCCTCCGCCAGCAGGGCCGCGGTCATGGCCTCCACGAGCGGCCCCTCGAAGGGCGTGTCGAGAGCGATGTCTCGGTGGACGACCTGCACCTGCACGTGCTCGCCCGCGAGCTCGACGATGGTGGCGAGCAGGTCGTCCTCGTGGCCGGGCAGGAACCGGCAGTCGAGGGCGGCGCTGGCGCTCTGGGGGATGACGTTGTGCTTGTAGCCACCCTCGGTCATGGTGAAGTTCGCGGTGTCCTGCAGGGTGCCGCGGACGAACCCCTGGGCCCCTCCGAGGTGGTCGAGCAGCTCGTCGAGGTCCTCGTCCGAGTAGCTCGATCCGGTGAGGTCGCTCAGGCCGTCGAGCAGCTCGCGCACCGAGGCGATGAACTCACGGGGCCACTTGTGGGTGCTGATCCGGCTGATCGCCTCGGCGAGGTGCACGATCGCGTTGTCGGGGTTCGGGACAGAGCCGTGGCCGGCCTTCCCGGTGGCGACCAGGCGCAGCCAGAGGATGCCCTTCTCTCCGGTCTGCACGAGGTAGGCACGGGTCGGCGCCCCGTCCTTGGTGGGGACGGTGACGCTGTAGCCACCGACCTCGCTGACCGCCTCGGTGACGCCGTCGAAGAGCTCGGGCCGGGTCCTGACCACGTGGTGGGAACCGAAGACTCCCCCGGCCTCCTCGTCGGCGAAGAAGGCGAAGACGACGTCGCGCGGGGGCTTGGCGCCGCGACGAGCGAGGTCGCGGATGTTGGCCAGGATCATGGCGTCCATGTCCTTCATGTCCACCGCGCCGCGGCCCCAGATGCAGCCGTCGCGCAGCTCGGCACTGAGCGGGTCGACCTGCCAGTCGGCGGCGTTGGCGGGCACGACGTCGAGGTGTCCGTGGATGCACAGCGCCGGACGGTCCCGGTCCTCACCCTCGATGCGCACGAGCACGCTCGTGCGACCCGGGTCGCTCTCGACGACGGTCGGCTCGAGGCCGACCTCGCGCAGCTGGGCGACGACGTACTCCGCCGCCTCCCGCTCCCCCGGCCCGGTGCCGTCGCCGTAGTTGGTGCTGTCGATCCGGATGAGGTCGCGGCAGATGCGCACGACCTCGTCCACTGGGCTGGTGACCTCGCTCATGCCTTCCACCCTAGGCGCGGGCAACGTCCGGTATGCGTCGGCGTGGGCGGGTTTCCTTGGGGCGTGAGCCGATTCACGGGTGA
The DNA here is from genome assembly GCA_963722015.1 of uncultured Actinomycetota bacterium. Lineage (GTDB taxonomy): Bacteria > Actinomycetota > Actinomycetes > Actinomycetales > Dermatophilaceae > Pedococcus. Next base: position 14,057 of record CAVRMT010000002.1, on the reverse strand, counting down.
CCGGGACTGCGTGCTATCGTTCCGGGTCGCGGCAGGCACTCCCCCGGGAGGGCCTGTGCAACACCTTGTCCGGGTGGCGGAATGGCAGACGCGCTAGCTTGAGGTGCTAGTGCCCTTTATCGGGCGTGGGGGTTCAAGTCCCCCTCCGGACACCAGCAGCACCCCCACTGGTCGCAGCGAGCACGTTCCTCGGCCAGGGCCCAGCGGTCGAGGCTGCCGACGGCAGTGACCGTGCGGTTGGCTCCTCGCGGAGGAAGACCGACAGGGCCACCATCATGTCCGGCACCAGGGCTTGGGTGCGCCGCTCAGCAGGCCGGCGCACCCCAACCGACGGTCAGCCCTGCGTGAGCTGGGCCACGTGCAGCGTGACCATGCGACCGTCCACCGAGTCCGAGTCCAGCGTGTCCGGGTCGGACGCGGCGTAGTTGCCGACGACGTCGAAGGTGTAGGTGCCGTCGCCCAGGCCCAGGGCCGCGAGGTCCACCAGGGCTGTGGCCGTACCGGCTCCCGCGGTAGGAGCCTCCGTGGTGGTGCCGATCGTCGCGCCGGACGGGTCCTTGATGGTGACCGTGTAGCTGCTGCCGTTGATACCGACGGCTGCCAGCGACGGGTGGGACAGCGAGACCTTCAGCTGCGTGACCCCGGCCGCGACCGGTGCGTCGTAGTGGCGCGTGTCCGTGCCTGCGACGGTGGCGCGGGGGCTGTCGTAGGTCCAGAAGTCACCCCGGACGACCTTGACCCCGTCCTCGGCGAGGACGCGGGCATCCGACATCGTGCTCGCGTCGGCGATTCGCTTGGCCCACTTGGTGTCCTTGGCTGTCCTCGGCGTCACCAGTGCGACCGCCCGGTCGAGGTTGACCCAGCCGTAGCCGGCCTGCCAGAACGGAGCCGTGCCCTTGCCGTCCGTGGTCGTGACCGGGCTGGCCGTGGCCTGCAGGGCCAGACGTACCTGGTCGGGCGTCAGCTCCGGGTTGGCCTGCTTGAGGACGGCCGCAGCCCCGGCGACGTGCGGTGACGCCATCGAGGTCCCGGATGCCTCGGTGTTCTCCCCGGGGGCGCACGGGCCGACGACGGTGCCGGTCGAGTCACAGGTCGAGGAGATGTCGACACCCGGTGCGGTGACGTCCGGGTGGACGACGCCGACCCTGTCACCGAGGTAGACGGTGTGCCCGCCGGCGGTGATACCGGTGGGTTGTGAGTTGTCGTTGGTCAGCCCGTTGGACGAGAAGCTCCCGCGGACCTTGTCGACGTCGCCGGCGGCGACGGAGATGACCCACGGTGACTGGCTGAAGGGGTTGAGGCTCATCTCAGCCGTCTTGGCACCGGAGTTGCCCGCGGCGAAGACCACGGTGACGCCCTGGTCCACGACGGCCCTGGTGGCCACGGCCACCGGGTCACGGGGGTCGAACTGGCGGTAGGAGTTGCCCCAGGAGTTGTTGACGACGTCGATGCCGAGCAGGTCGGGCTGGTCGAGCATGTAGTCGTAGGCGGTCACCACCGCGGTGGTGAACAGGACTGCGCCGATGGCGAAACACGCGAGGTCCGCGTCGGGAGCGACGCCGAGACGCGAACCGTCACTGACCGACGACGAGTCCGCAGCGATGATGCCGGCGACGTGGGTGCCGTGACCGGAGCCGAGGTCGGTGTTGGAGTAGGGGCCCCGGTCCATGGGCACGACCAGCGTGGTCGAGGAGTCGGCAGGCAGGTTGGCGTACTCGCCGCTGACCAGGGACACGTTGTGCTTCACCCGCTGGGCCAGGTCGGGGTGGGTCGCGTCGCACCCGGAGTCCACGACACCGACCGTGACGCCCTTGCCGGTGAGGCCGTCCGCCCGCAGCTGAGCCGAGCCCATGGCGTCGGAGGACGTGGTGTCGAGGAGCTGGAGCTTCTCGTCCGGGTAGACGTCGTTCGCAACGCCCGAGGTCACCGCGGCCTGGATCTGGCTGACGGTGCCGGAGACCAGTGCCAACGGCAGCCTCTTCATGGGTTGAACCGTGAGGCCGAGGGCCTTCAGGGCCACCACCTGCGCGGAGGTGGGCGCGCCGGCGAACGTGGCGATGGCACGGCCGCTGGGGGTGCCGTGGGCCAGGAGATCGGTCAGGCCCGGAGTGGTCGGGCCGGTGGCGAGGTCGGTCGTCGGAGCGGCGCCGGCCGTCGGCACGGCAGCCGCGCCGGTGGCAGCTGTCGTCCCCGACAGCAGGAGCGCCACGGCGGTGACGGCGGTGAGCGCCGCCTTGCTGGCGGGATGGTGCGTGCGAAACATCTGGTCCTCCACGGAAGCAGTAGGGGTGTCGAGAGGTCAACGGAACGGGGTGGGCATGGGTCACGCCCATCGGGAGGCGGGTAGGGGGCACCCCCGGCATGACCGGGAGGTCCCCCTACCTGTGGTGGAGCGGATCAGGCGGTCAGCAGGCACTCACCGCGTCGACGTGGAACCCCTGGTCGGTGACCCCGGCGTCGGAGACCAGTCGGACCGACCCGACGCTGGTGGGGATGCACGGCGAGGTCTGACCCAGCGGGTGGGTCCCGTCGTACTTGGCGAGCTCGTTGCCGTTGGCGTCGTACACGTAGACGTAGTCGTAGCCCGCCTCGGTCTCGAGCTGGTCGAAGTGGAACGCGAAGCCGGCGCTGCCGTTGTCGAACGTCCAGGTGCAGTCACCGTTGTTGCCGTACGGGTGCGGGGACTCGAAGGGGATCTGGGCGTTCGGGTTGCTCGTGCACGGCGGCGGCGGGGGCGTGCCGGGGGCGCACCCTGCGTTCACGCCGACGGCATCCCAGGCCAGGCCGACCGCGGCAGCGGTCGCCTGACGGGCCTGCTTGCTCGGACCACCCTTGGTCTTGGCTCCTGCCGAGGTCACCGTCGCGTTGCGCGCGTCGCAGAGGTTCGCGTACTCCGTCAGGCTGGTGAAGCCCTTGTAGAAGACCTGCTCGGCCGTGGCCAGACCCAGGGCCGGGACGCTCACGCCGCAGTCCGCGGTGTGCGCGTGTCCGCTGGTGTTGTCGGGGTCGCAGCCCGCGTTCTGGCCACCGTTGACGGCGAGGTAGTACGCCTGGTTCGGGATCCCGCTGTTGGTGTGCACGCCACCGTTGTCGTTGGTGCCGGTGTACCTCTCGGAGTAGTGGTCCGGGTCACCGTCGTCCTGCGGGTCCCCCATGTTCCGGAAGCCCGGGTTGGTCCCGCCGTAGACCCCCGCGGGGATGACGTCCTCACCGATGAGCCAGTCCGGCTCCACCGAGGGGTCCAGTCCCCTGCTGTCGGCGTAGAACTCGGCGGTGTTGCCCATCATGTCGCTGAAGGACTCGTTCAGGGCGCCGGACTCCCCTTCGTAGATGAGCCCGGAGGTGAACTCGGTGACTCCGTGGGTCAGCTCGTGCCCGACCACGTCGAGGCCTCCCGACAGGGCCTTGCAGGCCACGCCGTCGCCGTCGCCGTAGGTCATCTGGGCACCGTCCCAGAAGGCGTTGCAGTAGCCCTTGTCGTAGTGCACGGTCGAGATGATCGGCATACCGGCGTTGTCGATGCTGTTGCGCCGGAACGTGTCGCCGTAGAAGTCGTCGACCAGGTTCGCGTAGTAGTGCGCGTCGACACCAGGGGGCTGGCTCGGGCTCGGGTTGAGCGGGACCTTGAGGTTCCACACGTCGTCGGGGTCCGTCATGACCACCCCCGGCCGGGTGGTGCCGTTCTGGGCGTCGTAGGTCTTCTGCCGCCCGTCGGCACTGACCAGCTGCCACAGCCCTCCTGCCTGCTGGGTGGTGTCGATCGACTTGGTGTCGTCCTTGACGCCGACGCCCTCACCTTCGGTCAGGGCGTCGTAGCTCTTCAGGACGGCCCCGCTGGAGGCGTCGACCCACTGGACGCGGCGGGTGTTCTTCCCCTTGGTCTCGACCTCGTAGAACAGCCGACCGTTGCGGGGGTCGATCCTCAGCCCGGCGGCCCGAGCCCCGAGCAGCGAGTGGGCACGGGCAGCTGCGGCGATCGCCGCGGCCTTGGTGAGCTTCACCGAGTTCGTCGGGCTGCAGGGCGCCGAAGTGCGCGCCGATCACGGCAGTCTGCTCGCCGGTCGCGTCCTTGAGGACGGTGACCTGGCCACCGAGGACCTCGGCTCCGGCGACGGTCTGCTGGTAGCGGGTCTGGATCGTGCCGTCGGGGTAGGTGGCGGTCCACGTCTGGCGGACGTCGCCGGGAAGCCGGTAGGCCGCCGCGGCCTCGTCGCGCAGGGCGAGCGGGCCGTCGCCTCCCTGTCCGATGTTGTCGATGCCAGTGGCACCGGGGACGGCAGAGGGGGACGCCTGGGCTGGGGCCAGCAGCGTGCCGGGCACCATCAGGGCGCCGGCTGCCATGGCAGCCGCCACGGCGATGCGTTTCTGGGACATGTGCGCTACTCCCGGGATGTGGGGGGACAGAGGCGACTCGCACCGGGTGGGCGTGGGCCACCCACCTGACTAGCAAGACCTCCCCGCACGCTGGGCCTCGGCCGGTGCCTCTTTACCCTGACCTGACCCTCCTCGGGGCTGCGCCTGAAGAGCAGCGACGCTGCCCGTGACACAGCCGCCTGGTCGACCGCCCGGGACCCGACCCCGGGCCGCTGGTGACAACGCCCCATCCGGGCCTCGTCCCTTCGGCCGGGATGGGTCACGAGGGTGGCCGACCTGCGGCGCGGCGCAGCATCGCGTGCCCCGGGGCCGTCCTACCTTCGAGAGGTGAACAGCCGCACGGCCCACCGGTCCTCAGCCCTCCACCACCCTCGCGTCCAGCGCTCCAGCCAGGGTGGCTGGGTCTGGGCCTGCTCCTGCGGCGGCGCCTCGTGCCGCACCAGCCGCGAGATCACCCCGTGGCGGGTCGCCCTGATCGGTGCGCTGAACCACTCCTCCGCCCTCGCTCCCTGAGCCGACGGCACCTCGCGCCCCCTGCCCCTGCCGAGGTGCCTCCTGACGTACTCCTGAGCACGGTCCCGGGCCCGGAGGTTGGCAGCACGCGCCAACTCCGCCATTGTTCGGGGACCACGCCAACCCATGGAGGAGCGTCACATGAAGGTCGGGATCCCCCGCGAGGTCAAGAACAACGAGTACCGCGTCGCCATCACCCCGTCGGGGGTGCACGAGCTCGTCGTCCACGGCCACGAGGTGTACGTCGAGAAGGACGCCGGGGTCGGCTCCTCGATCCTCGACGACGACTACGTCGCCGCCGGGGCCAAGATCCTCGACACCGCCGACGACGTGTGGGGCACCGGGGACCTGATCCTCAAGGTCAAGGAGCCCGTCGAGTCCGAGTACCACCGGATGCGCGAGGGCCAGACCCTGTTCACCTACCTGCACCTCGCCGCCGACCGCGCGCTCACCGAGGAGCTGGTCGCAGCGCAAGGTCACCGGCATCGCCTACGAGACCGTCGAGCTGCCCGACCGCTCCCTGCCGCTGCTCGCCCCCATGTCCGAGGTCGCGGGACGGCTGGCGCCGCAGGTCGGCGCCCACACGCTGATGCGCGCCCAGGGCGGCCGCGGGGTGCTCATGGGCGGGGTGAGTGGCGTGTACGCGGCGAAGGTCGTCGTCATCGGCGCCGGGGTCTCCGGCATGAACGCTGCCGCCATCGCGCTCGGCATGCAGGCCGAGGTGCTGCTGCTCGACCGCGACGTCTCCAAGCTGCGGCACGCCGACGCGATCTACCAGGGGCACTGCCAGACCGTCGCCTCGAACTCCTACGAGGTGGAGCGCGCCATCATCGACGCCGACCTCGTCATCGGCGCCGTGCTCGTGCCCGGCGGCGAAGGCACCCAAGCTCGTGACCAACGAGCAGGTGTCACGCATGAAGCCGGGCTCGGTGCTCGTCGACATCTCCATCGACCAGGGCGGCTGCTTCGAGGACTCCCGGCCCACGACCCACGCCGACCCCACGTACGAGGTGCACAACTCGGTCTTCTACTGCGTCGCGAACATGCCCGGTGCGGTGCCCCACACGAGCACCTACGCCCTCACCAACGTCACCCTCCCGTATGCCGTGCAGCTGGCCGACCAGGGGTGGCGCTCGGCGCTGACCGCGAACCGTCCCCTCGCGCTCGGGCTCAACACCCACGACGGCCACGTCACCTACGCCCCGGTCGCGGAGGCGCACGGGTTCGACTCGGTCGACCTCGCGGAGGTGCTCGCCGGGTCCTGATCCCGTGCGGGTGGTGCTCGCCGGCAGGTTGTCGGCAGCGCGCTGTCGGCAGGGCGGTTGTCGGCACCGGCGGATAGGTTCAGGTGGTGCTCCTCGCCGATGTCGTCGCTGCCTCCCACGCGGCCTCCGCCACCCGCTCCAGGCTGGCCAAGACCGCTGCTGTCGCCGACGCGCTGCGTGCAGCCGGGCCGCAGGACGCCGCCACCGTGGCTGCCTACCTCTCGGGGGTGCTGCCGCAACGCCGCATCGGCGTGAGCTGGCGCGGCCTGGCCACCCTGCCCGAGCCAGCGACCGAGCCGTCGGCCACCGTGGCCGAGGTCGACGCAGGCCCTCACCTCCATCGGGGCGATCTCGGGTGGCGGGTCGGCGGCGACTCGCGCCGCCGCCGTGGTCGGGCTGTTCGAGCGGCTCACCGCAGGACGAGCAGGTCTACCTGCGCGCCCTGGTCACCGGGCAGGTCCGGCAGGGCGCCCTCGACGGCGTGATGCTCGCGGCCATCGCCGCGGCCTCGGGGGTCCCGGAGGCCGAGGTGCGACGAGCGGTGATGCTGGCCGGGTACTCCGGGCCGGTGGCCGCTGCCGCCCTCGCCGGGGGCAGCGCCGCCCTCGCCGCGATCGGCCTCGAGGTCGGCCGCCCGGTGCGTCCGATGCTGGCCGCGTCCGCGCCGGACATCGAGGCCGCCTGGGAGCAGGTCGCCGTAGCCGCCCCAGCTCGGGCCCCGCAGCCCTCGCCTCGGTCGTCGTCGACGGCAAGCTCGACGGCATCCGCCTCCAGGCGCACCGCGACGGCGACGACGTGCGCCTGTTCACCCGGTCGCTCGACGACATCACCGACCGCCTCCCCGAGGTGGTCGAGGCCGTGCTGGCCCTCCCGGCCCGGCGGCTGGTCATCGACGGCGAGGCCATCGCCCTGGACGAGGCGGGTCGCCCACGCCCGTTCCAGGAGACGGCGTCCCGCACGATGAGCAGCACCGGTGTCGGCGAGCTGCGCGCGGCCGTGCCGGTCACGCCGTACTTCTTCGACCTCCTGCACCTCGACGGCGAGGACCTGCTCGACCTGCCGGCCACGCAGCGCTTCGCCCGGCTGGCCGACCTCGTGCCGCCGGCGTGGCTGGTGCCGCGCACGACGGCGCTCCTCGGCGGCGGAGACGGCAGAGTTCTTCCACCGCCTCGTGGCGGACGGGCCACGAGGGCGTGGTGGTCAAGTCACCGTCCGCCCCGTACGCGGCCGGCCGTCGCGGTGCGGGGTGGGTCAAGGTCAAACCGCGGCACACGCTGGACCTCGTGGTGCTGGCCGTCGAGTGGGGCAGCGGCCGCCGCGAGGGCTGGCTGTCCAACATCCACCTGGGCGCGCGCGACCCCGACACGGGTGGGTTCGTCATGCTCGGCAAGACGTTCAAGGGGATGACCGACGAGATCCTGACGTGGCAGACGGCGCGCTTCCTCGAGCTCGAGACGAGCCGCAAGGGCCACGTCGTGCACGTCCGCCCGGAGCAGGTGGTCGAGATCGCCTTCGACGGCATCCAGACGTCGTCGCGCTACCCCGGCGGCATGGCCCTGCGGTTCGCCCGCGTCCTGCGCTACCGCGACGACAAGACCGCCGAGGAGGCCGACACGGTCGACACGGTGCGCTCCCTGCGCGGCTGAGCGACCCCCGGCTCCCGGTCAGTGGTGGACCGAGGCCCCGAGCACCTGCAGGGCGGTGTCGGCGTGCCGGTCCATGCTCCACTCGGTCTCGATGACCTCGATGATGCGGCGGTCGGGGGCGATGACGAAGGTCGCCCGCTTCACGGGCGTGAGGTACTTGCGGCGCACCCCGAAGGCTGTCGCCACCGCACCGTCGGCGTCGGAGAGCAGCGGCATCCCGAGCGACTCCTTGGTGTCGAACTCGGACTGCGTGTCGACGGTGTCCATGCTGATGCCGACCGCCTGGGCCCCTGCGGCCGCGAACTCGGCCCTCGAGGTTGCGGAAGCGGCAGGCCTGCTTGGTGCAGCCGCCGCTGAGTGCCGCCGGGTAGAAGAAGAGCACGACACTGCCCTCCTGCAGCAGGCCGGCGAGGCTGCGGCGCCGACCGGTCTGGTCGGCGGAGCTCGAACTCGGGAGCGAGCTCTCCGATGCGAAGCGACTTCATGGGGTGCCTCCTGCGGCGGTCGGCGGTGTCGGCCGGTCGCCGGGTCCGACAGGGGTCCCGGCGCGCTGGCCCGTCATTCGCGGTGGCCCCCACCTCCCGGATTGGTCCCGTTGCGCCGTGCCGCCAGCGTGCCCGTGGGGGCCAGGGCACGGCAGCCGTTCCGCCGGCGCCCCCTAGGCTGGCGCCGTGCTCGAACAGATCACGGCGACGCGGTACGTGACCCCCCTCAAGGAGGGCGGGTCGCTGCCCGGCATCGTCGAGGCGGACGACCTCGGCACCTACGTGCTGAAGTTCCGCGGCGCCGGCCAGGGGCTCAAGGTGCTCGTCGCCGAGGTCCTCGTCGGGGAGCTGGCCCGGGCCCTGGGGCTCGACGTCCCGCGGCTGGCGGTGGTCGACCTGCAGTCGCCGATCGCGAAGTACGAGGCCGACGAGGAGGTCCAGGACCTGCTCACCGCCAGCCTGGGGCGCAACCTCGGCATCGACTTCCTGCCGGGCTCCTTCGGGTACGACGGCTCCCGGCCACCGTCCCCCGAGGTCGCGGCACAGGTGCTGTGGCTCGACGCCCTCACGGCCAACGTCGACCGGACGTGGAGCAACCCCAACCTGCTGGTCTGGCACCGCAAGCCGTGGCTCATCGACCACGGCGCAGCGCTCTACTTCCACCACGGCTGGCCCAGCCGCGGCGCCGACCCCGAGCGCTTCGCTGCGCAGCCGTTCGACGCCAGCAAGCACGTCCTGCGCGACGTGGCGGCCGACCCGAGGGGCGCCCACGAGCAGCTGGCACCCCGGCTCACCACCGACCTGCTCGACTCCGTCACCGCCCTGGTGCCCGACGAGTGGCTCGAGGCGGCCCCCGGCCTGGAGTCCCCGGCGGCCCTGCGTGCCGCCTACCGCGAGCACTTCGAGGCGCGCACGGCCAACCCCGCCGCCTGGTTGCCCGGCGGTGCGTCGTGACGCGCCACGGCTACCAGTACGTGACGCTGCGCTGCGTCCCCCGCGTCGAGCGCGAGGAGTTCGTCAACGTCGGCGTCATCCTCTACGCCCAGGGCGCTCGACTTCCTCGAGGCCGCCTACCGCGTCGACGAGGAGCGGCTGCGCACCCTCTTCCCCGACGTGGACGTCCACGCCGTCGGCGACGCCCTGGAGACCATGTGCCAGGTGTGCTCGCGGGGTCACCGGTGGTGGACTGCCCACGCTGGGGGGCCTCGGACGACGCTTCGGCTGGCTCAGCGCCCCGCGCAGCACCGTGGTGCAGCCCGGCCCGGTCCACGGCGGCCTGACGGACGACCCCGACCTCGCGCTCGACGACCCTCCTGGAGCGCCTCGTCGGCTGAGGCGAGCGTGGCCGACACGGCGTCGCCGCTGGTCAGCGGGCCATCGGCAGAACATTTCCCAGCCAAACACGCCATACGGTGAGGAAGAAGTGGCAGCGCGACTTATAGGGTCACGCCATGAGCGTTCCCGCCACCGGCGCTGGGGCCGCCAGACGCAAGGAAGCGCTGGTGGGCCTTGCCTACCTGCTCCCTGCGCTGGTCGTGTTCGGCGTCTTCATCTTCTGGCCCTTGGTCAAGTCGGTCCTGCTGTCCGTCCAGGGCACCGACATCCTCGGCAACGCCAGCGGTTTCGTGGGCCTGGTCAACTACTCGCGGCTGTTCTCCGACCCGGAGTTCCTGACCGTGCTGTGGGTGACCTTCGCCTTCACGATCCTCACCGTGCTGCCGAGCATCGCCATCGCCTTGTTCATCGCCCTGCTGCTCCAGTCGCGGATCAGGGGGGTGCGCTTCTTCCGCACCGCGTTCGCCCTGCCGTTCGCCTTCTCCGTGGCCACCGCCTCGGTCATCTTCGGTGTCCTGTTCAACCCGGCCTCGGGCGTCCTCAACGGGATCCTGTCGCAGTTCGGGATCGGCAAGGTCCAGTGGCTGACCAACCCCGACCTGGCGCTCTGGTCGGTCTCCGGGGCCACGGTCTGGATGCAGATCGGCTACAACCTGCTCGTCCTGTCGGCCGGGCTCGGGGCCCTCCCCGAGGACGTGCTCGAGGCCGCCCGACTCGACGGTGCGTCCGGCCTGCGGCTGCAGCGCTCCATCGTCATGCCGCTCATCACGCCACAGCTGTTCTTCCTGGTCGTGGTCGGCACCATCCACTCGCTGCAGAGCTTCGGCCAGATCCGGATCCTCACGGTGGGTGGGCCCGAGGGGCGCACCACCACGCTGGTCTACTCCATCTACGAGCAGGCCTTCGCCAACAACAACTCCAACTACGGCTACGCCTCGGCGCAGGCGATGGTGCTGCTGCTCATCGTGCTGGTCATCACCGCGGTGCAGTTCGGTGTCCTCGAGCGGCGGGTGTTCTACCGATGAGGTCTCGTCGTGTCGGCGCAGTGCTGACCTACACCGTCCTCGGCGTGATGTTCGTCGTCGTGCTCTTCCCGGTCTACTACGGGCTCGTCGGCTCGTTCATGGGAGAGCGCGACACCAACAGCTTCCCGCCGGCGCTGTGGCCGAAGAACGGCATCTTCCCGGAGAACTACACCAACGCGCTCAACATCATCCCGCTCGGCAGCCAGTACCTCACGAGCGTCGGCCAGACCCTCGGGATCATGGTGGGCCAGCTCGTCACGAGCATCCTCGCGGCCTACGCGTTCGTGTTCCTGCCGCTGCGCTGGCGCGGGCTCTGGTTCGCGGTGTTCCTGTCGACGATGATGATCCCGTTCGAGTCGATCATCATCCCGAACTACCTGCTGATCTCCAGCCTGGGCCTCAAGGACACCATCGCCGGCCTGACCCTGCCGTTCCTGGCGACCGGGTTCGGGACGTTCCTGCTGCGGCAGTCCTTCCTGTCCTTCCCGATGGAGCTGCGCGACGCGGCCCGGGTCGACGGCGCCGGCCACTTCCGGTTCCTCTTCTCGATCCTCGTGCCGCTGTCCCGTCCGAGCCTCGCGGCGCTGGGCATCTGGTCGGCCCTGTCCGCCTGGAACATGTACTTCTGGCCGCTGCTGGCCACCGAGGACCCTCGGCACCAGACGATCCAGATCGGGATCAGCCAGCTCCAGTCCTCCGACGGCGACACCCCCGGCATGGTCCTCGCCGGCGTGATGCTCGCCCTCTTCCCCACCCTGCTGCTCGTCATCTTCGGGCAGCGCTTCATCGTCCGTGGGCTCACCACGGGTGCCGTCAAGTGATGCGCAAAGGAGTACGAGACGTGTTGACAACGAAGACTTCCACGGGCCGGCAGAGGGGACTTCGGTATGCCGTGCCCGCCGGGCTCGCTGCCGTGTCCCTGGTCCTCGCCGGCTGTGGCGGCGGCGGCGACGCCGGCTCCGAGGGCGGGGTCGAGGCCCCGGCCGCCGACGCCCTCTCCAAGGCCGAGGGCGTGACGACGGTGTCGTTCTGGCACGCCATGGACGGCAAGAACGCCGAGGAGCTGACCAAGCTGGTCGGTGACTTCAACGCCGCCAACCAGGGCAAGATCGAGGTCAAGGCGACCTACGCCGGCAAGTACGACGACGCGATCACCAAGTACAAGGCCGCGATCCAGAGCAAGTCGACGCCCGACGTCATCCAGACCTACGACATCGGCACCCGCTTCATGATCGACGCCAAGCAGACGGTGCCGATGCAGGCCTTCATCGACCGCGACAAGCTCGACGTCAGCGACCTGCAGCCGAACATCACCGGCTACTACTCGATCGACGACAAGCTCAACTCGATGCCGTTCAACACCTCGATGCCGGTGCTGTACTACAACAAGTCGCTGTTCAAGGAGGCCGGCCTCGACCCCGCCAACCCGCCGCAGGACCTCGACGCGCTGCGTGCGGCTGCCGAGAAGCTGTCGAAGAAGAACGGCGGCCCTGCCGACTACGGTTTCGGCGCCGCCATCTACGGCTGGCTGCTCGAGCAGTTCATCGCCACCGACGGCAAGGAGTACTGCGACCAGGGCAACGGCCGCGACGGCAAGGCCACCAAGGTCAACTTCGACTCGCCCGAGGCCGTCAAGGTCGTGACGTGGTGGCAGAAGATGGTCAAGGACGGCCTGGCCGCCAACACCGGTCGCGACACCAAGTCGGCGCAGGCCGCCTTCAAGTCCGGCCAGCTCGCCATCAACCTCGAGTCCACCGGCCAGCTCGGCGGCTACACCGACGCCGCGAAGCAGGGCGGCTGGGAGCTCGGCGCCGCGCCGTACCCGCACATCGCGGCCGGCACCGAGGGCGGTCCGATCATCGGTGGGGCCTCGTTGTGGATCAACGGCGTCAACCACCAGGACGCCAACAAGGAAGCCGCCTGGCAGTTCGTGAAGTACCTGGCCGACCCCAAGGTCCAGGCGACCTGGCACACCGGCACGGGCTACTTCCCGATCAGCAAGGGCGCCCTCGACCAGCCGGTCGACGTGGCCTACCGCAAGGACAACCCGCTGTTCGACGTGGCCATCAAGCAGCTCCAGAACACCGAGCTGAGCAAGGCCACCCAGGGCTGCCTGCTGGGCGTCATGCCGCAGGCGCGCAAGGCGTCGGAGGACGGCCTCGAGGCCGCGCTCAACGGCGCCGACCCGCAGGAGGCCATGACCAAGGCCGCCCAGTCGGTCGAGCCGCAGATCAAGTCCTACAACGACTCGACCAAGTAACGACGAGTCAGCGCACGTCCCGCTGCGGCGGGCGCAGGGCCCAGGCGGCCACTGCGCCCGCCGCAGCCACGTTGAGGGAGTCCACTCCCCCGGCCATCGGGATCGTCACGGTGAGGTCGGCGGCCTCCAGGGTCCGCCGTGACAGCCCGTCGCCCTCGGTGCCGAGCACGAGCGCCAGCCGCTCCGGCGGGTCGGCGGCCAGCTCGTCGAGGCTGACCGCATCGTCGGCGAGGGCCAGCGTGGCCACCGTGAAGCCGAGCGCGCGCAGCTCGTCGATGCCGCCCGGCCACGGGTCGATCCGCGTCCACGGCACCTGGAAGACCGTCCCCATGGAGACGCGGATGGCCCTGCGGTACAACGGGTCCGCGCACCTCGGGGTCACCAGCACGGCGTCGACGCCGAGCGCGGCGGCAGAGCGGAAGACCGCCCCCACGTTGGTGTGGTCGACGATGTCCTCGAGCACCACGACCCGGCGGGCGTCGCGGACCACGTCGGCCACGGTGGGCAGCACCGGCCGCTGCATCGAGGCCAGCGCCCCACGGTGCAGGTGGAACCCCGTGAGCTGCTCGATGACGTCGTGCTCACCGACGAACACCGGGATGCCGTCCGCCTCGGCCTGCTCGACGAGGTCGGCGAGGTCGGTCAGCCAGCGCTGCGCCATGAGGTAGCTGCGCGGCCGGTGACCGGCCGCCAGGGCTCGCCGGATGACCTTCTCGGACTCGGCGATGTAGAGCCCGCGTTCGGGCTCGGTGCGACGGCGCAGGGCCACGTCGGTGAGCGAGACGTAGTCGGCGAGCCGTTCGTCGTCGGGGTCGGTGATGTCGAGTGGCACGGCCAGCAGGCTAGGACACCAGGGCTCGGACGATGACACTGACACCGGCGACCACGCAGAAGCCCAGCACCGCGCGCCGCAGCCGCTCGCGGTCCAGCCGGGCGCGCGCCGGCGCCGCGGCGGCATACCCGAGGACGGTGAAGGGGACCCACACGAGCCCGACCAGGAGCTGGTCGCGGGTGAACTCACCCGCCAGCGTGAGGCCCGCCAGGGCCATCGCCGTGCCGACGAGGAAGAAGGCCGCCAGCGTGGCTCGCAGGCGGGCGGGACGCTCGTGCTGCAGGACCAGGGCGAGGTAGGGACCGCCGATGGCGGCAGCGGT
>CAVRMT010000001.1:0-82041 GCA_963722015.1 uncultured Actinomycetota bacterium | reverse complement strand
GCCGCTGGTCAGCGGCGCACCGGCAGAACATTTCCCAGCCAAACACGCCATACGGTGAGGAAGAAGTGGGAGCGCGACTTATAGGGTCACGCCATGAGCGTTCCCGCCACCGGCGCTGGGGCGGCCAGACGCAGGGAAGCGCTGGTAGGTCTTGCCTACCTGCTCCCTGCGCTGGTCGTGTTCGGCGTCTTCATCTTCTGGCCCTTGGTGAAGTCGGTCCTGCTGTCCGTCCAGGGCACCGACATCCTCGGCAACGCCAGCGGTTTCGTGGGCCTGGTCAACTACTCGCGGCTGTTCTCCGACCCGGAGTTCCTGACCGTGCTGTGGGTGACCTTCGCCTTCACGATCCTCACCGTGCTGCCGAGCATCGCCATCGCCTTGTTCATCGCCCTGCTGCTCCAGTCGCGGATCAGGGGGGTGCGCTTCTTCCGCACCGCGTTCGCCCTCCCGTTCGCCTTCTCCGTGGCCACCGCCTCGGTCATCTTCGGCGTCCTGTTCAACCCGGCCTCGGGCGTCCTCAACGGGATCCTGTCGCAGTTCGGGGTCGGCAAGGTCCAGTGGCTGACCAACCCGGACCTGGCGCTCTGGTCGGTCTCCGGGGCCACCGTGTGGATGCAGATCGGCTACAACCTGCTCGTCCTGTCGGCCGGGCTCGGGGCGCTCCCCGAGGACGTGCTCGAGGCCGCCCGGCTCGACGGTGCGTCCGGCCTGCGGCTGCAGCGCTCCATCGTGATGCCGCTCATCACGCCACAGCTGTTCTTCCTCGTCGTGGTCGGCACCATCCACTCGTTGCAGAGCTTCGGCCAGATCCGGATCCTGACGGTGGGCGGGCCCGAGGGACGCACGACCACGCTGGTCTACTCCATCTACGAGCAGGCCTTCGCCAACAACAACTCCAACTACGGCTACGCCTCGGCGCAGGCGATGGTGCTGCTGCTCATCGTGCTGGTCATCACCGCGGTGCAGTTCGGTGTCCTCGAGCGGCGGGTGTTCTACCGATGAGGTCTCGTCGCGTCGGCGCAGTGCTGACCTACACCGTCCTCGGCGTGATGTTCGTCGTCGTGCTCTTCCCGGTCTACTACGGGCTTGTCGGCTCGTTCATGGGAGAGCGCGACACCAACAGCTTCCCGCCGGCGCTGTGGCCGAAGAACGGCATCTTCCCGGAGAACTACACCAACGCGCTCAACATCATCCCGCTCGGCAGCCAGTACCTCACGAGCGTCGGCCAGACCCTCGGGATCATGGTGGGCCAGCTCGTCACGAGCATCCTCGCGGCATATGCGTTCGTGTTCCTGCCGCTGCGCTGGCGCGGGCTCTGGTTCGCGGTGTTCCTGTCGACGATGATGATCCCGTTCGAGTCGATCATCATCCCGAACTACCTGCTGATCTCCAGCCTGGGCCTCAAGGACACCATCGCCGGCCTGACCCTGCCGTTCCTGGCGACCGGGTTCGGGACGTTCCTGCTGCGGCAGTCCTTCCTGTCCTTCCCGATGGAGCTGCGCGACGCAGCCCGGGTCGACGGCGCCGGCCACTTCCGGTTCCTCTTCTCGATCCTGGTGCCGCTGTCGCGTCCGAGCCTCGCGGCGCTGGGCATCTGGTCGGCCCTGTCCGCCTGGAACATGTACTTCTGGCCGCTGCTGGCCACCGAGGACCCTCGGCACCAGACGATCCAGATCGGGATCAGCCAGCTCCAGTCCTCCGACGGCGACACCCCCGGCATGGTTCTCGCCGGGGTGATGCTCGCCCTCTTCCCCACCCTGCTGCTCGTCATCTTCGGGCAGCGCTTCATCGTCCGTGGGCTCACCACGGGCGCCGTCAAGTGATGCGCAAAGGAGAACGAGACGTGTTGACAACGAAGACTTCCACGGGCCGGCAGAGGGGACTTCGGTATGCCGTGCCCGCCGGGCTCGCTGCCGTGTCCCTGGTCCTCGCCGGCTGTGGTGGTGGCGGCGACGCCGGCTCCGAGGGCGGGGTCGAGGCCCCGGCCGCCGACGCCCTCTCCAAGGCCGAGGGCGTGACGACGGTGTCGTTCTGGCACGCCATGGACGGCAAGAACGCCGAGGAGCTGACCAAGCTGGTCGGTGACTTCAACGCCGCCAACCAGGGCAAGATCGAGGTCAAGGCGACCTACGCCGGCAAGTACGACGACGCGATCACCAAGTACAAGGCCGCGATCCAGAGCAAGTCGACGCCCGACGTCATCCAGACCTACGACATCGGCACCCGCTTCATGATCGACGCCAAGCAGACGGTGCCGATGCAGGCGTTCATCGACCGCGACAAGCTCGACGTCAGCGACCTGCAGCCGAACATCACCGGCTACTACTCCATCGACGACAAGCTCAACTCGATGCCGTTCAACACCTCGATGCCGGTGCTGTACTACAACAAGTCGCTGTTCAAGGAGGCTGGCCTCGACCCCGCCAACCCGCCCCAGGACCTCGACGCGCTGCGTGCGGCAGCCGAGAAGCTGTCGAAGAAGAACGGCGGCCCTGCCGACTACGGGTTCGGCGCCGCCATCTACGGCTGGCTGCTCGAGCAGTTCATCGCCACCGACGGCAAGGAGTACTGCGACCAGGGCAACGGCCGCGACGGCAAGGCCACCAAGGTCAACTTCGACTCGCCCGAGGCCGTCAAGGTCGTGTCGTGGTGGCAGAAGATGGTCAAGGACGGCCTCGCCGCCAACACCGGTCGCGACACCAAGTCGGCGCAGGCCGCCTTCAAGTCCGGCCAGCTCGCCATCAACCTCGAGTCCACCGGCCAGCTCGGCGGCTACACCGACGCCGCGAAGCAGGGCGGCTGGGAGCTCGGCGCGGCGCCGTACCCGCACATCGCGGCCGGCACCGAGGGCGGTCCGATCATCGGTGGGGCCTCGTTGTGGATCAACGGCGTCAACCACCAGGAGGCCAACAAGGAAGCCGCCTGGCAGTTCGTGAAGTACCTGGCCGACCCCAAGGTCCAGGCGACCTGGCACACCGGCACGGGTTACTTCCCGATCAGCAAGGGGGCCCTCGACCAGCCGGTCGACGTGGCCTACCGCAAGGACAACCCGCTGTTCGACGTGGCCATCAACCAGCTCCAGAACACCAAGCTGACCAAGGCCACTCAGGGCTGCCTGCTGGGCGTCATGCCGCAGGCGCGCAAGGCGTCGGAGGACGGCCTCGAGGCCGCGCTCAACGGCGCCGACCCGCAGGAGGCCATGACCAAGGCCGCCCAGTCGGTCGAGCCGCAGATCAAGTCCTACAACGACTCGACCAAGTAGGAACGAGTCAGCGCACGTCCCGCTGCGGCGGGCGCAGGGCCCAGGCGGCCACTGCGCCCGCCGCAGCCACGTTGAGGGAGTCCACTCCCCCGGCCATCGGGATCGTCACGGTGAGGTCGGCGGCCTCCAGGGTCCGCCGTGACAGCCCGTCACCCTCGGTGCCGAGCACGAGCGCCAGCCGCTCCGGCGGGTCGGCGGCCAGCGCGTCGAGGCTGACCGCATCCTCGGCGAGGGCCAGCGTGGCCACCGTGAAGCCGAGCGCGCGCAGCTCGTCCATGCCGCCCGGCCACGGGTCGATCCGGGTCCACGGCACCTGGAAGACCGTCCCCATGGAGACGCGGATGGCCCTGCGGTACAACGGGTCCGCGCACCTCGGGGTCACGAGCACGGCGTCGACGCCGAGCGCGGCGGCAGAGCGGAAGACCGCCCCCACGTTGGTGTGGTCGACGATGTCCTCGAGCACCACGACCCGGCGGGCGTCGCGGACCACGTCGGCCACGGTGGACAGCACCGGCCGCTGCATCGAGGCCAGCGCCCCACGGTGCAGGTGGAACCCCGTGAGCTGCTCGATGACGTCGTGCTCACCGACGAACACCGGGATGCCGTCCGCCTCGGCCTGCTCGACGAGGTCGGCGAGGTCGGTCAGCCAGCGGCGCGCCATGAGGTAGCTGCGCGGCCGGTGACCGGCCGCCAGGGCTCGCCGGATGACCTTCTCGGACTCGGCGATGTAGAGCCCGCGTTCGGGCTCGGTGCGACGCCGCAGGGCCACGTCGGTCAGCGAGACGTAGTCGGCGAGCCGTTCGTCGTCGGGGTCGGTGATGTCGAGTGGCACGGCCAGCAGGCTAGGACACCAGGGCTCGGACGATGACACTGATACCCGCGACGACGCAGAAGCCCAGCACCGCGCGCCGAAGCCGATCGCGGTCCAGGCGGGCGCGCGCCGGCGCCGCGGCGGCATACCCGAGGATCGTGAAGGGGACCCACACGAGCCCGACCAGGAGCTGCTGGCGGGTGAGCTCGCCCGCCAGCGTCAGGCCTGCCAGCGCCATCGCCGTGCCGACGAGGAAGAAGGCCGCAAGCGTGGCCCGCAGGCGGGCGGGACGCTCGTGCTGCAGCACGAGGGCCAGGTAGGGACCGCCGATGGCGGCAGCGGTACCGGCCACCCCGGCGAGCGCTCCCGCCATAGCGGCGTTGCGTGGCGTCGCCCGCAGGTCCAGCGCCGAGACCGAGGCCGCCACGGTCAGCAGGATGAGGACCCCGACGACCACCGAGATCGCCTGGACCGATGCGACGGCGACGATGAGGACCCCCAGTGGGGTCAGGACCAGCCGCGCCGCCAGCGCCCACCCCAGGGGCCGCCACGCGATGTCCCGTGCCCCGTGGGCGAGCTGTACGGCGGGGAGCGCGAAGCTCGTGGCGAGCAGCGCCCCCGGCATCAGCTCGGGGCTGAGCACGACGACGAAGGGGGCGGCGACCACGGCCATCCCGAAGCCGATGGAGGACTGCACGAACGCGCCGGCGAACAGGGCCAGACCCAGCAGGAGGACCGTGGTCCACTCCATCAGGTGAACCAGATGATCTTCACGATCCCGACCAGGCCCACGACGAGGATCACAGCGCGCAGGACCACCGGGGGGAGCCGGCGGCCGATCTTCGAGCCCACCCAGCCGCCGGCGAAGGCGCCCGCTGCGATGAGCCCGGCTGCACTCCAGCTGATCTGGTCCCACGCGACCACCATGAAGGTGATCGCGGCCACGGCGTTGACGATGGTGGCGAGCACGTTCTTCAGGCCGTTGAGCCGCTGGATGGGGTCGGTGGTCAACGCGCTGAGCAACCCCATGAGGATCACGCCCTGGGCCGCTCCGAAGTAGCCCCCGTAGAGGCCACCGACGAGGACGCCTGCGACCAGGACCGGTCCGTGCCAGGCGACCTGCGCGCCGACTCCGTGGGCCCGGCGCTCGGCGGCCCGACGGCTGAGCCACGGTCCGAGCAGCACCAGGAGCAGCCCGATCCCGATGAGCACCGGGACGATCGCGGTGAACGCCTCGGGCGGCAGCACCAGCAGCAGGACCGCCCCGATGACGCCACCGACCAGCGACGCCGGAGCCAGGCGGCGCAGGATGGGACCGGCGCCCTTGAGCTCGTGCCGGTAGCCGTGCACCCCGGTGATCCCGCCGGCGACCAGGCCCACGGTGTTGGACACGTTGGCCACGACCGGCGGGAACCCGAAGAACAACAGGGTCGGGAAGGTGATGAGGGTGCCCGAACCGACGACGGTGTTGATGGTGCCTGCGCCCAGGCCCGCGAGCAGGATCCCGAAGGCTTCTAGAACGGACACGCGTGCACCCTAGCGACGTGCCCGGACGACGAAGGCAGCGGTCCCGGGTGCGAACGCTCGAGCTCCCTGACCTGCGTCAGACGGACGCGTGCGCCGCCCCTGCGTGCAGGGACGGCGCAGCGCCTGGAGGTATGCGTCGGGTCAGGCGACCGGTCCGCGCGGACCGTCCTCCTCGGGGGTGGCCGCCGGGTCGGCCGGCGCAGGGGTCTGCGCCGGGTCGGCCGGCGCAGCGGGCGCTGCCGGAGGCGCCTCGAACTCGGGTACGGCGTCGGCGGGCGTCGGGAGGGGCGGCTGCACCCGTTGGACGGGGTTGGCGTGCTCGGTCGCCTCCCGGCTGGCCCGGCCGGCCTGTCCCCGTGCCTCGGCGAGAGCCTGCATCGGGTCCTCGAGAGTGGTCTCGTCGAAGGCGTCCTGCAACGGGCCGGGGTCGACCCACTCGTCGTCCTCACCGTCGTCCAGGCGCGGCGCGTCCGCCTGTCCCAGTGCCCCGCCGATGCCGCGCAGGGCGTCGGTGAGCTCGCTCGGGATGATCCACATCTTGTTGGAGTCGCCGCGGGCGATCTGCGGCAGGACCTGGAGGTACTGGTAGGCCAGCAGCTTCTGGGTGGGCTTGCCGCGGTGGATGGCGTCGAAGACCTGCTGGATGGCGCGCGCCTGGCCCTGCGCCTCGAGGATGCGGGCCTGGGCCGAACCCTCGGCCCGCAGGATCTGGCTCTGCTTCTCACCTTCGGCGGTGAGGATCGCGGACTGCTTGGTGCCCTCGGCATACAGGATCTGGGCGCGGCGCTCACGCTCGGCCTTCATCTGCTTCTCCATCGACTCCTGCACCGACATGGGCGGGTCGATCGCCTTGAGCTCCACGCGGTTGACGCGGATGCCCCACTTGCCGGTCGCCTCGTCGAGGACCCCGCGGAGCTGGGCGTTGATCTGGTCACGGCTGGTCAGCGTCTGCTCGAGGTCGAGCGAGCCGATGACGTTGCGCAGGGTGGTGACGGTGAGCTGCTCGATGCCCTGGATGAAGTTGGCGATCTCGTACACCGCGGACTTCGCGTCGATGACGGAGTAGTAGATGACCGTGTCGATGTTGACGACGAGGTTGTCGGAGGTGATGACCGGTTGCGGCGGGAACGAGACCACCTGCTCACGCAGGTCGACGTTGGCCCGGACCTTGTCGACGAACGGCACCAGGAAGTGGATGCCGCCCTCGAGGGTGCGGGCGTAGCGCCCGAGCCGTTCGATGATCAGGGCCGTCTGCTGCGGAACGATGCGAACGGTCCGGATGATGACGATCGCCGCGAAGACGACCAGCAACACCAGGACGATGAAGCCTGCCGAGAAGTCCATGCGCTACTCCCCTGTCTGGGACAGCGTCTCGTCGACGACGATCGCTATGGCCCCTTGGATGGACACGACGCGGACCTCTTGGCCCGGCATGTACTTCGACCCACCGGGAGCGACTCTGGCTGACCAGGTCTCCCCCGCGAGCTTGATGCGTCCGTCGGTCTCGGTGACGGTCTGCAGCACCCGGGCACTGCGGCCCACGAGGCTGACGGCCCCGATGGTGTTGCCCGGAGCCGCTTCGTTGAACTTGCGCTTGACCCACGGGCGCACCCCGACGAGCAGTCCGACCGCGACCAGGACCCCGACCACGATCTGCACGGCGAAAGGGGCTCCGAGGGAGGCTGCGACGGCGGAGGCCAGCGCGCCGGCGGCCAGCATGATGAACACGAAGTCCACCGTCGCCGCCTCGATGGCGCCCAGGACCAGCGCGACGCCCACCCAGGCGAGCCAAGGGTTGTCCCCGAACCAGTTCATGACGCCCCTCTCTGTGATCAGGTAACTCTAGGACGAAGGGGGGTCCTGCAGCGTTCCCCCCACGCGAGCCCGTGCGGTCCATCGGTCGCCGCGGCGCTCGAGCTCCAACGGCATGCCGAACGTCGCGGACAGGTTCGCCTCGGTGAGGGTGATCTCCACCGGTCCCTGCGCGACGACCCGGCCCTCGCGCAGGAGCAGGACGTCGGTGAAGTTCGGGGGGATCTCCTCGACGTGGTGCGTCACCAGCACCAGGGCCGGCGCGTCCACGTCGGCGGCGAGCTCACCGAGCCTGCGGACGAGGTCCTCCCGGCCGCCGAGGTCCAGGCCGGCCGCAGGCTCGTCGAGGAGCATGAGCTCGGGGTCGGTCATCAGGGCCCGCGCGATCTGCACCCGCTTGCGCTCCCCCTCCGAGAGCGTCCCGTAGGTGCGGTCGGCGAGGTGGTCGGCGCCGAGCGCCTGCAACAGCTCGAAGGCGCGGGCGTGGTCGAAGGTCTCGTAGGTCTCGCGCCAGCGGCCCACCACGCCGTACGACGCGGTCACGACGACGTTGTGCACGACCTCGTCACCGGGGATGCGGTCGGCGAGGGCGGCCGAGGCCAGCCCGATGCGCGGCCGGAGCTCGAACACGTCGACCGCGCCGAGCACCTCACCGAGCACGCCGGCCACGCCCTGGGTGGGGTGCATCCGCCCGGAGGCCAGCTGCAGCAACGTGGTCTTGCCCGCGCCGTTGGGCCCGAGGATGACCCAGCGCTGGCCCTCCTCGACCTCCCAGGTGAGGTCGTCGAGAAGGGTCGTGTGGCCACGGACCACACTCACCCCGGCGAACTCAAGGACGTCACTCATGGGACCGGACCCTATCGGCTTAGCATGATCGGGTGTCCGAACTGCCTGCCTGCGTGCGCCTTTCGTTGTGGACCACCCACGCCTGGGCGACCGGCGCGCCGCTCGAGACCGCAGTGCGCCGGGCGCTGCCCGACATCGACCACGTCGAGGGTGACCTCGACCGTCTCTCGGTATGGCGCGACCTCGGCGAGCAGGCCCTGCTGGTCGCCCTGCCCGCACCCGGAGACCTCGTCGGCCTCCCCCGCGCGTCCGCTGACGCGCTGGGCGCCGCGGCTGCTGGGGGTGAGGCGGTGTTCGTGCCGGCCCTCGGGGGGATGCTCGTGCCGTCCATCTCCTCCTTCGGTGACGATGTCCGCGGTGGTCTGGACGTGGGCACACGGGTCGACTGGACGGCATACGATGCCGATCCGGTGCCCCGGCACCGGGTCGAGGCGCTGGAGGCCTCGCAGCTCGAGCGTCACCTGCGTGAGGAGCTGCGGGTGGTCACCGAGCACCTCGACGCCCTTGGCGGACAGCCCTTCGCGGGCTCGGCGGCACGCGCGCTCGCCGAAGCGGCGCTCGGTGGTCGCTGGGGTCTGCCTACCGGCCTCCCCGGCCGTGCGGCCCACGTGATCGCGATGGGTGGGACCATCGCCCATGTCGTGGATGTCGCACTCGTCGCCGGGGACGGTGCCCTCAACGCGACGACGGCCGCCGCACGGCGCTCACTGCTGCTGCGGCTCCAGCGCGCTGCTGACCGTGCGCTCGCCGACGCCACCAACGCCGCGTGTGCCGTACTGGCGGGCTGGCGACCCGCCTAGGGCGTGTTGCCCCGGGATTCGATCGTGGCTCCGCGTGGTGTGCTGGA
Organism: uncultured Actinomycetota bacterium; assembly: GCA_963722015.1. Lineage (GTDB taxonomy): Bacteria > Actinomycetota > Actinomycetes > Actinomycetales > Dermatophilaceae > Pedococcus. Next base: position 72,936 of record CAVRMT010000001.1, on the reverse strand, counting down.
ACGACGTGCCGAGGGGGACGCGCATGATCGTCGAGTCGATGCCCGGGCAGCTCGTCCCTCAGGACTCGCGGCTCCGCGCCTCGGCGCGAGCCAGGAAGTCAGCCGTGCTGTTCTCGTGTGGAAACGGCAGGTCTGGTACCGGTACGTCGAGGGCACGGCAGATCGGCCCCCACCCGTCACCTGGCTGCCACTCGACCAAACGCTCGGGTCCGATCTCGGCGCGAACCTGCGCCAGGCGCCGCGCATAGCCGTCCATGACGTCCGCGGGCTCGTCGGGATCGGTGAAGACGTCGTGGAACATCACCCGGAACAGCGGCACCATCGGGTCGGCGTCGTCGTCCATCGCCAGCATGTCGCGGGTGCGGGCCAGGACGGTCAGGTCCATGCTGCGGTGCCATACCTCGGCGCTGCTGCGGTGCGACAGCAGCACCGGCGCGTTCGGGAAGGCCGCGGCGAGATCGCGCCAGCAGGCCGAGAACGGGGTATCGACTCCGGCGGCGTACCCGGCCAGGAAGTCGTCCCAGACGGGTGGGTCGCCCCGGATCGCCGCTACCCACGTAGTGGCGTGCTCGGGGTGCGCGAACGCCTCGCTCATGTGGTAGATCGGGGCGTCGAGCAGGTGCCCGAGCGCCTCGCGCAGGGAGGACGTGCCAGTGCGGGGCAGGCCGGCGCCGACGAGTCGCAGGGTCACGGAACCACGATAGAGCCCGATTTCCGTGCCGCCGCTTGAAGGCTGTCGCGTGCTGAGACCTCCGAACCTCCCGCTGATTGCGCCGAGCAGGGAGCCAGCGACGCAGCGTCGTCGACGCGTCCAGGCACTCAGGCACGAAAGCTCCCACCGCATCTCTCGAATTCGGTTCTGCTGTGGGCGAATTCGTTGTGGACAACCCTTCCGGCCTCGTTCGAACACCTGTACGATAGGGGTATGTCGACCACCCCACTCGTGCAGGCCCGGGACACCCGGGCGCTGGCGTTGTGGGAGCGCACCGCCGCCGTCGCGGGGCGGTTGAACCGGGCCCACGCCGAGCTGGTGGGCATCGCGGCCGAGCTGATCACCGACCGGCACTGGGGCGACGGCGGGTTCAAGACCCCCGAGCACTACCTCGTGGTCCGCGCCGGACTCGCCCCCGGCCACGCCGCAGACGTCGTGCGCGTCGCCAGACGACGCGCCGAGCTCGCGCAGGCCAGTGCCGCGTTGGACGCCGGTGAGCTGTCCCTGGACCAGGTCGCCGTCATCGCGCGCAGCGTCCCGCCCGGCTACACGACCTCGGTGACCAATCTGGCCCGCAACGCCACCGTCACCCAGCTGCGCCGGGCCGTGTCCCGCCACGCCTTCCCCGCAGCACCACCTCCAACGGACGCTGCGACGCCTGGTGCTCCCGGCGACGCTGGTGCTCGCCGCGCCGACGGCGGCGCCCTGGGCGCCCTGGGTGCCTTGGGTTCCGGCGGTGCCGGGCGTGCCGTAGGTGCTGCTCCCGGGATCAGTGACGAGCAGCGCGCGTACGAGCAAGCGCGGGACGCGGCCTGCGAGCAACGGGCCTGCGCCCGACCGGACCTGTCGATGAGCTACGACACCGACGGCCGCTTCCAGCTGCGGTACTCCGCCCCCGCCACCATCGGTGCCCTGGTCGAACAAGCCGTCAAGGAAGCCAAGGACGCCCTGTTCCTCCGCCGCCGCGCTGCCTCGACCGACTCCGAACCGGCGACGCCCACCGGCAAGGGGTCAGAGGACGCGCGGGCGGGGTTGCCGACCTACGCCGACGCGCTGGAGGAAATGGCCACCCGCTCCCTGGCGCAGTGACCTCGACGAGCAGGTCCTCGCGGTACCGGGTGTACCTGCACCTGGACACCGGCGGCGCCTGGGTGAACGGTGGCCACGCCATCCCGCTACGCCTGCTGTCCCGGTTCATCACCGACGGGAAGATCCAACCCGTCTGGGAAACCCAAGGCCGACCAGTCTCGGTCGGACGGTCCATGCGGATCCTGCCCCAACGCACCCGGCGCCTGATCACCGACCGCGACCGCGGCTGCCGGTTCCCCGGCTGCCCCACCACCACCTTCGTCGAGATCCACCACCTCAACGCCTGGGCCGACGGCGGACCCACCGACGAACACAACCAGATCAGCCTCTGCACCATCCACCACGACGGCATCGACCGCGGCGACTACACCATCACCGGCAACCCCACCCACCCCGACGGACTCACCGTGGTCAACCGGTACGGCCTACCCATCCGACCACCCCAACCACAAGACACCGCACCCCCACCCGACGGGGACCCACCCATCCCCGCCCACACCTACCACCCACCCAGCGGCGACCCCATCCACTGGACCGACCTCGAACTCCTCCCCGACACCGACCTACCACCCCAACCCCCACCCCACACACAGTCCCCAACCGGCACCGACCAGCCCGGCCGCACCGACTGGCACGCCCCACCACCCCCAGCGCCCAGGAACGCGCCGAGCTCCACGCCCGCCTCCTGCAAGAAGCCGAAGACGAAGCCGCCGCCAACCGCGACCCCCTCATCCGCCGCAACTACTGACAGCGAAACTCACTGGCAATCGTCCCGAGTGATGGGAGGGAGGCTTCCAGACGACCGAGGCACATCCGCGATGCAGGGACGTGCCGCCTTCTGCAGGCTGACCGATCTCGGGTCGAGCGTGGCAGGCGTGAGCCCGACGCAGGACGCTCAGGCGTCGAGTTCCCGCCGCCGCAGGACGTCGGCGTAGACCTGGTTGGTCTGCTCGCCGATGCTGGCCCACGAGAACGACTCGACCGCGCGACGCCGACCGGCCTGACCCATCTGGCGCGCACGCTCCGTGTCGCTCACCGCGTCGGTGAGCGCTGCCGCCAGGTCGTCGACGAACTTCTGCGGGTCGAGCGGGATTCCGCTGCCGTCCTGGTGCTGCTCGATCGGGACCAGCCAACCAGTCTCACCGTCGACCACGACCTCGGGGATGCCCCCGGTCGCGGTCGCCACGACCGCGAGCTCGCAGGCCATCGCCTCGAGGTTGACGATGCCGAGCGGCTCGTAGATGGAGGGGCACGCGAACACCGTTGCGGCAGAGAGCAGGGCGACGACCTCGGCGCGCGGCAGCATCTCGGCGATCCACACCACACCCTCGCGCGTGGCCTTGAGGTCGTCCATCAGGCCTTCGACCTCGGCGAGGATCTCGGGGGTGTCCGGGGCGCCGGCACACAGCACCAGCTGGACGTCCGGCGGCAGCTGGGCCGCAGCCCGCAAGAGGTAGGGCAGGCCCTTCTGCCGGGTGATGCGCCCGACGAAGACGACCGACTTGGCCTCGGGGTCGATGCCGTGGCGGCGCACCGTGTCGGCGTCCTCGCGGCGCTGCCAGAGCTCGGAGTCGATGCCGTTGTGCACGACCTTGACCCGTTCCGGGTCGACGTCCGGGTAGCTGCGCAACACGTCCTGCCGCATGCCCTCGCTCACCGCGATGACGGCGTCGGCACCCTCGTAGGCGGTGCGCTCCATGAACGACGACAGACGATAGCCACCCCCGAGCTGCTCGGCCTTCCACGGGCGCATCGGCTCCAGGCTGTGCGCCGACACGACGTGGGGCATGCCACCGAGCATGGACGCGACGTGCCCAGCGAAGTTGGCGTACCAGGTGTGGGAGTGCACGAGGTCCGCACCCACGCAGTCGCCCGCCATCGCGAGGTCGACCCCCATGGTCCGGACGGCGGGGTTCGCCTCGGCGAGGTCCGGCAGGTCGCCATACCCGGTCGTGCCCTCCTCGACCACCGGCACACCGAAAGCGCGCACCCTCGTGTCGATGTCGCCGCGGTCGCGCAGCGCCCGCACGAGCTCGGCCACGTGGACCCCCGCACCGCCGTAGATGTTGGGCGGGTACTCCTTGGTCAGGATGTCGACTCTCATCCTGGTGAGCGTAGTAGCCGAACGGATATGCGGACAGGTCTCGCCACGGGCGCGGGCATTCCCTAGGGTCGGTGTATGCCGTACCGCCGCGGGGTTCCCAGAGTTCTTGCCATCGTCCTTGCAGGCGGTGAGGGAAAACGGCTGATGCCGTTGACCGCCGACCGTGCCAAACCGGCGGTGCCGTTCGGGGGGATCTACCGGCTCATCGACTTCGCACTGAGCAACATCGTCAACAGCGGCTACCTCAAGGTGGTCGTCCTGACGCAGTACAAGTCGCACAGCCTGGACCGCCACGTCACCAAGACGTGGCGCATGTCGACGATGCTCGGCAACTACATCGCGCCCGTGCCCGCGCAGCAGCGCATCGACAAGAACTGGTACCTCGGCTCCGCCAACGCGATCTTCCAGAGCCTCAACCTCGTCCACGACGAGAAGCCCGACATCGTCGTCGTCGTGGGCGCCGACCACGTGTACCGCATGGACTTCTCCCAGATGGTGGCCCAGCACATCGAGACCGGGGCGGGGGTGACCGTCGCCGCGATCCGCCAGCCCATCTCGCTGGCCGACCAGTTCGGCGTGATCGAGGTGGACGACACCGACCACCGCAAGATCGGCGCGTTCCTGGAGAAGCCGACCGACGCCAAGGGGTTGCCCGACTCCCCCGACGAGGTGCTGGCCTCCATGGGCAACTACGTGTTCGACGCCGACGTCCTGATCGACGCCGTCACGCGGGACAACGAGCGCGAGGGCAGCCGGCACGACATGGGCGGCGACATCGTCCCGGCCTTCGTCGACGAGGGCCGCGGCTACGTCTACGACTTCAAGGACAACGTCATCCCGGGCGCGACCGAGCGCGACCAGGCCTACTGGCGCGATGTCGGGACGATGGACTCCTACTGGGACGCCCACATGGACCTCGTGTCCATCCACCCGGTCTTCAACCTCTACAACTACGACTGGCCGATCTACACCGACTACGGTCCGTTCCCGCCGGCCAAGCTCGTGCACGGCTACATGGGCAAGTTCGGCGAGGCGCACAACTCCGCGGTCTCCCCCGGGGTGGTCATCTCCGGTGCCGTCGTCACCAACTCGGTGCTCTCGCCCCGCTGCCACATCCACAGCGGCACGACGATCGACGACAGCGTCCTGCTCGACGGGGTCGAGGTCGGTCGCAACTGCGTCATCAAGAAGGCGATCATCGACAAGAACGTCACCGTGCCCGCAGACACCAGCATCGGCGTCGACCACGACCACGACCTGGAACGGGGGTTCATGGTCACCGAGTCCGGACTCACCGTCGTCGCCAAGTTCCAGAAGGTCACCCAGTGACCGATCCGGTCCGTCCCATCCGTATCGGGGTCCAGCTCCAACCCCAGCACGCCGAGTACGCCGCCATCCGGCGTGCCTGCGCGCAAGCCGAGGAGATCGGCGCGGACGTCATCTTCAACTGGGACCACTTCTTCCCGCTCTACGGCGAGGCAGACGGCGCCCACTTCGAGTGCTGGACGATGCTCGCCGCCTGGGCCGAGGCCACCGAGCGCGTCGAGATCGGCGCACTGGTCACCTGCAACAGCTACCGCAACCCCCAGCTGCTGGCCGACATGGCTCGCACCGTCGACCACATCAGCGACGGCCGCCTCATCCTCGGCATCGGGTCGGGGTGGTTCGAGCGGGACTACGACGAGTACGGCTACGAGTTCGGGACGGCCGGTGGCCGCCTGGACGCCCTCGCCCGTGACCTGCCCCTGATCCGCGACCGGTGGTCCCGGCTGAACCCCGCGCCCACCCGCGACATCCCGGTCCTCATCGGGGGCGGTGGCGAGAAAAAGACGCTGAGGATCGTCGCCGAGCACGCCTCGATCTGGCACGGGTTCGGCGACCCCGAGACGGTGGCGCACAAGCACGCGGTCCTCGACCGGTGGTGCGCCGAGATCGGTCGTGACCCGGCCGGGATCGAGCGCTCCGCGGGGGTCTCGCCGAAGCCGGGGCGCCTGCCAGAGGACGTCGCCGACTACGCCGCGGGGGCCCAGGCCCTGCACGACATCGGCACCCGCCTGTTCACCGTCGGCGTCGGCGGACCGTCCTTCGACCTCGGCCCCCTGCGGGACCTGGTCGCATGGCGAGACTCGCACCGCGAGGCCGCAGACCGCTAGGTATCGTCCGAGGGTGCCCGATCTGCCCGATGTGCCCGACCTGTTGCCGCAGACGCTTCTCGTGACCATCTCGGGCGAGGACCGACCCGGCGTCACCAGCTCCTTCTTCGACGCCATCGCAGACGTCGGGGCCGAGGTCCTCGACCTCGAGCAGGTCGTGGTGCGAGGACACCTCACCCTGGCCATGCTGCTGGCAGCCGGGGACGCCGAGCAGCGCCTGCGCGCCGTCATCTCCTCCGTGGGCACCAGCCTCGACCTCAAGGTCAAGATCAAGAAGGGCACCGGCGACAGCCGGTCCCGCCGCAGCGGGCGTGCGGCCGTCGTGGTCCTGGGCGCACCCTTGCGCGCCAGCGGCGTCGCCGCCATCACGGCGCGGATCGCCTCGCACGGCGCCAACATCGACCGCATCCGACGGCTCTCCCGGTATCCGGTCACGACGGTCGAGTTCGACGTCTCCGGCGCCGACGTGGACCGGCTGCGACGCGAGCTCGCGCTCGAGTCGAGCGTGCACGGCCTGGACATCGCCGTCGCGGCGGGCGGTCTGGCCAGGCGTGGGCGGCGACTGGTCGTCATGGACGTCGACTCCACCCTCATCCAGCACGAGGTGATCGAGCTGCTCGCGTCGCACGCAGGTCGCGAGGCCGAGGTCGCCGCCGTGACCGCGGCCGCCATGAGCGGCGAGCTCGACTTCGCCGACAGCCTCCGTGAGCGCGTGGCGGCCCTCGCCGGCCTGCCCGTCTCGGTGCTCGACGAGGTCCGGGCCGCGGTGCAGTTCACCCCCGGGGCGCGGACGCTGGTGCGAACCCTCAAGCGGCTCGGCTTCACCGTCGCCGTGGTCTCCGGCGGGTTCATCGAGATCGTCGAGGAGCTCGCCCGCGAGCTCGACATCGACCACGCGCACGCGAACCGCCTCGAGGTCCGCGACGGGCTCCTCACCGGCCGGGTCGTCGGAGAGATCGTCGACCGAGCCGGCAAGGCTGCTGCACTGCGCCGGTTCGCCGCCGAGGCTGGCCTGCCCCTGTCCCGGACGGTGGCGATCGGCGACGGCGCCAACGACCTCGACATGCTCGAGGCCGCCGGGCTCGGGGTGGCTTTCAACGCCAAGCCCGTCGTGCGCGAACAGGCCGACACCGCGGTCAACGTGCCCTACCTCGACGCCGTCCTCTACCTGCTCGGCATCACCCGTGAGGAGATCGAGGAGGCGGACGAAGCGGACGGCACGCCGACCCCCGCTCCGCCCCTGCCCCACCCCTGACTCCTAGGCTGGTGCGATGGCCTCGTCAAAGCGTCGTGCGACCCCGACCCTGCTGATCATCGGGGGCGCAGAGGACCGCGTCGGCAAGGCGACCGTCCTGCGCCGTTTCGTGCGTCTCGCGGGCGGGCGCAAGGCCAAGATCGTTCTGATCCCCACGGCGTCCTCCTTCCAGGACGAGGTGACCGCGGCGTACACCGAGGTCTTCACCCGGCTCGGTGCCCCTGCCCCCACCGTCGTCAACCCCGACACCCGCCAGGACGCGCACGACGAGGCCCTCGTCGCCCTGGTGGACGAAGCTACCGGTGTCTTCATGAGCGGCGGCAGCCAGCTCAAGCTCAGCCAGCGGCTGCCCGGCACACCCCTGGGTGAGGCCCTGCACCGCGCGCACGACCGCGGGGCCGTCGTCGGCGGCACCTCGGCAGGGGCCTCGATCATGAGCCGGTTCATGATCTCGATGGGCGACGAGGGCATCACCCCGCGGCAGCGGCACAGCCAGCTCAGTGCCGGGTTGGGGCTGCTGGACGGGGTCATCATCGACCAGCACTTCGCCCAGCGGTCCCGTTACGGGCGCCTGATGGCCATGGTCGCCGCCTCCCCGAGCCTCATCGGCATCGGGATCGACGAGGACACGGCCATCGAGGTCCGTGACCGATCCGGTTTCACCGTCCACGGCGCCGGCGCCGTGTTCGTCCTCGACTGCCGCGAAGCCGTCTCGGACGCCGCCGATGCCCGCCGCGGAGCGCCCCTGATGGTCTCGGGAGCGGTCGTGCACTCGCTGCCCGCAGGCGCTACGTTCGACCTCTCCGAGGTGCGACTCGTCGACTTCGTCGAGAAGCACGCGGACGCCGCGGTGGCCCTGGCCTCCGCAAAGGCCTGACCGGCTCCACCCCAGCCCCACCCGCTAGGAGATCCCATGGCCGATCGCCCCACGCCCACCCGGCCCGCAGCTCCCGAGCTGTCGATCGTGCAGTCGCGGGTCTACCGCGGCGGCAACATCTGGTCCTACAGCCCCGCCATCCACCTCGTCGTGGACCTCGGCGTGCTCGAGGACTACCCCACGGACACGATCGAGGGATTCACCGACGGGCTCGTCGAGCTGCTCCCGGGGCTGGACAACCACACCTGCTCCCGCGGCGTCCGGGGCGGGTTCATCGAGCGCCTGCGCGAGGGCACCTGGGTGGGACACGTGGCCGAGCACGTGGCCCTGCAGCTGCAGCAGGAGGCCGGCCACGACCTGCGCCGTGGCAAGACCCGCGCGGTCAAGGGACAGCGCGGTCAGTACAACGTCATCTACGACTATGCCGACGAGACGGTCGGCCTCGCCGCGGGCACGCTCGCGGTCCGCCTGGTCAACCACCTGGTCCAGGCCGAGGAGGGTTTCGACTTCGCCGAGGAGCTCGACCTGTTCCTGCGCCGGGCGCAGCGCTCGGCCTTCGGGCCCTCGACCGGCGCCATCCTCGAGGAGGCCGTTGCCCGGGACATCCCCTACATCCGGCTCAACAGCGCCTCCTTCGTCCAGCTCGGCCAGGGCGTCCACGCCCAGCGGATCCGCGCGACGATGACGTCCAAGACCGGCGCGCTCGCCGTCGACATCGCCGGGGACAAGGACATGACCACCCGGCTGCTCGCGTCCGCGGGCCTCCCGGTGCCCAAGCAGGAGATGGTCCGCACCGCCGACGCGGCGGTCTCGGCGGCCCGTCGCATCGGCTTCCCCGTCGTGGTGAAACCGCTCGACGGCAACCACGGCCGTGGGGTGTGCCTGGACCTGCAGTCCGACGAGGAGGTGCGAGCCGCCTTCGTCACCGCCGAGGGTGAGTCCCGCCGCGGCTACGTCATCGTCGAGTCCCTCGTGCTCGGCCGCGACTACCGCTGCCTGATCGTGGACGGCAGGATGCAGGCGATCGCCGAACGGGTCCCGGCCCACGTCATCGGTGACGGTACCCATACCGTCGCCGAGCTGGTCGAGACCACCAACGCCGACCCCCGACGCGGGGTCGGGCACGAGAAGGTCCTGACCCGCATCAAGGTGGACGAGGCCGCCATCGGCCTGGTCCGTGCCCAGGGCTTCGAGCTGGACGCGGTGCCGCCCGAGGGCCAGATGGTCAAGCTGGCGCTGACCGGCAACATGTCCACGGGAGGCATCTCGGTGGACCGGACGTTCGACGCCCACCCCGACAACGTGGAGATCGCCGAGGAGGCGGCCCGGATGATCGGGCTCGACGTCGCAGGCATCGACTTCATCTGTCCCGACATCGCCTCACCCGTGCGCGAGACCGGCGGCGCCATCTGCGAGGTCAACGCCGCCCCCGGGTTCCGCATGCACACCCACCCCACGGTCGGGGAGCCGCAGTTCATCGCCAAGCCGGTCGTCGACCTGCTCTTCCCGCCCGGCTCACCGTCGCGCGTGCCGATCGTCGCCGTCACCGGGACCAACGGCAAGACCACGACCTCGCGGATGATCGCCCACATCTTCAAGGGCATCGGGCGCAAGGTCGGCATGACCTCGAGCGACGGGATCGTCATCGACGAGCGCCTCGTCTACAAGGCCGACGCCTCCGGGCCGCGCTCGGCACGCATGGTCCTGCAGAACCCGCGCGTCGACTTCGCGGTGATGGAGGTCGCGCGCGGCGGCATCCTGCGCGAGGGCCTGGGGTACGACCGCAACGACGTCGCGGTCGTCACCAACGTCGCTCCCGACCACCTGGGCATGAATGGCGTGGACACGCTCGAGCAGCTTGCCGACGTGAAGGCCGTCATCGTGGAAGCGGTGCCTCGCAACGGTTTTGCCGTCCTGAACGCCGATGACGACCTGGTCCGCCGGATGCGCCGTCGCTGCTCCGGGGGCATCGTGTGGTTCTCGCTGCAGCCCCCCGGTAGCAAGGTGCGCGAGTTCATCGAGGACTACTGCCGTCGCGGCGGCCGGGCCGTCGTGATCGACCACACCGACCGCGGCGACATGATCGTCATCAAGCACGGGCGCCGCTCGATGCAGCTCGCCTGGACGCACCTGCTCCCCGCGACGTTCGGCGGCACGGCGAAGTTCAACGTCGCCAACGCCATGGCCGCCGCGGGTGCTGCCTTCGCCGCCGGCGCCGGGCTGCACGAGATCCGCCAGGGACTGCGCACCTTCACCACGAGCTACTACCTCTCCCCCGGGCGCATGAACCTCGTCAACGTGCACAACGTCGACGTGTTCGTCGACTACTGCCACAACGCGCCCGGCATGCGGGTGCTCGGGGAGTTCGTCGAGGGGTATGCCGCGCAGAAGGCCGGTCAGTCCGACCTGGGGAAGGTCTCCCGCATCGGCATGGTCTCCACCGCCGGTGACCGCCGCGACGACGACATGCGCGAGCTCGGGGCCCTCGCCGCCCGTCACTTCGACGTGGTCGTGGTCCGCGAGGACGAGCGCAAGCGGGGCCGCCCCACCGGGGAGACCGCTGCCCTGATCGCCGAGGGTGCCAAGGCCGAGATCGGCAAGGACGGCATCCGCTGCCGCCAGGTCGAGACCGTCCTGGACGAGGTCGACGCCGTGCGGCACTGCATGGCCCGGGCCAACCCCGGCGACGTCGTGGTCCTGTGCGTCGACCAGCACGCCGAGGTGCTCGGGGAGCTCGAGCAGATGACGCAGCACGCCCAGGCCGGCGCCCACAACCAGGAAGGCGTCGGAGACCCCGACCTCGACCCGGTCGAGATGCAGGTCGAGGCGCAGGCCTCAGGTCACGACGCCGCCGCGAGCAAGGCCTCGGAGGTCGAGCCCGCCACCGGCTGACGCGCGGGCCTCAGGCCTGGCGCAGCTGCGCGGCATACGCGTGCAGCGCGCGCTGGTAGCTGAGGCTGTCCTCGTCACCGGCGTGGTGCAGCAGGGTGTCGACGAGGTCGGCGACCGCTTCGGCCGCCCGGCCGCTGTCGTACGCCGCGAGGGCGCGGAACGCCTCGATGGCCACGCTGCCCGGGCGTTCGTGCGAGAGCTCGGTGAGCAGGGAGTGCGCGAGGTCCGGCTGGCCGGTGACCCGCAAGCTCGAGGCGAGCTGGATGCGGGCACGGTGCCGGTGCGGCTCGCGCAGCCCACTGGCCAGGGCGTCGCGGTAGAGGTCGATCGCCTCCTTCTCGCGGCCGGCGGCATCGAGGCTGGCCGCGAGCTCGTACACCAGGCGGGGGTCGCCCGGGCGGGAGGCACGCAGCGAGGTGGCCGCCTCGATCCGGGCCAGGTCGTCGGACAGGTCCCAGATCCCGGCGATCTGCGACTCGAGCTCGTGCTCCCCGCGGGCCGCCACGACCTTGCGTCGGATGTCGTCCGCGCCGTCGGCCACCGCACCCTGCCCAGCCAGCCACGCGGTGACCTGGGACCGCTCCGCGTGGCACATGAGCGCCACGACATCGCCGTCCGAGGCCCCGGGCACGAGCGCCTGCAGCCCCCCGAGCTCGGTCTCGTAGGAGTCGATGTCGGCGACCCCGGCGCGGGCCAGGCCGCTGCGAAGGTGGCCCTCCAGCTCCGCCATGGTGCGGCCGCGCAGGTAGTGCTCCTTGTGCGCTGCCACGACCCGGTCGGCCCGCAGCCCGGCGATCTCGCCGATCGACTCGAGCAGGTCGTCGGTGCGGTCGCCGGCCAGGCCCAGGCCGAGGTGGACCTGGCCGCCGGGGACCTTCAGGCCGTGGGCGACGTCCATGAGCGCCTCGAGGCCGGCCTCGTTGTGGGCCAGGTCGACGATGACCGTAATGGCCGTGCCGTCCTCGCGGGGCAGGGTGTAGGTGTTCATCCGCCCGGGGTTGAGCCGGTCGTCGGGCGCGAAGGTCCGCAGGCCCTCGACCACCGCCGCCCGGGGCAGGCCCAGCCCGAGGGCGGCTGCCGCACCGGCCAGGGCGTTGGCGATGTTGTGGACCGACAGGCCCGCGAGCGTGGCAGGGACGTCCAGGATGCTCACCAGGCGGTCGGGGTCCTGGCCGTTCTCGAGCACCGTGACGTCGCCGTCCAGGACGGTGATCGCGCGACCACCCGCGTCGAGCGCCTCGCGCACCGCCGGGGCGTCCGCACGCAGCGAGAAGACCCAGGGCCGGGCCCTGGTGCCCGAGCGCATCGCCCACACCCGCGGGTCCTCACCGTTGAGCACCGCCCACCCACGGGGCTTGGTCACCTTGGTGATGATCGCCTTGACCTCGGCGAGCTGGTCGACCGTGTCGATCCCGTGCAGGCCGAGGTGGTCGGCCGAGACGTTGGTGACGACGCAGACATCGTTGGCCGAGACGCCCATCCCCTTGAGCAACAGGCCACCCCGGGCGGTCTCGAGGATGCCGAGCTGCACGCCGGGGGCGGTCAGCACGCTGCGGGCGCCGGCTGGGCCGGAGTAGTCGCCCTCCTCGATGACCTCGCCCTGCACCACGATGCCGTCGGTCGAGGACCAGCCGGTGCGCAGGCCGGCGGTCATGCCGATGTGCCCCAGCAGCCGGGTGGTCGTGGTCTTGCCGTTGGTGCCGGTGACGGACACGACAGGGATCGTCGGGGTGATCAGGGCGGGACGGTCACCGGGCTCGGCCGCGGCGATCTGGGCGCCGAGCGCCGCCAGCTGGTCGGTACCGTCGAGCCAGGACTGCAGGAGCGGGGCCACGCCCTCACCGAGGGCGCGCGCACGGCCACGGCGGCGCCATACGAAGGCGACCACGACCTGGGCGGGCTCGCTGCCCGGACGCGAGCGGACGCCGAGCCGGGTGGTGCCGCTGGCGGCAGCGAGGCGTCGGGTCGCCCGTTCGACCAGGCGCATGACGAACCGCTGCCGCTGCTCGGTGCCCGGCGCGCCCGGCCGGGAGCTGCGCAGCCCCACCGCCCGGGCGATCGTGACGAGGTCGGTCTCGGCGGCGGACAGGTAGCCGGGCAGCTCGAGGCTGACCTTGATGGCCGGCTTGGCGAAGTACAGGTTGGGGCCCTCGAGGACCCGGACCTCACGTGCGCAGACGGCAGGGGCGGACATCATGTGGCGAGCCTAGTAGCGGCTCACCGACCCGGCAGACCAGGCGTCACTGCCCCATCGCGTGGACTCCGCCGTCGACGTGGACGATCTCGCCGGTGGTGGCCGGGAACCAGTCGGACAGCAGCGCGGCGCAGGCCTGGGCAGCCGGCACGGCGTCGTCGACGTCCCACCCGAGCGGAGCGCGGTTGTCCCAGATCTCCTCGAACGCCGCGAAGCCGGGAATGGACTTCGCCGCGGTCGTGCGGATGGGACCGGCGGCCACGAGGTTGCACCGGATGCCCTTGGGCCCGAAGTCGCGGGCGAGGTAGCGGTTGGTCGACTCGAAGGCAGCCTTGGCCACCCCCATCCAGTCGTAGACCGGCCAGGCGAACTTCGCGTCGAAGGTCAGGCCGACGATGCTCCCGCCGTCCTTCATCAGCGGCAGGGTGGCGACACCGAGCGACTTGAGCGAGTACGCCGAGGCGTGGACGGCGGTCGACACGTCCTCGAAGGTGCCCTCCAGGAAGTTGAAGGCCCCCTGCGGCGCGAACCCGATGGAGTGCAGCACCCCGTCGAGGTGGTCGACGTGCTCGCCCAGGCGTTCTGCGAGGGTGTCGAGGTGCTCCTGGTCGGTGACGTCCAGCTCGACGACCGGTGGCGTCGTCGGCAGCCGCCGGGCGATCGTCTGGGTGATCTTGAAGGTGCGGCCGAACGACGTGAGGACCACCTCGGCACCCTGCTCCTGGGCGATCTTGGCCACGTGGAAGGCGATCGAGGAGTCCATGAGGACACCGGTGATGAGCAGCTTCTTACCCTCGAGCAGCATGGCGGGTACTCCGATCTGGTGGGGTCAGTGGTCGTGCAGGTGGGCCGGTCGTGCAGGTGGCGTCAGTGGCCCATGCCGAGTCCGCCGTCGACGGGGATCACGGCACCGGTGACGTAGGCCGCCTCGTCCGAGGCGAGGAAGCGCACCGCCGCGGCGACCTCCTCGGACTGCCCGAAGCGTCCTGCCGGGATGCTGGCCTGGTAGGCCTTCTTGCGGTCCTCGGGCAGGTCCTGGGTCATGTCGGTCTCGATGAAGCCCGGCGCCACGACGTTGGCCGTGATGCCGCGAGCGCCGAGCTCGCGGGAGATGGAGCGGGCCAGGCCGACGAGGCCCGCCTTGCTGGCGGAGTAGTTCGCCTGGCCGGGTGAGCCGTACAGCGCCACGACGCTGGAGATGAAGATGATCCGCCCGCGCCGCAGCCGGATCATGCCCTTGACGGCCCGCCTTGCGCAGCGGAAGGCGCCGGCGAGGTTGGTGTCGATGACCGAGTCGAACTCGTCGTCGCTCATCCGCATGAGCAGCTGGTCGCGGGTCACACCGGCGTTGGCCACCAGGACGTCCACGGGGCCACCGAGGAGCTCTTCGGCCTTGGCGAAGGCCGCGTCGACCGAGGCGGTGTCCGTCACCTCGCAGTGGACCCCCTGCAGGCCCTCCGGGGGCTCCCCCGAACGGTGCGTGATGACCACGTGGTGGCCTGCCTCGGCGAGGGCACGGGCGATGCTCAGCCCGATACCGCGGTTGCCTCCGGTGACCAGGACGTTGCGGTCTGCCATCGATTCCTCCGTGCTGTCCGTGCTCGGCCTGCTCCTGCGCGCGACCCTATCGACTACCGATGGGTACACCGCATCGCCGGCGGCTTATCGTGGACAGGTGCCCCGTTCACGCCGCCACCAGCCCGAGGAGCCCGTCGTGCAGTCGGTGACCTCGGCCCCGGCCAACCTCGCCGACGAGCAGTCCAGCCGGATCAAGCGATACCTGTTCACGATGGGGATCCGTACGGTGTGCTTCGTCGCGTCCGTCCTGACCGCCACCGCGGGGGCGCCGTGGTGGGTGTGGGGCACGCTGGCCCTGCTCGCCGTGCTGCTCCCCTACGTCGCGGTGGTCATGGTCAACGCAGTCGCCCCGCGGGGTACCGGTCGGGGCTCGGCCCCGGTCACCCCCCGTGGCGACGGACCCGCCCGGCTCGGTCGTTGATGGGAGGCGTTCGGTGATGGTGGACCTGGTCTGCAGCGCCAAGGCCTGCCGCGCCACCGCGACGTGGGCACACCTGTGGAACAACCCCACCCTGCACACGCCCGACCGTCGCAAGGTCTGGCTCGCCTGCGAGGACCACAAGACCTCGCTGGGGCAGTTCCTGTCGGTGCGGGGGTTCCTCGTCGAGACGGTTCCCGCCGACGCCATCCCGGCGACCGCGGGCTGACCGCACGTACCGCGCCTGCGGCACCGCGCGCGCCTGCCGCACCGCGCGTGTCTGCCGCGGACGAACCGATCGGCCCGGTCAGCCGCCGATGGCGGACATCGGGCGGTCGGGCTGGACGAACCCTTCCGAGCCGATCCCGTGCCCCGGCGCCTTGCGCCACATCTCGCCCTGGATGAGCCGGGCGAGGTCCTCGTCGGTGGCGCCGTCGCGCAGCGGTGCCCGCAGGTCGGTCTCGGCCTGGGAGAACAGGCAGTTGCGGACCTGGCCGTCCGCCGTGAGGCGGGTGCGGTCGCAGGCTGCGCAGAACGGGTCGGTGACGCTGGCGATGATGCCCACGGTCTGCGGACCGCCGTTGACCAGGAAGCGCTCGGCCGGGGCGCTGCCGCGGTCGGCCGTCGGCAGCGGGGTCAGCGTGAACCGCTCGCCGAGCCGCTGGTGCAGCTCCTGCGAGGACACCATCGTCGAGGCGTCCCAGCCGTGCTGGGCGTCCAGCGGCATCTGCTCGATGAACCGCAGCTCGTAGCCGCGGTCGAGGCACCACTGGAGCAGGTCGGCGACCGAGTCGTCGTTGATGCCGCGCATGGCGACGGCGTTGACCTTGACCGGCACCAGCCCGGCGGTGGCCGCGGCCTTGAGCCCGGCCTCGACGTCGTGCAGGCGGTCGCGGCGGGTGAGGTCGGCGAACTCCTTGGGGTCGATGGTGTCGAGGCTGACGTTGACCCGGTCGAGGCCGGCGTCGGCCAGGGGCTGGGCGAGACGGTCCAGCCCGATGCCGTTGGACGTCATGGCGATCCGCGGTCGGGGCTCGAGGGCGGCGATGCGGCGCACCACGTCGACCAGCGACCGCCGCAGCATCGGCTCACCACCGGTGAGGCGGACCTGGCGGATGCCCAGGCCCACGAACACCCCGACCACCCGGACCAGCTCGTCGTCGGACAGCATCTCCGGCTTGGCCAGCCACGGCAGCCCCTCGGCGGGCATGCAGTAGCGGCAACGCAGGTTGCAGCGGTCCGTGACGGACACCCGCAGGTCCCGGGCGACCCTTGCGTAGCGGTCGGGCAGGCCCACCAGGCCCTCGGGCGCAGGCGTGGCACCGCGCACGGTCGGGAAGGGGAGGCCGGTCATACCCCCCAGCCTAAGCCGGGTACCGTGATGACGTGTTCCGGGTGGTCTTTTCGCGGCGTTGGTTGGCAGCCCTGGCAGCGGCTCTCGGCCTGGCCGTCGCGGCCTACTTCCTCGGCCAGTGGCAGTGGCACCGCCACGAGGCCAAGGCCGCCCGCGCCGATCGCATCAGCTCCCACTACGAAGCCAGCCCACGCCCCCTGACGAGCGTGCTAGGCGCGGCCCCGATGCCGCTGTCGCTGGAGTGGACCCGGGTCACCGCCACCGGACGGTATGCCGCCGACCAGACGGTGCTCGTCCGGAACCGTCCCCACGAGGGCACCTACGGCTACGAGGTGCTCGTGCCGTTCACCACCGAGGACGGCCGGACCGTGGTCGTCGACCGCGGCTGGGTGCAGAACGCCAAGACCGCGCAGCTGCTCCCAGCCGTCCCGCCGGCCCCCACCGAAGAGGTGACGGTGACCGGGTGGCTGCGCCGCTCCGAGCCGTCGCTGGGTCGGACGCTCCCGGCCGGGCAGGTGGCCAGCATCAACCTCGCCGAGGTCGGGCGTGAGCTCGACCTCGGGGCCGGGCGGGACGCAGGTCCCGAGGACGAGGAGTCCTTGCTCGGCGCCTACCTGGTGCTGGAGGTCGAACGACTGGCCGACGGCACCGCCCCCGCACGTCCGACGGCGCTGGAGGCCCCCGACACCGGCCTCGGCCCGCACCAGGCGTACGCGTTCCAGTGGTGGATGGTGATGGTCGGGGGGTTCGTGCTCGTGGGCTTCGGCATCCGTCGTGAGTACCGCGAGGGCCTCGAGGTCCGGGCCGCCGCGACGGGTGGCGCAGCCACCGGGACCGACCGTGGGCCAGCCGCACGACGCCGACCCCGCAAGACGCGCATCTGGGACGAGGAGGACGGCTGAGGCCTGCGCGACGTCAGGCGGGGACGTCGGACTCCTGGTCGGCGAACTGGGTCGTGTAGAGATCGCTGTAGACGCCACCGCGGTGCATCAGCTCACGGTGGGTGCCCCGCTCGACGATGCGGCCACCGTCGACGACGAGGATCTGGTCGGCACCGCGCACGGTCGAGAGCCGGTGGGCGATGACGACGGCCGTGCGCCCCCGCAGGGCCGTGTCCAGGGCGCGCTGGACCGCCGCCTCGGACTCGCTGTCGAGGTGGGCGGTGGCCTCGTCGAGGACGATCAGGCCCGGGCTCTTGAGCAGCAGCCGCGCCAGGGCCAACCGCTGCTTCTCGCCGCCGGACAGGCGGTGACCGCGGTCGCCGACGACGGTGTCGAGCCCCTCGGGCAGGGCGCTGACGAGGGGCCAGACCTGGGCGGCCTGGAGCGCGGCCACCACCTCCTCGTCGGTGGCGTCCGGGGCGGCGTACGCGAGGTTGGCGCGGATGGTGTCGTGGAAGAGGTGGGCCTCCTGCGTGACCATGCCCACGGTCGCGGACACCGACGCGGTCGTCGCCTGGCGCAGGTCGAGGCCGTTGACGCGGACCGCCCCGGCGCTCGGGTCGTACAGGCGCGCCAGCAGGGCGGTGATCGTGGACTTGCCGGCACCGGAGGGTCCGACCAGGGCCACCAGCTGGCCCGGCTCGACGTCGAAGGAGACATCGCGCAGCACCAGCCCTGATCCCTTGCGGTCTCCTGCGGCGACGCTCTCCAGCGACGCCAGCGACACCTCGTCGGCCGAGGGGTAGCGGAACGCCACGTCGTCCACCTCGATCCGCACGGGCCCGGCCGGGATGGGCCGGGCGTCGGGGCGTTCGGTGACCAGGGGCTCGAGGTCGAGCACCTCGAAGACCCGCTCGAAGGAGACCAGCGCGGTCATCACGTCGACGCGCACGTTCGACAACGACGTCAGGGGGCCGTAGAGGCGGGCGAGCAGCGCGGTGAGGGCGAGCAGGGTGCCGACGGTCAGCGTCTGGTTGACCGCCATGATGCCCCCGAAGCCGTAGACCATGGCGGTCGCCAACGACGCCACGAGGGTGAGGGCCACGAAGAAGACGCTGCGGTTCAAGGCGATCCGCACCCCCATGTCACGGACGTCTGCTGCCTGGTCGGAGTACTCGCGGTCCTCGCGGCGGGGGTCGCCGAACAGCTTGACGAGCAGGGCGCCGGCGACGTTGAAGCGCTCGGTCATCCGCGACCCGAGGTCGGCGTTGAGGTTCATCTGGGCGTGGGTCAGGCCCGCCAGCCGCCGTCCCATCACCCGCGCGGGGATGAGGAAGAACGGCACGAGGGCCAGCGACGCCAGGGTCAGCTGCCAGGACAGCGAGGCCATCGCCGCGATGATCAGGGTCAGCGAGACGATGTTGCTCACCACGCTGGACAGCACCGAGGTGAAGGCCTGCTGGGCACCGATCACGTCGCTGTTGAGCCGGGAGACCAGGGCGCCGGTCTGGGCGCGGGTGAAGAAGGCGATGGGCTGGCGCAGCACGTGGGCGAACACCTCGGTGCGCAGCGCGTAGATGAGTCCCTCGCCGATCCGGCTGGAGTACCAGCGCTGGACGAGGGTGAGCACCGCGTCGGCGACCGCCAGCACGGCCACGATCAGGGCCAGCTCGATGACGACCGAGCGGTTGCGCGGCGTGATGCCGTTGTCGATGAGCTCCTTGAGCAGCAGGGGCGTCGCGACGACGAGGGTGGCGCCGACCACCACCAGGACCAGGAAGACACCGATCTGTCGCTTGAAGGGAAGGGCGTAGCCCATCACCCGTCGGGCGGTGCCCGGGGCGAGCTTGCGGTCCTTCACCGAGCCGTCCCGCGTCAGGGAACGCATCGCGCTCCAGCCAGACATGCTCACAGTTGATCTCCTCCAGTCACGCGGTGGAACGCCGTGCGCCCACCACGGCATTCCCCCAGCATGACCGCCACCCCTGACAGCCCCGTGCCCGGCGTCAGGGCGCCGGGCTCGCGGGCCGGGTCAGTCGAGGGCTGCGGCCCGGGCCCGGCCGAGTCCGCGCAGGAGCCCGGCCTGGGTCTCGCGCTCGGAACGCAGCTGGACGTCCCGGTCGGCCGACCCGGCAGTCCGCAGCAGCGGCTTCAGGGCCCGCAGCGCGGTCTCGGGGGCGGCGAGCAGCGCCGCCACCAGGTCCGAGGTGGTGGCGTCGAGCTCGTCCCGGGGCACGGCCACGTTGGCCAGTCCCGTCGCCACCGCCTCGGGGGCGCCGACGAAGCGTCCGGTCGCGCAGATCTCCAGCGCCCTGGCCGGGCCGACCAGCGCCACGAGGGGGCTGGTCCCGCCGAGATCGGGCACCAGACCCAGCGACGTCTCGCGCATGGCGAACTGGACGTCGTCCGCGACCACCCGCAGGTCCGCGGCCAGCGCGAGCTGGAAACCCGCGCCGATGGCGTGCCCCTGGACGGCGGCCACGACGACCGCGTCGGCCTCGGCCCACGCCGTGAACCCTCGCTGGAACCCAGCGATCGTCTCGGCGGCCTCCTCGACGTCGGCGACCGCGATGGCGAACAGGTCGGGCTCCCCCTCGGGCCGCGTCCCGGGGTCGCCGGCCACGACCGAGAGGTCGAGCCCCGCCGAGAACGACGGCCCCCGGGCGTTCAGCACGACGACGCGGACCGACGGGTCCAGCGAGTCCGCCACCTGTGCCAGCGCCGACCACAGCGACGGCAGCTGGGCGTTGCGCCGGGCCTCGTTGTCGATGGTCACCGTCAGGACCGGCCCGTCCCGCTCGACCACGAGGTGCGGGTGGGGACGGGTCGCGTCGGTACCTGGGGTTCGGGGGTGGCTCACGCGGGCAGGTTATCGGCCCGCTCGAGGACCAGGTGGGCCATGGCCCCTGTCTGCGACAGGGCACCCGGCACCATCGAGACTCCCGCACGTCCGCAGTGCTGGGCCATGCGGTCGCGCAGGATGCCCTCGGCGACCATGAACGAGACGGCCACGGTGCGCTCGATCTCGTCGGGCATGGTGCGCAGCACCTGCTCCATCGTGGCTCCTCCGTCGAGGGCGGCCACGCCCCAGCGTCCCCAGCCCTCGCGCGGGTGGTCGGCGATGGTGCGGCCCACGGTGGCGACGGCTTCGCTGTCACTGGACCCGGCGGCATACAGGACCACGGCGGTGGACGGGTGGGGCTCGATGCCCCCCGCCGCGAGCAGCTCCTCGGCCGCGGCGAGCAGGAGGTGGTGAGGCCCGAGGGCCGCAGCCACACCCACGCGCGAGCCGGAGTCGGCGATCATCTGGTTGACGGCAGCGGGGACGTCGACCTTGGCGTGGTAGGCCGGGGTGAGCAGGACGGGGACGACCACGGCGTGCCTGCCGATGCCGGCGGCGGTCTCCCGGGGGCTCGGTGCGTGGTGGTCGAGGTATGCCGTGTGGACCGGCCGGTGGGGCGCGAGCGCGCGCACCCGGTGGGCCAGGGTCTCGACGCCCCTCGCGTGACGCGGATCGGGTGACCCGTGCGCGAGCAGGACGATGTCGGTCACGGTGCTCATCGTCGGGACGCTACTCCCCCGCGAGGTCGCCGAGGTGGTGGCGCACCGACACGACGTCCCCGACGACGACCACGGCCGGCGCCCTGACCCCGGCCCGCCGCGCATCGGCGGCGGCGTGCTCCAGGGTGGTGACGGTGGTCCGCTGCTCGGGGGTCCACCCGCTCTCGATGAGGGCGACGGGCGTGTCGGGGCGGCGCCCGGCGTCGATGAGGGCGTGGGCGGTGGACTCCAGCCGGGTGACACCCATGAGCAGGACGAGCGTCGCCTCCGGAGCGGCGTCGGCTGCTGCGCGCAGGACCTGGTCGGCACCGTCGTGGGCCGAGGCCACCACGAAGGAGGCGGTGATCCCCCGGTGGGTCACCGGGATGCCGGCCGCTGCGGGGACCGACACCGCGGAGGTGACTCCTGGCACGACCTCGACGGGGATGTCGTGCTCGGTGCAGTGCAGCGCCTCCTCGCCACCGCGGCCGAGGACGAACGGGTCGCCACCCTTGAGGCGGACCACCCGCTTGCCCAGGGAGGCGTGGTGGACGAGCAGCTCGTTGATGCGTTCCTGGCTCACGGGGTGGTTGCCCGGGGTCTTGCCGACGTCGACCACCTCGACGTCGGATCCCAGCGTGGCCAGCAGCCCTCGGGGACCCAGGCGGTCGGCCACGACCACGTCGGCCGCGGCGAGCAGGGCCCGACCGCGCACCGTGATCAGGTCCTCGGCGCCGGGGCCACCACCCACGAGGGCGACCCGGCCCACCGGCGTGGCACCGGATGCACCCGCGTCGGCACGCCCCACCCCGGCGGGCCGTACGCGGCGCACGGGCAGCGTCCCGCTGTCGAGGGCGGCCAGGACCGCGTCGCGCACCGCCGTCGCTCGGCGCGGGTCACCCCCGGCCGTCACCGCGACGACGAGGCCCTCGCTGGCCGAGCCCCGCGAGCCCCGGGCGACAGCGGGCGTCCATGCGGTCGAGGCCGAGGCGTCGCCGGCGCGCACGCACCACACCCGGCCGGCGTCGGCCTCGCGGGCGACCTGGGCGTCGATGCCCGCGTCGCCGGTGGCGGTGTGGACCAGCCAGGCGGGTTCAGGAAGGACGAGGTCGCCGGGGGCGAACTCGCGCTCGTGCCAGGAGATCTCACCGCGGTCGACGAGGTCGGACAGGTCCTCGCAGACGAAGGGGGCGATGACCTCAACCGCGGCACCGGCGTCCACCAGTCCACGGACCCGTCGGGCGGCGACCGGCCCGCCGCCGACGACGACCGCCCGGCGGTCGGCCAGGTCGAGGGTGAGCGGGTAGGTGGGCGCGGTCATCAGATGCCCTCGCCGACGCTGCGGTCGGGTGCGTCGGCCATCCCGGCCGCCAGGGTCGAGCCGTCGCTCTCGTCGATGAGCAGGAAGGCACCGGTCCGGCGCAGCTGTCGGTAGTCGTCGATCGCGACGTCCTCGGCCAGCCGGATGCGCACGCGGCCGATGGCGTTGAGCCCCAGTCCGTCCGGCGCGGTCCGGTGCTCCATGGTGTCGATGTCGAGCTGGTCCACGACGTCCGCGACGAGGGCCTGCACGGTACGGGTGCCCACCCGGAGCAGGACGCGGTCCCGCTGGCGCACGGGCCGGTCGCCGAGCACGGCGATGGTTCCGGCGACGGACCGCGTGGTCGGGCTGGGCTCTTCGGCGGCGGCGACGAGGTCGCCCCGAGAGACGTCGAGGTCGTCGGCCAGGCGCAGGACGACCGACTGCGGCGCGAAGGCCACGTCGAGCGCCTCGAGGCTGCCGTCCGCCCGTGCCCGGTCGATCCCGGCGACCCGGGTCCGGGTGCCCCCGGGGAGGACGACGACCTCGTCACCGGGGTGCACGACGCCCGAGGACAGTCGACCTGCGTAGCCGCGGTAGTCACGGTGTGCGTCGCGCTGGGGTCGGATGACGTACTGCACCGGCAGGCGCAGCGGCTGCGCCGACGGGTCGGTGCCGACGGGGACCGCCTCGAGGTGTTCCAGCAGGGTCGGGCCGGTGTACCAGGCCGCGCGGTCGGACCGGTCGACGATGTTGTCACCGAACAGCGCGGAGACGGGCACGAAGACCACGTCCTCGATGCCGAAAGGCGTTGCGTGACGCCGGAACTCGGCGACGATCTCATCGAACCGGGTCTGGTCCCAGTCGACGAGGTCCATCTTGTTGACTGCCACCGCGACGTGGCGCACGCCGAGCAGCCCGGTGACGGCGAGGTGCCGGCGGGTCTGCTCGACGACACCGTGGCGGGCGTCGATGAGGATGAGCGCCAGCTCGGCCGTCGAGGCGCCGGTGACCATGTTGCGGGTGTACTGCACGTGCCCGGGGGTGTCGGCCAGGACGTAGGAACGGGTGGCGGTGGAGAAGAACCGGTAGGCGACGTCGATGGTGATGCCCTGCTCGCGCTCGGCCCGCAGGCCGTCGGTGAGCAGGGCCAGGTCGGTGGCGTCCAACCCGCGCTGCCGGCTGACCCGCTCCACGGCGTCGAGCTGGTCCGCCAGCACCGACTTGGTGTCGTACAGGAGCCGCCCGACGAGCGTGGACTTGCCGTCGTCGACAGAGCCCGCCGTCGCGAGGCGCAGCAGGTCGTGTCGTGGCGGCGGGGACTGCACCACGGGCGCCACACCCACGATCGGCTCGGTCTGCTGGGTCGTCGTCATCAGAAGTACCCCTGCTTCTTGCGGTCTTCCATGGCAGCCTCGGACATCCGGTCGTCGGCCCGCGTCGCGCCGCGCTCGGTGAGCCGGGAGGCGGCCAGCTCCAGGATCACCCCGGCCACGTCCGTGGCGTCGGAGTCGACGGCACCGGTGCAGCTCATGTCGCCCACCGTGCGGTAGCGGACCCTGCGGGTGTGGACCTCCTCGGTGGGCCGCGGACCGCCCCACTCCCCCGGCGACAGCCACATGTCGTCGCGCGCGAACACGGTGCGCTCATGGGCGTAGTAGAGGTCCGGCAGCTCGATGCCTTCGCGCTCGACGTAGCGCCAGACATCGAGCTCGGTCCAGTTGGACAACGGGAAGACGCGCACGTGCTCGCCGACGGCGTGCTTGCCGTTGTAGAGGTCCCACAGCTCGGGCCGCTGACGACGGGGGTCCCAGGCACCGAAGGAGTCGCGCAGGCTGAAGACGCGCTCCTTGGCGCGGGCCTTCTCCTCGTCGCGCCGCCCGCCGCCGGAGACCGCGTCGAACCGGCCCGCCTCGATGGCACCGAGCAACGGCAGGGTCTGCAACGGGTTGCGCGTGCCGTCGGGACGCTCACGCAGGCGGCCGTCGTCGATGTAGTCCTGCACGCGGGCGACGACCAGTCGCACCCCGAGCCGGTCGACGGTCTCGTCCCGGTAGGTCAGCACCTCCGGGAAGTTGTGCCCGGTGTCGACGTGCAGCAGTGCGAACGGCAGCGGTGCCGGCGCGAACGCCTTGAGCGCCAGGTGCACCATGACGACGGAGTCCTTGCCCCCGGAGAACAGGATGACGGGCCGGTCGAACTCCCCCGCCACCTCGCGGAAGATGTGGACGGCCTCCGACTCGAGGTGGTCGAGGTGGTCGAGGGTGTACTGGTCGGGCAGCGGCCGTGCAGGCGTGGTCGTCGTCATGTGTGCAGCCCGCATTCGGTCTTGTCCTTGCCGGCCCACCGGCCGGCCCTGGCGTCCTCGCCCTCGGCGACGGGGCGGGTGCACGGCGCGCAGCCGATCGAGGCATACCCCTCCTGGCGCAGGGGGTTGAGGAACACCGAGTGGTCGTCGACGTAACGGTCGACGTCCTCGTCGGTCCACCCCGCGATGGGGTTGAGCTTGACCATCTCGCGCTGGTCGTCCCAGCCGACGATCGCGATGTCGGTGCGGGTGGGGGCGTCGGCGCGGCGCATCCCGGTCGCCCACGCCTGGTGGGTCGACAGGGCCCGGTTGAGCGGCTCGACCTTGCGCATCGCACAGCAGGCGTTGGGGTCGCGGTCGTGCAACCGGGCGCCGTGCTCCGCGTCCTGCTGGGCGACGGTGAGCAGCGGCAGGATCGTCCGGATCCGCAACGGCAGCATGGCGTCGTAGGCGTCGCGCGTGCCCAGCGTCTCGGCGAAGTGGTAACCGGTGTCCAGGAAGAACACGTCGGCACCGGGGATCGTCGTCCCGACGAGGTGCACCAGCGCCACGTCACCCATCGACGAGGCGACGGTGAACCGGTCGCCGAACGTCTCGGCGGCCCAGCGCAACGCCTCGCGGGCCAGCTCGACGCGTGCCTCGTGGGAGCCGGGGCCGGTGGTCCGTGCCTCGTCCTCCTCCAGGGCGGTGAAGCGGGCCGCACCGTCTCGGGCGAGGGCGCGCAGCGCGTCGGCGCAGTGCGTCCGGGTGGTGACGGTCATGACGAACCTCCTTGCTGCTGCAGCTCGGCTTCTTCGCGCAGTCGTCCAGGGATGTGGCTGGTGTCGATCGCGGCCAGCTGGACGGAGAACACCCGGGCGCAGGCGCCGCAGCGCCACCCTCCACGCGGCTCCTCGACGGGGCGCAGGTCCTCCTCGGCGCAGAAGGGGCAGTAGTAGATGACGCTCGCGCGCTGACCGTCGCTCATCGCAGGTCCTCCTCCTGCGCCCGGTGCGCCCAGCGAGCGAAGGACTCCGTACCGTCGCGCTGCTCGAGGAAACGCCCGGCGAGCCGCTCGACGTAGTCGGGCAGGTCCTCGGCACGGACCTTCAGGGCGCGGGTCTTGCGGGCGAGCTGTGGCTCGGTGCCCAGGCCGCCACCGAGGTGGACCTGGAAGATCTCGACGAGGTTGCCTGCGTCATCGGTCTGCACCATGCCCTTCAGCCCGATGTCCGCGACCTGGGTGCGGGCGCAGGAGTTGGGGCAGCCGTTGATGTGGATCGAGAACGGCACGTCGAACTCGGGTAGCCGCCGCTCCATCTCGGCGATGACGGTGCCCGCTCGCGCCTTGGTCTCCACGAGCGCGAGCTTGCAGAACTCGATCCCCGTGCAGGCCATCACGCCGCGACGCCACTCGCTGGGCTCCGCGGGGAGGCCGACCTCGGCCAGTGCGGTCGCGACGTCATGGGTGCTGGCACCCGGCACGTCCAGGACGAGGAGCTTCTGGTGGGCGGTGAGCCGGACGCGACCGGACCCCCAGCGCTCGGCGATGTCGGCGACCTTCGCGAGCGTGGCACCGCTGACGCGTCCTGCCACCGGAGCCACGCCGACCCAGTGCAGGCCGTCCACCTGGGCGTGGACTCCGACGTGGTCGCGACGGTGCGCGGACGGGGCCTGGGGTGCCGGGCCGTCGAGGAGCGGGCGGTGCAGGTAGTCGGTCTCGAGGATGTCGCGGAACTTCTCCGGTCCCCAGTCGGCCACGAGGAACTTCAGGCGGGCGCGGTTGCGCAACCGGCGGTAGCCGTGGTCGCGGAAGATCGACACGACGCCCTTCCAGACGTCGGCGACCTCGTCCAGCGGCACCCAGGCCCCGAGGCGCTGCGCGAACATCGGGTTGGTCGACAGTCCTCCGCCGACCCAGAGGTCGAAGCCGGGACCGTGCTCGGGATGCTCGACACCGACGAACGAGATGTCGTTGACCTCGTGCGCCACGTCGAGGCTGGGCGAACCCGAGATCGCGGTCTTGAACTTGCGCGGCAGGTTGGAGAACTCGGGACTGCCGATGTACCGCTCGAGGATCTCGCGGACCGCCGGCGTGCCGTCGAGCACCTCGTCGGCCGCGATCCCGGCGACCGGTGACCCGAGGATGACGCGCGGCGTGTCCCCGCACGCCTCGGCCGTGGTCAGCCCGACCGCCTCGAGACGGTCCCAGATGGCTGGGACGTCCTCGATGCGGATCCAGTGGAGCTGGATGTTCTGCCGGTCGGTGACATCCGCGGTGTCGCGCGCGTAGTCGGTGCTGACACCGGCGATGGCGCGCAGCTGCTCACCGGTCAGGGCGCCCCCGTCACTGCGGACCCGCAGCATGAAGTGCTCGGCGTCGAGCTCGGACGGGTCGAGGGTCGCGGTCCTGCCCCCGTCGATGCCGGGCCGGCGCTGGGTGTACAGCCCCCACCAACGCATGCGACCGCGCAGGTCCTCGCCGGGGATCGACGCGAAGCCGTCGCGGGAGTAGATCTGCTCGATACGGGCGCGGACGTTCAGGCCGTCGTCGGCCTGCTTGAACTCCTCGTTGGGGTTCAGTGGGGTGCGGTCGCCGTCGGCCCACGCGCCGGTGGCCTTGCCGGCCTGGCGCCGCGGACGGGTCGTGGTCTGGGTCACGCGACCAGTCTGACAGTTTGCTTATGGATTGCATAACTGTCCATTATCTGATCACCGACGCACGCGCCAGCGACCCCAGGCCAGGCGGCCGGGGTACATCGCCGCAGGTCAGGCGGCTCAGGTCGGGCGAGGGAGATCAGGCGAGGGAGATCAGGTCGAGGTAGTCCTGACCCCAGTGGTCCTCGATTCCGTCGGGCAGCAGCAGGATCCGCTCGGGCTCCAGCGCCTCGACGGCGCCCTCGTCGTGCGTCACGAGGACAACGGCGCCCTTGTAGGTGCGCAGCGCCCCGAGGATCTCCTCGCGCGAGGCCGGGTCGAGGTTGTTCGTGGGCTCGTCGAGCAGCAGGACGTTGGCCTCGGACACCACGAGCATGGCCAGCGAGAGGCGGGTCTTCTCGCCACCGGAGAGCACGCTGGCCGGCTTGTCGACGTCGTCACCGCTGAACAGGAACGAGCCGAGCACCTTGCGCACGGCCGTCTCGCCGAACGAGTCCGGCGCTGCCGACTTCATGTTGGACAGCACCGTGCGCGAGACGTCGAGGTTCTCGTGCTCCTGGGCGTAGTAGCCCAGCTTGAGGCCGTGGCCGGGCTCGACCTCACCGGTGTCGGGGGCGTCCACCCCCGCCAGCATCCGCAGCAGCGTGGTCTTGCCGGCACCGTTGAGCCCGAGCACGACGACGCGCGAACCGCGGTCGATGGCCAGGTCGACATCGGTGAAGATCTCCAGGCTGCCGTAGGACCGGGACAACCCGGACGCCCGCAGCGGCGTCTTCCCGCACGGCGCGGGGTCGGGGAAGCGCAGCTTGGCCACCTTGTCGGTGGTCCGGGCCCCCTCGAGACCGGCGACCATGCGCTCGGCCCGCTTGATCATGTTCTGGGCGGCGACGGCCTTGGTGGCCTTGGCCCGCATCTTCTCGGCCTGCTCCATCAGGGCAGCGGCCTTCTTCGTCGCGTTGGCGTACTCGCGCTTGCGGGCGCGCTCGTCGGTCTCCCGCTGCTGCAGGTAGGGCTTCCACCCGACGTTGTAGAGGTCGAGCTCCCCACGGTTGGCGTCGAGGTGGAAGACGCGGGTCACCACGGCGTCGAGGAGCTGCACGTCGTGGCTGATCACCACGAGACCACCCTGGTAGCCCTTGAGGTAGTCGCGCAGCCACCCGATCGAGTCGGCGTCGAGGTGGTTGGTCGGCTCGTCGAGCAGCAGGGTCTGGGCACCGGAGAACAGGATGCGCGACAGCTCCACCCGGCGGCGCTGGCCACCGGAGAGCGTCGCGAGCGGCTGGCCGAGGATGCGCTCGTCGAGCGACAGCGCGCTGGCGATGGTGGCGGCCTCCGACTCGGCGGCATACCCGCCGGCAGCGGTGAACTCGCCCTCGAGCCGGGAGTAGCGCCGCATGGCCTTGTCGCGGGTCTCGTCGTCGGCCGAGGCCATCGCCCCCTCGGCCTCGCGCATCGCGGTGATGATGCGGTCCAGGCCGCGCGCGGACAGGATCCGGTCGCGGGCGAGCACGTGCAGGTCACCGGTGCGCGGGTCCTGGGGCAGGTAGCCGACCTCGCCGGTCGCCGTCACGCTCCCGGCCGCGGGCTGGCCCTGGCCCGCGAGGACCTTGGTCAACGTGGTCTTGCCGGCACCGTTGCGGCCGACGAGGCCGACCCGGTCGCCGGGGGCGATGCGGAACGTCGCGCCGTCGAGGAGGAGGCGGGAGCCAGCTCGCAGCTCGATCCCACTAACGGCGATCACAGACATACTCCAGACACGATTCAGGGTGGAACAGGCATTCAGCGTGGACTCGCGCCGATCCGGTGCGGCGGTGCAGGGACGGTCACGGTCACTTCGTCGTCGGCTCGCCGTGCACGGGTTGCGCCGGCGCCGCACAGCGGCTGAGATCACTAGTCTAGCGGCGTCGCTCGACCCCCGAGTGCACGACCGCGGCCCCGGAGGTCAGATGAGCTTCAACGACAACGTGCAACTCGACACCTCGCAGGTGGGGTCGGGCGGCGGCGGGGGCGGCCGCGGGGGCATGGTCGTCGGGGGCGGCGTGGGCGGCATCATCCTGCTGATCATCGCCCTGGTGTTCGGCATCAACCCCAGCGACCTGCCCGGCGGCACCGGTACCGATTCCGCCGCCGGTGGCTCCGGCCAGGTCGAGCCCGGTGGCAGCACCGACCCCAACGCCTTCGCCGACTGCAAGACCGGTGCCGACGCCAACCGCAGCGACACCTGCCGCATCATCGCCACGGTCAACTCGGTGCAGGCCTTCTGGGCCGAGGAGCTGCCGCGCTACCGCCGCGAGTACACCCCGGCGAAGACCATCATCTACACCGGTTCGACCCGGTCCGCGTGTGGCACCGCCTCGAACCAGGTCGGTCCCTTCTACTGCCCGCTCGACACGAGGATCTACATCGACGCCAGCTTCTTCCAGATCCTCAGCGACCGGTTCGGTTCCAGCGGCGGCCCGCTCGCGCAGGAGTACGTCGTGGCGCACGAGTACGGCCACCACCTCCAGGACATCCTCGGACTGCTCGACAAGGCCCAGCAGGACCCCCAGGGGGCCAACAGCGGCAGCGTGCGCCTCGAGCTGCAGGCCGACTGCCTGGCCGGGGTGTGGGCCAACAACGCGACGGAGACGACCGACGCACAAGGCGTGGCGTTCCTCGAGCCGTTGACCGACAAGGACATCCAGGACGCACTGTCGGCCGCGGCCTCGGTGGGCGACGACCAGATCCAGGAGAAGACCCAGGGGCGGGTCAACCCCGAGTCGTGGACCCACGGCTCGGCCGCGGCCCGCCAGAAGTGGTTCCTCACCGGCTACGAGTCCGGTGACCTCAACCGGTGCGACACCTTCTCCCCCGCCTCCGTGGAGTAGGGCCCGGGGGTCAGGAGTCAGGTGCGGTCAGGCGTCCTCGATCGTGATGCGGACCGCCCGCCCGCGCTGCAGCGCGTCCTGCAGGACGGCCCGGCGCGGGTCGGGCAGGTCGTAGAGCTCGCGCCGGGGCAGGGTGTCGAGGTGGGCGAGCCGGGGGTCGTCCAGCACTGCGCGAACCAGTGCCTTGTCGCCACCGACGACCAGGCCGGTGACGCTGCGGCGCGGCAGGATCCGCAGGGTGTGGTCGACGACGGCGCGCACCAGCTCGTCCGCCTGGTTGCCCCTGCGCCTCGCGAACCGTTGCTGTGACCAGCCGCCGGCCGCCGTGCGGGACTGCACGTGGCGCTTGCCGACCTTGGACTCGCTGAACGCGGCGCCGCGAGCCAGCCCCACGGCATACCCTCCCCGGCGCACGAGCAGCACACCCAGGGGGTCGTGCACGAACTCCTCGCGCGCCGAGATGCGTTGGCGTGCCTCGGGTTCGGGGTTGTTGGCCGCGAACCTCTCGAGCCAGCCGTCGAGGCGCTCCGGGGAGACCTCGACGACCCGGGTGCTCAACGGCGTGGTGCTACCGGCTCAGAGGTTGAAGCCGAGGGCGCGCAGCTGCTCGCGGCCGTCGTCGGTGATCTTGTCCGGGCCCCACGGCGGCATCCAGACCCAGTTGACGCGGTAGGACGCGACGAGGCCCTCGAGCGCCTGCTGGGTCTGGTCCTCGATGACGTCGGTGAGGGGGCAGGCCGCGGAGGTCAGCGTCATGTCGAGGACGGCGTGGCGCTGCGCGTCGACGGTGATGCCGTAGACGAGGCCCAGGTCGACGACGTTGATGCCCAGCTCGGGGTCGACGACGTCGCGCATGGCCTCCTCGACGTCTGCGACGTTGGGGGTGGCGGTGGTCGTGTCGCTCATCGTGCCTCTTCTTTCGTGGTGCCGGGTGCGGTGCTCGGCCCGGCGGCGGTGCTGGTGTCGATCTCTGCCTGGTGCAACGCGTCGGTGAACGCCATCCATCCCAGCAGAGCACATTTGACGCGTGCGGGGTACCTGGAGACCCCGGCGAACGCGACGCCGTCGCCGATGACGTCCTCGTCACCCGGGTCCTGGCCCTTGGAGGTGAGCATGGCGCGCATCGCCTCGTGGGTCGTCATCGCCTCGGCCACGGTGTGCCCGATGACCTCCTCGGCGAGGACGCTGACCGACGCGGTGGAGATCGAGCAGCCCATGGCGTCGTAGGACACGTCGCGCACCACGGCGTCACGGCCCCGGCCCTCGACGTGGACGCGCAAGGTCACCTCGTCACCGCAGGTGGGGTTGACGTGGTGGACCTGCGCACCGAACGGCTCGCGCAGACCGGCGTGCAGGGGTCGTTTGGAGTGCTCGAGGATGAGCTCCTGGTAGAGGTCCATCAGCTCGCCACCCCGAACACGGCGGGGACGCGGTCGAGTGCCGTCAGCAGCGCGTCGACCTCCGCAGCGGTGGTGTATGCCGCGAGGCTGGCTCGCGTGGTGGCGGCCGCCCCCAGACGACGGTGCAGGGGCCAGGCGCAGTGGTGCCCCACCCGCGCCTCGACGCCCTGGTCGTCCAGGACCTGGCCGACGTCGTGGGCGTGGACGCCGTCGACGACGAACGAGACGGCGCTGCCCCGGTCGAGGCCGTCGACCGGACCGACGACGCGGACCCACGGACGTGCGGCGAGCCCGGCGAGCAGCCGGTCGGTCAGGGCCTGCTCGTGGGCGTGCACGCGGTCCATGCCGAGCTCCTGCAACCACTCGATGGCTGCAGCCAGACCGATGGCCTGGGCGGCGTTCGGCGAACCCGCCTCGAACCGCTGCGGCGGCGCGGCATACGTGGAGCCCTCCATGCGCACGGTCCGGATCATCGATCCCCCCGTGATGAACGGCGGCATCGCCGCGAGCAGGTCCGGGCGACCCCAGAGGGCGCCGATGCCGGTGGGCCCGTACATCTTGTGTCCGGAGAAGGCGGCGAAGTCGACCCCGAGGTCCGACACGTCGAGCGCGAGGTGGGGCGCGGACTGGCACGCGTCCAGGACCGACACGGCTCCCACCGCACGGGCGGCGTCCGCCAGCTGGCGCACGGGGTTGACCGTTCCCAGGACGTTGGAGACGTGGGTGAAGGCGAACACCTTGGTGCGCTCGGTGAGCAGCTCGCCCAGTCCGGGCCCGTGGACGCCGTCGAGGTCCAGGCGTCCCTGGTCGGTGACCCCGACCCAGCGCAGCGTGGCGCCGGTGCGGTGGGCCAGCTCCTGCCACGGCACGAGGTTGGCGTGGTGCTCCATCTCGGTGATGAGGATCTCGTCACCGGCACCGAGGGCCAGGCGCGGGTCCTTGGCCTGGCCCGCGACAGAGTTGGAGAAGCCGTAGGCGACGAGGTTGAGCGACTCGGTGGCGTTCTTGGTGAACACCAGCTCGTCGACCTCACCACCGACGAAGCCCGCGATGGTGGCCCGCGCCTGCTCGTAGCGGTCGGTGGCCTCCTCGCTGAGCTGGTGCGCGCCGCGGTGGACCGCGGCGTTCACCTCCTCGCTGAAGGCTCGTTCGGCGTCCAGGGCGCGGGTGTGCCGCTGCGAGGTCGCCCCGGAGTCCAGGTAGACCAGCGGTCGCCCGTCTCGCACGGTGCGGGCCAGGATCGGGAAGCCGGCCCGGATCTGGGCCAGCTCCCCGTCACTGAAGGTGGTCGCGGACATCACCGTGGGTCGCGTCGCAGTGGTGGTCAGGGGACTCAGGCCGACGCGCCGACGTAGCGGTCGTAGCCCTCGGCCTCGAGGCGGTCGGCCAGCTCGGAGCCGCCCTCCTCGACGATCTTGCCGTCGACGAAGACGTGCACGAAGTCGGGCTTGATGTAGCGCAGGATGCGCGTGTAGTGCGTGATGAGCAGCACACCCACGTCGGTGGTCTCCTTGGCGCGGTTGACGCCCTCGGAGACGACACGCAGGGCGTCGACGTCCAGGCCGGAGTCGGTCTCGTCGAGGATCGCGACCTTCGGCTTGAGCAGCTCCATCTGCAGGATCTCGTGGCGCTTCTTCTCGCCACCGGAGAAGCCCTCGTTGACGTTGCGCTCGGCGAACGTGGGGTCCATGCGCAGCTCGCCCATGGCGGACTTCATGTCCTTGACCCAGGTGCGCAGCTTGGGGGCCTGGCCGTCGATGGCGGTCTTGGCCGAGCGCAGGAAGTTGCTCACCGTGACGCCGGGGACCTCGACGGGGTACTGCATCGCGAGGAACAGCCCGGCGCGGGCGCGCTCGTCGACCTTCATCGCGAGCACGTCCTCACCATCGAGGGTGACGGTGCCACCGGTGACGGTGTACTTCGGGTGGCCGGCGATGGAGTAGGCCAGGGTCGACTTGCCGGAGCCGTTCGGGCCCATGATCGCGTGGGTCTCACCGGACTTCACCGTGAGGTCGACGCCGCGGAGGATCTCCTTGGTGCCGTTCTCGGTCTCGACGGTGACCTGCAGGTTGCGGATCTCGAGTGTGGACATGCTCAGCGCTCCAGGTTCTGGGGGGTGGTGGCGACGTAGACGTCGTCGCCGTCGATCTTCACGGAATACACGTTGATGGGGACGATGGCAGGCGGGCCGGACGGCTGACCGGTGCGGATGTCGAACCGTGAGCCGTGCAGCCAGCACTCGAGGGTGCAGCCGTCCAGCTCGCCCTCGGACAGCGACACGTTGGCGTGGCTGCACATGTCGTCGACCGCGTGGACGCTGCCGTCCTTGGTGCGGACCAGGGCCACGACCGTGCCGGCGATCTCCGCCGCTGCGGCACCGACCTCGGGCAGCTCGTCGAGTCGACAGACCCGGACGAACTCCTCGTCGGGAACGAGCTCGGTGGCTGCGCTCACCGGGCGACCTCGAGCAGCTGGTCCTCGAGCAGCCGGTCCTCGGCTGCCTGGTCCTGCGCCAGGGTGCCGCCGAGCTCGGTGTCGATGGCTGCCATCAGGCGCTCGGAGACCTCGGGCACGCCGATGCGGGCCACGACGCTGGCGAAGAAGCCGCGCACGACCAGCCGACGGGCGATGTCCTCGGGGATGCCGCGGGTCTGCAGGTAGAAGAGCTGCTCGTCGTCGAAGCGCCCGGTCGCCGAGGCGTGGCCGGCTCCGACGATCTCACCGGTCTCGATCTCCAGGTTGGGGATCGAGTCGGCCCGGGCCCCGTCGTCGAGGATGAGGTTGCGGTTGAGCTCGTAGGTGTCGGTGCCCTCTGCGCTCGCCCGGATGAGGACGTCGCCGACCCAGATGGTGTGGGCGGTCTCGCCCTGCAGGGCACCCTTGTACTCCACGTTGGAGTGGCAGTGCGGCGCCTCGTGGTCGACGAAGAGCCGGTGCTCCTGGTGCTGACCCGCGTCGGCGAAGTAGACACCCAGGCCCTCGAAGGACCCGCCGGGGCCGGAGTAGCGCGCATTGGTCGAGACGCGGACCAGCTCGCCGCCGAGCGTCACGACGATGTGCCGCAGGCGCCCGTCGCGACCGATCAGGGCGTCGTTCTGAGCGACGTGCAGAGCGGTGTCGTCCCACTCCTGCACGGTGACGAAGGTCAGGTCCGCGCCGTCGCCGACCCGGATCTCCACGCCGGCGGTGTGCTCACCGGTGCCGCGGTGCTCGAGGATGACGGTGGCCCGGCTGTGCCGGCCGGCGTCGACCACGAGGTGCGCGTTGTCGCGACCGCCGTGGCCCGTCACGCGCACGAACACCGGGGCGTCGAGCTCGGCCTCGGCCGGGATGGCGACGTGCAGGGCGCGTTCGGTGCCGGTCCACGCAGCCACCGCAGCGCGGTCGGCCGGGCGGTAGGCGGAGCCCACCCGCTCGTCGTCCATGGACAGCTCGAGGAACTCGACACCCGCAGGGGCCTCGGTCTCGACGGTGACGGCGCCCTCGGCGCTGCCCTCCTCGGAGAACAGGCCACCGAGTCGGTCCACGGGGGTGAACCGCCACTCCTCCTCGCGGCCACCGGGGACGGGGAAGTCCGCAAGGGCGTAGGAGGTCTTGCGCTCGGCGCGGGACTGGTCGGGGACGAAGGCGGCGGCGGAGTCCGTGTGGGCTCCGGCAGCTGCGGTCTTCGTGGGGGACTTCTCGGCCAGAAGGCTCATCAGCCGACGGCTCCTTCCATCTGAAGCTCGATCAGGCGGTTGAGCTCGAGGGCGTACTCCATGGGCAGCTCACGCGCGATGGGCTCGACGAACCCGCGCACGATCATGGCCATGGCCTCCTCCTCGGTCAGGCCGCGGGACATGAGGTAGAACATCTGGTCCTCGGACACCTTGGAGACCGTGGCCTCGTGACCCATGGTCACGTCGTCCTCGCGGATGTCGACGTACGGGTAGGTGTCGGAGCGGCTGATCGTGTCGACCAGCAGCGCGTCGCAGACCACGCTCGACCGGGAGCCGTGGGCCCCCTCGAGGATCTGGACGAGGCCGCGGTAGGACGTGCGGCCACCGCCACGGGCCACCGACTTCGACACGATGGTCGAAGAGGTGTGGGGGGCAGCGTGGACCATCTTGGCGCCGGCATCCTGGTGCTGGCCCTCGCCGGCGAAGGCGATGGACAGCGTCTCGCCCCTGGAGTGCTCACCGAGGAGGAAGACGGCCGGGTACTTCATGGTCACCTTGGAACCGATGTTGCCGTCGATCCACTCCATGGTGGCGCCCTCGGCGCAGGTCGCACGCTTGGTGACGAGGTTGTAGACGTTGTTCGACCAGTTCTGGATCGTCGTGTAGCGCACGCGGGCGTTCTTCTTCACGATGATCTCGACGACCGCGGAGTGCAGCGAGTCCGACTTGTAGATCGGGGCGGTGCAGCCCTCGACGTAGTGCACCGAGGAGCCTTCGTCGGCGATGATCAGGGTGCGCTCGAACTGGCCCATGTTCTCGGTGTTGATCCGGAAGTAGGCCTGCAGCGGGATGTCCACGTGGACGCCCGGCGGCACGTAGATGAACGAGCCACCCGACCACACGGCGGTGTTGAGCGCGGCGAACTTGTTGTCGCCGGCGGGGATCACCGAGGTGAAGTACTCGCGGAACAGGTCCTCGTGCTCGCGCAGGCCCGTGTCGGTGTCGACGAAGATGACACCCTTCTCCTCCAGGTCCTCGCGGATCTGGTGGTAGACGACCTCGGACTCGTACTGGGCGGCGACGCCACCGACGAGGCGCTGCTTCTCGGCCTCGGGGATGCCGAGCCGGTCGTAGGTGTTCTTGATGTCCTCGGGAAGCTCGTCCCAGGTGGTGGCCTGCTTCTCGGTGGACTTCACGAAGTACTTGATGTTCTGGAAGTCGATGCCGGTCAGGTCCGAACCCCAGTTGGGCATGGGCTTCTTGCCGAACAGGCGCAGCGACTTCTCGCGCAGGTCGAGCATCCACTGGGGCTCGCTCTTGCGGGCGGAGATGTCGCGCACGACATCCTCGTTGAGGCCTCGCTTCGCGGTGGCGCCGGCGCTGTCGCTGTCGGCCCAGCCGTACTCGTAGCGGCCCAGGTCCTTCAGACCGGGGTTCAGCTCCTCGATGTTGGTGCTCATCGCGTCGACCTTTCGGTGGTGGTGCCGGGGGTGGTTGCGGTGGTGCTGCTGACCGGCGTGGTGGGAGTGGTGGGGGCTTCGCTCGCCCGGGGTGCGTGGCTCGCGGGGCCTGCGTGCTGGTGCGTGCTCGTGGGGATGAACGTGGTGCAGACGTGGTCGCCGTGCGCCAGCGTCGCCAGCCGCTGCACGTGGACCCCGAGCAGACGCGAGAACGCATCTGTTTCAGCGTCACAGAACTGCGGAAATTCCCGGGCGGCGTCCTGGACCGGGCAGTGACCCTGGCACAGCTGGATGCCGGTGAACGGGCTGGCGCTCCCGGGCTCCCCGACGGGACGCGCGGAGGCGGCGAAACCGTCACGGGTCAGGGCGCCCACCAGGGCGTCGACCTGTGCGGCACGGGAGGGGCCCGCAGCGGCCAGCTCGCCGGCATACCGCTGCTCGAGCTCGTGCACGCGCTGCTCGGCGAACCGGCGCACGGCGTCGTCGCCGGCCTCGTCGGCCAGGAAGCGCAGCGCCTCCATGGCGAGGTCGTCGTAGTCCGACTCGAGCGCCTGGTGGCCGGTGTGGCTGATGACGTAGGCCCGCGCCGGGCGACCGCGTCCGCGGTGTCCAGCGGACGGGCCCTGCTCGCGCTCGACGATCAGGCCTGCGTCGACGAGGTTCTCCAGGTGCCGGCGGACGCCCGGGACGGTCAGGCCGAAGTCCTCGGCCAGCGTCGCCGCGGTCACGGGTCCGCGCTCGCTGATGGCCTGCAGCACCCGGTCGCGCGTGCGCGACTCGAGCACCTGGGGGGCCACAGCGATATTCACAACGCTGATGTTACGTAATTGCGGGGCCTCACCGAAAGCAAGGCCTACCTAACCTCCCCCGCGAGGCTTCCCCCGTACACGGGGCACCTGGCCGGGCGGGGTCGAGCACCGGGGTATGGCGCGGCTCAGCCGAGCAGGCCACGCTCGCGCGCGACCGCGACGGCCTCGCCACGACCGGCGACCCCGAGCTTGGCGAGGATGTTCGAGACGTGGACGCTGGCGGTCTTGGCACTGATGAACAGCTGGGTGCCGATCTGCTTGTTGCTGCGGCCGAGCGCCACGAGGGCCAGGATCTCCTGCTCGCGGGCGGTCAGCGCCTCACCGAGCCTGGACTCCGGGCGACTGGTCGCCCGCCCGCCACCGGTGGCGCGGATCTCGGCGCGCAGGGGTTCGGCCCGCAGGTGCACGGCGACCTCGAGCGCCGCAGCGAGCTCGGCGGACGCCTCAGCGTGACCGGTGGACCGCAGGGCCACCCCGAGGCGAGCCCGGGACCTGGCGGTCTCGTACGGGTGGCCGTAGGCCTCGAACGCCGTGACGGACGCCCGCCAGACCTCGACCAGCTCGGACGCGTCGACGTCCTCGCCCCCGAGCCACCGCAGCCGCAGCGTCTCTGCCCGGGACCGGGCGAGCCAGGCCCTCGACTCCGGTCCGGCGTTGACCGGTCTGGTCACGGCCTGGTGCCAGACCTGCAGGTTGGTCTCTGCGAGCGCGGCGCCACGCGCCAGCAGCGAGCCTCGCTGCGACGTCGGGACGCGCTGGACGTGGTCGGCCAGCTGTCCGAGCAGGAGGGTCCCGAGGCGGAGCTGACCCTGGAAGAGGCGGTACCAGACCCGGGACAGCACCTCGACGACCTCGTCGTGCACGGCGATCGCCCGGTCGAGGTCTCCCGCGTGCCCGTGCAGGTCGATCGCGGCGCTACCGGCGGTCAGGGCCACCAGCCCCTCCACCTCCCACCACGGCCGGGTCGCCTCGAGCTCCGACAGCGCGGCCCGCTCGCCACGTCCGGCTGCGACATACATCCGCGCCGCCCGCAGCGACGCGCCCGCAGGCTCGGGAGGGTCCTCGCCGTCGACCGCCAGGATGGCCAGGGACTCGTCCCAGCGACCGCGCTCGTATGCCGCGATCCCGGCGAGGAGGCGACCGTCGAACGCGTACGGGGCCCACGGGCGACCCGCGGACCGGGCCCGTTCGACGCCGCGGCGGTAGACGTCGACCGCCTCGTCGAGGCGCCCGGCCCGGTGGTGCAGCCACCCCAGGTGGTGGAAGGCGCGCGCCTCTGCGGCGTCGGGTGTTCGGGACGACTCGACCAGCGACTCGAGGGCACGACGCGATCCCTCGGGGTCTCCTGCGCGCTCGGTGAGGCGGGCGGCGACGACCTGCACCTCGTCAGCGACCCTGCCCAACCCGGCGCTGCGGGCGGTGGCGACGGCCTCGTCGACCAGGACCAGCGCCTCCTCGTCGCGTCCCCGGTCGACCAGGGCCTGGACCCTGGCCGCGAGCACGAGAGCACGCACCCGGGGGTGCTCCCCCTCGGCGGAGTCGAGCAGGACCAGCCCCTCCTGGGTCGCCGCCAGGGTGTCGAGGGTGCTCTCGGTGATCCGGGCCGCGGTGGCGAGCGCGGCGAGCAGCTCGGCGCGCCCGGCCGGTTCTGCCGTCGGGGGGCGGCGGTCGAGCCGCTCCCGCAGCAGCTCGAGCGCCTTGTGCACCCGGCCCACCGCGGTGGCCGCCGTGGCGGCACGCAGGGTGACGCTGTCGAGGTCGGCGTCCGGTGCGTCCTCGGACATCAGCGCCAGGGCGTGGTCGAAGTGACGCCAGGCCTCCTGCGGCCCGGCCATGCGCAGCGCCGAGTCCCCCGCCTGGACACTCGCCTCACGTGCGACGTCCCGCTGCCCGGCCGCGGACGCGTGGCGGGCGAGCTCTGCCCACGAACCGAGCGCACGGTCGGCAGTGAGCGCCGCGGCATACCGCTCGTGCGAGCGCACCCGCTCCCCCGGCAGCAGGTCGTCGTACACGGTCTCGCCGAGCAGGGCGTGGCGGAAGGCGTATCCACCGCTGTCGAGCGGCACCAGCACGTGGTGCTCGACCGCGTCGCGCAGGCCGGCGTCGAGCTCGGGCTCGGGCAGGGCTGCAACCGTGGCGAGCAGCTGGTGGGTGACCTGGCGCCCGGCGGCCGAGGCCAACCGCACCACGTGCTGACCAGCGGCACCCAGCTGGTCGAACCGCACGAGCAGGAGTCGTGACAGGTCCTCGGCGAGCCCGGTCCGACCGACCGCCGAGGCGGCCACCAGCTCCTCGGCGAAGAACGCGTTGCCCTCGGCCCGCTCCACCACAGCGCGCACGTCGCTGTCGGCCAGCGGGCGCGTCTGCACAGCGTGGACGAGCTCGCGCACGGCTGCGTCGGGCAGCGGCGGAAGGTCCAGGCGTTCGACCTGCGCGAGGCGCGACCAGTGGGCCAACGTGGCCCGCAGGGGGTGGCGTCGGTGCAGGTCGTCGCTGCGGTAGGACGCGACGACGCTCACCGCGCTGGTGAAACCCCGGGTGAACAGCAGGGTCAGCAGGTCACGGGAGGACTGGTCGGCCCAGTGGACGTCCTCCAGCACGACGAACAGGGGGATGGCCGCACCGACCTCCTCCAGGGCCGCGTGGACCGCCGCGACGAGGTCTCCACGGTCGGCTGCGCCCGGCCCACCGTCGTCGGAGGTCGCCGGGTCGGACCTCGCCGCGTCGGAGGTGTCCGCCCGGTGCCCGGGCAGGAGCCGTGCCAGTGCGGGGTGGGCGGCCACGGCACGCCCGACGGCGTCGGGCGCCAGGGCCTGGAGGCGACCGAACACCTCGAGGACGGGCAGGTAGGGAAGGGACTGGCCGGCCTCGCTCAGGCAGTGTCCGACGAGCACCGTCCAGCCCTGCTCGCGCGCGGTACGAGCCACCTCGGCGAGCAGCCGGGTCTTCCCGATACCGGCGTCGCCCGACAGGACCACGCTGCCGTGGTCGGCCCCCGACCCGCCGACACCGGTGAGGGCGACGAGGCGACCGACCTCGTCGGCCCGCCCCACGAACAGGCTGCTGCCTGCTGCGTCCAGACCCACGCCGACGATTATGTCGCAGCGCGCTGCACCGCCGGGATCTGCGGCCAGGGTCGTGGGGGCGGCCACGTCAGGCGTGGCGGGCGGTGCCGTGGCGGTGGTGCAGGCGCGGCGTGTGGTGCAGGACCCTCGCCACGATCCCGTGGTGGCGACGGGCCCGACCCGTGGTGGGCAGCCCGACGGACAGGGTCTCGCGACGGTAGGCGACCTCGGCGGCGACGAACAGGGGATCGGCGGTGATGCTCATGGTGTGCTCCTCGGTGGGTGGTGCAGCGCGGGTGCGCTGCGACTGCTCCTACGCTGCGCGGCTGAGGTGACCGTCCGCATGGGGCAGATGCCCTAGCTCTGGCGAGGGGTGTCCGGCAGGCCCCTCAGGACGACCGCCCGGCGGGCCGACCTACACTCGGGCCGTGCCACCGTCAGTCGCCGTGACCGGCCTCGCCAAGCGCTACCGCGATGTCGTCGCCCTCGACGGCGCGACCTGGTCGGCGCAGCCGGGACAGGTCACCGCGGTCCTGGGCCCCAACGGCGCCGGCAAGACCACCATGGTCGAGTGCTGCGAGGGGCTGCGCCGTGGTGACGCCGGTGCAGGTGCGGGTGCTCGGCACCGACCCGTGGCACGCCGGCGCCGACCACCGGGCCCGCGTCGGGGTGATGCTCCAGGACGGGGGGCTCCCCAACTCCGCCCGGCCCCTGCCGCTGCTGCGTCACCTGCGTTCGCTGTATGCCGCCCCGGCGCCCCTGGACGACCTCGTCGGCCGGCTCGGGATCGGTGGCTTCGCGACCACTGCCGTCCGCCGGCTGTCCGGTGGCCAGAAGCAGCGGGTGGCCCTGGCTGCCGCCCTCGTCGGACGCCCCGAGGTCGCCTTCCTCGACGAGCCCAGCGCGGGCCTCGACCCGCACGCCCGGCTCGACGTCTGGGACCTCGTGCGGGAGGTCGCCGACGCCGGCGCCGCCGTGGTCCTGACGACACACTCGTTCGAGGAGGCCGAGCGCCTCGCCGACCACATCGTCGTCGTGGCCGCCGGTCGGGTCGTGGCCCAGGGGTCGTTGGCCGAGGTCACCGACGGCCAGCGCCTCGAGGACCGCTACTTCGCCCTCACCCGCCGGCCTGCCGCATGAGCGCCGCCGCCCCGGTTCGCGCCCGGGTCGTCGCCCAGGCCCGGTTCGAGGCCACGACGCTCCTGCGCAACGGCGAGCAGCTGCTCGTCGCCCTCGTCCTGCCCGTCGCGGTCCTGGTCGGGCTGGTGTCCACCACCGGCATCCCCGTCGGCGACGGCCGCCGGGTGGACCTCGTCGTGCCCGGTGTCCTCGCCCTGTGCGTCATCTCCTCCGCCTTCACCGGCCAGGCGATCTCGGTCGGCTTCGACCGCCGGTACGGCGTGCTGCGCCTGCTCGGGGTCTCGCCCCTGGGCCGCACCGGGCTGCTCGTCGCCAAGGCGACGGCCGTGCTGGCCGTCATCGCCCTTCAGTTCCTCGTCATCGCCGGGGTCGGGCTGGCGCTCGGCTGGGAGCCGCGCTGGGGCGGCATACCGGCTGCGGTCGTGTCCACGCTGCTGGGCACGTGGACGTTCGTGGCCCTGGCCCTCCTGCTCGGGGGCACGCTGCGCGCCGAGGGTGTGCTCGCGCTGGCCAACCTCGTGTGGCTCCTCCTGCTGGCCCTCGGCGGGGTCGTGGTCGCCGGCAGCGAGCTGCCCGACCGGTTCGCGCCCGTGGTCGAGCTGCTGCCCTCGGCGGCGCTCGGCGACAGCCTGCGCGCGGCGCTCGTGGACGGGGCCGCGAGTCCGGCCCAGTGGGCGGTCCTGGTCGGGTGGGGAGCGGTCGCGACCGGTCTCGCCAGGCGGCTGTTCCGCTGGAGCGACTGAGCCGACACCTCGGCGCGGAAAGCCACCCACGGCAGCCACGTCGGGCTCACCCGCCAGGCGTCTCGCGTCAGAGCTCCAGCCAGCCGGCCCGGGGTGGCCCGGACCATCGGGTGCCTCCCCCAGCGTCACCGGGGTTCCCCCTGAGACGTACCCTCGTCGGGTGACCGCAGCACCCGTCTCGACGCCTCCCACGACCGCCCGCGCGGCCCCGACCGGGTCGGTCTGGCTCCCCCGGATCCTGGCGTTCAACCTCGTCGTCGAGGTGCTGATCGTGGTCACCGGCGGCCTGGTCCGTCTCACCGGCAGCGGGCTGGGCTGCCCCACCTGGCCGCAGTGCGTCCCCGGTTCGTACACGCCGGTGCCGCACCAGGCGGAAGGCTTCCACCGCTACATCGAGTTCGGCAACCGCACCCTGACCAGCCTTGTGGGGGTGGCGGCCCTGCTGGCCGTCGTCGCGGTGTGGCGCTGGGCCGGCCGCCGTCGCGAGCTTCTCGTCCCGGCGTTCATCGTCCTGGCCGGC
Source organism: uncultured Actinomycetota bacterium (assembly GCA_963722015.1). GTDB lineage: Bacteria > Actinomycetota > Actinomycetes > Actinomycetales > Dermatophilaceae > Pedococcus. The sequence goes on along the minus strand of CAVRMT010000001.1, from coordinate 29,981 downwards.
GTCGTCGTCCAAGCCGTCCTGGGCGGCATCACCGTCCTCACGGGGCTGAGCCCCATCACGGTCGCCGCCCACTTCCTGGTCTCGATGGGGCTCGTCGCGGCCGCGGCCTTCCTCTACTTCAGGGCGCAGGAGCCGGCCGGGCCCCGGGCGCTCACCGTGCACCCGCTCGTGGAGCGGCTCGGCTGGGTCACCTGCACCGTCGCCGCGATGGTCCTGGCCCTGGGCACCGTGGTCACCGGGTCGGGACCGCACTCCGGCGACGCCGACGAGCCGGCCAGGCTGGGCTTCGACCCGCGCACCGTCTCGTGGTTGCACGCGGACTCCGTGATGCTGTTCGTCGGGCTGGTCGTTGCGACCTGGGTCGCCGCCCGCCTCACCGGCAGCAGCTCAGCACCCGGCCGCGCCTGGGCGTTGGTCTTCGCGGTCACCCTGCTGCAGGGCGTGGTCGGCTACACGCAGTACTTCACGGGCCTGCCCTGGGCCGTGGTCGTCGTCCACATGCTGCTCGCGACCCTGCTCGTCGTGGTCCTCACCCGCGCCGTGGTGCGCCAACGGAGCACCTCGCTCTGAGCCGTCGGCGACCTGGCCCGACCCGGGCGATCGTCTGCACGCGGTGACCTGAGGACTCCTGCGCTGAACTCGGGCGGGGGCCACCTCGTCTCCCGGTGAGGAGGTCCACCGGGGACCTCCCTCACCCGACAAAGAGGTCAGTCATGAAGTCACCCACGCGCCTTGCCGCCGCCGCAGGGGCTGTCGTCGCTGCTGTCGCCTTCGGCTCCACCGCCGCCCTGGCCAGCGGCAGCTCCTCCGACCACATGAAGAACGACGACCCCATCCTGCGCGCCGGCGTCGTCGGCAGCCTGGTGGACGACCCGGTGCTGTTCGGCGTCAAGCCGGGCGCCGCTCCCTGGGAGATCGACGAGGGCAAGGTCAGGCTCTTCGGTGACGGCACGCTGCGGGTCGAGGTGGAGGGGCTGGTGATCCCGGGACGGGGCAACCCGGTCCCGCAGCTCAGCGCCAGTGTCGTCTGCGGTGGTGCGGTCGTCGCCAGCACGAGCCCGGTGAAGTTCGACACCAAGGGCGACGCCCGCCTCCGGACCAAGGTCATGCTGCCCGACCGCTGCCTCGCCCCGGCGGTGCTGTTGAACCCCAACGACGCCGCTGCCGTCTACATCGGCGTGAGCGGGGGCTAGGACCTCGCCACCTGCCAGGGGGACCTCGGTCGAGCCGGTTGCCGGCTCGACCGAGGTCGGGCCGGCTGCGTCAGCGCAGCGGCAGGTAGAAGAGCGGGTCGAGCGCGACACCGAGGAACAAGATCCCGACATAGGTGATCGAGAAGTGGAACAGCCGCATCGGGCGCAGCACGCTCGGGCCCTGGCCACTCCTGGCCGCCCGGCGCAGGCGGTGCGCCTCGCTGAGGAACAGCCCACCCGTGGCGAGCGCAGTGACCAGGTAGAGCCACCCCATCGGGTGGACCCACACCAGCGCCAGGGACGCGGCGACCATCGCCCAGGAGTAGAGGACGATCTGGCGCGCGACGACGACGAACTCCTCGACGACCGGGAGCATCGGGACGTGCGCTGCGGCGTAGTCGTCCTTGAACTTCATCGACAGCGGCCAGTAGTGCGGCGGCGTCCAGAAGAAGATCACGAGGAACAGCACGACCGCCGACCACGAGACCGAGTTGGCCACGGCCGACCACCCGATGAGGACCGGCATGCAGCCGGCGGCGCCACCCCAGACGATGTTCTGGGCGGTGCGTCGCTTGAGCACCATGGTGTAGCCGACGGCGTACATGATGATCGCGCCCAGCGACAGGGCGGCCGAGAGCCAGTTGACGACCAGGGCGAACCACACGGTGGACGCCACCGTGAGGACGGCTCCGAAGACCAGCCCCTCGCGCGGCGTGATCTCGCCGGTGACCATGGGCCGGTTGCTGGTGCGGTGCATCTCGGCGTCGATGTCGCGGTCGTAGACGCAGTTGAACGTGTTGGCCGCACCCGCGCTCAGGGCACCACCGACGAGGGTGGCGACGATCAGCCACAGGGAGGGCACCCCGCCCTCGGCGAGGAACATCACCGGCACCGTGGTCACGAGCAGCAGCTCGATGATGCGCGGCTTGGTCAGCGCGAGGTAGGCGGCGGCCTTGCGCCGACGCGGCATCGGGGACGCGGAGATCCGGGCGGTCGGATCGAGTGCGGTCACGGCGTCCTTCGCGGGTGCTGCTGGGGGTCTGTCGGGCACGGCGAGTCTATCCCCGTCCCGGGGCAGCCGAACGCCGGGACTGGATGCGACGGTGGTCACGCTCAGGACTAGTCTCGTTTCCGAAGCCGCGAGCCGCCTGTGCACCACCAGTGTGAGGAGAACCATCCGTGCCCACCCCCACCCCCACCCGTTCCACCAAGGCCACCGCCGCGAGGAAGCGCAGCACCACGCTGCGCCGTCCCGTGGCCCGCAAGGCCGGTTGGTCCGACCTCGACGTCCGCGCGGTCGACACCGCACGCCTGCTCGCCGCCGACGCGGTGCAGAAGGTCGGCAACGGTCACCCCGGCACCGCCATGAGCCTGGCTCCGGCGGCCTACCTGCTCTACCAGAGCGTCATGACCCACGACCCGGGCGACGCCGCCTGGCTGGGCCGTGACCGGTTCGTCCTGTCGGCCGGCCACTCGAGCCTGACGCAGTACGTGCAGCTGTACCTGTCGGGGTACGGCCTGGAGCTGGACGACCTGAAGTCGTTGCGCACGTGGGGATCCCTGACGCCGGCCCACCCCGAGGTCCACCACACCACCGGCATCGAGATCACCACCGGTCCACTCGGCTCGGGCATGGCGTCCGCGGTCGGGATGGCCATGGCGCAGCGTCGTCAGCGCGGGCTGCTCGACCCCGACGCGAAGCCGGGTGAGAGCCCGTTCGACCACCACATCTGGGTCATCGCCTCCGACGGCGACCTGATGGAGGGAGTGACTGCGGAGGCCAGCTCGCTGGCCGGCCACCAGGAGCTCGGCAACCTCACGATGATCTACGACGCCAACCAGATCTCCATCGAGGACCAGACCGACATCGCGTTCTCCGAGGACGTCGCCGCCCGCTACCGCGCCTACGGCTGGGACGTCGTCGACGTCGACTGGCGCGGCGACGGCGACGGCGCCTCGTACGTCGAGGACGTCGACGCGCTGCTCGTCGCCCTGGAGAAGTCCAAGAAGGGCAAGCGGCCCACCCTCGTGCAGCTGCACACCATCATCGCGTGGCCGGCACCGACCAAGCAGGACACCGGCAAGTCGCACGGTTCCGCCCTCGGGGACGCCGAGATCGCCGCCACCAAGGAGCTGCTCGGCTTCACCCCCACCAAGACCTTCGAGGTCGACCGTGCGGTCCTGGCCCACACCCGCCTCGCGGCCAAGCGCGGCAAGGCCGCCCACAAGGCGTGGGACAAGCGGTATGCCGCGTGGCGCAAGGCCAACCCGGACCGTGCCGGGCTGCTCGACCGGCTCGTCGCCGGTGACCTCCCGGCCGGGCTCGACGCCGCGCTTCCGGTCTTCGACGCCGACCCCGCCAAGGGCATGGCGACCCGCGCCGCGTCAGGCAAGGTGCTGTCCGCCCTCGCCGACGTCATGCCCGAGCTGTGGGGCGGCTCCGCCGACCTCGCCGAGTCCAACAACACGAGCATGGAGGGCGAGCCGTCCTTCATCCCGCGCAACCGCCAGACCCGCGAGTGGAAGGGTGGCCCGTACGGCCGCACCCTGCACTTCGGCATCCGTGAGCACGCCATGGGCATGATCCTCAACGGCATGGCGCTCGAGGGGCTGACCCGCCCGTACGGCGGCACCTTCCTCGTCTTCTCGGACTACATGCGTCCGGCCGTGCGGCTCGCGGCGATCCAGCAGCTGCCCGTCACCTACGTCTGGACCCACGACGGCATCGGCCTCGGCGAGGACGGGCCCACCCACCAGCCGGTCGAGCACCTCGCCTCGCTGCGCGCCATACCGGGCCTGGACGTCGTGCGTCCCGCGGACGCCAACGAGACCGCGGTGGTGTGGGCGCAGGTGCTGCGCAACGCCCGCCCGGCTGCCCTGGCCCTGACCCGCCAGAACGTGCCCGTCCTCGACCGGTCCGTCCACGCGAAGGCGTCGGGAGCGGCGAAGGGCGCCTACGTCCTCATCGACGGCGGCAAGGACGGCAGGTCCGCTCCGGACGTCATCCTCATCGCCACCGGCTCCGAGGTCGCGATCGCCCTCGAGGCCCGGGAATCCCTGGAGCGCCGCGGTGTTGCCACTCGGGTGGTGTCCATGCCGTGCCGTGAGTGGTTCGAGCAGGCCGGAAAGGCCTACCAGAACCGTGTCCTGCCGCCCGAGGTCCGGGCGCGGGTCAGCGTCGAGGCTGCGGTGTCGATGGGCTGGCACGACCTGGTCGGCGACGCCGGTCGCAGCATCAGCCTCGAGCACTTCGGTGCCTCGGCGGACTACAAGACCCTGTACCGCGAGTTCGGGATCACGCCGGCGGCTGTCGTCAAGGCCGCCAAGGACTCCCTCAAGGACGCCAGGGCGACGGCACGCCACAGTGCCGCGCCCGCCGTCAACCAGACCCGGCCCCGCGCCGGCGTCTCGCCGACCAAGGCGACCGACACCACCACCAAGCGCAGCGCCGCGAAGAAGAGCGCCGCCTCCAAGGGGAAGTGAACCCACATGACTGACAAGACCCTCAAGGCCCTGGCCGACCACGGCGTCTCCGTATGGCTCGACGACCTGTCGCGCGAACGCATCGAGACCGACAACCTCAAGGACCTCATCGACCTGGGGGTCGTCGGTGTGACGACGAACCCGTCGATCTTCCAGGCCGCCCTCGCCAAGGGCGACCGGTACGACGCCGACCTGCGCCGGTTCGCCGCCGACGGCAAGACCGTGGACGAGACCGTCTTCCTGCTCACCACCGAGGACGTCCGCAACGCCTGCGACGTGTTCCTGCCGCTGTACGAGTCCACCGACGGCATCGACGGCCGCGTGTCGATCGAGGTCGACCCACGGCTCGCCAAGGACACCGGCAAGACCGTCGCCGAGGCCACGAAGCTCGTCGAGGCGGTCGACCGCCCGAACGTGCTCATCAAGATCCCGGCAACCGTCGAGGGCCTGCCCGCCATCTCGCAGGTGCTCGCCGAGGGCATCAGCGTCAACGTCACGCTGATCTTCTCCCTCGACCGCTACCGCGGCGTGATGAACGCCTTCCTCACCGGCCTCGAGCAGGCCCGCGAGAAGGGCAAGGACCTGTCGACGATCCACTCGGTGGCCTCGTTCTTCGTCTCCCGGGTGGACAGCGAGATCGACAAGCGCCTGGACGAGCTCGGCACCGACGAGGCCAAGGCCCTCAAGGGCAAGGCCGCCGTGGCCAACGCCCGGCTGGCCTACCAGGCCTACGAGGAGGTCTTCTCGACGCCGCGCTGGAAGAACCTCGAGGACGACGGCGCCCACGCGCAGCGTCCGCTGTGGGCCTCCACCGGGGTCAAGGACCCGGCCTACGCCGACACCCTCTACGTCACCGAGCTCGTGGCACCCCACACGGTCAACACCATGCCCGAGAAGACCCTCGACGCCGTGGTCGACCACGGCGAGGTGACCGGTGACACCGTCACCGGCAGCTACGCCGACGCCGCCGAGGTGCTCGACGCCCTGGAGGGCCTGGGCATCTCCTACGCCGAGGTCACCGCCCAGCTCGAGCGCGAGGGTGTCGACAAGTTCGAGGTCGCGTGGGGTGAGCTGCTGGAGGAGGCCCAGAAGGACATCGACCTCGCACGGGCCGACGTGGAGCAGGCCGACCAGTGAGCGCCCTCGGTGTGGTCGCCTCCGGCCCCGCCGCCGACGCGATCACGGTCTCGGTCCCGGGTCTGGTCGAGGCGAGGTTCGCGAGCAGGCTGTTCGACCAGGACCCGACGCTGTGGGGTCCCGAGGCCGAGGCCGAGTCGGCCGTCAGGCTCTCGTGGGTGAACCTCGCCCGTACCTCGCGACCGCTGCTCGGTGAGATCGCTGCGCTGCGCGACCAGCTCCGTGGAGAGGGCGTCGACCGGGTCGTGCTCTGCGGGATGGGTGGTTCGTCCCTGGCGCCGGAGGTCATCTGCGCCACCGCCGGGGTCGACCTCGTCGTCCTGGACTCCTCGCAGCCCGACATGGTCCGCGACGCGATCATCGAGCTCGAGCGCACGGTGGTCGTCGTGTCGAGCAAGTCCGGCTCCACCGTCGAGACCGACTCCCAGCGGCGCGCCTTCCGGGCCGCCTTCGAGGAGAAGGGCATCGACCCCACGAGCCGCATCGTCATCGTCACCGACCCCGGCAGCCCGCTCGACGAGCAGTCGCGCGCCGACGGGTACCGGGTCATCAACGCCGACCCCGACGTGGGCGGCCGCTACTCCGCGCTCACCGCGTTCGGGCTCGTCCCGTCGGGGCTCGCGGGCGCCGACATCGAGGCGCTGCTCGACGACGCCGAGGCCGTCGCGGACGTCCTGTCGGCCGATGACGACGCCAACCCCGGCCTGCGCCTCGGTGCCGCCATGGCCGCCACCGACCCCCTGCGCGACAAGCTCGTGCTCGTGGACGACGGCTCCGGCATCGTCGGCCTGCCCGACTGGGCCGAGCAGCTCATCGCCGAGAGCACCGGCAAGCAGGGCACCGGCATCCTTCCCGTCGTGGTCGGCTCCGAGGAGGACCCGGAGGTCGCCTGGCCGGCCGCCGACATGACGGTCGTGCGGCTCAAGGGCGACGACGAGGACCCCGACAGCCCCGACGAGCTGGTGCAGGCAGACCGCTCCGACATCGCCGTGAGCGGCCCGCTCGGGGCACAGCTGCTGCTCTGGGAGGTCGCCACCGCGGCCGCGGGACGGTTGCTCGGCATCAACCCCTTCGACCAGCCGGACGTGGAGAGCGCCAAGAAGGCCGCCCGCACCCTGCTCGACGAGGGTATGGGTGCGGCCGAAGAACCCGCCGCCACCGACGGCGCCGTCGAGATCCGCGCCCTCGGGGGCGACTGGCTCGGTGACGCGACCACGGTGCCGCAGGCCCTGGCCGCCCTTCTCGGCCAGCTCGACGCCGACCGCGGCTACCTCGCGGTGATGGCCTACCTCGACCGGATCACCGATGCCGAGCTGGCCTCCGTGCGGCCGCGACTGGCGCTCCGTACCCACCGCCCGGTGACCTTCGGCTGGGGCCCGCGGTTCCTGCACTCCACCGGCCAGTTCCACAAGGGTGGACCGGCCACGGGTGTCTACCTGCAGGTCACCACCGCACCGCACGAGGACCTCGCGGTCCCCGGCCGCGAGTTCAGCTTCGGCGACTTCGTGGCCTCCCAGGCCGCCGGCGACGCCCAGGTGCTCGCGGAGCACGGTCGCCCCGTCCTGCAGCTGCACCTCACCGACCACGACACCGGGCTGGCCCAGGTCCGTGCGGCCCTGGCCGCCGGTGCCGGCACGGGCACTGGCGACCAGGCCGTCGCCGACGAGGAACCGAAGGGCAGTGCATGAGTCCCACCCGTGTGACGCAGGAGAACAACCCGCTGCGTGACCCGCGTGACAAACGCCTTCCTCGCATCGCCGGCCCCTGCGGGCTGGTGCTGTTCGGGGTCACCGGCGACCTGGCCCGCAAGAAGCTCATGCCCGCGATCTACGACCTGGCCAACCGCGGCCTGCTGCCACCGGGTTTCTCGCTCGTCGGCTTCGCGCGCCGGGACTGGGCCGACCAGGACTTCGGCAAGATCGTCTACGACGCGGTCAAGGCGCATGCGCGCACCCCGTTCCGGGAGAGCGTGTGGCGCAACCTCGCCGAGGGGTTCCGGTTCGTGCCCGGGACCTTCGACGACCCCCAGTCCTTCGACCTGCTGGCCGAGACGGTCAAGTCGCTCGAGGAGGAGCGGGGCACCGGCGGCAACCAGGCGTTCTACCTCTCGATCCCGCCCGGTTCGTTCTCCACGGTCTGCGAACAGCTCGAGCGCTCCGGCCTGAGCCGTCCCGAGGGCGACTCGTGGCGCCGCGTCGTCATCGAGAAGCCGTTCGGCCACGACCTGGCGAGCGCCCGAGAGCTCAACGACATCGTCGAGGGCGTCTTCCCGGCCGACTCGGTGTTCCGGATCGACCACTACCTCGGCAAGGAGACGGTCCAGAACCTCCTGGCGCTGCGCTTCGCCAACCAGATGTTCGAGCCGGTCTGGAACGCCAACTACGTCGACCACGTGCAGATCACCATGGCCGAGGACATCGGCATCGGTGGCCGCGCCGGCTACTACGACGGGATCGGCGCCGCGCGCGACGTCATCCAGAACCACCTCCTGCAGCTGCTGGCCCTGACCGCCATGGAGGAGCCAGTGTCCTTCGCTGCCGAGCACCTGCGCGCCGAGAAGGAGAAGGTCCTGTCCGCCGTACGCCTGCCCAAGGACCTGGGCAAGGCCACCGCCCGCGGGCAGTACGCCCCCGGGTGGCAGGGCGGCGAGGAGGTGGGTGGCTACCTCGACGAGGACGGCGTCGCCCCCGGATCCCGGACCGAGACGTATGCCGCCCTGAAGCTCGAGATCGACTCGCGCCGCTGGGCCGGCGTCCCCTTCTACCTGCGGACCGGCAAGCGGCTGGGCAAGCGGGTCACCGAGATCGCGGTGGTGTTCAAGAAGGCGCCGCACCTGCCGTTCAACGACACGGCGACCGAGGAGCTGGGGCAGAACGCCATCGTCATCCGCGTGCAGCCCGACGAGGGCATCACCATGCGCTTCGGCGCCAAGGTCCCGGGTGCCCAGATGGAGGTGCGCGACGTGACCATGGACTTCGGGTACGGCCGCGCCTTCACCGAGTCCAGCCCCGAGGCCTACGAGCGGCTCATCCTCGACGTGCTGCTCGGTGACCCGCCGCTGTTCCCGCGCCACGAGGAGGTCGAGCTGTCCTGGCAGATCCTCGACCCGGTCGAGGCGTTCTGGGCCAAGCAGAAGGGCCCGGTGGAGCCCTACCTCTCGGGCGGCTGGGGACCGGCCAGCTCGGACGAGATGATGCGCCGCGACGGACGCGTCTGGAGGATGCCGTGATCATCGACCTGCCCAGCACCTCGACCGTGGCGATCAGCAAGAAGCTGGTCGCGCTGCGCCAGGACACCGGCGCGATGGCCCTCGGCCGGGTCCTGACCCTGATCATCGTCGTCGACGAGCAGGACGCCGACGAGGCCATCCAGGCGGCCAACGACGCCAGCCGCCAGCACCCCTGCCGCATCATCGCGGTCGTCATCGGCAACAAGCGCGGTGCCGCCCGCATCGACGCCCAGATCCGGGTCGGAGGCGACGCCGGAGCGAGCGAGGTGGTCGTCGCACGGTTGTACGGAGCGTTGACCGAGCACGGCCGCAGCGTGGTCACGCCGCTGCTGCTGCCCGACTCCCCCGTCGTCGCCTGGTGGCCCTCCGAGGCGCCGGCAAACGTGTCCATCGACCCGATCGGGTCGATGGCACAGCGACGCATCACCGACGCGGCGCAGGCCAGGAACCCGCGCAACGCCCTGCTCAACAGGGCCCAGACCTACGCCGGCGGGGACACCGACCTGGCCTGGACCCGCGTCACCCTGTGGCGCGGGCTGCTGGCGGCTGCCCTCGACCAGCGGCCGTTCGAACCGGTGACCGAGGCCACCGTCACCGGTGGCAGCGACTCACCGTCCACCGACCTGCTCGCGGGTTGGCTCGCGCAGACGTTGCGCTGCAAGGTGACCCGCGCCCGCAGCCGCGCCGGGACCGGCATGATCAGTGTTCGCCTCGAACGTCGCAGCGGGCCCGTCGACCTGGTCCGGCCCGATGGCACCGTCGCCACGCTGAGCCAGCCCGGCCAGCCCGTTCGCCGCATCACCCTCGCCCGGCGCGGCACCGCGGAGTGCCTCGCCGACGAGCTGCGCCGCCTGGACCCCGACGACATCTACCAGGAGACCATCCGCAAGGGCCTGCCCCGCGTCGGCGGCAAGGGCGTCACCGCCAGCGAGGCCGTGCGTGACGGCGAAGCACCCTCGACGCGCGAAGCCGCGACCGCGGCCCGCAAGGTCGCCAAGCGCCACAGCAAGGCAGCCAGCGCCGCGATGGTCCAGGCTCCCGACCCGGAGCAGAAGCCCAGCAGCGACGCCCTGGTCAAGAAGGCCGCCGCCCGCAAGCTCGCCAAGACCAAGACCAAGACCGCCACCGAGACCGCCACCGGGCGTGGCGCACCAGCCGGGGAGAGCGCATGACCAGCACACCGGTGGTCCTCGTCCACGCCAGCAAGCAGCTGCTCTCCGACGCAGCCGCTGCGCGGCTCATCACCGCCCTGGTCGATGCGCAGACCGCCCGCGGCGAGGCGCACGTCGTCCTCACCGGGGGCTCGATGGGTTCGGCGATCCTCGCCTCGGTGGCAGCCAGCCCCGCCCGCGAGGCCGTCGACTGGGCCCGTGTGCACGTCTGGTGGGGCGACGAGCGGTTCCTGCCCGCGGGTGACCCCGACCGCAACGAGACGCAGAACCGTGAGGCCCTGCTCGACGCGGTCCCGCTCGACCCGGCCAAGGTGCACGCCATGCCCGGTCCGGACGGACCCGACGGTGACGATGTCGCCGCTGCCGCGGCGCGGTATGCCGCCGAGCTCGCCGCCGCTGCGGGCGACGGTGAACCCTCGCCGACCTTCGACGTGCTGCTGCTCGGCGTCGGACCGGACGCGCACGTGGCATCCCTGTTCCCGGGCCACCCGGACCAGCTCACGACCGGGGCCCCGACAGCGGCGGTGCACGACTCGCCCAAACCGCCGCCGACGCGGGTCACCCTGACCTTCGAGGCGCTGGCGCGGGCCCGGCAGACCTGGTTCATCGTCGCCGGTGCCGACAAGGCGCACGCCGTCGCGGTCTCCGTGGCGGGCGCCCCACCCGCACGGTCCTCGGCCGCCCAGGTCAAGGGCCAGCAGGAGACGCTGTGGCTGCTCGACGCCGAGGCGGCGTCCGAGCTCGCCTGACCCGGCTCCTGCCCTGGCCGTCCGGTCGGGTCACCCGGTCGGGTCACCCGGCCTGGTCACCCGGCTGCGGCCACGACTTCCGGCTCGTCCGCCAGCTCGCGCAGGTAGGTCGCGAACCCACCGCTGACCCGCCCCTCGAGGCGGCCGGCCGTCTGCACCCGGATGGCGTCCGTGGCGACCCACGGGGCCCCGGTCGCCTTGACCGCTGCGGCGAGCAGCACGTCCTCGTGCAGGCCGACGGCCGCGAACCCGCCCACCTCGACGTAGCGGGAGGCCCGGATCCCGAGGTTCGCCCCGTGCACGTGGGGGTGGCCGTCGCGCAGCGGGTGCCGGCGCGCCCAGCGACCGAGCAGGTGGGCGTCGACGCCCATGGGCTCGACCGTGCCCAGGACCAGGTCGTGCCCACCGTCGGCAAGGTCTGCCTGCGCCACGAGCCAGTGCGGCGGCACCACGGTGTCGGCATCGGTGCTGGCCAGCCAGAGCCGGCGCGGGTCGACGGTCCCCGCAAGGAGGTGCGCGACCCCCGCAGCGCGGGCCGAGCCCACGCAGCCGGCAGAGACCATGAGCGTCTCGACGCCCCGGTGACGTGCGGCGACCGCTGCCGACCCGTCGACACAGCGGTCCAGCACCACCAGCACGGCCACGTCCACCCCCGGCCGGGACTGCTCGAGGCTGCGTCGCGCGATGTCCACCGACGACAGGCACCCGGCCAGGACCCGCTCCTCGTCCCGGGCGGGGACGACCACGGCCATCGAGAGCAGCCTGCTCACGCCAGCCCCTCGACCGCCGCGGGGGTGCGCCATCGGCCGCGGGCGAGGACGTCGACGCGGAAGTCCTGCTCGACGTGGCTCGCCACGACCTGCAGCCCGGGCAGTCCCACGGCGGCGGCGTGCACCGTGTCGCCGTCCAGCGGCCAGCCCTCCACGGGGTGGCGCCAGTGGCACAGCAGGAGCAGCCCGTCCTCGGCCAGCGAGTCCACGCTGCGGCGCAGCGCCAGGTCGAGCTCCTCGGGCTGCCAGAAGTACCCCACCTCGGACAGCACGACGAGGTCGAACGACCCCGACGGCCACTGCTGCGGGGCCCGCAGCTGATCGACCTGCACGGCGGCGTTGCCGGACAGTCGCAGGCGCGCCCGCCGGACGGCCTCGGCGCTCAGGTCGATCCCCACCACGCTGCTGGCGCGCTCGGCCAGCTCGGCGGTCAGCACCCCGGTCGAGCAGCCCACCTCCAGGACGCGACCGAGGTGCTGCCGCGGGAGGACGGCCAGGGTGACCGCGCGCTTGCGGCGCTCGTACCACCGGGTCTCGAAGCCCCACGGGTCCTCGGACCCGTCGAACATCGCGTCGAACACCGCATCGCTGTCCCGGCCGGCGTCCCCCTCGGCCGGGGGGTCCTGCGTTCCGCCGGTACGGGTCCTGACGAACACCTCGTAGGGGCGGATGAACCGCTCCAGGACGTGGGCGGGCAGCAGCGCCTCGTCACCGGGCGCCGGTGAGAGGGCGGACGTCTGCGACGGGTGGCACGCTTGCGCAAGGGCGCGCCGTTCTCGCTCGTTCGGACCGAGGGGAAGCCGGACGACGTCGCCGGCCAGGTGCTCACCGGTCCCCCAGTGCCACAGCCACACGGGGTACTCGAGCAGGCGGGCCCCGACGGCTGCGGCGACCTCGGCGGCCACCGCGCCCGCGGCCTCGTGGTCGGTGTGACCGTCCTTGCGCCACGGTGCTGCGAGGACGGTGTCGGGCCCGACGAGCTCCGACAGCGCCTCGACCAGGGCGGCACGGTGCTCGGACAGGGCTGCGTCGGGCAGGCGCAGGAGGACCAGGCGGGCTCCTGGGTGCACTGCGCCCAGCGCGGCGGCCACCTCCCCTTCCCGGATCCGGGCGAGACGAGCAGGGGTGTGGGTGGGTGACCGCGGGTGCGAGCCCTCGCCCGAGGTGGCCACCACCAGGGTGGCGGGACGGCCCAGCGCCGCAGCACTGGCCAACAGCCCGGCCGCGGCCAGCGACTCGTCGTCGGGATGCGCCGAGAGGACCACCAGGTCGCTCCCCGGCGGCAGGAGGTCGTGCGCCGAGACAGGGTCGGCGAGCTCCTCGAGGACGGTCGCCCAGTGGTCCTCGGGGGTGCCGGGGGCCTGTGGGTCGAAGCCGCCTACGGGTGGGTGCGTGGTCACGAGGACGTCCCGGTACGGGGAGGGTTCCCGGGGCGGCCCAGCCAGCCGGCCAGGGCGTCCCGCCCCAGGGCCGCCTCGTCCCGCTCGGCGTGGTGCTGGCGCAGGTAGACGGTGAGGTCGGCCGTCCTGGCAGCATGCGCCTCGTCGGAGGTCAGCGGCCCGGGCCCGAGCGCGTGACCCACCCGGGTGAGGACCTCCTCCGCGGTCGTGGCCACCACGGCGCGGACGCGGGCCGCCAGCACGTGCGCCCGCACCACCGTCGGCCCGCCCGGCGTCCACGGCCGCGGCCGCCTGCGCCAGGACTGCCCCTGCCGCGTGCAGCCGGGCGTCGACGGCCCCGAGGTGCATCAGCGCCACCTGGTCGGGCTCGCGACGGCCACAGGCAGCAGCGAGGGTGCGCGCCAGTCCGACCGCGGCGCCGTACCAGCAGGCCGCCACCCCCATCCCGCCCCACGCGAACCCGGGACGCTCGAGGTACCAGTCGTCTGCCCCCACCGGGGTCGCCGGCACCCCGTCGTAGTGGGTCGCGACCGAGACGAGGTCGCGCAGCCCCCGCGAGACCCAGCCGCTCGGGTCGTCGTGCGTCGCGCCGGGGTGGGCCAGGTCGACCATGAACGCCCTACGAGCGGTGTCCGAGGTGTGGGCGGTGACGACGGCGTGGTCGACGTGCTGCGCCAGCGAGCACCAGGGCTTGGTCCCGTGCAGGAGGTAGCCGCCGTCGTCGGTCCGGGTCGCCTCGAGGCGGGACCCCGGCGCATGGGCGGCCCAGACGCCCCAGGTGGTGGCGGCAGCGGGCGGGGCGAACCCGCCCTGGTCGAGGATCGCCAGCGCGTCGAGGTGCGGCTCGACGACCCGGGCGACGGTCAGGTCGACCGCGGCGAGGGAGGCCAGCGTCGACCACAGGCCCCGGGTGTCACCGCGGCCCGGCAGCGGGACGGTGACCAGGTCGGGTAGCAGGGCCAGGGCACGGGGTACGTCGCCGGCTGCGGCCGAGACCTTCGCGAGCAGCGCGGCCGCCGCGGCCGGTGCACCGCCGTCGGGAGCCTGGTCGCCCAGCGGGACCCACCGTGGTGCGGTGGCGGACGGGTGGGGACCCACGGGCATCTCCTCGGGGTGGGCGGGCTGCAGGCGAACGGTCGTCGGTGGTCGTCGACCCCACCGGCGTTGTGCCCTGTGCACCGGTGGACAAAACGTGAGGGCGCCGTGCCGGCGTCCCTGACGAGGCGAAGGGCGCCTCGGACCGTGGTCCGGGCGCCCTTCGCGCAGGTCCGACCAGGCGCTACTGGATGAGCTTGCGGTCGCGCAGCGTGGCCAGCGCCTCGTCGAGGATGGCCTTGCCGTCGGCGTCCGAACGACGCTCCTTCACGTAGGCGAGGTGCGTCTTGTACGGCTCGACCTTCGGCGGCGCCGGGGGGTTGGCCTCGTCCTGGCCGGCCGGGAACCCGCAGCGCGGGCAGTCCCAGGTCTCGGGGACGGCAAGTCCGGGCTCCTCGGCGAAGCTCGGACGGGTCTGGTGGCCGTTGGCACACCAGTACGAGATGAACACGCGGGGTGCGGCGTCGCCGCGCTCCGCCTCGCCCATGGGTCCGGCGCCGACTCGGCTGCCTCGGATTGCGTTGCCACCTGCCATGTTGGAGTGCTTCCTTTCGGGTCAGGCGGAGAAGCGGTCGATGAGACCGATGCCGACGATGCAGGCGAACCACAGGACGCCGACCGCGACCGTGAAGCGGTCGAGGTTGCGCTCGGCGACGGACGAGGAGCCCAGCGAGGTGGACATGCCACCACCGAACATGTCGGACATACCGCCACCCTTGCCCTTGTGGAGCAGGACCAGCAAGGTCAGGATCAGACCACCGATGACCAGCAGGACCTGCAGGCCGATGCGTACGGCTTCCACGGTTCACCCATCTTCGTCGACAACAGTTCGCCACCGAAACGGCAGCAGCGGTCAGGATACCTTCTCGCCGCGCCGGGCTGAACCGACCGCGCCGCACCGCCGCCGGGAACTGCCGGTAAGGCCGGGTGGCCGCGGCCGGTGGGTCAGTCGGTCTTGTGGTGGTCGCGGTAGCGGCAGATCGAGGAGAACTCCTCGGCCACGATCGACGCGCCACCCACCAGGGCGCCGTCGACGTCCTCCTGGGCCATGATCGCCGCGACGTTGCTGGCCTTGACCGAGCCGCCGTACAGCACCCGCACGGCATCCGCGAGGTCGCCGGAGTAGAGCTCGGCGAGCTTGGTCCGGATCGCCGCACAGACCTCCTGCGCGTCCTCGGGCGTGGCCACCTCACCGGTGCCGATCGCCCACACCGGCTCGTAGGCGATGACCAGGGTGCCGGCCTGCTCGGCGGTGACGCCGGCCAGCCCGGCCTCGACCTGGGCGAGGACGTGGGCCACGTGCTCGCCCGCCTTGCGGACCTCGAGTCCTTCGCCCACGCACAGGATCGGGACGAGACCGTGCCTGCAGGCCGCCTTGAGCTTGTCGTTCACGACCGCGTCGGACTCGGCGTGGTGCTCGCGCCGCTCGCTGTGCCCGACGGTGACGTAGCTGCACCCGAGCTTGGCCAGGAAGGCACCGGAGATCTCACCCGTGTAGGCGCCCGCATCGTGCGCCGAGAGGTCCTGCGCACCGTGGCGCAGCTCGAGACGGTCGCCGTCGATGAGGGTCTGCACCGAGCGCAGGTCGGTGAACGGCGGGAGGACGACGACCTCGACAGCCTTGAAGTCGTGTCGGCCGTCGCGCAGCGTCCAGTCGAGCTTCTGCACCAGGTGGGTGGCCTGCAGGTGGTCGAGGTTCATCTTCCAGTTGCCCGCCATCAGCGGGGTGCGACCGGAGGTCTTGGCTGCCATCAGGTGTCGTCCTTGGGAGTGTGCCGGTGGGCCGGGCCGGGGGCCCGACCCACCGTGGGTTCGTGGAACTGAGCTGGATCACGACTGCTGGATCACGACTGCTGGATCAGGACCGCTGTTTCAGCTGCGGGTCTGGTCCAGCACCGTCAGACCCGGAAGCTGCTTGCCCTCGAGGTACTCCAGGCTGGCACCGCCTCCGGTGGAGATGTGGCCGAACTGCGCGTCCTGGAAGCCGAGCTGACGCACCGCGGCGGCGGAGTCGCCCCCACCCACGACGGTGAGGGCGCCCTTGTCGGTGAGCTCGACCAGGGCGGCCGCCACGGCCGCGGTCCCCGCGGCATACGGCTGCATCTCGAACGCGCCCATCGGGCCGTTCCAGAACACCGTCCGGCAGTCCTTGAGCTTCTCCGCGAAGAGCACCCCGGACTCCGGACCGATGTCCAGGCCCATCCGGTCGGCCGGTATGGCGCCGGCCGGCACGACGTCGCGCTCGGCCTCCGCCGAGAACTGTGTCGCGGCGACGATGTCGACGGGGAGGACGATCTCCACCCCGAGCTCCTTGGCCTGCGCCAGGTAGCCCTTGACCTTCTCCACCTGGTCGGCCTCCAGCAGGCTCTTGCCGACCTCGTAGTCCTGGGCGGCGAGGAAGGTGAACACCATGCCGCCGCCGATGAGCAGGCGGTCCGCGGTCTGGAGCAGGTTGTCGATCACGCCGAGCTTGTCGGAGACCTTCGCCCCACCGAGCAGCACGGCGTACGGGCGTTCGGGGTCCTCGGTCAGGCGTCGCAGCACCCCCACCTCGGTCTCGACGAGGCCGCCCACCGCAGACGGCAGGAGGCGGGCCACGTCGTAGACGCTGGCCTGCTTGCGGTGGACCACCCCGAAGCCGTCGGAGACGAAGACGTCGGCGAGACCGGCGAGCTGGCCGGCGAACTCCGCGCGCTCCTCGTCGGTCTTGGCGGTCTCCCCCGCGTTGAACCGCAGGTTCTCCAGGAGCACCACGTCGCCGTCCTGGGCACCGTCGACAGCCGCCAACGCGCTCTGTCCCACGGTGTCGGTGGCGAAGGTGACCTCACGGTCGAGGACCTCACCGAGGCGGGACGCGACCGGAGCCAGGGAGTAACGGTCCTCGGGGGCACCCTTGGGTCGTCCGAGGTGGGCGCACACGATGACGCGCGCCCCCGCCTCGGACAGGGCCCGGATCGTCGGGGCGGACGCACGGATGCGGCCGTCGTCGGAGATCACCGGGGTGCCGTCGTCGCTCTTTTCCAGCGGGACGTTCAGGTCGGACCGGACGAGGACGCGCTTGCCGCGCAGGTCGCCCAGCTCGGCGAGGCTCAGCACGGGGTCAGAGGGTCTTGCCGACGAGGGTGACCAGGTCGGCGAGGCGGTTGGAGTAGCCCCACTCGTTGTCGTACCAGCCGATGACCTTGACCTGGTTGCCGATCACCTTGGTCAGGCCGGCGTCGAAGATGCAGGACGCGGGGTCGGACTCGATGTCCTTGGAGACGATCGGGTCCTCGGTGTAGACGAGGACGCCCTTGAGCGGTCCGTCGGCCGCCTTCTTGATCGCGGCGTTGACCTCTTCGGCGGTGGTGTCGCGGCCGGCCTCGAAGGTGAGGTCGGTGGCCGAGCCGGTGGCGATCGGGACGCGCAGGGCGAAGCCGTCGAGCTTGCCCTTCAGCTCCGGCAGGACCAGGCCGATGGCCTTGGCGGCCCCGGTCGAGGTCGGGACGATGTTGAGGGCGGCGGCGCGGGCGCGGCGCAGGTCCTTGTGCGGGGCGTCCTGGAGGTTCTGGTCCTGGGTGTAGGCGTGGATGGTCGTCATGAGGCCCTTGACGATGCCGAACTCGTCGTTGAGGACCTTGGCCATCGGGCCGAGGCAGTTCGTCGTGCAGGACGCATTGGAGATGATGGTGTGCTTCGACGCGTCGTAGTCGCCGTCGTTGACACCCATGACGATGGTGATGTCCTCGTTGGAGGCCGGCGCGGAGATGATGACCTTCTTGGCGCCGCCGTCGATGTGGGCCTTGGCCTTGGTGGCGTCGGTGAAGAAGCCGGTCGACTCGATGACGACGTCGGCGCCCACGGCGGCCCAGTCGATCTTGGCCGGGTCCCGCTCGGCGAACACGCGAACGGTCCTGCCACCAGCGGTGATCGAGGTCTCGTCGTAGGTCACCTCACCCGGGAAACGGCCGAGGACGGAGTCGTACTTGAGCAGGTGGGCCAACGTCTTGTTGTCCATCAGGTCGTTGGTGGCCACGACCTCGATGTCGGCTCCCGACGCCACGACGGCGCGGAAGAAGTTGCGACCGATGCGGCCGAAGCCGTTGATGCCTACGCGAACAGTCACTTTGCCATGTCCTTCTCAGGTGGGGACGGTGTGCCACGTGACGCGGCACGAGGAGTCGCTTCCGAGCCTATGGGATGCCGGCTCCCGGCCGACAGGACGGTCCGGCGTACGGGCCGGTAACCCGTGCGGTCGCTGTCGGCGGGTTCGTGCTGGAGGACCTACTGGTCGCCACCGAAGAGGTCACGGGTGTAGACCTTGTCGGCCACGTCGGCGAGCTCGGGCACGACGCGGTTGGCGACGATGACGTCGGCAGCAGCCTTGAACTCTGCGAGGTCGCGCACCACCCGCGACCCGAAGAAGTGGTCCTCGGCGATGGCCGGTTCGAAGACGATGACCTCGACACCCTTGGCCTTGATCCGCTTCATGATCCCCTGGACGCTGCTGGACCGGTAGTTGTCGGACTCCGCCTTCATGATCAGGCGGTGGATGCCGACCACCCCGGGGGTGCGCGCGAGGATGTCGCCTGCCACGAAGTCCTTGCGGGTCGCGTTGGCGTGGACGATCGCCTCGATGAGGCTCTGCGGCACGTTCTGGTAGTTGGCCAGCAGCTGCTTGGTGTCCTTGGGCAGGCAGTACCCGCCGTAGCCGAACGACGGGTTGTTGTAGTGGCTGCCGATCCGGGGGTCGAGGCCGACCCCGTCGATGATCTGGCGGCTGTCCAGGCCGTGGGTCGCGGCGAAGGTGTCGAGCTCGTTGAAGAAGGCCACCCGCATGGCGAGGAAGGTGTTGGCGAACAGCTTGATCGCCTCGGCCTCGGTGCTGTCGGTGAGCAGAACGGGGACGTCGTCCTCGAGGGCGGCCTCGGTGAGCAGGTCGGCGAACTGCTGGGCCCGCTCGCTGCGCTCCCCCATGACGATCCGCGACGGGTGCAGCAGGTCCCACAGGGCCTTGCCCTCACGCAGGAACTCGGGGCTGAAGACCACGGAGTCGAGGCCGAGCCGCTCGGACACGTCGCGGGTGAACCCGACGGGGACGGTCGACTTCACGACCAGGGTGGCCTGCTGGTTGTGCGCCGCCGCGTCCTTGAGGACGGCCTCGACCGAGGAGGTGTTGAAGTAGTTGGTGTCGGGGTCGTAGTCGGTGGGGGTGGCGACGACGACGAACTCGGCGCCTGCATAGGCCTCGGCGGGGTGGGTGGTGAAGGTGAGGTCGAGCTCCTGCGACCCCAGGGCCGCCTCGATCTCCTGGTCGTGGATCGGGCTGCGTCCCTGCTGAAGTCCCGCGATGCGGGCGGCGTCGATGTCCAGGGCCACCACGGGGTGGCGCCGCGAGAGCAGCACCGCGATGGAGAGCCCGACGTACCCGGTGCCGACCACGGCGATCCGCGTCATGCGTCGAGCATGTCAGGAGTCAGGTTGGCGTCCGTACCGGAGATCCCCAGGTCCTGGGCCCGCTTGTCCGCCATCGCCAGCAACCGCCTGATCCGCCCGGCGACGGCGTCCTTGGTCATCGGCGGCTGGGCCAGCTGGCCCAGCTCCTCGAGCGAGGCCTGCTTGTGCTGCAGCCGGAGCTCGCCGGCCTCCCGCAGGTGGTCGGGGATCTCCTCGCCGAGGATCTCCATGGCCCGGTGCACCCGCGCCCCGGCAGCAACCGCGGCCCGGGCGGAGCGACGCAGGTTGGCGTCGTCGAAGTTGGCGAGCCGGTTGGCCGTGGCCCGGACCTCACGGCGCATCCGGCGCTCCTCCCAGGCGAGCACCGCCTCGTGGGCGCCGAGCCTGGTGAGCATCGCGCCGATGGCGTCACCGTCGCGGATGACGACCCGGTCCACCCCCCGCACCTCGCGGGCCTTGGACGGGATGCCGAGGCGCCGCGCAGCGCCCACGAGGGCCAGCGCTGCCTCGGGGCCGGGACAGGTGACCTCCAGGGCCGAGGACCGACCGGGCTCGGTCAGGGAGCCGTGGGCGATGAAGGCGCCACGCCACGCCGCCTCCGCGTCGCACGCGGAGGCGCTGACGACCTTGGGCGGCAGCCCGCGGACCGGGCGTCCCCGTGCGTCGATGAGGCCGGTCTGGCGAGCCAGCGCCTCACCGTCCTGCACCACGCGCACGACGTAGCGGCTGCCCTTGCGCAGGCCCCCCGCGGCCAGCACGAGCACCTCGGACGGGTGGCCGTAGAGGTCGCCGATGTTCTTGCGCAGGCGTCGCGCGGCGTTGGCCGTGTCGAGCTCGGCCTCGACCACGATGCGCCCACCGACGATGTGCAGCCCACCGGCGAAGCGCAGCGTCGCCGCCACCTCCGCCTTGCGGCAGCACGGTTTCGTGACGTCGAGTCTGCTCAGTTCGTCCTTGACCCGCGCCGTCATCGCCATGCCGTCATCCTGCCATCTCGCTGTGGTGCTTCGGTGCGGTCCGCGGACCGCACTTCATCTGGGGGGTCAGCGAGGCGTCGCCCGGCCGGGTCGCCGTCACCCGAAGATGTCACGGTATGCCGCGGCGAGGCGCAGCGAGTCGTGGTGGCCCGGGGCACCGCGCTGGGCCACCGCCGCGACGACCACCTGCGCGCCCAGACGGGCCGCAGCCTCACGGAGCTGGTCCTCGTCGTCGACCGCGCCGGGGTCGGCCAGCACCACGTCCAGCCGCAGGCGGGGCGCATGGTCGGCCAGCGCCTCGACCTGCCGGGCGCAGGTGAAGCCGGCGGTCTCCCCCGAGTGCTCCAGGTTGAGCGTGAGCAGCCGCCGGGCCGCGGTGTCGTGCAGGGCGTCCCGCAGGGCCGGGACCATGAGGTGCGGCATCACCGACGTGAACCACGAACCAGGACCCAGGATCACCCAGTCGGCCTCGCGCACGGCGTCGATCGTCTCGACGGCCGACGGGGGGTTCGCGGGCTCCAGGGCGATGCTGCGCACCTGGCCACGGGTGCTGGCCACGGCGACCTGCCCGCGCACCGTGTCGACGCGCCCGGGGTCGGCGGGGTCGGTCCCGGCGATCTGTGCGGTGATCTCCAGCGGCACCGCCGCCATGGGCAGGACCCTGCCGCGGGCGTTGAGCAGGCGGCCGACGAGGTCGAGGCCGGCCACCGGGTCGTGGTGCAGGTCCCACAGGGCCGCGATGAGCAGGTTGCCCAGGGCATGGCCGGCCAGCGGCCCGTCGCCCCGGAACCGGTGCTGCAGGACGTCCCGCCAGGTGTGCCCCCACTCGGTGTCGTCGCACAGCGCGGTGAGGGCCATCCGCAGGTCCCCCGGCGGGAGGATCTCGAACTCGTCCCGCAGCCGACCCGACGAGCCGCCGTTGTCGGCCACCGTGACGACCGCGGTGATGTCGTCGCACACGAGCTTGAGGGCCTCCAGCGAGGCCGCGAGGCCGTGCCCTCCGCCGAGGGCCACGACAGCAGGTCCGTTCATTCCTGACCCAGGTCGCGGTGGACGACGAAGGTGGCCACGTCGTCGCTGGCCAACCGGGCCCTCAGCGCCTCGGCGACGGCGACGGAGCGGTGCTTGCCCCCCGTGCACCCGACGGCGACCGTGGCATACCGACGTCCCTCCCGGACGTACCCGCCGACGACCGGCTCCATCAGGGCGACGACCCGCTCGACGAACTCCGGCGCACCCTCCTGTCCGAGGACGAACTCCGACACGGGGGCGTCCTGCCCGGTGAAGTTGCGCAGCTCGGGGATCCAGAACGGGTTGGGCAGGAAGCGCATGTCGAAGACGAAGTCGGCGTCCAGCGGCACGCCGTACTTGAACCCGAACGACATCACCGCGATCCTGACCTTGGGGCCGGAGCCGCCCTCGGCGAAGACCGGGTGGACCTTCTTCGCCAGCTGGTGGACGTTGAGGCCGGAGGTGTCGATCACGACGTCGGCCACCGACCGCAGGTCGGCGAGCAGCTCGCGCTCCCGCACGATCCCGTCGAGCAGCCGGCCCTGGCCCTGCAACGGGTGGGGTCGGCGCACCGACTCGAACCGCCGGACCAGGGCCTCGTCGGTGGCGTCGAGGAAGACCAGCTGCGGGTGCCAGTCGCGCAGCCGCAGCTCGTTCAGCGCGGTCTGCAGGTGGGCGAAGAACCCGCGGGCCCGGACGTCCACGACCGCCGCGATCCGGGGCAGGTCGGCACTGCGTCCCGCTCCGCTGGCGAGGTCGGCCAGCGAGACGAGCAGGTGGGGAGGCAGGTTGTCCACGACGTACCAGCCGGAGTCCTCCAGGACGTTGGCGGTGGTGGAGCGACCGGCCCCGCTCATGCCGGTGACGATGACGAGCTCCGCCCGCGTGGTCGCGTCCTCGCCCTCCACCTGAGCCTCGCCCGCCGCCGCGTCGTGCGCTCCGCTGGAGCCTGTCCCTGCCGCGCTCGTCACTGCCCTGCCCCGTCCTCGTCGATGATCTCGCCGGTCATGAGGTTGACCGCAGGGGTGGCCGACCCCTGCGTGGCCAACTCTGCCGCAATCGTGGCCGCCAGCGCAGGCCCGATGCCGGAAACCTCGGTGAGCTCCTGCTGCCGTGGCGGCCCGGATCTTCTTCACCGAACCGAAGTGCCTCAGCAGGGCCTTGCGTCGGGTCTGCCCCAGACCGGGTATGCCGTCCAGGACGCTCGCCGTCATCGCCTTGGACCGGCGCTGTCGGTGGAAGGTGATGGCGAAGCGGTGCGCCTCGTCGCGCAGCCGCTGCAGGAGGTAGAGGCCCTCACTCGTGCGGGGCAGGATCAACGGGTAGTCCTGGCCGGGCACCCATACCTCCTCGAGCCGCTTGGCCAGCCCCACCACGGCCACGTCGTCGATGCCCAGCGCGGTGAGGGCGGCCTTGGCCGCGTTGACCTGGGGCAGGCCGCCGTCGACGACCACGAGGTTCGGTGGGTAGGCGAAACGCTTGGGCTTGCCCGTGTCGGGGTCGATGCGTTCCGGCCCGGACTCCGGGTCGTGCCCGAGCTCGAGGTCGCTGGACTGGTCGCGCTCCTCGAGGTAGCGGCTGAACCGGCGGGTCAGCACCTCGTCCATGGCCGCGGTGTCGTCCACGTCCTCGCCCCGGATCACGAACCGGCGGTACTCGCTCTTGCGGGCCAGCCCGTCCTCGAAGACGACCATCGAGCCGACGACCTGTGAGCCCTGGATGTGGCTGATGTCGTAGCACTCGATCCGCAGCGGGGCGTCGCTGAGGTCGAGGGTCTCCTGCAGCTGCTGCAGCGCGACGCTGCGGGCCGTGAGGTCGCCCGCGCGGGACAGCTTGTGGCGCGCGAGGGACTGCTTGGCGTTGCGGTGCACCGTCTCGAGCAGGGTCCGCTTGTCACCGCGCTGCGGCACCCGCAGGTCGACCCCCGAACCGCGCAGCGCGCCGAGCCACAGCGAGACGGCAGCCGGGTCGTCGGGGAGCACGGGGACGAGGACCTCGCGCGGCACGCCCTCGCCGGACTCGCCGCCGTACACCTGCTGCAGGAGGTGGCCGACGATCTCGGGCACGGTCTCGGCGTCCATCTCGGCCACCCACCCGCGCTGGCCGCGGACCCGGCCGCCCCGGACGTGGAACACCTGCACGGCGACCTCGAGGCCGTCGTCCTCCAGGGCGAACACATCGGCGTCGGTGCCGTCCCCGAGGACCACCGCGGACTTCTCCAGGGCCTTGCCGAGGGCGACGAGGTCGTCGCGCAACCGGGCCGCCTGCTCGAACTCGAGCTCCTTGGACGCTGCGCCCATCCTGCGCTCGATCCGTTTGACGAACCTGGTGGTGTTGCCCGCCATGAAGTCGCAGAAGTCCTCGGCGATGGCCCGGTGCTCGTCGGGGTCGACCCGCCCCACACAGGGGGCCGAGCACTTGTCGATGTATCCGAGCAGGCAGGGTCGCCCCACCTGGCCGGCGCGCTTGAACACCCCTGAGGAGCAGGTCCGCACCGGGAAGACGCGCAACAGCAGGTCGAGGGTCTCGCGGATCGCCCAGGCGTGCGCGTACGGGCCGAAGTAGCGGGTGCCCTTGCGCTTGGCGCCACGCATCACCTGGGCGCGGGGGAACTCCTCCCCCATCGTCACGGCCAGGTAGGGGTAGGACTTGTCGTCGCGGTACTTGACGTTGAAGCGGGGGTCGTACTCCTTGATCCAGGAGTACTCGAGCTGCAGGGCCTCGACCTCGGTGGACACCACGGTCCACTCGACGCTCGCGGCGGTGGTGACCATGGTCGCGGTGCGCGGGTGCAGGGCGGTGAGGTCCTGGAAGTAGGACGAGAGCCGGGGCCGCAGCGACTTGGCCTTGCCGACGTAGATGACCCGCCGGGCCGAGTCGCGGAACCGGTAGACCCCCGGGTCCACGGGGATCTCTCCCGGCGCAGGACGATAGGTCGACGGGTCAGCCACGACCCCACTCTAGGGAGCGCCACCGACGCCGCCTGCGCCGGTCCCGCGCCGGTCCCGCGCCGGTCCCGCACCGGTCTCGCACCGGTGTCGCTCAGGCGACGGAGATGCCGTCGCCGTCGACGGTGACCTGCTTCTCCGGCAGGGGTGAGGTGGCCGGGCCGTTCTTCACCGCCCCCGTGGTGATGTCGAACTTGCTGCCGTGGCAGGCGCAGTTGATGGTGCCGTCCGCGACATCGGCCACGACGCACGACTGGTGCGTGCACACGGCGCTGAACGCCTTGAAGTCCCCGGACGCGGGCTGGGTGACCACCACCTTCTGGTCGGCGAACACCTTGCCCCCTCCCACCGGGATGGTCGCCGCGGAGATCGCGTCCTTGACCGAGTCGGTCACCGCGGACGAGGCACTGCTCGCGACGTCCTTGACTGCTTCGTCGGCGGCGCCGCACCCGCTGAGGGCCACGGCGCCCACGCCGATCCCCGCGGACGCCAGGACCACCCGTCGGCTCGGGGCGTGACCGGACGAGTTGTTGGTGGGGTCGTCGTCGATGCGGGTCATGGGTATGCCTTTCGGTGGGATGGCCCCTCGCGGAGGACAGGCAGGTGGCCCAGATTATGCAGCGCCACACTGTCTATACGTCCAGGGCGCCCGTGGGGTTCGGCTTCTGCCGGTGGATTTCTCGTCCGGCACCCGCGGTGTCGGGATCGCCCTGTTTCAACAGGCCGACCCACGAAGCCTGTGATAACGACACGATCACGCCTGAGCCCGATTTCCCCAATCGCACGACTTCCCGGGTCATAGTCTGCAGACACCCCAACCGGGGAC
The DNA here is from genome assembly GCA_963722015.1 of uncultured Actinomycetota bacterium. Classification (GTDB taxonomy): domain Bacteria; phylum Actinomycetota; class Actinomycetes; order Actinomycetales; family Dermatophilaceae; genus Pedococcus. Next base: position 4,555 of record CAVRMT010000001.1, on the reverse strand, counting down.
CGTGGGCGCCGCTGTGACCCAACCGCTTCCACGAGCACCATGTGACTTCAGGAGGACCCTTGCGTTCCTTGTTCAAGATCGGCGCGCCCCTCGTGGTGGCTGCGCTCGCGCTGAGTGCCTGTGGCGGCACCACCACCGATGCCGGAGCCACCGGCGATGGCAAGGCGTGCGACCTCAAGATCGGCTTCTTCGGCGCGCTGACCGGAGACGCCGCCAACCTCGGCATCAACATCAAGAACGGCGCCGAGCTCGCCGTCACCCAGTACAACGAGAAGAACCCCGACTGCAAGGTCACGCTGGACTCGTTCGACAGCCAGGGTGACCCGTCCATCGCCCCCGGACTGGCCCAGAAGGCCGTCGGTGACAAGAAGCTGGTCGGCATCGTCGGACCCGCCTTCTCGGGTGAGTCCAAGGCAGCCGACCCCATCTTCGAGCAGGCCGGCCTCAACACCATCTCTGCTTCGGCCACCAACCCGGCGCTGTCCGAGAACGGCTGGAAGACCTTCCACCGCGTCCTCGGCAACGACGCCACCCAGGGTCCCGCTGCAGCGAAGTACATCAAGGACATCGTCAAGGCCGACAAGACCTTCGTCATCGACGACTCGTCGGAGTACGGCAAGGGCCTCGCGGACATCGTGCGCAAGGACCTGGGCGCTGCCGTGGTCGGCAACGACTCCATCCAGGTCAAGCAGACGGACTTCTCCGGCACCATCACCAAGGTGAAGTCCTCCAAGGCCCCGGCGGTCTTCTTCGGCGGGTACTACGCCGAGGCTGCGCTGATCGTCAAGCAGCTGCGCTCGGCCGGCTACACCGGCACGTTCGTCGTCGCCGACGGCGTCAAGGACGACGGCTTCATCAAGGCGGCCGGTGCGGCTGCCGAGGGCACCATCATCACCTGCCCGTGCCTTCCGCCCGACGAGGCCGGTGAGTTCGCTGCGCAGTTCAAGGCGGCCTACAACTCCGACCCGGCGACCTACTCCGCGGAGGCGTACGACGCCGCCAACGTGTTCCTCGCCGCGATCGCTGCGGGCAAGACCGAGTCTGCTGACATGACGGCCTTCATCGGCTCGTACGACGAGAAGGGCGTCACCAAGCAGATCAAGTTCGACGACAAGGGCGAGCCCTCCGAGGTCTCCGTCTGGGCCTACAAGGTCGAGGACGGCAAGATCGTTCCGGACCAGGAAATCAAGTAACACCCCGCAGTAGCGGCCAGGATCCTTAGCAAAAGGGATCCTGGCCGCTACTGTCTTCCCGTCCGGACCAGGACGATGGCCACGGCCAGCAGCACGGTGGTGGCCAGGACGGTCATGGCCCGCTGCGCCCTCTCACACACGGAGGCCCCATGGATCTTCTGCTCAACCACTTCTGGGAACTCACGATCACGGGCTTGGCGATCGGTGCGATCTACTCCCTGGTGGCTCTCGGCTACACCCTCGTCTACGGCGTGCTGCGGCTGATCAACTTCGCGCACTCCGAGGTCTTCATGTGGGGCAGCTTCGCTGCGGTCTGGCTGCTCATGGCCTTCGGAGCCGGCAAGGCCTCCGGCGCCGGACAGATCGGCTTCATCGTCCTGGGGTTCCTCGGGGCGATGTCCATCTCGGCGGTCGTCGCGCTCCTGCTGGAGTACTTCGCCTACCGTCCGCTGCGCAAGCGCAACTCACCACCGCTCATCGCCCTCATCTCCGCGATCGGCGCCTCGTTCGCCCTGTCGGAGCTGATGGGTCTGCGCGACAAGCCGTTCAAGTGGTTCGGTCTCGACGACGACCTCGCGCCGTACGTCGGGCGCCCTCGCGAGAACCTGCCCCTCACGCTGAACGTGGAGACCTCCCGGCTCTTCCGCGTGTTCGACTACGAGGTCACCAACATCGACCTGATCGTCCTCGGGTCCGCGATCGTGATGATGGTGGTCCTGGACCAGTTCATCAAGCGCTCCCGGCTCGGGCGTGGCATCCGGGCCGTGGCCCAGGACGCCGAGTCCGCGGCCCTCATGGGTGTCAACCGCGACCGCGTCATCCGCCTCACCTTCCTCATCGGCGGGTTGATGGCCGGCGCCGCCGCCATGATGTACCTGCTCAAGATCGGGGTCACGCGCTACAACGCCGGGTTCATCCTCGGCGTCAAGGCGTTCACCGCGGCCGTGCTGGGTGGCATCGGCAACCTGCGGGGCGCCCTGCTCGGTGGGTTCATCCTCGGGGTCGCCGAGAACTACGGGTCCGCCCTCTTCGGCACCCAGTGGAAGGACGTCGTCGCCTTCGTCCTCCTCGTCGTCATCCTCCTGTTCCGTCCCACCGGCCTGCTCGGTGAATCGCTGGGGAAGGCACGCGCATGAACGTCCTCTACAACGTCTTCCACACCATCGGCGAGCGGTTCCGGGGCCTGCCTCGGTGGGCCCGCCTGACCCTGCTCATCCTCGCGGTGATGGTCGTCTACCTGCTGCCGATCATCAACCCGCCGCTCATCACGACCACCGACTCCGACTTCGGCGCCGTGCTCTTCACCTGCGCGATGTACGCGCTGGTCGCGATCGGGCTGAACATCGTCATCGGGTATGCCGGGCTGCTCGACCTCGGGTACATCGGCTTCTTCGCGATCGGCGCGTTCACCGTCGGTGTCCTCAGCTCCTCGCAGGCCAAGCTCCCGCTGCTGCTCTGCATCCCCATCGCCATGGGGGTCACGATGCTCTCCGGGATCCTGCTCGGAGCGCCGACGCTGCGGGTCCGGGGCGACTACCTCGCCATCGTCACCCTCGGCTTCGGTGAGATCATCCGGCTGGTCCTGCTCAACACCGAGTGGCTCAGTGGGGCCCGAGGCATCTCCAACATCCCCGCGCCACCGAGCTGGGCGCTGTTCGAGATCCCGCATCTCACCTGGCAGGGAATGACCGCGTTCGTCGACCTCGAGGACACCACGACGTTCCTCAAGTTCAGCGTGACCGACTCGATCCCCTACTACTGGCTGGCCCTGACGCTGGTCATCATCGTGCTGTTCCTCGACTGGCTGATGCAGAACTCCCGCGTGGGACGGTCCTGGGAGGCCACCCGCGAGGACGAGGACGCAGCCGAGCTCATGGGTGTGCCGACCTTCCGGTTCAAGCTGCTGGCGTTCGCCACCGGCGCGGCCATCGGCGGTCTCTCGGGGGCCCTGTTCGCCACGAAGCAGGCCTTCATCAACCCCGACAACTTCACCATCATCTACTCGGTGCTCTTCGTCGCCATGGTCGTCGTCGGCGGCCAGGGCAACCGGTGGGGCGTCATCGTCGCCGCGGCGCTGCTGACCTACATCCCGGAGAAGTTCCGGTTCCTGTCGGACGCCCGCTTCCTGCTCTTCGGGCTGGCCCTGATGGCGCTGGCGATCTTCCGTCCCCAGGGCCTGCTGCCACCGAAGCGAACGGTGCGGGCCAACAAGGCCGAACACGATACCGAGGTCGCACCGGAAGGAGCAGGACATGTCTGAGCCGAACTCCACCAGGCCCGGCCCCGTGCCCATCGCCGGTGGTGACGCAGGGGAGGCACCGGACACCTCCGTCAACATCAGCGTCGACGAGGTGGCCCACCTCCCCAGCGGCAAGCTGCTCGAGGTGGAGGACGTCACGCTGCGCTTCGGCGGCGTCACCGCCCTCGACGGGGTGTCCTTCCACATCAACACCGGGGAGATCCTGGGCCTCATCGGCCCCAACGGCGCGGGCAAGACCACCTGCTTCAACGTGATGACCGGCGTCTACCAGCCGACCTCCGGCGGGGTCCGGTTCATGGGTGACCCGCTGGGCAAGCGCCAGAAGTTCCAGATCACCAAGCTGGGCATCGCGCGCACCTTCCAGAACATCCGGCTGTTCCACAACATGACCGCCCTCGAGAACGTCCTCGTCGGCGCCGACGCCCACCACACCAGTGGCATCGTGTCGGCGCTGCTGCGCCTGCCCAAGCACCGCAGGGAGGAGGCCGAGGGTCTGGACCGGGCTCACGACCTGCTCAAGTTCATGGGCCTGGAGAAGCGCGCCGACGAGCTGGCCCGCAACCTGCCGTACGGCGACCAGCGCAGACTCGAGATCGCCCGGGCGCTGGCGACCAACCCCAAGCTGCTGTGCCTCGACGAGCCTGCCGCCGGCTTCAACCCGGCCGAGAAGTACCGGCTCATGGAGCTCATCCAGAGCATCCGCGAGCAGGGCTACACCGTGCTGCTCATCGAGCACGACATGAAGCTCGTCATGGGCGTCACCGACCGGATCGTGGTGCTGGAGTTCGGCAAGAAGATCGCCGAAGGACTGCCCGCCGAGATCCAGGACAACCCGGCGGTCATCGCCGCCTACCTGGGAGTTGATGAAGATGCTTCTTGAGGTCAACGACCTGTGCGTGAACTACGGACGCATCGAGGCGATCCGCAACATCTCGTTCGTCGTCAACGAGGGCGAGGTGGTCACCCTCATCGGGGCCAACGGTGCCGGCAAGACGACCACCATGAAGACCGTGTCGGGGCTTCGCCCGGTCCGTCAGGGCACCATCAAGTTCGAGGGCGAGGACATCACCTCGATGCCTGCGCACGAGCGTCCGGTGCTCGG